>JBGURY010000006.1:0-150294 GCA_045132275.1 Candidatus Limimorpha sp.
ATGGGTCAGTTCAACGCTGGCATGTACATGGTGCGTGTGTACACCGAGGCTGGTGTGACCGTCAAGCGCGTCACTGTCATGCAATAATGACCATCGGTTGATTCAGTAGAGACGGTGCCACACCGTCTCTACAACCGACCGATAAAAAACGAAAGGCAATCCTTCGGGGTTGCCTTTCTTTTTTGTATTTTTGCGGTATGATTTTTGACAGAGGCGATCTGTCAACAATAGACCAAGAGACTATGACAATCAAGGAAATACAAGACAGCATTGTGGAGGACTTCTCCATGTTCGACGACTGGATGGACCGTTACGCCATGCTGATAGAGATGGGGAAGGAGTGCCCCATCATCGACGACAAATACCGTGACGAGGCGCATCTCATCAATGGCTGCCAGTCGCGTGTGTGGCTCAACGCTGAACTGAACGACGGCAAGGTGTATTACACCGCCGACAGTGACGCCGTCATCACCAAAGGCATCGTCAACTTATTAATAAAGGTGTTCTCGGGCCAGACGCCGGAGGACATCCTCGCCGCCGACCTTTCGTTTTTGGACGAAATCGGATTGAAAGAGCATTTGTCGCCCACACGCTCCAACGGCCTTTTGGCCATGCTGAAACAGATGCTGCTTTATGCGGAGGCATTTAAACTGAAGGAGGGACAAGCATGACACAGGAAGAAGTGAATACCTTGAAAGAGACCGTGATCTCGGTCCTGAAGACCATCTACGACCCTGAGATTCCCGTTGACATCTGGACGCTGCACTTGATTTATGGCGTCGAGGCCGATGAAGAGGGCAACGTGAAGATTGTGATGACGGTGACGGCTCCCAACTGTCCCGTGGCCGAGACCTTGCCCGCCGAGGTAAGGAACCGTGTGCAGGCCATCATGGGTGTGAAGAGTGTCGACGTAGAGCTCACCTTCGACCCCGTCTGGAGCATCGACATGCTCTCCGACGAAGCCAAGGCTGAATTGGGCTTGGACGGGGATTTCGGCAGTTTTACCGCCGCCGACTTCCTTTATTGAATGCGGAATTTGGAATGCAGAATGCTGAATGATGTTGCCGCATTGCGACATTCAGCATTCTGCATTCATCATTCAAAGTTTATCGTAGTTTTCCAATAAATCTTTTGCCATATTGAGGAAGAACAGCGCTACGGCGTTGAAGTCCATATTGAGATCCTTGCTGAGACCCACACGGTCCTTGAAGATGGCTACATTGTACCATTGCAGGCACTGGAAGGCGCGGTGGAAATAGAGACGCTGCAGCTCCTCCTTGTTAGGTTTATGGCCTACGTAGGCCTCTAACAGGGAAAGGGCCTTGTCGAAGCCCGCGTTGCCGTAGCAGGCGATGTCATAGAAGGGGTCGTTCATGCCGGCAAACTCCCAGTCCAAGACGTACAGCTTGTCGCCGTTGATGACGAGGTTGGTGGGTTGGTAGTCGCAGTGGCAGGGCACCTTGGGCACGTTGGTCTGAGTGGCGCGGATGTCTTCGAGTTTCTTGCGCAAGTCGAGGTACTCTTGGGGGAAGACGTAGCCCATCTCAAGACAGTAGTTCTGATAGTTATCAAGGCGGCCAAAGGCATTGTAGTCCTTGAATTTCAGGTCACTGCCATGGATCTTCTTCAGGGCTTTCACCGACATCTCGTTGTAGGAGACCACATCGGTGGTGCTCATGATGGTGCCTTCCACATATTCAGCCAGCTTCTCGCCCGAGCGGATCTCCACGTAGGTGGTCACGTTGTTCAGACCGAGACGGTCCACTTCTTGGATGTTGGCCCATTCTTCATCACGGTCGACGAATCTTTCCGCGAACTTGCCCGGCACACGGTAGGTGTATTTCTTGCCTTCACATTCGACAACATAGGTGTAGTTGCTCATGCCGCCTTCGAGACGCATCACGATTTTGGCGTCGTGGGCATGGAGTAAGGCGTTGACTCTAAAGACGATATATTCTTCTATGTTCATGGTGCTATAGTATTAAATTGGGTCGGCAAAAATACGCTTATTTCCCCAAAAATATTCCCTTTTTGTAGGATTTTCATTCCGTGAAAACGGAAAATTTCTTTCAAGAATCCCTTGATAAGCATTTTTGTTGTATTTTTGCAGCCTCAACGGGGATTTAGCTCATCTGGTAGAGCGTCAGGTTCGCAATCTGAAGGTGGCCGGTTCGAGTCCGGTAATCTCCACGGAATCAATGAAAAAGCCGCAGTTTTCTGCGGCTTTTGTCGTTATTTCTCCACTTGATTCACCACCAAAACGTTCTCGTTTTTCAATCGGACCTTCAGCCAGCGTTCGATACGGTCGTGATTCTCGATGGGCATGGGCTTTTCTGTGGTGATGAAGGCTATAATTTGTTCGGTGGCAATGCTATCGGATACTTGGATAGAGGAACCACTGCTTAGGCTTACCCCGGTAATGTTGGGGTATTGTGTGAACAACTCTTTGGCGATGTTGTCGACGGGAATCTCTTTCGACTGATAGTCGGAGAGTGTGGCCGTCAGTTTGGCGATGCTGTCGTTCAAAGCCTTGATTTGCTGGTCGGTATGTTCCAAGAAGCCTTTCATCATCTCAGCCTCGGAAAATTCTTGCCTCATGCTGGTGGCGTCTTCATGGAAGACGATTTGGTTGCGCGTGATGCCGTATTCTTCGGCGCTCTTGTAGATTTTTTGTTTGGCTTCGTTGGTCAAGGTCTCGCCGGCGAGGAAGAGCTCCAGTTTTGAGTCCTTGCGCGCGTAGGTGGCCTTGTGGTCATAGATGAAGCACTTGCCAAGGTTCTTGTTTTCGGCCACCACTTTCTCAGCGTGTATGTTGAAGTTGTTCTCCTTGATGACGCTGAAGGCAGAGATAATGCTGGGCACGATGACGATGAGCATTATGGTGACTAGCCAGCCTTTTGGAAGACGTCGGCGGCCCTCGTCGGTGTTCTCCGCCACTGGGAAACGGAAATACTTCACCGCCGCGAAGGTGGCCAAGGCGATGAACACGCTGTTGATGAGGAAGAGGTAGAGGGCGCCGAAGATGACAGACCCTTTCCAGATGGAGATGCCATAGCCCACGGTGCAGAGGGGCGGCATGAGGGCGGTGGCGATGGCCACGCCGGTGATGACGCTGCCCTTGTCCTTGCGTGAGGTCTCGATGATGCCCGCTAAACCGCCAAAGAGGGCGATGAGCACGTCGTAGATGGTCGGTCGGGTTCTGGCCAGCAACTCCGACGGGTTGGCCAGACTCAAGGGACTGAGAAGGAAAAACAAGGAGGAGGCCAAGATGCTGATGACGACCATCACGCCGAAGTTCTTCAAAGAGTTTTTCACCAAGTCGGTGTCCTCGGTGCCGAGACCCAAGCCAAAGCCTAGGATGGGGCCCATCACGGGCGAGACCAACATGGCGCCGATGATGACGGGGATGGAGTTGACGTTCAAGCCTACCGAGGCGATGATGATGGCGCAGGCTAAGATGAACACGTTGGTGCCTTTGAAGGCGATATTCTTGCGGATGGAGGCGCTGGCGTTCTCGTAGTCGATCTCATCGGAGAGATGGATGAGCTTTTTCAGGTAGGCCAGCACCCTACGGAAAAAGTCTTTCATGGTTGAGTTTATTTTCTGCAAAGAACAACAAAAAAACTGAATTGCGCAAATTGATTGCTCAAATTCGATTCGCCACCACCTCGGCGATTTGTTCCAGCCATTCCTTGTCGACGGCGTCAAACGTAGCTAGTTTCTCGCTGTCGATGTCCAACACACCGATGACTTCCTCACCTTTATATAAAGGCACGACAATTTCGCTTCGCGACTCGCTGCTGCAGGCGATGTGGCCTGGGAACTGCTCCACGTCTTCTACGACATAGGTCTTGCGCTCTTTCCAAGATGTGCCGCAAACGCCTTTGCCATAGCCGATGCGGGTGCAGGCCACGGGACCTTGGAAGGGGCCGAGCACCAGCTGCTCGCCGATGACACGGTAGAATCCCGTCCACCAGAAACTGAAGGCTTCTTGAATCAGGGCGGCCACATTGGCCATATTGGCGACGGGGTCGGTCTCGTCCTTTACCATCGCTTTGACTTGTGATAACAGGAGTTTATAGTCGTCACGTTTACTCATATTTTTTGTACTTTTGCAATCCGTTGCAAAAGTACAAAAAAATGAAGAAAGATATTCCCGTATTGCTGCTCACAGGTTATCTCGGTAGCGGCAAGACCACTTTGGTCAACAAGATATTAAACAACCGCAAGGGCATCAAGTTTGCCGTGATTGTCAACGATATAGGTGAAGTGAACATCGACGCCGACCTGATTGAGAAAGGCGGCGTGGTAGGGCAGAAGGACGACAGCCTGGTCGCCTTGCAGAACGGTTGCATCTGCTGCACCTTGAAGATGGACCTCATCCAGCAGCTGCACGAGATCATCGTCATGCAGCGTTTCGATTATATCGTCATCGAGGCCAGCGGCATCTGCGAGCCGGAACCCATCGCGCAAACGATTTGTTCGTTCCCGCAGATGGCATGGCAACTCACCAAGGACGGTCTGCCCATCTTGGACTGCATCGTGACCGTGGTCGACGCCTTGCGTATGCAGAGCGAGTTCGGTTGCGGCGACGACTTGATGAAGAAAAACCTGGCCGAGGACGATTTGGAGAGCTTGGTCATACAGCAGATTGAGTTCTGCAACATCATCCTGCTCAACAAGGCCTCGGAAGTCACGCCCGAGGAACTGGGCCGCGTGAAGAGCATCATCCGCGCCTTGCAGCCTACCGCCGAAATCATCCCCTGTGACTACGGCGAGGTGGACTTCGACAAGATCCTCAACACCCACATGTTCGACTTCGACAAGGTGGCCACCTCCGCCACTTGGATTAAGGAGGTGGAAGGCGCCGTCGTCGAGGACGATGACGACGAGGATGACGACCACGACGAGGAGGAACATGAACATCATCACCATCATCATGAGCATCACGACCATGACGATGATGACGAGGAAGAGGAGCATGGCCATCACCACCACCATCATCACCACGACCATGAGGGTGGCGAGGTGGAGGAATATGGCATCGGCACCTTCGTTTATTACCGCCGCCAGCCGTTCAACATGGCTCGATTCGACGAGTTCGTGGCGCGCAAGCTGCCGAAGAATGTCATCCGTGTGAAGGGCATCTGCTACTTCAAGAACGAGATGGACAACTGTTACATCTTCGAGCAGGCGGGCAAGCAAGTACAGCTCCGTGACGCCGGTTTGTGGTTCGCCACCATGCCCGCCAACGAGTTGGCCATGATGATGGACCGCGAGCCCACCCTTCGCCGTGACTGGGACGACACCTACGGCGACCGCATGCAGAAACTCGTCTTTATCGGGCAGCACATGGACACGGATGCCCTGAAACGGGATTTGGACGCGTGCTTGACGTGGTGAGTTTTGGAGGGTTTTGATAGTTTTGTTGATAAAAATCCCTATCTTTGACCCTTCAAAACGGTAAATTCAATGGAACAAATCATAAACACAATCAGCGGTTGGGTGTGGAGTCCCGCGTTGGTGGCCATCTGCCTCCTGGCGGGTCTGTATTTCTCCATCGGCACACGCTTCGTTCAGGTGCGCCGCTTGCGTGAGATGGCGAGGCTGCTCTTTTCCACCGAGAATTCGCAAAAAACGGGCATCACTTCGTTTCAGGCTTTCTCGATGGCATTGTCGGGACGCGTGGGCACGGGTAACATCGTAGGTGTGGCCACCGCTATCGGTTATGGTGGTCCGGGTGCCATCGTTTGGATGTGGATCATCGCCTTCTTAGGAGCGGGTTCGGCTTTCTCCGAGGCCACTTTGTCGCAGGTTTACAAAGAGGAGCACAAGGGTCAGTTCCGAGGCGGACCGGCCTATTATATCGAGAAAGGCCTGCGTAGCAAATGGCTTGCGGTGGTCTTCGCCGTCACCGCGGTTTTGGCCGCAGGCTTCTTTTTGCCTCCGGTACAGTCCAACGGCATCGCCCTTTCTTTTGCCAATACCTTTAATATCAACCCAGCCATCGTGGGAGGCGTGGTGGCTTTGCTCATCGGCGTCGTGGTGATTGGCGGCGTGAACCGTATCGCCAACGTGGCGCAGATTGTGGCGCCTTTCATGGCTGTCCTGTATATCTTGCTTTCTATCGTTGTCTTGATCATCAATGCCAAAGTGGTGCCTTCGGTCTTTATGGACATGATCCGTGGCGCCGTTGGCATGCATCAGGTGTTGGGCGGCATTTTGGGCTCCACCATCGCCTGGGGCGTGAAGCGTGGCATATACTCCAACGAGGCGGGTCAAGGCACGGGCGCTATCGTGGCAGGCGCGGCCAAAGTGTCGCATCCTGTCAAACAGGGACTGGTGCAGGCGTTCTCGGTGTATATCGACACCTTATTGGTTTGCACTGCCACTGCCGTGATGATCCTGGCCTGCAAGACCTACAATGTCTTCGACGCTTCGGGCAACCTTCTTTACGCTGCCAACGGTACTGAGATGGGCGCTCCGGGTGTCAGCTACACGACGGCGGCTTTGGGGACGTTGCTGGGTATCAAGACAGGCGGCGTTATCATCTCTATCGCCTTGTTTTTCTTCGCTTTCACGACCATCATGGCCTATTATTACTATGCGGAGACCAATCTTGTCTATCTCTTCGGCAAAGGCAAGAAGGAACAAGTCCTGATTTGGGTGCTGCGTATCGGCGTGGTGGGCATGGTGTTCTTCGGCTCCCTTTATGAGGCCAAGGCTATGTGGGACCTCGGCGACATCGGTGTGGGCATGATGGCGTGGATCAACATCATCGCTATTCTGTTGCTCTCGCCCAAGGCATTCAAGGCATTACGTTCTTACGAACGGCAGAAGAAAGAAGGCAAAGAGCCCGTTTTCGACCCGAAGGAAATCGGGGCCAAGGACGCGGATTTCTGGGAAGAAAAATGTAGAGACGTTTCCTGAAACGTCTCGAAATGGAATCCGTCTGTTATTCGGAGACGTTTCGGGAAACGTCTCTACAGGCGACGGTGTGGGGTGTAGAATTCATCCTCTTTCCAATTCATTACATTGTTCTCAATATAATTTGCAATACCGTTCAATTCGTCATTATCTCGAATGATATGGTCGTGAAAACGGGTTTGCCAGGCGAATTCAATACTATTTTCATTGGCAAAACGTGTGATGGATTGTTTGAATTGCCGAATGACGACCGATAGCCATGATTGCATTTCTGTTGCCCGTTCAATAGGTGTTTTCTCTTGTAGAGGCGTTGTGATTACATCAACAGTCCGTTTGTCGTGTGGCGTTTTGTCATTATCGATGACGACAATCAAATGCAAATGATTGGGCATAACGACATACAATGGTATTTCGGCGTAAGGGTTGTGTTGGGTGATTTCTTCAATGCATTTCTGGGTATGTGCTCCTATTTTAGATAATAACATTTTTCCTTCTTCAATCTCGCCAAAATCATGTTCGCGATTTTTTGTACAGATGGTGATGAAATAAAAACCGCCATCGTAATCGTGCCAGGTCGCCCTTGCAGAAGGGATGCGGTATTTGTCTTTATATTTTATATCAGACATTTGATTGTTTCGTTTGTAGAGACGTTTCCTGAAACGTCTCGAAAAAGGATTTTGTTTGTTATTCGGAGAAATTTCAGGAAACGTCTTTACACATCATCTCCTTCAATAACTCCAACGCTTGTGTCACCGTGCTGACCTCTTTGACGGTGAGCTGAAGTTTGTCGTTGACCTCTTTGAGGGTGGTGCGCTTCGGGTGGCTCATGATGTATTGCAAGATCTGCATATAGGTGCTGCTCTCGTAGTATTTCGAGGCTTGGTTGCTGACGAAATACGCCGTCATGTTGTGGTGGCGCAGTAAAATCTTCTCGAATCCCAAATCCTTGGCGATCCAGCGCAGACGGACGGTGTTGAGCAAGTCGTTGACCTGTTTGGGGATGGGGCCGAAGCGGTCGATGAGATGATCGGTGAATTGCATCAGGCTCTCCTCGGTCTTGATGCGGTCGAGCTCGCTGTAGAGGCTGACACGTTCCTGCGTCGAGTTGATGTAATCTGCGGGGAAACGCACCTCCATGTCGGTCTCGATAGTGCAGTCGGCGACGTAAGACTTTTCCTCCTCCTTTTCGAAGATGTCCTGAAACTCAGTCTCTTTCAGTTCGAGGATGGCCTCGTCGAGAATCTTGTGGTAGGTCTCAAATCCGATGTCGTTGATGAAGCCGCTCTGTTCGGCGCCGAGGATGTTGCCGGCGCCACGGATGTCGAGGTCACGCATGGCGATGCTGATGCCTTCGCCGAGGTCGGAGAACTCCTCCAGGGCACGGAGACGTTTTTGGGCGTCTTGGGTGAGTGTGTTGAGTGGCGGCGTCAGCAGGTAGCAGAAGGCCTTCTTGTTGGAGCGGCCCACGCGGCCGCGTAGCTGGTGCAGGTCGCTGAGACCATAGCGGTGGGCGTCGTTGATGATGATGGTGTTGGCGTTGGGGATGTCGAGGCCGCTTTCCACGATGGTGGTGCAGAGCAGCACGTCATAGTCGCCATTGATGAAGTCCAGCATGATCTTCTCCAACTTGGCGCCTTCCATCTGGCCGTGGGCGACGGCGATGCGTACGCCGGGCACATATTTCAAGATGAAGTCGTGCACGTCCATGATGTTCTGGATGCGGTTGTGGATGAAGAACACCTGTCCGTTGCGGGCGAGTTCGAACTGTATGGCGTCGCGGATGAGCTCGCCGTCGAAGCCACGTAGCTCGGTCTGCACGGGATAGCGGTTAGGCGGCGGCGTGGTGATGACGCTGAGGTCGCGGGCGCCCATCATGGAGAACTGCAGCGTTCTTGGGATGGGGGTGGCGGTCAAGGTCAAAGTGTCGACATTGGCCTTCATCTCCTTCAGCTTCTCCTTGGCAGCCACACCGAATTTCTGTTCCTCGTCGATGACAAGCAATCCCAAGTCCTTGAATTTCACATCTTTTCCCGTGAGGCGATGCGTTCCGATGATGATGTCGATCTCGCCTTTCTCGAGTCTCTTCAGGATCTCGGTCTGCTGTTTCGCCGTCTTGAACCGGTTGAGGTATTCCACGGTGACGGGGAAGCCCTCGAAGCGTTCGGTGAAGGTATGGTAGTGTTGCAGAGCCAGCACTGTGGTGGGCACGAGCACGGCCACCTGTTTGGAGTCGCAGCAGGCCTTGAAGGCGGCGCGCATGGCCACCTCGGTCTTACCGAAGCCCACGTCGCCGCATACGAGGCGGTCCATGGGATGGTCGCTCTCCATGTCGCGTTTCACGTCGGTGGTGGCCTTCAGCTGGTCGGGAGTGTCCTCGTAGATGAAGGAGGCCTCAAGTTCGTTCTGCAGGTAGTTGTCGGGCGAGAACTGAAAACCAGGACTGCGTTTGCGCTCGGCGTAGAGCTTGATGAGCTCGCGGGCGATGTCTTTGACTTTGCTCTTCGTCTTGTTCTTCAGGCGGTTCCAGGCGCCGCTGCCGAGGGTGCTGAGTTTGGGCTCGGTGCCGTCTTTGCTGCTGTATTTCGCGATGCGGTGCAGTGAGTGGATGCTCACATAGAGCAGGTCGCCGTTGTTGTAGATGAGGCGGATGGCCTCCTGCGGCTTGCCGTTGTTCTCGATGGTCTCGAGACCGTCGAAGCGTCCGATGCCGTGGTCGATATGGGTGACGTAGTCACCGGGTTTCAGCTCATAGAGGTCTTTCAGCGTGATGGCCTGCTTGGTCGAGAAATTGTCGCGCAGGTGGAAGCGGTGATAACGCTCGAAGATCTGGTGGTCGGTGTAGCAGCACACCTTCAGGTCCTCGTCGATGAAGCCGCCGTGGATGGCGATGGTCTCGGTCTCGAAGTCGCGGTGGCCTTCGTCGTTATGGTTGATATCGTTCAGGATGGCCTGGATGCGCGAGAGTTGTTTGCTGCTCTCGGAGAACACGATGACACGATAGCCTTCTTCCTTGTGGTCTGCGATGTCGTCGATGAGCAAATTGAAGTTCTTGCTGAAGATAGGCTGTGGTTTGGTGTGGAATGTAATAGTTGAGAGTTGAGAGTTGAGAGTTGAGAGTTGACTGGTTGTGCCGAATTCTATGGTGCGGCGTTTTTTCAAACATTCCAGCAACTCGTCGGATTTGCTGAACAGCAGGCCAGGTGTCAAGGCTTTCACATCCTCGTCCCGCTCTTGCATCTTCTCGAAGGCCTCCACGGCGCGGTCGTATTCCTTGTCGACCTGAGTGGCGAAGAAGGCCATGTCGGTAAGCCACACGGCGGTGGTGTCGGGCAGGTATTGCAAGATGGCCTCGCGCTCTTCTATGAAGGCGCGTTCCTGCATGTTGGGCAGCAGCACGATTTGCTTCAGTTGCTCGATGGATAGTTGGTCGGCGATGTTGAAGCTGCGGATGCTTTCAACCTCGTCACCGAAGAACTCGATGCGGTAGGGATAGTCGTTGGCGAAGGAGAACACGTCGACGAGGCCGCCACGGATGGCAAACTGTCCAGGCTCCACCACGAAGTCGACATTCTCAAACTCGTAGTCATAGAGCAAGTCAGTGAGGAAGTCGAGGTTGACCTTTTCGCCCACCTTGAGTTTAAAGGTGTTTTTGGCCAGCAGCTTGCGGGTAAAGACCTTCTCGCTCAATGCCTCTGGATAACTGACGATCAAGGTCTTGCGCTCGGAGGTGGAGACGCGTTGCAGTACCTCGGTGCGCGAGAGAATATAGGTGTTGTCGGCCTTCTCGGGCTCGTAGGGACGTTTGTAGGAGGTGGGGTAGAAGAGCACTTGTTTCTTGCTGTAGTCCATGCCACGCTCGCCGAGGAGACTCTCGAGGTCGTTGTAGAAATAGGCCGCGTCTTCCTTGTCGGCGCAGACGATGAGGTGTTGACCGCCCATCTGGCGGAAAGTCTCTTCGACGACGAAGGCCTTCGCGGAGGCCGCCAAGCTGGAACAAAGCAAATGCCCTCCATCGCGCAAAGTGTTTACTATCGCATCGATGTGGGCATCAGCTTTATAAGGTTGAAACGTTATGCTTGCCACAGTACTGGAAAATTGTGGCGCAAAGGTACAACTTTTTTATTCTTCTTCGACTTTGGCCCGTTTCGAGTCCCAAATCATATATACGATGATGGCGATGTACATCACCAAGGCGATGAGGCCGGCCCACGGGGTCTCGTTGAAGTAGCCTCCGTCGGCGGTGCGCGCCACAGCATCCACGTTGCAGAACTTGAGGATGGCGCTCACCACACCCATCAAGGCACCACCGGCGATGAAGCCAGAGGCGATGAGGGTGCCGCGGTTGTAGCGGGCGTCGTTGAGTTTCTTGTCCTTGCTTCGGCTGCTCACGAACCACGAGATGGCGCCACCGATGAGCAGCGGCACGTTGAGCTCGATGGGGATGAACATACCCAAGGCGAAGGGCAGTGCGGGAATCTTGCAGAAGTTGAGGATCAAGGCGATGGCGGCGCCGATGCCGTAGAGCAGCCAGGGTGCGCTGCCGCCCGACATCATCGGTTCGATGACGGCACTCATGGCGTTGGCTTGCGGTGCGACCAAAGCCCTCTCGCCGACGAAACCGTAGGCCTTGTTGAGCACCATGATGACACCGGCGACGGTGGCGGCAGCCACGGCCACGCCGACGAACTTCCATATCTCTTGTTTCTTAGGCGTCGTGCCGATCCAATAACCCACCTTCAGGTCAGTGATGAAGGCGCCTGCTACGGCCAAGGCCGTACAGACCACACCGCCTATAATCAAGGTGGCGGTCATGCCGCTGGGGCCACTCAGTCCTGCGGCGACCATCACCAACGAGGCCAGGATCAGGGTCATCAGCGTCATGCCGCTCACGGGGTTGCTGCCCACAATGGCGATAGCGTTGGCGGCCACCGTCGTGAACAGGAAGGCGATGACGGCCACGACCAGAATGCCTATCAAGGCGTGCCATACGTTATGCACCACACCGAACCAGAAGAACAGGAAGGTGACGATGAGCACGGCCACGATGCCGATGACGACAAACTTCATGGAGATGTCGCTTTGTGTGCGGTCGACAGGCTCGGCCGAGGCCTTCTTGCCCTTGAACTCGTTGGCGGCGAGGCTTACCGACGACTTGATGACTTTCCACGACTTGATGATGCTGATGACACCCGCCATGGCGATGCCACCGATGCCGATATGACGAGCGTAGTCCTTGAAGATCTGCTCGGGGCTCATCTCACCGATGGTCTGCAACACGCCCGTGTTCATCAGGTCGATGATCTGGTCGCCCCAGATGAGGTTCATGCCCGGGATGATGATGAACCACACCAACATGGAGCCGCAGCAGATGATGAAGGCGTATTTCAGGCCGATGATGTAACCCAGACCGAGGACGGCGGCACCGGTGTTCACCTTGAACATCAGCTTGGCTTTGTCAGCTAAGGCCGTGCCCCAGCCCATCATGCGGGTGGTGATGGTCTCAGACCACCAGCCGAAGGTGGAGACGATGAAGTCATATAAACCGCCAATCAAGCCGCTGATTACCAACAGTAAGGAGTCCTTGCCCTTCTTCTGTCCGCTGACCAGCACCTGTGTGGTAGCCGTGGCTTCGGGGAAGGGGAACTTGCCGTGTTGTTCCTTCACAAAGTATTTGCGGAAGGGGATGAGGAACAGGATGCCCAAGATGCCGCCCAGCAGCGAGGCGATGAACACCTGCCAGAAGTTGATCTCGATTTGGTAGCCCTTGCCTTGCAGGATGTAGAGGGCAGGCAAAGTGAAGATGGCACCTGCCACCACGCCGCCCGAGCAGCCACCGATGGACTGGATGATGACGTTTTGCGACAGGGCGTCGTTCTTGCGCGCCAGACCCGTGAGGCCGATGGCGATGATGGCGATGGGAATGGCGGCCTCAAACACTTGTCCGACTTTCAGGCCAAGGTAGGCGGCGGCAGCCGAAAACAATATGGTCATTACCAGGCCTATGCAGACCGACCATACCGTAACTTCCTGGTACTTCTTGTTCTTCGAGAGTATCGGTTCGTACTCTTCACCCGGATTCAGCTCGCGTTGCGCGTTCTCGGGCAGTTTGAATTGATCGTTTTCCATATGATGATGTTTTTGTTTTCTGAAATAATCTGCAATAATAGGAAAAATTCTATTTCATCAACACGTTTCCTAATCGGCATTCCAAGCACCGTTTCCGCTTGCAATACATATTATAAAGATGCAGCAAGGCCTGCGTCTGCATGGCATTGTCAGCCGTGATACCGCATGAGACGAAATGGCGTATGATGGCATTGTCTTCTGCTTCAGTGTCTTCCAAGAACTGCATGGCGGTCTCGCACGCTGATTCGTCCTTATGCAGTTTGCCATAGCAAAACATCAGGGGCGCCACTGCGTTGACGATCAAAACATCGGTGGTGGTGTCGCCCAGATGTTTCGGTTTGGATTCGGTTGGGACACCCCATCGATAGTGTGTCTCCCAATAGTCTGATGCTTTCACGTCAAATAATGCTTTGACCTCTGACGCATCTTTCGCCGCCTTGATTTTGGAGAACAGACAGCCGTTTTGGTGGATGAGTCGCGCCATTTGTGCCAAACGAATAGTAGGGAAATTCGAAGGCCGCATGCGCATAAAGCGCCACCTCTCGGCAGGCATGGTCAAGAGGTTGAATTTGGCACGCATCACGCTGAACTCACGTTTGAGCAGCAGGGGATAGTCTTCCGAGAAGTCATCTTCGAGGAGTCCGGCGCAACCGAAGAGCATGGCCTCCAGTTGCAACAGGTTGTCGGCATGCTTCAGTAAGGTTTTGAAAGGCAGGATGTGGGCCAAGTACTCAAACGCCTCGTTGTTGACTTTCAGGCCAAAATAACGCATCAATAGCTTGTAAAGAGCGTCTTCCCAATCAAATTGGTTGGATTCCAATATCTTGGTCACGGTTCCCGACTTGCTTTCCAAACGCTCTACTGCCATGCGGTCGAGCCATGAGAGGCGGGTGAAGACGGGCACTTGGGTGATGCTTTTCTCGCAAGGAATCCAGTTCTTTGACGAGATAAGTTTCTGATATTGGGCAAAGAGGCACTCGTCGAAATGGCCTTTCAGTTCCAAAGTAGGTATGTCGTTGACCTTGGTGTCGTTCTCATATACCACATGCAGGATGACGTTTTTGTAGGCTTTGTCGGTTTGATGCCCGTGGCGGTTCCAGTCGCTGGCTCTCACATGGATTTCCACATGGCCTGCCCAGAGTTTGTCGCCGATCTGGATTCTCGCCTCCAAGAAGTCGGGACCCGAGTCGGTGTTGCGATAGCCTGTGGTTACCACTTCGACGGACTCGCCTTCTGTGGTCTTCAAGTCCTTGTCTATTAAGCGGTTCTCCCAGATGTAATATAGGAACTCTTCTCTCATCACTTCAGTTTCCAACAGCTCAGCGGTTCGGTGTCGAGTGTGCCTTTCCTCGTCGCCCAGTCGATGAAGAGGGATCGGAGGTCACGGTCGCTTTGCCACACCACATGGTCCTTGATTTCTTCTTGTGCCCATCCCACACCGTTGATGAGGTGGTTGCCGCCACCCATCGAACGGTAGGAGTTCATCACCACGTTGTAGGTCTTGTCCATATCGAAAGGTGTGCCGTCGGCCATGCTGATGATATTGATCCGCTCGCCCATGGGGTTTTTGTCGGTCACTTCATAAATGAGCCCCGCGCCCGAGTCGAAGTTGTAGATGGGGTTCTTCATCTCGTAGGCATATTCGAGGAAGTCTTTCACCTCCTTGCCTGTCAGGGCCATGACGGCTAGTGCGTTCTCGAAGGGATACCAGGTGAAGAAGTCATTGACCGTCAGCGTTCCCGCTTCGATGGTCTTTCCGCCGCTCAAAGGTGCCACCATCGAGATGTCGGCGTGGACGCCTTCGGCTTCGACGGTCTCCATCTGGCAGCGGTGTATCTCGTCGACCCAGAGGCACGACCCTTTGAAAGCCTCGTCGGTGCTGATGGTGACGGGCAGCACGGCCACCTCGCGTTGTTTGTATTCTTCGGCGCGGTCGAGGTAGGGCTGGAGCATGGCAAGGAAAGTGCTGTCTTTCTCTTCGCCGTCGGTGGTCATGAGTTCGACGGTGATCTGGGGTTTCTGTCCTTTTTTCAACGTCACTTCGGCTTTAGCCATGCCTTGGCCGCGGCAACCCGAGTTGAGTGCGTAGACGGGCTCGCCGTTGGGGTTTGTCAGCTTCTCGGCGCGGGCTCGGTGGTCGTGGCCGTAAAAGATGATGTCGAAGCCCGGCACATTCTCTGCCACCCATTTGGCGGCGTTCTCTTGTCCAAGCGGATGGCCTGCGGGTAGGTTCTGCGCCTGTGGCTCATAACCCGAGTGGAAGAGTCCCACCATGAGGTCGGGACGCTCCTTGTCTTGTATGATTTGCACCCATTTCTCGGCCGCTGCTTCCAGCTGCTCAAAACGCAACCCGGGGCGCAATCTGTCTGGTACCCAGGTGACTACATAGGGGGTGAGCAGGCCGAGAACGGCGATTTTGAAACCGTCTCGTTTCAAGACGACATAAGGCGTGAAATAGGGCTCGTTTGTCGTCTCGTCGATGACGTTGGCGGCCAACACGGGCATCTTGGTTTCGGAATAGAGGCGATCGAACACTTTGCGCCCCGCCTCGATGTCGTGGTTGCCCACGCAGACCACGTCGTAGGGGAAATAGTTGAGCACCTCCGAAACGAGGTTGGGATGCTCGGCGTCTTGGTTTGAACAGTATTGAAACACAGTGCCTTGCAGGTCGTCTCCGTTGTCTAGGAGGATGAGCTTGTCGCCCAGTTCGGCCTTCATTTGTTTGATAACAAAGGCGTCGTTGGCGAACTCATCGTAACGTCCATGGGTGTCGGTGGTTTCCAACAAGGTCAGGGTGGTCTCTCTTGGGGCGCAAGAGGCCGCCAGTGCGGTCAGTGCGATCATAAAAGCGTGCTTGAGGTTCATCTGACAATAACTGTTTTTGGAGCGATAAAAATAGGATAATTTTCGCCATGCGCGGCTGACGGAGCATTTTTTTTCGGAAAAATAGGCGGAGAAAAAGAAAAAATCGTACTTTTGTGGCACAATTCCAAGACCGTTTGCAACATGGCCGACTTGAGCATCATAGTATCCGAAATTGAGACTAAATTGCGGAAATTGATTGATGAGAAGAATCAGTTGGCCAAGGAAAACAAGCGGCTCGTCGAGGAAAACGCCGCGTTGGACCAGGAGAATCTGGCGCTGCGTAGGTCGGCGACGGAGTTGCAGGACAAAATAAATAAATCTACAATTGTTAACGCACTCGACAACGAGGGAGAAGTAGAAGAAGGAAGACGGCTCATCAAGGAGTTAGTCAGGGAAATCGACAGGTGCGTTTCGATTTTGAACAGTAAGGAATAACTCAGATAATTGAAAGTCAGCGAGATGGATGAGATCACAATCAATATCACCCTGTTGGATAGGCCCTACCGCCTTTCGGTGGCCCGCGCTGACGAAGAGAAGGTCCGCAAGGCCGGCAACCTCATCAACGAGAGGATCAAGTACTACTCGAAGCATTACGCCTACAAAGACGTACAGGATTTGCTTTCGATGACCGCCTTGCAGTTTGCCACCTCGGTGGTGAAGATGGACGCAGAGCTGACCTACCGCAATCAGAATCTGGAACGACAGCTTGAAGACCTGAACAACTTGTTGAGCGAACAATCATAACCACGGAGGCGTCCGTGGCAACGTTCTTTGAAGATCTGGAACTGCCTGTTCAGCGCATTTGGTAAACTCAACACTAAACACACATCAACCGGTCTACTCGCGCTCTGTAAAAACAGGCCTCATTCCCTTCGGGGAAGTGCCTTCGGGCACCGGTGGACGTTTGCGCAACGCGGTGGCCACAAGCGTATTATTTGGGGTTTACGCATCTCCCAAGAGCAGGCAGTTTCTCTTTGATTCCTCCTCATTTTTCGAGTAAAAACAGAGTTTAAAATGTTATTACTCATCTCAAACACTACTTGGATTATTATCGCCGCAGCGGCTTTAGTCGTGGGCATTGCGGTTGGGTACCTTATCACGGCTACATTGCTCAAAAAAGCTGTCATCAAGGAACAAACCGTTCTTCTGGAAGAGGCCAAGGAAAAGGCCGAAGTCATCAAGAAGGAGCGCATCTTGCAAGCCAAGGAGAAGTTCCTCCAGATGAAGGATGAGCACGAGAAAGCCTGCGAAGAACGCAAACGCGAGCTGTCAAGCGCCGAGAACCGCATCAACCAGCTGAAGGCCGACGCCAACAAGAAGATGGAAGAGGCGCAACGCAAGCTGAAAGAGGTGCAGGGCACGCAGCAGAAACTCGAAAGCCAGATAGAAACCTTCAATAAGAAAAAGGCTGACCTCGACCGCATCCACGCCGAGGCGTCGAAGAAACTGGAGACCATCTCGGGTCTCTCGGCCAAGGAAGCCAAGGAACAACTCATCGAACTCATCAAGGAAGAGGCTCAGGCTGATGCCATGGTCTACGTGAAGGAAGTCACCGAAGAGGCCAAGATGAGCGCGGCCCAGACCGCCAAGAAGATTGTGCTGGAGACCATCCAACGCACAGCTTCGGAGACGGCAATTGAAAACACCGTCAGCGTGTTCAATATCGAAAACGATGAGATCAAGGGCCGTATCATCGGTCGTGAGGGCCGTAACATCCGCACCCTTGAGTCTATGACAGGCGTCGAAATTATCATCGACGATAGCCCCGACGCCATCCTCATCTCCGGATTCGACCCCATCCGTCGCGAGATCGCGCGCCTCTCGTTGCAGAAGCTCGTCGTCGACGGCCGCATCCACCCCGCCCGCATCGAAGAAGTGGTGCACAAAGTGGAGAAGCAAGTGGACCAAGAGATTATGGAGACCGGCAAGCGCACTTGCATCGACCTTGGCGTCCATAATCTCAACCCCGAACTCATCAAGATGATCGGCCGCATGAAGTACCGTACCAGCTATGGCCAGAACCTGCTGCAGCACTCCATCGAGACCGCCAAGCTCTGCGCCACTATGGCCGCTGAGTTGGGTCTCAACGTGAAGGCCGCCAAGCGCGCTGGTCTCTTGCACGACATCGGTAAGGTGGCGGAGAACGAGGAGGAGCTGCCGCATGCCATCCTCGGCATGAAGGTGGCGGAGCGCATGAAGGAGAAACCCGACATCTGCAACGCCATCGGCGCCCACCACGAGGAGATCGAGATGGACAACCTGATCTCGCCCATCGTGCAGGTGTGCGACGCCATCTCGGGTGCTCGTCCCGGCGCCCGCCGCGAGGTGGTGGAGGCCTATATCCAGCGCCTCAACAAGTTGGAGGACATGGCTATGAGCTATCCCGGTGTGGTGAAGACCTATGCCATCCAAGCTGGCCGTGAGCTGCGCGTCATCGTGGGCGCCGACAAGGTTTCCGACCAAGACGCCGACCGCATCGCCTACGATCTCTCGAAGCAGATCCAGACCGAGATGACCTATCCGGGCCAGATCAAGATCACGGTCATCCGCGAGACGAGAGCCGTTCAGTACGCAAAGTAATTACTATGGCCGATGGCCAATGGCTAATGGCCTGCTTCAACAATAGGTGAGAAGTTCACCTTTATGGTTGAGGCAGGCCATAGGCTATAGGCAAAACAGAAAACTATGATCAGAGAAGAAGTCGTTTTTGGTCCTATCTTTAGCCGACGTTTAGGCAGCTCCTTAGGTATTAATTTGCTTCCCGAGAACGGAAAGATCTGCACTTTCGACTGCATCTACTGCGAATGCGGATGGAACAAGGATGGTCGTGACGACACCGTATTGCCTACCGCTGAAAGAGTGCGCACTGCCTTGGAGATGAAACTTCAGCACTGTCTCGAAAACCAAGTGCCTATCGACTCCATCACCTTCAGCGGTGACGGCGAGCCGACTCTTAATCCTGAGTTTCCGAGGATTATCGACGACACGATTGCTTTGCGGAACAAGTACTTTCCCGACTCCAAGATTACGGTGCTGTCGAATGCCACTATGGCGCACAAGCCCGAGGTGTTCAACGCTTTGCGCAAAGTGGACAACCCGACGATGAAAATCGACGCCCCGACCAATGAGTTGATTGAAAAGATCAACCATCCCGCGCCGGGCTACGACATCCATCGCGTCGTAGAGGCCTTGAAGCGGTTCAACGGAGACTTCATCCTGCAGACCATGTTCTTGAAAAGCGGAGACTTCGACTCCTCGAGTCCCGAGGTGCTGAACGGCTGGATGGAGATAGCGCGTGTTTTGAGGCCTCGCGAGGTGATGGTCTACACCATCGACCGTCCCACACCCGAAGTGGGATTGCAAAAGTTTACCGTCGACGAGATGCGGGCTTTGGTGCGGCCGCTCATCGACGAAGGTTTTACGATCCAAATAAAAGGGTGAACAAAGCCGCTCAAATGGCTCTGCGTTCGATGTAGGACCTGAGTTTTCCCGACGAATCGGTCATTCGTCTCAATACGAATAGATGCCCGTTATAGACAAGGATTTTGTTGAAGAGGTTGGCATTGAGTTTTGTCCTCGCCGAAACCTTACCTGTCTTTGTGTCGATCTCAAATAAGCGGTCCTTGATGATGGTGTAGAAATGGTTCTTGGCTGGGTCTTGATAGAGTAGGGGCTTCCATCCTTCCATGAAAGGATAGCTGATGGCGCAGCTGTCGATTTTGTTGACGTCAAGTCCGTATCTGATGATGAAGCCAAGACTGTGGTCGAAATAGACAAGAGTGTCTTTGGCCAAAGCCAATTCCGCGTCACTGGGGCGGAACCAGTGGTTTTTGATATGGCGGCTCCAAACGCCAGGAGGGGCGCCATGAGGTTTGGGGGTGCTATACCACATTTTCATGTATAAGGTCATTTCATCCTGATACTTGTCTATGTTTTCGGTCATGTCGCTTGTGAAAAGAGTCTGGAACGATTGCGTGTTGCGGTCGATCCTATAGAAATAGGCAAGGTACCCCTGCATGAGACTCTCTTTGACATAGATATGCTGATCGGTGGCAAACAGGCATCCTTTCATCACTCGGAGGTAGTAAGATTTTAATGCCGAAATGAAGCGATGCGGTTTGTTCGAGAGGTCAATCTGGTAGACGCTGTCGGTGGCGATGAGTTGGCAGTTGCCCATGCAGTCGCGCTGCAAGTTTTCGGGTTTAATGCCGGTTGGTATTGGAATGGTGTCAAGGCTGTACAAGTTTTCGTCGGTAAGGATGAGACGGAATTGTTTCCTGTTGTGGCTGGCTTCCAAGAGACAAAGCGTGCCATTATACATTTCGAAGTCCATGATGAAATACCGCCCGTCTTCAAGCCTTGGAGGCATCTCCACGCTGACGCCGACTTCTTGCAGTTGGTAATCTTTTTTCCTCATCCTGAAACTGATTTGGAGGGAGTCGTGTCGTAGTTGTGTCGGGGAGAGGTTGATGATGGTGTCGTAGTAGCCGATGCAGGAATATAGGAGGTCGACGTGCCGACTTTTTTCGTACAGCCGCAAAGTGTAGTTGCCTTTGGCGTCAGTGCTGGTGCCATAGGTCGACTTTTTCACCGAGATGTTCACGTTTCCAATGCCGAGACTTCCGTAAACCACAGTCTGGGCTTGCATTGCACCTATGCATATACCAAGCGCAAGAAGGGTTAGAAAGAAGGTTTTGGTTTTCATGTTATCCTGATTTTTTGCTATTTCGCGACAAAAATATGTCGTTTAAAACAAAAAAGCAAGAAAACTAGTCGTTTTTTATTCCACTCCGACATTCATGCGGCCCATCAGTCTCTGCCAGGGGCTGAGGAATACGAACAGGAAATCGTAAAGGATTAAGCCTGGGATCAGGCCTTTTTCACCTAGGCGCTTTGAGGCTTTGTGGTAGATAAAGAGCTGTGTTCCAAAGCGCAGGAGGAAGAAAAAGACCAGAATGGGAATATAGAACGCCGCGCCATTGGTGATGGCGAAGGCGGGTCGGGCGCAGAGGGCGAGCAAGGCGATGAACGACACGTAGAATAGAAGCTGCGAACCGTAGAACAGGCTCAGCATCAATCGGGCGCGGTTGTCGTATTTCGACACAGTGGAATAGCGTCTGCTCTTTTGTCGCATCCACAGGTGGAAACTGCTCGGCGGGGTGGTGAGGATGGCGTCCTCGGCGTCAATCAGCACCTCCGTGTTTTTCTTCGTGGCCACCTGGCTGATGAACAGGTCGTCGTCGCCTACAGAGGTCTTGTAATGCGAGATGAATCCTTGGTTTCTGTAGAACAACTCTTTACGATAGGAGAGGTTCTTGCCTACGCCCATGTATGGATGACGGTTCAAGGCGGCGGAGAGATACAGCAAACCGTTCTGCAGTGCGTCGAAACGCATGATGCGGTTGAGGCTGCTCTTCTTCTGAACATACGGGCTGTAGCCGATGACGATCTCGGTGCGGTTGTTGTAACGATTTACCACGCTGCGCAGCCATTGGTCGTTGACGGGCATGCAGTTGCAGTCGGTGAGAATGATGAGGTCGTTTTGCGCCGACTTGATGCCCATCGAGAGGGGAAACTTCTTGCCGTTGAAGAAGTTGAGGTGTTGTTTCAGCTGCACAGGCTTCACCCGTGACTCCTTGCGTTCCAAGTCTTTCAAGTATTCTTCGGTCTCGTCGTCGGAGCAGTCGTTCACCACAACAATCTCAAAGTCAGGATAGTCCTGTTTGAGCAGAACGGGAATCAGCTCCACGAGATACTCGTAGGCGTCGCGGGCGCAAAGTACGATGGAGACGGGTTCCAATTCCTCGTCGAGCTTCGGGCGGGCGTTTCTTTTGTAGAAGGCTACCTTCGAGAAGAGACCCCAGTGGTAGAGCAGTTGGATGATAAGACAAACGCCGAAGACGATTAAA
Organism: Candidatus Limimorpha sp.; assembly: GCA_045132275.1. GTDB lineage: Bacteria > Bacteroidota > Bacteroidia > Bacteroidales > F082 > Limimorpha. The sequence goes on from JBGURY010000006.1 coordinate 21,828, forward strand.
ATGATGAAACTAAGACGATTGAAGAAAAATTCGATATGCACGTTGTTCAATTTTTATTGAGTGCAAAGATAATAATAATGTTGAAACTAAACGAAGAATAATTTTTGATTTTTGGAGATTCCCTCACGGGAATGGAGTATTGTTGCGTTATTTTTCTGCGGCGGCTTGTGGCGTTTACGTTTGGGTGATCTCTATTGCCGCCGTCAACATAATCAACGCATAACTCCATTCCCCGTAGGGGAATCTCGGGTTTGCATTGAAAAAAACTGTACTTTTGCGCAAAATTAGTACGATGAATTTTAGCATTGCCGCCAACGACCCGAAAAGCAACGCCCGCGCTGGCGTCCTTCATACCGATCATGGCCCCATCGAGACCCCGATTTTCATGCCTGTGGGCACGGCGGGCACGGTGAAGGCCTGCCATCTGCGCGACGTGCGTGATGAGGTGAAGGCACAGATTATCTTGGGCAACACCTATCACTTGTATCTACGTCCTGGCCTTGAGGTGCTTGAGGCCGCTGGAGGCCTCCATAAGTTCAACGGGTGGGACCGCCCCATCTTGACCGATAGCGGTGGTTTTCAGGTGTTTTCGCTCACGGGCATCCGCAAGATGAAAGAGGAGGGCGTCACCTTCCAGTCGCATATTGACGGTTCACGCCATCTGTTCACGCCCGAGAATGTGATGGACATTCAACGCAGCATCGGCGCCGACATCATGATGGCGTTCGACGAGTGCACGCCCGGCACCGCCGACTATCAGTATGCCAAGCCCTCGATGGAACGTACTCACCGCTGGCTCGACCGTTGCTTCGAGCGTTTCAACGCCACTGAGCCGAAATACGGTTACGAGCAGGCCTTGTTCCCCATTGTGCAGGGCTGTGTCTACCGAGACTTGCGCGAGCAGTCGGCGGAATACATCGCCTCGAAAGACGCTGTCGGCAACGCCATCGGCGGACTGGCCGTGGGCGAGCCCACCGAGGTGATGTATGAGATGATCGAGTTGGTGAATGCCATCCTGCCCAAGGATAGGCCCCGCTATCTGATGGGCGTGGGCACACCGGCCAACATCCTTGAAGGCATCTCTCGCGGCGTTGATATGTTCGACTGCGTGATGCCTACCCGAAACGGACGTAACGGTATGATTTTCACCTCCGAAGGTATTATCAACCTGAAGAACGAGAAGTGGAAGATGGACTTCTCGCCTGTCGACCCCAACGGTGAAACTTTTGTCGATGCACAATATACGAGGGCCTATCTGCGTCATCTCTTCGTCGCGGGCGAGATCCTCGGCCCCATGATCGCCAGCCTCCACAATATCGGGTTCTACCTCTGGCTGGTGCGCGAGTCGAGGAAGCACATCATTGCCGGCGACTTCGCCGAGTGGCGTGACGCGATGCTTCAAAAAGTCACCAGAAGGTTGTAAATGAGAAAGATAGACGCATATATCTTCAAGAAATACATCGGGACGTTCTTCTTTGCCATCTCGATGCTGCTCTTGGTCGTCATCATTTTCGACCTGTCTGAAAACATCGACAGCTTCTTGAAACACCATGCTCCATGGCAACGCATCGTGGTCGACTACTACGTCATGTCGATCCCTTACTACATCAACCTCTTCGTCCATCTGTTCGCCTTCATTGCCGTGGTGTTCTTCACCTCCAAGATGGCGGCGCGCACCGAGGTGGTGGCCATCTTGAGTAGCGGTATCAGCTTCTGGCGTTTCCTCGTGCCGTATCTGTTTGCCGCGTCTATCATCGCTTTGATGTCGCTTTATTTCGGTAACTTCTTGATACCTAAGACTAACGAGATACGGCGTCAGTTCAAAGATGAGTACATGGAGAAGCTCACACAGAGCGCAGGACGTAACGTCCATGTGCTGTTGGACAAAGACGAGTTCGTCTATGTGGAAAGTTATAACATTAACAAGCAGTATGGCTATAAGTTCTCGTGGGAGAAATACGAGGGCAGCGACCTGAAATACAAGGCCATGGCCGACGTGCTCTATCACGACACCCTCGGTCCCAACAGCTGGTATTTCGACCCTTATGCCATACGTCATCTTGATGGGGCGGAAGAACGTCTCGAGAAAGGACGTAACTATGATACCATCATGAATCTGGTGCCCACCGACCTGTACAAAATCAAGGAAGACTTCGACGAGATGAATTTCTTCGAGCTCCGCGACCACATCCGGTCAATGAAAGAGAAAGGCTCCGAGGGCGTGAAGGCCTATGAGGTGGAGATGCACCAGCGCATGTCGGCCCCGGCGGCGGTCCTCATCCTCACGCTGATTGGCGCGGCGTTGTCGAGCCGCAAGGTGAGGGGAGGCATCGGCATGCACCTCGGTATCGGCATCACCATCGCCTTTGCCTACATCCTCTTCATGCAGGTCTCCAAGTCGTTCGCCATCTCGGGCGGACTTTCCCCCATGCTCGCCGCCTGGATCCCCAACCTCATCTTCTGTGGGCTTGGTGTCTATCTGTTGATAAAAGCGCCGAAATAAGCCTTTGATTTATAGGGTCTTTCTATTAGCTGGAGGTGATTTTTTGCTTTTTTGAAAAAAAATTACCTGTGCTTTGCCGACTTTTCCTTATTTTAGCAACTTCTTTCACCCCATAAAAACTACGCATCATGCATATCGCAGTAGCAGGCAACATAGGCTCAGGCAAGACGACCCTCACGGGACTCCTGGCCAAGCATTTCAACTGGAAGCCTCACTATGAGGAAGTTGAACACAATCCTTATCTTGACAGCTTTTACGAGGACATGCAACGCTGGTCGTTCAACATCCAGGTGTTCTTCCTCAACAGCCGTTTCCGTCAGGTGATGGACATCCGCAAGAGCGGTGAGGACGTCATCCAAGACCGCACTATTTACGAGGATGCGCACATCTTCGCCGCCAACCTCTATTCGATGGGCCTGATGGAGACGCGCGACTTCGAGAACTACCAGTCGCTCTTCGAGCTGATGACCAAGTTCCTGCAGCCGCCCGACCTGCTCATTTATCTGCGAGCCTCGGTGCCTACGCTCATCCGCCACATCGCCAAGCGCAACCGCGAGTTTGAGCAGAGCATCAGCATCAGCTACCTGACCAACCTCAACGAACGTTATGAGAAGTGGATCAGCGAATACAAAGACGGCAAACTTCTGATTATCGAGACCGATAACATCGATCTCGAGAACCCCGAGGACTTGAGCACCGTCGTCGACAAGATAGAAGCCTCGCTTAACGGATTGTTCTAAAATGAGAGTCGTAGGAATCATACCCTCACGCTATGCCTCGACACGCTTTCCCGGCAAGCCTTTGGCCATGATCAAGGGGAAGACGATGATCCGTCGTGTGTGCGAGCAGGCGTGGAAGTCGAAACTCGACGACGTGGTGGTGGCCACCGACGACGTCCGCATCGCCGACGAGGTGATGAGTTTCGGCGGACGGTATGTGATGACCGACCCCAACCACCGCAGCGGCACCGACCGTTGCTGCGAGGCGTTGGATATCCTTGGCAATCAATATGATGCCGTGGTCAACATCCAAGGCGATGAGCCTTTTATCGACCCGAGACAAATCGACTTGCTCGTCGACTTGATTTCGCAAGAGGAAGTACAGCTGGCATCGTTGGCTAGAAGGATAGACGACGAAGAGGAACTGTTCAGCCCCAATACGGTGAAAGTGGTGATGGACAAAGATGGCAAGGCGTTGTATTTCAGCAGGAATCCCATTCCATTTATGCGCAATGTGGACAAGGGACAATGGCTTGCGAATGGCGTGTTCTACCAGCATATCGGCATCTATGCCTATAAGGCGGAGACCTTGAGGCAGGTAGCTGCCATGAGCCCAACCACTTTGGAGCTGTCAGAGTCGCTCGAACAGTTGCGCTGGCTTGAAAACGGTTTGTCCATCCGCATGGCCGTGACCGACGCCGTGAATGTTTCCATCGACACACCTGAGGATTTGGCCAAGGCTGAACAACTTACAATGAACCAAACACTTAAGGAAGAATGATTTCTATCGCTGAAGCCATATCAGACCTCCTCTTTGTCCGCGACACCGTGGTGGTGCCGGGCTTGGGCGCTTTCGTCAAGAAGTCGGTCGCGGCCAAGGTGAACCCTGTGGCAAACTATTTCGCCATGCCCTCCAGCTTGATTGAGTTTGACCCCAATCTGCGAGAGGATAATGATCTGGTTGTCAACTATATAGCCGATAAGAATGATGTCCCTGAAGACGAGGCTCGTCGCTTGTTGGCGATGTTTGTCTCCGACTGCTTCAATAGCCTCAAGGCCGGGAAGAAAGTGGTACTCAACCAAATTGGTACTTTGTATAATGACTGGGCCGGTGATCTCGCCTTTGAGCCCGATAAGGCAGTGAACTACAACGCCGACGCTTTTGGCTTGTGCGACTTCACTCCGGAGCCCGTGTTACGATCGAAGACCAAGGAGGAAATCAAAGAGGAGATCGAACGGCAGCAGAAAGACAAGAACACCCCTGTCACCGTCGACGAGAAGGAGGTGCACAAGAATGACGAGGGACAAGAGGACGATGACACGCCGAGACGTGGCCTGGGATGGCTGTGGATTTTGCTGGGACTCTTATTGGCCGCCGCTGTGGTCTTCGGACTGCATTACTTCAAAGTCATTGACCTCACTAAGTTGATTCATGGGAAGCCGAACCGCGCCATCGACATCAAGCTGGGCGCCTATACGCTTCCGACATATACGATGGACTGGGACGAGGTGCTGAAGAACTATATGGAGACCTGGAAACCCGCCGAGCCGGAGGTGATCGAGAACACCGACGCCCAAGTCCCGACTGTGCAGACTCCCGCTGAGGCGAAGCCTGAGGCCACCTTGCGCCTCATCGCGGGATGCTTCGACTTGGAGGAAAACGCCGCCAATATGGTGAACACGCTGAAGTCGAAGGGCTACACCGACGCCTTCTACGAGCCGCACTACAAGCAATGGTACGTCTCAATTGGACGTTACACCACCATGGAGGAAGCCTCAGCCGCTTTGCGCGAGGTGCGCGCCAAGGGTGAATACAAGGTCTGGATTAAGAAATGAGCCGACAAGAAACGAAACAATGTCAAAAAAGAATAAACTAGAGCGATTCGCCGAGAACAAGACCTTCCCCAACCTGTTTGAATACAGCTATGAGCGTATCATGGGCGAGGGCTTCCCGCTGCAGGGCAAGTGGCACGAGGAGTTTTTCCACAACGACAACCCCATCGTGCTGGAACTGGGCTGCGGCAAGGGTGAGTATACCGTAGGCTTGGCCCGGGCGCATCGTGATATCAATTATATCGGTGTCGACATCAAGGGTGCCCGTATCTGGCGCGGCCTGAAGCAGAGCAACGAGGAAGGCATGAAGAACGTGGCGTTCCTGCGTGCCCGCATCGACCAAATCGAGCACTTCTTCGCCAAGGACGAAGTGTCGGAGATATGGGTTACTTTCCCCGACCCGCATCCCGGTGAAGGCGCCCGCAACGCGCGTCATCGCCTCACCTCGCCGGAGTTCCTCGATCGCTATCGCAAGATTGTCCGCCCCGACGGCATCCTCAACCTCAAGACTGATAGCCCCATCATGTATGAGTTCACCCTCCATGAGGTGATGGAGCCCCAAGGCCTGCCGTTGCTCTATGCCACCGACGACCTCTATGGCACCGACGACCCATTGGAGGTGAAGACCATCCGCACCTTCTACGAGCAGATGTGGCTCGACCAAGGCCTGACCATCAAATACATTCGATTCAGAATCAACAAATAAAACCAACATTATGTATACAGAAGACCATAAACTCTACATCGCGCATTGCGACAACGGCCCCATCTACATGATTGGTAAGATGGCCAACCGTCACGGCATGATCGCGGGCGCCACGGGAACGGGTAAGACCGTCACCCTGCAGGTGCTCGCCGAGACCTTCTGCGAGGCAGGCGTGCCTTGCTTCATGGCCGATATGAAAGGCGACCTCTCCGGCATCAGCCAGGCGGGTGCCATGAGTAGCTTCATCGAGAAGCGCTGCCCCGAGTTCGGCATCGAAGACCCGCAGTTCCATGGCTGCCCCACACGTTTCTTCGACGTGTATGGCGAGCAGGGACACCCTCTCCGCGCCACCATCTCGGAGATGGGACCCCAACTGCTGGCCCGTCTGCTCGACCTCAACGAGACCCAGACCGGCATCCTCAACATCGTTTTCAAGATTGCCGATGACCAAGGCTTGCTCCTCATCGATATGAAGGACTTGCGCATGATGCTCGACTATGTGGCCAAAAATGCCAGGGAATATACCACGACCTACGGAACGGTGTCGTCGGTGAGCGTGGGTGCCATCCAACGCGCCCTGTTGGCTCTTGAGGCCGAGGGCGGCGAGATCTTCTTCGGCGAGCCTTCGTTCAATGTGTTCGACTTCCTGCAAACAGAAGGCGGCCGCGGCGTGATGAACGTGTTGGCTGCCGACAAGCTGATGCTCAATCCCAAGCTCTATTCCACCTTCCTGCTGTGGCTGTTGAGCGAGCTCTACAACCAGCTGCCCGAAGTCGGCGACCTCGATATGCCCAAACTTATCTTCTTCTTCGACGAGGCCCACATGCTCTTCAAGGACACTTCCAAAGCCTTGATCGACAAGATCGAACAAGTCATCCGTCTCGTGCGTTCCAAGGGCGTGGGTGTCTATTTCGTCACCCAGAGCCCGAGCGACATCCCCGAGATCATCGCTGGACAGTTAGGCAACCGCGTGCTGCATGGCTTGAGGGCTTATACCCCCAAGGACCAGAAGACCGTCAAGGCGGCGGCGCAGACCTTCCGCACCAACCCCACCTTCGATACCGAAGCGGCCATCCTGGAGCTGGGCACAGGCGAGGCTTTGGTCTCCTTCCTCGACGAGAAAGGCGCCCCTTGCGTCGTCGAACGCGCCAAGATCCTGTTCCCGTTGAGCCAGATTGGTCCTATCACCGAGGGACAGCGCAACGCCTTGGTCCGCAACTCGCGCCTCTATGGCATCTACGACAAGAGCTTCGACCGCGAGAGCGCCTATGAGCGCCTAATCGAACAGCAGAAGGAGGAAGAGAAACGCCTGCAACGCGAAGCCGAGGAGGAAGAGAAGCGCAAGGCCAAGGAGGCAAAAGAAAAGGAACGCTCGAAAACTACTAGTTCGAGAAGCACCAGCTCCAAAAAGAAGAAATCGACGGCTGGCAAGGCCTTGGAGAAGACCATCAACACGACGGCCACGACCTTTGGTCGTCAGCTCGGAAAGTCGATTTTCAGAGGACTTTTGGGCGGGATGTTCAAGAAATAATTAAAAAAGAGAGGTCCCTGAGTTTGTCGGAGGGCCTCCCTTTTTCTTTCTCAATCATTACCTATATCTTTCAGCATCGGCACGAACTTGAAGTCGCCGAACTCCTCTTTTTTTAGCGTGCCGTCTTCCAATTTCGTGACCTTCAGCATCGTCTGCCCGTCGCCGTCGGCGTTGTCCATCGGGATGACCATGACGCCGCCCGGCTTCATCTGCTCGACGAGGGTTGGAGGGATGCTGGGCGCCCCAGCCGTGATGATGATGCGGTCGAAAGGTTGGTAAGTGGGGAGACCCTCGAAGCCGTCACCTAAGAAGGTCTTCACGCGGAAGGGGAGTTGCTCCAAAATTTCCTTGGTCTTGAAAAACAGGTTGCGCTGCCGCTCGATGCTGAACACCTTGGCGCCCATGGCGGCCAACACGCAGGCTTGGTATCCCGATCCTGTGCCGATCTCAAGCACCTTCATGCCTTTCACAACGCCGAGGAGCTGGGTCTGGAAGGCCACAGTGGAAGGCTGCGAGATGGTCTGACCCGAGCCGATGGGGAAGGCCTGGTCCTGATAGGCCAGCTCGACGAAAGAAGAGTCCAAAAACACGTGACGCGGCACCTTGTTGATGGCTGTCAGCACGGCCTCGTCGGTGATGCCCTTCGCTCGCAGCGCCTCGACGAGTTGCTTGCGCAGGCCCTTGTGTCGGTAGTTGTCTTCTAAGTTTGTGTTCATAATTCGGCAGGCTCGTTTACCAGGCTGCGAAATTACACTAAAAAGCGACGCTGTGGAACGATAAAAAGACTATTTTTGCGGAAATTTTTTGTCCGGTCGCTGAGCCCGTCGAAGCGCCGGTGCTGCGAAATACCGTTAACTATGCTGAAAATCGGAGTCTTAGGTGCAGGACATTTGGGCAAGATCCACATCAACTGCATCAAACAGATCGAACAATATGAATTGGTGGGCTTCTACGACCCCGCCACCGACACCGCCAAACAGGTGGAGGAGGAAATGGGCGTGAAGTGTTTCGCGTCTATCGACGCCCTGATGGATGCCGTCGACGTGGTCGACATCGTCACCCCCACCATTCGCCATTTTGAATGCGCTTCTAAGGCCTTGAAGAAACGCCGTCATGTCTTCATCGAGAAGCCTATCGTGGCTACTCCCGACGAAGCCAACGCCCTCAAGAAACTGGCTGACGAGGCCGGTGTGAAGGTGCAAGTGGGTCATGTCGAGCGTTTCAACCCCGCCTTCATCGCCGCCGAGCCTTTCATCGGCGAGCCTCTCTTCATCGAGGCACACCGTCTGGCTCAGTTCAACCCGCGCGGCACCGACGTGCCCGTGGTCCTCGACCTGATGGTGCACGATCTCGACATTCTCCTGACCGTCGTCAAGTCGCCAATAGCCCACATCAGCGCTAGTGGCGTCAGCATCGTCAGCCCCACGCCCGACATTGCCAACGTACGCATCGAGTTTGAGAATGGCACTGTGGCCAACCTCACCGCCTCACGCCTGTCGATGAAATACATGCGCAAGACCCGTATCTTCCAAAAGGATGCCTACATCACCGTCGATTTCCTGGATAAGAAGACCGAGATTTTCCGTATCAACGACGAGGTGGACAACAACAACCCACTGTCGACGACCCTCACTCTCGCCGACGGCACCGAGAAGCAGATTACCTTCCAGATGCCCGAGATACATCCTATCAACGCCATCAAGACGGAGCTGGAGAGCTTCTACGACGCCATCGCGCACAACACCGCACCTGTCGTCACCATCGACGACGGCATCAACGTTTTGAAGCTGGCGTACCGTATTCTTGACGCCGTCGACGCCTCCATCGCCAGGGTGAAGAAATAAAAACTGACGACTTGCAATAATCACGGGCTTCTTTCGTTTCCTTATTAAAAGATTACCACCATGAATCGAAGTTTTACCCTTTTCTTTTTATTGGGTTTCACGTGTCTTCTGAGTGTGTCCTCTTGCAAGAAGTTTGAGGGCGCGCAGACCGTGCCGGCCTATATCCACATTGACTCCATCGCGTTGGAGTGCGACTATTCGGTGTATGGCGCCAACACGCATAAAATCACCGACGCTTGGGTCTACGTCGACGACCAGATCATCGGCTGCTACGAGTTGCCTGCCACCTTCCCCGTGCTGAAGAAAGGTCCTCACAAGGTGACCATCTTCGGCGGCATCTGCAGCAACGGCATCGCGGCTTCAAGGGCGACCTATCCCTTCTACAAACGCTGCGAATATCTGGGCCTTAACCTCGTGGAAGACAGCATCGTCAATTTGAACCCCGTGCTCAACTACTATCCTATTGGCGATGGCTGCGAGGTGGCGTGGATGGAGGACTTCGAAACGGCAAACACGGTGTTGCCAGAAGCCGAGAGCGACACGTCAGTGCTGCGCGTCAGCGGGAGCGAGGCATGGCATTCCGTCAACTCGTTCTATTCGGGCAAGGTGGAGCTGCCGCCTGACTCGCTTGACTTCACTATCGCTACCGCCAACGAATTTGATTTCTACAAAGACATGGGTGGCGTGTATTGCCTGTTGGAGATGGACTACAATTGCAACGACACCTTCTTCGTCGGTGTGAAATATTTCAAGGACTACAAATTGGAGACCTTGCCGCTCGTGAAGGTGACGCCTACCGATAAGACCCACGACAAGCCGCTGCGCTGGAACAAAATCTACATCAATATCGGGTACATAATGAACACCTATTCCGATGCCTCTTACTTCAAGGTCTATTTCACCTCTGACCTGACTACCGGAGAAGACTTGGCCTATGGCTACGAATATCATCCCATCGACGAGCGTCGCTACTATTATTTCGACAACTTGAAACTGCTCTACCGTAAGCTATGAACAAGAAAAGACTGGCTACACTGTATTTCTTCGCCGATTGGATTGCCTCCATTCTGGCGTGGTCGCTGTTCTATTTCTTCCGCAAGGCGCACGAGGACCTTTACATCAACTATTGGGACCGTATTACCCATTCGTTTGTCACGCCGAGTTTTTGGTTGGGTGTCATTATCATCCCCGTCTGTTGGCTCATCCTTCATGCTGTCACGGGTGCCTATGAGAAGGTGTACTACAAATCGCGCCTCAAGGAGCTCGGCCAGACGTTTTTCGTCACCTTGTTGGGTGTGGTGGTGTTGTTCTTCGTGGTCATCCTTGACGACGAAGTGGCGTCATACAAGTCTTATTACCAATCGTTTATAGCGCTGTTTACCCTTCAGTTTGTTATCATCTATATCCCTCGCCTCATAATCACCACAACGGTCATCTATCGTATCAGGAGCAAGAAGATAGGATTCAACACGCTGATTGTGGGTAGTAACGACAACGCCTGCGCCATCTTCAAGGAGATCGAGGAGGAGGTGAAGCCTTCGGGCAGAAGAGTCATCGGTTTCCTTAATGTGTATGACAAGTCGGAATACAAGTTGGCGGAGTTCCTTCCGCGTCTCGGCTCCTATCATGAGATTGAGCGGATTGTGAAGGAACACAACGTCGAGGAAGTCGTCATCGCCATCGAGCGTTCGGAGGTGGAGACGATGAAGGTGCTGCTCTCGGTAGTCGACACTACGGAGGCCAACGTGAAGATCATCCCCGCTATGCAGGATTTGGTGTTTGGAACGGTGAAGCAGTCGGCCATCTGGCAGGCGCCTTTGGTGCAGGTCACGCCCGAGCTGATGCCCGTGTGGCAGAGAGTGGTCAAACGCGCTTTCGACATCGTGGCCTCGACCTTGGCACTCATTATCCTGTCGCCCGTGTTCTTGGCTTGCGCCATCATTGTGAAGGCTACCTCGAAAGGCCCCGTTTTCTATGCGCAGGAACGTATCGGTAAGGGCGGCAAGCCGTTCAAAATGGCCAAGTTCCGCAGCATGAGGGTCGACGCCGAGGCGAGTGGCACGCCACAGCTGTCGAGTGACGACGACCCGCGTATCACCAAGTTCGGCAAGTTCATGCGTAAGGTACGTCTCGACGAGATCCCGCAGTTCTGGACGGTGCTGAAAGGCGACATGTCGCTGGTGGGCTATCGCCCCGAGCGTCAGTATTTCATCGACAAGATCATGGAGAAGGCCCCGTATTACCGCCTGCTCCTCAAGGTAAAGCCCGGCATCACCAGCTGGGGCGAGGTGAAATACGGCTATGCCGAGAACGTCGACGAGATGGTCGAAAGGCTGAAATACGATGTGCTCTACATTGAGAATGTGAGCCTTGCTTTGGATATCAAAATATTGATTTACACAGTCTTAATCGTTATCCAAGGGCGTGGAAAGTGATTTCTCCTCACGAGCCTTAAGGTAACAAGCCCTGCACAAAGGCTCGTAACTCTCTGTTTCTCCCAATACCACTAATTTGTCGCCAGCGATGGTGCGGTGCGAGAACTGCGCCGGGCTGCCGCAGCGCACGCAGATGGCGTGCACCTTGGTGACGTCTTCGGCGATGGCCATCAGCTTTGGCATGGGGCCGAAGGGGTTGCCCATGAAGTCCATGTCAAGACCCGCGATGATGACACGCACACCTTGGTTGGCCAACTGCTGGCACACGTTGGGCAGTTCGTCGTCAAGGAACTGCGCCTCGTCAATGCCGACAACGTCGACGTCATTGGCATAGAAAAGAATCTCACTGGCGCTCTCCACGGGGATGGAATGCAGGGCTGTGGCGTTGTGCGACACCACGTCCTCCTCGCTATAACGAGTGTCGACGCCTGGCTTGAAGATCTCCACCTTCAGCTTGGCGATCTTGGCGCGCTTCAACCGACGGATCAGCTCTTCGGTCTTACCTGAAAACATGGAGCCGCAAATCACTTCAATCCAACCTTGCGACCTATTGTGAGAATCTTTTTCGAGAAACATGACAACGAAATTTAGTTATTGAGCTTGTCGAAAAAATCTTCATCCCGTGCTTGACACGGGAAAAGAAAATTTGTACTTTAGCACTTTCTTTTGAGGCAAAGATAAAGAGATTTTCCATATGAACGAAAAATTTGAGAACCAAAAAGAGAGACTGCTTGCTATAAAGCAGGAAATCAGTTTGTTATACCAACAGGTCAACTACCTTTTAAGAAACGAGAAACCCATCGAGTTACTTGATTTGGACGTGCTGATGAACCGCACTCACACTCTTTATGACCAGCTTTGTTCCATCAATCTGGGCGATGAAGTTGACGATGAGGACCTGCCTTTCGACGCCGAGGCCATCGCAGGGTTCTTTGGCGGCATGACTCAAGAAGAGCCTGAGGAGGCGCGGGAGGAGGCGGCACCTGTGGAGGAGACGCCTGTCGAAGAAGTGGTGCCAGTGGTGGAGACCCCTGTCGAAGAGCCGAGTCCGGTGGTAGAGCTTCCTGTTGAAAAGACCGCACCCGTGGAGGAAGCGCCGATAGTGGAGACGCCACAAGTCGTTGAGACCAAGGTGGAGGAGCCCGTCGAGCCGGAAGAGAAGCCCATAGGCGATGAATTCGGCATCTTCTTCCGTTTCGAGGACTTCCCTGAAGATAAGGAACCCGAGACCACAATAGAGAACGACGGCAAGGTGGTCCACGTGATGGAAGCGATTCCCGAGGACGAGATCCCGGCGCGTGACCGCGTGCATGGTGATGACTTGGTACTGGACAACCCCTTGGAGATGCCCAAGATGGAAAACGAACGTCCCGTGGCTGACGAGGAGATCTCAAGACAAAATACGGATTCTGTCTCTGGCTTCTTCGAGCACGACGATGCTGAGTTTGAGTTGGCGATGCCTGAAGTGCTGGGCGAGAAGATGATGGGTGAGGACAATTCGTTGGCGGCCAAGCTGCAACAAAACCCCATCCGCGACCTGAAGTCGGTCATCGGTATCAACGACAAATTCTTGTTTGTCAACGAGTTGTTCGGCGGTAGCATGGAGAAGTACAACAAGTCCATCGACAACCTCAACGATCTGAAGACCCTCAATGGCGCCTTGATCTACCTCAATGAGTTGAAGATAGAGTTGCAGTGGAACAGCAGCAATGAGGCCTATCAGAAACTCAAAGAATTGGTCTCTCGTAAGTTTGAATGACCGCAGCCATGTCGAAGCTCTATCTCGTACCTACGCCCATCGGCAATCTGGAAGACATCACTTTGCGTGCCATCCGCATCCTGAAGGAGGTGGACGGCATTCTCGCCGAGGACACGCGTACCTCGGGCAACCTGTTGCGTCATCTTGATATCAGCAAGCCCATGACGGCTTTCCATATCCGCAACGAGCATCAGGTGGTGGAGCGTATCGCCGACCGCATCCAAGCGGGCGAGACTATGGCGCTGGTCACCGACGCTGGCACGCCGGCCATCTCCGACCCAGGGTTTTTGCTGGTGCGCGAATGCGTGAAGCGCGATATTGAGGTGGAGTGCCTGCCGGGTCCGACGGCCTTTGTGCCCGCCTTGGTCAACTCGGGGCTGCCGGCGGAGAAGTTCATCTTCGAGGGTTTCCTGCCCCATAAGAAAGGTCGCCAGACCAAACTGCAGGCGGTGGCCAACTATCCTTATACCACTATTCTCTACGAATCGCCGTTCCGTTTGCTGAAGACCTTGCAGCAGTTGGCGGAGGTCTGCGGCTCCGAACGCAGAGTCAGTGTCTCGCGCGAGCTGACCAAGATTCATGAGGAAAACGCCCGTGGCACTTTGGCCGAGGTGATCGAGCATTTTTCCAAGAAGGAGATAAAAGGCGAAATCGTCATCGTGTTGGAGGGGACAACGGAACCCTCTATGGATGACGATGCCGAAGAGTAACAAAAGTGGAGACGGCGCAAGCGCCGTCTCCACACATATTCTCCATATTGTTTTCAAGTTAGAATGCGTACGACAATCTCACGTAGTAGTCGGTGATGACGTCTTGTCGTCCGCCGTTGAAGCCGAGGTCGCTGTCGATCACATCGATGGCCGACAAGCCGAGGCTGAGATAGACGCGGTAGAGTTTGAGGCCAACGGCACCGCCTGTGTACAACCCCGTTGATTTGTAATGACGCACGCCGTCAGGATCGTTGCAGGTCACTTGGCCCAGAGGCGCCGAATAGCCGATGCGTCCTTCGACGAAGGGGCTGATGGGCGTGTCGGGTAGCATCAGTTTAACGTTGGCGTAGATGGGCAGTGTGTGGATGTAGGTCTGCTGCATGTTATCGAACAAACGACAGAACTCTCCGTAGGTCGAATAAAACTCGGCGCCGACGCCGAGGCTGGTGATGCGTCCGACTTGGTATTCGGCCATACCGCCCACGCTGAAGTGATAAGGGATCTCGTGCATGAAGATGGCGCCGAAGTCGTTGGAGCCCAACTCACCGTACACATGGAAACGGAACTCGCCGATGGGGTTATAGATGCGATCGGGAGCAACCCTTTGACGAGGCTGCACGATGGTTCTTCTGGGATGGTGGCGATGGTGCGGATGGGGTGGACGAATCTGTGCCTCTGCCGTCAGCGAAACGGCCAGAAGGAGGCAGATGGATAACAAAAACTTTTTCATAAGGCAGTCTTTTTTAGGATGATGCCCTATGAAAATGCAAAAACCGTACCAATTTCGACTTTACTTCTTCAGCTGCCGTTGGTAGGCCCGCAGACGGGCGGTGAGGCTTTTCTTCACGCCGTTGGAGGTGTAGGTGGCGCCGCTGATGGCGTCCACCTCTGTGCTCAGAGCCTCCTCGACGGTGAGGCCGTTCCATGCTTCGTAGAGGCCGCCTTCGACGACCATCTGGGCAAAGCGTGGCGTCTCTTGGTTCTCCAACAAGACCACATTCTTAATGCGCCCGTCGGCATCCAAGGCTATTAACAAAGGAGTGGGACCGTTGAAGCCTTTCACCTCGTCGGAATAGGGTGACGAGAACAGGACCGTGCCCAGCTTCTGGCCTCGGGCGTCCTTGACTTCATAGAAGGCCGTGTCAACGGCCTTGGTCTTGGCGGCATCGGCGAAATAGGGCAGTACTTCCGCCACGGGGAGTTCGGGCAGTTTGGGACCACAACTGCAGATGGCCATGATTCCGGCAATTAAGAGCAAACCTGCAAATAGGTGAAAGGACTTCATAGTTTTGGTTTTAAAAACTATGCAAAAGTACAGAAAACTATCAACAAAATGAGGATTCAACGTGGTTAATTAAACAAAACCACTATCTTTGTGCCACTATTTCGAAACGCTCAATTACAAAAACCTTAAGATTATGTTAGTCATTGGAATCGCAGGCGGTTCGGGCTCAGGAAAGACCACCGTCGTCAAGGAACTGGTCAGTCAGCTGCCAGAGAACTCAGTATCAGTCATTTCGCAGGACGCTTATTACTACGACAACGGCGACAAGACGCCTGAAGAGAAGAAGCGGATCAACTTCGACCACCCCGACGCCATTGAGTGGGACCTGCTCATCGACCACCTCGACCGCCTGAAGAACGGCGAGACCATTCCCATGCCCATCTATACCTATGTGACTTGCGCCCGCTCGCAGGAGGTCATCTATGTGCATCCCACCGAGGTCATTATCGTGGAAGGCATCATGGTGCTGGTCAACGAGGAGCTGCGCAAACGCATGGACATCAAGGTGTTTGTGGATACTGACGGCGACGAGCGCCTGATGCGCATCATCCGCCGCGACATCGCTGAGCGCGGCCGTACCTGGGAGGATGTGTTGCGCCATTACCAGACCTTCGTCAAGCCCATGCACCAACAGTTCATCGAACCCACCAAGCGCACCGCCGACATCATCCTGCCTCGTGGCTCCAGCCCCGTGGTGGTCGATATCCTGGCTTCAAGAATCAGGATGCATCTGGAAAAATAATGCTATAGGAAAACACTGTTTTTAACAACAAATAAAAAAAGAAAATGAAGAAACTGGTTTATACGTTGGTTGCCGTCTTGGCATTGGGCCTTGTTGGTTGCAACTTGATCCCCAAACAGAGCAACGATAACGACACAAACACCACGAAGACCGTCGTGGAGATGACTCCAGAGGAGGCGGAAGAGGAGGAGGTCGACCTCTCGGAATGCGACCTTGCCATGCTCGATAATGGTAAGTTGTATTTCTACGACACGAAGACCGCTACCTCGATTCCCTATGAAGCTGAGACCGACAGCGTGGTGAACTGCGTCTTCGCCCAAGACGATTGTCTGTATTACTGCGTGCCAGCCGGCAAGGGCATTGTGTTGAAACGCGTCAACCTGACGGAAATCAACCCGCAACCCGAAAAAGTGGCCGACTGGGGCTTGGACTACGAGAAATGCATCACCGAGACCTACGGTACTGTCTCGCCGTTAGAGTATTATGCCGGTCGTCACATGCTGGGACTGCATCACGATTTCAGTTGGGATGGCTATGATTTTAGAGAACAGAAGCTGTATAACATGGACAACGGACAAATCACCGACTGGGACTATGAGACCTGGCAGGAGAGTGAACCCGTCTATATCTCGGAAGACGAGGAACAGACCGAGGAGAACTACCAGTATGTGAGCACCGCTGATGAGTTTGAGGAGTATCTCCAGAATAAAGATGGACAGTATTGGTTCGCGGATGGCACACCGGTGTGCCTGACCGACAAGATTGATTTCACCAAATACGTCTCTGATCCTGATTATTACCAAGGACCAGAGTTCGTGTATGTCTCGTCGGCTCCCGACAACTCGAAGGTGCTCTATATGGCCATCCTGGAATGGGGCGATTATGCGCATGGCATCTTGGCTGTTTCCAGCTATGACGGCACTTTCCAGTTGCCTTTGGAAGACACCGATTGCACGGGCTTTACCGCCAAATGGTTGGACGACGGCTCGTTGGTCTATGTGGGAGAGCAACCCCTTTCGCCCGACGATCCCGACTACGACGCCAGTTGGCATTATCGTACGCATTGCATCAAGCGTGTCTATCCCGACGGTACCACGAAGATCATCTCCGATTGCGGCGACTTCCAGAAGAGACCCACCACAATCTTCTAAACGGAGAAACAAAAAGAGAGGCTTTTTCAAGCCTCTCTTTTATTTTGGATCCTCTTGCAAAAACGCGTAAAAAATTGTCTTCTTTTGCTCTCTGGCCGCAAAAAAGATTTTGATACCTTTGCAAGCGAATCAAGTTCTGCTGAGGAAAAGATTATCTTTGCGGCAGTATAGCGTTATGAGATACAAACGGATTATCATATTGGTGTTGGGCTTGCTCTTCCCCTTTGTGGCGTTCCCGCAGACGGATGTCGCCCTCGATCCTGAGTTTGGCGGCCGTGTGTCCGTGGCGGTGGACAAGAAGATCACCAAAGGTCTTCACGTCGCCCTCGAGGAGGAGGTGCGTTTCGACAACAACTTCGGCAGCCTCGACCGCCTTCAGACCACACTGGCGGTGAGCTATAAGGTGCATCCCAACGTCAAGCTCGGCTTGGGCTATGCCCTCATCAACGGCTATGGGGCGAAGTCGGAGGCGTTCAAGAGCCCCCGTCACAGGTTCATGGCTGATGTCATGGGCACGCTGCATCTTGGCGATTGGAGTCTTTCGTTGAAGGAACTCTTTCAGCTGACGCGACGGTCGGGCGACTTCAACGTGTATCAAAATCCACGCAACGCCTTGACGTTGAAGAGCCGCCTGAAGGCCCAATACAAAGGCTTCGGCAGGGTGCTTCCCTATGCCTACGTCGAGATGCGTACCTACTTGAACGCCCCCGTCATCGAGGCGGTCTACGACGGCAATGTCTACGTCACCTTGGACGACTACTCCGAGGTGGGCGAGGCGGGCTGGTTCCTGACCGGCTTCAACGGCTGCTATGTCAACCGCTGGCGTGGCGCTGTGGGCGTGGATGTCAGGCTCGACAAGCGCAACACTTTGAATTTCTATCTCTTGGGAGATTATATCATGGATGAAGTGGTGGACGCCAATGCCTCAGGCACCCGTCTGAAGTCTTACATCAAGGAGACCGGCTTTAGGGGCTGGGTGGGCGCAGGGTACGAGTACGCGTTTTGAAAACAACGGGTTCGTTTCCGCTTCTTTTTCTAATATCATCATTATTTGTTACCGAAGCCTTTGATTTTCATCACTAATGAGGAGAGGAGGCTGGCGTTATTTTTCTCATTTTTGCAGCCGATACAAAACCTGTTGTTATGGAACATCATCATCACCATCATCATACCGCGCCGACGCAGTCGCTGAACGGCATCTTCATCCTGTCCATCATCCTTAACGGGCTTTTTGTGCTCATCGAGGCGGGCGTAGGCCTGTGGCAGGATTCTCTCTCGCTTCTTAGCGACGCGGGACACAACCTCAGCGATGTGTTTAGCCTGGTGCTCGTACTGATTGCTTTTCGTCTGGCCAAGGTACAGCGTAACGAGCGTTTCACCTATGGTTACCGTAAGTCCACCATTCTCATCTCGTTGCTGAATGCCGTTATCCTGTTGGTAGCGGTCGGCGCCATCGTTATTGAGAGCGTCCACAAATTCAGCGAGCCCACCGAGGTGAACGGCATCGCCGTGTCGTGGACGGCAGGCGTAGGCATCGTCATCAACGGCGTGACGGCCTTGTTGCTCATGCGCGGCCAGAAGGACGACCTCAACGTTCGAGGAGCCTTCTTGCACATGGCTGCCGACACTTTGGTGTCTGTCGGCGTGGTCATCAGCGGTATCGTCATCTATTTTACCGGTTGGACGGTCATCGACCCCATCGTTTCGCTCGTCATCGCCGCCGTCATCCTCTTCTCCACGTGGGAGTTGCTTTCCGATAGCCTGAGGCTTGCGGTGGACGGCATCCCCGACGGGGTGGACTTAGAAGAGGTCGAGTATATGCTGGTTGAAGATGAGCATGTGAAAGAAACGCATCACATCCATGTGTGGGCTCTTAGCACCACCGAGACGGCGCTCACGGCTCATGTGGTCGTTGATGACCTCAGTCATTGGCCGGAGGTGTCGGAACGGCTCAAACACGCCCTCGCCGAACACGGCATCACTCATGTCACCCTCGAGCCTGAGACGCCTGACTCTCATTGCCACGACCATGAGTGCTGAACAAAAGAAAAATCCCTAACTGATAGCTATCAATTAGGGATTCTTTTTGTTGCCCAACCAGGGTTCGAACCTGGACTTTACTGATCCAGAGTCAGTCGTGTTGCCAATTACACCATTGGGCATCGTTATCGGCTGCAAAAATACGTATTTTTTAAATGCTGCAAATAAAATGAGGAAAAATTTTTCGGTTTTTTTTTCAAACGGGAAGTTGCTCCTCACGTAACTGTTTCTTTATCAGTAGTTATTGAATCGTGAGCCCCAGTTATAGGAGAGCATGAAGGTGATGAAGAACATCTTGCCTCGCTCCGAGTCCATGATGGAGAGGCCCAAGGGGAAGCACTCGGCCTTCACGTCGATGTTGACGGCCTGCACCTTGGTGCGGGACTTGCCGAAGTCGAAGCTCATGCCCAACGAGGCATGTACGCCTGGCGACGGCTTGGTCTCGCCAAGGCCTTTGGTGAACGGGGCCTTGCCGATGATGTCGATGCCCTCGGTATAGGTCTGTTCCTCGACGGTCTCGATATAACCGCCGGTGCTGCTGGGCTGGTAGGCCACCACATAGTAGTAATAAGGTTTGGATAAGGCCAACGACACGCCCGCCTCATAGGTCCATCGCGTCTCGATGCCACCCCAGTAGGGCTTACCGAAGATGCGTCGTTCTTCACCATAGCCGAAGCGTGCCACGTACACACTGTTCAGTTTGCCGTAGACGAAAGGACGACTGTTGTAATGCGAGAGGTTCATCGTCTTGATCTCCTTGAGCGAATGCAGCGAAATCACCTCGGCCTCCCAGTTGCGTGTGACGTTGATGCTCTTGATCCTGCCGATTTTGAATCCGACACCAAAGCCCTGTGAGTGGATGGCGGCGTTGAAGGTGTTTTGCCGTGTGTAGATCAGCTTCTCCTCCAGGGGTCTGTCGTCATCGCTTTGTATGTCAATGTTTTGCGCAGGCAATAAAAAAGCACACGCTCCGAAAAGCGTGAGCATAAGCAGGCGCAACAAAGTTGGTCTGAGGGCAGTCATGGCGGTGCCTCCCTGACTCCTTTTTTAATAACGCGTCTCCTTGACGTACTTTGACGATTCGCCGTAGGCCGGGCAGCTCTTGTTGGAACCGCACGAAGTCAGGATAATTCCTGAAACAAAGGCGATTAACAGGGCGATGGCGAGTTTTTTCTTCATAGCTATGAAATTTGATTTGCAAAGAAACGCATTTTTCTCGGAAAAATTGCCATCTTTGCGCAAAATTTGTGAAAATGGAAGTTAAGAAGCCCAATATTGACGAGAGCTGGTACCAAGTGCTGCGGCCGCAGTTTGAGGCGCCCTATTTCGCCGACCTGAAATCGTTCCTTGTGAGCGAGAAGCGACAATATGCCGTGTATCCTCCCGGCCCGTTGATCTTCAACGCCTTCAACCTCACGCCATTCGATAAAGTGAAGGTGGTCATCCTCGGGCAAGATCCCTACCACGGACCCGGGCAAGCCCACGGACTCTCGTTCTCGGTGCCCGACGGCGTACCGTTTCCGCCCAGCCTGCAAAACATCTTCAAGGAGTTGCACGACGACCTCGGCGTGCCTATGGCGCATTCAGGCAATCTCGAGAAATGGGCGAGGGAAGGGGTGCTGTTGCTCAACGCCTCATTGACAGTGCGTGCAGGTCAAGCGGCCTCGCACTCACGTCATGGTTGGGAACAGTTCACTGACGCTGCCATCCGCGCTCTTTCGGAGCAACGCGAGCATCTGGTGTTCATCCTTTGGGGCAACTACGCCATTGCCAAACAGGCCTTGATCGACCCTTTCAAGCACCTGATCCTGAAATCGGTGCACCCATCACCGCTGTCGGCCAGCCGCGGCTTCTTCGGCTGCCATCATTTCTCACAAACAAACAATTATTTGATACAAAACGGGATAGAACCCATTGACTGGAGTTTGCCGTAAGAATAGAGATACCCTTCGGGAATGGAATTCGGTTGTGGTGTTTTTCTGCGGCGGCTGGTGATATCACAATGATTCAAATTGTATTAGCCGCCGCAATATAAATAAGCGAATATACTCCATTCCCGAAGGGAATCTAAATGTGAATCTTTAAACTAAAACACGAATGAAACAGATAGTCTTTGCCACCAACAATAAAAACAAGTTGCGTGAGATGCGCGAAATCATGGAAGGTCTCTATGAGGTCTTGAGCCTCGAAGACATTGGATGTCATGAGGAGATTGTCGAAGACGCCGACACCATTGAAGGCAACGCCAAGATCAAGGCGGACTTTGTTACGAACAAGTTCCACGTGGACTGTTTCGCCGACGACACGGGCCTCGAAGTGGAGGCCTTGGGCGGCGCCCCGGGCGTGTACTCGGCGCGTTATGCCGGTGAGCATTGCAGTTATCAGGACAACGTGGACAAGATGCTCGCTGCCATGAAAGGGCAGACCAACCGTAAGGCAGCCTTCCGCACCTGCATCGCTTTGAATCTCGATGGGAAGTCCTATTACTTCGAGGGCCGCTGCGATGGACAAATTGCCGAGGCGCAGCGAGGCACCGACGGTTTCGGCTACGATCCCATCTTCCAGCCCGAAGGCTACGACCAGACCTTCGCCGAGCTGGGCCATGAAGTAAAAAACGCCATCAGTCATCGTGGTCGCGCCACGCAGAAACTGATAGCGTTTTTGAAGGAAGTCGGTTGAGCTATGCTCAACTATTCAATTTCAGAACTGATGCTCGTATCCCACGCGTAGCAGCCAGTTGAGTTCCATGTATCCCATGCGCAGGTGCTTTTCGCCTTCGATTTCAACGCCATTTCCATCATACTCTATGTTAGGTTTGTTGTCAATGGAAACGCCGAACGAGGTAAGCAAACCAATGCGCAGGTGATCGTTACGGTTGAGTTCGAGACGACCGCCCAATTCAAGGTTGGCACCTACGAGTCCCAGCTCATACTTTTCAGTCATGTTGCCGAAACCTTTCTCAAGATAAGGCCCAGCAGCAGCATAAAACCAATTGTAGTCGTACTCCACTCGGATGGGCAGACGAAGATAGTGGCCTTGAAGGAATTTCGAATGATGCTCAATGCCGCCACTGTAGGTTGTATAACCTGAGTTCATGAATCGGAATTGGTAGTCGAGACCGACAAGCAGCGACAAATTGTCGTTAAAGCCGAACTTTGCATCGGCTCCAATGGCACCTATGTAATGATCGATGCGGGTAGCCGAGCTGCGTTCGGGGAATCCGCCCCAACCTCCTCCGGCATGAGCGATGAGCGATACATTCTGCCTGCCATACTGTGCGGTAGCAAATAGCGGCATGAAAACCGCTAAGACGATGATGATAAGACTTTTTTTCATGTGTTTATTATTGTTAGTTGTTAGATACTTATTTCCTATACTTCTTCAGCAAGTCCTCCATCTGCTTTTGGTAGGTTTCAGCCTTCAGCGGATTACTCTCGCGGTTGGCCGTTGCCACGTATGCCAGGTTGTTGTTTTTGCTGTCGACAATGATGATGCCGTTACGAACCATGTCTTTGTATGGCACGGTATAAACCGTTCCCATGGTAAGCACCCCAATAAGTACACCCTTGCCGATTTGTCCGGCATAGTTGCCGCCCGTGCGAGTGAAGCCCCAGTTGTAGGCCAACAATCCGAAGCGTTCGCCTCTTGCTTCAAGGATGGAGTCAATTACGGGCGGAATTGGGATTTCCTTTACTCGGACATTGTTCTCCACATAGTTCATCAACATGTAAATTTCGTTTTGCACCCTGTTGTTGACCAGGCTGTCCTCAATGACGATGTTTCCTTTGACGGGTATGGTCTTGCTTCGTGACAACGCTGCTTCGAAAAGCGTCTTGGCGACTTCCGTAAGCGAATCGTTGTAGGTGATGTTGTTGCCTTTTTCGATGATGCCGACATAATTCAGTGGTTCAAATTGTTGCACTTGTCGGATATCGGCACGGGTCAGCGATGAGACAAAACCTCGGTTGGCGGTGCATGAGGCGGAGAAGATTCCGAAGAAAGCTAATGCGATAAAATATAACGACTTTTTCATAGGTGTATTGAATTAAATAATGATTTGCATTTTGAACTATGCAAAACTACACCAAAACAGCTCAAAAAAACCTGGTTATGGCCGAAGTTCAGTTTTTTTCGAGTCTGTAAAGTGCAATATATTGAAATACAATATAGTAAAAATCGGTAAGTTCAGGTTTTTTTTTGTTACAAAAGGTCGGAAATAGGGTCGTTTCCCACCTTTTTGCGGATATTGGAGCGGTATTTCATGGCCGTGTTTTCGGTCAAGCCGAGGATATCAGCAGCCTCTTTTGCGCGGAAGCCAAGGAAGGACAACATGACGACACGGCACTCCGATTCGTTTAGGTTGGGGTAGGCGGACCTCATCTTCTCTAAGGCTTTGGGGTAGGCCGATTCAAACGCTTCCGTGATGTGCTGCAATTTGTCTTTCGGTTCGGTCTGATAAATGGTCATGACTTGTTGTTGCAGCATTTTCTTTTGCTGCGAGGACTGTTGCTCCATTTCATCCTTTAGTTGGCGCTGGGCTTCTTGAAGTTTCAGCGTCTCTTGTTCTTTTTTCTTTCGGTAGCGCAATGTCCCCCAAAGCACAACCATCAGCCCGATGACCAACAAGGCAATCCAAAGATAGAGGCGATAGCGCTTTATCTGTTGCTCGTTTTCCAATTTTTGCAATTCCAGCTTTTTTTCGTATTCATCCTTTACCTCGGCTAAGGCTTTTTGCTCTTCAGCTTCGTCTTCGCGGTTCACCAGCAAATCAGCGATAGCGGTAGCGTTATCTTCGTCGCCAACGGCTCTATAAGCGTTGTAAAGCCACCTGTTGAGTTCGTTTGGGGCACAGGCCTTACATCCTTTTATGATATCAAGTGCTTGGTTGCCGTATCGGATGCAAGAGTCGTATTGCTGCAAGTCGAAGTATGAATGTGCTATTTGCTCATATATTTGATATCTCCAGCTCGAAGCTACTCGGCCTTCAACACCATTCAGCGTTTGAAGTCCTTGCCGACATTCCATAACGGATTGGTGGAGAAGTGACAGACTCTCTGTTGTGTCGGTGTATTGTTGTGTGTCGAAACGGTAATAGAAATATCTAGCAATACATAAATGATAATAAGCACGGTTTTCTATGTTATCTGCAGCCTCTGCAGAATGCCTACCTTTCTCATAATACATCAAACAACTGTCAAATTCGTTGATTTTTAGATAAGTATCTCCCAATTCATAGGCGGACGCGGTGTGTTGATTGTAACAATTATTTTCAACATAATAAGATTCTGAAGCCTTTAAGTGTTCAATGGATTCGCGATAATACCCATTTTCACCATAAAGCATCCCTATGCGTTGATGAAGAGAGTACTTTAATCCACATATGATGTATTGTTCATCAATGGGGACGGGAGCAAAACGCACCAAGCGTTCATCAACGTGCCGACATTGTTCAATGCTTTTAAGGGCTTTAAGCCTTTTGTCAAGCACAATTTGATCCCCTTGATTGGTAGTGATGGCTTGCCAAGCCGCCATCCAATATGTCAAGGCTTCATAGTATTTGTCAGAACCTCCATAGAATTGCTTTTCTGCGATTTGCATAAGCGAGTCTGCCTCAACTCGATTCTTGTGTAATATTGTATACAAATATGCGCGTTGCAGGCAATAATGTGCCCGTTCCTTTTCGGATAGTACGGAAAGGTTCAGCGTGTCAAGGATTTGCAGGGCACTGTCAGGCTTGACTTGATAGAAGCATTCCACTCGATAGAGCATGTCCTCCTCAGGTGGGGGAGGTGTGCTGTTTTTGGTGCATGCCGCCATGAGGGTCAGCCCAAGCAACAATCCTATAGCATGCCTACGCAAATCCATCTCGGCAAAGTGCTAAATAAAATAGGTTAAATCCTCTCCCTAAGCATCTGCATCGCCTTAGGCAGACCATCAGCATTGCGCCCACCGGCCACGCAGAGGGTCTTCTGGCCTCCGCCACCGCCTTGGATTTCCTTGGCTACCTCGCGGATGAGCTTGGTGGCATCCAAGTTCTTGGCATCAGCGAAGCTCTCGGGCAGCAGCAGGCAGAGCGAAGGCTTGCCTTCGGCCACGGAGCCGAGGATGGCAATGGTGCTCTCGTTCATCTGTTTGAGCAATAGGGCGATGTTGCGCAGTTGGTCGCCGCCACAAGGCAGTGTGTCCATGATGAGTTTGTAGCCTTCGTGGTCGATGGCCTTCTCATGGAGTTTCTCGGCCATGGCTTGGGCTTTCTCCTGCATGAGGTGTTCCACCTCTTTCTTCAAGGCGGAGTTCTGTTCGTTGAGCGAAGTGACAGCCTTCACCAGGTCAGGCGACTTGACGCACTCGCGCAGGCGACCAATGAGGTCGAGTTGCTCGTCAAGGTATTGCTCCACAGCCTCGCCCGTGATGGCCTCGATGCGGCGGATGCCCGCTGCGATGGCGCCTTCGCTGACGATCTTGAACATACCGATGTTACCCGTGGCGCTGGTGTGGCAGCCACCACAGAGTTCCATGGAGTAGTCCTTGTCGAAGACCACCACACGCACCTTGTCGCCGTATTTCTCGCCGAACAAAGCGGTGGCACCCATGGCCTTGGCCTCGTCGATCGGGATCTCGGCGTAGGTCACATTCGGGATGTTCTCACGAATCTTCTGGTTGACGATCTTCTCCACCTTCTGGATCTCTTCAGGCGTCATCTTGGCGAAGTGGCTGAAGTCGAAGCGCAGGCGTTGGTCGTCGACCAAAGAGCCCTTCTGCTCCACATGCGTGCCAAGCACTTGTCTCAAGGCGGCGTGCATCAGGTGGGTCGCGCTGTGGTTATTGGCGATGCGCTGACGGCGCTCTACGTCAACAGCGGCGATGAACGTCACCTCGGGGTTCTGTGGCAGTTGTTCTGTGATATGAATGACAAGGTTGTTCTCCTTGACGGTGTTCACAATCTTAATGCTCTCGTTTTCGGAGGTCAGGGTGCCGGTGTCACCTACCTCACCGCCCATCTCGGCATAGAATGGGGTCTTGTCGAGGACGATCTCGAAGTGGGTCTTCTTCTTGGCCACCACCTCACGGAAACGGAGGATATGGCTCTCGCAGCTCATGTCGGTGTAGCCGACGAACTCGGTGGGTTGTTCGCTCTCGTTCACGACGACCCAGTCGCCATTGGCTTTCTCGGCGGCCTTGCGTGAGCGGTTCTTCTGCTCCTCAAGGTTGGTCTTAAAGCCTTCCATGTCGACGCTGATGCCTTTCTCGCCGGCCATCAGTTGGGTAAGGTCGATGGGGAAGCCGAAGGTGTCGAACAGCTCGAAAGCGAAGTCGCCGTCGATGTCCTGACCGGGATGCTGCTCCACATAGCCCTCAAAGCGCTTGATGCCTTGCGCCAAGGTGCGCAGGAATGAGGCCTCTTCTTCGCGGATGACCTTGCCGACAAGCTCCTGCTGTGCCTTGATCTCGGGGAAGTTGTGTTCCATCTGCCGAACGAGGATGGGCAACAGGTTACAGACGAAGGGCTCGTCGAAGCCAAGGAAGGTGAATCCATAACGCACGGCGCGACGCAACACACGGCGGATGACATAGCCGGCTCCGTTGTTGGAAGGCAGTTGTCCGTCGGCGATGGCGAAGCTCACGGCGCGCAGGTGGTCGGCGATGACGCGCATGGCCACATCGGTCTTCTCGGCTTTACCGTATTCGATGCCCGACATCTTGGCGATCTCTTGAATGATGGGTTGGAAGACGTCGGTGTCGTAGTTCGAGGTCTTGCCTTGTAGCACGCGCACCAGACGCTCGAAGCCCATGCCTGTGTCGACGTGCTTGGCGGGGAGTTCCACCAGATGCCCGTCGGCCATGCGGTTGTATTGCATGAACACGAGGTTCCAGATCTCAATCACTTGCGGGTCGTCCATGTTGACGAGGTCACGGCCGGGGATTTGCTTACGGGCTTCGTCGTCACGCAGGTCGATGTGTATCTCCGAGCAAGGGCCGCAGGGACCCGTCTCGCCCATCTCCCAGAAGTTGTCCTTCTTGTTGCCGTAGATGATACGGTCTTCGCTGACGTGCTCCATCCAGTAGCCATAGGCCTCCATGTCGGCGGGCTGCCCATCCTTCTCATCGCCGCCGAAGACGGTGACGTAGAGACGGTCCTTGTCGATATGCACCACCTCGGTGAGGTACTCCCATGCATAGGCGATGGCTTCTTTCTTGAAGTAGTCGCCAAACGACCAGTTACCGAGCATCTCGAACATGGTGTGATGGTAAGTGTCGTGGCCGACTTCCTCGAGGTCGTTATGCTTACCCGAGACGCGCAGGCATTTCTGCGTGTCGGCGGCACGGTTCCACTTGGCGGGCTGGTTGCCCAGGAAGATGTCCTTGAACTGGTTCATGCCGGCATTGGTGAACATCAGGGTCGGGTCGTTCTTGACGACGATGGGTGCCGACGGCACGATGGCGTGTTCCTTTGAACGGAAGAAGTCCAAGAAACTATTTCTTATTTCGTAAGCGTTCATTTATAGAGAGTTATGTAGTTTTACTTCAAAAAGTGAATCAAAAAAACGTGCAAATTTACAGTAAAATTTCTATTTTTGCATCATGGTTTTTGATTTTGGGCGTTATTTGTCGCTCAATCAGAAAGATTTATGGCAAAGGAAAAGCGTTACATATTCAACCATCTGACCCAGAACTTCGAGGTGCTTGAGACTCCCAAGTCAAGGTCGTTCTTGCGGATTCTCTTGATTTCGCTTGCGGTCTTGGGCATCGCTTTTTTGTTCGCCGTGCTGCTGTTCACCTTCCTCAAGTCACCAAAGGAGAAGGCACAGGCGCGTGAGTTGGAGTACATGAAGCTGCAATATGAGATTTTGAATGACCGCCTCGACAATATGGAGGCTCTCATGACCGATATGGAGCAGCGTGACAACAACATCTACCGTGTGGTGTTTGAGGCTGATCCTATCCCCAATTCGGTGCGCAGGTCGGGCTTCAACGATGCAGACCGTTATGCCGATTTGTATGGCTATTCGAACTCAGGTCTGGTAGTGAGCGCCGCCCGCAAACTCGACGTCATTTCGAGCCAGTTGTACCACCAGTCGATCTCTTACGACTCGCTGTTTGTAATGGCGCGTAACAAGACCGACATGCTGGCCCACATCCCTGGCATCTTCCCCTTGAAGCAATCTGACCTCAAGTATATCTCATCCTATTTCGGCTATCGTCCCGACCCGATTTACAAGATCGAGAAATTTCATAGCGGTATGGACTTCTCCTCGACGCTGAATGCTGAGGCTTACGCTACTGGCGACGGCGTGGTGTTTGACGTGGAGAGCAACGAGTGGGGCTATGGCAACATGGTGATCATCGATCACGGTTATGGCTACAAGACACGTTATGCCCACCTCAACAAGCCTGCGGTGCGTAAGGGACAGAAGGTAAAGCGTGGCCAAGTGGTCGGCTATATCGGTGCCACCGGCAAGGCCACGGGTGTGCATCTGCACTACGAGGTGCTGAAGAACGACCAACAGATTGATCCTATCAATTTCCTCTACCAAGACCTTACTCCCGACGAATACGACAAGATCTTGCATCAGTCGACTTTACCCTCACAAACAATGGATTGATTATGGAAGAAAACAACACTACAGGGAAATACTATTACAGCATCGGCGAGGTGGCCGCGATGTTCAATGTGAACACTTCGATGATCCGCTATTGGGAGAAGGAGTTCGACGTTTTGCGTCCGCGCAAGAACAAGAAGGGCAACCGCCTCTTCACCGAGCGCGACGTGCGTTATGTGCATGTCATCTACCAGCTGCTTAAGGTAAAGGGCTACACGTTGGCCGGCGCCAAGCAAGCCCTCAAGGAACGCTTTAGTGACTACGAGGAACGCATCATCATGCTGGAAACGCTCGATAAGACTCGCACTTTCCTATTGGATCTTGATAAATCTTTGGCAGAGAAACAGAAAAAGGCTTGATTATTCTTCCAGCAGATTTCTCGCTTTTAGATATACCCTCCATTTTTCCAGCACTTGTGTCATGTCATCGGGTAGCTCCGATGTGAACATCATCTGCTTGCCTGTGGTGGGATGCACGAAGCCCAGCTCCTTGGCGTGCAGGGCGTGGCGCGGCATGATCTTGAAGCAGTTGTCGATGAATTGCTTGTATTTCGAGAAGGTGGTGCCTTTCAGGATGACGTCGCCGCCGTACATGGCATCGTTGAACAAAGGATGCCCGATATACTGGGAGTGGACGCGGATTTGGTGGGTGCGGCCCGTTTCCAAGCGGTATTCGTTCAAGGTCACATAACCGAAGCGTTCCAGCACCTTCCAATGCGTAATGGCGTCTTTGCCGTGGTCGCCGTCGGGATAGACGGTCATCTTACGGCGGTCGTTGTAGCTGCGCCCGATGTTGCCCTCGATGACGCCTTCGTCTTCGTTGAAGTCGCCCCACACCAAGGCATAGTAGCGGCGGTGGATGCTGTGCTCGAAGAATTGGTGCGCCAGCATGGCTTGGGCGGCTTCGTTCTTGGCCACGATCATCAGGCCTGTGGTGTCCTTGTCGATACGGTGGACGAGATAGCCGAAGCGGTTCTCGACGTTCTGGTGGGTCTGCTCGAAATAGTAAGCCAGGCCGTGCAGCAAGGTGTGCTCGAAGTTGCCGTGGCCGGGATGCACCACCAAGCCCGCCTGCTTGTTGATGACGATGACGTCATCGTCTTCGTATACGATGTTCAGCGGGATGGGCTCCGGCTTGATGTCGGTCTCACGTGGCGGATAGGTGAACACGATGGAGATGACATCGTTGGGTTTCACCTTATAGTTCTGCTTGACGACCTTGTCGTTCACCAGAATGTTGCCCGCCTTGGCGGCGTTCTGAACGCGGTTGCGCGAGATGCTGGAGAGGTGGTTGGTCAGGAAGGTGTCGATGCGCTCGGGCTGCTGACCCGGATCCACCGTCATGCGTATATGTTCGTAGAGCTCGGTACTCTCTTCAGCCAGCTCGTTGTCAAGGGTTTCGTTGAGGTCGTCGTTCATTTCTCGATGATGAATTTCTGGTTGAGGATGCGTCCTTCGATAGTGACGACGCGGAGGAAATAAAGCCCGTCGCAGAGGCCGTCCACCGACAGCTCACTCTGTCCCTCGGTCTCAAGCACTTTGCGTCCCATGATGTCGTAGACGCTCATATGGCTGCCATCGAGGTCGCCTTCGATGTGCAGGGTGTTGCGCACGGGGTTGGGATAGACCATAAAGGTCCCTGAGCCCGTCGAAGGGCCGTTCTCTTCCACACCGATGTAATAAGAGGCGCCCACCACGGGACGGATCATCAGCGAGCCGTGCTTGCTGCTCTGTTGCCACGAGCCGTTGGTGTTGATGAAGTTGTATTGGATGTTGTCGATAGAGGCGTCAAAGCCAATGTTGATAAGGTCGTCGCTGCGCTGCTCAAGGCCGATATAAAAAGTCGACGCCGAGGTCACGGTCTTGTCGAACTTATAGTACGAGAACCGGTAGGGCTGTTCTTGCCATTGCGGGCGCTGATTCTGCATGCGGTAGATTTCCTCGCCCGGCTTGCCGTTCTCGTCTTTCCATACCACGATGTCGAAATACTTGTTGTTGGCATCGTTGAGGGTGCAGTTGAAGAGCAGCTGCACACCTTGGATGGTGTCGTAGTCGGTGAGGTCGAAACGCACGGCGAATTTACCGCCTGCGGGACGCACGCCGAAGCCCAGCTCTGGGATGCCGTCGTCGTAGGCGTAGTAGTTGTACATGCCCATACGATAGACCATAGAGTCGATCAAGGGCGGGTTGGCGGTCGAGTCGTAGACGTAATGGCCGATCTGGTAGGATACCGAGTCGTTCCACATGTCGAGGGCGAACAACTCGCCCACGTAGGGGCAGGCGGGCGACTCGCCGTATTCAGGGCAGTTGAGGTAGCCTGACTCTTGGTAGGGTTGGATGGCGACAGGGTCCAATCTGCGTGTGTAATGCTGGCTGCCGCCAATCTGTTGCACGGTGTAGTAATAGTTGGCCTCGTGTTCGACACCGTCCAGGTTGGCGATGTCGATTTCCAAGCTCTCACGTATGGCCGAGTTGGGGTTGACACGGTACTGACGGTAGGGGATGGCCTGATAACGGTTGAAGAACGAAGGCCTTTGTCCCGAGAAGGTCAGCATGGGGTAGTCGGTGTCGTGGATGGTGCGGTTGATGTCCAGATAGACGAAGTCGATGTTCCAGTTGTCTTCGTTGCTGCGGTTGGCCGGCAGCGATGAGTTGACGATGCTGGCGTAGTTGAAAAAGCGGAAGTAGAAATCGTCGCGGAAGAAGCCCAGATCACGGATAGGGATCATCACCTGCTTGAAATACTGCCCTCCGTTCTCGGCCATAAAGGCCTCGAGGGTCTGGCCGGGCGCGCTCCAAATGTGGTACCAGGTGGTGTCGGCCACGGTGGCGAACACCGAGTCGCAGGGCACGGCGATTTGGCCTTGTGCGATAGGTGTCAGCGTGTCGGTGATGATGGTGAAGAGGCCGGGGAGGCATCCTTCGGGTGCCCATACCGTGTCGCCCGGAAATAGCGTGTCGACCTGCATCATCTCGAAGATCTCGGCGATGCTCAGGTTCTGGTAGTCGAGATAAAGGAACTCCTGACGCTCTGTCGTGGTGCCGAATTGCAGCACCAGCGAGTCTTGCTCCTCGGGCGGGTTGCCGTTGCCTTGAGGCTGGTACCAGAAGCTCAGATACACCGAGTCGGCGGGGGTGAGGGCGCGTGGCTCAGGCTCCATGATGGAGTCGAGGCGGATGCGCACCGAGGTAAGGTATTCTGACACGAAAGCGTTACTGATGGCATAGCTGTACACCCTGCCGGTCTCGTCGAGCACGTCGAGGGTGGCGCCGTTGCGGTTGGGTGGGCAGAGTGCGAAGCCGTCGTTGACCAACACGTTGCGGTCGGTCCACTTCGTCGAGTCGGGGTAGAGACCAGTATGGCTGAAGTCGTCAAAGAAAGGCAGGAAGCGGGCGGGAGCAGCCGCTCTGCTTGCCGAGGCCTTCTCGGCATCGAGGCCAAACGGGGTCAATATCTCTTGAGCCATGGCCTGGTGGGCGAAGAGCCCGATCACCAGGGCAACGGCGAAGGCCTTAAAACTCGTCTTCAAATTCATCTTCTTCTTCATAGTCGGTGGTCTCTATGGTTTCTTTTTCGATAACGGTGTCGATAACAATAGGTTTCGGGTTGTTGGTGACCGAGTCCTCATGCAGCAGCTCGTTCATCTCTTTCTTGAAGTCCATGGTGCGGCTCGAGTGGTACCACACGTTGACATAGGTGCCGGGCTTGACGGCGCCCGAGCTGGGGCCGGGACTCATCTTCTTGAGGCATTGGTATTGGAGGCTGTCGTTGTCCTCCATGACCACTTCGCCGAGGTTGAGGCCCGCTTGGTTGAGCAGACGCTTCACTTCGTCGGCGGGCTTGCCAATCAGGTTGGGCACTTTCACGTTGCTCTTGTCTTGGCCGAGGCCGACATGAAGTACGATCTTGCTGCCTTTGGAGAGCTCGGTGCCTTTGGCGATAGGCTGTCCTTGATAGTATTGCTCGACGATGTTGTTCTTGTATGTGTAGTTGACGTATTCCAGACGGTCCACCTCCAAGCCTGCCGACTCAAGACGGCCGATGGCTTCGCGCAGGCCGATGCCTTTGAGGTTGGGCATGACGGTCTTTTCCGGCGTGACAGCCACGATAATGGCGTACACGTTTCTTCCTTTCTTGATCTTCGAGCCAGGCAAGGGGTCCTGCTGGTAGATGCTTCCAGGCTGTTGCCCTTTGGGATACACGCTGTCGATAAGGATGAAATTAAAGTCCTTATGATAGTCGTGCTTCACTTGATGGTAGTCTAGGCCCACAAAGTCTGGCATGGTATAGACCTTGTCATGACGGGTGTAACGGTCCAGCCATTTGAACGTGAGCCAAAGCAGGACAACGCTAAGCACGAGTATGATGAGCAGGTTGAGATAAAATTTCTTTTCCTTCAGGAAGTGGAAGCGTCCCATATTTTTACTAATTTAGCCGTGTTTTTTACAACTCGTTTATGAGTTGTTTTATTGTTTGATATTTTAAACCGACAAAATTACAAAAAATATGAAGAACGTGGCAATTATTTGTGGCGGCGATTCGGGCGAGTTCGAAATTTCCGTCAAAAGCGCTCATGTGGTAAAGAAGAACCTGAATCCGCAACTATATGATTCTCACATTATTGTGGTATCAAAGAAAGGCTGGTACGGCCTTCTTGACGATGGCACCCATGTCGATGTCGACAAGAACGATTTTTCCATTATGGTAGAGGGCAAGAAGGTGAAATTCGACGTGGCTTTCAATGCGGTGCATGGCGTGCCGGGCGAGAACGGTCCTCTCTCGGGTTATTTGGAGTTGATGGGCATCCCTTGTACTTCGTCCGATCAGACCACTTGCGCCCTTACTTTCCACAAGGATTTCTGCAAACGTGTGGTGGCTACCTATGGTGTGAATGTGTCGCCTTCGGTGCTCATCAACCAAGGTGACGAATATGACGCTGCCGAGATCATCAAAGAGATTGGGTTGCCCATGTTCGTCAAGCCGACCTGCAACGGTTCCAGCGTGGGCGTCACCAAAGTGAAGACCGAAGAACAATTCGTCCCTGCCGTTGAGACCGCTATGGCGGCCGGCGGACAGGTGATGTGCGAGAAGTTCGTCAAAGGGCGCGAGTTCGGCTGCGGTGCCATGGATTATAAGGGCAAGATGATGGTGTTCCCTCTCACCGAGATTTGCAGCAAGAACGAGTTCTTCGACTATGAGGCCAAATACACCGCCGGCAAATGCGACGAGGTGACCCCCGCCCAGGTGGACGAGGAGACCGAGATGGAGATCAAGGCCACCACGGCGATGCTGTATGAAAAGCTGGAATGCAAGGGCTTCGTCCGCATGGACTATATCGTCAGCGAAGAAGGTGTGTTTTTCATCGAGGCCAATATCGTTCCCGGGATGTCAGAAGCCAGCATCATCCCCGCGCAGGCGCGATGCTTCGGCCTGACGTTGGAACGGCTGTTTGGAATGGCAATTGAGAATGTGATATAAATGAAAAAGGAGCCGCTTGGCTCCTTTTTCATTTACACTGTCAAGATGTCTTTTGACTTCAAGTCGGTGAGGTCGTCGATCTTCTTGATGTATTTATCGGTGAGCTTTTGAATCTCCTCTTGCAGGAGCTTCGACTCGTCCTCCGAGATGGTGTCTTTCTCCAATTTCTTGGCTTCGTCGTTGGCGTTGCGGCGGATGCCACGGATGCCGACTTTGGCTTCCTCGGCAGCGGTCTTGGTGCGCTTTACCAATTCTTTACGACGCTCCTCGGTGAGGGCGGGCACAGCGATACGCAGGATTTCTCCGTTGTTGATGGGGTTGAAGCCCAGGTTGGCGTTCAAGATGGCCTTGGCGATGTTGTTGAGTGCGCTCTTGTCGAAGGGTTGCACCACAATCATACGGGCGTCGGTGCAGCCGATGTTGGCGGTCTGCTCGATGGGCACCACGGTGCCGTAGTATTCAACCATAACGCCGTTCAGCATGGCCGGACTGGCTTTTCCTGCCCTGATGCCTTGAAACTCGTGCTCCAAGTGCTTGATGGTGTTTTCCATGCTCTCAGTGGCTTCGTCTAATACAAATTGAGAATCGTCTGTCATAGTTTTCTGATTTTGGGTGCAAAATTAAACATTTTCTCTTTTTTCGCTCAAAAATCTTGCCATTTTTGGTTGAGGGGCTCGTATAGTCCCGTCAAGACCTTGCTTCTTTGCGTGGTGTAATAGCTTATCTTTTCTAACGCCATCGGGTCGTGTCCCTGGTTCCAGAGGAAGGTCTTGATGGTCTTGCCCTGGGGACTGAGGCCGTCGCCGAAGGTGATGGCGTTGGTGAGGACGTTTCTTCCTTGAGGGAATCTGCCGTTTTCGGCGGGTTGTCCATGCCAGAGGAGCAACGAGTCGGTTGCGGCGTCGTGTACTTCAATGACGATGATACAGTTGCGCAGGCTGTCGAAGGAGTTGGTCTCGGCCACGATGCCCAAGGCCTCCACGTCAGAAGGCAACGAGTCGCAACAAAGCTGATAACTGGCGCCCCATTCTTGTCCGGGGTAGAAGGTGAAACGCTCTTCGGAGAGTGGCACTAGCAAGTAGCGGCTGCTGTCGACAGGGGTCTTGCTCAAGGTAAGGTAACGCGAGGTGAACCAGTCTTTCTTCTCGACGAGGTAGGGGTAGTTGCCCACAGCGGCGGTTTCCCAAATGGGGTTGGCATAGTCGGTCCAGCCAAAGCCGAGCATAGGGGTGTCTTTGTGCTCGCTGAGCCAGCGGTTGAAGTCGCCCAACTCGGTATATCGGTTGAAGACGATGCGGTTCTCGACGTCGGTTTTCGCTTGATAGAATTCTGCCGCTTCGCCAATCTCTGTGCGGGTGGCGAATTGTATCTTGTCGCCGTATTGTTCCTTGTCCTGCCGCATCTCGGCGGCGATCTGGTCGAAGCCTTGATGGTACATCAGGTCGTAGTGACGGCGTTCCATGATCAACGAGGCCGTGCCGACGAAGAGGATGACGGCCACCACCAAGGCGGTCTGCCATGGCGACAGCGTGCGGCTCTTGAACATCGAGAAGGCCACGATGATGACAAAAGGATAGCTGAAGATCAGGGTGCTATGCTGCAAAATCGGCTCGCGATATAGCGAGTAGACGAATGCGATGGCGAAGATGATGACGAACCATGCCAGTCCCGCCCAACGCAGAGGATTCTTGCTCTTGTCGCGCTTGCCGAGGATGAGGGGCAAGAGGATAACAATGCCCGTGGCGAACATGAACAGCATGGAGTAGTTCATCGTATATTGCAGGAAGTCGGTGAGGAAGGTGGCCTTTGGCGCTGCCAGCCAGCCGCCGATGCTGCCGCTCACGAAGAGCTGCTGCCAGAAGATGGGCAGGGTGGGGGCGAACAACACCACGGCCGCGACGCCGCTGAGCCAGTAGGCCTTGCGACGTTCCTTGGGCAGGAAGAACAAGCCGGTGAGGAAGATGAGCCCCGCTTGCGCGATGGAGAAATACTGCATCACCGAGCACGCCCATGCCGAGAGTGCGAAGCCGACGTAAACGCCGAGTTTAGGTTTCTCTGTCTCGAAAACGATCTTATGCCAGAAGTAGGCCATCAACAGGACGAAGAACAGCCCTGCGGCATAGGGTCGCGCCAGCTGGCTGTAAAACACCGTGAACTGGCTGACGGCGAAGAAAGCCGCAGCGAACAAGCCCACCTTGCGGTTGAACCACTGTCGTCCTATTAAATAAATAAGG
Organism: Candidatus Limimorpha sp.; assembly: GCA_045132275.1. GTDB lineage: Bacteria > Bacteroidota > Bacteroidia > Bacteroidales > F082 > Limimorpha. The sequence goes on from JBGURY010000006.1 coordinate 58,400, forward strand.
TAAATGGATCCGATGCCCATCAACGCAAAGGGCAGCTTGACCCAGAACTCACTCCATCCGAAGAGCTGCACCCAGCCCCAAAGGAACAGCTGCACCCCGATGGGGTGGCTGTCGGGCATCACGCCCTGTTGGATGAAGTCATGGAAGTTGTCGAAGCGTGTGCGCAGCAGGGCGCTGAACTCGTCGTGCATGAAAGGCACTTGGCCCAGCTTCCACAGACGCAGCACCGCCGCCACAAGGATGATGACGCCGATGAGGATATAGTCCAGCCTCTTGCTCGGCGCATTGTGGGCTTTGCGCAGATGGTTCTTACGTTTCCTCATTTGGTCACCAGCGTTCCGATATTCTCGCCGCGCAGGACCTTCATCAGGTTACCACGGGTGTTCATGTCGAAGACGTACATCGGCATGTCGTTCTCTTTGCACATGGTGAAGGCGGTCATGTCCATCACCTTCAGGTTGCGCTGGTAGGCCTCGTCGTAAGTGATATGCTCGAACTTGGTGGCGGTGGGGTCTTTCTCGGGGTCGGCGGTGTAGATGCCGTCCACACGGGTACCCTTCAAGATGATGTCAGCCTTGATCTCGACGGCGCGGAGGGCCGAGCCGGTGTCGGTGGTGAAGAAGGGGTTGCCTGTGCCGGCGCCCATCACCACGATGTGACCTTCCTCAAGGAGACGGATGGCTTTGGCGCTGCTCATCGTGTCGGCGATGCGGTCGATGTAGAGGCCCGACAGCAGGGTGGCCTTCTGACCTTTGCCCTGCAGGGTCGATTGCATGGCCATCGAGTTGATGACGGTGGCGAGCATGCCCATATAGTCGCCTTGGATGCGGTCCATGCCCTTCGAGGCGCCTTGCAAGCCGCGGTAGATGTTGCCGCCGCCGATGACGATGCCGATCTGCACGCCCCCTTGGGCGGCTTCGATGATTTCGTCGGCATATTCGCCCAAACGCTGCGGGTCGATGCCGTATTGCTGGCTGCCCATCAGGGCCTCGCCGCTGAGTTTCAGTAATACTCTCTTGTATTTCATAGAATTTCTGTTTTTAGGGTTTATTCTCCGCCTTCGAGTTTTCCGTGGCAGTTCTTGTATTTCTTGCCGCTACCGCAGGGGCAGGGGTCGTTGCGACCCACTTTCACCTCTTTGCGGATGGGCTGTGTGATGGTCCGTTGTTGTGTGTCGCTGTGCGACTGGGCCAGCAGGTCTTGACGTTGCTCGCGGATCTTCGAGCGGTCGATACCCTGGGCGCGGTGCTCGCGCACGGTGTTAGCGTCTTGTGTCGGGATGTCGGCGCGCATCAGGAACGAGATGACGTCCTCGTTGATTTTCTCGAGCATGGCCTTGAACAGGTTGAACGACTCGAGTTTGTAGATGACCAACGGGTCCTTCTGCTCGTAGGAGGCGTTCTGCACGGCTTCCTTCAGGTCGTCGAGTTCGCGGAGGTGTTCTTTCCAAGCGTTGTCGATGAGGCCGAGGGTGATGCTCTTCTCGATGCAGAGGTTCACCTCGCGGGCGCCGTTCTCCACGGCTTTCTTCAAGTTGACGATGACGTTCATGCCACGTTTACCATCGGTGATGGGGATGGCGATGTTCTCGAAGTGCGTCTGGTTCTCGTACACGTTCTTGATGACGGGCAGGGTCTTCTCGCCGATGATACGGGCCTTGTCCTTATAGTGCTCCAAGGCGGCGTCAAACAGCTTGTCGGCCAGTTCCTTGGTCTTCAGGCGGTCGAAGTCTTCTTCGCTGAACGGCACGTCGATACCCATGCTCGAGAGCACTTCCATCTGGAGGCCTTCGTAGTCCTTGGCGTCCTGGAATTCCTCGATGAGGCGCTCGCCGAAGTCGAACATCATGTTGTTAATGTCGATGGAGAGGCGTTCTCCAAACAAAGCGTGACGACGTTTCTTGTAGATGACCTCACGCTGCGAGTTCATCACATCGTCGTATTCCAACAGGTGCTTACGAACGCCGAAGTGGTTCTCCTCGACCTTCTTCTGCGCCTTCTCGATCTGCTTAGTGATCATCGGGTGTTGGATGACCTCGCCTTCTTTCAGGCCCATGCGGTCCATGATACCGGCGATACGCTCGGAGCCGAACATACGCATCAGGTTGTCCTCCAACGAGACGTAGAACTGTGAGCTACCGGGGTCGCCTTGACGGCCGGAACGACCGCGCAACTGGCGGTCGACACGGCGTGACTCATGGCGCTCGGTGCCGATGATGGCCAGACCGCCGGCGTCCTTCACACCAGGGCCGAGCTTGATATCGGTACCACGACCAGCCATGTTGGTGGCGATGGTCACGGTGCCCGCCTGACCGGCCTCCTTGACGATTTGGGCCTCCTTAAAGTGCAACTTGGCGTTCAACACGTTGTGCGGGATGTTCTTACGGGTCAGCATGCGGCTGAGCAACTCAGATACCTCCACCGAGGTGGTACCCACCAGCACGGGACGGCCTTCGTTGACCAAGTTCTGAATCTCGTCGATGACGGCGTTATATTTCTCACGCTTGGTCTTATAGATCATGTCTTCTTGGTCGATACGGGCGATGGGGCGGTTGGTCGGGATGACGACCACATCGAGTTTGTAGATGTCCCAGAACTCGCCGGCTTCCGTTTCAGCGGTACCGGTCATACCGGCCAACTTGTGGTACATACGGAAGTAGTTCTGCAAGGTGATGGTGGCGTAGGTCTGCGTGGCGGCTTCCACCTTCACGTTTTCCTTGGCCTCCACGGCTTGGTGCAGACCGTCGCTCCAACGGCGGCCTTCCATGATACGGCCTGTCTGCTCGTCGACGATCTTGACTTTGTTGTCGATGATGACGTAGTCGACGTCTTTCTCGAAGAGGGTGTAGGCCTTCAGCAGCTGCTGCACGGTGTGCAGACGCTCCGACTTCTCGGCGAAGTTGCGCATCAGCTCGGCCTTGCGCAGCACTTTCTCGTCGTTGCTGAGGCTGGAATGCTCCAGCTCGGCGATCTCGCTACCCACGTCGGGGATGATGAAGAACGACGGGTCGTTGTAGGCCTGGGCCAGTTGCTCGCTGCCCTTGTCGGTAAGGACCACGGTATTCAGTTTCTCGTCGATGACGAAGTACAACTCGTCATCGATGATGTGCATATTCTCGTTACGGTTCTGCATGTAGAAGCCCTCGGTCTTCTGCATCAGGCTCTTCATGCCTTCCTCGCTGAGGAACTTGATGAGGGCGTTGTTCTTCGGCAGACCGCGGTAGGCGCGGAAGAGCTGGTCGGCGCCGTGTCTCTTCTCGTCTTCGGTGGCGTTGGGGTCAGTGAGGATTCTCTTGGCCTCGGCCAGTATCGAAGTCACATAGCGTTTTTGGGCTTCATACAGCTTGACGACGTCGGGCTTCAGTTGGTCAAACTCCTGCTGGTCTCCGCGTGGGGTGGGACCGCTGATGATCAGAGGCGTACGGGCATCGTCGATCAACACGGAGTCGACCTCGTCGACGATGGCGTAGTGGTGCTTGCGCTGCACCAGTTCTTCGGGGTTGCCTGTCATGTTGTCACGCAGGTAGTCGAAACCGAACTCGTTGTTGGTGCCGTAGGTGATGTCGCAGTTATAGGCGCGGCGACGGGCGGCTGAGTTGGGTTCGTGCTTGTCGATGCAGTCGACGGTGAGGCCGAGGAACTCATACATGGCGCCCATCCACTCGGAGTCACGCTTGGCCAGGTAGTCGTTCACGGTGACCACATGCACGCCCTTGCCCGCCAAGGCGTTGAGGTAGACGGGCAGGGTAGCCACGAGGGTCTTACCTTCACCAGTGGCCATCTCGGCGATCTTGCCTTGGTGCAGGACGATACCGCCGATGATTTGGCAGTCGTAGTGCACCATGTCCCAGGTCACCATGTTGCCGCCGGCCATCCAGCTGTTCTTGTAGTAGGCCTTGTCGCCTTCGATGGTGACGTGCTCGTATTTGGCGGCCAGCTCGCGGTCGAGGTCGGTGGCGGTCACCTCCACAGTCTCATGTTCGCAGAAGTATTTGGCGGCGGCCTTCACGACGGAGAAAGCCTCGGGCAGAATCTCGTTGAGTGCCTCCTCGATGTGGTCGAGTTCTTGTTTCTCGAGCTTGTCGATTTGGTTGTAGAGTTTCTCCTTCTCGTCGGGGTCCATGTCGAATTCGGCTTCGGCCTTGGCTCTCAACGCGGCGATTTCGGCCACCTCGGCAGCTGTCTTGCTCTTGATGTATTCTTTGAATTCTTGTGTCTTATGTCTCAGGCTGTCGATGTCGAGTTTCACGATTTCCTCGTAAGCCTTGAGGGTCTTTTCGAGTATAGGCTGCAAGGACTTGTTGTCGCGCGAGGCCTTGTCGCCAAAGAGTTTCTTTAGAAATCCCATTGTATCAGTTGATAGTTAAAAGTTTGCAGTTGATAGTTAAATGGTTTGCCGTTGGGCAAATTTCGTGCAAAGGTACGGAATTTTGGTGTATGGTTGGAAAAATGCGACAAAAAGTCAGAAAAACGGGATTACTTCCCGTACATCTTTCTCACTCTTTCTTCCAAATATCTCTCTGGACTCGGTGCCGGCGCCTCGCCGATCTTATTGCCCTTGCGGATGAGGATGTACTCGGGGAAGGTGCGCACGTTGTAGGCCTCCAGGAGGAGAATGTTGTCGCCGAGGTCGAGGAGGGGCCAGTCCTGCCGTTTTTCTTGGAATTGCTTCTTGAAGAAATCCATCTTTTCGTGCGGTGCGATGGTGAGAATCTGCACCGTGTCCCGCCATTGGTAGTGGAGGTTGCGCAGTTCCGCGAACTGGTGCTCGCTGACGGCCGAAGTGCCGTCGACGAACTGGAGCAATACCAAACCGTCCTTGTAGTCGGCGAGGCTGACCGTCTTGCCGTTGCTGTCATTTAAAGTAAACTCGGGGGCGTTGGCGCCAGGGGCGAGGCGGTTGAATCTTGTGAAGAAGTCGTTGATGATGGTCTTGTGCTCGGCATACTGGCTTTGTGCCTTGAGGTAATTGAGGTGGTCCTTGGCCAAGCGGCTCGTGTTGCGTTCGCCATAGCAGAGTTTCTGCAGGTTGTAGATGGTGATGAGCTCGGCCAGCTCGGGGTTCTTCTCCATCAGCGGGTCGGTGGCCAGGTATTTCTTGAAGGCGGCGGGGCCTTCCATGAAGGCGTCGTTCAAGAGGTGACTGTCGTAAGCGGCGCTGTTGAAGTAGCCGTCAAACAACTCCTTGAAGAGGTCGATGTAGGCACTCTGGGTATAGAGCACGGGTTGCCCGTCGTAATAGTCCTTGATGATCTTCTTTCCGCCGTCGGTGCTGATGCCCAAGCGGATGGCAGCGATTTTGTAGCGGTTGTGATCCTTTACATAGTCCGACTTGATGTCGGGCACCTCTCGGTTGATGGCGTTCTGGATGGAGTCGAGATAGCGCAGCTGGCGGCCGCGATAGATCTGGTTGAAGTGTTCGATCATGTAGCCGTTGATGATCTCCTCGGAATAGATGATCTGTCGGTAGATACCCTTGTCGGTGGCGCGTTTCACGCGGATGTTGGGCAGCTCCTTCTCGAAAAAGGAGACGTTGTCCTGCTGCTCGGGCACGATGATCTCGATGTCGTAAGAGGCGTTGGGGGTAAGGATGAGGTCGACGGACTCAAGGCCGATGAAGATGCGGGCGGGCAGGATCTGTTTCACTTTGCCTTCGAGGATGAAATGCCCTTGGGCATCGGTCTGGCTTTGGTCGAGGAGGAGCCCAGTCTCGTTGACGAGGTCTTCATAGGCGAAGAGCCTGATCAACGTGTTGGTCTTGTTGCTCCTTCCGGTAATCGTCACATTCTGGGCGTTTGCCGTGAGGAAGCACAGTGATAATAGCAGTGTGGTAATCCAACGTTTCATGCTGAGAAAACGAGGATAAGGCGGTTTTATTGCCTTTCTGGCAGTTGCACCTCGACAGGCAGGAACTTGGAGGTGTCGCCGCCGTTCTTGTAGATGTCGCGCACGACGCTCGACGACACGCCCACCAGTTCGCTCTCGGTGAGCAGGAAGATGGTCTCCAGCTCGGGGTGCAGGCGCTTGTTGGCGTGGCCGATCATGTTCTCATACTCGAAGTCGCTACCGCAGCGCAGACCACGGATGATGGTGTTGGCACCCACCTTCTTGCAGAAGTCGGCGGTGAGGCCTTGGTAGCTCTCCACTTTCACGTTGGGGTAGTCGGCGAAGACGGCTTTGCACCATTTGATGCGGTCTTGCAGGTCGAAGGTGGAACGCTTCTCCATGTTGATGCCGACGGCGACGTAGATCTCGTCGAACATGGGGAGGGCGCGCAAAACGATGGAACGGTGACCCAAGGTGATGGGGTCGAAGGAACCGGGGAATACGGCTATTCTTTTCATTTTAATGGTTTGAAAAACGACGCAAAAATATTATTTTGCCACGACCTGACGCAAATCTTCGCCCAAAATTTCACTGATGGAACGGAAAGTTTCTTTTAAAAAACCGTCAATTTCTTCATTTCCAATTAGTTTTATCTCTGTGATGCCTTCTTCGGTCTGCGGCTTGGGTTGGACGGCCTCGGTGGTGCTCATCAAGTACCAATAGGTGCGTTTCAATGTCCATTGCTCGCGCTCCAGATAGCAATGCCAGGTGGAAGGCAGGGCCTTGACGATTTGGAGCTGGCCGATGCCTGTCTCTTCCTCCACTTCGCGCAAGGCGGCTTGCTCGGGGCTTTCTCCTTTTTCAATATGGCCTTTGGGCAGGTCGGGGATGCCGTGGCGCACGATGCTGACAAACTTGCCGTCGACGACGACGACACCACCCGCCGCCGGTGCCATTCGGAAGGTCTCGTTCAAGGCAGCCGCCACCGCGTTCTCGCCCACTTCGTGGATGAAAGTGTCGCCGGCGTCATGTTCCTCGAGCCATTCAGGAAAAAAATCGCACAATAGTTCGGCGTCGTATCTGTCAGATTCTTGGAGTGTTGCGTCAAAATTTAAGGTGTTGACTTCGATTTTTGGGAAAATCAAAGCTTTATTTTCGTGAAAAATCTTGTACATTTGTAGCCTGTTTTGAATGGTTTAGGACGACAAAGATAAACAATTATGAAATACGACGACTCTGCATTGACATTGGCCCAGCATCTGCTCCAGATCAAGGCCGTGAAACTCAGCCCGAAAGATCCTTTCACCTGGGCCTCGGGATTGAAAAGCCCCATCTATTGCGACAACCGTGTCACCCTCTCTTTTCCTGCCGTGAGGACGTATATCCGTCAGCAGTTCGTGGAGAAGCTGATGCAAAACTTCGGCAAGCCCGACGTCATCGCGGGCGTGGCCACGGGCGGCATCGCCCAAGGCGCGTTGGTGGCCCAGGAGTTGGGACTGCCGTTCGTGTATGTGCGTTCCGAGAAGAAGTCGCATGGCATGCAGAACCAGATCGAGGGCGTCATCGACGCGGGTCAGTCGGTGGTGGTCATCGAGGACTTGGTGTCCACGGGCAAGTCGAGCCTTCTGGCAGTTGACGCTCTGCGTGAGGCCGGCGCCGAGGTGAAGGGCATGTTGGCCATCTTCACCTACCAGATGGACCTCGCCAAGAAGAACTTCGAAGAGAAGAACTGCCAGCTGGTGACCTTGTCGAACTACGAGACCTTGATCCAGAAGGCCGTGGAGGAGAAATACGTCACCGAAGAGGACGTGCAGTCCCTGAAGGAATGGCGCAAAGACCAACAGGCCTGGAGCGACCGCTGGAACTAAAACAAGATTTGGGAAACAAATCAGACAATTATCTCACATGGAAAGAGGCTCTCGATCCGTGTGAGATTTGTTTTTAAATGACGAATTTTATCTCTTTGATGTCAAAGCAATAGGGCTCGTTTTTGTCGTCTACAAGTCGCAGTCGTCCAAAAGCGTCGATTCCCGTCATAAAAAGCCGCATGACTTTGCCGTCAACCTCGTAATCCGCCCACCCATGGTAGCGGTAAAGGCGTTGCAGATACCCTTTTTCGATGGTGCTTGGTTCTGATTTCAAGGTTTCAACCTTTTTATAAATGCTATCGACGAATTGTTCCATGATCGGTTTCAAGTCATAGTCCCCGCCTGTGATCATCTTCAGTGAGACAGGGTGCGTGGGCCAGTCTTGGAATCGCGTTTGATTGACGTTCAGTCCTATGCCGATGATGGAGGCATCCATCATGTTAGCTTTGATGGTGCTGTTGATGAGAATGCCGGCCAATTTTCGGTTTTCGTAAAAAATGTCATTGGGCCATTTGATGCTCAGCTTCTCGGAAGGCAACACTTCATCCAACACTTCGATGATGCCCAACGCCACGGCTTCCGACAGGAGGAATTGCCGTTCGGCAGGGAGGAAACCCATGTCCAGAGCCATGGAAAAGGTGAGGTTTTGGCCTTTCTCGCTCTCCCAGCCGTTATGGCCCATGCCTTTGCCAGCCGTCTGCTCGTCGGAGCTGACCACCCAGCCACGGATATCGGCCTCTGCCTGCATGCGTTGCAGGTAGGCATTGGTGGAGTCGAGTTGGTCGAAATGTTGGTATTTGGGCATCGTCGGAGGGCCTGTTTCGGTTAAAGGAGCACAAAATTACCCAAATTTTCAAAAATGGCAATATTTTTGTTTTTCTTTGAAAATAATTTCCTATCTTTGCAAGTTAATAAAATAGAAGTGTAACAATTAAAAACTATAACTATGAGAAAGTCATTTTTTACATTGATTCTGTTGGCTTTGGCCGGCTTCGTCTCGGCACAGACGCTGCAATTTGAATGGGATGGCCACGTCTACGGCGAGGGTGAGACCATTGAGTGCACCAACGACGAATACGGCTATGGCGAGTACATCCAACACTTGCAAATCAGAAACCTGACTGGCGCGGACATACCCGTTATCGTTGAGAAGGAAATCATAGAAGACCTTGAAGGTGTCATGAACTTCTTCTGCTGGGGCTCATGCTTCGCCCCTGATGTCTTCGTCAGCCCACGCCCTGTTACGGTTGAGGCCAATAGCGTGACCGACGAGCAGGCCCTCTCGTTCCATGCCTTGTATGACGAAGGCGTCTTCGGAAAATTAAGGATGAGATATTCTGCCTATTCCGAGGATCATCCGGATGACCCCATCTATATCGATGTTGTGTTCAACAAGTCGGGCGAAGGCGTTGTCGACCATTCGCACACGATGACGATGGGCAAGGCCTATCCGAACCCCGCCTCGTCGCTCGTCCACTTCGACTACAGCTTCGACGGCAGCCTCAGCGCCGTGGTATACAACCTGCTGGGTCAGGAGGTGTTGCGTCAAGACCTGAACGCCAACAACGGTCAGATGACCCTTTCGGTCTCCGACCTCCAAGAAGGCATCTATTTCTGCACCATGATGGTCAACGGCCGCGCTTGCGCCACCGAGAAATTCGTGGTCAAGAAGTAAGCTCTTTTTGAGATGAATTAGAAAGGGCGATGCGTTGTCTGACATCGCCCTTTCCCGTTTTGAAAGGGCTGTTTAAGCGTCTGAATCGGATTTTTTAGTAATTTTTTCGTTATTTTTGTTTTTATTTCAAATTATTTCCTTTTCTTTGCAGAGTTAATACGGATAAACAAACAAATAATCCCACCATATTATGACTAACCGCCATTTTACCAAACTGATTCTCACTTCGTTGTTCGTCTTCTTGGGCCTTGTCGCATTCGCACAAAACGACAACAGCATCAAAGGCTTCGTGTATGAGGAGTCGACGGGTGAGCCGATGATGTTCACCAACGTTTATCTCAAAGGCACCACATACGGCGGATCGACCAACGAGAATGGTTATTTCAATATCAACCGCATCCCCGACGGACGCTACACCCTGCTGATCACCAGCGTGGGTTACGACACCATCTCGGAGGTGTTCAACCTCTCGAAGAATCAGGCCGTTAGCCGTAAATACTATATGAAGGAGACCAGCCAGAAGTTGGAAACGGTGACCATCACGGCCGACAAGATCGAGTCGCGCACCGAGACCAAGACCTCGGTCATCACCGTGACGCCCAAGACCATCACCAAAATCCCGAGCGTGGGTGGTCAGGCCGACTTCGCCCAATATCTGCAGGTGGTGCCGGGTGTCATCTTCACCGGTGACCAAGGCGGTCAGCTCTATATCCGTGGCGGTTCGCCCATCCAGAACAAAGTGCTTTTGGATGGCATGGTGGTCTATAACCCCTTCCACAGCATCGGCCTGTTCTCGGTGTTCGACACCGACATCATCCGTAATGCCGACGTCTTCACGGGCGGTTTCGGTGCAGAATACAGCGGCCGTATCTCGTCCATCATGGACATCTCGACGCGCGACGGCAACAAGAAACGCATTGCCGGTAAGATCGGCGGCAACACCTTTGGCGCCAAAGTGATGGTGGAAGGCCCACTGAAGAAAGCCAAGACCCCTGATGAGGCCTCCATCTCGTTTATCCTTTCCGCTAAGAATTCCTATCTCGAGCAGACGAGCCAATACATCTATCCCTACGCTTCGGAAACAGGCCTGCCTTTCAATTTCCAAGACATCTACGGCAAGGTCTCGCTCAACGCGAATAACGGCAGTAAAGTCAATTTGTTTGGCTTCTCGTTCAACGACCAGGTGAATAACTACATGTCATTGTCCGACTTCAGCTGGAACTCCTATGGCGCTGGTACCAATTTCCTCATCATCCCGGGCAAAGCCCCTGTGATGATTGAAGGTAACATCGCCTATTCGAGCTACACCTCGCGCATGAAGGAAGAGAGCAACCCCGACCGCTACAGCAATATCAACGGCTTCAACATGGGCTTCGACTTCAGCCAGTTCATGGGTAGGAACACCTTGAAATATGGTATCGAGATGTTGGGTTACACCACCGACTATCTCACCTACAGTGTTTATGGCGGCAACAAGATCGGCAGCAAGTTGAACTCTACTGAGATTGGCGCCTATGTGAAATACAAGGCTGTGTTGGGTAAGTTCCTCATCGAACCGAGTTTCCGCTTGCAATATTATGCATCGTTGCCTGATGTCTCACCCGAGCCGCGTCTGGCCGTGAAATATAACGCCACCGACCGCCTGCGTCTGAAGACCGCCGCTGGCATGTATTCCCAGAACTTCGTGGCCGCCACCAGCGACCGCGACGTGGTCAACCTGTTCTACGGCTTCCTCTCGGGCATCGACAACCTGCCTAAGACCTACGACGGCAAGGAGATTAACAGCTACCTGCAGAAGGCCAATCACATTATCTTAGGTGCGGAGTACGACCTGACCGACAAGGCCACCTTGAACGTCGAGGGCTATTGGAAAGACTTCGTTCAGTTGACCAACATCAACCGCAACAAGATCTACGCCGACACGCCCCAGAATGCCGATATCCCCGACTTGCTGAAGAAAGACTTCACCAAAGAGACGGGCGACGCCTACGGCGCCGACATCTCGCTGAAGTATGAGGATCAGCATTGGTATCTCTGGGCTGTCTATGCCTTAGGCTTCGTCAACCGCGAGTATGAAAAGGTCGTGGAAGACGGCGTCGAGATGGTGCAGTATCAGCCTCACTTCGACCGTCGCCACAACATCAACCTCATCTTGACCTATACGCTCGGAGCCAAGCGCGAGTGGGAGTTCAGCGGACGTTGGAACTTCGGCACGGGCTTCCCGTTCACTCAGGTGCAAGGCTTCTATGAGTACTACTCCTTCCAGGATGGCATCAACTTCGACTACACCACCACCAACGGCGAGTTGGGCGTGCTCTATGGCAAGCTGAACCAGGGACGTCTGCCTACCTACCACCGTTTCGATATTGACGTGAAGCGCAAATTCTTCTTCACCGAAAACGTCAACTTGGAAGTCGACTTGAGCGTGACCAACATCTACAACCGCGACAACGTGTTCTACGTCAATTTGGTGACCAGCGAGATCTCACGTCAGCTGCCCATCCTGCCTACGTTGGGCATGACCCTGTCGTTCTGATAGACTGATTTATGAATACTTTACCGACACCCCCTAAGGCCGCCATCCGCCCCCACGAGATGACGGAGCACGGCCATACCCGTATCGACAACTACTATTGGCTCAATGAACGCGAGAACCCAGAGGTGATCGCCTATCTCGAAGCCGAGAACCAATATGCCGAAGCTTGCCTCAAGCATACCGAGCCCCTTCAAGAGCGACTCTTCAAGGAGATGACGGGTCGCATCAAGCAGGACGACAACTCGGTGCCTGTCAGAATCCGTGACTATTACCACTACATTCGCTATGAGGAAGGGAAGGAGTATCCTATCTATTGCCGGAAGAAACATAGCCTGGAAGCTCAAGAAGAGATTATCCTCGACGGTAATGTCCTCGCCGAAGGCCATGCCTTCTTCGAAATCGGAGAGGTGAGCCTGAGCGAGGACGACAAGATGCTGGCCTATTCCGTCGACACGGTAAGCCGTCGCGTCTACACGGTGTATGTCAAGGACTTGACGACGGGCGATATGCTGGATGAGCCCATCACGGGCACCTCGGGCAACGTGGTGTGGGCCAGCGACAACAAGACCTTGTTCTATGGCGTGAAAGACGAGACCCTGCGGCCTTGCAAGATCATGCGCCATCAGTTGGGCACCGACCCGAAAGAGGATGTTCTGGTGTATGAGGAGAAGGATGAGACTTTTGTGTGCTACATCAGCAAAACAAAGTCTAGGAAATATCTGATCATCAACTCGGATTCGACGCTGTCGTCGGAATGCCGCGTTATCGAGAGTCACCAACCCGAAGGTGAGTTCCGCGTCTTCCAGGAACGCCAGCCCGACATGCTGTATGGCATTGACCATTACCGGGAGCATTTCTACATCCAGACCAACGCCGACGAGGCGAAGAACTACAAGATTATGCGGACGTCCGTCGGACAGACGGAGAAAAAGCATTGGGAGGAGGTCGTGCCGCATCGCGAGAAGGTGATGCTGGAGGGCTTCACCATCTTCGACAAGTTCTTCGTCATCGAGGAGCGTGAAGGCGGTTTGGTGAAGATTCGCGTCAAGTCATGGGATGGCCTTACTGACTATTATCTTGATTTCGGTGAGCCTGCCTACACCGCTGGCGTGGGCGCCAACCCTGACTTTGAGGCCACCACACTGCGTTATTCCTACACTTCGATGACGACGCCGTCGTCGGTCTATGAGTGGGATATGGAGCGGCGCACTAAGACCTTGCTCAAACGACAAGAGATTGTGGGAGGATACAACCCCGAGGAGTATGTCACCGAACGCCTGATGGTGCCTTCGCACGATGGTGTGTTGGTGCCAGTGTCGATAGTATATAAAAAAGGTATGGTGAAGGATGGGAACAATCCCCTCGTGTTGTATGGCTATGGCTCCTATGGCTCCAGCCTTGACGCCTATTTCTCGTTGGCGCGTCTCAGCCTTTTGGACCGTGGCTTCATCTGGGCCATCGCCCACATTCGTGGCGGCGAGGAGATGGGCCGTCAGTGGTACGACGACGGCAAGATGCTGAACAAGAAAAACACCTTCCTCGACTTTATCGCTTGTGCCGAATACCTTATTAAAACGGGTTACACCTCGCCGCAAAAGATGTTTTCTATGGGCGGAAGCGCAGGCGGTTTGCTGATGGGTGCGGTGGTCAATATGCGCCCCGACCTGTGGAAAGGGATTATTGCGCAGGTGCCTTTCGTCGACGTAGTCACCACGATGCTCGACGAGAGCATCCCACTTACCACGGGCGAGTACGACGAATGGGGCAACCCCAATGAGAAACAGTATTACGACTACATGTTGTCCTATTCGCCTTACGACAACGTGGAGGCCAAGGACTATCCTGCCATGCTCATCACCACGGGACTCCACGACAGCCAGGTGCAATATTGGGAACCCGCCAAGTGGGCGGCTAAGCTTCGCTCTTTGAAGACCGACAACAATCCGCTCTACCTCAAGACCGAGATGGACTATGGCCACGGCGGTGCTTCAGGACGCTTCGAAGGTTTCAAGGAGGTCGCATTGGAGTACGCTTTCATGCTCGATGAAATGGGAATGGTTTAAACTAAAAGCATAGAATATGAAATTGTATAAGGAAGGCAACTATTGGAAAGCCTGTTACGACCAGGAACGCCGTAAATACTATGGCTATCTGATGTATACTAACCGCGAAGGGCAGACCCGCTGTCTTTATGAGATTACCAAGGAAATCTTCGACAGGTTGGGGTCTTTCCCCAATGACTATGACAACGACAGTCTTATCAAAACGGGGCGGCTGCTGTTTCATTTCGAGAACACGATGTACGGCACCATGGGCCCTGAGAGAGTGACATTAGACGAAAGTTATACGGAAGAGGACTTCGATAGGACGTTCGATGCGTTAAAACAAAAGCGATAAACAGAGAAATATGGTCGTTTGTTCGACGAAAGAGAATAAGTTTCTTATTTTTGCACCATCAAATTGACGAAAGAACAACCTTGATATGAAAAGATTCGCATTGATATTGGCCGCTATTTTTTTGACATTTAGCGGTTTCGCACAAGACAAGTTCACTGAGAATGACGCCAAGCAGTTTTATCGTACCATGCAGGGCGACTATACTATGGCCATCAACGACTCCACCACGGCTGACGTGCATTTTACGCCCATTTGGGAGAGTTCGGGCAACCGTTTCCAATGGCTTTATGTCGAGGCCTCGGTGGACAAGAAGGTGGTCTTTCAGAAGGTACTAGAATTGAAACCCAAGAACGACAAGCAGTTCCGTGTCTATATCCACGATTTGAAAGATCCGGCGGAGTTTGCTGGGAAATGGCGCAACCGCAACTATTTCGACGGCTTCACGACTAGCATACTCAAATCGGGGAAGCGTGTCACCTTTGTGAAGACCTCGGATTTCTCCTATCAGACGCACAACATTATGAGGATTAAGGCTATAGATTGTTTTCCGAAAGGCGATTTGCTGCATCTCAAGTTCGTGCAGGAGGATGAGCGCTTTTATCTCACCCGGGTGCCTAAGGGGACCAGCCACATCATCCGTCTGCAAGGCATCAAGGCATTGACGGACTAAGAACGAAAAAAGCGGCAAACGCCGCTTTTTTCATTTCATCTTGAACACCCAAGCCGCCGTGCTCTTCAAGTCGGAGTATTTCAGTCCGCTCGTTTCGATGATGAGTTGACCGTCTCTATATTTCCACGGCAGTGTCTTGTCGCAGCCCAACAGCATGACTTTCATGCTGTCGTTGGGTCGGTCGAGGTCCAAAATCAACTGGTCTTCAGGAAACTCCAAAGCGATAGCGTAGAGGGCATCGTCGCCTTGGGTGTAGCACACGCATGGTTGCTTGCAAGAATAATTGGCATCCAAACCCTGCGGCACTTGCTTTTCAGCTCCATTGCATCCCCATTCACCTGTCAGGAAGCCGTTCATAACCTGCTTTTTCATCGTATTCGATGACCAATACAATGTTATCGTGGCTTCAAGTTCATATTCTTCATATATGACCTCGATACTATGTTGTAATCCGGAGAGTTTCGTTGTCCCTTTGTTGTTTTCACGAGTATCTTCTATGATAGTTTTGCCATCGATGACTAACTTGGCCTTGTCTTCGGTTTGAATCTCAAACGTATAGGTGTCATCAGGACAGAAGAATTCGCCTCGCCAGCGGGCCTGGAAATGATCGCAGCTGATGGCAGGGTCGGGCGAGTTGCGTTTCCAGTCGAAGTCGATTTGCTTGTCGACACGTGTCACAGTGACGGGCTTCATCTCATAGAACTTCTTGTAAGGCCGCGTGCCGTAGATGGCTTCCCCATTGATGTCGAGCCACTTGCCGAGGTCAAGCAGGCGTTCCTGTTGTAGCAATGGGATCTTGCCGTCGGCAGCGGGGCACACGTTGAGCGTCATGCCGCCGCCAGCCGCTACGAGGACGCAGAAGTGACGAATCAGTTCGTCGGAAGTCAAATAGTTGTCCAAAGGCTCGTTACGGTTGAGACCAAACGAACGCCCCAAACCTCTGCATTCCGCCCAAGGTCGGTCGGTGAGGGTGATGCCTGCGCTGTATTCGGGGGTGCGGAAACCGTGTTGCTGTCCGCCGCCCCAGCGGTCGTTGACAATGGCATCCTCGCCTACGGTGTTGTAGTACCACGAGATAAGTTCAGTGGCGTGCCATTGTTCCGCGCTGTTGCGCCACTCGCCGTCGGTGAAGAGGACGGTGGGTTTGTATTTGGTGATGAGTTCCTTGAACTGCGGAATCATGTGGGTGTCGACGTAGGTGCCGATGTTTTCATCCGGGTCGACATACCAGCGGTGGAGGGGACTGGTCCACTCGGGCAGGGAGTAATAAAAACCCATCTTGAGACCTTGTTTGCGCACGGCATCGGTCAATTCGCCGCAGATGTCGCGGTGAGGTCCGAGATCGACAGAATTCCATCCAGGTGCATATTGACTAGGCCAGAGGCAGAAGCCGTCGTGGTGCTTCGATACCAACAAAACATACTTTGCCCCCGATTTCTTGAATAATTCTGCCCATTCATTTGGGTCCCATAGTTCGGCTTTCCACATTGGCGCGAAGTCCTCGTATTTGAAGTCTTTGCCGTAGACGCGTTCTTGGAAGGCTTGGCGGTCGTCGTTGGTCATCAGGCCACGGTAGTACCACTCGGCATAGCCTTCGAGGCTGGCGTAGGCTGGCACGGAATAGACGCCCCAATGGATGAAGATACCTAATTTGGCGTCGGAGAACCACTGTGGATAGCCCCGCTCGTTGATGGATTCCCAGGTGGGCTGCACTTGGGCGGAAAGGAGGTTGCAGAACAGCAACGCTGCGATGAGGAAAAGGGATTTCTTTGCTTTCATAATGCGCAAAGGTAGCACAATTTCCTTTGATTTGGAATTTTGTCAGAGATTTAATAATTTTGCCGTATGAACATCTATCAACTTTTCCCCCGCCTGTTTGGCAACAAGCAAACCGAATTCCATTTCGATGGCGGCAAGGCCGAAAACGGCTGCGGCACTTTCAACGATATTGACGATACGGCCCTTGACGCGATTAAAGACCTGGGCTTTACCCATATCTGGCTGACTGGTATCTTGGAGCACGCCTCGGAATCGACGGGTACGCATCCCGATATTACCAAGGGCCGTGCGGGCTCGCCCTACGCCGTCACGGATTACCGAGCCTTGGATTCTGATTTGGGTACGATGGCCGACTTTGAGGCTTTGGTCAAGCGTATCCATGCGAAAGGAATGAAAGTCATCATGGATTTCATCCCCAATCACTTGGCACGACAGAACAAGGGTTTTGATCCCTGCAATTTCTATTATTGCGAGGGACAAGGTTTTGTGTCGCCTCGAAGGATCTCGGAACAACCTTATGAGGAGTTTCCCGCCAAGGCGACAGGCAACAATGTCTTTGCTCCCAATCCGAGCCTTAACGATTGGTACGACACAGTCAAATTGAACTACGATGAGCGCGACACTTGGGAGAAGATGCTGGGTGTCCTCCGTTATTGGTGCGGCAAGGATGTCGACGGCTTCCGTGTGGACATGGCCGAGATGGTGCCCGTGGCGTTTTGGCAGTGGGTGATTGAGCATTTGAGGAAAGACTACCAACCTCTGATGATAGCTGAGATTTATCAGCCTGACCTATATAAGCCTTTCCTTGAGGCGGGTTTCGATTATCTCTACGATAAGGTGGGCTTGTACAACACCTTGGAACGTGTGCTTTGTGAAGGCCACGAGGCGAAGGAGATCAGCGAGGTATGGAAAGACCTGGACGAATTGGATGCCCATATGCTGCGTTTCATGGAGAACCACGACGAGAAGCGTCTGGCCTCGCCTCAGTTCGTGGGCGATGCCTTCGCCGCCCTACCAGCCGTGGCACTTTCCGCTTTGATGAACACGGGTCCGTTTATGATCTACAATGGCCAAGAGAGTAGCGAGAACGCCCTTGGCGAAATGGGCTATAGCGGTGACGACGGGCGCACCTCCATCTTCGATTATTGCCACATGCCCGAGCATCAGAAGTGGATGAACGGCGGCAAGTTTGATGGCGGTGGATTCGATGACGCGCAAAGAAAGTTGTTTGGCTATTATCGGAACTTGTTGCATTTCAGGCAAGAGCATTCCGCCATCAGCGAAGGCAAGTTCTACGACCTGATGTGGTGCAACCCGTGGTATATGAACTTCGACCCGCAGTTTGTCTATGCCTTTTTGCGGTATTCCGAAACGGAACGTTTGCTGGTGGTGGTCAACTTCCACCGTGGCGAAGCCCGTGATGTGGAGGTGAAGATTCCGCATGACGCCTTGGCGTTGATGGGCCGGAGCAAAGTCAACGAGTTTGATATGAACGACTTCGCCTCTGAGGTGCACGCCGTTCATCTGGAACCTTCCGAGACCAAGATAATAGACTTGGACAGGAGTGAGATTGTTTTTCAAAACGCTTGGAATTGAGGATTTTTTCTAATTTTGCGGTAATCAAACAATAGATAATGACGCTCCCACTCGTAAACAATGACCCTTGGCTCGAACCCGTTAGCAAGTCGGTGGAGAAACGCCACAACCGCTATGAAGAGCGGCTGCGGGGTATCATCAGTCGCTATGGTAGCCTCAAAACTTTTGCCACGGCGCATCAGTTCTTGGGCTTCAATTACGACAAACGCCGTCATGGCTGGTGGTACCGCGAATGGGCTCCGGCGGCGCATTACCTCTCGCTGATGGGCGACTTCAACGGCTGGAACCGCTATGAGTATCCTATGGAACTCGCAGGTGCGGGTTTGTGGGAGATCTTTTTGCCCGACAGTGAGTTTAAAGACAGACTCGTCCATGGCGGCAAACTGAAGGTGCTGGTACAGTCGCAGATCGGGGAACATGAGCGTATCCCGGTCTATATCAAGCGTGTGATTCAGGATGAAGGCAACAAGGACTTTGCAGGCCAATTCTGGAATCCGCCGACACCTTATAAATATAAGCACGTCGCACCGCAGTTGAAGGACGAGCCTCTGCTGATCTACGAGACCCATGTCGGCATGGCGCAAGAGGAGGAAAGGGTAGGGACCTATAAGGAGTTCACGCAAAACATCCTGCCACGTGTCAAGGCGGACGGTTACAACGCCATCCAACTCATGGCCATCGCTGAGCATCCCTATTACGGTTCGTTCGGCTACCATGTCTCTAATTTCTTTGCGCCGAGCTCGCGCTTCGGTACGCCCGAGGAATTGAAGGAACTCATCGACACGGCGCATGGTATGGGCATGTTGGTCATCATGGATTTGGTGCATTCCCATACGGTGAAGAACATCCGTGAGGGTATCAACCTGTTTGATGGCTCCGACAGCCAATATCTGCATCCCGGACCACGAGGCAACCATGACCTCTGGGATTCCAGACTTTTCAACTATGGCAAAGAGGAGACGCTGCAGTTCCTGCTTTCCAATGTACGCTACTGGTTGGAAGAGTTCCGTTTCGACGGCTTCCGTTTCGATGGTGTGACCTCTATGCTCTATCTCGACCACGGCATCGGGACGACCTTCGACGCGCCCGAGAAATATTTCGGCGATAATGTGGACGACGATGCCGTCACCTATCTGCAACTGGCCAATACGCTGTGTCATGAGTTGAATCCGAAGGCTGTCACCATTGCGGAGGATGTGAGCGGCATGCCGGGTCTCTGCAACCCGATTGTCGATGGCGGCATGGGCTTCGACTATCGTCTCGGCATGGGCTTGCCCGACTTCTGGATCAAGGTGCTGAAAGACGAGCCCGAGGAGCAGTGGAACATGAACAACTTCTTCTTCACCATGACCAACCACCTGCCGCAGACCAAGACGGTGGCCTATGCTGAATCGCACGACCAAGCACTGGTGGGCGACAAGACCCTCGCTTTCCGTTTGATGGATAAGGAGATGTACACCGCCATGAGCCTCGACACGCCTTCTATGACCGTCGACCGTGGCATCGCCCTGCATAAGATGATCCGTCTTTTCACGCTTACTCTGGGCGGCGAGGCTTGGCTCAACTTCATGGGCAACGAGTTCGGCCATCCCGAGTGGATCGACTTCCCGCGTCTCGACAACGATTGGAGTTACCATTACGCCCGCCGTCAGTGGTCGTTAGTGGACAACCCCAATCTGAAATACCACTTCATGGGCGCCTTCGACAAGGCCATGCTTGACTTCGTGAAACGCCATCCCGTGATGCAGGCGCGACCCGCTTGGATGCTTTATGCCGACGAGGAAAACAAGACCGTTGTCTACGAACGTGGCAACCTCATTTTTGTCTTCAACTGGGGCCCCAATTCCGTCCCTGATTACAAGATTCCCGTCAGGGAAACAGGCGACTATCGCATCATCCTTACCACCGATGATAAGGCTTTCGGCGGCTTCGGCAATATTGATGCGAGTGTGAAGTTCCCTTCGGAGAAAAAGAAGGATACCATCACAATGAAGGTCTATAACGTCAGCCGTGTGGCGACGGTTTACCAGAGGGTTTGATTATTTCCCCACCTGTCCCTTAAACCATGCCTTGAGTTCCTCGTTCAGGCCTTTTTGTTGCTCCAACGAGGTGTCGATGTCGTCGAAATAACTACGGAAGTTTTCGACGCTTTCGCGCAGTGTGTTCGGGAAATAGGTCACCTGCTGGC
Organism: Candidatus Limimorpha sp.; assembly: GCA_045132275.1. GTDB lineage: Bacteria > Bacteroidota > Bacteroidia > Bacteroidales > F082 > Limimorpha. Next base: position 78,934 of record JBGURY010000006.1, read on the forward strand.
CGAGGCTGCCGAAGAGGCCCAAGGCGTCGTTGAGTTCGATGTTGGCCTTGTGGTTTTTCAGTTCGGCGACGGCTTTGGCGGCACGGTGGTAGTTACCGAGGGTACCATCGGTGAGGTTGAGGGTTCCTGTTTGCGGATATTCCACACGGATGTCGGTCTGGTCCTCCCAGTTGCCTTCGGGCAGCGGTACCACGAGGGTAAAGTTCTCGCCGTCGTAAGTCCAGTCGATTTCCTTGCCGTTGCAATAGACATGCTCGGGAACATCGGAGGCCACAAAATTCAAGGTGACATTGCGTGAGGCCATCTTGAAATTGCCTTTGGCAGGGTAGAGATTGGCGAAATAGACACTGCCTTGTCGCGTGGTGCGGAACCGGACCCACATGTTATTCTCGTCGTAATCCTTGTCGTCGCCATCATCGTAATAGAGTGTGAAGTCCCCATCGGCACCGGGGTAAATCATCAAGTCGAATTGCGTCCGATCAGTGCCGCCTACATGTTGATGGCAATCGGCGTACTGCGGGATGATGGAGCCGGCTTTCACATAGAGCGGGTATTCGTCAATCATGAAACTACGAGTGACGACTTGGTTGCCTTGCAACATGGTGCCTGTACACACCTCATACCAAGCGCCCTGTGGCAGCCAGATATCTAAGGTAGAAAAGCTGCCTTCCATTGGGGTGGTGATGGGGGCCACCAGCATATCGTCGCCAAACATGTATTCGTTTCGGAAACTATAGGCTTCAGGACAGTCTGGCCAATCATAATAAAGCGGGCGGCAGAGCGACAGTCCTTCGTCGTGGGCTTTGCGCGCCATGGTATAGATATAGGGTATCATCTGGCGGCGCTGATGGATGGTGTTGCGGACTATTTCGGTGTATTCGGCGGGCAGCAGCCACGGCTCCTTATTGATGGAGGCGTCTTTGGTGGAATGGCTGCGCAAAATGGGACTCAAGGCACCGAATTGCATCCATCGGGCATATAGTTCAGGCGCGATGGCACCACCCCAGTGGCCGCCGATGTCGTGGCTCCAGAAGCCATACAACACATTGCTGGCCGTTGAGTTGAAATAGGGCTGGAAGTCGAGCGATTTCCATGAGATGAACGAGTCGCCTGAGAAACCGATTTGGTAGCGGTGGTTGCCCAATCCGCCCCAACGGTGGTAGAGCATCGGGCGTGTGTTGCGACTGCGCTCGAAGTTGGAGAAGAAGCAGTAATTGATCCACCATGTGTTGCTTAGGTTGGTGAGTTGCTTGTCGTTAGGCCATTGCTGCCAGTCGAGCCACCAGAAGTCGATGCCGTTGCGTTCCATGTGTTTCAGCACGACATCGAACAAGCCCGACATGAATAGTTTATTGGAGCCTTGCCACGGAATGCCAGGTCGTCCCGTGGTGTCGAGATGCATATAAGCAGCCATCATGTCATAGCATTCCTCGTAGGGTTCCACACCACCGGCGGGATGCAGGTTAAGTGTAGTGCGAATGTCTCGGCGGTCCAAGTCAGCGATGAGGCGTTTATAGTCGGGGAAGAGTTTCTTGTTCCAAGTCCAGCCTGTCCAGTTGCCTTTGCCTGGTTCGGTATAATGCCAGTCCATGTCGATGACGAGCACATCGATGGGGATGTCGTATTGGTCGAATTTCTTCACCAAGTCACGAAGTTCCTTGTCGCTGTACGACCAATAGCGCGACCACCAATAGCCAAAGGCATAACGAGGCGGCAGTGGCACCTTGCCAGCGAAAACGGTGAAGTCCTTCAGAGCCTGTTTGTAGTCATGTCCGTAACCCATGAAGTACCAGTCTATGTTGTCGAGGCTCTCGCGTTCCATCACCCAAGGCCAGTCGCTGTTGTCGAAAAGGTAGCTCTGAGAGTCGTCGATGAGTGTCCAGCCATCGGTGGCCAAGAGGCCGTCCTCAAGAGGTATCTTTTGGTCGGTGGTGCCGACACGGGTGTCGCCCTCATAGCTGTCTAAGGTGCGGTAAGTGCCTTTTAGGTTGTTTTCTTGCACCATGCCGGGTTTCCATGCAAAACTTGGGTTGACACCTTTCAACGAGCTGATGCTCAGGTTGTCAGCAGTGAAAGCCCCACTACCTTTCTTGTATTTCAGTTTCAGCTTGGAAGTGGTGATTTCGATGGTTTTGCCTTCTTTGACCTTGAAGTCCACAGCAGGATAGTCACGGATGATGGCCACCTGCGAAGCGTTGTCGACGAAATGCCCGTCGGGGGCATATTCCAAGCGGATGGCACCTTCGGTAATGACGGTGAAGCGCACGGTCTCGTCTTGATAAGCGATGTTTTTGCTTTGGGCATGGAGGCCAAAAGCCAATAGCATAAGTAGTGACAGGGTAAGGAGCTTTTTCATTTTTGATGATTATAGAACGCAACAAAGATAGCGAATTATCCAAAACAAAAAAAAGCCACCTTGGGGTGGCTTTTTATCATTATAAATGACTTTAATTTAGAAGTTGTAGTACAAGCCGAAGCCAGGAGCGGCGGTGGCGAAGTCCATACGGAAGCCATCAGCACCGTAGAAGTCGCACTTGTTGTAGCCGATGAAGGCGAAACGGAAGGCGGCGGTCCAGTGCTCGGTGGCCATCCAGGCGATACCGGGTTGCAGACCAACTCTGTAGCCGAGGTTCTCGCTCATCACATCGAAATCACCAGTCAAGTCCATGAACAAGGCAAATTTTTCGATGTTGCAGAGGCTGTAACGGACATAAGGGGAGAGGATCAGGGAATGATGGGCATCATCGTGAGTTTCAAGTTTGTTCTGGTTGAATCCATAGTTTACGGCAGCAGCAATCGTCCATTTGGTGTTGGGGAAGCTGTAACCGACTTCAGGAGCTACAGAAAAGCTGGTGACTTTGTCGTTGATGGTGGCGCTGGTCGAACCGCCAATCCACACTTGAGCGTTAGCAGCGAGGATGCCTGCGAAGGCAAGAACTAAGGTCAAAATAACTTTTTTCATTTTGATTAAGTTTTGATTAGTAATTAGGTTAAGTAAGTTAGTTTATAGTTCTTCGTGTTTCAAAACAAGGCAAAAATAGCAAATTGCGTGCCCGAATCTCATGGCTGTGGGAGAAAAATCTCCGAACGGGCTTTATTTTTCTATAAAAGCGATGGTTTCGCCCTTCGTGATGCGCTTGCCTTGCTCTGCCGTGGCTTCCACGATCTTGCCGGGCCAGAGGGCGTAGACGGGTTCCATGCCATGTTCGCTGTTGATGGCGCACAGCAGGTCGCCTTCCTTGTAGACCTTACCAGGGGCAGGAGCGATGCTCTTGTCGTCGAAGTCGACTTCCCACATCACGATGCCACTCACAGGGGCGATGACAGGCTCGGCGTTGGGGTGACGCAAGGCGCGTAAGTCCGGGATTTTGGCCTCGCCGCCGGCCTTCTCGAACTTGGCCTTCATCTTGGCCTCAAGCTCTTGGTTGAAGCGACGCTTGGCCTCGCCCGACTTGTACTCACGGTACTGCTTCTCGTGCATGGCGAACTCGAAAAGTTCCTCGTCGTCCTGACCACGGTCCCAGCCTTCTTTCTTCATCTCTTCGATGAAGTGCGGCAAGGCGTTGGGGTAGTTGTCCTGCGGGTTGCCCGTGAAGAACTCCAGACCTTTCTTCTTTGCCAGTTCCACGATTTCGGGTGCCAAGGTGCCAGGCAGTTTGCCGGCCTTGCCGAGAATCATGTCCCAAGCGGCGGGGTCGATGCTGGTCTCGTAACGAGGCTCGCCCTTGCTCAATGCGAAGAGGTTCATCAGTGCGATGTTCTTGGTGTATTGGCTGAACGGCGTCACCAAAGGCGGGTTGCCGAGTTTCGGCCAGATGTCCTGCACCTCTTGGAAGAGTTCGACGAGCATCTCGTCTTCGCTAAGTTCCGGCAGGCCTTCTTTCTTGCGGTTCATGTTGATGGCGGCGTGCACCGGCTTGAGGTCGGCCATGAGCGAACCCATCATACCACCCGGCAGACCGCAGCCCACCAGCAACGAGTTGATGTAACGGTTGCGCGGGTCGATCCAATAGCCGAGGAAGTCGTCGATGAAGCTCTGCGTCATGCTGCGGGCAGCCATGTAGGTCTTCATGTCGATGTCCTTCACGAGGAAGCCAGCGTCTTTCAGCATGGCCTGCACGCTGATGACATCGGGGTGGACGGTGCCCCACGATAGCGGCTCCATAGCCACGTCGACGTAGTCGCAGCCGGCCTTGCACACCTCAAGCATCGAAGCCATCGAGAGGCCCGGGGTGGTGTGACCGTGGTACTGCACCTTGATTTCAGGGTGTTGTTTCTTGATATGCTCAACGATGCGGCCCAAACTGACGGGGCGTCCCACACCGGCCATGTCCTTCAAGGCAATCTCCTTGGCGCCGGCCTCGATGAGTTTGTCGGCAATGGCCATATAATACTCGGCGGTATGCACCTGCGAGTAGGTGATGCTCATGGCGGCTTGCGAGATCATGCCAGCTTCGTTGGCCCATTGGATGGACGGGATGATGTTGCGCACGTCGTTGAGGCCGCAGAAGATACGGGTGATGTCGACGCCTTGTGCCTTCTTCACCTTGTACATCAGCTGACGCACGTCGGCGGGCACAGGGTTCATTCTCAAGGCGTTGAGGGCGCGGTCGAGCATGTGGCACTCGATGCCGCCTTTATGCAGTGCCGCCGTGAAAGCGCGTACCGAGGGGTTGGGGTTCTCGCCGTACAGCAGGTTGACCTGCTCGGCGGCGCCGCCGTTGGTCTCCACGCGGTCGAAGCAGCCCATTTCGATAATCAAAGGGGCGATTTGCTCCAGTTGGTCCTTACGTGGCACATATTTGCCTGACGACTGCCACATATCGCGGTAAACCAGGCTGAATTTTACTTCTTTCTTCATTATTTTGTTGAGTTTTAGACGATTTGAATTTGCACTGCAAAGGTACAACTTTTCCTGTGAATTCATTCAAAAAATCGGCTTGTTTCGCTTGTTTATTAAAAAAGTACTATCTTTGCCGTGGTTCTTATGGCGGACATCATGCCGCTGACTTATAGAAACACGAAGCGTTATGCTCGTCTTGTTGATGGAAACGTGAGAAATTTTCGCAGGCAAGTGGGTGTAATGGTTCGCGCATTATGCGTGGGCTGTTATAGTTGCATTTTCCTGCAAGGGTTTTCTCACGACCTCCATCAAGAGATGTGGTATATCAGTGCCACGCTTCTTTTGTTTAATTGTCCTTTATGGTACTGGGAGGTCAAAGCAAAGTGTTGCGCCCGATGACAAAATAAAGGGCTTTTAAAATGAAAAGAACTGTGCAAATAATTATGCTAACAACGGCGACTATTGTGATGTTGTTTTTCTCATCCTGCACGAAAGACCCCGAAAAGTTGCTAGTTGGAAAATGGAAAGTAGTATCGGCTGTCTGTAATGACCCTAGTGATGCTTTTTATGATGGGTTTATTGAAGCTTTTTCGTATGATGAGGGCGAGACTTGGACTTTTCAAGAAGATGGAATTTTCAAAGGCTATATGAATGCTCTATCATATTTCTTAAATGGAACTAATTCTAATCTTATCAGTAGTAGTATTAAGTGTGATTATGTTTGCGATGATAACACCATCAAGTTGAGAAATGGGAATTTAGATGTGTCTTTTTTTGACGGCTATGAAGATTGTAGCATTAGTTTCGTTTTTACATTTGACATTGATATGATTTCAAGCAAAGAAATGTCTTTAAATGGGAAACTAAAGATTACCGATGATGAAGAAACAAGTACTATTACTAAAATAAAGTATGAATTGAAAAAGAAATAAACGATGTTGTTCGAGTTGAGTGTTAAGGATGTCTCAATTTTAGGACAATCTTAAATGATTCTGAAATCAATATGTTCAAATATGTTTTCTTATTATGGTGATAGTGTTGATGCTCGATGTAATGGATTGAGGAATGGTTGTGCAGTCAGTGAAAGGACAGGGAAAAAGGTATATTGCGCATATGTAACAAAAATAGATGGTCCATTTTATTGTCCAAAATGCGGTTCAAGCGTAATTGTCAGAAAATGTTCTGAAAAAGAAGATCACTTTGCTCATAAACCTAGATTAAGTCCGGTTTTAACACAAAAAGATCAATCTTTGCATACAGAATGCAAAAATGCTATTTGTAATTATTTGTCACAACAATTTCCAAATGGCAACTGGGCGGTTGAAAGACCTATTAATGCAAGTGAAAAACTGGGCACAAAAACGATAGTTCCAGATATTAGTGGACGAATTGGTGGTATGCCAATAGCTATTGAAGTTCAAAAGACGGCATATACGCTGAACAAAATAAAAGAAAAAACGGAAATCTATAGTAAGAGGAATGTTTTTGTGTTATGGATTATTCCTTTAAAGAAAGATTTGGGTGATGATGTTTTTAGGCCTAGGCTTTATGAAAAGTATTTACATGCGATGTATTTCGGTCGGGCATATTATTGGATTCCAACAAAACCGAGTAGCTTACTGCCCGTCCATTTCAGTTATTCTTGTAGGTATATTACACCAACGTCTTTTTATAATGAAGATGGAGAAGAAAAGAGCTTCGGTGGCTATTATTTAGCGTATAAGACCCTTAAAAAGCCAAACAGTATAGGTTACATAGACATTGCAACAGGGTTAAAAGGTATTGATAGGCCTATGTTCAGTAATAAGAAATGGGATGAAGAGATTCCAGCATGTAAAATAATGATGGACACTAATGAAACATGGTGGTCAAAAGATGAAAAAGAAGAAATGATTGCCGCTGTGGAGAACACTTCTCCTCAAATTGAAGATCCTGTTGAATGGTATGATTCATACGATTGTTTTGAATGATGATGGCTCTTTCAAATTGCCAATCCGAAAGCCTTGAATATCAGGATCTACGATGCGAAAAGCAAAAGAAAGGGCGTGCCAATCGGCACGCCCTTCTTTGTCTTTGTAGAGTGCGTAATTACACTGCCGCCAGTTCTCGCCCAACGGCATGAATCGTATCGAAAATCAAGGCCATTCGGCTTTCGCTGGCGGTTTTCTTTCCGCTGATATACTGAGCCATCAGGCTTTGTGATATGCCCATGCGGCGCGCCAATGCTGACACGTTCAGTTCGGGATGTGCCATGAAGAGCTGATAAAGTGCTGTGGGCTTTGGTTTATCAAAAAAGCCTTCAAAACTCAAATCCTCGTCCAATTCTTCCCAATGGATTCCGAAGTCATCTGTCGTATAGTCAAGAAGTTGCTCTTTTGTGGCATAACGTAAACGGGGGTAGTCGGCAAAAAGCTCGCAAGCCTCTTTGCCTTCATCGGTTCTAATCCAAACCGCTGTGTCCGTCAACCAGACTTTCTCTATTTTCATCGTTTTCTCCTTCCTTATTTGTTGTTATTGAAAAACATGTTCCAATGTTTGGCAATTGTCTCCACGTTCTCCTCAATTAGGGCCTCTATCATCTTCAGCTCCGAAGGTTTGAAGCCTTCGTTGCTGACGAGTTCAACCGGGAACAAGTTATACTTTGCCTTGGCTCCGCCTTTTACCACATGCACGTGGATGGGTGTGTGGTCGTTGGAGTAGAACAGAAATCGGTATCCAAACAGCGTAAATATCGTTGGCATATCTTCCAAATTTGCCGCAAAAATAGGTAATAATTTTATTACCTGCAACTATTTCGCGCATTTTTTGAAATAATCAAATACGAATAAAGGGCGCACCAAACGATGCGCCCTTTTAATCCTATTGAAAACTGTAGTTTAGAATAGCCCTTCCAAAATATTGTCTTCCACCAGATTCGGCAAGGTGACCTTCAGCTTGGGCTCGGCTTCCATGGCACGCTTGATGGCGAAGGTGGCGCCTTCGTTGCGGGCCCAGTTGCGGCGGGCGATGCCGTTGTTCACGTCCCAGTGCAGCATGCAGTGGAGACGTCTGTCGGCGTCGGCGCTGCCGTCGAGGACCATGCCGAAGCCGCCGTTGATGACTTCGCCCCAGCCTACGCCGCCGCCGTTGTGGATGCTCACCCAGGTGGCACCACGGAAACCATCGCCGATGACGTTCTGCACGGCCATGTCAGCGGTGAAGCTTGAGCCGTCGTAGATGTTGGAGGTCTCACGGAACGGGCTGTCGGTGCCAGACACGTCGTGGTGGTCGCGACCCAGGACTACGGGACCGCTCAGGCGGCCGTCGGCGATGGCCTTGTTGAACTCGGCAGCGATCTTGGTGCGGCCTTCGCAGTCAGCATAAAGGATACGGGCCTGCGAGCCGACCACGAGGTGGTTCTCTTGCGCGCCACGGATCCATTGGATGTTGTCGCGCATCTGCTGTTGGATCTCGGCAGGAGCGGTGCGGGCGATGTTCTCAAGCACTTCGCAGGCGATGTCGTCGGTGACGGCGAGGTCTTCAGGCTTGCCTGATGCACATACCCAGCGGAAGGGACCGAAGCCGTAGTCGAAGCACATCGGGCCCATGATATCCTGCACGTAGGAAGGATAACGGAAGGTGCCGTCAGCCTTCAGGATGTCAGCGCCGGCGCGGCTGCTCTGCAGCAGGAAGGCGTTGCCGTAGTCGAAGAAGTACATGCCCTTGGCGGTCAGTTTGTTGATGGCGGCCACATGGCGGCGCAACGAAGCCTGCACCTTCTCCTTGAATAGCTCGGGGTTCTCGGCCATCATGGTTTTCGATTCCTCAAACGACTGTCCGACGGGATAGTAACCGCCTGCCCACGGGTTGTGGAGCGAGGTCTGGTCGGAACCGAGGTCGACGTGGATGTCGTGCTCGGCGGCATATTCCCAGAGGTCCACCACATTGCCTTGATAGGCATAGCTGCGGGCTTCCTTCTTGGCGAGGCTGGCGTTGACGTGCTTGAAGAGTTCTTCGATGTTGTCGTACACCTCGTCGACCCAGCCTTGCTGATAGCGTTTCTGCGTGGCGGCCGGGTTGATTTCGGCGGTGATGCTCACCACGCCGGCGATGTTGCCAGCCTTGGGCTGGGCGCCGCTCATGCCACCCAAACCAGCGGTGATGAACAGTTTACCCGCCGTGCCGCCGCCCTGCTTGCGGGCCGCGTTGAGCACGGTGATGGTGGTGCCGTGGACGATGCCTTGGGGACCGATATACATATAGGAGCCAGCGGTCATCTGGCCGTATTGCGTGACGCCGAGGGCATTGTAGCGCTCCCAGTCGTCGGGTTTGCTGTAGTTCGGGATCATCATGCCGTTGGTGACCACCACGCGCGGGGCGTCCTTGTGCGAGGGGAAGAGGCCCATCGGGTGACCGCTGTACATGGCCAGGGTCTGATCTTCGTCCATGTTAGCGAGGTACTGCATCACGAGGCGATATTGTGCCCAGTTTTGGAAGATGGCGCCGTTGCCGCCGTAGATGATGAGTTCGTGGGGATGCTGCGCCACGGCGGGGTCGAGGTTGTTCTGGATCATCAGCATGATGGCAGCCGCCTGCTTGCACTTGGCGGGATATTCCTCGATTGGACGGGCGTACATCTTATAGGACGGACGGAAACGGTACATGTAGATGCGGCCGTACTTCTCCAGCTCCTCGGCAAATTCAGGGGCCAAAGTGGCGTGGAACTTGGCGGGGAAATAACGCAAGGCGTTACGGATGGCCAGCTTCTTCTCGGCCTTCGTCAGGATGTCCTTACGCTTGGGCGCGTGGTTGATGGTGGTATCGTAAGGTTTCACTTCCGGCAGCTCATCGGGGATGCCGGCGAGAATCTCTTTTTGGAAATCGTTGAGTGCGTTCATTTTATGGTGTTTTTGTGTTATGTTTCTCAAAACCGCAAAGGTACAAAAAAAACTAATTCCCTCATAAAAAGAAAAATGTGTATTTTTGGCCACAAATACGATGTTATGAAACGCGCCATTTTCTTCATCGCTTTGTTGCTGTCTCTCTCAGCTTTTGTCAAAGCGCAGAATTCTGAAGAACAAGACTATAGATACGCATTTAAGGCCGCCTACGAGACCTGTCCCGACATCCCGCAAGGGCTGTTGGAAGCCATTTCGTTCACCAATACGCATTGCTGTCATTTGACCGATGCGAATTATTTCCACGAAGGTCCCGACGCCATGCCGCGCGCCTATGGCTTGATGGGTTTGGTGAAGGATGGCAAGGGCTATTTTCGTGAGAATCTTCGCCTTGTGGCGGAGCTTTCAGGCATTTCGGAAACGGAGATACTGGAGAACCCCGAAAAGAACGTCTTGGCCTATGCAAAGGCTTTCTCTCGTTTGGCCAAAGACAGCGAAACTAAAGAGATCAAAGGTTGTTTGTCAGTCATACAACAACTATCGGAGTTGCCGATAGGAGAGGAGCAGGACGTATACCCGATGCAGTCCATGCTGTATTCCGTGTGCCTGTTCTTGAACGATGCCGAGGAAGCGGAATATTTTGATTTTCAAAAGTATAACATCAACCTTAAAGAGGTTTTCGCCGAGCATTACGACAAGCTTAACGCTCCCGAGCTCAATTTTCGTGGTCCCGACTATCCGGGTGCCATCTGGGACCCTGCTCCGGACTGCAACTACAGTGAGCGCACCCTCCCGGTCAGCGCGGTAGTCATCCATTATACAGAGGGCTCTTATGCCGGCTGTATCAGTTGGTTCAAGAATTGTGACGCACAGGTGTCGGCGCATTATGTCATCCGCTCCGCCGACGGTCAGGTGACGCAGATGGTGCGCGAGGCCGACAAGGCTTGGCATGCCCGCACGGCGAACGGCTATACCATCGGCATCGAACACGAGGCCTACGGCAACATCTGGAGTTTCTTCACCGAAGCGATGTACCAGTCGTCCGCCGACTTGGTGCGTAACATCTGCTCTCGCTACGACGTCATCGACGGGCATCGCACCTTTTATCGCGACACCTTGGATAACGGCACCTGTCTCAACTACGGAGTCCACGACCTCGGCGGCGAGACGGCTTGCACCAAGATTCGTGGCCATCAGCATTATCCCGACCAAACGCATACCGACCCGGGACCGTATTGGGACTGGAACTACTACTACAAACTCATCAACGAAGGTACACCCGTCATGGTTTTGGAGGGTGAAGAAGGGCGTCTCGACCACCAAAACTATGGTGATGACGAGCGTAGGATATGGGTGATTCGTGGTCCCGAGGAGTCGACCGTACAATTGGATTTCAGCAGCTTCAGTTTGGAGGCTGACTACGATTTCTTGTGGATCTATGATGGCGAGGACGTCTATGCTCCGAAGATCGGCCGGTGGAACACGCAGAGTCCGGGCATAGTGCGGTCCTCGGGCAATGTGATGTGCGTCGAGTTTCGCTCCGACTGCGCGGAGATGGCCCCTGGTTGGACCGCCTCGTGGAAGGCTTTGACGCCCACGCCCGTAGAGCCCGAGTTGCCTGAGCCTGAGCCGGGTGTCTTCCCCAACCCCACCACGGACAAGTTCACCATCAAATCGGATCGCGACGGCTTCACGGATGTGAGTGTGTTTGACGTGTACGGCACCGAAATGCTTCGAGCTCGCTTCCAAAACTCCATTGAGATCGATGCAAGTACTTGGTCGGCAGGTGTTTATGTGATTTATTATGGCGCTCCCGTCAAGATGGATAAAGTGGTCAAACTGATGCGGCTCTAATATGGCCGACAAACAATAATCGCCTTGTTGTTGCGTTCATCTTAGGATTTTTCCTATTTTTGCAACCTATTTCATAGAGATGAGAAAATACCCCGTCATATTCAAAGCCTTGTTGCTCCTCTTCGCTTGTGTCTTCGCCTTGTCGCTGAAGTCGCAAGAGCCCTGCGAGATCACGTGCAATGTCGATATGCCCGTGTGCAGCGGGTCGCCAGTAACACTTAGCGTTCCCAACAACTATCAGTATTCGTTTTCTTGGTCGCCTGGCGGACAGTCGAACAACAGTATTACGGTTCGTCCCTTGGAGACCACGACTTATAGTGTCGAGGTGCGCGAGGCGGCCGGTGGCAACTTGATCTGCCGCAACGAGATTACCGTAGAGGTGCTGCCGCGTTTCGAGATGAAGTTCCGTCAGATGAAGCTCACCTGCAGCAACCGTGAGGAGGAGAACGGCCGTAACGCCCAAGTGGTGGCGATGGTCGACAGTCTCGCGGGTGTCTACAACCCTCCTTATGAATATCAATGGGAGGTGAGCCCGTTGCACATCGCCCCTAACGACCCGGCATGGGCCATCGGCTTGGAGGCCTTCAAGTACTACTACATCAAGACCACTGACGGGCGTGGCTGCGTGCAGCGCGACAGTGTGAAGCTGAAAGCCTATCCCAACCCCATCGTGGAGATCAGCACCGATCCCGGCGACACGGTATACCTGCAGAACCCGCATGTGACCTATTCGTTCGAGAACCTCTCCGCCGACTCGCTTGACATCAGCAACTTCTATTGGATTCTCAACCAGCAATACAACATCACCTCGACCGACGAGGAGCCGCGTTTCACCTATGTGGAGACGGGCGACTTCTCCACCGAGCTGAAGGTGTATAACCCTCAAGGCTGCGACACTTCGTATTACAAGTCCATCAGGGTGGAGCCGGTGAAGCTCAAGATTCCGAATGTGTTCACGCCTAATGGTGACGGCACCAACGACTATTTCATCATCTCCCTCGAGGGCGGCAACGACCTGGGCGGCACTAAAAATGGCGACGAGCCTGAGTTTGAATACGAGAACTATGAGCCGCTGAACCGCTACTACGAGTCGTCGGAGTTGACGATCTTCAACCGTTGGGGCCGTATCGTTTACCATTCCAATGACTACAAGAACGACTGGGATGGCGGTGGATTGTCGGACGGCACCTATTTCTACGTGTTGAAATGCCACGGCTTGAAAAACGACGCCATCTACCAAGGCTCGGTGATGATCATCAAAACCCATAGATAATGAAGATGAAAACAAGATATATCTGCTCGGCCTTCATCGTGGCTTTGGGTCTGCTCGTCGCGTGCAACAACGCGGGCGATCAGGGCCAACTCTCCACCGATCTGGTGACCAGCCCCAAGTCGGCCACCGAGACCTCCGACAAACTGGCCGTCATCAAGTTCGAGAAAGAGGAACACGACTTTGGCACCCTGCTGCAAGGCGAGGTGGTGAGCTATTCGTTCCATTTCACCAATGAAGGCAACGCCCCTCTGCTCATCAGCGAGGTGGGCTCCAGCTGTGGCTGCACCGTGGGTGACTATCCCCGCGAGCCCATCGCCCCTGGCAAAAGCGGAGCTATCAAGGTGACCTACAATAGTTCGGGACATCATGGCTTCCAAAGCCGCTATTTGACAGTCATGTCGAACACTATCCCAGCCAAGACTACCTTACGCATCAAAGGACAGGTAAAGACACCTGATCAATATTAGATCGAGGCCCCTGAGCTTGTCGAAGGGCCGAATAAATAACTGAATTCGTTAAATTATAACACTTAAATCTTTTAAAATGAACAATTTACTTACCATCTTATTGTTTGGCGGTCCTGCTACACAAGGTGCCGCTGGCGCCGAAGGCGCTCAAGGCGGTTCCCCGTGGATGAGCCTTGTCTTCATCATCCTCCTCATCGTCGTTTTCTGGCTGTTCTTCATCCGTCCGCAGTCAAAGAAAGCCAAAGAGGAGCAGAAGTTCCGTGAGAGCCTGCAAAAGGGCGACAAGGTGGTCACTATCGGTGGCTTCCATGGCAAGATTGTCGAGGTAAAGGAGACCACTGTGGTCATCTCGCTCGCTCCCAACACCGAAGTGGAGGTGGAGAAGACGGCTCTCGTCAAAGACGGCAGCCATGTCGGTGGCCAGGCCTAGTCATCGGAGACACACGTCATGACTGACGAGTTGAATAACATCAAGCAGAAGGTGGAACGCACCAACAAGCATTCCGCCTTCACTTTCCTTGTGTTTTTGGTCATCTCGACCGCGGCGTGGTTTCTCGTCAAACTGTCGGAAGACTACACGGCCCAGAGCTCGTTTAGGCTTCAACTCGCCGAGGCTCCTGCCGACCAATGGGTCTCGTCGGACGAACAGTCGGTGAAGATGTCGCTCAACGTCGACGGATTTCATATCTTGAGGTACAAGATGATCCGCGAGCCGAATCGTTTTGTCACCGTCAACTTGAGCGAGGTGCCTTATCGTCAGGAAAGCGGCGACACCTATTCGTTCAGCAGCCAATATGTGGCCGAGATTATCGCCAACCGATTGGGTATCAATGCCTCCGATATCTCCATGAACGACAGCAAGATTTATTTCAATATGAGTCCGCTGAAGTCGAAAGTGGTGCCTATCGTATTGCGGTCCGACATCAAGATGCAACGGCAGTTCGGACTCTATGGCATCCCCACCCTTGAGCCGGCTTCGGTGACCATCTACGGTCCCGACGAGGTGATCGACACGGTGCGGTCGGTAAAGACAACCCTGCTCGCCAGGACCAATGTCAGCGAGGGCTTTAGCGAGTCGGTAGGACTCGACCTTCTGGACGGCTTGATCCACTCCAACACTACTGAGGTGAAGGCGACCTTCGAGGTGGACAAATTCACGGAGATGGATGTGGAAGTACCCATCCGAGTGGCCGACAGCCTAAAGTTCCGTTTCTTCCCAGAGACGATGTCGGTGAAGTGCCTCGTGGCCATGCGCGACTACGCCTCTATTACCCCCGAGAGTTTTACGGTGGCCATCGACAGGCAACAACTGGAGGCCATGCAGCCCTTGCTGGACGTCAGACTCGCCTCGTGGCCCCCGACGGTTCAAGTCCTCAGCACCCGCCCCGACAAGGTGGAATATCTCATCGTACAATGAAACGCGTCGCCATCACCGGCAACATCGGCAGCGGCAAGTCGTGGGTCTGCGAGCTTTGGTCGCGACACCTTGCCATCCCCGTCTACAATAGCGACAATGCCGCCAAGCAAATGTATTTCCTTCCCGAAGTGCGCGAGAAACTGGTGCGGCGTTTTGGTGACGGTTTTTATCTATCTGATTCAGAGTTAAACAGGAAATATATCGCCGACTTGATCTTCGGTGACGAGACCGCGCAACGTGATTTGGAGGGCATCCTTTATCCCGCCTTGTTTGTCGACTTCGCGCGATGGATGGAAAAGCAGGATGCGCCCTATGTCTTGTTTGAGTCGGCGCTGGTGTTTGAAAAGCGTCTGGAGAAGCGGTTTGACGCCATTGTGACGGTGTCGGCCTCTGAGACGACACGCCTTCGTCGTGTTATGGAACGCGAGCGTTGCGACGAGGCCACCGTTAGGGCGAGAATGGCCAAACAATGGCCCGAGGAAGGCAAGCGCCTGCTTGCCGATCACGTCATCTGGCATGAGAATGACGACGAAGACGAGGCACTGATGAGTCAGATTATCTCAGTGCATAAGTTCTTATAAAATTTTCTTGTTCGTATTGATTATTTCCGTATCTTTGTGCCAAATCGAAGTTTAGCGTTTTAATAGCTAAATCAATAAAGTACAAGATATAATTTAGATATGGAGAAAGTATTGCTTTTAGGCGATGAGGCCATTGCACAGGGCTTCATCGACGCTGGCGGCTCGGCCATCAACAGCTACCCGGGCACGCCTTCAACCCAAATCACAGAGTATGTCATCAACTCGAAGCAAGCCAAGGAATTGGGCGTGATCGCCAACTGGTGCGCCAACGAGAAGACGGCCCTCGAGGCTTCCATTGGTGTGGCCTATGCTGGCAAGCGCGCCATGACCTGCATGAAGCACGTGGGTCTTAACGTTTGCGGCGACCCCTTCATGAACGCCGCCATTATCGGCACCAAGGGCGTCCTCGTCGTGGTGGCCGACGACCCGAGCATGTTCTCGTCGCAAGACGAACAGGACAGCCGCTTCTATGGTCACTGGGCCATGATCCCCATGCTGGAGCCTTCCAACCAACAGGAGGCCTACGACATGGTGCACTACGGCTACGACCTGAGTGAGAAACTCGGCACACCGGTGCTCTACCGCATCCCGACCCGTCTGGCCCACAGCCGCGCTGGCGTGGTGCGTAAGCCCGTCCGCCCGCAGAACGATCTCACCGAGCCTGCCGACGCCAAGTCGTTCGTACTGCTGCCGGCCAACGCCAAGCGCCTCTATCGCGACTTGATCGACAAGCAACCCGCTTTTGAAGAGGCTTCGGCCACTTCGGGCTTCAACAAGTATTTCGACGGTCCCAAGAAGAATATCGGTATTATCACCACGGGTATCGCATACAACTACCTGATGGAGAACTTCCCCGATGGTCAGTGCCCCTATCCCGTCGTGAAGATCACGCAGTATCCGCTGCCTTACGATATGATCAACAAGCTCTACGACGAGTGCGACGAGATCCTCGTTCTCGAAGACGGTCAGCCGTTTGTTGAAGAGCATATCAAGGGCTTCCTCGGTAAGGGTAAGAATGTCATGGGTCGTCTTGATGAGACCATCCGCCGCGACGGTGAGCTGAACGCTGAGAAAGTCGCCAAGGCTCTCGGCATGGATGTGCCGGTGATGTATAAGGTGCCGGAAGTGGTCACCAACCGTCCGCCTGCGCTCTGCCAGGGCTGCCCGCACGTTGATAGTTACAATGCCTTGAACGCCGTCATGGCCAACCATAAGGGTGGTAAGGTGTTCGGCGACATCGGCTGCTACACCTTGGGCTTCAACATGGGTGCTATCAATACCACCGTGTGCATGGGCGCCTCCATCACCATGGCCAAAGGTGCCAGCGAGGTGGGCATTTTCCCGAGCGTGGCTGTCATCGGCGACGGTACCTTCGGTCACAGCGGCCTGACGGGTCTCATGGACTGCGTCAACGAGAAGGCCAACGTTGTGGTCATGATTCTTGACAACGACATCACCGCCATGACGGGCGGTCAGCCTTCGTCGGCACACAACAAGATCCGCCGCATCTGCGAAGGCCTCGGCGTGGAGCCGGAGCATATCCGCGACATCATCCCGTTGCCCAAGAACCACGAAGAGAACGTCAAGATCATCGAGGAAGAGGTCAACTACGACGGAGTGTCCGTCATCATTCCTCATCGTACTTGCATTGTTGAACTTAAAAAACACATGAAAAAATGAAAAAAGATATAGTATTATGCGGCGTGGGCGGCGACGGCATCGTTTCGGTGGCCAAGATCATCTCTGATGCCGCTCTGAATATGGGCATGAACCTGAAACAGTCTGAGATCCACGGCATGTCGCAGCGCGGCGGCTCGGTGTTCTCGCACCTTCGCATCTCCGACAACGAGATCTTCGCTGACGTTATCCCGGAAGGCCAGGCCGACATCATCCTGTCATCCGAGCCTATGGAAGCCTTGCGCTATCTGCCTTGGTTGAGCAAGGAGGGTTGGGTCATCACCAACAACGATCCCTTCATCAACATCGGCAACTATCCCGACATGGAGAAGATCAACGCTGAGTTGGGCAAGCTGGAGCATGTCGTTTCCTTCAATGCCAACGAGATCGCCAAGCAGCTGAAGGCTCGTTCCAACATGGTGCTTTTGGGCGCCACGGTGCCTTATCTCGGCATCTCCATGGAGAAGGTGGAAGAGGCCATCGCCCACATCTTCGGCAAGAAAGGCCAAGAGGTCGTCGACCTCAACATCCAGGCCGTACGTGCCGGTTACGAGCAGGCGACGAAATAAGCCTTGCCGTTGACATGAAAAATGCCCGATTGGTTTTTTCCAGTCGGGCATTTGTTTTATGCTGTAAGGTTTGTTATGCCTTTGTCTTGTTTTTCTTCAAAAACAGTGCGAATAACACCAATCCTAACACGGTGATGGCGGCGCCGATGCCATAGCCCACGGGGCGAGGCAGGATGGAGCCGAGTCCACCGTCGGCAGCCTTGGCCACAAAGAGGAAGCATCCCGTTACCATGGTCATGAAGAGGGCGGGGATGAGGGTAATGAGATACCACAGCTTGCCTTTGTTCTTGGCCAAATATACCGAGATGGCCCACAACGTAACAGTGGCCAGCACCTGGTTGGCCCAAGCGAAGTAACGCCAGATGAGCTGGAAGCCTTTGGCGTCGGAGATGCTGTAAACCAAGATGCCCGCTGTGACGGCGAACATGGGAACAGCCACAATCAAGCGATTCTTGATGGGCTTCTGGTCGAAGTGCATGAAGTCAGCGATGATGAGTCGCGCCGAGCGCAGGGCCGTGTCGCCCGAGGTGACTGCGGCGCTGATGACACCTAGGATGGTGATGGTGGCGATGACCGGTGTGAACCATGTGTTAGCGATGACGCCCACGATGGCGGCACCGCTCTTGCCTGTGACATCCACCACGCTGTCAGGACCGAAGAAATAGGCGGCGGCTGCGGCCCAAATCAAGGCGACGACGCCTTCGGTGATCATGGCGCCGTAGAAAATCGGGCGGCCTTGCTTCTCATTGACCATGCAGCGCGCCATCAGCGGCGACTGCGTGGCGTGGAAGCCGGAGATGGCACCGCAGGCGATGCTGATGAACATCATCGGGAAGATGGGGTTGTTGGCCGCGTCGGGATGACGGTTCTGCATACCGCTCCAGAGTTCAGGAATCTCGGGCTTGTAGATGAGAAAAGCCACAAAGATAGCCACGGCCATGCCCAACAGCAGGATGCCGAAGATGGGGTAAATCTTGCCGATGAGTTTGTCGATGGGCAAGAGTGTGGCGATCAAGTAATAAGCCAAGATGATGATAATCCAGATGTAGGGGTTCCAGCCTTGGGTGAAGTTGGCGTTGAGCAGCGTGGCAGGGGTGTTGACGAACACTACACCGACCAAAATCATCAGGATGATGGTGAAGGCGCGCATCACCTGCTTAGCGCCGTTGCCCAAATAAGTGCCGTGAATCTCGGGCAGACTCGCGCCTTTGTCACGCAACGAAATCATACCTGCCAGATAGTCGTGGACGGCACCGGCGAAGATGCTGCCCAACACGATCCACAGGAAAGAGGCCGTGCCGAACTGCGCGCCCATGATGGCACCAATGATGGGACCGACACCTGCGATGTTCAGGAATTGAATCAAGAAGATACGCCAGGGCTTCATCGGCACATAGTCGACGCCGTCAGCCATGGTGGTGGCAGGGGTGGGACGTTGCGGGTCGATGCCGAAAATCTTCTCGACGAGCTTCCCATATAAGAAGTAACCTAGGATGAGTACTCCAAGAGCTATGAAGAAAGTAATCATTATGGTATGTTTTTCTGCTTATGGTCGGTAGTCTATGGCGGCTGCAACTATTGCAGGAAACTGCGGATCAGGTCCGCAATGACGCCTTGGGTTGAAGCAGCCATAGGCTATATGCCATTAGCCATAGTTATTCTTTTTTACCTCCAAATTCCATGAGCCAAGCCTTCAAGAACTCATCGATATTGCCGTCCATGACGCCTTGCACGTCGGAGGTCTGATAGTTGGTGCGGTGGTCTTTCACACGACGGTCGTCGAAGACGTAGGAGCGGATTTGGCTGCCCCATTCGATCTTCATCTTGCCCGCCTCGATCTTGTTCTGTTCCTCCATGCGGTGACGCATCTCGCGGTCGTAGAGTTGCGACTTCAAGAGGCGCAAGGCGTTCTCACGGTTCTTGGGTTGGTCGCGGGTCTCGGTGTTTTCGATGAGGATTTCCTCTTCCTCGCCCGTGTACGGGTCTTTATATTGGTAGCGCAAGCGCACGCCCGACTCCACCTTGTTGACGTTCTGTCCACCGGCGCCGCCGCTACGGAAGGTGTCCCACGACAGGCGCGACTGTTCGACAACGATCTCGATGGTGTCGTCGACGAGCGGGGTGACGAACACCGAAGCAAACGACGTCATTCGCTTGCCCTGGGCGTTGTATGGGCTGACGCGCACCAGGCGGTGTACGCCGTTCTCGCCTTTCAGGTAACCGTAGGCATAATCGCCTTCGAGTTTCATCGTCACCGATTTGATACCGGCCTCGTCGGCTTCCAAAAGGTTGGAGATGGTGAGTTTGTATTTGTGGTTTTCGGCGTAACGCATATACATGCGCATGAGCATCTGCGCCCAGTCTTGGGCCTCGGTGCCGCCCGCGCCCGCGTTGATCTTCAGCACGGCGCTCATCGGGTCGGCCTCCTCGCGCAGCATGTTCTTGAATTCCAAGTTCTCCACGATCTGGAGGGTGGCGTTGTACTGCTCGTCCACCTCCTCCTCGGTGGCCTCGCCTTCCTTGGCAAAGTCGAACAGAACGGTGAGGTCGTTACCGGCATCTTCGGCTTCCTTGTAGCCGTTGAGCCAACCTTTCACCTCACGCACTTTCTTCATAGTGGCTTCGGCGGCCTTGGGGTCGCTCCAGAAAGCTGGGTCCTGTGTCTTTTCTTCTAATTCTTGGGCTTCGATGGTGCGACGGTCGACGTCAAAGATACCTCCTCAAGGCATCAATCCTCTTACATAATTCTTTAAGTTGGTCTTGGGTGATCATATTAATAAGGTGTATGTTATTTCGGGCTGCAAAGGTAAGAAATTTCTTTTGAGCTTGTAATAAATCCCTACCTTTGCTGTCTAACATGATGAACGTTGCAACGAAAACGCATTATGAACAACGACAAGGAATATCAGTTTGAACTTTTGGTGCGACAGCACAAGCGGACCATCTACACGGTGTGCTACATGTTTTCGCACAACAAGGCCGAAATCGACGACCTGTTTCAGGAAATCCTCATCAGGCTTTGGAACGGCTTCGACAACTACGAGGGACGAAGCACCGCGCAGACTTGGATCTATCGCGTCGCGCTTAACACGGCCATCAACCAAGACAAGAAGGAACGTCGGCGCATCGAGACCGTGCCATTAACGGTGGACATCGACCCCTACGAGTCCGACGACCCCAAGACGCAACAAATCCGCGAACTTTACGACCGTATCTCGCGCCTCGACCTTATCGACCGAAGCCTCATCCTGCTTTGGCTCGAAGGCATCAGTTATGATGAAATCGGGGCCATCATTGGCATCACGCCTAACAATGTTGGAGTGAGGCTGGCGCGCATCAAGGAAAAACTGGTGAAAATGTCGAAAAACGAATGAAAGGGAATCATCATGGAAAACAACGAAAACAATAACCTCTCCGAACTGGACCAGCTGAAGGCTCAATACGAAACGCTGAAACAGCAGTTCGACCAACAGGAAATCATCAACGACAGGCTGATGAAGTCGTCTATCAAACGCAGCACAGATTTTTACAAACGGTATCGTACCATTCAATTCATGGTTTATCCTTTGATGGTCATTGTCGGCCTGTTGACTATCAAATGGCTATTTGGCAACAACCTCTCATTGAGGCTGTTTTGGGTAGCTTTCTGCGTGATTTGTTTTGTCGCAGAGCTATGGATGACGAAAACGGTTCGCTTCAAGACGTTGGAAAACAACGACTTGCTAACGCTTTCCAATCATGCGCGTTCTTTCAAGAAACTTTATGCCATTTTTGTGGTATCATACGTTATTCCAATTATCATTATTGTCGTTGGCTGGATAATTTCTGAGATTGGTATTAACTTTAGCTTTGAAAACTCCATCATTGCGTTTTGCTTTGTGCTTGTTTTTAGTGTAGTTGTGGCATGGGCTGAAGTTCGCTATAAAACAAGGCCTTGCGACGAGATTATCCGCCAGATTGATGCTTTTGAGACAACAACAAATAAGGAAACAGGTTTCAATAAGAAACAGCAGTGGTTCTGCATCGCCATGATTGTCGCATTCGTTGGTCTCGACATTTGGGCTTACACGATTGTCGGAACCTACCTGAAACTGCCGCCGATGTGGCAAACCGTGGAATATGTACGGGCTGCAGATGACCATTTGGCGGAAGGGAAACTGGCAATCTGGGAAGTCTTTGCCGATACGGTCATCCCCGAAAAGGATATCCCAGAATTGCGGCAAATCTTAAATGATGATTCATATATTCTGATGGAAGGACGGCAGGAGGCAAAAATGAAAATTGGCGATGAGGCGATGCATAGCCGGAGACAAGACGAAAACAATCCCAAGGGAGTGCAACTATATTTGCTGAAAAAGAACTCCCAGGAAGGTCCGGCGATCAGTTCGATGGCTTTGGAAGGCAAGCCAATGGTGCAAAGGGTGGAAGTAACCAAACCTCCCAAATACCCAAGCAACGGCTCCGTTCCGATGATTGTGTGGCTGACTCCTGAAGCAGGCCAACTTTGGCTTGAATTTACCAAGCACCTCACTGGAAAAAGAGGTGCCGTTTCCATCGATGGCGTGGTAGTTCAGGAATGGAAAATCATGAGTAACCTTGAGAATGGCTGTTTCTTCATCATGAGGGAATGGTCGTCGAAGGAGGAACTGGAGGCGTTTTGTGAACAATTGATTCGCCAGTGAAACATTGTCGCTTTGCGTCATTGCGAGGCCTCATTCCGTGAGGACGGAAGAAGCAATCCAGAGAACAAGTTTACTTCGTGCTTGGATTGCTTCGCTGCGCTCGCAATGACATACCCGCTGAAAAAAAACATAAAAATCAATTTTTTTCTTGATAGTAATGAAAAAATCCGTACTTTTGCAGTGTAATAATAAACTAATACACTAAAACAAAATTACAGTGAAAGGATATAAAATAATCATTTAAGTCGCAATAATTCGGTTTCACTTCCGTTATTTGGTCAGTTAAATAGAAAGATTTCAAAATATTATACTATGAACAAACGTGTTTTTATCCTTTTCGCACTCCTTGGGTGCTTCATTATGCCAGCCTTGGCGCAAAACAAAGTGACGGGAACTATCGTCGAAGAAGCCAATGGTAAGGCAATCCCCTTTGTCAACGTGGGCCTGTTTCGTCAGGCCGACAGCGTCTTCGTGAGCGGCGCGGCCTCCGACGACAAGGGCCGTTTTGAGTTGTTGGCACCCAACGGCGACTATCGCTTGGCGGTCTCGGCCATTGGTTACCAGACCTTTGAACAAATGATTACCGTGAAAGGCAACCAAGATCTCGGCCAGTTGAAGCTCTCGGAAGGTTCCACCAAGATTGGCGAGGTAGTTGTTGCTGAGAAGCGTCCCTTGTTCGCCGTGGAAGGGGAGAAGACCATGTATAATGTGGCCGAGGATCCAAGCATCCAGACGGGAACAGCCTCCGATGCCTTGCAGAATGCGCCGGGCGTGAGTGTCGACGTGGAAGGTAACATTACCTTGCGCGGCACCTCGAGTGTGGAGGTGTGGATCAACGACAAACCCTCGCACATGACCGCTGAGAACCTTAAGACCTACATTCAGACGATGCCCGCCAACAGCATCGACCGTGTGGAGGTCATCACCAACCCCTCGGCACGCTATGGTTCGAAGGCCGACGGTATCATCAATATCGTCACCAATGCCAAGATCCAAAAGAACGAGTTCTTCAGCTTTGGTGTGAACGGCTCAACGCGGCCTTCCGTAAGCCCTTGGATGTCCTATGTCTGGTCGAACGACAAGCTGACGGTTAATGCTTACATCAACGGGGGCTACTCCATCTGGAAGGGACAACAGATTGGCGACGTGTCGCTTTATTCCCAATCGGGGGCGTTGGCCAACCATGAGATCGACACGAGTCGCTATAGCAGCTTGGGTATTAGCGCGGGCGGTTTCTTCAGTCTTGATTATGAGATTGATACAGCAAACAGCCTCAACTTTTGGGTTAGTGGCTGGCCGAGTTGGGGAGGCAATACCAATTACACCCAAACGTTTCGTGAGGAGTTCTTGCCCAATCCCTTGAATACGGTTTACGAAGAGAACGTTAGCGCTTACAACCGATACGGTTTTGCCAACGGAGGCCTGTATTACCAGCACAAGTTCGACAACAAAGGTCATAACCTCTCCATCAGTGCCAATGGCATGGGCTATGGCGGCAGTAACGGCGGCGATGTGGAACGGAAGTTCACTTTGCCCATCGATTACACGCGTCTGCTGCGTCAGGAAAACAGTTACACCTCAATTGGCGGGGAAGCCGAGATCATCTATAACCGTCCCTATTCCGAGAAAGGCGAGATCTCGGTGGGCTACACCCTGGGTTACGAGCCTGAGAAACAGTATCTCAAAACAGACACGCTTGTTGACAGCGATTGGGTGAACGACGCCTACCGCACCTATAAGGCCAACTTCACTAACCTGAACAACGAGGTCTTCATCACCCTGCAGCACAAGTTCGGCGGTTTCACCGTGAAGCCGGGCATCCGTTTCGTCAGCGAGCTGGTCAGCGCCGAATACCCTTACACCTTCCCGGGCGACACCACCGATTATAATTTCCACAAGCCTTTCTTCAGCGTTAGGCCCTCCATCCACCTGACTTACATGACCAAGTCGATGCACAACTTCAAGTTGAGTTACACGCGCCGCATTGCCGCCCCTGGTGCGGAACAGTTGAGCGCGTTCCCCTTGTACCATGTTGATTCTTATAGCGTTGGTAACCCCGACTTGGACCGTGTCTTCACCAACTCGATAGAAGCGGGTTGGACCAAGTATTGGAACAACTTCGGTTCGGTGGGTTTGTCGGCCTACTATCGCGGCAAGACCAACGAAGTCAACCAGATACAGTTGTCAGAATACCATTGGCTTTATGACCGCGTGGTGGAGTATTCTTATCCTGTCAATGTGGGCAAGAGCCACACCACTGGCTTGGAGTACAATATGATGTATCGTCCGAACGGCTTCTTCAACCTGCGTTTCTATGCCAACCTTTACGATTCCTATATCTATACGGAATACAACGGGAAGCCCTACGAGTTTGAGAAGTGGTCGTACAGTCTCAGCATGAACATGTGGGCCAAGCTGTGGAACAAGCTTGAGGTGACGGCTTCGGGCTATTACAGTTCCCCGACGCAGATGCTCTTCAGCGAGTGGCATTCCCGTTTTTCCGTCAACGCTGGTTTGAAGGCTGACTTCTTCGACCGTAAGCTTTCGGTCTTCGTCAACGCCTACGACATCTTTAACACCAACCGTTGGGGCGAGACGAACTACAGCCCCTACGTGCAGTCCACCTCCGACGGCAAGTACAACAGCCGCAGCGTCTCGGTCGGCCTGACCTTCCGTTTCGGCAAGATGGAACTTGAGCAACGCGCTCGTCAAGGCGGCGACGACGGCAATAGCGCCCCGCAAGGCATGGGCGGGATGTAAAAATCGGCACATATTTCACCACAGAGACGCGAGTTTTTCGCGTCTCTTTTTGTTTGTTTCCCTATTTTTCGCCACAAAAACACCCCAATTTCGCCACAAATAGTCGAATTTCGCCACAAACCGCCCTTTTTGGACACATTTTCCGCAGGGCATGACACGATGTAGTACTTTTGCGGCGTTTTAGAAAAAAACTGAAAACGAGCATTTTTAATTTTTAATCGAAACAAAATGAAAATAATTGGAACAGGAAGCGCATTGCCCGCCCTTGAGGTCACCAACAACGACCTCGCGGAGTTCTTGGACACCAGCGATGCGTGGATTTCAACCCGCACGGGTATCAAAGCCCGTCATTTATTATCGACCGAATCTTTGTATGACTTGGCTACCGACGCCGCCAACAAGGCGATCAAGTCTGCCGGACTCACTCCCGACCAGATTGATTTCCTCTTGGTCTCTAACGTGGCCAACCAGCATATCACCCCGGGCCTAAGTTGTATCATCCAAAACCGTATCGGCGTCACCTGCGCCGGCCTCGACATCAACGTGGCCTGTGCTGGTTTCGTCAACGCGCTGATGCTTGCCGACGGCATGATGAAGGCGGGTCGCGCGAAGAACATTTTAATTGTATGTGCAGAGGAACCCACCAAATATTGCGACTGGCACGAGCGCGATTGCAGCGTCTTGTTTGGCGACGGCGCCGGTGCCGTGGTTCTGGCTCCCGGCGAGGCCTTCAAGGACGTGAAACTTACCATGATCTCCGACCGTGATGTGCTTTATTACGAAAGAGGCATGGAGAGCACTCCTTTTGAAAAACAATACACTAAGGGTCAGCCCCTGGTGATGAAAGGCAAGGAACTGTTCCGCACGGCAGTCTCCGAATCGGCTAAGGATATCAATACCCTCCTGAAGCGCAATGGTTTGAAGCACGACGACATCAAATATTTCCTCTTGCATCAAGCCAACAAACGCATCATCGAGGGCATCCGCAACCTCGTGGGCGGTCCTGAGGAAAAGTATCCTACCATCATCGAGAAATATGGCAACACCTCTTCAGCGAGCATCCCGATTATGCTTGATGAGATGTTGAAAGACAACAAAATCAAGGCTGGAGACAAGATCGTCATGAGCGCTTTTGGCGCTGGCTTCGTGTCGGCGGCCTGCCTTTGGGAATGGGAGGTTTGAGAGTTTAGAGTTTAGAGTTTAGAGTTTAAAGTTTAGAGTTTAGAGTTATGATGGAAAATAGAAGAGTAGTTATTACGGGTATGGGTGCCATCTCACCGATTGGCAACGACCTGGACACCATATGGAAAAACTTGATGGACGGCTACTGTGGCATCGACTTCATCAAGGCGTTCGACACCACTGACCTTCCTGTGAAGATTGCCGCCGAGTTGAAAGACTTCGACCCGGAGGCATGCGGCGTCGACAAGGCTTTCGTCAAGCGTAACGATCGTTTCGCTGTCTACACCTTGGCAGCGGCCTATCAAGCTATGAAAGACAATGAGGACCTGCAGATGGATCCCAGCCGTTTGGGTGTATACGTCGGTTCCGGTATCGGCGGCTTTGATACCATCATGCGTGGCGTCAAGACCTATTATGATGAAGGCGCCCGCTGGATCTCACCCATGATGATCCCCACCATGATTGGCAATCAGGCTTCGGGTAGCGTCGCCATCCGTTACAACGCCCAAGGTCCTTGCGTGCCTATCGTGACAGCCTGCGCCACGGGTACTCATAGCATCGGCGAGGCCTATCGCGCCATCAAGCACGGCTATGCCGACGCTATCATCACAGGTGGCTCGGAGGCGGGCATCAACCCTGTCTCCATCGGCGGTTTCGCCAACTGCAAGGCCTTGACCAAGGCCGAGGACCCGAAGCACGCCTCGCTACCGTTCAACAAAGACAGGGCTGGCTTCGTCATCGCCGAAGGCTCCGGCATCGTCCTCTTGGAAGAATACGAGCACGCCAAGCAACGTGGCGCGAAGATTTATGCCGAGCTTTGCGGCTATGGCAACAGCTGCGACGCCTACCACAGCACTGCGCCTCGTCCCGACGGCACAACGCAGAGCCTAGCTATCAAGCAGGCCCTCGAAGAAGCCCACTTTAAGGCGGGCGAGCC
The DNA here is from genome assembly GCA_045132275.1 of Candidatus Limimorpha sp. Lineage (GTDB taxonomy): Bacteria > Bacteroidota > Bacteroidia > Bacteroidales > F082 > Limimorpha. Next base: position 106,053 of record JBGURY010000006.1, read on the forward strand.
TATCTATATCAACGCCCACGGCACGGGCACGCCGATGAACGACAGCGGCGAGACCCGCGCCATCAAAATTGCCATGGGTGAGGATGAGGCCCGCAAAGCCTACATCAGCTCCACCAAGTCGGAGATGGGCCACGCCCTCGGTGCGGCGGGTGCCATTGAACTGATCATCAGTGTGATGACACTGAATAACGGCGTCATCCCGCCCACCATCGGTCTGGACAACCCCGACCCCGAGTGTGACCTCAATTACACGCCCAATATCGCCGTCAAGGCCGACGTGAACATCGCCATCTCCAACTCTTTGGGCTTCGGTGGACACAACGCATGTTTAGCGATTCGAAAAATCTAATACAAATCAATAATATGTACAGAGACGAAATCAAACAGTATCTCCCGCACCGCGAGCCTATGCTCCTGGTCGACGAGATGACCCTCGACGAGAACCATGTGGCTCACTCCAAGTACCATGTGACGGGCGAGGAATTCTTCCTGCAAGGCCATTTCCCGGGCGAACCCGTTGTTCCAGGCGTCATCCTTTGCGAGATCATGGCCCAATCGTGCGCCCTGCTGATGAAGGACGACCTCATCGGCAAGCTGACCTTCTACACTGGCATCGACAAGGTGCGCTTCAAGAACAGCGTCAGACCTGGCGACACCGTCGAGGTGGAGGCCACGCTGACTTATCATCGCGCCAACATCTACATCTGCTCCGCCGTGCTTAGCGTGGGTGGCAAGATGTGCGTGAAAGGCGATCTTTCCTTCGCTTTGTTGCCCGATACAAGAAACAAATAAGTAAATACCATGGCCACGATTCAAGACAAGACAAAGGCGTTGATTTCCACCAAGTTGAAAATTGCTGAGAGCGAAATCACGGAAGACAAGCACTTTTTCAACGATTTGGGTGCCGACTCGCTTGACTTTGTGGAACTTTGCGTAACTTTGGAGCGCGAATTCAACGTGAAGTTCAGCGAGGAGGAAACGATGAAGGTCAAGACCGTCGGTGACTTGTATGGACTTATTGAGAGAAATGTCAAGAAATCAAAACATAACTAAAAGAAAATCATGGGATTATTAGACAATAAAGTGGCTCTGATCACGGGAGCCGGCCGTGGCATCGGCAAGGCTATCGCCCTGCGTTTTGCCCAGGAAGGCTGCAACATCGCCTTCACCGATATCGCCCTGAACGATGTCGTCTTGGAAACTGAAAAGGAACTGCAAGCCCTTGGCGTCAAGGTGAAGGCTTACGCCTCCAACGCCGCCAATTTCGAGGAGACGCATAAGGTCGTCGACGAAATCGTCAATGACTTCGGTCGTATCGACATCCTCGTCAACAATGCGGGCATCACCAAGGATACCGCTCTGAAGCGTATGACCGAGGAGCAGTGGGATGCTGTCATCAACGTGAACCTCAAATCGGTGTTCAACTTCACCAAGGCCGTGCAGCCCGTCATGTGGAAGCAGAACGGCGGCAGCGTCATCAACATGAGCTCGGTGGTGGGCGTCTCTGGCAATGCCAACCAGTGCAACTACAGCGCTTCGAAGGCCGGCATCATCGGCTTTACCAAGAGCGCTGCCAAGGAGATGGGTGTGCGCAACATCCGTCACAACGCCATCGCTCCCGGTTTCATCATCACTGCCATGACCAACGCCCTTCCGGAGGATGTCCGCAAGGCCTGGGAAAGCCTCATCCCGCTGCGTCGCGGCGGCACGCCCGAAGATGTGGCCAACGTGGCCCTCTTCCTTGCCTCCGACCTCAGCTCGTATGTCACGGGTCAGGTCATCCACTGCTGTGGCGGCATGAATTGCTAAGAAAAACGAATTATTGAAAACGAAAGCAGAAGAAAACGCCTCGCGATTGCGGGGCGTTTCCGTTTTATTTCTTGTTGAAGGCCTCTAAGACCTTCGCTGAATAGGTCTTGGAAACAGGTACCGATTCCAATCCTTCGCGTTCGAAGTCGATGACAAAACCGTCAGCCTCGTTGTGGAGCACGCTCACCTTTTTGATGTTGACGATATAGGAGCGGTGGCAGCGCATCAATGAGCTGGAATCCACGCAGTTGTCGGCGATGGTCTGCATCTTGCAGCGCAGCATATAGCTTGCGATGGCGCCGCTGCGTTGGTAGAATACGTTGATGTAGTTGTCTTCCGCCTTGATATAATAGAGGTTGTCGAGTTTGACGGACAGTTTGAGGTTGCCGTTGTTGTCCATCAGGTTGATGATCTCGGTGTGCTCGGGCATCACCTCGTCGTCCGATTCCACGGTGTCGCTCTTGGTGAGCATGAGGCGTTGTTGCGTGTCTTTCAGCAAGATGACCAAGTCTGTGACGGTGTAGGGCACGCCCAAGGCCACTAAGGTGACGAGGAAGCTCTTGGCCAGGATGTAGGCGAAGCTGTATCCTGAGGCTTCTGTCGATTCGATCTGGAAATAGGAAAGCAGGGTGTAACACACCGCAATCACTACAATCTCCATAATAAGCCAGAAAATGTATAGCCCGAAGGGAAAGTGTCGCATTTTGCGCACTAGCCAGGTCATGAGTGTGCGGCTGAGCGCCAAAAACAGAGTGCCGGTGCCGACGAAAGCCACTGTGGTGAAGAAATAACTTCCCTTTCCCACTTGGAACCATGCCGTCCCCGAGAAGGGCACGTAGGCGGTCAGAAACACCAAGGCAAACAGTGTCGAGATAATCACATTGAGCGACTGCCCGACAGGTTCTGTCAGGCACTCAGGCGTTTGCGTTATCAGTCTCTTCGTGAATTTCATGACGTTGCTCCAAAAGCGCGGCAAAGATACGAAATCTTGTCAAATTGCCAAATCCCCCAGGACTTCCCAGACCAAGTTGCCCTCGAATCCTTTCTGCATGGCATAGGCGGCCAGTTTGCGCTTTTTCTCGAAGTCGGATGCGGCCTTGATGGTCTTGGCTTTGGCCATTAGGATGTCAACGAGGCGCTGGCGATACACTTCTTCGTCGGTCTGTCCGATGGCTTCGTCGATGATCTCCTTGGCGATGCCTTTTTGTATGAGGTGGTAACGGATCTTATTCACGCCCCAGCCGCTTTGGTTGACTTTGCCTCGGACGAAACTTTTGGCAAACCTTTCGTCATCGACGAAACGGTTATCCAACAGATACTCAAGGATTTTCGTTTTCTCCTCTTCGGGGATGTCGTAGGATTTCAACTTGTCCCTCACGTCTTTTACGCAGCGTTCTTGATAGGCGCAGTATTTGGCCGTCTTGTCAAGGACCTGGTCGGGAGTGAGCGGCTTGGCGGGTGGTTTCGGCATCAGCAGTCGATTTTGAGGTCGCCCTCCTTAATCCAGCCTATCTTTCTCAATATCAATCCAAAGAGCCATGATAGAACGGCGGGCAACACGAAGCATACTAGTCCCATTCCGATCCACATATTTGCGCCTCCTTCGGGCATGGCGGTGTAGATGCCGATAGGTCCGACGAGACCGCAGGTGCCCATGCCGGAGCCGATGGGGATATTCTCAAGATGGAAGACGCAGGTGGAGATGGGACCTGTGATGGCCGAGGTGAGTAGCGCGGGGATCCAGATGCGCGGGTTCTTCACGATGTTGCCCATTTGCAGCATCGAGGTGCCGAGGCCTTGGGCGACGAGTCCGCCCCAGCGGTTCTCTCTGAAGCTCAGCACGGCGAAGCCGATCATCTGGGCGCAGCAGCCGGCGGTGGCGGCGCCGCCTGCCAGTCCGCCAAGACCTATTGCGAGACAGATGGCCGCCGAGCTGATGGGCAGAGTGAGCACCGAGCCGATGACCACCGAGACGACTATGCCCATGAGGAAGGGCTGCATCTGCGTGGCGTTCTCGATGAAGGTGCCGAGGGCGGTCATTACCTTGTTGATGGGGGCACCGACGGCATAGGCCATCAGCACACCGCTGATGATGACAACGGCGGGCGTGACGAGGATGTCGACTTGGGTCTCCTTGTAAACTATCTTGCCCAGCTCGATGGCCACGATGACGGCGACGTAGGCGCCCATGGGTCCGCCCAGTTCGTTGCCGGCGATACCGACGGCGATGGCGCTGAACAGCACCAGGCCTTCGCAGCGTAGTTTGTAGGCGATGGCCACGGCGATGGCGGCACCCGTGGCGGCTTTGGCGTATTTGGCGATGGTCTCGAAGGCCTCAATACCCGTCTTGTCTCCCAAGGTCTGGAAGATGGTGCCGATGAGCAGCGAGGCAAACAGACCTAGCGCCATAGCGCCAAGAGCGTCGACAAAGTAGGCCTTCCAGGTCATGTCGACGCCCTTGCGCTCTAAGAATGATTTGAATTTGCTCATGTTTTTTTGACGCGGGACGCAGGACTACGGGACACGGGACAAGACCAAGGTCTCGTGTCTCGCGTCTCGAAGTCTCGTGTCAAAAAGATTAGAACTCAATGCCCTCGATGCCGTTCTCCTTCATCAGGTCGGCAAGCTTGGTATCGTTGTCGTCAACAGCGGCGAGGCAGTTGGTGACGATGCGCACCTGCTTGGCGGGATAGAAGGCGATAAGGTCTTTCGTGGTCTCGTAGACACAATAGTCGGTGGCGATACCACAGATGTCAATGCCTTCAAATTTTTCTTTTTCAATGACTTGTTGCAGCTTGCTGCCGGACTGCTCATTTTGGAAGATGCTGAACTCTTCCTTGTTGGAGAGGTCGCCCTTTTGCATGTAATGAATCTGCATGTTGCAGCCATTTCCCATGATGCCGTCAAGTGACTTAAGCAAAGTCTCGTACACGTTCATGCCTTCGGTGTTCTGCACGCAGTGGGGCGGGAACACGCCGCCTTGCTCGACAAACGAGCAGTGGTTGGCCGGGTGGGCATCTTGGGTGACAATGATCCAACCATAATTCTTCCAAGCGCCTTCGTTGAGTGCGTTGGCGAGGTAGTCCATAGCGGCGGGACCGTTTTTGGTGGCCAGACTACCTGTGGTGAAGTCGACTTGTGGGTCGACGATGATGAGCATGCGGTTGGGAAGCTGCACTTCCTCAGTCTTGGCTTCGGCTTTGGCTTCGCCGTTAATCTCTTCGTTTTCTTTGTTTTTGTCATTGTTGCAACCCGTAAAGACAAGGGCTGCGATGAGCGCGATGGCTCCGATGAGTGTTCTCTTCATGATGATGGTTTTATGTTGTTTAAATTTGCGGCAAAAGTAGTGATTTTTTATGACTTGAACAGTTTTTTGATCCAATCCGCGTGTCCGATACGTCGCAACGCGTTCTTCACCCACTCACGGTTTTCAGGTTTATACCAGAAGAAGAAACGCTGTTGGGAGAGTTTTTCCTCTTTGGTCTTGGCACAGAAGACGGGCTTCAAGGTGTAGGGGTCATAGCCGGAATAGTAGATCTCGGTGGCTAAAGTCATGGGGGTGGGGGTGAAATCCTGAACCTGTTCAAGATGATAGCCTAACTCCTTGGTCCTCACGGCTAATTCGGCCATGTCCTCGAGATAGCAGTCAGGATGGGAGGAGATGAAGTAGGGGATGAGCTGCTGGTTGAGGTGCTCTTTTTCGTTGATGGCGTCGAACTTCTTTTTCAGCTTGACGAACATGTCGAACTTGGGTTTGCGCATGAGTTTGAGCACGGCGTCGCTGGTGTGCTCGGGCGCCACTTTCAGTCGTCCGCTGACATGACGTGTCACCAGTTGTCGGAAGTATTCGTCGTAGCCCATGGCCTTGTTTTCCTCGGGTGTGCTGTCGTGCAAAAACAGGTCGTATCGTATGCCCGAGCCGATAGTGGCTTTTTTCACCTTTGGGTTTGCGTCTACCTCTTTATAAATCTCGATAAGCGGATGGTGGTCAGTATTGAGGTTCTTGCAGACGGTGGGTTGCAGGCAGGTGGGACGGGCGCATTTCTCGCAGAGGCGCTCGTCTTTGCCTTTCATGCGGTACATGTTGGCCGACGGACCGCCGAGGTCGCTGATATAGCCTTTGAAGTCCTCCATCTCGGTCACCTTTTCCACCTCCTTCATGATGGACTCCTTGCTGCGCGAGGCAACGAACTTGCCTTGGTGCGCCGAGATGGTGCAGAAAGCGCAGCCGCCGAAGCAGCCACGGTGCAGGTTGACGGAGTGGCGTATCATCTCATAGGCCGGGATGACACCACGCTTGGCGTATTTGGGATGCGGCAAACGGGTGTACGGCAAGTCAAAGGAAGCGTCGATCTGTTCTGTTGTAAATGTCGGCAAAGGCGGGTTGATGACGACACGCTGGTTGCCAACGTCTTGAATGAGTCTCGCTGCGTGTTTCTTGTTCGATTCCTCTTCAATATGGCGGAAGTTGGAGGCATACCGTTTCTTGTCTTTGAGGCAGACCTCGTGCGAGACGAGTTCGATGGTCTCTCCTTCGAAGTTGGGAAGAGGCTGTCTCTTGTCTTGCAGGAAGAAGGTCTGCTTGATGTCGGTCAGCTCGCTGACTTTCTTGCCGCTTTGGATGGCCTTGGCAATCTCCACCATGGTGAGCTCTCCCATGCCGTAGACCCCGATGTCGGCTTTGCAGTCGACCAAGACGCTGGGCTTCAAGCAGTCGTCCCAGTAGTCGTAGTGCGTGACACGCCTCAAAGAGGCCTCAATGCCGCCCACGACGATGGGTACGTCAGGGTAGAGCTGCTTGAGGATGTTGCAATAGACTACAGTGGCGCGGTCGGGACGGAATCCCGCCTCGCCGCCGGGGGTGTAAGCGTCGTTGCTGCGCAGGCGTCGGTTGGCGGTGTAGTGGTTCACCATCGAGTCCATGCAGCCCGCCGACACACCGAAGTAGAGCCTCGGTTTCCCGAACTTCTTGAAGTCGCGCAGATCGTCGCGCCAGTTGGGCTGCGGAATGAGCGCCACACGGAAGCCATTATGTTCCAAAACCCTTCCGATGACGGCCGCCCCAAAGGCGGGATGGTCGACGTAGGCGTCGCCCGTGACGAACACGATGTCTACCTCGTCCCAACCACGCAAGTCGGTCTCTTTCTTCGTTATGGGAAGCCAGTCAAGGAGGGTCATTCCGTGAATTTTTTGCAAAGGTAATTATTTCTTGAAAACACTTCCTTATCTCAAAAAGAATTCCGACCTTTGCGGCCTCAAAAATCAAAGGTAAATTTTAAATTAAGAACTTATAAATCAAGTATTTATGAAGAAAGCGAATGAAGTATTGAAGGAAGTCGGCCAAGCTTTGGCCAGCAAGAAGTTCTGGGTGGAGCTGCTCATCATGACTTTCGGCATGTTTATGACGGGTGTTTGCGTCTATTATTTCCTCGTTCCCAGCAAGTTGATTGTGGGCTCCATCTCGGGTCTCTCCATCGTGCTGACCAATATCTTCCAGGGCATAGGCGTTAACATCAGCCTGTCGATGATGATTACCATCATCAACGCCATCCTGCTGATTTTGGCCTATATCCTTATCGGCAAAGAGTTTGGCCTGAAGACGGTTTACTGCGCCTTGATTCTCGGTCCTATGACCAAGGTGTGTGAATGGATCTATCCTTGGGAAAACTTGGCCACTCCTAACGACTATTTGGTCAATATGGGCGTCGATGCCAGCTCGGCTTATTCCGTGATGGGCAATCCTTGGTTTGACCTGCTCTGCTGTGTTCTGATTCTCAGTGCTGCGCAAACGATGATGTTCTCCATCAACGCTTCGACGGGCGGTCTCGACATTTTGGCTAAGATCGTCAACAAGTATCTGCATTTCGATATCGGCAAGTCGGTGACCGTGGCGGGTGGTCTCATCTGCCTCTCGGCGTTCTTCATCAATCCCTTCCAGATGGTCGTCATTGGTCTTATCGGTACTTGGATCAACGGCATCATCGTCGACTATTTCACGGCCAGTCTCAACAACCGCAAACGTGTGTGTATCGTTTCGAAGGATTATGACCGCATCCGTCGCTTCATCGTCGATGATTTGGACCGTGGCTGCACCTTGTACGAGGTGATTGGCGGTTATACCAACGAGAGGTCTATCGAGTTGGAGGCCTTGCTGACCAAGGACGAGTTCTCCGCTCTGATGGAATACCTCAACAAGAACGACATCAAGGCCTTCACCACTGCTGGTAACGTCAGCGAGGTGTATGGCTTGTGGGCCAAAGACCGCCACCGCACGAGAAAACACGCCGAGAAACGGTAATTCCAAAAGTTTTCCTATCTTTGTGCCACATTAAAAACAGCACAAATATGGAAAAACTGATAGACAAATTCCTGAGATACGTCTCCGTGGAGACGACTTCCGACGAGAACTCCGAATCACAGCCCAGCACCGCCAAACAGTTGAACCTGTTACGGATGCTCCGCGATGAGCTGCAAGCCATGGGCGTCGAGGCCACCCTCGATGAATATGGCTATGTGATGGCCACCATCCCGTCCAATGTGGACCACGCCATCCCTGCCATCGGCTTCATCGCCCATGTCGATACCTCGCCGGACGCCTCTGGTGCCGACATCAAGCCACAGATCATCCCGAACTACGATGGCAACGACATCGTGCTGAATAAGGAAAAGAACATCGTTCTGCGTGTCGCCGAATTCCCTGAGATGCAGCAATACAAAGGCCAAACGATGATTACCACCGACGGCACTACCTTGCTCGGCGCCGATGACAAGGCGGGTGTAGCCGAAATCATGTATGCTGCACAGTATATGATGGAGCATCCCGACTTCAAGCACGGCGAGATCAAGATTGGGTTCACGCCCGACGAGGAAATCGGCCGCGGTGTGGTGAAGTTCGATGTGGCAAAGTTCGGTGCCAAGTATGCCTACACCATGGACGGCGGCGAGATTGGCGAGTTGGAGTATGAGAACTTCAACGCCGCCGCCGCGAAGATTCACATCCAAGGCAGCAACATCCATCCCGGCTATGGCAAGGACAAGATGGTGAACTCCATGCTCATCGCCATGGAACTCGACGCCATGCTACCTGTGGAGCAGCGTCCACGCTTCACGCAGGGCTATGAAGGCTTCTTCCATTTGACAGAGATCAACGGTACGGTGGAGGAGACCACGATGTCGTACATCATCCGCGACCACGACAGGCAGAAGTTTGAGGAGAAAAAGGCCTTGATCACCTCTGTGGCCGAGTTCTTGAACAAGAAATACGGCGATGTAGTGAAGTTGGAACTGAAGCACCAGTACTACAATATGCGTCAGGAAGTGGAGCCGCATTTCTTCATCGTGGAAAGAGCGATTAAGGCCATGGAGATGGCTAACATCAAGCCGAAAGTGCAGCCCATCCGTGGCGGCACCGACGGCGCCAACCTCTCGTTTATGGGTCTGCCTTGCCCCAATATCTTCGCTGGCGGCCACAACTTCCACGGTAAGTTGGAGTATGTGCCGCTCGAGAGCATGATGAAGGCCTCGGAGGTCATCTTGAACATCATCACCTTATTCCAAGCGGAAGGATAACCACGCCGTATGAAGGAACTGACCTTGGGCAAGCGGCAGAAAAACATCACCCTCGCGACGGTTTTCACCCTCGCCGGGGTGGCGTATTGTCTCATCTCCTTGGTCAACCATTATGTCTTCAAGACCTATACCCTCGACTTGGGACTTTACACCCATGCGATGTACGACTATGCTCATTTTCGCATTGATGATTGCAGCATGTTCAAGGATGTGCCGCAGAGCATATTAAGCGACCACTTCGATTTGTATCTGATGCTGCTGTCGCCTCTGGTGTATGTGTTTGGAACATACACGCTCCTCGTTGTGCAGATTGTAGGCGTCTTGCTGGGCGGTTGGGGCATCTACAAACTCATCGGGCTTTATACTGACGACGATTGGATGCCCATCTTGGCCACGACCGTGTTCTTCTTCTCTTTTGGTATTATCCAAGCCTTGGGCTATGACTACCACTCCAATGTGCTGACTGCCATGATGTTGCCGTGGCTGCTCTATTTCCTTAAGAAACGAAGTTTTGGGCTGGCTTCTCTGTTTGTGGTGCTGTTTGTCATCGGCAAGGAGAACATGTCGCTGTGGCTGTTTTTCATCGCCGTTGGCCTGATGTGGGACTACCGTAAGGACCGCAAGACGCTTTGGCATCTGGTGGCATACGCTGTGTTTTCCATTGCCTATTTCGTGGTCATCAATATGTTTGTGATGCCCAGGTTGGGCGGCTCGGGAGGCGGGTTTTCGCGTTATGCCTATTTGGGCAGCGACTACGGCGAAGTGGCTAAGAATCTCATCACCCATCCAGGGGAGACCGTCAAGATTTTATTTACCAATACCTTGGGCAAACCGCATTATGATGGCATCAAGGCGGAGTTTTACATCTGTGCTTTGGCGACAGGGATGATTCTGACGCTCTTGAAACCCAATTATCTGTTTATGCTTGTGCCGCTCATCGGGCAGAAGATGCTGGCCGCTGACCGCATGTTTTGGGGAGTCTCGCTGCAGTATTCTGTGGAGTTCATGCCCGTGCTGGTCGTCTCGTCGTTCTTGGTGATTATCAAACTGAAAAAGCAATGGCCTCGGTTGGCGTTGGCAGGTGCCTTGTTGCTGTCCACCATCTTGACTACGTTTTATACCATTGGTGTGCCCAAGTCCTATATCATGGTCGACCAGCTCTGCATCTATCAGGGACGCCATTACCAGCAGAAAGATTTTGACGCAGACTATGCCCGCCAGTTGATGGCAATGATTCCCGATGATGCCTCGGTTTGCGCTGGACGCATGTTTGCGCCGCATCTTGCTTTGCGTCCTGAAATCTATGATTATTATGCCGTCGCGCCTCATGTCCGCGCCGACTATGTCCTCATCCCTGACGAGTACCTTGACATGGCGCGGGGAGGGAAACCTTTGTTCTATTATCGGGATGAATATGAAACAGTGGCTACGGACGGGACGCTGACGCTGTTTCGTCGGAAGTAGCCTTGAAGTCCTGTAGTGTGGGCGGCTGGTCCATCAGGTCTTTGCAGGTGTAGACAAAGAAGTTTTTCGCCGGTTTGCCACATCGTTCAATCTCAATCACGCCGACCAATTCGATCTCCTTGAAAAACCACTGATACGTTGTCTTGGGGTCTTTCATGTAACGGCTGTCGGAGAGGAACCAGTAGTTCTCGCCAAGGTGGAAGCCACCACGCTCATCGTTGATCCATAGGTATTTGTGTAGCTGCTCGGGCCAACCCAAACCCATGACACGCAGTCCCAAGGGTCGGGCAACGTAATAATCCAGATTGGCAAGAGGGAACCATTGGTTGGCCACGATGCCGTCCTCTTCCTTCATCACGCCTTCGGCGATTTTCTGCGCTCGGAAGTCGGCGAATTTTTCTCCCAATTGTCGCCAGCCATACATGTCGACGGTGAAGTCGTCACGGCCTACCTGCTCGGGCTCGGTGTGCTTGTCGAGCGGAATGAATCCTGTCTTGATCTCCGCAACGCCAACGACCAAAGTGAGCAAAAGCACGGCCAGGGCCGCTGTGATGAACTTGGGCAGTTGTTCCGGTTCCGCTTGTTTGTCACGGAGATATACGGCGCTTAAAATGATTAGCGATGCATAAGCGGGGGCGTTCCAGTGCGGCAGGGTGGGGCGCATGAGGGAGAAGACCCAGAAGACCGCTATCATCGGTAGGGCGATGCACAGAATAAGGCGTTGTACGGACTTCTCTATGCTGATTCTTTTTTTGAACGCCGCGATGATGGTGACGATGGCCAAGATGAAGAGGACAGGGTTGTTATAGAAGAACTCGCCCGCCAGTTCTGTCCCGAAGGTGCCGAAATTGATGCTGTTGCCGCCTATGCGGTCACCATGGAAACGGAAACTGATGAAGTCGTTGCTTTTGTTCCATAGAATAATGGGCATCACAGCACAAAGCGAGATGATCAAAGCGCAATAGAAAGCCGAGGTCTTAAGCGGTTTCCTGTCGAAGATGAGAATGTAAAGAAGCATACCCACCCAAAGAAACACACCCGAGTATTTGGAGAGCATGGCTAATCCTGCAAATGCGCCGAACAGTACTAGGTAACTATCGGAATGTTGTTGTGTGTGAAGCCGTTTGAAATAGATGATAGCCATCCAAATCGCCAAAAGCCAAAACAGCATCAAAGGGGTGTCGGGCATGATGAAGATGCCTGTGATGACAAAGGCGTAGATGGAGGCGGTGTAAAGCAATGCGGCATAAAGACCAGTCCGCGTGTCCTTGAGGTCCTTGCCGATGCGGTAGATGATATAGGTGTCGGCGGTCATAAGGACGACCGAAGCCAATCGTATGAAGAACTCGCTGTCGAACAATAAGTTAAGGCTGAACAATTGGATGACCCAGCCCACCATGGGCGGATGGTCGAAGTGGCTCCAGTCGGGGTAGAGGGCGTAGGTCCAGTAGTAGACCTCGTCGTTGCCGAACTCCATCCAAGCCGCCAAGAAGCCTCTGATGACCACACTGACGGCCAAGAGCCAAAACAATATCTTGTTGATATTTTGTTCTTTAATCCTCACCTTGCTCTTGCTTTTTGGCTTGTGCCTTCTTGATGAGATACCATATCATGGCGGCTGCGGCCACGATGTAGACGAACCAATAGAGGTAGGTTTGCGACTTGTTGACGACATCCAAACGCTGGTCGACAGGTTTGGGCGTTGGATGCCGCGTGACGGGGTTCAGATAGAAATGCTGCAGCCCGTTCACGTTGATTTGCGTCCGCACGTAGGTGTCTTCGGGCTGGATGACATACCATGCCGTGGACGTTTCTTCCTCGGTCTTCAGCACCTTGCCGTCCTGCCCGATGAACTGCACCTCCTGCATCTTGTCCGCGGAGGTCTCAACAAACAAAGTGTCGCCAACGAGTTCGGCGCGTGTCAGATGAGGCAGGGCACGGGCTTGCTCCACCTTTTCGGCCAATGTCATGGGATGATGGTACCAGTTGTCGAACTCCACGGCATAGCAGAGGCCTTTGTCAAGTGCCTCGTAGACATGCTCGGGGTTGAGATCGGGCGTGTTGATCATGGTTAGGTTGTGGCACACCTCCCGGACATCGGTGATGTTGTGCGTGTCATCGTCGCCGAGGGCATACACACGATGGCCGTGTGACAGGGCCTTGTCCCAATGCTCGATGGCGTTGCCGTAGGGGTTGACCACCTCCAGCAAATGGTAGTTGCTCAAAAAGATCATGTCGCTCACCTTGTAGCCCTTGGTGAACGAGGCATGGGCAGGCATGACGAAGCGGCAACGCTCGTCCAACTTGTTGATCATGTGCTGCTTCATGTTGAGGTTTTGCATGAAGGGGAAGTCGGGCCAGTACACCTTCTCGGCGCCGATGCAGATTTGGTGTGTCTTGCGGAAGAGGCCGTAGCCGTGTTCGTAGGCGGGGATATAGTCTTCTCTTTCAGCGCCATGCGTGTTGATGCCCATATAGTCGGAGATGCCGTAATGGTCGTAGCCTAAGGCTTGATACACGCTGTCGATGACCGTCTCTTTGCTCTTGCGCCCGTTGGTCAGGCCGAAATACCTGCGTGAGTGACAATGGAAGTGGTACTTCTTCCATTGGTCGGGCTGCATGTCCTGATAAGGGTTGTATAGGTATTCGCCGCTAAAGGGCTTGGGCTCCTTGAAGCTGTAGGTGGGGACGGAGAGGTAGACATACAAGACCAGCAGCAGGATGGCGATGCCGATACCCGCCATCACCCTGCCGAAATAGAACCAAAAGCCTTTTTTCTTTTTCGTCGTGCCCATAAAAGATGCTTATCAGCCTGCAAAACTAACGGAAAAAATTGGAAAGCCCAAAAGATGACGGTTTTTTGTGCAAAAACACATCTCCAAACACAATAAAATCGTATCTTTGCGGCCTAATTTGAAATCATTCTTAATAAGGAAGAGGTTGGGCCCCTGAGCCTGTCGAAGGGCCCGTTTCAATAAAGAAAAGTATGGATCAGAATCCGAAAGACAATATCATCAGCGAAGTCACAAGCAAGGACTATGAATACGGCTTTGTGACAGACATCGAGACCGATTTCGTGCCGAAAGGCCTGAATGAGGATATCATCCGCCTGATATCGAAAAAGAAAGAGGAACCCGAGTGGCTGCTGGAGTTCCGCCTGAAGGCCTTCCGCCACTGGCAGACCTTGAAGCAACCCAATTGGGCGCATCTCGACATCCCCGAGATCGATTATCAAGACATTATCTATTACGCCGCACCGCGCAAGCGTCAGGAGAAGCAGAGCCTCGACGAGGTGGATCCCGAACTGCTGGCCACTTTCGACAAACTCGGCATCTCGCTCGACGAACAAAAGAAACTCTCGGGTGTGGCCGTTGACGCCGTGATGGACTCGACCTCGGTGAAGACGACTTTCCAAGAGACGCTCTCGAAACATGGCGTCATCTTCATGTCATTCAGCGAGGCAGTGAAGCAGCACCCCGATTTGGTGCGCAAGTACCTTGGCAAGGTGGTGCCTTACACCGACAACTTCTTTGCCGCCCTCAACTCGGCGGTGTTCAGCGACGGCTCATTCTGCTATATCCCGAAAGGTGTTCGTTGCCCCTTGGAGTTGTCCACCTATTTCCGCATCAACGCGGCTAACACGGGCCAGTTTGAGCGTACGCTCATCGTGGCCGACGAAGGCGCCTATGTGAGCTATATGGAAGGCTGTACGGCGCCTCAACGTGATGAGAACCAACTGCACGCGGCCATCGTCGAGATTATCGCCGAGACCGATGCCGAGGTGAAATACAGCACCGTGCAGAACTGGTATCCGGGCGACAAGGAAGGCAAAGGTGGTGTGTATAACCTCGTCACCAAACGTGGCCTCTGCCGCGGCGACCGCTCCAAGATCTCTTGGACGCAGGTCGAGACGGGTTCGGCCATCACTTGGAAATACCCGGGCTGCGTGCTGCTGGGCGATAACTCGGTGGGTGAGTTCTACTCTGTCGCTGTGACCAACAACTACCAGCAGGCCGACACGGGCACTAAGATGATTCACCTGGGCAAGAACACCCGAAGCACTATTATCTCGAAGGGCATCTCCGCCGGCCATAGCCAAAACGGCTACCGTGGCTTGGTAAGGGTGGCGGCCAAAGCCGAAAACTCCCGTAATTACTCGCAATGCGACTCACTGTTGCTCGGCGACCAATGCGGCGCCCACACCTGGCCCTACGTCGAATGCGGCAACGAGTCGAGCATCCTCGAACACGAGGCCACGACCTCGAAGATCTCCGAGGACCAGTTGTTCTATTGCCAGCAGCGCGGCATCCCGACAGAGAAGGCTATCGGCCTCATCGTCAACGGTTACGCTAAAGACGTGCTGAACAAACTGCCGATGGAATTCGCCGTCGAGGCGCAAAAGTTATTGTCAATCACTTTGGAAGGTAGTGTAGGATGACCACCCGCTCAAATAACACGCCTTTTTGGTTGCTCCTCTTCGGAATCGTGTTGATTCTGTTGAGCAAAAGCCTGTTGACCGAAGGCATGTTTGTTGACGGGGTGACCTATGCCGGCATCTCTCGCAATATGGCGGAAGGGCAGGGGACCCTCTGGAACCCGCACTACACGCAGACCCTTTATCCCGAGTTTCGTCAGCATCCGCCCTTGGCGTTAGGTATGGAGGCCTTGGCATTCAAGGCGTTGGGCGATCACTGGTGGGTGGAAAAAGCCTATTCCGTGTTGATGTTCTTGCTTTCGGGTTTACTGATCGCCTTGATCTGGAGACGGACCACCAACAACCTCCGTTGGGCCTGGCTGCCGCTGCTGTTTTGGCTGGCCATCCCCTTGGTCTCGTGGAGCGCGACGAACAACCTGCTCGAAAACACGATGACGGTTTTTGTATTATTGTCAGTCTATCTCATGATTGTCAGTTACCAACGAAACCATAAGTTTTGGCTGATCCTTTCGGCCGTAGCCCTGTTGATGGCCTTCCTCTCCAAAGGGTTCACGGGGCTGTTCCCCTTGGTGTTCCCCATTCTTTACTGCGCCTTCGACCAGAAGCGCAGGTGGATACAAGGTCCCGTCGACAGTTTGATATTGACGGTCTCCTTGGCCGCGCTGGCAGGCGTCATGTTCTTGGCATTCCCCGCCTCGTTTGCTTATCTGAAAGAATACATCCAAGTCCAAGTCATCGGCGGTGGACTTCACGAGGCCACGGTCTCATCAAGGTTCTCCATCATCCTCGATCTTGTGCAACAACTGATCCTTCCCTTCCTGGTTGCCATGGCGTTGGCGATTTGTAAGTCCCAAAACAAGGTCAACCAGAAGGTGTTCGAGTTTCCACCCGACAAGTCTTGGTTCTATACCTTCTTGATCTTAGGCCTTTTAGGTGTGCTTCCTATCATGGTGAGCGTGAAGCAGCGTGATTTCTATATGCTGGCCGCTTTGCCGTTTTTCGCCTTGGCTTGCGGACACATCTCCCTCTCGATGATTACCCTGTGGTTGCCCAAGATGACACCACAGATCCATAAGTGGCTGACCCTCGGAGCATGTTGCGTCTTGTTATTGGGTCTTGTCCTGAACGCCATCCATTTCGGGAAATACGGCCGTGACGAAGCGCTGATCGAAGAGGTGAAACAGGTCTCGGAATCGGAGGAAAACAACATTATTGAAATTACACCTGAAGAATATACACAATGGGCCAAACACGCGTATTATATGCGATACGGTAAGATGAGCCTGGATCCAAATGAACAAATGAAAAACTAAATATCATGTTACTGAACATTAAAAACTTACATGTCTCCATCGGAGGCAAGGAAATCCTGAAAGGATTGAATCTGGGCGTCAACGAAGGCGAGATCCACGCCATCATGGGACCCAACGGAACGGGTAAGAGCACCTTGGCGGCGGCCATCACGGGTCGCGAGGGCTACGAAATTACTGAGGGTGAGATCTGGTACAAAGGCAAGAACATCGTCGGGATGTCGCCTGAGGACCGCGCCAACGAAGGCATCTTCCTCAGTTTCCAATATCCCGTGGAGATTCCGGGCGTGAGCATCCAGAACTTCATGCGTACCGCCGTCAACTCGAAGCGTGAGTACCAAGGACTGCCGCCCATGAGCACGGTGGAGTTCATGAAGATGATGAAGGAGAAGCAGGCCATGGTGGAGATCACCGAGAAGCTGCAGAATCGTTTCGTCAACGTGGGCTACAGCGGCGGCGAGAAGAAGAAAAACGAGATCTTCCAGATGGCCATGCTGGAGCCCAGCCTCGCCATCCTCGACGAGACCGACTCGGGCCTCGATATCGATGCCTTGCGCATCGTGGCCAACGGCGTCAACCAGCTGCATAACGCCGAGAACGCCTTTGTGGTCATCACGCACTACCAAAGGTTGCTCGACTACATCGTTCCCGACTTCGTCCACGTGATGTACGACGGACGCATCGTCAAGACGGGCGGCAAGACCCTCGCCCTCGAACTCGAAGAAAAAGGCTACGAATGGATTAAGGAACTTTGATTATGGACAACCAACTTATCATAGCCGCCAACCAAAGCCGCGAGATCATCGAGTATGACGATGACGCCCACCTGTCGGCAGAGCCGAAAGTGTCGGAGATCGTCCTCAATGAGAACGCCAGCCTTGAGTTGTATGTGCTGCAAAATGTGAGCAACGAGGCCTCCATCCAACGCGAGTTCAAGGTCAAGCAACTGGCCGACAGCCGGCTGAAGATTGTGGTCATCACCTTCAACGGCGGCGATGTGCGCAACACCTATCGTGTGGACTTGGACGGCGAAGGCGCCGAGACCCAGGTGCATGGCCTGTATCTCATCGACAAGAACCAGCATGTGGAGAACTACCTGAAGGTGAACCACAACGTGCCGCATTGCACGAGCAACGAGAAGTTCAAAGGCGTCATCGACGACCAGGCTTCGGCGGTGTTCAACGGCCATGTCTATGTAGCCAAAGACGCGCAGAAGACCGACGCTCACCAAAACAACAGCAACATCCTCTTGACCTCGACAGCCAAGGTGAACAGTCAGCCCTTCCTCGAGATTTATGCCGACGACGTGAAATGCTCGCACGGCACCTCCACGGGTCAACTCGACCAGGAGGCCATGTTCTACATGCGCCAGCGTGGCATCAGCAAGGCCAACGCCAGGATTCTGTTAATGTATGCCTTCGCCGCCGAGGTGAGCAACCACATCGGTAACGAGATGCTGCATGAACACATCGACGACATGATCAAACGCCGTCTGCGCGGCGAGTTGTCGAGTTGCGAGAACTGCGTGTTGCGTTGCAGCCACCCGAAGGATTACAGTTTTGACATTGATTATTCGAAAATATAACTATGGCCTCTGACCATGACCATGGCCGCTTACACAATGAATTGAAGCGGCCATGGTCATGGTCAGAGGCCATAGTCAAAGAAACTACAAAAAGCAGAGAATCCTGAAAACAATGTTTACCATCAACGAAGTAAGGTCCCAATTCCCCGTCTTGGACCAACAGGTCTATGGCAAGCCATTGGTCTATCTCGACAATGCCGCTACCACGCAGAAGCCGCTCTGTGTCATCAATCGCGAGCGCGACTATTACCTTCATGAGAACTGCAACATCCATCGTGGGGTGCACTACCTGAGCCAGAAAGCGACAGAGGCCTATGAACACGCTCGCCAGACCGTGGCTGACTATATTCATGCCAAGGAAGCGCGTGAAATTGTCTTCACTCGTGGCACCACCGAGTCGTTGAACCTGCTTGCCACCTCGTTTGAGCATTATTGCATCGGAGAAGGCGACAAGGTTTTGGTGACGGCCATGGAGCACCACTCCAACCTCGTGCCTTGGCAGCAGATGGTACAGCGGCATCAGGGGCAACTGCTCGTCGTACCGATGGACGATAAGGGTGTGTTGGACCTGGATCGTTATGAGGCGTTGCTGAAAGAAGGCCCGAAAGTGGTTTCCATCGCCCATATCTCCAATGTGTTGGGCACCATCAATCCCGTTAAGGAGATGGTGACTATGGCACATAGGTATGACATCCCCGTGGTCGTCGACGGAGCCCAGTCCATCGCCCATCATCCCATTGACGTTCAAGATTTGGATTGTGACTTCTTCGTGTTTTCGGGGCATAAGATGTATGCGCCCATGGGCATCGGCGGCCTATATGGCAAGGCCGATTGGCTGGAGATATTGCCGCCTTATCAATTTGGTGGCGAGATGGTTGACACGGTGAGTTTTGAAAAGACTACCTTCAACGTGTTGCCCTATAAGTTCGAGGCTGGCACGCCCAACGTGGGCGCCGCTTTGGGCCTGGAGACGGCTGTCCAATTCCTGCAAGGCTATGATAGGGCAGAGGTTGAGGCGTATGAGGCCACGCTTTTGCAATCCGCTATTCAGCGACTCTCTGAAATCGACGGCATTCGTTTTATTGGCGAGGCGGAGCAGCGTAGTGGTTTGGTCTCCTTCATTATTGACGGAGTGCATCCCTACGACCTCGGCACCATCATCGACAAGATGGGTGTAGCGGTACGCACGGGTCACCACTGCGCCGAGCCGGTGATGACACGCTTCGGTATCCCGGGCACGGTGCGGGCTTCGTTTGCGATGTATAATACCTTGGAAGAGGTGGAAGCCTTTGTTAAGGCTGTGGCTCGGGCTGCGGCGATGCTTCGGTAACGGCGCTTTGCGGTTCTTCGGCCGTTTCTTCGACGGTTTCCGGCTCCTGTTTCTCTTGTTTTGTCTTTACCTTTTTCTTCACGCGGATGGGCGCGATGATGAGCACGAGCAACACCTCGAGCGCATACTTCACCCAAGGCACCAATCCTGTGACGAGCAGCTGAAAGATGATCAAAACTAACGAAGCACCCACGAATAGCGCTTTGCCGTGGTTTTTCTTCCTGAAGATTTGTATCAAGCTGAATACCAGGATAGCAGAGAGCACAAGTTGGATGATCTGAATGATGAATTCCGAGGTGCCTTCTGCCGCCTGTCCTTGGTTGAAATAATAAGAGTCGATGTAATAGCGGCTATAGATGACCGTGATAATTTCAAAGACGAGCAGCAAGCCGTAGTAGGTGATGGCGAAGGCGGCGGCAAGCTTCATGGCCAACGTCATCTCGGGCTTGAGGTTGAAAATCTTTCCTTCGCTAGGCGTCTTACTCATGGCTCTTCAGGGCTTTGGGGTGGGTTGTCTAACATCTCCATCCGCTTGAAGTACAGATAGTAGAGTAGGATGAAAATCAAGGTGAGCAGCAGGTCGGAGACGAAGCCCGATTGCGGCTGCAAGGGATAGAGGTAGACCGAGGCGTTGATGAGCATGAGGATCTGTGCGATGGCATAGATATGCAAGCCGACTTTCTTTCCCCTGAACATCTGGATTACGCCTATCAACGAGCCGATGAAGAGGAGGGTAAGGAAAACCCAATACTTTGGGTCGATTTGCGAGAATATCCTCACCCTATCCATCATCATCTGCTTCATCTCGTCCGACATCGCCCCATAGAACGGCCCCATCGTCTCTTCCATCTGACCGCTTTCGTATGTTGAGGCGATACTAGGAAGGACTCGGAACGACACCATCCCGGTGAAGATGTTCCGACAGGCGTTGATGAACGACATCACAAGGAGGATGGTCATCCCCACGGGGCGTTTTTTGGGCTGTGTGGCGGTTTCCATTATTTGTTTTCTAATGTGTCAAAGGCCAACGGATAATTCTTCACAAAATCCACCGATTTGGCGATCTCGGTGTACATCACCTTGTCGATGCGCACGAACTCCACCTGCTTGCGGTATTCGGCGACGAACTTCTCGATGATGGGTGACGACTTCAGCGGGCGACGGAACTCCAAAGCCTGTGTGGCGTTGAAGAGCTCGATGGCGAGCACGCGCTCCAGATTCTCTGCTACACGCAGAGCCTTCGTGGCGGCGTTGGCACCCATGCTGACGTGGTCTTCCTGACCTTGCGACGACTCGATGCTGTCGACCGAGGCGGGCGTGCAGAGTTGCTTGCTCTGACTGACGATGCTGGCAGCGGCATACTGCGGGATCATGAAGCCACTGTTGAGACCGGGCTCGGCGACGAGGAACGAAGGCAGGTCGCGCTTGCCACCGATGAGCTGATAGATACGGCGTTCGCTGATGTTGCCCAACTCCGCCATGGCGATGGCGAGGAAGTCCAAAGTGATAGCCAGAGGCTGACCATGGAAGTTGCCGGCGCTGATGACCAGGTCCTCGTCGGGGAAGATGGTCGGGTTGTCGGTGACGGCGTTGATCTCCTCGCTGAAGACAGAGGCCACATAGTCGATGGCATCCTTCGAGGCGCCATGTACTTGCGGCATGCAGCGGAAGGAGTAGGGGTCTTGGACGTGTTTCTTCTCCCTGACGATGAGCTCGCTGCCCTTGGTAAACTCACGCACACGCTTGGCAGTGACGATCTGTCCGTTGTGGTGACGGATCTGATGCACTTGGTCGAAGAAAGGCTCGATGCGGCCATCGAAGGCTTCCAGGGACACCGTGCCGATGAGGTCGGCGAGGTAGCTGAGACGGAAGGCCTTCAGCAGCACGTAGGTGCCGTAGCTGCTCATGAACTGAGTGCCGTTGAGCAGGGCCAGACCCTCTTTCGACTGCAGGGTGATGGGTTTCCAACCGAACTTCTTCAGAATCTTGTCGGCAGGGACGATCTTGCCTTCATAGTGCACCTCGCCCAAGCCGAGCAAGGGCAGCATGAGGTTGGCCAAAGGAGCCAAGTCGCCGGAGGCGCCGAGTGAGCCTTGGTTGTAGACCACGGGCAACACGTCGTTGTTGAAGAAGTCGATGAGGCGCTGGACGGTGACGACCTGCACGCCGCTGTTGCCGTAGCTGAGGCTCTGCACCTTCAACAGGAGCATGAGGCGGATGATCTCCTCGGGCACCATCTCGCCTGTGCCGCAGGCATGCGACATGACGAGGTTCTTTTGCAAAGTGCTCAAATCCTCTTTCGAGATGCTGTGGTCGCAGAGGGAGCCAAAACCAGTGGTGACACCGTAGATGGGCTTCTCGGGATTCTCCATCTTCTTGTCGAGGTAGTCGCGGCATTTTTGGATGCGCTTGACGGCGTCGGCGCTGAGCTCCAGCTTGTAGCCCTTAGTGAGTATTTCGTTTACCTGTTTGAAGGTCAGTTCCTTGGATGAGATTTTATGGACTTTCATATCGTTTATTTTATAATTGTTTCTACCAATTTGTTTGCGTCAACGGTAACCTGTGTTCCCTCTTTCATGAACTTGACGGTGAATTTCTGCTCCGCCACCTCTTGTTCACCGGCGATGACGACGATGGGTATATGGCGTTGGTCGGCATATTTCATCTGTTTCTGTATCTTGGCGGCGTCAGGATAGATCTCCGCATTGATGCCGTGCTTGCGCACCTGGTTGAGGTATTTCAGGCAGTATTTCTCTTCGTTCTGGCCAAAGTTGAGGAAAATGACCTTGGTGCTCTCTGACATGGTCTCGGGGAAGAGGTTGAGGCCTTCCAACACATCGTAGATACGGTCGGCGCCGAAGCTGATGCCCACACCGGAGACGTTGGGCAGACCGAAGATGCCCGTGAGGTTGTCGTAACGACCACCACCCGAAATGCTGCCGATGGCGAAATCGTTGGCCTTCACCTCGAAGATAGCGCCAGTGTAGTAGTTCAGGCCACGGGCCAAAGTGAGGTCGAGCTCGGTGATAATGCCCAGTTCCATGTTGTCGATGTAGTCAAACAAGGTCTCCAGCTCTTCGATGCCTTTCTGGCCGACTTCGTTGTCAAGCAAAGGCTTCAGTTGGGCCAGCTTCTCACGAGTGTTACCCTTCATGAAAAGGATGGGTTGCAGTTTGTCGATGGCGGCTTGCTCCAGTCCCTTCTCGGCCAGCTCCGCGTTGACGGCGTCGATACCGATCTTGTCGAGCTTATCGATGGCCACGGTGATGTCGACCAAGGCGTCGGGTTTGCCGATGTATTCGGCGATGCCGGCCAGCACCTTGCGGTTGTTGATCTTCAGCGTGACACTAATCTTCAAGGCGCCAAAAACCTCGTCGACGATCTGCACCAGTTCGGCCTCGTTCAAGAGCGAGTTGCTCCCGATGATGTCGACGTCGCATTGGCAGAACTCACGGTAACGGCCTTTCTGCGGACGGTCGGCGCGCCAAACGGGTTGGATTTGGTAGCGCTTGAAGGGGAAGGCGATTTGGTCGCGATACATGGTGACAAAGCGCGCGAAGGGCACCGTGAGGTCGTAGCGCAGGCCCTTCTCACTGATCTTGCTGGCCAGTTTCAACGACTCAAGCGGCTCGCCGTTTTGTTCCACACCGCTCATGAAGTCGCCGCTGTTGAGCACACGGAAGAGGAGTTTGTCGCCCTCGTCGCCGTATTTGCCCAAGAGGGTGCTGAGGTTCTCCATCGAGGGGGTCTCAATGGGTTGGAAGCCAAAGCGCTTGAAAACGTTTTTGATGGTGTCGAAGATATAGTTGCGGCGCACCATGACTTCGGGCAGGAAGTCGCGTGTGCCTTTGGGGATGCTGGGTTTTTGTGCCATTTTGAAAAATTTTTGCAAAAATACTAAAAATGTCAAGAGGAAAAGAACTCCGTACCGAAAAATACAGAAATCCTTTCCCTCTTGACAGCGGGTCGAATTCTTTGTTATCCCGCTTATTTGAGTTCGAACTCTTCTCCTTGCTCGGGGATGACGATGTCGTCCCAGCCGGCCTTGCGCAGTTGACGTTTGTAGAAGTCTTGCGCCTCGGGGTCGCCGTGCACGATGAAGGTCCTCTTCACCTTACTCGGGTCTTGGCAACTGAGGTAATTGAGCATTTCCTTGTAGTCGCCATGGCCGCTGAAGGCGTCGATTTCGTAGATGTCGGCGTTGACGGCGTGTTCCATGCCGAAGATGGAGACGGTCAAGGGCTTGGGGTCGGCCAGAAGTTTGGCGCCCAGGGTGGTGGGAGCGCAGTAGCCGATGGCGAGGATGCTGTTGTTTGGGTTTTCGATGCTGTTCGCGATGTGGTGTTTCACGCGACCAGCCTCCATCATGCCCGAGGCCGAGATGATGATGCAGGGCTCTTTGCGGGCGTTCAGCGCCTTCGACTGGTTGACGTCACGGATGAAGGTCAGGCTGTTGAAGCCGAAGGGGTCGGGGTTGTATTCGATCATGTCCTTCACATCATCGTTGAAGAGGTCGGCGTACATGCGGAAGATCTCGGTGGCGTTGACGGCCAGAGGGCTGTCGACGAATACCGGGATTTTCTCTGGCAACTTGCCTTGGTTGTAGAAGTTGTTCAACAGATACACAATCTCTTGTGTGCGGCTGACGGCGAACGACGGGATGATGAGTTTGCCTCGTTTTTCCACGCAGGTGTTATAAATGATCTCCAACAGTTGCTGCTCGGCGTTGGCGCGGTCGCTGTGGAGTCGGTTACCATAGGTGGCCTCGGTGATGAGGTAGTCGCAGTGCGGGAAGGGCTCGGGTGAGCGCAGCAGGTAGTTGTGCTCGCGACCGATGTCGCCGGTGTAGCCGATACGGGTCATCTTGCCGCCCTCGTCGATCTCGAGGATAGCGCAGCCGCTGCCGAGGAGGTGGCCTGTGTTGTTGAACTTCACCTTGATGTTATTGTCCAGATAGAGGTATCGGTTGTAGTTGACGGTGACGAAGAGACTCATACAAGCGCGCGCGTCCTTCTCGGTATAGATGGGCTGCAGGGCGGGCAGACCCTGTTTGCGGCGTTTCTTGTTGAACCACTCCATATCGTTCTCCTGGATGAAGCCCGTGTCGGGAAGCATGATGCTGCACAGGTCTTCTGTGGCAGGGGTGCAGACCACCTGACCTCGGAATCCCAGCTTGTAGAAGTAGGGGATGAGGCCGCTGTGGTCGATGTGGGCGTGGGAGAGGATGATATAGTCAATTTCTTTCGGGTCGACCATGATGTTGCGGTTGGCGGCGTCGGTCTCGAGGCCCTTGCCTTGGAACATACCGCAGTCCAACAGGATCTTTTTGCCATGGTCGGTGGTGATGAGGTGCTTACTGCCCGTCACTTCCTGGGCCGCACCGATGAATTTGATTTTCATAGGCTGAAATCGTTAGATTGGCTCCGCCGAATGCGGGGCATTTCAACATCATTAAATTTGCCCCAAAGATAAGTAAAAAAAATAAGGCGACAATCAAATTTGTCGCCTTACTTTGGATTTATTTTCGCTTTTTGACGCGGCTTATTCCACCACGACCTTCTTGACAGTCTGTCCGCCCTCGGCGTCGATGTGCATCATGTAGATGCCCTTGCCCATGGCCGACAGGTCGATGCGGACCTGGTCGCCTTCGAGGTCGGCGTTATAAACGGTCTGTCCGAAGGCGTTCACGATGCGGACGTGGCTCAGGCCTTCGCCCTCAAGGGTGAACTCGCCTTGGGTTGGGTTGGGGTAGACCTTGGCGGTCACGCTGCCTTCGCCGATGCCCTCGGTGTGGATGAAGTGGGCCACCAAGTCGCGGTCGCGGGTGATGGTGAAGACATAAGTGGGCTCTGTCGAGACCTCTTCGCCGTCTTCGGTCCAATTGACGAAGGCGTAGTCTTCGTTGCGGATGATGGTCATGGTGACCTCGTCGCCGTAGTTGTATTCACCTTCGCCTATGATGTCGCCGGCCTCGGCAGGATCGATGGAGGCCTTGACGCTGAAGGTCTGCAAGGTGTAGTTGGCCACCAAGGTGCGGTTGGCGTTGACGGTGAAGCTGAAGGAGGTCTCGGTGGATATCACGTTGCCATCCTCGGTCCAGTTGACGAAATCATAGCCTTCGTTGGCTGTGGCGGTCACGGTGCATGTCGTTCCGTAGTTGTAAGTGCCGCCGCCAGTAACGATACCGGCTTCGGCAGGATTGGCTGACACGTTGATGGTGAAGGTCTGTACCTGGAAGTGTGCCACGTATGCCGCCGATTCGGTGACGGTGAAGGTGTAACTGGCATTGGTGCTGACCTGTTGGCCGTTCTTGGTCCAGTTGACGAAGTTGTAGCCTGTGGCCGCAGTGGCAGTCAACGTGCAGCTCTGACCATAGTTGTAGGAACCGCCTCCTGTGACAGTGCCGCCGTTGACCGGGTCGGCAGTGGCGGTGATGGTCAGACTTTGGGCTTCGAAGTTGGCCACTAAATTGCGGTTGGCGTTAACGGTGAAAGTGTAGTTGGCTTGGGTCGACACCACATTGCCGTTCTCCGTCCAGTTAGTGAATATATAGCCATTGTTGGCCGTGGCGGTCACGGTACACGACTGTCCTTGCTGATAAGTGCCGCTGCCAGTAACGGTGCCAGCAAGGAGAGGATTGGCCGACACTCTGATGTTGTAGTACTGGATTTGTTGCTCGAAGTTAGCCACCAAAGTGCGGTTGGCGTTGACGGTGAAGGTGTAGTTGGCATTGGTCGACACCACGTTGCCGTTCTCCGTCCAGTTGACGAAGTTGTAACCGGCGTTGGCGTTGGCGCTCACGGTGCACGACTGGCCCTGCTGATAGGTGCCGCCGCCTGTAACGGAGCCGCCATTGGTGGGATTGGCCGAAACGGTAACGGTAAAGTTCTGCGTGCCGCCGCTGACAATTTGGATGGTGGCGATATAGGTGATCTTGTTGTAGCCAAACACGGTCAAAGTGGCGGTGCCGGTGGTACCGGGCGCGGCGAAGGTGATGTTAGCCGTGCCGTTGGTGATGGTGGCCGAGCCCATGATCTCGTTGTTGCGGGTCAGGGTGGCCAAGGCGCCGTTGCCGTTGGTGGCGTTGACGGTGAAGCTTGTCGCGGTGGTAGCCATCGAAGAGGCGTGGGTGACACCCATGTCAGTCGGTACGGCATTACGGAGCGTCAGGCAGGGGTCACCGAAGAGGATCCATGACAAGTAGGTACCTTTGGCAGCGTTGGCGTTTTGACCGTATTGGTCCAAAATCTTCATGTTACCGTCAAACGAGCAGCCGCCCAAAGTGCGCTTGATGTTGTTGTTGTAGCTCTCAACCAATACGTCGACCATTTCATCCTGTCCATATTGAGGCTCCTGCCAAGGTTGCGAGATATAGGAGAACATGCCGCCGATGGCACCTGTGGGTTGTGTGGGGTCGGGGGAATTGACAGTGCCGTTTGTGGCACGAAGCCAAGTTTCGCCGAAACAAGGCTGGCTGTGGTCATATTTGCCGTTCAAGCAGGCCACCGACCAAATGATGGGCAGCATGTTGACATTGGTTAGGGCATTGACATTGGAGTTGCTGTAACCGAACACACCCCAACTGGTCTCGGATCCGTGGTTGCAGTAATTGATGATGCTTACGCCTTCGTTGATGTGTTGGCTGATGACGGCGGCACTGGAGTTGACACCAGAAACGCCTTGGTAATCACGGTGGACGGTGGTGTAGTTGTAAGCCAACAAGTCGTCGCGGATGTTGTCAATATGCTGGTAGTCGGCTTCACCATAGTGTCCTTGTCCTGCACCTTCGTTTTTCGAAACGCCTTGTCCGACGGGCAACCAGGTGTCAGTGGCGTTGGCATCTCTCTCGTAGTGGATGACTTTGTTGACTTGCGTGGTGACATGGGTTTCGTTCTCTGCAGAGAAACGGCCAATGATGATGTCGTTATACAAGTCATTTCCTACGACTTGTCCATACATATTGTCACTCTTGCCACTATAGCTGCTCCAGCCACTGCCTGCTGTGAAGGAGATGCCTGGAATCTGACCGACATCACCAACCAAAAGAACATGAGAGAGGTTGGGGTTGGCATTGTACTGGTTTTGGATGTAGCTTTGGATGGCGGTTGTGGTGGTGCCTGCGGTGCTCGTGCCGACCATTGTGGTGGGACGGCCAATCTGCTTTTTCCAATTGACAAAGGGCTGCATGGCACTCATGAAAGCATCATGGCAGATGATGAGCAGATGACCTGTTTCAACCATAGGCGTGTATCTGTTCAAACTCTCGTGGTAGTTGATGAAATGGTTGTCGTACATGGCCTGGATCTCGGGATCCATCTTCACCTCGTTGGAACGGCGGTCGATGACGTTCTCGTTCGATATGCCGTCGCTGTACATCTCGACAGTCATGTTGTAGTAGACACGCAACGTGTTCGTCACACCGTTATAGGCAAAGGGGTAGACGACCATATTCTGTCCACGGAAGTCACGAAGGATGTAGGGCTCATAGAGACCCACGTTCTGGACAGGGAAGAAGGCATTGGTTGAATAGGCCTCACCATAGGTGTAAGGCACGTCCTCTGGGTTGATGGTGCGCGGGAAGTCACCTTTCGAAGGCGCGACTGCTACTTGGAAGTCGGTGTATTGCGCGTCGATGATACGGATGCCGTAATGTTGACGGTCGCCAACGATAGCCGGGATGGCGATCATGGGCAAGTTGGGCTCACCGGCGGCAGCAGTGCTAACCGTTCTTGGAACCGAGATGATGTTGGCCTCGCCACGAGGTGTGGTCACCTCTTGGGTGTAGAAGCCAGGAACTTGCAGGTTGACGGTGATTTGTCTCTCGGAAGAGGAAATCAAAGTCGTCTGGATGGTGCTCGGGGTATTGCTCTTGATGGCAACCCACTGCTGACCGAAGGAAACCACGGTCAACATGACGAGCATGAGGGTCAAAATATGCTTTCTCATAGTGAATTGATTTTATTCTTTGTTTAAAAAGGCAAAAATAGTGTTTTTTCCGAAACCGACCTCATTTTGGCGCATTTTTCCGTAAGAAAGCTAATGAGTCGCCCCAAGCGTTATACAAGACCTTGTGCCCGATGGCGGCCAGACGCACGTCGAGGCAACTGTGGCACTCGTCGGGTTTGTCTTTCACGCAGGCTTTGTCGGGGTAGATGAGGTAGTTTTCTCGAAACTCGTTGGGGGTGAGGTTGGGCATGATAACGTTGGCGCCGGTGAGGATGGCCTTCTCGCGACCCTGCGGGTCGACAGTTTGATTGGCGGTAGCGGCCACCATATTGATCTCGGGCATCATCAAGCGGAGGATGGCGATCATCTTGAGGGTCAACTCCATGCGTTCCTCGGCGGATGGGATTTGATCTCTGTAGGGCCATAACGGCGTGTCGGGGTGGGGGATGAAAGGTCCCATGCCCACCATAGCCACGTCTTTCTTCTTGAAGAACAGCAGGTCGTCGGCCAAATCGTCAAGGGTTTGGAAGGGAAGACCCACCATTACGCCAGTACCCGTCTGATAGCCGATTTTCAGAAGGCTGTCGATGCAGGCGAGACGTTGTTGGAAGTCGTGTTTTTCGTCACGCGGGTGAATCTTATAATATAGGTCTTCGTTCGAGGCTTCGATGCGGAGCAGGTAACGGTGCGCGCCCGCCTCGAACCAGCGACGGTAGGTCTCTTCGGTCTGTTCGCCCAATGACAGTGTGATGCCAAGACTGCCATTGTCAATCTTCTTGATCTCTTGCACCAGATAGGTGATCTTGTCCACAAAAGCCTTGTCGCTCCTCTCGCCACTTTGCAGGGCCACTGAGCCATAACCCAACTCGTGCGCCAGCTTGGCGCACTCGATGACTTCCTCATCGCTGAGTTGGTAGCGTTCCACCTTCAAGTTCTTGCAGCGCACACCGCAGTAGAGGCAGTATTTTGTGCAGATATTGCTGTATTCTATCAGCCCGCGCAGGTGCACATAGTTGTCCAAATGTGCCAACTTGGTCTGCAAGGCCTTGTCGAACAGCAGTTTCTTGTCGTCGCCTTGGGCAGCCAACAACACCTTGATGTCATCCTTGGTGAGTGAGGTCCCTGAGCCTGTCGAAGGGCCGACTTTATTTAAGATGTCAGCGATAAGCATTTCTCGAAATTTGCCGCAAAAGTAATGATTTTCAAAAAAAGCCGTATCTTTGCCGCCGAATTTGAAAACGAGTTTTTATTTTTATTATGACAAAAGCATTGAAAATCGTGGTGCTTGCCAAGCAGGTGCCCGATACTAGAAATGTGGGTAAAGACGCTATGACGCCGGAAGGCACCGTGAACCGCGCCGCCTTGCCCGCCATCTTCAACCCTGAAGATCTGAATGCCCTTGAACAAGCCTTGCGCCTCAAGGAACAAAATCCTGGCAGCACCGTCGGCCTGCTCACCATGGGCCCGCCTCGCGCTGGCGAGATCATCCGTCAAGGCCTCTTCCGTGGCGCCGACACAGGTTGGCTGCTCACCGACCGCCTTTTTGCGGGCGCTGACACCCTCGCCACCTCTTATGCCTTGGCCACCGCCATCAAGAAAATTGGTGACGTCGACATCGTCATTGGCGGCCGTCAGGCCATCGACGGCGACACCGCGCAAGTGGGTCCGCAAGTGGCACAGAAACTGGGCCTCAACCAAGTGACCTATGCTGAGGAAATCCTCAAGATCGAGAACAATATCGCTACCATCCGCCGTCATATCGACGGTGGTGTGGAGACTGTGGAAGTGCCGCTGCCCTGCGTCATCACCGTGAACGGCAGCGCGGCACCTTGCCGTCCCTGCAACGCCAAGTTGGTGATGAAATACAAGTATGCCTCCTGCCCGCTGGAGCGTCAGCCCGAGGATCCTCGCGCCGACCTCTACGAGAACCGTCCCTACCTCAACCTCAACCAGTGGAGCGTGGCCGACGTTGATGGCGACCCCAACCAGTGCGGCCTCTCAGGAAGCCCCACCAAGGTGAAAACCGTGCAGAACATCGTCTTCCAGGCCAAAGAGAGCAAGACCCTCACCGCCAGCGACGCCGATGTGGAAGGATTGATTAAAGAATTGTTGGACGAAAAGATAATTGGATGACGCGAGACTGCGAGACGCGAGACATGAGACTTTGGTATGTCCCGCGTCCCGCAGTCCCGTGTCCCGAGTCTAAAAGAAATTGACTTATGAACAACGTATTTGTATATATCGAGACCGAAGGCACACAGGTGGCCGAAGTCTCACAGGAGTTGCTCACCAAAGGGCGTAAACTGGCCGACCAGCTGGGCGTGGAGCTGCATGCCGTCGTGGCTGGCACGGACATCAAGGGCAAGGTGGAAGACCAGATCCTGCCTTACGGCGTGGATAAGTTGTTCGCTTTCGACGGCGAAGGCCTGTTCCCTTACACCTCTGCACCGCACACCGATATCCTCGTCAACCTCTTCAAGGAAGAGCAGCCGCAGATTTGCCTGATGGGCGCCACCGTCATCGGCCGCGACCTCGGCCCGCGTGTCAGCTCGTCGCTGACTAGCGGCCTCACCGCCGACTGCACCCAACTCGAAATCGGTGACTTCGATGATGTCAAGACCAAGAAACACTACGACAACCTGCTGTATCAAATCCGTCCTGCTTTCGGCGGCAACATCGTGGCGACCATCGTCAACCCCGACCATCGTCCGCAGATGGCCACCGTCCGCTCGGGCGTGATGCAGAAGGCCATTTACGAAGGCAAAGCCAAGAACGAAGTCGTCTATCCCGAGGTGAGCAAGTATGTCTCGCCCGAGGCGTATGTCGTGAAGGTCCTCGACCACCACGTGGAGGCCGCCAAGCACAACCTGAAGGGCTCGCCTATCGTCGTGGCCGGCGGCTATGGCATGGGTTCCAAGGAAGGCTTCGATATGCTGTTTGAACTCGCCAAGGTGCTCCACGGCGAAGTCGGCGCTTCACGTGCCGCCGTCGACGCTGGCTTCTGCGACACCGACCGCCAGATCGGCCAGACGGGCGTCACCGTGCACCCCAAGGTGTACATCGCTTGCGGCATCAGCGGCCAGATCCAGCACATCGCTGGTATGCAGGACAGTAAAATCATCATCTCGGTGAACAGCGACCCCGACGCACCTATTAACAAGATTGCGGATTATGTCATTGTTGGCACCGTGGAGGAGGTCGTCCCCAAGTTGATTAAGTATTACAAACAAAACTCGAAGTAATCATGGCAAACTATTATAACGACAATCCGAACCTGCAATTTTATCTCGACCACCCGCTGATGAAGCGCATCGTCGAGCTGAAGGAACGCAATTTCGCCGATAAGGATACCTACGAAGACGCTCCCGTCGATTACGAGGACGCGATGGAAAACTACCGCCGCGTGTTGGACATCACGGGCGATATCACCGCCAATATCATCGAGCCCAACTCCGAGAGTGTCGACCTCGAAGGTCCACATTTGGAGAACGGCCGCATGATCTATGCCTCCAAGACCGTTGAGAATCTTGATGCCTGCACCAAGGGCGGCCTCTGGGGAGTCTCCATGCCTCGCCGCTACGGTGGCTTGAACCTGCCCATCACTGTGTTCAGCATGTTGAGCGAGATGGTCGCCTCCGCCGATGCCGGTTTCCAGAACATCTGGTCTTTGCAGTCGTGCATTGACACCTTGTATGAATTCGGCAACGAGGAGCAACGTATGAAATATATTCCGCGTGTCTGTGCCGGCGAGACCATGTCAATGGACCTTACCGAGCCCGATGCCGGTTCCGACTTGCAGAGCGTCATGTTGAAGGCCACTTATTCCGAGAAGGACGGTTGCTGGTTGCTCAACGGTGTGAAGCGTTTCATTACCAACGGTGACTCCAACATCCACCTGGTGCTGGCCCGTTCCGAGGAAGGCACCAAGGACGGTCGCGGCCTGTCGATGTTCATCTACGACAAGCGTCAGGGTGGCGTCAATGTGCGCCACATCGAGCACAAGCTGGGCATCCACGGCTCGCCGACCTGCGAGTTGACCTACAAGAACGCCAAGGCCGAACTTTGCGGTGAGACCCGCCTGGGCCTCATCAAGTACGTGATGGCCCTGATGAACAGCGCTCGTCTGGGCATCGCCGCGCAGTCGGTGGGTCTGGGACAAGAGGCTTACAACGAGGCTCTGAAGTATGCAAGTGAGCGTCAGCAGTTCCACAAGAGAATCATCGAATTCCCCGCTGTCTACGACATGCTCTCCCGCATGAAAGCCAAGATCGACGCAGGTCGTTCGTTGCTTTACATGACAGCCCGTTACGTGGACATCTACAAGTGCTTGGAGGATATTCAACGCGAGCGTCCGCTGACGCCTGAGGAGCGCGCCGAGTGCAAGAAGTACTCGCGTCTCGCCGATGCCTTCACGCCTTTGGCCAAGGGCATGAACTCCGAGTATGCCAACCAGAACGCCTACGATGCCATCAGTATCCATGGTGGCTCGGGCTTCATCATGGAGTACAAGTGCCAGCGTCTCTACCGCGACGCCCGTATCTTCTCCATCTACGAAGGCACGACGCAGTTGCAGGTGGTGGCTGCCATCCGTTACATCACCAACGGCACCTACCTCACCATCATGAAGGAAATGCTGGAGAACGAGGTCTCCGAGGACTTGAAGCCCTTGCAGAACACGGTGCGCACCCTCGTGGAACTCTACGAGCAGAGCATCAACTACGTGAAGGGTGCCAACAACCAGGAGGTTCAGGACTTCCTGGCCCGCCGTCTCTACGACATGACTGGCGACATCATGATGTCGTTACTCATCTTGGACGACGCCACCCACGCCCCGCATCTCTTCACCCAGTCGGCCAACGTCTACGTCCACGCCGCCGAGGAAGACGTCATCGGCAAGAGCGTCTACGTGAAGAACTTCATCGAGGAAGACTTGGTGAACTTCAGGGCGAAGGCTCAGGAAGTGGCTGAATAACCTTCGCTGGTTATATGAATGAAAAAGCGCGTCTCATTTGGGCGCGCTTTTTTTTGTTAGTGTTGGAATAGCCTGCCCTGCCAGGTATCCCATTCTTCCATCCGCTTCTCAATCCTAGTAAGCACCTCGTCATACCGCAGTTTCATCCATGGTTCAGAGACGAGAAATCGTGGTGGTACCTCGCCAGCGAAACGCTCAATGACGATTTCGGGATTAAGTCGCTCGGCAAAGTCGATGACGAAATTGATGTATTCCTCCAAATCGAAGAGGTGGAAGGCTTCGGGATGTGCTTGGTATTCCTCGGCCATCTTCGTGCCTTTGAAGATCTGCAACTGGTGGAACTTGACCGTGGTTAAAGGCAGGTGCGAGATGACGTCGGCGGCATCGAGCATCATCGTTTTGCTCTCGCCAGGCAGACCGAAGATGAAGTGCGCCCCGCAAGGGATGCCATAGTCGGCGGTCATGCGGAGGGCTTTCTCCGCTGTAGCGAAGTCATGCCCTCGGTTGACGCGTTTAAGGGTCTCGTCGTAGACACTTTCCACGCCATATTCCAATATGACATAATGCGTTTTCTGTATCTTGCCGAGGTACTGCAAAACATCCTCGTCAATCAAGTCGGGCCGTGTGCCTATAACAATACCTGCAATCTCAGGGATGTCCAAAGCCTGCTGGTAGATACATTTCAGTTCCTCGATCGGCTTGTAAGTGTTCGAGAAAGGTTGGAAATAAGCCAGGTATTTGTTGGCGCGACGGTATCTTCGTTGGTGAAATTCTATGCCTTCCTCTATCTGTTGCTTGACGGACTTCTCGGGTCGGCAATAGGAAGGGTTGAAGGCCTCGTTGCTGCAGAAGGTGCAGCCTCCCATGCTGATTTTTCCATCCCGGTTGGGACAGCTGAAGCCGGCGTCGATGCTGATCTTCTGCACCCGTCCGCCGAACTGCTTCGCAAAATAGCGGCTGTAACTGTTGAAACGGCGTTTGTCGCCCCAGGGATAGGTCATGGCTCTGAATGATCTGGGTTGTTCAGAAAATGCTCGTCCGTTAGAGTGTTGAGAAACGCTTTCAACTGCGCCTTCTCCAAATCGGTGAGCCGCACGCCGCCGTCCATCACGTGGTGCATCAGTGGGTTGATGTTCTCGGAGTCTTTCACGCCTTCACTGTAGAAGTCGATGACCTCGTCCAAAGTGGTGAAACGTCCGTCGTGCATATAGGGTGCCGAGACGGCAATGTTGCGTAAGGTAGGGGCTTTGTAAGCACCCTTGTCCCAATGACTTCCTGTGATGGCAGCGCGGTCTTCAGGGTCGTTGAACTCGTCGTCCAAACCGTTGTTGTAGAACAGATTGGTGGTCATCAGGGCCAGACCGCCGCCGCCATGGCAGTGGAAACAGTCGGCGCCTTCCTCGGTGCAGAACAGTTCGTAACCTGCCAACTCATCCTCGGTTAATTCTTCTTCTCCCAGCAGGTAACGGTCGAATTTGCTGTCGGAAGAGACCAAACTTCTCACAAACTGCGCGATGGCGCGCTCCACATTGACAAAGGTGATCTCACGGCTGCCGAAGGCCTTGTAAAACAGTTCAGGATAGTCGTCGGTCTTTTGCAGGTATTTGACTACTTGTGTGGTGTCGGCGTTGATTTCCACTGGACTTGTGACTGCCGCCAATACCATGTCCTCCAAGGTGACCACGCCGCCGTTCCAGCCCAAGCCCGTGCGGTTCCATGCCAAATTGATCAATGGCAGCATGGCGTGGTGGGTGTTGGTGGGCGAACCGTATTCAAAGCTATGCCCCTGATGATGGCACGAGGAACAACTGCGGATGCCATCGGTGCCGTCACGTCCCGAGAGCCTTGCGTCGTAAAACAGCTTCCGGCCCAAGGTCACGCCCTCTTCCGTCATGGGGTTGTCGGCAGGGATGTTGTTTTTCGACGGGAAATAGGAGGGTCGCACCAGCTCGTAAGGAGTAGGTTGATAGGGCTCCTCATGCACTGGATTGCACGCCGCCAAAGCAAGGAGAATTCCCCCTATAATCACTATGCCCCCAAAAGTCCTCATGCAAATCAAATTTTGGATTTCTAATCTTGAAATTTTTAAATCTTGAAATACGAAGTATTCAACGAAGTTAAATCTTGAAATCTCAAATTTTGAAATCTCTCTTTAACGTTTTTCCAGCTCCAGAAATGGGGTTGGGGCGAGCCTTTTTGCATGGCGCTTCTAAGCTTCTCTGCCAGTTGTTCTGTCTTTTTCTTATCCATGTCGTTGCCGTTTTCTGCAGGTTTTCCGATTCTAAACACGTCTTTCCCGTTGCCGTTGAACAGGCGTTGCGCGGCTTGGTTCTGCATGATGCTGCTCCCCGTCTCGTTGAAGTCGATGGTGTGAGGGGTGCGGAACCAGTTATCGATGACCATCGTCAAGTCAAGTTGGTTGTCGGTGTTTTCTTTGACATCGAAGTCGATGGGCAGCTGTACGATGAAGTAGTTTTGGTAGAACTCGGTGCAGTCTTCGTTTTGCCCGATGCCGAGATGTATGGCCAAGGGCTTGAGCCGTCCCTCGTCGCCAGCGAACTTTCCGTTCAGTTTCATGTAGTGGTAGCCGCCGCCCAACACGTCAGGCCAGAACATGTCCGACTCGGGCGGGTCGCTGAAGAGCCCCGATCTGTTGTCTCTCTCATCAAGACCGAAGGTGAAACGCATTGCGGTGTAGTGTCCTGTACGGATCTGTTTTCCATGAAGCACCTGGCTTTCCGGAATATCGGTGTCGATATAGAAGATATGCTCCGTCAACTCGGCGATGGAGTCTTGGGCGTCGCGCTGCTTCAAGGTATGCCACTCTCCGTCTTGGTCAAGCAGTTGGATGTCCGACAAGAACCATTGTATCTCGGTGATGAGAAACGGGTTGCCGGCTTCGTTGACATAGCACAAAGTGTCGGTAACCAAAGGCTCGCCGTTGACTTCGTAGCCGATGTTGAGGTCGACATAGGTGCGTTCGCCCTGCTTGGTGCAGGCCACGGCCATCAAAGCCACCATGATGAAAAGGAGTCGCTTCATCTTCCGTTGTTTTTCGGCTGCAAGTATACAAAAATTCTGCCAAAAACGCGTATCTTTGCGGCCTAAAACACGAAGATCATGGCAGAATTCAAGATTGGCGACAGGGTCAACTTTCTCAGTACCATCGGCGGCGGAAAGGTGACGAAAATCATCGACTCCCGCATGGTGATGGTCGAGGTGGAGGATGGCTTTGAAATCCCCACCCTGATAACGGATCTGGTGCTCGACTACCGCTCCATGCCTGCCCCGAGCAAGCAACAGGAGGTGGTCGACAAGGTGCAGAAAGAGGTCCAGGGACAGGAACTCCTGAAACAACAGCAGGCCGAAGAGGCCCGCAAAGGCGGCTTGCGTCGTTTTGCGAAAGAGGCGGAGAAGGAAGGCGTCTATATGGCCTTCGTGCCGCACGAGCAACAGTGGCTCCTCACGGGTCCGCTGGATGTGGTGCTTGTCAACCACACGCCTTACGAGATGCTCTACACCTTCACCATCAAGGAGGAGGACAAGTTCGCTAATGTGGACTATGGTCAGATAGACAAATACGAGAAAATCGTCATCGAGACCATCTCGCGCGACGACCTCGAGTATTGGCTCAACGGTGTGGTGCAGGCCATCCTGACGGCCGAGACCTCCGACTGTATGCTGCTTCCGTTGAATGCGCCTTTCTCGTTACGCGTGGGCCGTTTCATGAAGGAGGGCAGCTACCTGCCTTCGGGCATCCTGGGCGAGAAATCGGTGATGATCTGTCTCTCCGAACTGATCGCCCTCAAGCATGGCGACGGCGACTTCACCAAGATTCTCAAGGAAGGCGTGGGCGCCCAGGCGCCTGCCAAGACCTTGGTCAAGCAGGAGGCCCCTATCGACAAGCACAAGGTGGCTCCCGGCGAGGCGGTCGTCGACTTGCATATCGGCGAGTTGGTCGACAACATCCTGGGCATGTCGAGCCACGACATGTTCAAGATCCAGATTGATTATTTCAAACGGATGCTCGATAGCGCTATCGCTGCCGAATACACCAAGGTGACCTTTATCCACGGCGTGGGCAACGGCGTGCTGAAAAACGCCATCATCGAGGAACTGAAGAACTACCAAAACACGGAAAACCGCATGGCCAGCATCGCCAAGTTCGGCGTTGGGGCCATCGATGTCATTATCACCGAGAAGAAATGAAGCGCGCTTTATTGATAGTATCGGCATTGCTGCTGCTTGCTGCATGCACAACCAAGGAAGACACCTTCATCGGACGTTGGACGGTTGACAAGGTGAACGTTGAATTCGACGAGGAATGGGCTACGCCCGAGATGGTGCGGCAAGTGGGCGCGATGGAGAAGAACAACGTGGTGATCATCACCGCCGACTCGTTGCTGACCCTTGTCAACGAAGGCGACACGGTGCGGTATCGTTGCTCGCTGCGTAATGGTCAGATCCTCTGCGACGACGAGCCCTGGGGACGCTTCGAGGACGGCGCCATAAAAACAGAGACCTCCTCGCCGATGGGCAGCGTGAAGGTCGTGTATAAGAAATAAATCTGGTGAACCCGCAGGGAATCGAACCCTGAGCTAAGGAACCGGAATCCTTTATTTTATCCATTAAACTACGGGTCCTCTTCGAGCCGCAAAAATACTAAGATTTTGATTAGGTTGGCCGAAAATTCGTAACTTTGCCGCTTCTAAGAGGTTGATTTAGATATAATTATTTGATATTTAATTTTTTAAGATATGAAAAACGAGAAGTTGAAACAACAAATCCTGGCCTATGCCTACCTGGTTTTCGGCTCGGCGCTTTTTGCCGTCGGCGACGTCATGTTTGTGAATCCCTATCACTTGGCACCAGGCGGCGTGTATGGTCTTGCCAACGTGTTCAATGCCTTGTGGGGCTGGAAGATTTCCTTGGCGGGTATCTGCATGGACATCCCCTTGCTCATCATCGGCACCATCATTCTTGGCCCCAAGTTCGGCGTCAAGACGGTGATTTCGGTTATCCTGATACCCGTTTTCACCTATATTCTTGAAACGCTGTGGGGTTATGCGCCCGTCATCCACGATGGCGCCTTCTTCGATACGGAGTTGCAGTCGTCGTTGTTCTTCATGGACGGCGATGTGCAGCGCTACTTCATGCCTGACTTCTTCCTGAATACGGTGGTCTCGGGTCTCATCTATGGTTTGGCCATCGGTATCATTTTCCGCTCTGGCGCCACCTCGGGTGGTTCCGACATCATCGCCATGATTGCCCACAAATATACCAAGATCAGCCTTGGAACGCTGGTGCTCATCGTTGATAGCATCATCTCGTTGACCACCCTGGTTGCTTTCGAAGACATCCGCCTGCCTATCTATTCCATCATCCTTATCTTCATCGAGAGCAAGATTATTGATCTGGTGGTGGAGGGAGTGAAGAGTTACAAGACGGCCTTCATAGTCACCGACAAAATCGAAGAGGTCCGTGAGTTCATCATCAAGGATCTCGACCGCAGTGGCACTGTTTTCGCGGGCAGCGGCCTCTATCAAGGCGCCGAACGCAAGATGATCTATGTGACCCTGAACCGTTCCGACTTGGTGAAACTGAAGGCCAACCTCCGTTTCCTTGACCCCAACGCTTTCGTCAATGTGATTGAGAGCTCCGAAATCATGGGCAACGGATTTAAAGCACTTCCTACTGAATAATTGAAATTTAACCTTAAATAATTGAATACAATGAAGAAAGCGTTATTTGTCGCCATTGCTTTTCTGACTATGGTGACTATGGCCTGCCAGAATACGGGCAAGGGAAACAACGAACCAGTTTCCAAAGAAAACGAAGAACTCATTAAGCAACGCGTCGAACAGATGATGCTGATGGATGAGGACAATGACGCCGACAAACTCCTCACCGCCGACATGTTTGCTTTGCAGACGAAGGCGCAGAGCGTTCATTTTTGGGCCGACTATTGTTTTGGCTTCCAATGGGACCTCGGAGTGATGGATGCTTGCTCGCAGAATCAAGAGTGGCTCATTGAGGGCGTCAAGCCGATCGACTCGTTGCATTGCGACGTGGCCATGCGTTATGTTGATTCGGGTTGCTACAACGAGCCCTATACGCTGAAACTCTTAAAGGAAAAAGGCGAGTGGAGAATTGACGATGTCGTATATAAAGAAGGAGGCACCTTGCGCGACGACTGCCAATCTTTCTATGATGACATAGTGAATACTTATCGCACGACCGACCCCAAGGAGGTCATGGAGTTTATGGTCCAAGAGGAACCCATAGAAGAAAACTACACGGATCCGGAATGCATTTTCTACAACAATCCTGACGCGATAAAGGATCTCATAGAGGGGATCAAGAACTGCCACGAACTGTTCAAACAGAATCCCGGCTATACCGAAGAATACGGTAAACAGATCGAGGCGATGGTCGAACGCATCTCCAGCCATCTTTAAAGGTTTTATTTCACGAAAGACAACCATTTAAAATAAATAGAAATGAAAAAAGTATTGATTGCAGCATTCGCCTTTTTGGCAGTGGTCGCCGTGTCCTGCCAGAATACAGGCAATGGAGGCAAAGAACAAGCCTCACAAGAAAAAGAGTATGAACATCAAATCAAGCAACGCGTCGAACAGATGATGCAGATGCATGAACTCTTTGACGCCGACAAAATCCTCACCACCGATTTGTTGGCCCTGCAGGAAAAGGCGCAAAGTGTCCATTTCTGGGCCAACTTCTTCCCGGGTTTCCAATGGGACCTCGCCGTGCAGGATGCATGCTCCGAAAATAGAGGGGCCAAAGTCGAGGGTGTCACCCCTGTCGATTCCCTGCATTGCGATGTGTCCATGCGTTATGTCGACTCGACTTGTTACGATACTCCTTATACGCTGAAACTCTTAAAGGAGAACGGTGAATGGAGAATTGACGACGTGCTCTTTAATGAATCCTCTCTGCGTGAAGACTGCAAGGACTTCTATGAGGATGTGGTGAACACATATAGCACGGAAGCTCCTGAGGAAATCATGGAATTCTTGTTGGGTGAGGAACCTAATGAGGATTATTATGCAAGCGCAGACTGCACTTCAGATGATTTGCGTGGAACGATTGAGAATATCATGAATTTCCACGAACTGTTTAAGCAGAATCCTGGTTATACCGAAGAATACGGAAAGCAGATTGAGGCGATGATCGAACGCATCTCGGCCCACATTCAATAAATCACTTACCGAAGTATTTGTTCGATAACCACAGGGAAATACGCCTGCTCCAATTGGTGGATCTTAGCCGCCAGGGAGTCAGGCGTTTCTTTTTCGTCGAGGCTGACGCGGGCTTGCAGGATGATCTCGCCGCTGTCGTAAATCTCGTTGACATAGTGCACTGTGATGCCCGACTGTGCTTCTTTTGCTGCCACTACGGCTTCGTGAACGTGTTCTCCGTAAAAACCTTTGCCGCCATATTTGGGCAATAGGGCAGGGTGGATGTTGACAATCTTTTTCGGGAAGGCTTTGACCAGGTTTTCAGGAATCTTCCAAAGGAAGCCGGCCAAAACGATGAGGTCTAGATGCAGGTCTTGCAGTTCCTTGATGAAAGCTTCGCTCTTGAAGTCCTCCTTGGTGATCATGCGCAAGGGGATGCCTAAATTCTTCGCCCGTTCAATGGAATAGGCCTTGGGATTGTTGCACACTACATTGATGATTTCAACGTCTTTGTTTTCAGCAAAGTATTCTGCAATGCGCTGCAGGTTGGTGCCGTTGCCGCTGACGAATATGGATAGTCTTTTCATTCTTTGTATCTTATGGTTACGGTTTCGTTTTTGCCCAAATCAAACCACACCAGATAACCTTCTTCCACCTTGCGGAAGTCAATGGGCTTTCCTTCCACCACGATGGGTTTAGTGCAAAGGAGGGTCAAACCCTTGATGGCTTCATTGGGGTTGGTCAATTGTATGGTCTTGTTGTCTATAATCAGGTACTCGATGTTGTTGAGTCTCTCATAATAGCTGAGGTATTGCTCAATGGTGGTGGGCAGAATCTTCTTCTCGTCGCGGAAGTGGGCGAGTTGGCTCAGCGCGAAGTTGAAGCCAGGCATGGCCACGGCTGTACCGTTTTCGTTGTACTGCCAGAAAGCGCGATAAGGATTACTCCAAGCGGGATAGACATGGGTGATAAATACATTGTGTTGGTCTACAAGGCGTTGAAGTCTTGTCGAATCAAAGAAATAGTACCAATCGCGGTCTTCATTCACTTCCAAAGTCGAGGGCGTTGACCACAGCAGGAAGTCTTTGTCGCCGTTGGGCAGGGTGGTGATTTGTCGGTTGGGCAGGGCGTCGCCGAAGCCGTCGTAGGGTTGCACGAAGTGGCTGTCGAAGTTGTACTGCTCCATGCGGTTCTCCTCGTAATAGGGGTTCCACAGGTAGCGGACACCGTTCTTCTTCCACAGTTCTACGGCATAATAAGGAGAGTCAGGGAGAAGGGCGTCACAGACCATGTCCTCGCGGTTCTTCTCGGGACCGTTGTTATAGCCGTGGTCGATCCAAGAGACTGTACCGAACTGCTTTTTCATGAAACGCATGGCCTTGGGGAACTCGCTTGGGATAGTTGTGTAGATTTCGGGCGAGTGCAGACAGATTTCGAATCCTTCTTTTTTGAGGGTTTTCAGTAGTTTGTAGAACTCTTTGTCCGTCTTGATGGATGCGCAAAGCCCGGTAAAACGTCCTCCGCTGATCTTTTCGTTGGTCACGTTGTCGGGATTCCAATAAAACACACTCTTTGTGACGGGAATGTTGAAATAGCAGAAACCGCCGACGGCATCTTCGGGTCTCGTAATATTCTCGTTTCCAAAGAGCACGGCACGATGTGTCCTTAAATCCGTCCAGTCAGCATGTTCAGTGAAGATGAAGGCCGATTGGTAACCATCCCAAACGGGCATAATGCGCGGCAAATCGTGGATGCTGTCGCCGATATGGACAATGAAATAATGATTGTCATTTTTTGCCACATAGATTTCACCGAGTCTTATTTCACTGGAATCGGGATGGACATAGTGAATGTTGTCGCATGAGACATCCTCAAAATAGTCCTCGATGGTATCGCAAAGCGGGTAATGAATCAAGGGATGGTCTCTCCAATAGTCCAGATTGATGTAGGCAATGCGATGGGTGGCATCGAGTTGCATAGATGAGACTTTGGAGGGATGATAGAGGGTGAAACTGCGCGCTCCTTCGCCTATCGTGAACCCTTCCCTATCAAGGTAGTATTCGGATTGGAACGCCGTGGTGTCGACATGCAGGTTGCGACGATAGACGGTCAGGGTGCTGTCGATGAAAGGGATGACGAGGGTTTGCCTGACCACTTTGCAATTATCTGCGGATACCCAATTTTCTAAACTGATTTCCCAATCATGTCCAGGCCTGTCTTTATCCATCCTATGGAAATTGAACCGGGTTGAGCTGATCTCCGAGTGTGATATCCAGTCACCGAAGGAAGGATGGTTGACAAAAAGGTTGAATTCACGGATGGTATCTCCGTCGATGATGTATTCTTCCAGCATTCCGAGAGGGTAGGTGATGGGTGCACTCGTTTTATCGTATGGATCCTCTCGTAGGACAAAATACTTTTCCTTGTCATACTCTTTCTGTACGATGCTGTCGCTTTTGGGCAGAAAGCTCAAATGTAAAGGCTTGACTTCCAGCTTTGCATCGTCGAAAAGCAACCTTTCCATCCCTTCGTTCCATACGAAGCCTTTCAATTCTCCGTTGCCGGCGAAGTAGTCGGAAGGAAAGGCGAGGTCGAAATGCGCTGCCGACCAGTCGGTGGTGCTGTCGACAAAGTTCTGCAGCGGATAGGCATTCCAATAGCGGTTACCCTTTTCGCTGTCGATGGAGAACACGACCTTGGCTCTCGTGTCGGCATTGGCTTTGAACAGGAAGTCGTATTGGCAACGGATGTTCTGGTTCGAGTGCTCCTTCCCGGCTTCGATGATGAATCCCAATCCAAACTCGCGCATGGTGTCGCACACGCAGACATAGTTCCCCGCTTCGGCGGTACTGTCGGCCACAATGCTCAGGTTGTGCCACGGCAGATACCAGGTGTATTGGTTCTCAAAGTCGTTCGTATAGGTCTGCGCATGTAGCAGTGCCGCGTGAAGACAAAACAGCATTAATATGAGGACCCGAATCGAGGTTTTCATGTCGAATGAGTTGAATCAGGCTGCAAACTTAGGAAAAAAAGCTCGTTCTGTGACGGTGTTTTTGTGTCTGGAGGCGTTTTTTTGAGGTCAAAAGGCACATTATATTAATAAGGTATGAGGCCAAAGTGCGACTCTGAGTCGTACATTTTTGCACAAAACGATCATGAAATTGTGCGAAAAGTACCAGTTTTG
This sequence comes from Candidatus Limimorpha sp., assembly GCA_045132275.1. Taxonomy (GTDB): domain Bacteria; phylum Bacteroidota; class Bacteroidia; order Bacteroidales; family F082; genus Limimorpha. Next base: position 149,856 of record JBGURY010000006.1, read on the forward strand.
GAGTCGTGAAATCCAGCAAAAAGGGGATTCTTGTTCCAAAATAGTGTGCAAAATGCGGGAAAATCAGAAAATTTTTCGTTTTTATCTATTTGATAATCAGTTTGATGTAAAATATTTCAAAAATAATTGAAGAAAGTTGTTGGACGTATTCAGAAAAGCTGTACTTTTGCACCCGCTTTCCCCAAAAAACGAGGGGTACGGAAGAAGGGAGCGGGGAAGCTTAAGTTCTTTGACAGTCTGAGGCCAGCACAAGACCAGCGCCGCGGGGACGCGGCGCGAGGCAAGGAACCTTTTAACAAAGGAACACAAGAGAACATCAAGGCGGAACCCGAGATTCAGAGAAAAACAAAACTAAAAAGACAATAGTACAACGAAGAGTTTGATCCTGGCTCAGGATGAACGCTAGCGGCAGGCCTAATACATGCAAGTCGAACGGTAA
>JBGURY010000007.1:0-52645 GCA_045132275.1 Candidatus Limimorpha sp.
TGAAGGCCATGTCATTGACGATGACGCCCTTGCCCTGGCAGACGGGACAGCCGCCCTTGCCGTTGAAGGAGAAGAGGTCGGCCTTGGTCTTGTTGGTCTTGGCGAAGAGCTTGCGGATGTCGTCGGCGACATCCAGGTAGGTGGCCGGGGTGCTGCGCAAGCTGATGCCGATGCTCTTCTGGCTAATATAGACGATGTGTTCGGGATGCGGATAGGCGTTCCGGAAACATTCCATCAGCGAACTTTTGCCCGAGCCCGCCACGCCCGCGATGCCGCACATCACGCCCAACGGCAATTGGACGGAAACATTCTTCAGGTTGTGCAGATGGGCGTTCTCCAACAGGAAGAAATCCTTGGGCGTGCGCACCTGCTCTTTGATGGCACTCGTCGCGCTCAGCATCGTGCCCGTAAGCGTCTGACTGTGCAGCAGTTCTTCGTAGCTACCCTCAAAGACGATTTCCCCGCCGTTCATGCCCGCGCCGGGGCCCATGTCGATGATGTGGTCGGCGATGCGGATCATCTCCTTGTGGTGCTCGACGAGGATGACGGTGTTGCCGTGGTTCTTGAGCTTCTGCACCGAGCGTTGCATCAGCAGGATGTCGTGGTTGTGCAGGCCCACGCTGGGCTCGTCGAGGATGTACATCACGTCGGAGAGGGGAGAGTTGATGTATTTGGCGATCTTGCAGCGTTGCGCCTCGCCGCCCGAGAGTGTGCCGATGGCGCGGTCGAGGGTGAGATAGCCGAGGCCGATCTCCTCCAAGGCCGCCAAACGTTCGATGGTGGCGTGTTTGATGTCCTCGGCAAGCGGATTGTCGATGGTCTCCATCCACTGACGGCAGTCGGCGATGCTCATGGCGGTGACTTCGGCGATGTTCACATCTTTGATTTTGCAGGAACGGATCTTCTCGTTGAGGCGTGTGCCGCCGCAGTCGGGACAGGTGCCCATGGTGAGCATGGGGTTAAGGACTGCGGCATGGAGCAGACCTTCCTCCGAGTTGATGATGCTGCGGTACATGCGTGGGATAAGGCCTTCGTATTTGGCGCTCTTCGGCCAGTTCGACGGCGGATTCTTCAGTTTGATCTGCGGAGAGTTGAGGAACAGGTCGAGTTCCTCGGGCGAGTAGTCCTTGATCTTCTTGTCGAGGTCGAAGAGGCCGCTGTGGGCATAGCGTATCCATCGCCAGCCGCCCTTGCCGAAAGCGATGTAGTGGATGGTGTCCTCGTCGTTGAGCGATTTGTCGAAGTCGACTAACTTGTGGATGTCCAACTCACGGATCTCGCCCAAGCCGGCGCAACGCGGACAACTGCCCGAGGGGTGGTTGAACGAGAAGGCGTCGGAATAGCCCACAAACGGCTGACCGATACGGGAGAACAACAAACGCAACAAAGCGTAAATGTCAGTGTAAGTGCCTACAGTCGAACGGGAATTGGATGTGGGTTTTCTTTGTTCAATGACGATGGCGATGGGCAGGTTCTCGATGTCACCGACATGGGGACGGCCGTATTTAGGCAGATATTGTTGGGTGAACGAAGGGAAGGTGTCGTTCAGTTCGCGGCGCGACTTGGCGGCGATAGTGTCGAGTACCAAAGATGACTTGCCCGAACCCGATACGCCCGTCACCACGGTAATCTGCCGCTTCGGAATCTTGACGGTGACGTGCTTCAGGTTGTTCTCGGTTGCGTCTTTGATAAGGATATAGTCGAATTCGGAGGCGTTTCCCATATTCGTTGGGGTTAATGGATGTGGCACGTTTTTACTTTAGCCGCAGGGATTTCGTTCTCCTCTACTGTCATGAGGTCTCTGTCGAGGATGACGAAATCGGCGTCTTTCCCGACTTCGATGCTGCCTTTACGGGCTTCGAGGAAGCAGCCTTTGGCCACCCAAATGGTGATGGAACGCAGGGCTTGTTCACGGGTTAGGGCGTTCTCCATCAGGAAACCTTCGGCGGGCGTGCCGTCCAAGTGCTTGCGGGCGACGGCGGCATAGAAGGTATAAATGGGACTGATGTCCTCAATGGGGAAGTCTGTGCCGTTGACCACCCAGCCGTTCTGTCGCAGCAATCGCTGGTAGGCGTAGGCGTTTTTGATGCGTTCGCCGAGACGCTCGTCGGCCCAGTCCATGTCGGAGGTACAGTGCGTGGTTTGGATGGAAGGGATGACGGAATACTCGCCATAGCGTTGGAAGTCGGCCTCGTCCACCACCTGTGAGTGCTCGATACGCCAACGTAAGTCGTTCTGGCCTTTGAGGTATTCGGAGTAGATGTCGAGGATATGCCGCACGCCGCCGTCGCCGATGGCATGGCAGCAGACCTGGTAACCAGCGTCGTGGGCCTTCTGGCAGACATGGCGATAGAACTCGTCGTTTTCCACGATGAGGCCAGTGTTTTCTGGATCGTCGGTGTATGGCTCAAGCAGTTTCGCACCCCGTGAGCCTAGGGCTCCGTCGGCATAGATTTTCACGCTTCTGACGGTGAGCCTTTCTTTGTCGATGACACCTTGACGCATGAAATGGTCCATGGTCTCATCGTCTGGGTTGATCATCGCATTAACGTGCATTTTGAGTTGTCCAACCTGTTGCAGGCTGTCGATGAGTTCGATGCTGGCGATGTCCAAACCTGCATCGGTGACACTGGTCAAGCCGACTCCCATGCAGTTCTCCTGTGCCTTCATGAAGGCTTGGATGCGCAGGTCGGTCTCCATCTTGGGCACCAAGGCCTTGGCGGCGTCGGCCAGATTGTCCAACAACACGCCCGTGCAGTGTCCGTCCTTGATGATGGCCATGCCGCCGTCCATCTTAGTGTTTTCGTCGATGCTCGCCAACGCCAACACTTCCTTTGAGACCAGCACGGCGTGACCGTCCACACGGGTCAATAGGACCTTCTTTTCAGGGAAGACCTCGGCCAGTTTCGTGTTATCGGGAAACTCGGCCACTTCCCAAAGGTTCTGGTCCCAGCCGCGACCCAACAGCCATTCGGAAGGGTAGAGGTTGTCGTGCACTTTAAGGCGTTCGATGACCTCGTCAAATGAAAGGCAGCCTTTCAGGTCGGCCCAGCGGACGAGGTTCTCGCCATAGCCTGTGAAGTGGCAATGCCCGTCCATGAATCCGGGGTAGACCGCGTTGCCTTGTGCGTCGATGGTTTCATCGGCGGTGTATTGGCGCATGATGGTCGCTTCGTCGCCGACAGCGACGAACTTCCCGTCTTTCACGGCGAAGGCTTGGGCTTTGGAGAAATCGTTGTCAACGGTATAGATGTTGGCGTTGTGGACGATGAGGTCCACGGGTGTCTTTTGGTTGCAAGAGGTCATAAAGGTCGGGATTAGGACGCAGAGCGCGAGGATAAGTTTTATTGATGTCTTCATTGCTATATGTTTTTTCGTTGTTACAGCCATTCCACTTGTCCGCTTTGGATGTCATAGAAGGCAGCCGTCACTTGGACGTTGAGGTGATGGACGACGGGGTCGCCTTGGATGAGTTTGGCCATGCGTTTCGCATGACGGCGGGCGTTGTCGTCGATGCAGCACGAGGTGTCGATGGAAGGCTTGATGCGTCTGGCGATGGCCATGATGTTGTCAGGCAGCGCTTCGCCCATACGGGTGGCGGTGACCGCACCGCAGCAGGAATGACCCATGACCACCACCAAGGAGGCCCCTAAATGCTCCACGGCGTATTCGATGGAGCCGAGAACGTGCTTGTCGATGACATTGCCCGCGTTGCGGATGACGAAGAGGTCGCCGAGTTTCTGGTCGAAGATGATCTCGGGCGCTACACGGCTGTCGGAGCAGCACAGCACCACGGCGAAGGGATGCTGGCCCTCGCTGAGTCGTTCCCGCAATGCCGCATAGCCGTCTTTCGGCGTCAATGTGCCAGAGACGAAGCGGGCGTTGCCGATGGTAAGGTTTTCTATGGCTTTTTGTGGATCTGTCATTTTGGTTTGTTTCGTTATAGTATCTCTCTCGCAATCCATGCGCAAGCCTCGGCATCGGCCAAGGCGTGGTGGTGGTTGACCAAATTGAAGCCGCAGGCCTCGGCCACGGTGTGCAACTGGTGGTTGGGCAACAGTTTCCCGAAGTGCTTGCGCGAAGCCCGGCAGGTGCAATAGAACTGGTAGTCGGGGTAATCCATTTGGTAGCAACGCATCACGGCCTTCAGACAGCCTTCGTCAAAGGGACTATTGTGCGCCACCAAAGGCAGGCCCTCGATGAGCGGCTCGATCTGCTTCCATACATAGGGAAACACGGGTGCGTCCTCGGTGTCTTCTCTGGTGATGCCGTGCACGAGTGTGTTCCAATAGTTGTAGTAGTTCGGCTCAGGCTGGATGAGGGAATAGAACGAGTCCACAAACTCCCCGTTCTTGACGATGACCACGCCGACGCTGCACACGCTGGTGCGCTCAGCGTTGGCGGTCTCGAAGTCGATGGCGGCGAAGGTGTTCATGGGGTTGCTATAGAGACTGCAAAAATGATGAATTTTTTCGAACGAAAGAAGTCTTTTTAGTATTTTTGCCCCAACAACAACCGCTGTTTTTGACGCTATGAGAGTTTGTGTGATTGGCGGAGCGAATGCCGATATCATCGCCACGAGTTTCAAGGCTTTCGTGCCTGGCGACTCCAACCCTGGCACGGTGTGCCTGACCGCCGGTGGGGTGGGGCGTAACATCGCCCATAACCTCGCCCTGCTGGGTGACGAGGTCGTCTTCCTGACTGTGTTCGGCGGCGATGACTTCGGGCGTTTTACGGCCGAGAGTTGCCGTAAGGCACACCTTGACATCAGTCTCTGTGACTACGCCGCTCATGGTACACACTCTTGCTTCTTAAGCATCAACGACAGCGATGGCGAGATGGTCGGTGGCGTGGCGGACATGGTTGCCGCTGAGGGTATAACGCCCGAATGGCTGGCCTCGAAGATGGGAAAGCTAGGCGAGATGGACGTCTATGTGGCCGATGCCAACCTCCCTGTGGAGACTTTAGCCTATCTCATCGATCATGTCGACAAGCCGCTCTATATTGACGCCGTCTCGAGTGCCAAGGCGGCAAAGATCAAAGCCGCCATGGCGATGTCCGAAAAGAAGCGTTTCTTCACTTTGAAATGCAATCGGATCGAGAGCGCCGTCCTCTCTGAATTGCAAGGTGTCGAAAGGCGTTACGTCAGCCTCGGGGCGGATGGTCTGGAGGCCGTGGAAGGTGACACCAAACGTCATTATCCCGCCCTGCCTTGCCGTGTGGTGAACACCACGGGAGCAGGCGACGCGCTCATGGCGGGCATCATTCACGTTGGACCACATGCCCCTATCGACGAAGCCGCACATCTTGGCCTGCTTTGTGCAAAGAACAATATTGAAAGTCCTGATACCGTAAACCAACAACAATATGAACAAATACCTTGACCTCTCGCCCGAAGTGGCGGAAGCGCTGCGAAACGGTCAACCCGTTGTCGCCCTTGAATCGACCATCATCTCACACGGAATGCCTTATCCGCAAAATGTGGAGACGGCCTTGCGGGTGGAGCGGACCATCCGTGATGGTGGGGCCGTGCCTGCTACCATCGCCGTCATCGGCGGTCGCCTAAAGGCGGGACTGACGCAGTCGGAGATAGAATATCTGGGCAAGAAAGGCACCGCTGTCGCCAAGGCATCGCGTCGCGACCTGCCTGTGCTTGTGGCACGAGGACAAGACGGCGCCACAACGGTGGCTACGACGATGATCATCGCTGCTTTGGCGGGCATCCGTGTGTTCGCCACGGGTGGCGTCGGCGGCGTGCATCGTGGTGCTGAGGTCACTATGGACATTTCCGCCGATCTCGAGGAGCTGGCTCGCACCCCCGTCATGGTCATCTGCGCTGGTGCCAAGTCGATTCTCGACCTGGGCCTCACCCTCGAATATCTCGAGACCAAGGGCGTGCCGGTGATTGGCTATGGCACGGAGGAGTTGCCCGCCTTCTACACCCGTAAGAGCGGCTTCAAGGTGGATTACCGCCTCGACACCCCCGAGGAGGTCGCCAAGGCTTTCGTCGCCAAGCAGGAGATGGGACTCGGCGGCGGCATGTTGGTTACCAACCCCATTCCCGAAGAATACTCCATGGACGCCGACCGTATCAACGCCGCCATCGACGAGGCCGTCGAAGACGCCAAGAGGTTGGGGATCCATGGCAAGGAGACGACGCCCTATCTGCTGGCGCGTATCAAGGACCTCACGGGCGGCGACAGCCTCGCCTCCAACATCCAGCTGGTGCTCAACAACGCCAGACTGGCGGCGCAAGTGGCGAAGGAAATCATCCTTTTATCCTAGATTTCTCCATGAGAAAAACGACGCTTTCCATATGGCTCCTGCTCCTCGCCACCGCCTGCGGACGCATGCCGTCGGCAGAATGGACCGAAGGTGAGGCGGAGGCCGATGGCCGTGCCTTGCACACCCTCGTGCTGCATGATATGCCCGAGGGCTCGCGAGTGTGGTTCCAAGAACTCTTTGACGGCAAGACCTTCGTGGAAGGCCCGGCAATGAACCATTACCAAGGGACTTCTTGGTATATTGACATTCCAGAAAGCGGTACCGTTACATTGAAATATTACGGTCGTCCGCTGCCGAGACATTCATGGGCACCCAAGGCCTTTGTCCTGCAGCAAAAGGGGAGACCTGACCTGCCGATAGAGGTGCAATATCATTTTGTAGAGCGTCCTAAAACGGAGAACAAGGAAGAAACGTTTGCTAGTAATTATGAAGTCCAGCCAACCGACATCATCCCACAAGTGAAACGTGTAAAACATGGGGTGGATGTTCCTCCTGTAGAGACGTTTCCTGAAACGTCTCCTAAAACAGAAACACCACAAATTGTGCATCCCGCTGGCTGGTACCGCATCACAATAGGGGAGGATGGCGAAACAAAGGTGGAATCCGACGACGAAGACGGCGCTTTCTACGCTCAGACCACCCTTGCCAAGTTGTCACGACCCATGCAGCCCATGATCATCGAAGATTGGCCCGATTTCACTTATCGAGGCTTCATGCTCGATGTGGTGCGTGACTTCCGCACCGTCGACGAGGTGCTCGAAATCATCGATCTGATGGCTTCCTGGAAACTCAACACCTTGCATTTCCACCTGGCGGACGATGAGTCGTGGTGCCTGGAGATCAAGGACATGCCCGAGCTGACGGAATATGGAGCGCATCATGCCCTGCCGGATTGGGACCTGCAAGAAACAGAGGCGTTGAAACCGACTGCCAACGGACAAATCGGGAACGCGACGTTCTATTCGGCAGAAGAGTATATGCGAATCCTTCGTTACGCTTGGGAACGACGCATCGCCGTGATTCCCGAGTTTGACACCCCTGGCCATTCTCGTGCTTCCATCAAGGCGATGCAAGAATACGAGCGGCGTACGAGCAACAGCAGCTTCCGCCTCCAAGACCCTGCCGACACCTCGCATTATTGGTCGGCGCAGGACTTTACCGACAACGTGTTGAGTGTCTACCTCCCCAGTGTTTACAAGTTTTATGGGATGGTTTTTGACGAGGTTATCCGTCTCCACAAGGAGGTAGGCGTCCCACTGCCCGCCATCCATATCGGCGGCGACGAGGTGCCTGATGGCGCATGGTCGGGCCACGACCGCCACGAGATGAAAGAATTGTTCACCAATGGCATGCTGGACCTCGCCGAGGCGCGGGGCATCCGACTGGCGGGTTGGGAGGACATTGCCAAAGGTTTGGAACCCGAGACGGAAGAACGACTCAAGCGCTCCCTGTATTTCCTGAATGTTTGGAACACCGACGGCGTCGAGGGCTTCCCCGTGGTGCTCTCTCCCGCGCCGTACACCTATCTGGATCTGGCCTATAGCGATGCCCCTGACGAAATCGGTCTTTCATGGGCGGGTTATGTCGACGAGCGCAAGACCTTTGCCCTGCGACCCATGGACTACACAGGCGACATCATCGGTGTGCAGGCGCAGCTGTGGTCGTCGCAATTGAGGAGTTTCAATGATGCCACCTATCAGATGCTCCCCAAAGCGCTGGGCGTGGCGGAACGTGGCTGGAATGCAGAACCAACTTCAACTTTTGAGCGGTTCTATAGCATTATCGTCGCTCGGGAAATGCCGGAATGGGAGAGGAAGGGGTGTCTATATAAGAAAAGATAGCCTCATTCTTTCATCTTTAATATCGAATCCGATAATAATCCAGGATGCCTTTAAAGTTGTCCTGTGCCGTGAGACATGTGTCGCGCAAATAGCCGTTGATCTTGCCCCAATTCAGAATGCCACGGTAATAGAACAGGCGCAAATCATCAGAGATGATGAACGGCACGGTGCTCGACTGCAAGCATTGCCAAAACATTATCAGCCTGCCGACACGTCCGTTGCCGTCTTGGAAGGGGTGGATACGCTCGAACTTGACATGGAAATCCAAAATATCGTCAAACTGGATTTTCTTGATGGCATGGTATGCAGCAAGCAAGGCTTTCATCTTCTTGTGCACTTCTTCGGGTTGGGCGGTCTCTTCTTCGCCTACAGCATTGGCCAATCGTTTGTAGTCTCCTACGGCAAACCATGACTTTTGGCTGTCAGAGGTATTGGTTTTCAGAATCAGATGCAGTTGTTTGATATGCGTTTCGGTGATTTTGTCGGTGGCGTGGTCGATGACATAGTCGATGCAACGGAAGTGGTTGACGGTCTCCATAATGTCGTCGATGCGCATGTTTTCTGTGGTGACCCCAATGGTGTTGGTCTCAAAAATGTAGCGTGTCTGTTCCTTGGTCAGGCGACTGCCCTCGATATGATTGGAATTGTAAGTCAGGTCGATTTGTATGCGATGGTAGATGCCGCCTTTCATCTTGCTTTCCTTTTGCTCTCGCAATGCTGCAAGCAGAGGGGACACTTTCTTTTTGCTTCGTTTGGGCAACATGGCATCCGCTGGGATGTTCCATGTTTTTCCCGTCAAGAAAGCACCCTCAATCTTTCCGGTGGCGCAGTAATTGCGCGCCGTACGCTCGCTGATGCCGTACTTTTCGGCAAATTGACTGACTGAAATGTATTCCATTATCGGCAAGTTTTGTCTCAAAAACCGAGGCAAAGATAGGAATTTTTGCCGATATCGGCAAGTTTTTGAGGAAAAACTATTTCCACTCGGCGATCCAGCCTTCGATTTCCTTGATCCGCTGTGCGTACTTCTCCATCTGCCCTTCGATGAAATCATCGCTGTATTTGCGGTCGCAGAAGCCGTTGCCGCGGGCCACGTAGTCGTCGTCTTCGAGGGAAGTGAAGACTTCTTCGTAGTTCTCCAAATATTGCTTATTGTCGGATAGGAGCCTTTGCAAGTCCTCAAGGTCGGCCTCGATATGCTCTCCCGTGGAAAAGGTGTAACGCTTTTTCATAGGTTATCCGATGGACTGCAAATCGGTGAGTTTCTTGTAGACGCCGCCGAGGGCGATGAGGTCGTCGTGCTTGCCGCGCTCGATGATCTGGCCTTTTTGCAGGACTACGATCTCATCGGCGTATTGTATGGTCGACAGGCGGTGGGCGATGACGATGGAGGTGCGCTGGCTCATCACCTTGGACAAGGCATCCTGCACCAGGCGCTCGCTTTCGGTGTCCAACGACGAGGTGGCCTCGTCGAGGATGAGGATGGGCGGGTTTTTCAGCACGGCACGGGCGATACTCAAGCGCTGGCGCTGGCCACCGCTGAGGTTCATGCCACGGTCACCAATGCGGGTGTCGTAGCCGTGCTCCAATTCCATGATGAAGTCGTGCGCATTGGCGATCTTGGCGGCCTCGATGACCTGTTCCTTCGAGACGTCCTTCATGCCGAAGGCGATGTTGTTGAACACCGTGTCGTTGAAGAGGATGGTTTCCTGCGACACCACGCCCATCAGGCTGCGCAGGTCGCCGATCTTGTAGTCACGGATGTCGTGTCCGTCGATGCAGACGCTGCCACTGCCGACTTCGTAGAAACGCGGCAACAGGTCGGCCATGGTCGACTTGCCGCCGCCGCTCTCGCCGACGAGGGCGACGAATTTGCCTTTGGGGATCTTTAGGTCGATACCTTTTAGGACCTCATCCTTGCCATAACTGAAATGCACGTCCTTGTATTCAATGCTGTCGCTGAAATCCTTGATTTCAATGGCGTTCTCCTTTTCGGTGATGACCTCTTCGGCATCCAGAATCTCGAAGATGCGCTCCGCCGAGGCCACGCCTTTCTGCACGTTGTAGTAGCCTTGCGAGAACGACTTGGCAGGAGTGATGATCTGCGAGAACACCACGATGTAACTGATGAAACTACCCGCGTCGATGTGGTTGCCGCCGCCGAGGATGAGCTTGCCGCCGAACCACAGCACGAGGATGACCACGGCGGAGGAGAGGAACTCACTCATCGGGGAACTCATGTCGCGCTTGCGGTGGATACCACGCAGCACTTTGGTGTAGTCGCTGTTCTGCTCCTCAAACTTGTCTTCCGAATAGCGTATGGCATTGAAGGCCTTGATGATACGCAAGCCCGAGATGGTCTCTTCCACGGTGGAGATGATGCCCGCCAGCTTGGTTTGGCCTTCCTTCGACTCTTTCTTCAACATCTTGCCGACCTTGCCGATGAGCAGACCTGCGACGGGCAGCACAAGGATGACGAAGAGCGTCAGTTTCGGGCTCAAAGTCACCATGAAGAGGAAGAAGAACAGGATGGTCAGCGGGTCCTTGATGAGCATCTCCAAATAGTTCAAGATCGAGACCTCGACCTCTTGCACATCAGTGGTGATGCGAGCGATGGTGTCGCCTTTCTGCCGGCTGTGGTAGAAGGAGAGGGGCAGGATGAGGATCTTGTTGTAGACGTCACGACGCAGGTCGTGGACGGCCCCCACGCGCACGTTGGCCATGAAGTAGCAGGCGAAGAAACGTCCGAGGTTGCGGAAGAAGAAGGCCACCAGCAGTAGCAGACACATGAACACCAAAGCATGGTATTTGCCTCCGTCGGCGATGAGGCTGCTCATGAACCAGTTGAGATAGCCCATCAGGTAGTCGGAGGTGAAGGCAAACTCTGGCTTGGCCACTTTCTCGACAACGCCTTCCTTGAAGAGTAAGGTGAGGAACGGGCCCACCAAGGCGAAGGAGAACAGCGAGAAGAAGATAGTGATTAGGTTGAACACCAAATTCAGGACGATGCTGCCCCAATAGGGTTTGACGTATGTGAGGACACGCGAGAAAGTCTTTTGCTTGGCCATAGGCTTCGGTTTGCTCTTATCCAAACGCAGTTTCCGCTCAATAATTGTATCCCGTGTAATTCTCCGGCGTGATGGCGGCCAACTCCATCTTGATTTCCTTGCTCACAGGCAGGCCCTTGATGAACTCGTCGATGGCCGCCTTGTCGATGTGCTTGTTGGTGCGGGTGAGGCCTTTCAGCAACTCGTAGGCACCTTCGATTTGTTCGCGGCGCAGGATGGTCTGGATGGCCTCGGCCACCACAGCGTAGTTTTGTTGCAGGTCTTGGCGAATCTTGTCTTCGTTGAGTAGGAGTTTGTCCAAGCCCTTCATCAGCGACTTGATGGCGATGAGGGTATGCGCCAGCGGCACGCCGATGTTGCGGGTGACGGTGGAGTCGGTGAGGTCGCGCTGCAGACGGCTGATGGGCAGTTTGGTGCTCAAGAAGGTGAGCACGGCGTTGGCCATGCCGAGGTTGCCTTCGGCGTTCTCGAAGTCGATGGGGTTGACCTTGTGTGGCATCGCCGACGAGCCGACCTCGCCCGCCTTGATCTTCTGCTTGAAGTATTCCATCGAGACGTAGAGCCAGATGTCGCGTGACAGGTCAATCAAGATGGTGTTGATACGGCGCAGGGCGTCGAAATAGGCGGCCATGAAGTCGTAGTGCTCGATCTGCGTGGTGGTCTGCTGGCGTTTGAGTTTCAGGCTCTTTTCCACGAACTTCTTCGCGAAAGCGGGCCAATCAATGTCGGGGTAGGCCACCTTGTGGGCGTTCATGTTGCCCGTGGCGCCGCCGAACTTGGCCGTGAAGGGCACGCTGTTGAGCATCTTCATCTGGTCGTTGAGGCGCTCCACGAAGACGTAGATTTCCTTGCCCAAATGTGTCGGGCTGGCGGGCTGGCCATGGGTCTTGGCCAGCATCGGGATGTCCTTCCATTCCTTGGCCATGCCGTCCAGTTTCTCGATGAGGTCTTCCAGGGCGGGCTTGACGAGCAGTTTGTGCGCCTCCATCATCGAGAGCGGCACGGCGGTGTTGTTGATGTCCTGCGAGGTGAGGCCGAAGTGCAGGAACTCCTTGAACTCAGTCAGGCCGAGCTCGTCGAAGCGGCGTTTCAGGAAATATTCCACGGCCTTCACGTCGTGGTTGGTCTCTTTCTCGATTTCCTTGATCTCTAATGCGTCTTCGAGTTGGAACTCCTCGTAGATGGCGCGCAGGTCGTCGTAGTCGCCGTCAAAGGCTTCGAGTTGGGGCAGGGGCAGTTCGCACAAGGCGATGTAATACTCCACCTCGACCATCACGCGGTAGCGGATGAGGGCAAATTCACTGAAAAAGTCGTCCAACTCGGCAGTCTTGGAACGGTAGCGCCCATCGATGGGCGATATGGCGGTTAATGGAGAGAGGTTCATTATTTTTATGTGTTTGTTTTGTTTGCTGCTTCAGTACACCTGGAAGGGCTAACCTTACTCAATGCCGTCATTGCGGGCTTGACCCGCAATCTCCCAAGCGATAGGGATACCCTCCAGCGTAGGGGATGGCGGATGTTCCTCCGCCATGACGGCAAGAGGCTCGGTGTTTGTCCTCTTGGGTTTATTACAAAAGTATCGCAAAAATAGGGATTTTTGCGATACTTCTTCATTTTGGCATGAAAAACTTCCCTGTTCTAATGCAAACCGCAGGGTATTACATGCAATTAATAACCTTGGCAAGTGCTCGGATATGCTCTGATTACTTCGTGCTTCTCCAAATTGAGGTTAATATATACATTGTAATCACAGCTATCCCAAAACTTCATGAAGCCAACGGACAAACGAGGAAATGGCTCAAGTAGTTCCATTTGGATATACACACATTTCTCCTCTTTTTCATTGTAATAGAAGCCGTATGTTCGCTCATACTTCGTGTAGTTTTCAAGGTTTCCGATGTTTCGGTAATAGGGTCCCATCTGGGGAAGTACACCATCTCTCATCACCTCGGCCAAAACGGACTCGGCCTGTTGCACGTCAACCAAATCTGGCACATATCTCTTCGGACTGACACCCACAGCATCTCCCCAAAGGTCTTTCGACACACTTTTGTTGAATGACTCCATCGAAGACTCGTCTTCCTTTGGAACAAGCAAATACCCGATTGTCAGCGTGTCTCTCAAACAGGAGTAAACTGTTGCAAAAGAGCATTGAAATTCGTTGTTTGGCACGATGCTCGTTACTTGAATAGGGATAAAACTTGGCAACTTTCTTTTGTAAATGCGACGCATGAGTTCCATGAGGTTTTCAAGTTGAGGCGGAGCGATACCGCTATAGTTGATGTAGTGATGATAGTGGCCATTTATTATGTATTCGAGTTCGAATGTGCAACCATCAATAACACGAACAATTTTGTCATCAGCGAGTCCGGCATGATGGAAGGCCTCAACGGCCGTCACTACCGTATCGAGTTCTTCATCGGTAAGTGTAAAATATTCATTATCTTTTAATTCGTCATCATATGCGCTTATCCTCTTATGGTATATCCGATCTCCTTCGATGCGATATATCAACACGCCATATCCCAAAGGGTCAATTATTATAAGACGCATGGTGCCGTCGGGCGCTATGGGATAGCAAAGGCTTTTTTCATCGGCGATGCCAAGAGTGAAGTCGTGGGCATAAGCGTTTTCTTGGTAATGTTTTTCCCATAGAGTGAAAAGGTCGGCAGTAGTGTCAGCCCACCATTCTTCGGGCATAATGGGTTGTGGGAGATACGTGTATTCGTCGGGTTCTTTGGGTGGTATAATTTCCGCTGTCTTGCCAAGGTGCTGTGCCAACTGGCGCAGGGGATAGTAAAGGAAAGGGTATTGTTTGTATGCATGCAGGCAATAGCGATAGGCACTGTCGGCAGCATGCGGCCATGTCCGCCATGAGGCAAGAGGTACAATCCAATCGGAATAGTAGAGGCGCGCCAGTTTCAATGAATGTGGTTCTTTGTCAAGCCATGAGTAATACTCATACCATAAGGTGTCATATCCATCCACATCATGCGACCAGTGGTCTGCTTGGTTTTTATACGTACTGTCCTTTTCTATTTTGGTATTGAACCATTCTTTATTTCGGGGAATACATCGCAATATCATTGAATCGATGTGCATATCTTCGGTAATCGTGAACACTGGATAATCGTATGAACCCAAAAAATCGTTGTATATGAAATGACACCGCGAACCGACGGCAATGTTGTCGAAGCGTACCGAACCAGTGCTGGCATACTGATAGCGAACGGTGTCTTCTCCATCCACTTTCAAATAGAACGGGGAAAAATCGTCAAGAGGCTCGTTTTTGGGTAAAAACACATGCGCCGAGAACGACACCTGTGCCGAGACAACCAGCGAAACCAGCAACAACACTCCAAGTATAAATGCTTTTTTCATGTTAGTGTTTTATTAGCAGTAAAACAAAAGTATCGCAAAGGTAGAAACTTTTGCGATACTTTTTTCAATTGGTTATAGATTGTTGCTTTTTAAATCAGTCGTTCCTTTGTTTATTTCAATACGTCTTTCCACGTTTTAGTGTCCGAGTAGTAGTATATCCCTTCGCCAAGTGTGGTGCCAAACCAAAGCATATAGTTGACGCTATCTGTTTTTTGATAACAAAACACTTCTTCGTCAATTTCTAAAACTGATACTACCGTACTGTCATTTTGAAAATCCAAAAAACCATATTCCGAATCTACATAGTTTATCTGATCGGGAAGATGCCCATTGTCTTTTTTATACTGATCTATTCTTTCGATTATCAAGTTTCCTGTTTTCTTGTTCTTTTCTATGTATGATAAACAAGATGGAAAGCAAAGCACTAGAAAAAGCAGAGTTAGTAATGGTAATCTTTTCATAGTTGAGCCTTATTTGTGGCGAAGATAGTAAATTGTGCCAAGATACCCTGTTTGATCAACAAAAAAACCTTGACACGACTTTGTTCGGCTTTTTATGTTGAAGTTTCCGTGTTCGTCCGATGAGCCAAGAAAGTGTCCGTAATACGATTCGTGATACTTGTCGGTGTTTTGGAGGTCTTCATAATAGGTTGAATCGATTTCATAGAACTCTACAAAGGGCACCGCATCACCGTTTTCATCCGTTGTTTTCCCTTGCCAATGGGCAAAGCCTCTTTTTACATACGCTTGATGCGTTTCGATGTTTATTTCTTCTTCGCCAAGTGCAAAGCCTCTCCTTATTATTCTTGCATCCATATCCCAAAAACACGTTTGGTCGTATTCAAGGTAAAAGCCTTTGCAATGGGCATTTCTTGTGTCTATGCTAAATGCTCCATGGAAGTTTGATGTTCCAAGGTAATGATAGCAGGTTGAATCATCCTCGTATAAATCCACAAGCGGCAACTCATTACCATTTTTGTCGATGGCTTTTCCTTCCCAATGCATAACTCCATTGTGTTCGGACAGTCGAGAGTTTTTTATGTGGATTTCTTTTTGGCCAAAATCAAAGTCCTTATCCATCCTTTCAACGTCAGAAATAGCATAGTAGCAAGTCTCGAAAACGTTTCGTTGGAAACCGGTTTCTTTTTGGAAAGAAAAGGGTTGCTTTACAAGGCTGCATGATGAGATGGCAACAAATACGGCGAGAATATATACCAGTTTCTTGCTCATTTCATTTGCTCGGCTTGTTTCTTTGGTTCGCGGCGGGTGTCCCAGAATGCAACGACTTCAATATGGTCGTCCACAAGGCGATAAACTATTTTGTTATGATGGCAAACTACAATACTTCTGTACATAGAAGGCAGGTCTGAAAGATACTCTTCCAAAGGTCCCATATTGGGGTTTTGGGCAAGAAGCGCATTCGTATGTTTCACTTCTAGGAGGAAGTCATTTTTTGCTTTTTCTCCAAAAACTATTCTAATGTATTTGGCTACCTGACGCAACCTCTTTTTCGACTCGTCATTCCATCTAACTCTCATACGGCTTCGGTGTGATGAAGTTCTTCAGCCGCAAATTCTTCTTCCAATTCTCGGAACATGTCTTCCGAGTCTTGCCATTTTCCTTCTGCAAATTGTTGTTCGCCTGCAGCAACCATTTGATGCAGTTCATCTATGGTGTATGGCTTCACTTTTCCCTCATCGGCATCAGCGTGAGCCATCAAATGTATCGCCATCCAACGCATGTTGTCGGGGGTAAGAGTGCTGTATAGGTAATCCAACAGGCCTTGCAATGTTGCTTCACTCATGGTATTATGATTTGTAATTGTTGCAAAAATACACATTTTCGTCAAAAGAGAAAAATCCGCCAGACAATTTGACGGATTTTTCTCTAGTAAGGTTGAAAAACTTTGCCTTAAGCCTGCTCCAACTTGTTATTCGAGCCCAAGACATTGATAATCTTGTGCTCATAGAGTTTCTTCATATTATCTCTGGCGGGGCCGAGGTACTTGCGCGGGTCGAACTCGGCGGGCTTCTCGGCGAAGGCCTTGCGGATGGCTGCGGTCATGGCCAGGCGGCTGTCCGAGTCGATGTTGATCTTGCAGACGGCGCTCTTGGCGGCCTTGCGCAGTTGCTCCTCGGGGATGCCGACAGCGGCCTTCAACGAGCCACCATATTGGTTGATGGTGTCCACCTCTTCTTGCGGCACCGACGACGAGCCGTGCAGCACGATGGGGAAGCCGGGCAGTTTTTGCTCGATGGCTTCAAGCACGTCGAAAGCCAACGGAGGCGGCACGAGGCGACCCGTGGCGGGGTCGACGGTGCACTGTTCGGGAGTGAACTTGTAGGCGCCATGCGAGGTGCCAATGCTGATGGCCAGGCTGTCCACACCGGTCTTGGTGACGAAGTCGATGACTTCCTCGGGCTTGGTGTAGTGGCTTTCTTCAGCGGCCACTTCGTCTTCCACGCCAGCCAACACGCCGAGTTCGCCTTCCACGGTCACATCATACTGATGGGCGTAGTCGACGACCTTGCGGGTGAGGGCCACGTTCTCGTCGTAGGGCAGGGCAGAGCCGTCGATCATCACGGACGAGAAACCCATGTCGATGCACGACTTGCAGAGTTCAAACGAATCGCCGTGGTCGAGGTGGAGGACGATTTCAGGATGGGCGCAGCCCAGTTCCTTGGCGTATTCCACAGCGCCTTGGGCCATGTAGCGCAGCAGCGTCTGGTTGGCGTAGTTGCGTGCGCCTTTCGACACTTGCAGGATGACTGGCGACTTGGTCTCGACAGCCGCCATGATGATGGCCTGCATCTGTTCCATATTGTTGAAGTTGAAGGCCGGGATGGCATAGCCGCCATCAACCGCCTTGGCGAACATTTTACGGGTGTTCACGAGCCCTAATTCTTTGTAGCTTACCATGATATGTTGTTTAATTGTTGATTGTTTAACTGTTTAATTGCTGTGTCGCTTTGCGTCATTGCGAGGAGGAACGACGAAGCAATCCAGGAATGAGGTTTGCTTTCTGGACTGCTTCGTGCCTCGCAGTGACGTAAAGTCTCTGCAAAGATAGGAAATACTTCCGTTTCTTTGTCACCAGACACTCACTTTCTTCGAGCAGCAGCCATTTTCAGTGCTTAACTTGATGATATACATGCCTGAAACCATCCTGCTCAAGTCAAGTGAAACCGTCTCGCCTTGGCGCAGTTGACGGGCCGTTTGCATCAGCATCCTTTCGCCCAAAAGATTGTACACCTCGATGACGGTCTCGCCTTGTAGTTCCTCGCCGATGACGAGGTTGACCTTGCCATCCGTCGGGTTGGGGAAGAAGTCCGCCAAAATGGCGTCTTGTTCCTGCATTCCGTGCCCACTGGGGATCACGGTCACAACTTGCTCGAAACGGAAACGGTTTTGTTTGGTGGCAGTAAGGGTGAATTGGTCGCCGACGGCCATCTGTGTGAGGGCGATGCTTTGCGGTTGTCCTGTGGCGATGGCGGCCTGTAGGATCTCGCCGCCGCGCGAGAGGCACACCAAGGTGCCTTCCTCGGCGGTGAAGTTGTATTGCGGTTGGCCTACGGATTGCTGGTTAGGCGCTACGATGCTGAGGTCTTGTGGCACCTCAGTGAAGAGGGTGAGGTAGGCCTCGCCGATGTCGTGGAATACGTTGTGCGTGGTGGTGATTTTCGCCGGCCACCAGTCGGGCATGAAGGCGTGTTGGTTGAGAAACAGCTTTCCTGCCACAAGGGCGTAGACAGGTCTGACGAAGTCGGGCTCGGTGGCGCTGCCCAAGGAGGACATGAAGTTGGGCCAGATATAGTCGATGCAACCCCAGGTGAGTATGTCGTTGAAGTGCGAATGGGTGACGGTGGCCGCCCCGATGCCACCCAAGGCGCCTACCGCATCGTTGCTTAACGCGGCAATCAGAGGGGTGGTGTGAAGATTCCCGTTATGATATGTGTAGCTGAATGAACCTGTGTGGCATCCGATGGAGATCAGGTAAGTGGGGACGGTGTCTTGCTTTAGGTATTGGATCTCGTAAACCTCTACCCAAGGACACGCCCATAAGTCGGTGGAGGAATGGTCGCGGTAGAGTGTCAGGAACGAGCCTTGGTTGAGGGCGTCGAGTAGATATCCCCATCGGAACATGTCTTGCCACTGGCTGAGTGTGTCGAGATGCTGTGCGATGTATTGTTCTCCCTCGGGCCCGAAATACTCAACCACGGCGTCGGTGTTGTATCCCGTCGACCAAAGCGTGTCGGAAGGTTCTTGTTCAGCATAGTAATACTGCATGTAGAAGTTCTTGGGGCGCTTGCCCAACTTGTTACGGTAAAACCCGTCGACGCTTTGCGAGGTGATGAGGAACCATTTGTTGTATTCATGGCCCGACGAGATGATAGGTTGGTCGTAATAGAGGGGATTGGTAGGCGGGTTGGTCTCGTATTGGATGATTTTGTTCACTTCCGTCTCGTAGTCCTTTAGGGTGATGGCCGGCAGACGGCTAATGGCGATGTCGGGGATGCTGTCGCCGTTCATGTCGGCGTAGGGGTTGTCGGAGAAATAGTCGTGGTTCTCGCCTGTGTCGTTATAGTTGAGGAAGATGAGGGGAAAGGCAGTGATGCCTGACCTCCCTTCGGCGTATATAACAGGCCAGGTGGAGACCAAGGTGTCGGTCATGCCGCCGAAGATCATGATGGCCGCGGGCGGGATGATCCAATGGTCATAGCCATATTGTATGTAGCGTTTGATAGCATTGGCGTCGTTGCCGCCGCAGTCGGTGGTGGTGACCACTTTGGTGATGACGCCTTGTCGGTTGCGGAAGCGTCTCAGGGTGTCGGCCCAAGCCAAGATGCTGTCGTTGTCGGGCGCGATGATGAGGTATTCGCAGCCGATGTCGTATCTGTCAGTGGATTGGTTCACGAGGTTGTAATAGTTTGCCTCAGGCAGCATGTCGCCGTTGATCACCAAGTCGCGCAAGATGCCGTCCCAGGCGGGGTTGCGGTAGCGTGCCTCGCCAAACTGTCCGTTGCCGCCCTCAAAACGCACCTCGATGTCCATGTCGTAGATGACTTCTAAGGTCTTACGGATTGGGTTGTAGCGGAAGGGCGTCACGCTGAGCAGCATCACGTCCAAGCCACGGATGCGGGTGGACTGCGCTATCGTCACGTTCTCTTTCGGGAAGGCGGCGTCAACACCGAAGACGCTCATGTCTTTTCTCAGTTGGGGCATTCTGTTGGTGGCGTTGCAGACCACCTCGGCGGCAGGCAAGAGGTCGATGCCCTCCAGGGTCTGGCTGCCGTTCTCTCTGACCTCGACACTTACCGTCGCGCCTTGCGGCACGGCGATGTAGCGGTTCTGGGCTGGCAGGTTGGGTAGTCCCTCGGCAAACGAACCGAAACTGCCTTTGAGGATGATTTCCTGTCCTTTGGCCTCGCCATTGTCGATGTCGGCAATGCCCATTTCATTGATGGCGTAATGCAGCGAGAGATCTGTCGCCGTGCTGCTTTCGACACTGAAGCCTTGTGTGGCGTCGGTGCGAAAATGATAGCGGTGTTGGGCGTTCAGCAGGGTGATGGAAAATAGGATACTGATGAGTAGTATAATGCGTCTCATTGAGTCAATGGTTTGTTCTGTGTTGCAAAACTACATATATAAGGGCGTATTATTTAAAGATTTTGCCAGTTTTTTGTTCCAGATGAATCCTATCTGACAATGAGTTCTTCGCTCCAAGAGCCTTCACCATTGTGCAGTTTGACGACATAGATGCCCGATGCATAATGTTGTAAGTCAATGGCGATGCTTTGGCCTTCTCTCAGGTTTCGGAAGGTTTTGTTCGTCAAGCACGAGCCTGCCATATCAAACACTTCCAGATTCACTTTTCCAGTGAGGTCTTGCTTGAGGATGAGGCGGACTTCGCCATCGGTGGGGTTGGGGTAAAGCGAAAAACTTGAGTTCCTTTCGGCAACGGCATGAGGACCGCTGCCAGGGACGACGGTCACCTCATACTCGTAACGGAAGTGGTTCTGCTTGGTGGCGGTGAGGGTGAAACGGTCGCCCTCTTCCATTTGCGGCAGAGCAAAAGAGTAGGGCTGTCCGTTGCTTCTGTTGACGCCGATGATTTCGCCGTCTTTTGAAAGACATACAACGGCGCCTTCTTCTGCGGTCAACGTGTATTCGCTTGCGTCTGCTGGGCAGTCGGGCTCATGCTCGATTTGTATCGGTTGAGGCACCTCGGTGAACAGGTTGAGGTAGGTCTCTCCCGTGTAACCGAAAAGGCACATGGTGGAAGACTCTTTATCACTCCACCAATTGGGTAGGAAGTAATGGTAGGCGAAATAAAGCTTTGCATCCGTCAATATGTAGGACGGCCTTATGAATTCGGGTGGCGTATCACTGCCCATGTCGGGCAGGAAATCGGGCCAGATGCAGTCGTATATTCCCCAGGCAAGTATGTCGTTGAAATAGGAATGGGTGAGGGTGGTTGCACCAATGCCACCCACGGCACCACTGTTGTCTTTGATGCAGAAGGCATCGATGAGACATCGTTTCCAATTGTCAAAAAGCAAGGTGTTGCAACTAATGGAGAGGACGAAGGTGGGAGGACCGTATATATCAGTTTCGAGGTGATGGCATGAAAATTGCGGAAACCACCATTGATCCATGTTGGAGTGGCCACGATATAAGGTCAAAAATGACCCTTCATTGAGCGCGTTACACAACGGCGTCGCGTCACGCATGTCTCTCCAATCATGCAGTTCGCCGATGGACTGGGGGATGTAATTCTGCCCATTGGGACCAAAATAGTCCATTAGAACGGAGGTGTTGTAGCCTGTTGACCAAATGGAATCGGGAATGGGGCCCGATTGAACCATGTAAAGGTCGGTGGGATGCTTGCCGAGTTTGTCGCGATAGAAACCATTGATGCTCTGTGAGCTGATCATGAACCATTTGTTGTCCTCATGACCTGATGAGATGATGGGGCGGTCATAATAGGCAGCGTCAATGGGCGGGTCGCTTTCATATCGGATGGTCTTCTCAACAAAGATACGGTATTCGTCCAAGTCTCTCGCAGTCACTCGGCTGATGGTAATGTCTGCTAAGCTGTCGTGGTTCATGTCACAATAAGGGTAATCGGTGGGATAAGAGTGCGCTTGATAGGGAGGGTCGGGAATTGTGGTTTCATAACAAGGCTCGATGCTGTTGTTGAAGCCGTAGTAGCCTGCAAAAATAAGGACAGCGGCAGGTGGAATCGCCCAATTATTGTAAGCACTTTGGATGTAGTTGCTGATGTTGTAACGGCTGCTGCCGCCACATTCCGATACGGTGGCCACTTTCGTCGAGATGCCTTGTTTGGTGCGGAAAGCCTTCAGCGTGTCGGCCCAGGCCAAGATGTCGTCGTCATCGGGAGCGATGATGAGGTATTCCCATCCGTTTTCATCACGATCTCGAACCTCTTTGACTAATCTGTAGTAGTCTACCGAAGGAACCATGTCTTTGTTGATGACGAGATTGCGGAGGATGTGCGTCCAGTCGGGGTTGAAATAGCGGCTTTCTCCAAATTGCCCGTTGCCGCCTTCGAACCGTATGTCAATGTCGATGTCGTAAATCACCTCCAACGTCTTCTTCACGGGATTGTAACGGAAGGGCGTCACGCTGAGGAGGACCACATCGAGGCTGCGTATCTGCGTGGGTGTCGAAAGCACGATGTTTTCTGCCGGGAAATTGGCGTCTTTGCCGAAAATGTCGGCATCCCACCGCAGTTGCGGCATTCCCTCGGCCAATTCGCTTTGCGGGGACATGGCAGGGAGCAGGTCGATGCCAGTCAGCAGGGTGCTGGCGTTTTCTTGTACTTGCATACTGACGGTGGCGCCTCGGGGAACGGCAACATATCGGTTGACAACGGGCAGGTTGGGACGGCCTTCGGCATTGGGAGCAAACTGCCCCTTCAAAATGATTTCCTGCCCTTTTACATTGCCCTGATCAATGTCGGCGATGCCCATCTCATTGATGGAGTAATGCAGTGATAGACCCGTCGCGGTGCTGCTCTCGATGCTGAGGCCCTGCGGAGTGTCGGTGCGGAATTGATAGTGATCTTGGGCCTCTAATGACCCAAAAACTGTTAAAACTAAAATGAATACTAAAAAATGTTTCATGTTGTGTATAATTAGTTTGTTTTGCTTTCATCAAGGCATGACGACGAACCTCACCTTCGACATGGCGTTGTTTTGAACGACGATGAGGAAGTAGACTCCGCTGCCGCCGAGCTTGGATGTAGCGATGTTGTCTTCCATCCCATCCATGTCTTTCTCGTAAACGACTCTGCCTATCGCATCGACGATACGCAGTGTGGCAGGACCCTCAATGGCGGTTCTCACATGAATCATGTCGGTGGCAGGGTTGGGAAACACCGAAACGGCAGCCCCATCTAACTCGTCAACGCTTGTCGAGTTAAACACGTTAACGGACAATGCCTCTGAAGCCGAGGTGGAGCCGCACGGATTCTCTATGGCATAGGACACATGGGCCGTTCCACGGAATTGGCCGTCCCATTCCACGATGGCTTGGCGTCCGTTGTTGGTGAGGGTGCCTGCCGTAGCGGGTTCGAGGCTCCAAGTGTAGATGGCGTCGTCGGTTGCTTCGGCTTCGAACGTGCTTTGGCTATCCAGACGCAGGTCGACTTCGGCAGGACCGTTGGGCACCGCAGGCGTGTAGGTGGGATCAAGGGTGGGCAGCAGGTTGACAGTGAGCGAGCTGCTTTGCTGGCTCTCGTCGTAGGAGGAGACACCCGTGAGGGTCAGTTCCACTTGTCCTTCCGCCATGTCGGCTGCGCCAAAGGTATAGGTCGGGTTGGGCATTGTGGCATCGTCAAACGTGCCATCACCATTGGTGGTCCAGACGAGCTCATTGTGATTGTAGATGTAACCGTTGGGAGTGAAGCCCTCGCTGCCGCAGGTCTCGGCGTCGTCGCCGGCATAGAGGACGAGTTTGGCATAGGGCGGGAACAGGAAATTGTCGAGCAGGGCGACGTTGTCTTCGCTGCTTGAGGCATCTTTGGTATAGATGAAACGGAGGATGTTGTTGCGGGCAGGCAACTCATATTCCGAGAGTTCCCAATCGCCATCGCCGCTCCAAGTACCCATGTTGACGTTGTTCAGCAAAAGTTGTAAGTTGGAATCACCATCGGTGGATACCTTGTGAAGGAAGGAGAACTTGCCTTCGGTCTCGGTCATGATGCCGATGTACAGGTTGGCCGTGCCGCTGTTGATGGCGGGAGAGCGTAGGCAATGGCCGTCAGGGGCGGTGCCTTCCTCGACAACAATCCATTCCTTTTCGCCCGATCCCAGTCTCCAACGCAGGTCTTCGGTCAGCGTCTCGCCTTCAAAGTCTTCGGATGTGTAGCCCAAGGGGACTTGGCTGTCCAATTGGTCGGTGTGATGTCCGCTTTCGGCGGACAAGGTGTATCTGAGGATGGTCGCAAACGCGTTCTCGTCAACATTCACGCGGAAAGTAGCTTGTCCCGTGGTTCCCGCCTCGATGGCGGGGATGGTGGCCTCGTTTTCGGCAACGTTGAGGAACGGCGCCCTGAGGTTCAGCCTGTTGACGATCTCGTGTGATTTGCTCTCGCCTTGGTTCTCGATGTCGAAGGTAAGGTAGGAAGAGGTGCCTTTCATAAGGCGGTCCATCGGTGTTCCTTCCAAGTCGGTGATGCTAAGATTCCTGTATTTTAGGTCAGGGGCTTTTACCTTGACAATGATACTGTCGTTAAAGGTGTAGCCATCGTTTTCCATTGTCACGAAGAACTTGACTTCCTCTTGGTTGTAGAGGTCGTCGCCAAAACGGACGACAAAGGCGCCCTGCCTTTGTGTCTCATTGACGCCAATGCTGTTGTAAGGGGAGTGGTCTTGGATAATCTCCATGGAACGGTGAGCACATGAAATGGTGGCATTGAAGTTGTCCATAGTGGCAAAGCCCACGTTGTGGAGTGTGATGCCGAGGTGGCTCGTCTCGTTGTAGTCGGGAGCGTGATTGCCATTACCTTCCTCATCGTCGAACTCTATGGCATTGAGGATCAGATAGGGGCCTTCTGCAGGGATGGTGTTGATGTAATACTCATACATATAGTAGTTCTGCTTGGTGACGGTGAGCTTCACTCGTGTGCCCACCTCCTGCGGTGTGACGCTGATGTGTTGCTCGTTGCCAGTGGCCATGTCGTACCCGATGATTTGACCGTTGGCGGTCAGGCAGATGGTGGCGCCCTCGTCAGCCTTGATGGTGTATTGGTCACTACCGGCAGGAAGCACGGGCAGAGACTCCACAGTGAGTTCTTGCGGCACTTCGCTGTAAAGGGTCATATAGGCATCGCCGTGGTGATGGAATAAATAATAGGTGATTTCTTTGACGCCGTCATCGGTCCACGACGATTGCCTGAGGAAGTATTTTCCAGCGGCATTGCCGAAGGCAGGACGTATGAAATTGGTCGCATGCTGCGTGCCGTAGGTGGGCATGAAGTCGGGCCACATGTTGTCGTAGGCGCCCCAGACGTAGATGTCGTTGACGAAGGAATAGGAGACCTCGGTGGCGGCGATGAGTCCCAAAGCGCCATATTGATGACGGTGGAACGCCTCGGCGAAACATTCTCCGTTGACACCGCCGAAGTTGAACCTGCCCGTGAGGCAGTTGTTCGACATGACGAAGGTGAGGTCGGGGTTGGTCAGTCGTTTGATGTAACCGATGCTATAGCTGGGCTCGCCCCACACCTCCTCTGCGCCGTGGTCGCGGTGCTGGATAAGGAAGGCGCCACTGTTGATGGCCTCGTTTACCGAGTTGCCCGTGGCGTCCCATTCGGTGAGGTGCGACATGGTACGTGGGATGTAGCCGCAACCGTTGGGCCCGAAATAGTTGAGCACGGTGTTGGTATATTCGTAGGTCGACCAGCGGCTGCCCGGCGTGCCTTGGTAGATGGCGTTCTGACGGACGGGATGTTTGCCGAGCTCGTTCTCAAAGAAGCCATACACTACCTCCGAGCAAAGTTGGAACCAACGCTCCAACTGAAATCCCATGGCGGTAATGGGGTGGTCGTAGAAGTCGGGGCTGGTGGGAGGTGTGCGCTCATAATCAAGGTCTTTCTTGATCATGTGGTACATCTCGTCGTAGTTGCGGCCTGTGATGCGGGCTACGATAATCTCTGGCATGTCGGTGTTGCCCATCACGGCGTAGGCGTGGTCGGAGATGTAGGGGTTGTAGCCGTCGCCGCCCGGGTGATTGTTCATGGTGTAAGACACGATGCCTTTGGTGCCGTCTTCGTTGTGGTCACCCAAGAAGAGCACGGCCGCGGGCGGCATGTCCCAGTTGTTATAGGCGTTGCGGATAAAGCTTCGGAGGGTGGTGTAGTTATTGCCACCACATTGTGTGATGGTATAGACTTCGGTCGGTATACCTTGTTCGGTCCTGAATTGCTTGATGGTGTCGGCCAGCGAGATGAAGCCTTCGTTGTCGGGGGTGATGATCAGGTATTCGCAGCCCGTCTCACGGTTCTCGTAGTGTTTGCGAAGACGCTCGCCATAGTCCACCTCGGGCAGGACGTCCCTGTTGAGAATATAGTCTTGGAGAATCTGGTCCCAGTCGGGAGTGCGATAGCGGGGATCGCCATAGGTGCCGTCGCCGCCTTCGGTGGTGAGTTCCAGCTCCATGTCCTCATAAACGATGAGTTCCTTGGTGACGGGGTTGTATTGGAAAGGCATCACGCCCACCTGCACTACCTGCACGCCACGGATGCTGGTGACTTCCGAAAGCTGGAAGGGCGATGCGGGATAGAAGGCGTTGCGGCTGTAAATGCTGGCGTCTTTTTGATAGACGGCGGGAGAGTTGTCGTCGTCGAGTTGTGGCATGGGCGCCGGGATAAGGTCGACGTCGCTGATGACTTTGGTCTTGGAGGCGACCATCGCTAGCGTGGCTGTCGCGCCATTGGGGATGGCGACGAAGGTGCTGCTGCTCGGCAGGTCGGGGGCGCCGGCCACATTGGAGAGGTAGACACCCGAGAGGGTGATGCTCTGTCCCTGCGCTTCGGCGCGGTCGGCATTCTCGATGGTGACGGCGCCGAGGTTGTGTTTTATGGTCAGCTGGCCGCTGCTTCTATCGCTGACGCTGAACCCGTTGGGCTCGCTGTTGAAGTGATATTCTTGGGCTTGTAGTATGATGCCCGCCACAAGGGCGAAGGCGAGAAATAATGCTTTTTTCATAGTCGATTCATTAACAGGCCACAAAGATAGGAATATTAATTGAAAAAGGTGGAGTTGCCCCCACCTTTTTCAGTTGGAATGTTATTCCTCTTAGTCCTTCGCCAGGAACGGATAGCCGTAAGCGGCAGCAGGAACAAACGTGTTCTTGATGGCGCGCGGGCTGGTCCAGCGGATGAGGTTCCACAGGCCGCCGGCCTTGTCGTTGGTGCCGCTGGCGCGGGCGCCGCCGAAGGGCTGCATGCCGACCACGGCTCCCGTGGGCTTGTCGTTCACGTAGTAGTTGCCGGCCGCGTGGCGCAGCTTGTCGTTGGCGATCTTTTGGGCCTTCATGCAGTTGCCGAAGAAGGCACCGGTGAGGGCGTACGGCGAGCTCTGGTCGCACACATCCAGCATCTCCTCGAACTTGTTGTCGTCGTAGACGTAGATGGTGATGATGGGTCCGAAGATCTCTTCCACCATGCTCTCGTAGTTCGGCACCTTGGCTAGGATGACGGTGGGCTCCACGAAGTAACCGACGCTCTTGTCGCAGTTGCCGCCGAAGACGATTTCGGCATCGGCACTGGCCTTGGCGCGGTCGATGTAGCCCTTGCAGTTGTCGAATGAGGCCTCGTCGATGACGGCGTTGACGTAGTTGGTGAAGTCCTTCACGTCGCCCATCTTGATGGTGCTCATCATGTCGCCCACGCGGTTCTTCACGTCGTTCCACATCGAAGCGGGGATGTAGGCACGCGAAGCGGCGGAGCACTTCTGACCTTGGTACTCGAAGGCGCCACGGACGATGGCAACGGCCACCTCTTGCGGGTCGGCGCTGTGGTGGACGAAGATGAAGTCCTTGCCGCCGGTCTCACCCACGAGACGCGGATAGGCCTTGTACATGTCGAGGTTTTGTCCGGTGGTCTTCCACAGGCTCTTGAAGGTGCCCGTGCTGCCGGTGAAGTGGATGGCGTTGAAGTTCTTGTCCTTAAGGGCCACGCCGCTGATCAGGCTGCCCTTGCCAGGCAGGAAGTTGACGACGCCGTTCGGAAGACCGGCTTCCATGAAGATGCGCATGTCGGTGTAGTTCGACAGCAGGGCGGTCGTCGAGGGCTTCCAGATGGTGGTGTTACCCATCAAGGCGGGGGTCATGTTCAGGTTGGAGGCGATGGAGGTGAAGTTGAAAGGCGTGATGGCGAAGACGAAACCTTCCAAGGGACGGTATTCCACACGGTTCAGCTGGTCGTTGGCCGAAGCGGGCTGCTCGGCGTAGAGCTTGCTGGCGTAGTAGTTGTTGTAGCGGAAGAAGTCGATGGTCTCGCAGGCGCTGTCGATCTCGGCTTGGAAGCAGTTCTTCGACTGGCCGAGCATGGTGGCGGCGTTGATGCGGGCGCGGTACTTGGTGGCCAGCATCTCGGCGATGCGTGCCATGATGGCGGCGCGCTCGTCCCAAGGCGTGTTCTCCCAGTCGTGCTTGGCGGCTTGGGCGGCGTCGATGGCCATGCGGACTTCCTTTTCGCCTACCTTATGGTAGCGAGCAATGACGTGCTTGTGGTCGTGGGGCATCACCACCTCGCCCATGTCGCCCGTGCGGACTTCCTGGCCGTTGATGATGGCGGGGATTTCAACGATTTCGTTGGATTGTCTCTCGAGTTCCTTCTGGAGTTCGATTCTCTCCGGACTGCCTGGTCTGTAACCTTTCACAGGCTCGTTGTCCGGCTTCGCAAATGTGATCAGTGCGTTGTTCATTATGTTGTATTTAAAGTTTGAAGAATAAATATTCAAAAATGTTGAGGTAATTAGGACGGGGTTGCTCCGTCATTTCCAAAACCTGTCGATAATGCCTTCTAACTGCTGACTTATAACACGGGTGGGTTTTTTGTCAGGCTTGATTGAAAAATGATAGAAAGGAAGGTTCTTGTTTTCTGCGTCATAGATGATAAGTGTTAGTTTAGAGAAAGCCTCATTATAAGAACTTGCTCCATAGGCGCCATAATAGTAAGCAATACTTTTGAAAATAATCTCGCCCCAGTTTTGCTTGGTTCTTTCGAAACCGACATGATAAACTAGCAAACCAAAGCGTTTCCCGTTTTGTTTCAATATGGAATCAACGGTAGGCAAGTATGTATATTGTGCCTTTTGCTTGAGGTTTCCATCATCAATAAGTTGCCGTAATTCATTATTCACTTTATTCTGCACCACAGTGTCTTTTATTGTTATGTATCCTGTTAGACCGATGGATTTATCTTGAGCCAGTACGTTATCTATGGAAAGGCGGCATAATTCTGAAAGAGAATCGCTGTGACCGCCATTGTCGTATTTGTCCAATAGATCAATGTCGCATACAGGAATAAAACGTTGTACGTCTGAAATTTCACTTTTTGGGGTCTTGGTTGTGAATCCAGACAGGGCGCAAGAAGAAAAAGTCAGCAGTATAAAAGCAAATAATAGTGTTTTCTTCATTATCAGGTTTTGTTTTTAGTTTTCGAAACGCGGTGCAAATATAGTAAATTTCATTGCGAAAAACTTCAACGCAATAATTTTTCGCTTTTTCAGGACAGCTTTGTGTTCAGCAGTGATATGAAACGAAAGAGATTCCCTGGGGAATCTCAGCCTTTATTTCTGAATAGCGGTTTCCAAAAGCTCGACATAGTCATGGTGGAGGATGACTTTCATCCAGCCAAGATGGCTTTGGTCGTTTTCGGTGAGCTTAAAACCAATGTATTTCACTTCGTCCATTGGGAAGTAGTCGCAGTCGTTTTTGTAGTTCATTTCATAATGGTAGAGCACATGATTACCGTTTTCGGTACCCGCAGGATAAGAATAGGAACGGTTTTTAAGGATGACATCGGTGCTCATGAAGGTGTCGTTGCTGTCGAAGCTATCATTGGCATTATTGGCATAAAGCGATAGTTTTTCTGTCATGCTCACTACAGAATCTGTTTCGGCAATCCGTTCACAAGTATAGGTGTAATATACTCCTATTACCCACCAAATGCTGTCTTCCGTATGGGAAGTGGAATCGATATGAAGGTAGTTTTCTTGGTTGATGATGTCGCCCAATAATGCGATGTTCTCATTCAGACAATTGAGCGTCGTGACAACATCATGCCCAAGTCCAGCGGAACCTATATCCTCTGATCGGAATTGAACGTCGTTTTCTCCATCGCCATTGAGGTCAACGGTGTTGCCCCAAGAAAAATGGCCATATTGTTCGGGGTGGAAAGTGCTGTCGTATGATGTAACGGACATCCCATGGGTGTTGCCGAAAACGACTTTGCCGTTTGTTGTGTCTTTCTTGCACGATGCGATGCTGGCCGCAAGCAGTAGCGCCATCGCAAATAATGATAGTTGTTTCATTTTGTTATGTTTTTTTTTATTGTGAAGTTTCTGTTTGATAAACGCGGCGCAAATATAGTAAATTTCGTTGCGAAAAACTTCAGTGCGATATTTTTTCGCTTTTCCTGGTCGCTTTTTGTTAGATGGTAGAGATTCCCTTTAGGGAATGGAGTCCATTCAATTAATCAACCTGCGGCGGCATGTAGAGCTTACAAGTCGTAAACGTTACAAGCCGCCGCAGGAAACATTATCGGCAACCTCCATTGACTCCGTCGAAATGCTCCGCATTAACTCACTTTGTGTCGTTGAATCTTTGATTTCGATGAAATCAATCTTCGATTTCCCAGCAGGGGAATCTCAGCCTTTATGCCTGTATGGCAGTTTCAATGATTCTTATGAAATGGTCGCCATATCCATTGTTTTCGAGGACGATTTTGATCCAACCGAATCGTTCAATCTCGTTTTGGCTGAATTTGAAGCCGATGTACTTCTCTTCGTCCAAGGGGAAATAATCACAGTTATTCATGATTGAATGCCCATGATATGTGATTGTTGCGGTGCCTTCTCCGGTTGGACTGCCATAATAGAAATAGCTCCTGTTTTTCAGGCACACTTCAGTGCTCATGAAGAAAGATTCCAACTGGAGAGTGTCGCCTTCATCAAAGGAATTGAGGGATAGTTTTTCGGTTATGCTTTCGACAATGTCTGTTTCATCTATCCTTTCGCAAGTTTTAGTTTCAATTACAGCCAAGCATTGAATGCTGTCAAATTGAGGATATTCGGGGTCAGTGTAATACCAGATGGAGACGGTGTCAATATGCTTGTAAAGTTCTTGCGTATAAAGTTCCCCTGATAGTTCCACATAATTCTTCAAACAATTGACGGAACTGACAGTGGCATGATCCACGTTTGCTGATCCAACGTCCTCAGACATGAATTTGATGTCATCAATTCCGTCATTATTCATGTCGATGACGTAGTAATATTGGCCGTTTTCGTATTGAGGAGCAATTCCGTCGTAGGAAGTTACTATCATCTCGTCAGTATTACCATAAATGAATATGTTTCCTTGTGGTATAGAGTCATTGCCTGGTGGAATGATGGTGTCATTGCTAGAAGGTACGATGGTGTCTGTCGGCTGTTCAGTGCTGCCCCCATTGGGAACTGGTTCTTTCTTGCACGACGGCATGAGGCAGATGGCTGCCAGAGCCAATACAAATAATAATGACTTTTTCATTTTTATAGTTTTAAGTTGGTTTCTCTTTATAAATGCGGCGCAAATATAGTAAATTTCATTGCGAGATTCTTCTTTGTGAAAAATTTCGCCATACTTTAACTCAAGCGTTTGATGGCCTGCAGCCTATGCGTATGCTCGTTCATTTCCTTATTAAATATCCCCGTCTGGTCGAGGTAGTCGATGCGCACTTGCCCCGAGCAGTGGATAATCTGCTCTCCGCCCATGACGATGCCCACGTGGGTGATGAGGCCGTCCTCGTCGCCGAAGAAGGCGAGGTCGCCGGGCTGCGTCTCCTGCAGGAAATACACCAAGTCGCCGCACTTCACCTGCTGCGAGGCGTCGCGGGGGAGGACAAGACCCGCCAAGCGGGCGCAGGTGTGCGTCAAGCCCGAGCAGTCGAGGCCCATCGCCATGCGGCCACCCCAGAGATAGGGCGCGCCGAGCAACAGCTTGGCATAGTCGACCATCAGTTCGGGATGGAACTCCGAAGGCATCATAACGGCATCGGGATGCGGCTCGTAGAGCGGTGTGCCCATGGACAGATATTGCCCGCGGTATTCCACGACGGGCTTATTAATAAGGTAAGGCTTCTTGCTCTTCAAGGCATGGTATTCCTCCTCTCCAATCTCGTGAAACTGCTTCGCCTGAATCCATCCGTCGTAAGGGTAGGCCCCTAAATCCTCGGCCTGTTGAAGGGTCGAAGAGCCGTGCTCCGTTCTGATGAGGATCCATTCCTTGGTCCTGTCCAGAACGGTGTAAGTCTCGTTGTATAGTAGTTGGGTCACCATCTCGGAAGCGTGTCGCGCCTCCTTGCGCAAGGCGATGGCGGAAAGGTTGCAGATGCCGTAGGTCATGTCGTTGGTGTTTTGAGTGGCGTTTTTCAGACCGCTAAAATAAGCCATTTTTCGCTACTTTTTCTTGTAATTGGACTTTTATTTTTAATTTAGCACACTTTTTCTTTTGTGAAACCCACGGATAAAGCTTTTTCTATGAGCGCGATCAAGAACTTTTTCAATAAGATACGCCACAGCTATTATGGCATCGGTAAGGTGCTGGCTTTCTTGGTGGCGGTGCTCCTTGTGTGGTGGCAGATGCCGCGCACAGGCAAGTTCAAATACGAATACCAACTCTCTAAGCCTTGGCAACACGAGACCCTTTATGCGCCTTTCGACTTCCCGATCTACAAGAACTACGAAGCCATTACCGCCGAGACGGCGGAGGCCTCGGCCAACGTGAAGCCCATCTTCGTCTTCAACGACAAGGAGGTGGCAGACTCGCGCGACCTGCTGTTCGTCAACTTCGAGACGAAATGGGATGCCGCCTCGCACTATGACCGCGACCTCAGTCTCGACTGTCTTTTCAAGGTGTTCGACTCCATCGAGGGGCAGGGCGTCGTGGCCTACGATAACGCCACCGCCAACCTCAAACCAGAGTCGGAGGTGAGCGTGGTGCGCAACAAGGTGATGCGCGCGGCCCGCTATGAAGAGTTCTTGAGCATGAATGCCGCCACCGAAGCCGTGTCCGTGATGCTGCAGAACGCCGGCGGACAGGTGGACAGGAAACTGCTCTCGGAATTGCTCAACGGCGCCTTGCGCCAGAATGTGTTCTACAACGCCGAACTCACCAAAGCCGAGACCGATAAGGCCGTCTCCGCCATCTCCCTGACCTATGGCGCCGTGCAGAAAGGCGAGACCATCGTCGAAGAGGGCCAGATCGTCGACGCGCATACCTTCGACGTCCTCAATTCGTTGCAGCGTGAGTACAACTCCAAGTCGCTGTCGAGCGACGAGTCGCTGCGTGTGCTGCTTAGCCAGCTCTTCTTGGTGGCGCTGATATTCTCTCTGATGGGACTCTATGGCAACAAGCTCCACGCCAAGATTTTCGCCCAGATGCGCAACATCATCCTTCTGCTGACGCTGATGCTCATGGTCGTCATCCCGTCGTTTGTGATCGTCAAGTTCGCCCCGGGACTGATCTATATGATGCCCGTGTGCCTCTTGGCCATCATGGTGGGCTCGTTCTTCAACCTGCGGCTTGCGTTCTCCACCCAGGTCTTCGCCGTGATGCTCATCTCGTTGGCGGTGCCCAACCCCTTCCAGTTCATGTTCATGCAGCTTGTGGCCACAGTGGTCACGGTGTTCGGGATGTCGAACACTCGCACGCACCACCGCTTTATCCAAGCTGCCCTGCTTGTGTTCTTCGGCTATCTGCTGGTCTATCTGGCCTTCACCTTCCTGACCACCTCCGAAGTGAATTGGACCGTGGTCCTGCTACTGTTCCTCAACGGCTTGTTCACCATGCTGGCTCAGCCGCTTATTATGCTCTTCGAACGCATCTTCGGCCTCACCACCTCGCTCTCGCTGATGGACCTGAGCAACACCAACAGTCCATTGCTGCGCGAGTTGGCGGCCACCGCGCCTGGCACCTTCCAGCATTCTATACAGGTGGCCAACCTCTGCGAGGAGGTGCTGTATGAGATTGGCGGCGACACGGTGCTGGCCCGTACAGGAGCCTTGTATCACGACATCGGCAAGATCAACAACCCGATGTACTTCACCGAAAACCAACATGGCGCCTATAGCCCGCACAACGACCTCTCGAACACGGAGAGCGCCGAGATTATCATCTCGCATGTGACTGACGGCATTGAGTTGGCGCACAAAAACCACGTCCCCGAGCGTATCATCGATTTCATCCGTACCCACCACGGCACGCGCCGTACCGAGTATTTCTATATCAACGAGAAAAAGGCTCATCCCGACGAGGAAGTCGATCCGACGCCCTTCACCTACCACGGTCCGGCGCCATTCTCGCGCGAGACAGCAGTGCTGATGATGGCGGATAGCATCGAAGCGGCTTCACACAGCCTTAAGGACCCCGACGAGAAGAAGATCAATGACTTGGTGGACAACATCATCAACCAACAGATGGAGGCGGGGCAGTTCCTCAACACGGACTTAACGATGCGCGACATCGAGACCTGCCGCAAGGTGTTGAAGAAGAAGCTGATGAATATCTATCACGTTAGGATTGCGTATCCCGAGAAATAGTTGAGAGTTTAGAGTTGAGAGTTTAGAGTTGAGAGTTGAGAGATAACCCATTGACTCTGGGCCCTCGTTGAAAATCAGGTCCAACACGCTCAAATCGGGCGCAAAGGGGTACTTCTCGCTGAACACCTGGTAATAGGCAGGGAAGAGGCTGGCGTCGGCCTCCTTCTTCGGGTTGAACGCCTCGCGCAAGTCGTTTTCCGCCTCGCGGACGTAGTCCGTTGTATGCACGATTTCCTTGTTGACCTTGAGCATTTTCATCACAGCCCGCAAAGCCGTGTCGTTCAAGTCGACGAGATTTTCGAAACGCCCTTCAAAAATAGGCCTCAGGTAGTCGTAATAGTGGTCGAAATAAGGCGCCGCCTTGTAGGCCGACTCCAGGCAGCGGCTGTGGATGTGCTGCCATGGCTCGATGGGACTGATCGCCATGTCCTTGGTCATGGTGTGGTTGCCGTTGACCTTCACCACGGGCACGCTGAGACTCTCCACGCCGTTGGCCGTCATCACGCGACAACGGTTGCGGTAGGTCTGTTTGTGATAGGTCTCCCATATCTCAACGACAGGCGCGTCTTCTTTCAGAAAACGCGCCATGTAGCTGATGCTTGGGAAATAAGATGTGATGAACAGCGTCATTTGAGCAGTCTTTCCTCAATGACCTGTCGGTAGCCTTCTTCGGGCAACGCTCCGACTTGTATCATGGGCTGGCCCTCCATGGGGATGAAGAGCACCGTGGGGATGCTGCGTATCTGGAAGGCTTGCGCCAATTCCCCCTCGTTCTGAGTGTTGACTTTGTAAATCAACAACTTGCCGTCGTATTCCTCGGCCAGTTTTTCCATTATAGGCGCCACACGGCGGCAGGGGCCGCACCAGTCGGCATAAAAGTCGACGATGGCGGGCAACTTGCCCTTATAGTTAAAAGTGGTAGGGTCTTTCTCAAAATCCCATACCTTCTTTAAAAACTCATTGTAGGTCAAATGCTTGACTTTCGATTCTTTTTTCTCTTCTTGTGCGTTGGCAGTAAGTCCCGCCACCATGAATACCATGGCAAATAAGATGGCTTTTTTCATCATTGTCCGTTTTTCGTGGGCAAAAATAACAAAAACCGTGCAAATTGGTCTATTTTTCCTTACTTTTGCCAAAATTTTAATCATTATGCTCATCGTCAACATCAAGGAGCTCGTCGGCATTGAGGAACAGGGCCGACTGCTGAAACGCGGCAAGGAAATGGCCGAAACGGGAAGAATCAAAGACGCCTTCCTCTATATCAAAGGCAAGAAAATCGCCGACTACGGTTCGATGGACTCGGACGCCTGCCGACAGTATCTCGCCGAGAACCATCGCGTATACGACGTGAAAGGCAGCGTGGTGATGCCGGCCTTCTGCGACTCGCACACACACCTCGTCTACGCCAACTCGCGCGAGATGGAG
Organism: Candidatus Limimorpha sp.; assembly: GCA_045132275.1. Lineage (GTDB taxonomy): Bacteria > Bacteroidota > Bacteroidia > Bacteroidales > F082 > Limimorpha. Next base: position 35,832 of record JBGURY010000007.1, read on the forward strand.
TTCGTCGACAAGATTCGCGGCCTCAGCTACGAGGAGATCGCCAAGAGGGGAGGAGGCATCCTCAACTCGGCCAAGGCGACGGCGGCGGCATCAGAAGACGAACTCTATGATATGGCACAACAACGTCTCGACGAGGTGATGCGCATGGGCACAGGCGCCATCGAGATCAAGAGCGGCTACGGTCTGACGACCGAGAGCGAGTTGAAACTTTTGCGTGTCATCCGCCGTTTGAAGGAGAACTCGCCCCTGACCATCAAGTCGAATTTCCTCGGCGCACACGGCATCCCGATGGAATACCGAGGCCACCAGGAAGACTACGTCGACCTGGTCATCAACGAGATGATCCCTTTGGTCGCCGCCGAAGACCTCGCCGACTTCATTGACGTGTTCTGCGACCAGGGCTTCTTCACCTGCGAGGACACCGAACGCATCCTTATGGCGGGTATCAAATATGGTATGAGACCGAAGATCCACGCCAACGAGATGGCCATCTCGGGCGGCGTGCAGGTGGGCGTGAAATACGGCGCCATCTCCGTCGACCACCTCGAGCAGATGGGCGACGCCGAGATTGAGTGTCTCAAGGATACCGAGACCATGCCGACCGTGCTGCCTGGATGCGCCTTCTTCCTCAACCTGCCGCTCTCGCCGGCGCGCAAGATGATCGACGCGGGTCTGCCGGTGGCCATGGCATCCGACTTCAATCCGGGCACCTCGCCCTCGGGCAACATGCAGCTCATCCTCTCGATGGCTTGCATCCGCTACCGCCTGACGCCCGAGGAGGCCCTCAACGCCACCACGCTCAACACGGCCTACGCTATGGGCGTGAGCGACGAGGTGGGCAGCGTGACCAAAGGCAAACTCGCCAACCTCATCGTCACCCAGCCGATGACGCAGTTGGAGTTCATGCCGTATTACTATGGCGCCAACAAAGTCGCCAAGATGATTCTAAACGGTAAGTTTGTATGATGAGAATCAAGAGGATAATGCTGTTTTTGGCAGCGATGGCCTGTCTTCTGGCTTCTTGCAAGAAAGACCACTATAATATGGGCCATGTGCATGGTGTAAATGCGGAGGGAGAGGTGATGCTGCCTTTGACAAGAGGCTCGTACACACTCTTGGACCTGATGCAACGTTTTCAAATTGACTCGTTGATCGACTGCAATGCTTCGGGCGACATGACTTATGATTACTATTATGAGCATCTTGGGGCCGTCAGCGGCGAAGACTTGCTTCGTTTCAAGGATTGGGATTATACGGAGCATTTCGTCATCGAGAATCCTTACCAAAGCGGCTTGCCGCATCCCGTCGACACGGTGCTTGGCGTGAGTCAGCCGGTGATCTTCGAAGCCGACCATATCCATGTCGTCTCGGCTATGTTGAAGTCGGGACATCTTGAGTTCAACTTGGAGTCGAATGTCGACAATCTGGGTGAGGTGGTTGTCACTTCTTCAGATATTAAGGACGCCGAAGGTCACGACCTGTATTTCGTTTACCACCCCGAGGAGGGTCAGACGGGTCTTGATCTCGATGGCATGCGATACCATACCGATGAACCGAATGTTCTGAATATCAATTACGAGTTCCATGTTGTGGTGGGTGAGCTGATGACGGATGTGATCGAGATAGACGCTCATGTGGCAGCCGTTGACCTCGCTTTTAGCGAGATGACCGGCTATGTTGACACCTATGAGTCGAGCAGCCGCATCGACACGGTGTTCAGCCTGTTCCCCGACAACATGTCGGGCAGTATTAAAGTGGATGACGCACTCATTACTCTGCGAGAACGCAACTCGTTCAGTATGGACGCTCGTCTTTTGGTCGACACGGCCATGGTGTGGGGCGAGAGCGTAGCGCCTTATTCCATTTTCACGCCGTTGCCTCTGATCATCGACCTGCCTCCCCGTCCGAGTCTTTCCGAAGTCTATAGGAAACCCCTCAGCGGTTGGATTGACGTCCATTCGGGTCACGCCTTTTCCTCGTCGGTGTTTACGGTCAATCCATCAGGTTCGTCCGACCTTGTTACCGTCAACGATACCTGCCGCATCGATGTGCGTGTCGATGTCAGCATTCCATTCTCGTTCAATGTCAATGAGCTGAGATATGTCGATACGGTCAATATGAAACTGGATGAGATTGAGATGCCCGAACTGGTGGAGAAGCTGACCCTTGAGATCGAGTTCCAATCGACTCTTCCTGTTGAGTTGAGCGGCGAGTTCATGTTGTACAATTCCGAGGAAGGACAGGTCACCGATATCCTTCTTGACGAAGCCACCTTGATTGCGGCGTCATACGACGGACAAGCGAAGGAGACGACTGTGGTCATCGAAATCACCGATGACAGGGTGCAAAATGCCATGCGTTCCGACCATATCATCCTTTGTTTCGACCTTGATACCGATGCCCACGATGTGAGTCTGAATGGCAACCAAGGCCTGCAGTTCTTTGTCAAGGCCAAGGTGGAATACGATGGCGTTGTTGAATTCGAAAAACAGTAAACGTATGAAAAAGATTGTTAAGCTTTTTATTGCGGGCGTTATGACTCTTGCCTTCTTTTCTGTGAAGGCCCAAAACGTGTCGCCCGACGACTTCATGCGCTACAACCCCTATCAGATGAATGCCAATCCGGCTACCGACTTGCCATATCAGAGTGTCATGTCACTCGTCATTGGCAACATCGGGTTGGATGTGCAGAACACCACCTTGCGCTACGACAACTTCTTCGACTTCGACGCGCAAGGCCGTCCTGCGACGCTGAATCTCCGACAATTGGCCAATAGCCTGAAGGAAGACAACTATTTGGGCTTTGATGCCAACGTCGACCTGTTCACCTTGTACAAACGCCTCAAGAAAGGCATGATCACCATCAACTATGGTGTGAAGGCGCAGGGTGACATGCGTTATAATGACGGTTTGTTCAAGTTGCTGGGCTACGGCAACTCGGCTTTTGTCGGTGATGACAACCCCGCCAAAGTCAACCTTGACCTCAACCTCATGGGCTATCAGGAACTCGCTGTAGGTTATCAGTGGAATGTCACCGAGCAACTCTCGTTGGGAGGTAGGGCCAAACTCCTCTTTGGCGTGGCCAATGCAACCACCGACGCCTTCGATGTCAACCTCTTCACCGATCCCGATTCCTATGCGCTGCGTCTTCAGGAGAACATCGCCATGAAGGCTTCCATGCCCAATGTCATCTATGTCGACGGCGCAGGCCGGCTGAAGGCTAACGGACCTTTCAGCGTGGGTGAGCTGTTCCGTAACCCGGGCTTTGGCGTCGATTTAGCCGCCGAATATCGCTTCGACGAGCGATTCAGCGCCGTGGCCGCTGTCCGCGACTTGGGTTTCATTCATTGGGGCAAAAATAACCTCGAGATGACCGGTCAGGTGAACGATGCGGGACAATTCTACGACAACGGTGACTTCCTCTTCACCGGATTGAACGTCGATGAGCTGCAGCGTATCGCCTCCGACGACTGGTACCGTGAGCGCTTTTTGGATACTTTGCAGCAATACTTCCAGGTGGAGTTCTCTCCAATGGAGAAATACAACACTGCGTTGAACACCACGCTCATGCTGCGCGGCAACTACGACCTCAACCCTCAAAACCGCTTCAGCGCACAGGTGCAGGGGCGTTTCCTCGGCAGCGGCTTCCGTCCCGCCATGACCTTGGCCTACTGCGGCTCGTTCTTCAACAACCTCAACGTGTGCGCCACTTACACTATGATGCCGCATAGCTACGACAACATCGGTCTCGGCGTCTCCGCGATGATTGAGACCTGCAATATCTATCTGACCACCAACAACCTCATAGGCCTGTTCAGGCCCATGAATATGAGCGGGTTCAACGCCCAGGTGGGCATCGTCTTTAACCTGTGGATTCCCGAGCGACGCTACATCGATGAATCTGGAATGCCTGATTATATGGAATGACAACAGCGAGAATCTTCGGAATCGGCCGTCACCGTTTGACCGTTGACGGCGATGGCGTTACCACTTTGGTGGCGTTCAGCGGCTGTCCTTTGCGCTGCAAGTATTGCCTTAACAAGACTTCGTGGGATATGGACAAAGGCCGTATTTATACCCCCGAGTCGCTCTTCGAGGAAGTCAAGATCGATCAATTGTACTTCTTGGCCACCCATGGTGGTGTCACCTTTGGTGGGGGAGAGCCTTTGTTGCAGAAGGAGTTCATCAAGGAATTCCGCGCATTGTGTGGAACGCAGTGGCAAATTGTGGTGGAGACGTGTCTCAACGTGCCTTTCGAAATCGTTGAGGAGATGAATGCCGTCGTGGATGGCTACATTGTCGACATCAAGGATATGAATCCTGACATCTATTTAGACTATACGGGCAAAGAGAATGCGCTGGTTTTGAAGAATTTGGAATGGATTTTGCGGCATGGTGAGGCAAAACGCATCAAAGTGCGCGTTCCCCATATTCCCGAGTATAATACCGACGAAGATGTGGCGAAAAGTGTGGAAATCCTCAAGGGGATGGGGGTCGTGGATGTTGATGAGTTTAAGTATGTGATTAGGTAATGCTGAATGTTGAATGTTGAATGCTGAATGTGGAATTATGAAATCTTGAAATTTAAAATCTTGAAATCTTGAAATCTGAAATACTATGGCTAAAGGAAAACAAACCTGCAAGATTCTGAAAGAAATCCGTAAGCAAATTGCTGAGGAGAACGACATCGAACTGGTCATCTCAGAGTGCACTTATAAGGGCGACTGCCTCGGTACCTGTCCCAAATGCGAGGCCGAGGTGCGCTATCTGGAGCGTGAGTTGGAGAAACGCCAGCGCCTTGGTAAGGCGGCTGTCTTCGCTGGTATGTCGATAGGCACACTACTCTCGGTCGCGGCATGTGACACCACCTCAAAAGTGACATCAGACCCTGATAAAAAACTTGCGGGCGATGTGGTAGCCATAGCCTCTGATCCGGAAGAGCCCGACACGATTATCACGGAGCCGCTGATGGGGCTTGTAATGATGTATCGTAACAACTTCAACTTCAAATCCGACTATTATCAGGCCCACATGAAGCAGAAATTCGCCGCTTCCCCGATGAAGGACATGACCGTCGTCGCGGGCGAGCTTCCTTATGAGCATGTCAGCATGAACGAGAAACCCTGCGAAACACTGGAGGAGCTGGTCGATGCAGTCGAAGAGTTCACTGCACCTTATTATGTTGAGGGAGAACAGAAACTGATGGAGCGCCTTGCGACCCGGTTGGATGGTGATGCCAAAAAGTATAAAGGCGACCTGGAGGTTGCGTTCACCGTGACATCGTGGGGCAAACTGGAGGAGGTCGAGATAGTGAAGGGCGTGAATAGTGTATTGGACGAGGAGGTGAGAGAGGCCTTTCAGCAGATGAGCTGGGAGCCGGCAAAATACAAGCTGGAAGGGGATAGCTGGCCGTTTGACTGCCGCTGTGTGAAGAAGATACAATTCCCCATCGAAATCAATTCGGAACCTTTCTTGTTGGAAGGCGAGCCCCCTGTTCCCTTTGAGGACTCCAACGTCAAGATCATTAAGGATCCAAAAAACTGACAATACCATGGCTAAAGGCAAACAAACCTGTAAAATCCTGAAAGAAATACGTAAGCAGATTGCGGCGGAGAATGACATTGAATTGGTCATTTCAGAATGCACCTACCAGGGCGATTGCCTTGGCACTTGCCCGAAGTGCGAAGCCGAAGTGCGCTATCTGGAGCGCGAGTTGGAGAAACGCCAGCGCATGGGCAAGGCTGCGGTTATCGCCGGAATGGCAGTGGGAACGATGCTCACCGCCACTTCATGCCATGAGATTCCCCAGCCCCTCCCAGGCGACGTGCCTTACATTCCCGATTCCACCGAGATGCCCAATCCCGACGATACCATCCCTGATGATGCCTATATGCTTGAAGGCGATGTGTTGGCGCCCGAGCCCGACAGCCTTTCACAATGCTCCGACAAGGATGAGTTTGGTCGGCTTGAAGGCGAGCCTCCTGTATTGCCAGACGACCCCAACGTCATCCAGAAGGATAAAGATAAATAGTGACAATTAGTTGGTCGGCCCTTCGACAAGCTCAGGGACCTTGGCTTTTACAAAAGTTGAGGGCCCCTGAGCCCGTCGAAGGGCCCTCTTTTTTTGAAAAAAAATCATTTCAAACCTTGTTTTGTTCATAATAATTCGTATTTTTGCTGCGTTGATACAAAAAACTAATATCATGGCAAGAGGCAAACAAACCTGCAAAATCCTAAAGGAAATCCGCAGACAGATTGCGGCGGAGAACGATATTAAGTTGGTCATCGAGGAATGCACCTACCAAGGCGACTGCCTCGGCACATGCCCGAAATGTGAGGCTGAAGTGCGCTATTTGGAGCGCGAGCTGGAGAAACGGCAACGGTTGGGCAAAGCCGCAGTCGTTGCGGGCCTTTCCGTAGGTTTGTTGGGCGCGAGCCAAGTGGCAATGGCTCAGCAGCCCGATACTTTGGGTATCAACAAATTGGATGAGGAGACATTGCGTGGAATTACAATTACAGAAGGATATGTTATCCCTCTCTCCCCGCCCGACTCTTATTTGTTTCATCATTCGCTTACACAAGAGGAAATCAGCAAATGGCTTGTTCCGGGAATGAAGAGTTTAGCCATGGTTGGTGGTGATTTGAGGCATCCAGATGTGCTTGAATATGAGAATTATGGAATTGCATATCAATTGTATGTGGACAATGATGATGATCTTAAGGCAGATTCTTTGCTGAAAAATACGACACATCTTTATGCGCCTCAGTTTGAGGGCGGAGAATCAGGTCTTTTGGAGTTCATTTCCCAAAACTTAGGCAAAAATGCTGATGGTAATGCATACGGCGATATGGAAGTGGCTTTCACTGTGGAACCCAATGGCAAATTGTCGCACATTGATATAATAAAAGGTGTCAATGAGCAACTGGATGCTCAAGTCGCGGCGCTGTTCAAGTTCATGGAATGGAAGCCTGCCATTTGGGAATTGAATTCGGGAGAGAAGATGCCATTCGCTTGTCAATGCGTGCAGAAACTTCATTTTCCGATGATTACACATTAAAAACGAAAGGCGAATTAATGAACAATTCGTGACAAATTGATGAGAATTAATGTTTAAAAAAAACACGTCATGGCAAAAGGCAAACAAACCTGCAAGATTCTGAAGGAAATCCGCAAGCAGATTGCGGCGGAGAATGATATCAAGTTGGTCATCGAGGAATGCACCTACCAAGGCGACTGCAAGGGCACCTGTCCGAAATGTGAGGCCGAAGTGCGCTATTTGGAGCGCGAATTGGAGAAACGCCAGCGCAGGGGTAAGGCGGCCATCTTTGCCGGAATGACCATTGGAACCGCCATTACTGCGGCGGGTTGTGGCCCGTTGGCACCGACTCCGGATGGGATGATGGAGAATCCAAGGGATACTATTGTAGCCTCGGATACGATTAGGAATGATAGTGTCGAAGAACCTATCTTGCTTGAAGGTGAGGTGATGGCGCCGGTGCCGGATACAATGAAAGCAGAAGAAAAGAAAACTGCTTGCGAAAAACTTGAGTTACTTGAAATTGTGGGAGGAATTGAGGATGAAGACTTTGTGGAGCCTAACCTTTTGAATGATACATTGGAAGGGAATGAAATATATCAGATTGTGGAGGAAATGCCGGAATTTCCAGGGGGAGAGGATAAATTGGTTGAGTTTGTTTCAAAAAATCTTTGTTATCCCCAAAAAGCCAAGGAGAAAGGCATTCAAGGGCGTGTCTTTGTTGGGTTCATTGTTGAAAAAGACGGCAGTGTTTCCAATGTTACAAACTTGCGCAGTGTGGATAGCGTACTTGATGCCGAAGCTATGCGTGTAATACAATCCTTGCCGAAATGGAAGCCAGGAAAGCATAATGGTGTATTTGTTAGAGTGTCTTACCAAATTCCAATCTTTTTCAAGTTGGAGGATACGCAAGAATAATATCTATTCCCATATTTGTATCGAAAAAAGCCGTACCTTTACCGACCCGGAAAACAAACTATTGAAGAAATGAAAAGACTATTACTATTATTTGCTTTGACTTTGTTATTAGGTCAGCTGCATGCGCAATCACCGAAGAAGATTAAGGCGAAAGGAGATTATGTCCACGCTTTAACAAGTGCTGTTTTTCCTTTGCAACTTGGAGACTATCATCGTGATGGGCTGTATTCTTATGATAAAAAGAAAGAGAATATCGGAGGCGTATATGAAAGTTCAAACAAGCAGTCCCAGTTGTCGGTCTATGTTTACCCTGCGGGGATTGGTCACGATAGACGAATACATGATGAGTATTCGGAATTGATGCAAGAATTGGCCAATATACATGGTGGATTAGACGCCATTTCAAAAGCGGTTTCATACCAGAATGATGGTTTCAAGATTAATGGGCTTAGGTCGGTATTTTCTACCAAAGGTAAAAATGAGTCACTGACGCTTTATGAGTGTGGAAGGTGGTGGTTCAAGATGAGAATCACTTCGAGCGACATCGACACTTGCCAGATGTCCCAATTGGAAAAGACAGTTATGGACTATTTCGTGCCGACGAATTTTGTCAAGAATGATCCGTTGAAAGTGGGGTATGAGGTTCATGTAGCCCCAGGTGCCATTCACGATTCCCTGATGTTGGATTGTGTGCTTGGTGCCATTGTTGGGCAATTGAAATGGATAGACGAAAACGTTGATTCATTGGAGAAATTAAGTGGTTATCCCAGTCTTTACTTGGAAGCTCACATGGCAGCTGTGGAAGGGTTCGTGAAGGCGGCAAAAGACTTTCCTGATTCGCCTGGTGGAGAAGAAATCCACCATCAGTTGGAGCAGTATAATAAAATCATTGAAAATGGCTTTTTAGAGGAGTATCTGCTTGACCAATATTTTGGTTGGCTAATTATCCCGAAGGACATGGCTATCGATTCTGATGCGTTTTATGAGTGGAAGGCGCAGAATCCTATAGATGTGGTAATGGGACCGTATACCAATTTGCTCATGTGGTATATTTCATGTTCAGATTCGGATTAGATTTCTTTTCGTATCGTATAGAAAAAAGCCGTACCTTTGCAGCGGCGAAACATTTGTGGCGCTAGGAGGGTTTGTTGAATCCCCCCAGCCCCCCTTAAAAGGGGGAGGCGCAAAGCGACGCAAGACTTCGGTCCGGTAGGCCAGACCCCGGTAGGTTCCCCCTTTTAAGGGGGTGCCCGAAGGGCGGGGGATTCAACAAACCCCGATAGGCAAATTATGAATCTTGAATTTTAAATATTAAATCAACCGATATGAAACAACTCATCGAATGCGTGCCGAATATCAGCGAAGGCCGCGACAAGAATATCATTGACCAAGTGACCGCTGAAATCGAGAAAGTGGAAGGCGTCAAACTGCTGGATGTGGATCCCGGCATGACCACCAACCGCACTGTCATCACTTTTGTGGGCGAGCCTGAGCCTGTGCTGGAGGCCGCCTACCGCGTGGTGAAGAAAGCCGCCGAACTCATCGACATGAGCCAACACCACGGCGCCCACCCGCGCCAGGGTGCCACCGACGTGTGCCCCCTCATCCCTGTGAGCAACATCACCATGGAAGAAGTGGTCGAGTATGCCCACAAGCTGGGCAAACGCCTCGGCGACGAGCTGAACATCCCGATTTACTGCTACGAAGAGGCCGCCTACATCAAGGAGCGCCGCAACCTCGCTTACTGCCGCACGGGTGAATACGAATCCCTGTCATCGCGCCTCGGCACCGAGCAGTGGAAGCCCGACTTCGGCCCCAACGAATGGAACGAACACGTGGCCCACACGGGTGCCACCCAAGTAGGTGCCCGCGACTTCCTCGTGGCCATCAACTATAACCTCAACACCACCTCGACACGCCGCGCCAACGCCATTGCTTTCGACGTGCGCGAAAAGGGCCGCCCGATGCGCGAAGGCGGCAAGGTGACCGGCAAGCCGATGAAGGACGAAAACGGCAAACCGATTATGATTCCTGGAACGTTGAAGGCCACCAAGGCTATCGGCTGGTTCATCGAGGACTACGGCATCGCCCAGGTGTCGATGAACATCACCAACATCAGCGTGTCGCCCGTCCATGTCTGCTTCGAGGAGGTCTGTGCCAAGGCCGCTGCCCGTGGCGTGCGTGTCACTGGCTGCGAAATCGTCGGCCTCGTGCCCAAGAAGGTGCTGATGGACGCTGGTAGGTTCTATCTCGCCAAACAACAGCGCAGCCTCGGCGTGAGCGAAGAGGAAATCATGAAGATCGCCATCAAGTCTATGGGCCTCGACGACCTGAAGCCCTTCGACCCGAAGGAAAAGGTCATTGAATACCTCATCGAAGACCACAGCCAGAAGAAACTCGTCGACATGACCTGTACAGGCTTCGCCAACGAGACTGCAAGCGAGAGTCCCGCTCCTGGTGGTGGTTCCATCTCGGCCTACATGGGCGCTCTCGGTGCTTCGCTGGCCACGATGGTCGCTAACCTGTCGTCGCACAAGCCGGGCTGGGACGAGCGCTGGGAGGAGTTCTCCAACTGGGCCGTCAAGGGTCAGGCCATCAAGGACGAGCTGCTTGAACTCGTTGACGAGGACACCAACGCCTTCAATAAGATCATGGACGCTTTCGGCTTGCCGAAGAAGACCGACGAGGAGAAAGCCGCTCGCAGCGCTGCCATCCAAGAGGCCACCAAGTATGCCACCCAGGTGCCGTTCCGTACGATGAAGGTCGCCTTCAAGGCTTTTGAGGTCGTCCGCGCCATGGCCGAGACGGGTAACCCGAACTCCGTCACCGATGCCGGCGTGGGTGCTTTGTGCGCTCGTTCGGCCGTCATGGGTGCCCATTTGAACGTAAAAATCAACGCCGCTTCGCTCAAAGACGAGGCTTTCAAGGCCGAAATTTTGAAGGAAGCCGCCGAAATCGAAGCCGCCGCTATGACGCAAGAGGCTGAAATTCTGCAAATTGTGAATAAGGTTATCCAAGGAGAATAAAATTTTGAAAATTTGGTTGCGGGTATCTGAAAAAGTTGTACTTTTGCAGCCACATTTTGAAAGGAGTATAAGCAATGTCAAAGAAACAGAAAGATGCACGCGTGAAGGTCATTCTCGAATGCACTGAGCACAAGGCCAGCGGCATGCCCGGCACTTCGAGATACTACACCATGAAGAACAAGAAGAACACTCCCGACCGTCTGGAGTTGATGAAGTATAACCCGATTCTCAAAAGAATGACCCTCCACAAGGAGATTAAATAATTTAGAGTTATGGCAAAGAAAGCTGTTGCTACACTTCGTAGCTTGGACAAGACCTATAGCAAGGTCATCAGAATGAAGCGTTCTGAGAAGACTGGCGCCTACTATTTTGAGGAGACCGTCGTTCCCGCCGACAAGGTTCAGGAGTTCCTTGCTAAGAGATAATTTGCGTTAACCGCAGAACAACAGAGCTTTTCCATAACCTTATGGAAGAGCTTTTTTGCGTTTGTATAATCGGAAAAACAAATACCATGGGCCTGTTCTCATTCCTGACCAAGAAAAAAGAAAACAAGGAAGACCTCGACAAAGGGCTTGAAAAGACCAAGACCAGCGTTTTCTCCAAACTGACGAAAGCTATCGTGGGCAAGTCGACCGTCGATGACGAGGTGCTCGACAACCTTGAGGAGATTCTCATCACATCCGACGTGGGCGTGGAGACCACCCTTAAGATTATTGATCGCATACAGGCGCGCGTGGCGCGCGATAAATATGTGGGCACTGGCGAGCTCAATACCATCCTGAAAGAGGAGATCATGGGTCTGCTCCAGGAGAATGAGTCGGGCGACGGCACCACTTTCGACATTTCTGCCGACAAGAAGCCGTATGTCATCATGGTCGTTGGTGTGAATGGCGTGGGCAAGACCACCACCATCGGCAAACTGGCCTACAACTTCAAGAACGCAGGCAAGAAAGTCGTGCTCGGTGCTTCCGACACCTTCCGCGCCGCCGCCGTCAGCCAGCTTCAGATCTGGGCTGATAGGGTAGGCGTGCCCATCGTCCAACAAGGTCAGGGCGCCGACCCCGCTTCCGTGGCTTTCGACACGGTGAAGTCGGCCGTGGCCCAGGACGCTGACGTCGTCATCATCGATACGGCCGGTCGTCTGCACAACAAGGTCAACCTCATGCGCGAGTTGACCAAAATCAAGACCGTCATGCAGAAGGTCGTTCCCGACGCGCCGCATGAGATTCTGCTGGTTTTGGACGCCTCCACAGGTCAAAACGCCATCGAGCAGGCCAAGCAGTTCACCGCCGCCACCGAGGTTAATGCCTTGGCTTTGACCAAGCTCGACGGTACCGCCAAGGGCGGCGTGGTCATTGGCATCTCCGACCAGTTCAAGATTCCGGTCAAGTACATCGGCGTCGGCGAAGGCATCGACCACCTGCAGGTCTTCGACAGAAAAGCCTTTGTTGACAGTCTTTTCGAATAATGAAAAGACCCACCCTCAATATCGTAACCCTCGGTTGCTCCAAAAACAAAGTCGACTCGGAGCATCTGGCAGCTTTGCTGGAGCACCGTTATGTGATCCGCCACGATGACGAACGCCGCTCCGACGTGGTCATCGTTAACACCTGCGGCTTCATCGGCGATGCGCAGGAGGAGTCTGTGGATACCATCCTGGAATATGCCGAGCTGCGCAAGCAAGGCAAGATACAGAAGCTCTATGTCACGGGTTGCCTCTCGCAGCGCTTCAAGAAAGAGTTGCAGGAGGAAATCCATGAAGTGGATGCCTTTTACGGCGTGGAGAGCGTCAACCTGATTGCCGCCGACCTGCTGAAAGAGGAGCCGCAGCCGCAGTATTGCAGTCGTCGTGTGCTGTCCACCCCCAAGCATTATGCCTATTTGAAGATCTCCGAAGGCTGCAACCGCCGTTGCGCCTTTTGTGCCATCCCGATTATCCGTGGCAGCCACGTCTCGGTGCCGATGGAGCATCTGATAGAGGAGGCGAGGGGCTTGGCTAAACAAGGCGTGAAGGAGCTCATCCTTATCGCCCAGGACCTGACCTATTACGGCCATGACCTCGACGGCAAATCGCATATCGTGGAATTGGTGAAGGCCCTCTGCGATATCGACGGTTTCGAGTGGATCAGGTTACATTACGGCTATCCGCTCGGTTTCCCGGATGAGTTGCTCGATCTAATGCGTGAGAATCCCAAGATTTGCCATTATATCGACCTGCCCTTGCAGCATATTAGCACGCACATCTTGAAGGACATGCGTCGTGGCGTGGATAGGGAGCAGACCATCGGTTTTGTGAAGAATGTCCGCAAGCATGTGCCCGACATCGCCTTCCGCACCACCTTCATCGTGGGTTTCCCGGGCGAGACCGAGGAAGACTTCGAGGAGCTCTGCCAGTTCATCAAGGACATGCGCTTTGAGAGGGCGGGCGTGTTCGCTTTTTCGCCAGAGGAGGGAACCGCCGCCTATGAAATGAAAGATGACGTCCCCGACGAGGTGAAGCAGGAAAGAGTGGACAAACTTATGGACATCCAGCAGAATATTTCTTTGGAGATCAACGGCCAGCGCGTGGGCAAGACCGAGAAGGTGCTGGTCGACCGCCTCGAAGGCGACTATTATATTGGTCGCACGCAGTACGACTCGCCTGAAGTCGATGATGAAATCCTTATTCCAGCTGATATAGAACTGCAAATCGGCCAATTCTATCAAGTCAAAATCACCCAGGCGGATTATTTTGACTGCTACGGGGAAATAGTTTAGAGTTTAGAGTTGAGAGTTGAGAGTTGGGGCAGACTGCGTGTCTGCCTTTTTTGTTTGGGATGTGCGGCGGCCATGCCAACCCTGCATAGGTATGAGGTGGTTTGGGGTCTGTGACTGCGTTTCTGTGCAGTGCGATCTTTCCTTTCCCTTTCGAATTTTCCACAAGAGCGCCAAATTGTTCTATTTTGTTCTTAATGAAATAGATTTTGGTGTAAATTCCCTTTTCTTTGCAACACAAAGCAAGCCTTGCCATGTCCGGACGCTTACATATTCTCGTCACGTTTTTCCTGTCGTTGATGGGTTCGCTGCTGATGGCCCAACAACCTGATGGCCCTATCTTCGGCAATGACGGCGAGACGGTGGTTTATTATGTCAGCCGTGACGTCAAAGGTCGTCAAGGCACCGTGTCGGATGCCCTGCAGAATGTGCCTGGGGTAAAGGTTGATACCGAGGGTAACATCAGCCTGCGTGGTGTGAGCGAGGTGGAAGTCTTCATCAACGGGAAGCCTTCGAATTTCGACCCTGAAAGCCAAAAGAACTATCTGCAACAGATGTCGGCCGCCTCCATTGAACGCATTGAGGTGATGACCAACCCTTCAGCGCGTTATACTACAGCAACCGATACTGGCGTCATTAATATCGTCACAGAAGAAAAGGGTCACACCGAACGCCATCTGAGCGTAGGGTTGCAGTCCAACACCAAACCTGAGCTGTCGCCTTGGATTTCCTATATCAGAAGCACTGAAAAGACATCGTTCACCCTCAACTTGAAAGGCACGTATTCTAACACGAGGAAACACACCGAGAGTTACAGCTACTCCTTTGTGGACCAGCAGGGTGGGGACTTCGGACAACTGGATACCGCCAACTACATCCGTTCCTCCAGTGACGACACGGCACGTTATTATAGTACGGATATCTATCTCAAAGGCGAATACCATCCCAACGACCAGAACGACTTCATGGCTTTTGTCTTCATCCAGCCGAATGCCGTAAGAACCACATTGTTCAATAACGTTTACCGCAAGGAATATCTCAACGATGTCGGAGAATACGATTACACCATCTTCTCTGACGATGATATGCGCATGGCCTACGGTTCGTCGGGCCTGAGCTGGCATCATCGTTTCGCCAAGGAAGGTCACATTTTTGGGCTGCAGGTCGGCTCGGACTACGATTTCGGGGGCGACACTAAGACGGATATCCGCACCTATAAAAACCATCCGGCGCTCAATCGCGACATTGTGCTTACCAATGATTTCGTCGATATCGGCAATGAGGTTAAGCTGGAGTATGCCTATCCTTATAGCAAGCACGGTGAACTCTACGTCAGTGTGGGCAATACCTTCATGCCTGACAACAACATAGGCCGTTACGATACTTTGGGTGCCGAAGGCTACGTGAACGATGCGTTACGTTCGGAGGATCGCAAATTCAGCAGGGACTTTCTTGTGGGTGTCGTCATGGTGCAGCATCGTTTCGGCCGGTTGACGGTTAAACCGGGTTTGGGCTACGAGAACGTATGGTTACGGTCTCGTTACTTCGATACGCCAGAGTACGACACCCTGATGCGTTTTGGCCATTGGCTGCCCTCGTTGCATTTCTCCTACCGTACCGAGTCGCAGCACAACTTCAGCCTGAGTTACACCCGCAAGACCGACTATCCCTTGATGCGCTATTTCACGCGTCGCATCAGCTATGACGAGGAGAGCTACTTCGTGGGTAATCCCTTGCTGCGCCCCACTTTGATCGACGTTTTTGAACTGTCGTGGTCGAAATACTGGGAGTCGCTGGGCTCGGTGAACGTCAAAGGCTATTACAACAACTCCATCGATGCCATCAATTTGGTAAGCGACGTGGCCTACAACGACCTGTGGGGTCGTGTGGTGCCCTATACCAAGCCCGTCAATCTGAACAAATACTACGAGGCGGGAGGGGAGTTCAACGTCACTTACAGGCCTAACGCCTTGTTCAACGTCCGTTTCGATGCCAACGTTTTTGATTCCTACATCGAGACCTTGTACGACAAGACCCAAGACAGCGTGATCCGCAGTGAGCTGTGGGCCTACACCTTGCGTCTCAGCAGCTGGGTCAAGTTGTGGAACAAGCTCGAAGCCCATGTCACGGCTTATTACAACTCGCCGACGCAGACGCTCTTTGCCACGCAGCAGACCGCCTATGGCATCGACTTCGGCCTTCGTGCCGATTTCTTCGACAAGCGGCTGTCGGTGCTCCTCAATGCTTACGACGTCTTCAATTGGAACAAGGAGGACAATTACACCTTCAATCCTTACTATCTCTCCTATAGTTCCTATAAGGCCAACAGCAGGTATGTCAGTTTGGAGTTGATATACAGGATACTTTGAAAAGAAGGCATCCGACATCCATCATCGTAAAAACGGCACGATTATTGGAATAACTTCTTCAAACCTAACAAAAACAATTGAGCATTATGTGGATCACCATTGCAACAGTATTAGTAGCGCTGGCCATCGGGATGGTCATGCTGATGAAGGCTCTCGGTCGCGCCGTGTTGAACAAGCCCACGTGGGTGGGTGGCATCGTCTCGGCTCTTTTGGGACTGCTCCCGATCTATCTCTTGCTCTGTCTCTTCGGATTCATGGGCAAAGAGCGGGAAGAAATCGATTATTGAGTCCCGTTGGCGCCCTTATATATAATATAGATAAGGTGTCGCACCCCAATCCATTTGGTATCATAAAAAATTATTTCACTGATATCCAGTGTGATAGATAGTTTAATGAAAAATATTTGAAAAAAACGCTTGCCAGTTTCCGGAAAGTCCGTACCTTTGCACCCGCTTTCCCCGAAAAACGAGGGGCACGGAAGAAGGGAGCGGGGAAGCTTAAGTTCTTTGACAGTCTGAGGCCAGCACAAGACCAGCGCCGCGTGAGGCGGCGCGAGGCAAGGAACCTTTTAACAAAGGAACACAAGAGAACATCAAGGCGGAACCCGAGATTCAGAGAAAAACAAAAGCAAAAGACAATAGTACAACGAAGAGTTTGATCCTGGCTCAGGATGAACGCTAGCGGCAGGCCTAATACATGCAAGTCGAACG
>JBGURY010000008.1:0-268895 GCA_045132275.1 Candidatus Limimorpha sp.
TACTTGCCCCGACTGTGGCGGCACCCGCCTCAACGAGAAGATACGCTCATGCAAGATCAAAGGCATAAACATCGCCGAGGTGACCGCCATAAGCATAGCCGACTGCCACCAATGGATGGAGACCATCGACAATCCCCTTGCCGATGACATCAAGCATGCCACCATCGAAAGGCTTGCCGCATTGGAAGAAATCGGCCTCGGCTACCTCACCCTCGACCGCGCCATCGGCACGCTCTCGGGCGGCGAGGCGCAACGCTGCAAGATTGCCAAATACATCAACTCGCCGCTCTCCGACGTGATGTATATCCTCGACGAGCCTAGCGTGGGCCTGCACAACCACGACATCCTGCTCATGCAGAAGTCGGTGCAGAAACTCAAGAACCACGGCAACACCGTCATCCTTGTCGAGCATCACAAGGAGATGATCAAAATCGCCGACCATATCATCGACATGGGCCCTGGTGCCGGCATGAAAGGCGGCGAAATCGTCTTTGAGGGCAGCTACGAAGAACTGCTGCATAGCCAAACCCTTACTGGCACTTCGCTCAGCGCAACTAGTTCCATTAAGGAACAAGTTCGCCAGCCCAAGTCGTTTTTCCATCTGGAGAATGCCACCTTGCATAATATTAAAGACCTGACTGTCGACCTGCCTCTCGGTGTGATGTGCGGCATCGCGGGCGTGGCTGGATCGGGCAAGAGCTCGTTGATGGAGTGTTTCCGCAAGGCCTATCCGCAACCTGACGAGATTGTCTACATCAGCCAGAAGAACATCGGCATCAGCCTGCGCTCCACTCCTGCCACCTATTTGGAGGTCGCCGACGACATCCGTAAGCTATTCGCCAAGACCAATAAGACAAAGGCCGACCTCTTCTCCTTCAACGGCAAGGGTAGCTGTCCCGTCTGCCAGGGCAAGGGCGTCATCGTCAGCGACATGGCTTTCATGGACGCCATCGAGACCACCTGCGAGGCCTGCGGCGGATTGCGCTACAGCAACGAGGTGCTGGCCTACAAAGTCAACGGCATGAATATCGCCGAGGTGATGGACATGACCGCCAACAAAGCCTCCGAGATGTTCTCCGGCACCGTCATCGCCGAGAAACTGGAGCCGCTGCGCAAGGTCGGCTTGGGCTATCTTCATCTGAACCAGTCGCTCTCGACGCTCTCGGGTGGCGAGTTGCAGCGCATCAAGTTGGCCTCCTTTCTCCGCGACGCTGGCAAGATCTTCATCATGGACGAGCCCTCCGACGGTCTCCACCTCAACGACATTCGCCGCATCCTCGACCTCTTCGACACCATGGTGGAGGCAGGCAACACCATCTTCCTCATCGAGCATAACCTGGAGATGCTGAAGGCCTGCGACTATCTCATCGAACTCGGTCCAGGCGGCGGTGCCATGGGCGGCAAGGTGATTTTCACGGGTACGCCGAAGACAATTTTGGACTGCAAGGAATCTATCACAAGGCCATATTTCGGCATTTAAAAACAACAAAATGCGATTCAATTCTCCATTTTTTCTATATTTGCCGATTCATTTTAATAAGAAAATCAACTCATTATGAAACACATACTAAAGAAAGTCGCGTTGTTGGCCGCCCTCGTCATGGGAATAGCATTTCCAATGGCAGCGCAGTCGACCTACGTGCACCTCGTCATCACCCTGAATGACGGGACCGAAGAGACCTACGACATGCTCAACTCGAGCTATATGTATTTTGAAGCCGGCGAAAAGTTGGTCATCACCGAGAACGTAGACGGTCAGACCTTTGTCAGCTATCCCTTGGCCGACATCCGCAAGATCACCTGCCATGAAATTGAAGGCACTGACGAGAACGTCGATCTCGGCATGGTCCTCTATCCCAACCCCGCCCGCGACAAAGTGACATTCCATAACGTCATGGGGACACAGATATTAAAAATCTATGCGCTCGACGGACGTCTGATGAAGACCTTGTCTGTCACCGACGGCCAAAGCATTGATATTTTCTTCCTGCCGACAGGGCTTTATCTCTTCAATGTCGGAAGTCACACCTTTAAAATGATGAAGCCATGAAGAGAGCCGCGTTAACCATAGCTATTTTAATCTGCTGCGTAGGCCTTTACGCGCAGAACTACAATATGAACCTGCACCACTCGGGTTCGGTGATTTACACAGAGGATGTCAACAACATTAACCGCATCCATTTCGAAGGCAGTATGCCCGCCAATATGCTCATCAATGGCACGACCTCCTTCCCCATCACCGCTTTCGACAGCATCACCTTCATCTTACAGGAGCTCCCTCCTGCGGGCGACACGGTATACATCATTTATAACGGCAACAGCGTGAACGTGGTCAACCCGTTCTCCAATAGTGGTGTCGAGGTCAGCACAAGCAGTGCCAATGTCACCGTCAACTCCACCATGGCCAATGTGCCCTACGTCGTTTCAGGCACTTCAACCAACGGCTCGTTGACGATCTACAGCACCTCTTCTTACTATTTGGCGCTCAATTCTCTGTCGCTGACCAGCAATAGCACGGCAGCCATCAACTTGGCCTCCAACGTCACCGCAACCCTTGCTTTAAGAGGCACCTCAACACTTACCGACAGCCCCAATAGCGCCATCAACGGCGCCTTATATGCTGCCGGAGGCCTCACGGTGAACGGCAACGGCACCATGCGCGTCACAGGTAACGGCAAACACGGTATCGCTGTGGAAGGCACCATGACCGTCAACTCCGGCTACATTGACATCCTTGACACCGACAGCGACGGCATTCACGGCAGCGGCAACCTGGTCTGGAACGGCGGTACACTCGACATCGTCTCTGCTGGTTCCGACGGCCTCGACTTCTCGGGTACCGTCGACATCAACGACGGCATCCTCACCATCCACACGACCGCAGAAAGCCAAAGATGCATCAAAGTTACTAATACCTTCATTATGACGGGTGGAACGCTCCATCTTTACGTCACGGGCAACGACGGCAAGGGCATCAAGGGTGATGCTGACATCCTGCTCAATAACGGCTTCATCAGTATTGATGTGGCTGGCGCAGGCTCGCACGGCATCTCCTCCGATACCGACATCTCCATTGGCGGCGAGGGAACCATCACCATTGTCTCGTCGTCGCAAGACGGCAAATGTTTCAAGAGCGATGGTACTTTCCACATGACGGGAGGCAATCTCGACATCACACATAGTGGCGATATCTCGAAAGGCATCTCGACCGTAGGCGAAATCTCCATCACAGGCGGTGTCATCGGCATCACCGCCTCGGGTAGTACGGTTTTGGAAAATGTCAGTGGACAAAACGTGCCCGCCTACTGCACAGCTATCAAGAGCGACTCCAACATCAACATCTCGGGTGGTATCTTCATCATCTCGTTGCCCACTAGCAACCACGGAGGCAAGGCCATCAGCGCCGACGGCAACCTGACCATCAGCGGCGGCGACTTCACCATCAACACCCAAGGCAACGGCGCTTCCTACACCATCAGCGGCAACAACAAGGACGCTTACACCTCATCGTGCCTGAAATGCGACGGCAACATGCAAATCCTGGCCGGCAACCTTGCCCTCAGCAGCTCGGGTACGGGCGGCAAGGGCATCAGAGTTGGCGGTACCTTGGTCATCGGCCAACAGGGTGCCAACAACGAAGACCTCTACCTCAACGTCACCACCAGCGGCGAGCGTATCACCATCACCTCGGGTGGCGGCGGTCCCTGGGGCGGCGGCGGCGACTACGCTAACCCGAAGGGCATCAAGGCGCAAGGCAACCTGACCATCAACAGCGGCAACATCACCGTGCATTGCACCCAGAGCCAAAACGAAGGTGGCGAGTGCATTGAGAGCAAGGCCACGCTGACCATCAACGGCGGCAACATCGAAGCCTACTCGGTGAAGGATGACGCCGTCAACGGGGCACAGAACCTCACTATCAACGGCGGCGTGTATTACGCCCACAGCGACGCCAACGACGGCACCGACTCCAACGGCACCATGTTTATCAACGGAGGCTTCAACATCTCCAACGGATCTCGTTCTCCCGAAGAAGGTTTCGACTGCGACTGGAATCAGTTCAAGATCACGGGCAGTACCTCCATCGGCACCGGCGGCGGTACCAGCGATCCGACCACAAATGTCTGCACCCAGCCTTCGCTGAAAATCAACACCCAACAAGGTTACGCCATCCAAATTCTCAAATCGGATGGCACCGTCATCTGCACCTACCAATGCCCGACCTTCACCGGCGGTGGCGGCGGATGGGGCGGCGGCAACAACATGGTCATGCTCTTCACCGACCCGCAGCTGCAGACCGGACAAAGCTATACCGTGAAATACGGCGGCACCATCAGTGGCGGCACCAATTGGCATGGTTACTACACAGGTAACGTCACCTACTCGGGCGGACAGACCACAAACGTCAATGTCAACTCCATGTACACCACTGTGAGCGCAGGAGGCGGAGGAGGATGGTAAATCCCGCGATCATAGCGTACGTCGAGCAGGAGATCCTTCCCCGCTACGACCATTTCGACGCCGCACATCAGCGCGACCATATCGAAGCTGTCATCAGCCGCAGCCTTGACCTCGCAAAATACTATGACGTCGATACCGACATGGTCTATACCATCGCCGCCTATCATGACACGGGTATCTGCGAAGGCCGCGACACACATCATCTTGTCTCGGGACGCATTATCCGTGAAGACCAGAAACTGCGTGACTGGTTCACCGAAGACCAAATCGAGGCCATGGCACAAGCCGCCGAGGACCACCGCGCCTCCAATGGCAACGAGCCCCGCAGCGTTTACGGCAAAATCGTGGCCGAGGCCGACCGTCTCATCGTACCCGAGACTGTCATCCAACGCACCATACAATATGGCTTGGACCACTATCCCGAACTCGACAAGGAAGGACAATACCAACGCTTCCGCCAACACCTGTTGGAAAAATACTCCGACACGGGCTACCTGCGCCTTTGGCTGCCCGAATCAGACAACGCAAAGCGCTTGGAGGAATTGAGAGTCGTCATCCGTGACGAGGAAAAGACACGCCAGGCTTTTGAACGAATCTTCGAAGAGACCTCAAAAAGCGAAAAACAGAGCCATTGATTCCATCGCGGCATAATAATTGCCGCTTTTTCCGCCGAATTAAGAAAATTTGTATTTTTGCAATCCTAAAACCTTACAAAAATGAAGAAAGTTTTGATTACCCTTATGTTCCTCTGCCTCGGCGGACTCGTCATGGCCCAGGAAGCTAACGAAACCGAATTCAAGATGTCGTTGGGCGACACCATCGTCTGGAAGCCCTTCGCCGACTGCAACGCCCTGGGTTACAACATCCACGGACCTAAAGTCATCAGCTTCAAGCCCGTCCATTTCGGCGAAAAAATTGAAATCATTGCCAAGACCGTCGGCAAGAGCAGTATCGTCGCCACCTGCCAAGACAACAACACCGAGGCTGTGGCCAATATTATCGTCTCCGATCCCAACGATGTTCCCGTCATCGCGGAGAAACCCGTGAAGCCCGCGACACAGGCCTTCACCGGCACTTATAAGTTCAACCCGCCCACCGACAACTACTTTGTCACCATCAACGACATGGGCAGCAAGTTCAACGAGACCTACATGAAGCACGGCGACGACGAGGCCTACAATGACGGCCAAGGTATCGACCGCTTCTGGAACATCAAGACCGGTAAAAACTGGTACTATCGTCCCGACGCCCAAGGCTGGACCGACGACGTCGACTGGGAGTTCGAGCCCCTCGGTGAGAGTTTCCCCATCCTCAACTCTTTTGCCAATGAGGTGAACAAGGACAACCTTTCCGACTACTACGTCGGCACTGAGACAATCACGGTCGGCAGCTCCCAAAAGCCCGTGGAAATCGATTGCTGGCATTTCTTCGTCGACTTCGAGGACGGCTCCGTCATCCAATACTGGGTCGACCCCGCCAACGGCTGCACCCTGAAGCGTCAGATCAACGCCGATCCCGCCAAGGTGGTCACGGTCTACGACCTCAAGTACACCCGCCTGTATTTTGGCCCCAGCTTCAAGAAAGGCTTACATGACACTACGAGATAAATCAACCTTATAATAAACAACGTCAATGGAAAACATCGAATTAAAGAAAACCCCTTACAACCAGATCCATCACGACCTGGGCGCCAAGATGGCTGAATTTGCCGGTTACGACATGCCGATCCAATACACCGGCCTCGTCGAAGAGCACAACAACGTCCGCAACAACGTCGGCGTGTTCGACGTGAGCCACATGGGCGAGTTCCGCGCCAAAGGCCCCATGGCCAAGCAGTTCATGCAGTACTGCACCGTCAACGACGTCGCCGCATTGAGCGACGGCAAGGTGCAATACACCTGCCTGCCGAACGGCAAGGGCGGCATCGTAGACGACATGCTCGTCTATCGCATCGCCGACGACCATTACTTCATGGTTCCTAACGCCGCCAACATCGACAAGGACTGGGCTTGGATGAGCCAGATTGCCGAGAAGTTCGGCATGAAGCTCGGTGAAGACTTCAAGAACGAGAGCGAAGAATGGGCTCAGTTGGCCGTGCAAGGTCCCAACGCCCTGAAAGCCATGCAGAAGCTCACCAAGGCCAACGTGGTGGACATGGAATACTACACCTTCCAGATCATCAACTTCGCTGGTGTCGACAACATCATCTTCTCGACCACCGGTTACACCGGATCGGGTGGCTGCGAGATCTACATCCCCGTCGCTTACGCCAAGCAGGTTTGGGACGCCGTCTTTGAGGCCGGCAAGGAGTTCGGCATCATGCCCGCAGGTCTAGGCTGCCGCGACACCCTCCGTCTCGAGAAGGGCTTCTGCCTTTACGGCCACGAGATCGACGACACCATCAGCCCCATCGAGGCTGGTCTGGGTTGGATCACCAAGTTTGTTGACGGCAACGACTTCCTCAACCGCGAAATCTTCGCCGCACAGAAGGCCAATGGCGTGAGCCAGAAGATCGTCGGTTTCGAGATGATCGACCGCGGCATCCCGCGCAACGGCTACGAGGTGTGCGACGCCGAAGGCAACGTCATCGGCATGGTGCGCTCGGGCAGCCCGTCGCCCTCGACCGGCAAGAACATCGGCACCGCCTTGGTGCAGAAGGCCTTCAGCAAGAAGGACACCGAGATTTTCATCAAGATCCGCAACAAACTCATCAAGGCCATCGTGGTCAAGATGCCGTTCCTGCCATGATTCGCCTGCGTCACCTCCTAACGGCAACTTTGTTGTCGTGTCTGGCTTTTGCGAAGGCACAAGAGGTGACCTTTTCAAACCCTGGCGGGTTTTACGACAACCCCTTTGAACTGACCTTGTCCTGCGACCAGCAGGGCAAGGTCATTCATTATACCACCAACGGCAACACGCCCACGGCGAATGACCCTGTCTATCGGGAGCCGTTGCTTTTGGACGAGCGCCTATTCTCCCGCTCCGACATCTACACCATCATCAACTGTCCTGACAGCCTTTGGTTTCAGCCCGACTCGGTCCAAAAGTGCATCGCCATCCGAGCTGCGGCTTTCAACGAGACAGGGGAATGCGTCGGCGGCGTAGCAACAAACACCTATCTCATCCGTTCGCTTGGCTGCGACACGCATGGTTTGCCCATCATGTCATTGTGCGCCGATTCGCTAGATTTGTTCGATTATGAGAGAGGCATTATGGTTCCAGGATTGCATTTCGACGCATCGGACCCCGACTATTCCGGCAACTACTACCAATCGGGCAGAGAATGGGAAAGGATTTGCAATGTCGAGTTCTACGAAAGCGGGAATCGCGGCATCAACCAACAAGCCGGACTGAGGACACATGGCCTCAGCACACGACGCTATGCCCAAAAAGGCCTTAAGATCTATGCCCGCGAAGAATACGGCAAGAAAAGATTCAAATACAAATTCTTCGACGACACCGACATAGCGAGTTTCAAACACCTGAAAGTCAAACCCTTCCAAGGTGGATGGCGCAGTATCGGCTGTCAAGACTATATCACTGGGCGCATTGCAAGGCAACTTAATATTGACTGTCTCGCTTCCCGTCCAATGGTGCTTTTCATCAACGGAGAATATTGGGGCATCTACTTCCTACAGGAGAAACCCGACGAAAGGTACATAGAAGACCATTACGACGCCGACCTCAACACAATCAACCTCATCGAAGCATGGACAGGCAACCACTTGGAATACGGCTCGAACGAAACTTATAAGGCTCTGTACAATTGGATCCAAGACAACGACCTTGCCGATGACGACAACTACCAATACGTTTGCGAACAAATTGACATCGACAATTTCATCGACTATATCGCCTTCGAGACCTTCATCGCCAACCTTGACTGGCCAGCAAACAACGCGCGCTGCTGGCAGGCCGACAACAGCCTTTGGAGATGGCTGTTTTTCGATGGCGACGCGTGTCTTTTCAGACCCATGTCGGCTTACGACTCCTTCGCCTACGCCACTTATGACGGGGAAGACCTCTACCCATCGAACAAATACTCGACAATGTTTTTCAGGAAACTCTTAGAAAACGAAACTTTCAAGACCCTTTTCATTTCGCGCTACTACCAACTCTTGTCCACCACCTTCCGTTACGAGTCGACAAAACCCTTCTATGACGAGGCATACGCACTTATTTCGGAAGAAATCGACAACCAATCCCATCGTTTCAGGAATCCTGAGAGCAGAGAATATTGGGAAAACGAAATGGCGAGGATTGATGATTTCCTGTCGCATAGGGTATTCGATATTGACAATGCCATCTGCAACCACTTTATCACCACTAGTCCTCAATTGAGCTTTGCGGATGTTTATTACAACGGCACGGAGAGTCTTATTCACCTCGAGGTTGAATCCGAAGCAACCGCTAAAGCCTACTTCCGAGTATTCGACATCATGGGCAAGCACTACATCACCGCCACGCGCATACTGGGCATGGGCAAGAACGAGATAGACATTCCCTTCGAATCAAATTCTGGCATTTACATCATCACGAGTGGAGCAAAAGCTGGAAAGTTCGTTGTTATCAACTGACTCTCAATTCTTTTTATACAATAGTCTGCCAAAATTTCCGACCTTTGCAGCGGAATGATTCTTGATAAAGCCAAGGGCATGGATAACAAACAGGAAAGAAAGAAGTTTTTCGGCAGTCTCGTCATCCCGCTTCTTATCGTGGCCGTGATGTGGCTGGTGAAAATCTACGAGACTTCGTCAGGCGTCAATCTTGGCCATTGGGGTTTAGTGCCACATAGCGTCAAGGGACTTGTCGGCATTCTCACTTTGCCTTTCCTGCACAGCAACTGGGAGCATCTTTTGTCGAACTCCGTCCCCATCCTCGTCCTGGGCACCGCTTTGTATTACTGCTACCCCACCCTCGCCAACCGCGTGTTGCTCATCACCTATCTGGCCAGTGGCCTCATCACCTGGTGCATCGGCGACCCCGATTCAATACATATCGGAGCGAGCGCCCTGGTCTACGGGCTCAACCTCTTCCTCATCGTGAGCGGCTTCATCCGGGGCAACCGCATGCTCATCGTCATCTCGCTCATCATGGTGTTCCTCTACGGCAGTTTTATTTGGGGTATGATCCCCTCGCTGGCCATCCCGCAAAACATCTCATGGGAAGGCCATCTCAGCGGGGCGCTGATTGGCATTGTGTTGGCCATATTCTTTAGGAAAGAAGGCCCTCAAAAGGAAGTACATCATTGGGATGACGACGATGACGACGACGATGACTCGACAGACTCCGAGTCCGGTGAAAAGCCTTATTGGGACACCCCGACGCCCTCAGACGACGAGCTGACGGTGCAATATCGCATCAGACATTGAAATCAACCTCAAGTCTTTCCATCACCTGGCGAGCGATGTCCTTTTGGCCTTTGACATTGGGATGATTCCAGAATTTATGGATATCCAAATCGATGCAGTCCACACCATAATGATTGGTGATGCGATGGACAGATTCGATGAGATTCTGTCGTGTCTCCTCGGTAATAGAGTCTGGGAACGGATCTGTTTCAAGGAGGAAATACAACTTGGCATCGGGATAAAGCCGTTTCACATTGTCTAACAGATAAGCCATGGCCGGACGAAAACTGCATAGTTGTTCGTCGGTCCAATTCGCGTATACATAGTCACCAAAAGGAGCGTTTTTATACACGTCGTCGGTGCCACCGAGGATGAAAATCACATCGGGATTGCCTAAGCCATACATACGGTGGATGAAGGAATTCTGCGCAAAATGGTCACCATTCTCAAACCCATTGTAATTGCAGATCAAGGTACCCGTGAATGAGTTGTTCCGTTCCAAAGACCATTCCATCTCAACAGCCACCCTGTACCACCACATCATTTCGACATCATCAACTCCAATTTCCGAATAATGTTCCCAGCATTCATTGCTGTCGGGATAAACATAGCCCTCGAAAGTGGAATAGCTGTCGCCCAACACCGAGAGTTTTGTCGCGCTGGAGTCATTAGGGTCGAAGGGATCGTAATGCACGCAAGCCGACAACAGGACAGCAGAAACAAGAAATAAAAACAGTTTCCTCATATTCAGTCAATTACAATCATTTCGGTACGACGATTCACGGCACGATGTTCATCGTTGTCATTAGGAACCAATGGCTTGGCGGCGCCGTATCCTTTGGCTGTCAGACGGTTTCCGTCAATACCCTTTCCAATCAGGGCATCACGGACTACCACAGCGCGTTCAGACGAGAGTTTCAAGTTGTAGTTGGCATTGCCCACATCGTCGGTATGACCGGCCAACTCTACTTTCAGTTCAGGGTTGCGCTGGAGGAAGGCGGCGAGCATCTCTATGCCCGACTGCGAGTCCTCGGTCAAGGCGGCGCTGTTAAACTCGAACTGGATGTTTTGAAGCACCACGGCATCGCCAGGCTCCAGCTCCACCACATCCACTGTAGAGAGGTAGTTGGCAGAGTCGGAACGCACCTCCTCGGGCAACTCGAAAGTATAAATGTCGTAACCACCTTGGCCGCCCTCGCGTTGCGAGGAGATGAAGGCCGTCTTGCCGTCGGCCGCCACGAAGAAGTTGACCTCATCGCCTTGCGTATTGATAGGGAAACCCAGATTGACCGGCTGTTGCCACTTGCCGTCCTCTCCCCTTCGACTCATAAAGAGGTCGAAGCCGCCCATGCCCACGTGCTTGTCGGACGAGAAATACAGCGTGCGTCCGTCGGGATGCAGGAAAGGCGCCATCTCAGTGCCCTGTGTATTGACAGGCGCACCAATGTTTTGCGGCTCGCCCCAAGTGCCATTCGCATTACGCAGGCATCGGTAGATGTCGGCATTGCCCCCGCGCCGCGACACGAAATAGAGTTCCTTGCCGTCGCTACTCACGCAGGGCTGCGACTCCCAACTTCGTGTGTTGACGCTTTGCGACAAAGGCTTCGGCATCGACCATCGCTCGCCTGTCCAGATAGAGACGTAAAGGTCGCAGCTACTGTCGCGAGTCCAACCGCAGCCGGTAAGATAAAGTTTCTTGCCGTCGGCAGAGATGAAGGCAGCGCCAGGGTCGACATCATCGGGGAAATCGGAGAAGGCAAGAGGCTGAGGATCGGACCATCGCTCGCCATCCCAATGGGAGACGAGAAGGACTTCTTTTTGGTAGTCCCCGCTCACCGTCACCTTGCGGGTAAACAGCAACTGAGCACCGTCAAACGACAGCATGTTGACGTATTCATCATCGGTCGAATTGACCACCTGCCCCAGGCTCTCGGGAACGAAGTCGACAGGATGACTCAGCGCATCGTCGCGGAAAGTGGCCGAAGCGAGCATATCCGCCACAATGGCGTTCTGAGGCTCGTTGTTGAACTTCTTCGACTGATACCATTTCAACATGGCTATCTCGCGCTTATACGCACCTTGCTTGTCATAAAGTCGCGCCAAGTTGATGGCTGCTGGTGGAAACAGCATGGAGTCGCACAAAAGGGCTTTCTCATAACCCAAGATGGCCATATCGTCATTCTCGGACTCCATCCCGATTTCTCCTTCCAGAAGCCAGGCCTCCGCATAGTTGGGATCTTCCGTGACCGCCTTAAGCACATATTGTTGCGCTTTCTTGTAGTCGCGTTTCAGAAACGCTTCCTCTGCCGCCTCGTAGGCTTTCACCGCTTTCTTGGGGTGCTGGGCGAAGGACGAGCCTACCAGCGCGAGAAACAATACTATGAACGTGAAGCGCTTCATTGCTGATGATTTTGCGATTCCTTGTCAATCCAAGTACGGAAATCCACCTCAAACACACGGGATGTCATGGTCGGGGAAGTCTCGGCCGAGACAAAGCAACGTCCGTGGTCGAAAAAGCAGATGCCTTCGGTTTGGCCACCGACAAGTTGGGACATCTCGAAACGATAATTCGACAGTTTCTCGCCATACTCGTCGAAGTCGAAGATGATATACATAAACGGCTTCCAGATGTTCTTCACATATCCGACGACAACCAGGATTCGGTTCTCCCTGTCGTAGTCGGCACCGGTAACCAAACCCTGCGAGTCGAATGCGTTGACCACTTCCGCCACATGATCGCCGGGCTTTTTAGGCAGACGATAAAGTCGTGTGGTCCCCGTCGCCCATCCTTTGCTGAGCAAATAAAGGCAATCCTTGTCGGCAAACATGGCCTCGCAGTCGTAGTCGTGCTCGTGTTTCCTTTTCTCGAAATTCGTTTGGTCGGCAAAGCGGAACATGATAGAGTCGACAGGGATGACAGTGTCGCCTTCAGCAGGAATGGCAGACAAGGGGAATGTGAAGATCCTCAAGTTCTTGCGGCTGCCTTTGTTGTTGCCGATATCACCGACAAAAACAGTCTCGCCATCGGTGCATACATCCTCCCAATCCTTGTTTTTCACATTGGCGAGGGTGACTCTTTGCACGACTTCGAAAGTCGTCGTGTCGAGCGCATAAAGCATTGGCTTTCCATCACTGTCGTTGTGGGTCCACAGACGACCGTTGTGGAAAAACAATCCCGAAGTCTCTTCCACCTCCTTCGGCAGTTCCGACAAAAGCTTAGGATAATACGAGGTAACCCTCGCACCTTCCCCCTCTTGTGCCCAAAGACTTGACACAAGCAATACCAGGAATCCGATGACGAGGCACCTTTTCATATTCATTCGATAATAGCCTACAGCTATTTGACCAGCACGCTTTTGCTCACCACGCCCTGATCCGTCACTAGCTGAAGCGAATACAATCCTGGCATAAACCCATCAACTTGCATGCCGAATTGGTCTTGGCCGCCCACTTCGACAGTCTTCACCAACTGGCCCATTGCATTATAAACGGCGATTCTTTGCAGACTTTTTGCCTTTATATTGAGTTGGTTTTCAACAGGATTCGGGTAGACGGAAGCCTTCTCCGCATCCATCTCATCAATTCCAGAAGGTTGTCCCTCACCTATCAAGATCTCAGAAGGAGCCTCGCAGCCGTCGCTATACACAGCCATGATGAAATACTCCGCTTGAGCACCTATCGTAATCGTGTCTGTGTATAAATAATGGAGCATTGGTTCGTATTCAACCGTAGCAATTACCGCATTATCGCGATACACATCAAAACGCTGAAGCTCACCCGTAGAACCTTCTTCAGGCGCATTCCAACCTAAATAAAGCTCCATCACTTCCTTGTTGATAGGTATCGCAATCTCAAAGTTAACCACAGGATTGCATTGCACTTGAGGCGTCCCGCCCACGGGATTGGCAATCTCCGCCAGGCAAGCGATATTCATTTGGCAATACTGCTGGCCCATCTCGAAACTATTCACACTCGTCCCAATCAGGTCGTTGGGCGTGTGAATGTACGGGCTGTAGTTTTCGTAGTCCTCGAAAGGATAGATGCCCATATAGCCGTGGTTGTTGAATGAGGTATGGTCGCTGTCACCTTGGTTAAAGTTGACGTGACGGATGGGTAACTCGGGATAGTACACTTCACCAACGTTCATGTAATAGGTTCCGATAGGCTCCACAGAGTTGGGATAGATACAGTCGATGTGGATCTGGTCACCGTAAAGATAGCCATTCATGTCGTTGTTGAAATAGCCTATGATGTCCATGCCCTGTTCTTGGCAACGCGAGGCATAGGCTTCGCTGCCATAGAGACCCATCTCCTCACAGCCATAAGCGCAATAGATGACACTGTATTCAAACTCGTATTGCGTCATGATTCTCGCGCTCTCCAAGACACTAGCCACACCCGTGGCGTTGTCGTCGGCACCCGGCGCCGTTCCGCCACCGAACATGGCCTCGTAGGAGAACGAGTCGAAGTGGCTGCCGCACACCACATAGGTGTCAGGATAGAGAGTGCCGCGCTGGATGCCAATGACATTGGGCGCCGCATTGCCGCTGCCCATCCAGGTGTTCGCATAGAAAGGTTGCTGCTCGACCTCCAAGCCAAGGGCTTCCATCCTGCCGGCAATCCAATCGGAAGCGGCAAAGGCATTGTTCGAATTCCATATACGGCTCTGGTAATCCTGCAAATGTTGGACAGTGGCTCTCAAAGAATCCATGTTGACTTGGTCAAGCATCTCGCGGATGGTGGGATTCACCTCCGTCACCACGGGGAAATCGCGGGTATGGCGAGGCAGACGCGCCTCCTTGTTGAAGATGGCCACAGCGCCATCGTTCTTGAAGGGAATCACTGCCCCTTTGACAATCACATAATCCTCAGTACGGAACAACGCATCCACATTCTGGAGATAAGCGTCTTGTTCCGCTTCAGGGCAATAAACCAAGGTATAGACTTGGTTATCGGCGAAGGCCTGTTGGTCGATCAGGACCATCGTGCGGGCATCGAAATTCGTTGCCGTGGCAAACACCATATTGTTGGTGTAGTAGTGCACGGTCAGGTTAGGGTCGTTGAAGCTTTTCTCCAACTCGGAGCGGCTTGAGTAGGAAATACCCACAAACTCTTTGGCCATCATCGTCGACGACAGCAACAAAGCAAGCAAAATAGTGAAAATCCTTTTCATGTCAGTGTTGTTTTATAATTGATATTCTTTTTCGTTAAACCACGAAGTGGGCATATTATTTCGGGTAGACCTCGCCCTTGGCTGCCTTCAGCGTGTTCTGCAGCAGCGAGACAATGGTCATGGGGCCAACGCCACCTGGGACGGGGGTGATCTTGGAGGCCACTTTGTAGACTTCGTCGTAGTCCACATCGCCCATGATCTTGTAACCCTTCGGGCTGGTGGCGTCTTCGATACGGTGGATGCCCACATCGATGACGACGGCACCGGGTTTCACCATGTCGGCGGTCACAAAGCCCTGCTTGCCGATGGCGGCGACGAGGATATCGGCGTTACGGGTGATGTCAGGCAGGTTCTTGGTGCGGCTATGGCACAAGGTGACGGTTGAGTCGATGCCCTTGCGCGACATCAGGATGGCCATAGGCGTACCGACGATGTTGGAACGGCCCAGAACGACCACATTCTTGCCCACGGTCTCAATGCCCGAACGTTTGATGAGCTCCATGATGCCGTTCGGCGTGGCGGGGATATAGCAAGGATGGCCCAGTTGCATACGACCCGCGTTGACGCTGGTGAAGCCGTCGACGTCCTTCTCAGGCCTGATGGCATTGATGACCTTGTTCTCGTCGATGTGCTTAGGCAAAGGCAGTTGGATGATGTAACCGTCAATCTCGGGGTCGTTGTTGAGGAATTCCACCATGTCGAGCATCTCCTTCTCGGTGGTGCTTTCGGGCAGGCGGTAGACCGACGAGGTCATACCCACCGAGTGGCAGGCTTTCTCTTTCGAGGCCACATAAGTCTTACTGGCGCCGTCTTCGCCCACAATGACTGCCGCGAGATGCGGGGCGGCGATGCCATGGTCAATCATGTCGGCCACCTCGGCGGCTATTTCTTTCTTGATTTGTTCGGAAATCAGCTTTCCGTCTATAATCTTGTTGTCCATATTATTTTATTGATTGTTCTTATTATAATTGAAGCGGCTGCCACGGTGTGACAGCCCTACTAAATTATCTTCTTCTCATGGCACTTGCCATACGCATCATCTTCTTGCCACCGCCTGTCGTCATCATACGCATCATCTTGGCGGTCTCCTCGAACTGCTTGACGAGGCGGTTCACCTCTACGATGCTGGTACCACTGCCATCAGCGATACGCTTGCGGCGTGAGCCGTTGAGCAGTTTCGGATCCTCTCGCTCAGCCGGCGTCATCGAATAGATGATGGCCTCAATGCTCTTGAAGGCGTCGTCGTCGATCTCCTCGCCCTTCAGGGCCTTGTCCATGCCAGGAATCATGCTGGCGAGGTCCTTCAGGTTACCCATCTTCTTGATTTGCTGAATCTGCTTCAGGAAGTCGTTGTAGTTGAACTCGTTTTTGGCCAGTTTCTTCTGCAACTTGCGGGCTTCCTCCTCATCGAACTGCTCTTGGGCGCGTTCCACGAGGCTGACGATGTCGCCCATGCCGAGGATACGGTCAGCCATGCGCTTGGGATGGAACACATCGAGGGCATCCATCTTCTCGCCGATACCGACGAACTTGATGGGCTTCTCGACCACCGTGCGGATGGTGAGGGCCGCACCGCCACGGGTGTCGCCGTCGAGTTTGGTCAGCACCACGCCGTCGAAGTCCAAGCGGTCGTTAAAGGCTTTGGCCGTGTTGACGGCATCCTGACCCGTCATGGCGTCGACCACAAACAAGGTCTCATGAGGCTGCACCGCCTGCTTGATGTTGGCGATTTCGTTCATCATCTCCTCGTCGACGGCCAAACGACCGGCGGTATCGATGATGACCACATTCTTGCCCTGGCTCTTAGCGTGGTTGATGGCATTTTGCGCAATCTGCACAGGATTCTTGTTGCCTTCTTCGCTATAGACCTCCACTTCCACCTGTTGGCCCAGCACCTTCAACTGCTCGATAGCGGCGGGACGGTACACGTCGCCAGCCACCAGCAAGACTTGCTTGCTGCGCTTGCGCTTCAAGTAGGAGGCCAACTTGGCCGAGAAGGTGGTCTTACCGGAACCTTGCAGACCTGCGATGAGGATGATGCTCGGCTGGCCTTTCAGGTTGATGTCGACGGCGTCGCCGCCCATGAGTTCGGCCAATTCGTCGTGGACGATTTTGACCATCATGTCGCCCGGCTTCACCGAAGTGAGAATCTGTTGGCCCAGGGCCTTCTCCTTGATGTTGTTGGTGACATCCTTGGCGATCTTATAGCTGACGTCAGCGTCCAACAGGGCGCGACGGATTTCTTTCATCGTGTCGGCAATATTAACCTCAGTGATGAACGCCTGTCCCTTAAGGACTTTAAAAGAGCGTTCTAATTTTTCGCTTAATCCTTCAAACATATTTCAAAAAATTTGGGTGCAAAGATAGGAAAATATGTTGATTGTTGGGTCGTTTAATCGTTTAATTGTCGGAATGGATGTTGACAAGAAGATTTTCAGTATTTTTGCGCGATTTTAATCTTTGTAACCATGATCAAGGAGAACTTAGAAAAAATCAAGGCGACCTTGCCCGAGTCGGTGACTTTGGTGGCCGTCAGCAAGACCAAGCCCGTCAGCGACTTGCAGGAGGCCTACGACGCAGGACAACGCATCTTCGGCGAGAATCACGCCCTTGAGATGCGCAACAAGCACGAAGTGTTGCCGCAAGACATCCAATGGCATTTCATCGGTCACTTACAGACCAATAAGATAAAATACATCATCCCTTTCGTCACGCTCATCCACAGCATCGACTCCGCCAACCTGCTGGAGGCGGTCAACAAGGAAGCTATGAAACACGACCGCGTGGTAGATTGCCTGCTGCAGTTCCATATCGCCCAAGAGGAGACCAAGTTCGGTCTTGACATGGAAGAGGCTCGACAACTACTTGAATCAGAAGCGTTCCAACAAATGCAAAACATTCGTATCTGTGGTGTGATGGGCATGGCCACCTTCACCGACGACGAGGCGGAAGTCCGTAAGGAGTTTAAGCACCTGAAAGAGATTTTTGACACCTTGAAACAAGACTATTTCACCGAACAGCCACAGTTCAAGGAGATCTCGATGGGCATGTCGGACGACTATCCGATCGCCGTGGAGGAAGGAGCCACTTTGGTGCGTGTGGGAAGCAAGATATTTGGAGCACGAAACTATAACATCTGATGGAATCCCTTATACCTTTATTATTACTAGCCATCGGTTTTGTCGCCTTGATTTTGGGCGCCAACTGGCTCGTCGACGGAGCCTCCAGCATAGGGGTGCGCGCCAAGCTGTCGCCGCTCATCATCGGTCTCACCATCGTGGCCTTCGGCACCTCGCTGCCTGAAATGGTCGTCAACGTGTTCTCATGCGCAAAAGGCAGTCCCGGTCTGGCCATCGGCAATATTATCGGCAGCAACACGATGAACATCCTGCTCATCTTGGGCGTCAGCGCCCTTGTCTGGCCTATCGACGTGAGTCGCGTCTCCATCCGTCGCGACATCCCGGCCGGTTTCGTGGCCACCCTCGTCATCGCTTTGATGGCCAACAACTTCTTCATGAGCAAAGGTGAGATCGTGAATGTAAATTGGGTTGAAGGTATTGTCTTGCTGGCCATGGGCATCGGCTATCTGCTGCTGACCATCCTGAAAAAAGACCCTCAAGCGACTGAAGACGTGCAAGAGGCCATGCCTTGGGGCAAGACCATCTTTGCGTTGATCTTTGGCATCGCGGGGTTATATCTCGGCGGCGAACTCGTCTCGCGTAACGCACAGATATTGGCGCGCAACTGGGGCATGAGCGAGAGCACCATCGGCCTCACCGTGGTGGCCACCGCCACCTCGTTGCCCGAACTCATCACTTCCGTCGTGGCCGCCACCAAGAAGAACTCCGGCATCGCTATCGGCAATGTGTTAGGCTCCAATATCATGAACATCTGTATGGTGTTGGGCATCAGCGCCATCATCACGCCCCTCCCCTTCGACCCGATGATGAACCACCAACTGATGATCCTCGGCGGCGCCAACCTCCTGATGCTGCTGTTCGTCTTCACCGGCAAAGGCCGCATGATCTCACGCTGGGAAGGCGCCTTGCTCACTCTGGGCTACGTGGCGTTCATGTTGTATTCGCTGGTGATGCAATAAAAAAGTAGAGACGCGCCTTGGCACGTCTCTACAAATATTCCGTTGTTTTTCCGTTTATCAGTCGGCCAGCTGGAAGGCGGTCTTCACAGCCTCGTAGTTGCTGTAGTCGACATCGCTGCGGGTGCTGTAGACAGCTGCCTCGATGGCCACGATCTTGAAGTCGTGCGTCTGGGGGCGCATCTGATCGTAGAAGTCGCTCTCCGTCCAAAAGAGGCGCACACCGCCGTCGTTCAAAGTAGCCACTTCAATAGAAGCCTCGCAGTTGATGGTATTACCCTGGTTGTCAAGATCTTGGTAATAATACGTCAGCGGGACCTGGCTCCAAGCGCCTGAAACATCCATGTAGACGAGCACAGCACCATAGTTGTACACATTGTTGTTGATGGCCGGATAGTCGATGGTAACCACCCATTGTCCATTGTAGTCGTTCCATTCCCAGTCGCTTGACTTTACTGTAACGGTTGAAGAAGAGACATTGGCATCGTTGCCGTCGTGGCCATCGTGACCCGCCGGACCTTGAGGACCACGGCATGAAGCCATGAATGCCACCGCCAGAATCGCCATGCAGATAACACTTAACTTTTTCATTTTCTTGAGGTTTTAATTATTAGACATTGATTTAGTTCCATTTCTACGCTGCAAACATACAAAAATCTTGCCGAAATGTTCCACAACAGAAAAACAATCTCAAAAAACCGTACTTTTGCGGCATGAAAGACAAGATATTCATCGTACATATCGCTGGCGTCATCGCCATGATATTCTGGGGGATGTCGTTCGTGTGGTCGACGCAGGTCTACCAAAGCCTCAACCCCACCGCGACCATCTTCCTGCGTTTGGTGGTGGCTACGGTATTTCTCACGACCATACTCTTCGCTTTCCGACTCAACGAGAAAATCCAAAGGAAACACCTAGGGCTCTTCGCCCTTGCCGCCATGTTCGAGCCCTTCCTCTATTTCATCTTTGAGGGCTATGGGTTGAAGAACACCTCTCCAGTCATCGGAGCCGGTATCATTGCCCTAATCCCTTTGGTCACCCCCATTGCGGCGCGCATCTTCCTCAAAGAGCGGCTCACGCCGATGAACATTGTGGGCTTCATTATCTCCTTCGCTGGCGTCATCGTCATGCTACTCAACAAGAACCTCGAGTTAACCGCCTCGCCCAAAGGCATCCTCTTCCTCTGCGGGTCGGTGATTGTGGCGGTGGGCTATTCCATCGCCCTCATGAGGCTCACAAAACTCTATAAGCCCCTGACCATCACCTGGATGCAAAACATCATCGGGATGCTCTACTTTATCCCTTTGACGCTTATCATGGAGCACTTCGACCCTTCCAACTTCGCCAATGTGAGCGCCTACATCATTCCGTTGGTCTGCCTTGGCGTGTTTTGCAGCGCCGGCGCTTATGCCTTATGGGCCTTCGCCTTCAGCAAGCTCGGCGCCTCGCGGGCTAATGTCTATTCCAACCTGATTCCTGTATTTACGGCTATCTTCAGCTATTTCATTATTCATGAAGCTCTAACAACAAACAAAATCGTTGGTATTTTGGTGGTCGTGGCAGGATTGGTGTTATCTCAAATGAAACCAAAGAGCGGCCCTTCGACAGGCTCAGGGACCTCAACCGAACAACTGAACAACCGAACAACTTCCAACTAATTATGATCACCAGCAAAACCAACCCTAAGATAAAGAACCTCGTCAAACTGCAGAAGGCCGCCGAACGCCGTGAGCAGAACCGTATCCTCATCGAAGGTCAGCGTGAGATAGAACGCGCCCAGGCCTGCGGCTTTGAGATCGAGCAACTCTACGTGTGCGAATCGTTGTTGCGCGAACCCGTCAAGGTTAAGGCCACCTTTACAGAGACCGTCACGGAAGAGGTCTTCGACAAGATCGCCTACCGTGAGGGCAGCGACGGATTGCTGGCCGTGGCCATACCCAAATACAAGAGCCTCAAAGAGTTCAAGCCCAAGAAAGACGCTTTGATCATCGTGTTGGAGACCGTAGAGAAACCTGGCAACCTCGGCGCCGTGATGCGTACCGCCGATGCCGCTGGTGTCGACGCCGTCATCGTGGCCGACCCCGCCACCGACCTCTTCAACCCCAACGCCATCCGCGCCAGCATCGGCTGCATCTTCAGCGTGCCCGTTTATGCCTGTTCCACCGAGGAATGCATCAGCTGGCTGAAGAAAAACGGCATCACCATCTACTGCACCTATCTGAAGGCCTCCATCGACTACCTCGACGCTGACTTCCGTAAAGCCTCCGCCCTCGTGATGGGCACCGAGGCCACAGGCATCTCCGATGCTTGGGTCGAAGCCGCCGACCAAAACATCATCATCCCCATGAACGGCATCGCCGACTCGCTCAACGTGTCAGTCACCACCGCCATCGTCACCTTTGAAGCTATTCGCCAAAGGAGAAAACAATGAAAAAGGACTATTTCCTGCTGCATCTATCCGTTTTCATCGCCGGTTTCACAGGCGTGCTGGGGCGACTT
This sequence comes from Candidatus Limimorpha sp., assembly GCA_045132275.1. GTDB lineage: Bacteria > Bacteroidota > Bacteroidia > Bacteroidales > F082 > Limimorpha. The sequence goes on from JBGURY010000008.1 coordinate 21,581, forward strand.
ATCACCTTGGACTCAGCCATTCTGGTGTGGTGGCGCATGGCTGCCGCCGCATTGATCATGTGGGCTTTTCTGGCCCTCAGGAAAAACTTGAACCGATACCAATTCAAGGACATCCTGCAGATGGGTGGTGTAGGCATGCTACTCTGCCTTCACTGGGTGTTCTTCTATGCCAGTATCAAAGCGTCTAACGTCAGTATCGGCGTAGTGTGTTTCTCGTTGGTGGGGTTCTTCACTGCCTTATTGGAGCCCATCATCAACAGGCACAAATTCTCGGGACGTGAGTTCCTGTTTAGCCTACTCACCATCCTCGGCATTTACCTCATTTTCCAGTTCGACGCGCGCTACCGTTTAGGCATTGCTCTAGGCGTTGTTTCTTCCGCACTCTATGCTCTATTTGCCATCACCAACCAAAGGGTGGGCAAGCATTACGAGGCCAAAAACATGCTGCTTTGGGAGATGGTGGGTGGTCTCATCGGTCTGACCTGCCTGATACCTTTATATAATATGTTCATCCCCGTCGGGCGGCTCTACCCCGTCGGGTTGGACTATCCCTATTTGGCTTTCATGGTTGTGGTATGCACCATCGGCCTCTGCCTGCTGCAAATCATCGTGCTGCAAAAGATTCCGGCCTTCACCGTCAACCTGACCTACAACCTTGAGCCGGTGTACAGCATCATCCTCTCCATGTTCATCTTCCGAGAGTACAAGGAGCTGAATTTCTCTTTCTGCATCGGCATCGCGCTGATCATCATCTCAGTGGTGCTGCAGACATGGAGTGAAGTCAGGAAGCACAAAGTCAAAGCTTAACCTTCACGAACACCGGATAATGGTCCGAAGGATTGTGCCGAATGTAGGTGTCAAATGAGATCTGTCGTGGCGCGTCGTTGGCCTTGATGGTATCGTCCAGGTCTTCGTCGGGGGTCCAATAGCTGTTGGTGAAGACGCCATAGGCCTCGACGGTCGTGCTCGGCGACACAAACACATGGTCGATGCGGCTGGTGGTGAAATAATTCGTCTTGAATGCGTTGAAGGTGCCGTTCTCCGCAAAGCGAATGCGGGCGGCATCGTAAGAGTCCTTCAGCAGACCTGACTCTGTGAAAATAGTATAGATTTCATCGTTTTGGTCCACATTGAAATCGCCGGTGACAAACACGGGAGCGTCTTGAGCGATCTCACGAATCCGCTGCACCACCAGTTTGGCCGCCTCTCGCCTTGCCACAACACCCACATGGTCCATATGAAGGTTGAAATAATAAAACTCCTTTTGCGGGTCAGATTTCTTACGCTTGAACATGCCGTTGCGCTGCTCTTTCTCGGTTTTCACGGCGAACTTGCCCCAGGTGCAGATGCGGACGCAGACCGCGTCCCATCCCAAGCCAGGCTTATCGGGCGTCTCGCTTAGCCAGAAATCGCCGTTGTCAATAAGTCTTAGTTTCCTCTTCTTGTAAAAGATAGCTTCGTGTTCACCGCCATGCTGGCCATCGTCGCGCCCGACACCGATATAACCGTAGCCGTCAAGGGCTTCCAGCATGTCTTCTAGCTGAGGCCAAAGCACCTCTTGGGTTCCGAAAATATCGGGCGACATGAAGTTAATCTGGTCGCAAATGACCTGACAGCGTTTGGTCCATACCTCACCGTTGATGCTGTCGTTGGCATTTTTATAACGGATGTTGTAGGAGCCAACCAACATAGGCTGAGCGGAAAGCTGTAAGGATGCCACAAGGAGGGCAAAAAGAAGGAGTTTTTTCATAGGAAAGAGGTTTTATAAAGGCAAAGATAGAAAAAACAAGAACATCAGCACAATTTATTCCGCTGATAATGCGGCGCCACCACGATGACGAAGAAAACGAGCGACACCAACACCGAGGCCGAGGCGACGAGGTAAGCCGTCGAGAAGGAGAAATGCTCCGCCAGCATGCCGCCCGAAAAGATACCGATGCCGAGGCCTAGATCCCAAGTGGTGAGGTAGGTAGACGTGGCCGTGCCACGCTGGGCGTGAGTACCAAGGTTGATGAACAAGGTATTGAACGACGGGAAGGAGGCGCCGAAACCCAAACCGCAACACAAGGCAATGACCAAGAAGGCGACAGCCGTGTAACTTGGTCCCAAGGCATTGCAATAATGGCAAAGACCCAATCCCAACAATGCCAGCACCGTGATGCCCAAACCCAAGGCGATGATCTGCGTAACCTTGCCCTTATCGATCATCTTTCCAGCAAACAACCGCGAGGCGATGAGGCCGACGGCATAGACGGTGAAGAACAGGCCGCTACTGATGGTCAAACCCATCTCTTTGGCATAGAGGGCGATGTAGTTGGAGATCTGCCCATAGGCGAAAGCCAACAAGGTAAATGAAACTCCTGCCAGCAGGCCCTTGATCAAGATGAAACGGTCGAGCGAGATAGGCGGACGCTTGACGGGCGGACGCACCCGCGTCTTTATCCTTGAAGCAAACAGGGCGGCCAACAGACTACATGCCATGCAGCCCATGAAGATGGCGTTGAAGCTGAAATGCTCGTAGACGAACAGACCCGTCATCGGACCGACCGCCATGGCAATGTTGTTGGCCACGCCGAAATAGCCTATGCCCTCTCCCCTATGCTCCGACGGCACCACGTCGATGACCAAGGTGTTGCCACCCACCGAAGTGAGACCGAAGGCCAGACCATGCACGATGCGGATGATAATCAATATGGTGATGGTGGCGGCAAACAGGTAACCGACAAACACGGCGGTAAATATAGAAAGCGCCAACAAATACAAGGGCTTGCGCTTAAACGTATCCATCATGTAGCCCGAGAAGGGACGCACCACCAAAGTGGCCACCGTGTAACACGAGATCACCGTGCCGATGACGGCGTTGCCCGCCTGGTATTTCTCCATAATGAAGAAGGGCAGCACGGGCAGCAGCAGGTAGAACGAAAAGAAAAACAAGAAATTAGCCGCGCAAAGGCAGAGGTAATTCTTATTGAAGAGTTTTTCTTCCATGATTTCGGCTCGTTATCGGGCTGCAAAAGTACATAATTAAGCCAGACAACGAGCCGAAACAACAAGGAAAAACAATCGACTGCCTAGAATGCGAAATACATGTCCCAACGAAGGCGGCTAGTAGCTGCGAATTGACTATTCGTTACAACACCTGTCCTATTGAAGATGTACCACGAATACGAGAGATCCATACCAAATATTCCGAAATACATACCTACACCTTCGGTCAAGCAATTCACACCACCTTTCAGACTAGGCACATGGTAATACCCCGTCCTGACAAAGAAGTGGTCTGCCAAATTATACTCCAATCCTATGCCCGTGTTGATTTCACACATTTCTTCGTAAAATGAACCGACGCGTTCATATTCTCCCATTTTATTAAGAGCATATCCAGGAGCATCATAGAAAGATTGGAACATGCCGCGAAGCACCGACACATTATTATCGTATCCATACTTAATCTTATAGGTACCATCTTCATTATAGCAAGGATAACCATTCCCATTCAATTCGATGATGGGTGGCGTGGGAACCAGCAACTTATTGAACTCAACATTGAGGGTAAGCGTATTCTTGGGATGGAAATTAAATTTGAAGGCCGTTCCAAGTCTCAGGGTCGTCGGAATAAACCCTTTTTGATCTTCCGAGGTTACATAAGTCATTTTTGTACCGATATTGGTAATGGCGGCACCTGCAGACAAGTCAACCAGACTGCCTAACGGACGTTGGTAGTAGGCTGAGACATCACATGCGACTGAATATGACTTGGCACTGTATCCCAGTGATTCGACCGTCAAACCAGAATAGATAAAACGACCAGCCAAACCAGCCGATAAGTAATCGCCAAAACGACGGGAATAGGCCAAGTCCATGGCAAACTCCTGCGGATTGTAATATCCCATGATTTGGCCGAATGCATCAATAAGCGTCACATCGTTACTCTGCTGATATCGTGCCGTTGCAGCAATAGCCGAGCGACCAATCTTCTGCGCAAAAGCATCAAACAATGCGTATTGGTCAGGAACCACAAAGTTAATTGCATTAAATCCAGAAGCAATCATGGTATGGTCGTTTTTCATGAAAGCATACTTGGCTGGATTGTAGAACATACTGAAAGCATCAGGGCTAGTAGCCACACCACCAAAACCCAAGGCTGTCCCACGGGCATCAAAAGCATTTGTCAAAAAAGGCACAGTCGTCGTGATGACATTTGGGGAGTAAGTCTGTGCAACAGAAACAGGCAAAGCCCCTAAAAGAAGCAGGGCTACAATAAGAATTCTTCGTGTTTTCATAATAAACTGTATTTGAGGATTGTTGATAATTACTATTTCATGCTACTTCCATACACAAAAGAAGCGTGGAACTGAAGGCCACGAAGACTGGAGGTTGTAGGATACCTAAAGCAACTTGTGGAACAGCAGCCCACGCATAATGCGCAAAAGCCGCTATGCAAGTTCGTTGCTTTTTTGAAAACTCCTACATTTCCAATCTTAACGAGCATAACGCTTCAATAATGATGTCGACTCGGCGAACCAAATCTTTCGCAAAGATAAACAATAACATTAAATGCAAACCATATAATTGGTTTTTTCACCAAAAAAAGACAACAAATAACAGTCATTTCGGAAATTTTGTCATAAATATTTACACAAAACTACCTAAAATCGGAAATTTTGTCAGTAAAAATACGGATTTTGATCCATTTTAGGCCTTGGCAAAGAATTTGACTAGATGGAGTCGTCCGAACGAAAGGACGGGCAAAAAGTCCCAAGGTCGGCCCTTCGACAGGCTCAGGGACCTCAAAAAAACGAACAATCAATAAACAAACAACTAAAAAATAGGAGATCAAAACCATGTTAGTAACTAGAAGAAACCAAGACTTCATGCCTACCCTGTTCAATGAACTGATGAATTGGAACGACACGACTTACTCAACGCCCCGCATGAACATCATGGAGACGAAGGACAACTACAAACTCGAACTCTGCATCCCTGGCCTCACCAAGGAAGACGTCAAGTTGAGCATCGACGCCGAAGGCAACCTCGTTGTCGAGATGGTCAAGGAGACGAAGAACGAGAAGAAAGAAGAGATGCGCTACCTGCGTCACGAGTTCTCGGTGGAGCACTTCCGCCAGACGGTGATGCTGCCCGACGACATCCACAAGGAGCAGATCAGCGCCAAGGTCGAAAACGGCATCCTCGACATCGTCATCCCGAAGGTGACCAACGAAGAGAAGAAACAAGCCATCCAAACCATCGAGGTCGGCTAAAGCAAAAGACCCATTAAAAAAACGGGACGGATTCTTCCGCCCCGTTTTTTTATTTCGTACCTTTGCGGCAAATTTAATTGCCTATGAGAAAAGCATTACTCCTCTTTATTCTTAGTCTCTTTTGTTTTACGCAGGCTTTCTCGCAAGACGGCAAGCCTTTTGTCACCTTGGACAACCTGCACCTGAACACCCGTGCCGACTTCACCCTCGATTACCATCCCGGATACGACACCGTTGCTCCGAGCACCGACCATGGCTTTGCGGGCAAATACCTCGTGGTGGCCTTGGACGGCACTCTCGGCAGCAAGTTCTCGTATCACCTGCGCCAACGCATCAACGCACCCAACATCGGCTTTGCCAACACCTTCTTCCAAGGCACCGACTGGGCCTATCTCAACTGGAACTTCACCGACAACCTCTTCCTATCGGCCGGTAAGCAGGTGGTCGCCATTGGCGGTTGGGAATACGATTCCAACCCCATCGACATCTATTATGGCACCGAGTTTTGGAACACCGTATGCTGCTATGAGGTAGGCGCTTCCTTGAATTACAAGGACAACTCGGGCAAGAACCATTTCCTCGTACAGATGTGCAACTCGCCCTTCATCAACCAGGCCATGCAGAGCATCTACGCCTACAATCTGATGTGGTACGGCAACTTCGGCATCTTCAAAACGGCCTATTCCGTCAACATGATCGAATACCAACCCGGCAAATACATCAACTACATCGCCTTGGGCAACAAGTTGCAATTTAGGGGTGTGGAGATGTACCTCGACGTCATCAACCGCGCCTCTTTCGAACAGGAGCAGTTCTTCGGACAAGACATCACCGCCATCTATGGCGTCGGCGTCGACATCGGCAAGAAGTGGATCGTGTTTGCCAAGGCCGGTTACGACTTCAACCGAGCCCAGCTGCCCAACACCGAAGCCTACGACCAGTATGTCACACCAGGCAAGAAGGTGGACTTCGAAAGCCTCGGTTTCGAATACTATCCCTTGGGCGATCGTAGCATCCGCCTCCACCTTTGCGGCTCGCACACCAGCGTGGACGGCGTCAGCAAGTTCCAAGCCAACCTCGGCCTCACCTGGAAGGTAGACCTGCTTCACCTAAAAAAATAACCCAGCATGGCAAAGACAAAATACAACACCATCAAACGAACCACCACCTTCTATCATGAGAAGGTGGAGAAGTTCTTCAAGAAGTTCGAGCGCAAGTCGCCCATGAAGTTCACGACGAAAAGAAGTGTGGAAGCCATTTTCTTCCTCATCATCTTCTTCGCCTTCTTCGGACTTTTGGCCTATAAGATGACCCTACCCAAGATGCTGAACACTTTCATGCAGACGGCCTATCACCTGCTACTCGAAACCGTGTTCTACATCATGGCCATCTGCGTGCTCATGGGCGCCATCAGCAAGCTGCTCACCGAATTTGGCGTGGTTCGTCTGTTGGAGAACCTGCTCCGTCCCTTGATGAAGCCGCTCTACAACCTGCCTGGTGTAGCCGCCTTGGGTGCCGTGATGACTTTCCTCAGCGACAACCCAGCCATCATCACCTTGGCGCACGACAAGAACTTCAACCGCTATTTCAAGAAATACCAACTCGTCTCGCTGACCAACTTCGGCACAGCCTTCGGCATGGGCCTTGTGGTGGTGGCTTTCATGACGGGTTTGGGCTTCGGCAAAGGCGCCTTGGTGGGCGTGGCCGGCGCCGTCATCGGCAGCATCGTCTCCACACGACTGATGCAACGCTCTACCCTTAAGTCTTATCCCGAGCTGGACGCTCCCGTCGACGCTGAGTTTGGTGGCGACGAGCAGCAAATCACTTTCAAAAGCGAAGGCGGTGTGTTCATGCGTTTCCTCAATTCGTTGCTCGACGGTGGCAAGGACGGTGTCAGCATCGGTTTCGCCATCATCCCGGGCGTGCTCTGCATCTCCACCATCGTGATGATGCTCACCTTCGGCGCAGCGGGCGAGAACGGCGAATACCTCGGTGTGGCCTACGAGGGTGTGCCTGTCATTAGCTGGGCGGCCAACAAGATCAACTTCATCTTTGAGTGGCTCTTCGGCTTCAAGGACGGTGCCTTGATTTCCTTCCCCATGACAGCCCTCGGCGCTGTAGGCGCCGCCATCGGTCTGGTGCCGCGCTTCATTACCCAAGGCATCGTCGACAACAACGCCATCGCCGTGTTCACCGCCATCGGCATGTGCTGGAGCGGCTTCCTCAGCACCCACGCCGCCATGCTCGACAGCCTTGGCTACCGCAAACTCATCGGCAAGGCCATCGGCGCGCACACCATCGGAGGCCTCTGCGCTGGCATCGCGGCACACTGGTTATTCGTATTACTAGCGTTGATATTCTAAACATCGCAGGGCGCACAACGGCTCCACTGCAAGACATAAAAAAAAGAGGCTCGAGAGCCTCTTTTTTTTGTTTTTATGATCTATTCGTTAGTCTTTCTTGTTACCACCCATGTTGTAGGTGAGGTTGAAACGCAACGTGTTCTCCAGCGGGTTGCTGCCTGCCACGGTATTAACCGGAACCAGGTACGACACGTCGAGACCAAACACGTTGTACTTCAAAGCGGCACCGAGGGTGACATACTTACGGTTGCCCTTCAGTGCGGTCTCATTGAAATAGCCGGCGCGCACAGCAAAAGTATTGTTGTACCAATACTCCACGCCAACGCCGATGTTGATCTCGCACAGTTCCTCGTAGAAGCTGCCGTAGTCGACCAACTCGCCGGTGTAGTAGTCGTAGCCATGGCCGGGAGCGTCATAGAACGACTGGATCATACCCGCCACGGTGGAGACATTATTGTCCATACCATAGAGGATCTTGTAGGTGCCGTCGTCGTTCAGGATAGGCTGACCCGAGATGGAGTCTCTGGCGATGACGGGAGGCGTAGGCACCATCAGTTTGTTGAGATCGACCATAAAGGCCAAGGTGTTATATTCGTCAAGCTCAAGTTTGAGGCTGGTGCCCAAGCGCAAGTTGGTCGGGATAAAGTCACGGCGGTCGGACTGTCCGTTGTAACTGATCTTGCTACCAATGTTAGTGATAGCGGCGCCCCAAGCGAAGTCAGCGTCTATGTTGTTGAACCATTCCACAGGCTTCTTGTAGTAAACTGACACGTCGGCAGCGACGGAGATACCCGGGCGACCATAGTCGGTAGCGTTCTGAGTCAGGTTGGAATAGATGAAACGGCCCGCCACGGCACCAGAGAGGTAGTCACCCAACATACGCGAATAGGTAGCGTCGATAGCCCACTCGTTGGGGCTAAAAGTACCCAAGTCGTAGTTGTTCGGGTCCCTGAAGTTGATGTCGCCGCAGCTGAAATAACGCAAGGTGCCTGCCACGGCCGAGCGGTCATTGATCTTATATGCCATAGCCAGATAGGCCAGGTTCATGTCGCTCACCAGGTTGCGCAGCCAAGGGCTGTAGCCCAAGCCGGCGCTGAATTTGTCTTCGAGATACACATACTTGGCGGGGTTGTAGTGCATCGAATATACATCGGGATCCGAGGCCACGCCACAGTCGCCCAAGGCACCGCCACGGGCATCGGGGGAGATGGAAACAAAAGGCACAGCGGTGGTGATCACATTAGGCGACACGCTGTAATCTTGTCCGATGTAGTTGTTGTTCTGTCCGTAAGAGACTGCCGCAACCATCAACAGGGCGGCTAAAAAGAGTTTCTTTACTTTCATTTTCAGATCTGGTATTTGAAATTGCAAAAATAACGAATATTCATTTGGGTTATTGTACACAACTGTAAAATATTTTTGGTTCATCGGCTGATGACCATGCGTTGGCTGACGGTACGGAAGAACCCTGTCTCATCCGTCAGCGTCAGACGATAGAGATAAACACCTGAGCGCAAAGGCGTTCCAGAATAGCCGCAGCCATTCCAACGGATAGGCTCGATGACGCCATTGGTGGAGGTAACACGTTTTGAGAGGTGCTGCACCGGTCGACCCATGATGTCGTAAATCTCGATTTCGACGTCAAAGTTGCCGTCCTCGCCCACATGCGTCATCGAGATGCGTGTCTCTTCGTTGAAGGGGTTGGGGAAGTTACGCACCTGTGAGAGGAAGAGGTCGTCGTCGACAACGAACCACAGCAAGGCCTCAGACGAGTTGTTCTGGGTGTCCCACACCTTGAGTTGGAACTGGTAGGTGCCAGGATCCAAATCGCTGACAGGGATGGTCAGTCTGCCGCGCCTGAAGTCGTTGAGCGCAGGCTCGTAGAGGTCGTTCAAGACAAGGTGGTCATATCCCGTCAAGTTGCTGCATAACACAATGTCGCGGCCCAGGCTGAAGTCATAATGGTAGATACCTTGAGCGTCGTAGAGGTCGGCATAGAGCACGCCTTGGCGCTCCACCGACTGCCCGTTGACGAAGTCAGGCGTATTCCAATAGAAGTCGATCTTAGGCCCTTCGTCGTCGGCCACCATGGCGGGATCGGTGCCGCCTAAAGTCAGGTCGCTGAACTTGCCCATGGCGTCGATATCGCGGATGGAGTCGTAGGCATAGAAGGTGAAACGAGGCTCGCCGACCTCGGCCATGATGTCTTGCGGCACTTGGAACGACACCGTAAAACGTCCGTTGTTCACACTGACACAGCCTTGATAGAGCACGTCCTTGAAGTCACGCACATTCCTATGCGACGTGCCATAACGATTGACCCTTACTTTCGTAGCCTTGTCGAACATCCTCACCCAGAGCTTGCCATTGAATCGTGCGTCGATCTGTCCTCCCCCATTCTTCACCACGCCTTCCATCGTCACCATGCTCATACCGTGAAGCTCAATGGCGTCGCCACCTGAAACCGACGTGCCGTTGACTTTTTGCACCGCTATGTCTTCATTGGCCACAGGCATACGCAATGCCGGGTCGCCCAAGAAGAGGAAGCGTATGTTGATGTTCTTCTTCGGGTTGCTGCTGTTGTAATTGAGCGGGTCGCTTTTCGACAACCTGACGATGTCGCCAAAACGCAGCGGAAGGCCCTCGTCGTCGCGGTCGAAGCACACCTTGAGGAAGGCCTGTGTCTGCCTGTGGTTTTGTGGGCCATAGGTGGGACGGCAGGTGGTGAACATGGCCACCGAACCGCCGTTGGGGTTCAAGAACATCTGCTCGCCAGCCGACACCACCAAGGGATTGTCGTATTTGGTGAACTCGCAGGTGGCGGTATACACGAACGGCATCTTGTCATAGTTACTGAGACGGTTGATATCGGAATTGGCGAAGACCTTCTCTCCTGTCAGACCCCTCACACCGCCATGGCCCGTGAAAAGCATCATGAGAGCGCCTTTGTCAAACAGCCGCATCAGGTCGGCGTTGGCGCCAGGAATCTCAGTACCACTCGACGTGTTGACCGTAGGATAGGCACCCGTGTAGAGTTTCCTGGGCGTCATGGCCGGCAGGATGGTATCGAGCATGTTACAGTAAATCTCGCTGTTGTTGACATAGTCGGTCTGTTCATCATCGGCGAACAAGATCATGTCGGCCTTCCAAAGTCCGTGCACGGCGGCCAGGTCGTTGTAATGCTGTATCTTGCGCAAAGCCGTCTCGGCCTCTTCCACCGTCGATACGGAGATACGGCCGATGCCGATGTCGACTTTGCCTTCGCAGTCGGCGCCCTCCGTTGTATCCATCAAGCCGTAATAGTCATCAGTGCAATAGTCCAGTTCATAGTACGAGCTGTCGTCGCTCTCATAGGTGGGCACGAAGTTCTGGCCGTAGCCCATGATGTCGCGGAAGTCGGCCGAGGCCCTTCCGAACAAGGTCAGATAACGGAGACGTCCTCCGCTGCGAAGATACACCATACGCACGAAATCGCGGATGGCGGTAGGGTCGGGATGGCCCGTGCCAAACTCGTTATAAATCTCGTCGACATCGACCACCGCACTGCTCAAGCCGTCGAGCTCGGCGTGATAGTCAGCCAACGACTGGGCCTGAGCCTTGAACAACAACGGCGTTAAGATAAGCATATCAACATCACTGATGGCATGCACGTTTTGGTTGTTCAGCTCAGTCCAATAGTCCACCGCCAAGGCATAGTCGGGGTCGAATAAGACATAGCGCTTCTCCGTCCTCTCGTCGGTGGCGAAGACCAAGTTGCCACCGCTAAGCATGCCTTCTTGCAACTGCGGCCGCATGGGGTCGGTCACCTCCCACAGCCAATAGCCGGCGTTGGTGTTTTGCACCCACACGGCGCTCTTGCCGCTGCCAAACTGCGACGGCATCAAGCGGAAGGGGAAGAATCTGCCTTCTCTTTTCAGCAGTCGCCAACCATAGATCTCGATATAATCGATATACAGCGACGCCGTCGATCCCGCCGTAAAACTCAGCCGCATCGTCACGGTATCGCTTTCGCTCACCGCCTGCTTCGAGAGGGTCGAGAGCCTGCCATAATAGTGTTCCGAATATTTAGAGATGGAAATATTGTTGGCAACATGGTTGTCGTTAGCCCACAAGTCGTAATGCATAGATCCATCCTTCACTCGACCCAACACCTGGCTCTTGATTAACAAAGGCTTGGTCTTCACCAAATTGGGAAAAACGAAAGACAAAGTGAATGTCTCCTCGGGCGACGTCAGTTGCTCGCCATACCAATTTTGACCTTGGAAATACGGCGACAACAGTTCCTCTTCATGCCATTGGAAATCGGGAAACTCGGAGATGAGTGTGGTGGCGTCCTCCACGGGCAGTGTGGGTCTCTCTCCTACCCTCAGACCTTCCACGCCGCTGTCAACACAGAGGTAATAATAAGTAGTGTCAGAGAAGAGGTTACGCTCGCGCGAATAGGTCTCATTGTCCGAGTCCATCATCCGCCAACGCGTAGGCTCCTGGCCATAGAACAGTACTACATCCTCGCTGTCGAAGCTACCGTCATCCGCGCCAGTGACATGAATCGCCATCTCGGTGAGGTCGTCGGGACGCGCGTCCGCATTCTTCTCAGGCAACGCACCCGAGGGATTTCCAAACAGACGTATTTGATCAGGATTCAATGTTCCCATATCAATCCCCATGCCTTGCAGCGTGGTATAGTCCAATCTATAGACTCCCTCTTGCGTGATGGACAATCGATGCCACGTATGCTCGCTCAGCACCGAATGGTAGGTGTTGTTTTGGGCGTAAGCTTGTAGGCCCAAGAAAGCAACGACGCAAAGGAAAACGATTCTAGAGACTTTATTTTTCATATTGACAATCATTTACTTAATACTAATTTCGACACCAAGGTGGCCGTCTCACCATAGTCATTGGTGGCCACGATGCGGTAGATATAGACGCCGTTGCGCAGGTTCTCGCCTCGCGAGCCTCTACCGTTCCAACGGATGGGAGCGATGCGGGTGGAGGTGCCCGTCACCTGCTGCGACAGCGTAGTCACCCAGCGACCCATGATGTCGTAGATGTAGATGTCGACGTCCATGTTGTTTCCCAGCTGGTTGTGGTCAAATACAAAATGGGTCTCGTCGGTCACGGGGTTGGGAGCGTTGTAGGCGTTCTCTATCACCATGCCGCTGTTGTTCACCACAGTGAAGTCGATGGTGGCCGTGCTTGAGTTATTGTAGATGTCCCACACCTTGAGGGTCAAAGTGTAGTCGCCATCGGCGAGGTCCTGCATCTTGTAGGTGATGGTGCCCTTGCCCGGCTGCCCGATCTCGCTGACAAAATAGTCGTTGAGGCAGTAGCTGTTCTTGGCGGTGCCGCTCAAGGTCGCCGTGATGTCGTGGCCTATGCCGGCGCCTGTCGTGTTGATACCGCTCTCGTCTTCTACGAAAGCCAGCAAGGTGGGATTCTGTCCCGTCAGGCCTCCGCTCACGAAGAGGGTGTCGTCGATAAAGAGGCGTATCTCGGGCGGATTGTTGTCTTCGTTGGCCTCGTCGTAGAAGCCTCCTATGATGAAGCTGTCGCAGTTGCCGTTGGCTTCCACGTCATAGTCGGTGGCGTAATAGTTAATCAAGCCTTGGCCATAACGGTAGGCTATATCGCGAGGCACGATGAAGTCAATCTTGAAATGGCCGTTCTTTGCCTCAGTCTTACCGTTGAAGATCACGCTGTTGCGAAGATTGAACGAGTATACGGTGCCCGTCGTCCCATAGGTGGCTAGCTCAGCCTCCTTGTCGTAGACAACCACACTCACCACGCCATTGAAACCCGTGGCCACCTGGCCGTTCAAGTCCTTCACCACACCCTCAATCTCGACGGGCTGCAACGCACTGATGGTATCATGATAAATCGGATAGGTCTGCCAATTCGTGTCGTTGATTTGGATGGAGTCCAAGTCATAGCCGGGATATTGCCCATTGATGCTCAGCGTCTCCACCGTCCATTTAGGATAGGCCAAACGCAGGGCCGGGTCGCCAAAGAAGACATAGCGTTTCTCCACCTCGGTGCCCGACCTCTTCGCCATACGGTACACATCGCCCAGGCGATAATGCTCCCCGCCATAGATGCGGAACAGGTTGTTGTAAACTCCCTTAGCGAAGCTTTGGTTATGGTACCCATAGGTCACTCTCGAAGTGGTAAACATAGCGATCATGCCACCATATTGGTTGAGGAAGGCGTATTCGCCCAACGAGGTGCGCATATGGTCGTCGAAACGGCTGAACTCACAGGTGCCCGTGATCATCAACGGATACATCGGGGCGTTACGCCACGAGTCGACGTCTTTCCTTTGCAGGATCTTCTCTTCTGAAAGCTGCACCTCGCCGCCGTGACCGACGTAATGGAGCACCAGCGTGCCTTTTTCCATGCGGCTGTTGATGGCGGCGTTCACCTCGGGAGCCACCTCGCCGCCCGGTGCGCTGATTTGGGTATAGGCGTCAAGATAGATCTTGTCGACCACCACGCCTTCGGCACCCACATCCTTCAGATTGGCCGCCAGCTCCTCGGCGTTGCTCAAAAAACCGCCTTCGTCATCGGTGAAGAACGTCACCGTGTTGCGCCACGGCTGCATAGTAGTCTCGTCTTTTACGATGTAGCGTTCAATCTTGTCGACCATCTGGGAGGCCTGTTCCAACGTCTGCACGGGGAAACGCCCGATGCCGATGTCAGCCAGCGAATTCCCGATATGGCCTTCGGTGACGTCCATGAAACCATAATAATCGTCGGTAACGAAGGCGGAGTCCATCGACAATGATTTCACCGTCTCGTAGGAAGGCACAAAATCAACCACACCGGTGCGGTTTTTATAGTCATAGGAGCAGTCGCCCAAGAGCAACAAATATTTGATCCTGTGTCCGAGACCGCTTTCAAGATAGAGCATCCGGCAGAAGTCGCGAATGGCTGTGACGTCTTTGGCGCCACACGAGAACTCATTATAGACTTTTTCAGGGGTGGTGACCATGATGCTCAACTCGGGGTCGATACGGTTATGGATGGCTTTCACACGTTCGGCTTGCGAGGCAAAGCCATCGTAAGTCAGGATGACGTAGTCCACATCACGCGCGCCATGGAGGTCTTGATTCTCGACCTTGCCGAAGGCCTTGGCAGAGCAGAATCCGTTGCCGTTGAAGGCGATGAAGGCGTTGTTGATGTTGCCATAGACCTTGTAACTGAAGGTCGAGCCATTTTGTGTGCCTTTCATCTTGACGGGAGCCGTCGGGTCTGTGACGTTCCACACCTGCACCTGTTGCGACGCATTCGAGAGCTGGTATTCGTATACCTTATTAATTAGAGCGGCCTCGGGGTTGCGGAAGACCATCTGGTTGCCCGTCATCTTCAAATTGCGCCATGCGTTGACAGCGATATAGTCGACATAGCCCACCGAAGTGGTATTGCTGTACCCCATCGCATTGTGTCGCAGTGTGACGCGCACCGTGTCGCGCGAAGGCAAGGCACTGACCCACCCGCCCACATTGTAGCCCCAAGGCTTCTCGGAGGAAGAAGTGGTGGTGGTAATGGAATAGGTGGCCTTCTTCATGTCGTTGACAAGGACCTCGAAAGTAGCCGGCTTGAAATTGCGACCCGCCAAAGCCGTCTTCACACTACACTGCTTGTCTGTGACGACATTGGGGAAGCCGAAATCGAAACTCTTGGTTGAGGTGAGGTCCATCTTGTCACCATAATAGGTGCGACCCACGCTGTGCAAGTTGTATTCGTCCAATTCATGCACTTGAAAATCAAGAAATTGGCTCACAACAGTTTGTGCCGTCCCCGAAGGAGCGGTGCCTTCGCTGATGCGTTTTCCTTGACCCAGACCCGTCACCACGAAAGCGTAAGCATAGTCATCGTAAGGGTTCTGATGATGGACATATGCCATCCTGGAGGTGTCGATTGACCAGTTGACAGGCCCGCCTCCATAGAACAAAATATAGTCGCTGTTGTCGAAGCTACCGTCGTTCTCGCCCGCCACGTAAATAGGCACCTCCACCAAGTCGTCATGACGTGCCACAGAGTTCATCTCAGGCAACACACCGCCGCCGTTATGATAGACACGAATCTGGTGCGGATCAACGTGTGCCACATCAATACCAAGCTCAGATAAGTCATTGTAAGTCAGTTTATAGACTCCAGTCTCGGACAGCCCGATTTTGTACCAATTGCCGAAAGCCATTGCCGAGTGCGTCGCATAAACCGTTTGGGAACGGTGGGTAGAATGGTCGGGTATGAGTGTCACCGTAAGGGTGGCCGAGACCAGTTTTTCAGCATTGCCGCCACGTTGTCTGAAGGGATTGACTCGGACGGAGAGCAAAGCTTCGTCACGAGAACGGAGGGGGATGGCCTCGACTACGAAGTCATTGTTAAAATCATAACCACGGGCCACCTGCCATTCCTCATCTGTGAGCGGCGACACCTTCACATGTTCCAGACGCGCTTCCACCTTCACCTCGTCGTCAAAGATACCATACGACTGCACGAACATCGGCATCAGGCCTTCGTAAACTCCCTCTTCCAAGCCGAGATAAACCAAGGAGTCGTCAGCGAAGCGCTCCGTGGCCACTCCTTGCCATTTCAACTCGACGGGATAACTGTTGACCATTTGTCCCATAAGGAGAAAAGGCGCGAAAACCAGCATGACGAGCATGAAAAACGATGCAAAAGCGTCTTTTATATTATGCATATTCTTATCTCAATTACTTAACAATCAATATTTTACATCAAACCCAAATAATGGTATTTAGGTCTACGTTTAAACGAACGAAAATACTACTTTTTTATTGCAACTCGGTCATTTTTCGAAACAAAAAAGTTTTTTTCCGGAAAATGGTGTTCAATTCAAAAAAAGGCCGTACATTTGCCTGATTTTTTTGAAAAAATATCTCGAAGTGCACAATAAAAGCATTTCGATGGAGTTTGATAGAAAACAAATTTGAACGACAATGTATAGAAAACAAGGATTCAAAACATTAGCCATTATCGTTTTGGCAGGATTGCTCACTGTTTCCTGCTCGAAGAAGTCCTCACGTACCACTGGTTGGGCCTACAATGACGCCAACAATGGAGGTTTCGAAGTCACCGAAGTCAACGACCAAGAGATTGGCCCCGGTCTCATCGCCATTGAAGGCGGCACCTTCGTCATGGGTGCGACGACCGACAACCTGACCTATTCTTGGGACAACTCGCCCCGCAAGGTCACGATCCCTTCGTTCCTGATGGACCGCACCGAGGTCAGCAATGTGGACTATCGTGAGTACATCTATTGGCTGAATCGCGTTTATGGACAGAACTATCCCCAGGTGGTGCGTAACGCCGCTCCCGACACGTTGGTGTGGCGCGACCGTTTGTCGTACAACGAGCCCATGGTGGAGGTCTATTTCCGCCATCCCTCCTATAACGACTATCCCGTGGTGGGCGTGACTTGGGTGCAAGCCAACGACTACTGCGCCTGGCGTACCGACCGCGTCAACGAGTTGATGCTCGTTGAGGCTGGTGTCCTTGATTGGGACCCGACCCAGCAGGATGAAGAGAACTTCAACACCGACGCTTACCTGGCCGGACAATATACGGGCAAGGTGAAGAACGGCAAGAAGGACCTCTCGAAGGGCGGCGACGGCATGCGTAACGTCAGAATGGACGATGGTATCCTTCTCCCCTCCTACCGTCTCCCCACGGAAGCTGAATGGGAATATGCCGCTGTCGGCCTGGTGGGCAACACCAGCAACGAGATCGTCAGCGAGCGCAAGGTGTATCCTTGGAGCGGCGACGGTCTGCGTACCGACAACAAGAGATATTATGGTAGCTTTATGGCTAACTTCAAGAGAGGCCCTGGTGACTACATGGGCGTTGCCGGACACCTGAACGATGGTGCCGCTCTGCCTGCTCCTGTCGGCTCCTACTGGCCCAATGACTACGGTCTGTATAACATGGCCGGCAATGTCGCCGAATGGTGCCAAGACGTTTATCGTCCCCTTACCTTCGAAGATGTGGCCGACTACAGCCCCTTCCGTGGTAACGTGTTTACCCGCAAGGCTGTCGACGACGAAGGCTTCCTGCTGCAGAAAGACTCCCTCGGTCGTATCCGCAGAGAGCTCATCCCTCAAGAAGAAGCCGCTAAACGCCAGAACTACCGCACCGCCTTCAACTCCAACTACGACGATGGTGACTACATGTCTGCCATCCGCAACCGCTGGAGCGACGCGCAAGACGACCAGAGCATCTTCACCAAGGAGATGTATGAATACGCTACCAACGACAACCCAGGCACGACCCTCATCAGCGACGAGTCGAGAGTGTACAAAGGCGGCTCTTGGGCCGACGGTCCTTACTACCTGAGCCCGGGCACGCGTCGTTACCTCAACCAGAACCAGTCCGCTTCGACCATCGGCTTCCGTTGCGCCATGAACAAGGTGGGCAGTTCCTTCGCCAAGTAAGTAATAGATTCTTTTTCATGATAGTATTGAAGCCGTTTGACTCGTCAGGCGGCTTCTTTCATTAAAAGCAAGCACCATGCATAATATAGAAAACATCTATCAGCATTACATCAAGGCATATAAAGTCACCACCGACAGCCGCAAGGTCGAGCAGGACGCCGTCTTCTTCGCCCTCAAAGGCGAGAACTTCGACGCCAACGACTTCGCCCTGCAAGTGGCTGAGCAAGGCGTGGCCAGCCTCGTCGTCGCCGACCGCGAGGATCTGCCGAAACACGAGCGCATCCTCATCGTGGAGGACTCTCTGAAAGCCCTGCAAGATCTGGCCGCCTACCACCGACAGCAAAGCAAGGCCACGGTGCTCAGCATCACAGGCACCAACGGCAAGACGACAACCAAAGAGTTGGTCTCGGCTGTGTTGGCACAGAAATACAACATCATCCACACGATGGGCAACCTTAACAACCACATCGGTGTGCCGCTCACCCTCTTGAGCATCCAGCCCGACACCGAGATTGCCGTCGTGGAGATGGGCGCCAACCATCCTGGCGAGATCGACTTCCTCTGCAAGATCGCCGACCCCGACTACGGCCTCATCACCAACATCGGCAAGGCGCATTTGGAAGGCTTCGGCAGTTTCGAGGGCGTCATCAAGACCAAGACGGAACTTTACAGACACATCAAGAGCCACGGTAAGGCCGTCTTCGTCAACCAAGGCAACCCGTTGCTGTGGGAACAGTCCGAGGGACAGGAGCGCATCAGCTATGGAAGACATTGCGCCGCCTTCTGCCCTGTCGCGCCAGGAGCCTGCAATCCTTATCTGAGTGTCGTTTGGAGGAAACGCCTCGTTCAGACCCATCTCGTGGGCGGCTACAACTTCGAGAACGTGGCCGCCGCCATCGGCGTGGGACAGTATTTCGGAGTCGAAGACGACAAGATTGTGGTGGCCTTGGAGGCCTACACGCCCACCAACAGCCGCTCGCAGGTTGTCGAGACGGGGAAAAACCGCGTCATCATGGACGCCTACAACGCCAACCCGACCTCCATGCGCGCCGCCTTGATCAACTTCCACACCATCTGCGGAGAAGAGCACCTATTAATATTAGGCGACATGCGCGAGTTGGGCGCGGCCTCCGAGGAAGAGCACCGCAACATCCTCGGCTTGATGAAGGAATTAGGCTTCAAGGAGGCTTTGCTCGTTGGGCAGAACTTCCGCACCTACAACGAGAATGCCGCATGGAAGACCTTTGAAAAAGTGGCCGACCTTTGTCAATATCTTGAAAGCAATCCAGTCAGTGGAAAGACGATACTTGTCAAAGGATCTAACAGCATACAACTGGGAAAGGTGTTACCTCTGTTATGAAAACAGCGACAGCCATAGGATTAATGTCCGGCAGCTCGTTGGACGGTCTGGATATCGCCCTTGTCAGGTTCGACGAAGAAGGCGAGCGCTACAATTTCCAAATCCTGGCCGCCGAGACCCTGCCCTATCCCGAATACTGGACCCAGCAACTCTCCGAGGCCTTCCACAAGCAACCTGAAGACTTGGTGCAACTGGACAAGGATTATGGCAAGTACCTCGGCGAGCAAGTCTTGACTTTTGCAAAGAAACACAACACCACGCCCGATTTCGTAGCCTCGCACGGTCACACCATTTTCCATAAGCCCGAGCAGCATTATACCCTACAAATCGGTGACGGACAAGAGCTGGCCAAAGCCTGTGGCTTCACCGTCATCAACGACTTTCGCAGCGAAGACGTCAGCAAAGGCGGACAAGGCGCGCCATTGGTGCCCATCGGCGACAAGCTGCTCTTTGGCGACTATGAGTTTTGCCTCAACATCGGCGGCATCGCCAACGTCTCGTATGACGAGGACGGCGAGCGCATCGCCTACGACCTTTGCATCGCCAACCAAGCCTTGAATTATCTTGCCCAAATGAGGGGTCTCCCCTATGACCGCAACGGAGAGCTTGCCCGCAGCGGCGAGGTCGACATGGACCTGCTGAAGAAACTGAACAGGCATCCTTTTTATGGGCAGTTGCCTCCAAAGTCCTTGGGCAGGGAGTTTTTCGAAGCCAACCAAAAAGATGTGCTGAAAGACTTGTCCGTCGAAGACATGTTAGCCACTTTCGTGGAGCATATCGCCTTGCAAATCGCCTTGGGCGTCAGCCATCTGCCCAAAGGCAAAATTCTCGTGACCGGTGGCGGCGCTCGCAACCAATTCCTGATGGAACGCCTGCAAGCCCGCAGCTCGCATGAGGTCGTCATCCCCAACAAGATGACTATCGACTATAAGGAGGCCTTGGTTTTTGCTTTTCTGGGTCTTTTACGCATGGAAGGCAAGACCAATGTGCTGTCTTCGGTGACTGGTGCTGAGAGCGACAGCAGCAGCGGGCGGATTTGGAAAAACGATTGATTGTTACTATCTTTGCAGTTGATAATCGGAGAAAACCGTGTTCAAGAAGATCCTAAATACCTTTGGAACGAAGATTCTGGCGGCGGCGCTCAACTTCCTCATCGCCATCATCATCTCCCAGACTTTGGGCGACAGCGGCAAGGGAACGCAAGCCCTGCTGCTGGCCACCATCTCGTTCATCCTCATCTTCTCCGACATCATCTGCGGCGCCAGCATCATTTACCTCGCTCCTCGCCATTCGTTCAAGAAAATCTTGGTGGCTTCGACGATATGGGCCGCGCTTATCGCCATAGTGATGGGCTTCGGCCTGTGGCTCTTCTATCCGAAACTGGCCCCCGACTTGATAGCCCATGTGGCCCTCCTCTCCTTCATCTCCTCGCTCAGCAACATCAATTTCCGCTTCTTGGTGGGCAAGGAAGAGATCAAAAAAGCCAACTACAACACCCTGCTTCAGCCCGTATTGCTGGCGCTGACTCTAGTGGTATATTATATCATCCTGAAACGAACCGACATCTACGGCTACATCATCGGCCTTTACGCCGCCTACGGAGGCACTTTCTTACTGGGCGTGTGGATGCTGCGAAAGGAATACGCCAACCTGTCCCACGACAAAGACAAGGATTATGGTCCCGTTTTAAAGGATCTCTTCAAGTACGGCTTCCTCAACCAAACCGGTCATTTCGTGCAGTTCTTCAACTTGCGGTTGAGTTATTATCTATTGAACAAATACATCAACGTCGGTCGCGTGGGTGTGTTCTCCAATGCCGTCTCGCTTGCCGAGGCCATATGGATCATCAGCAGTAGCATCGCCTTGGTGCAGTATGCCCGCATCGCCAATGCCGACGATCGCGCCTATGCTCAAAAACTCACTTTGGACCTGAGCAAGATTTGCATCGTCGTCTCGGCTTTGGCCGTCGTCGTCTTGGCCTTGTTACCGCCACAGGTATACACCTTTGTCTTCGGACCTGAATTCGGCGAGATGACTGGCATCATCCGCATCCTCGCGCCTGGCGTCCTGTTCTACTGTATTTTCCTCATCCTCGGACACTATTATTCGGGCACCGGGCGTTATCAAATGAACACCTTCGCGGCGCTCTGTGGACTGGTTGCCACCTGCGCCCTCGGCTTTACACTGATACCTCGAATGGATATCACAGGAGCCGCCATCACTTCAGCGGTGTCCTATACGGTGAACGCCATCTTCCTGTTCGTGTTCTTCCTCAAGGAGTCGCGTTTCAAAGGCCGTGACTTCATCCTGAGGAAGAGCGAGGTACAGAATTACATCGCCGAGCTAAAGCAACAATTCTCGAAACAAAACACAGACAATGAATAAAATCCAAAAACTCACCAAGGCCGTCGGGCGTGTCATCAAGCATCCTTACCTGCTTAATCTTGTATTGCAAGACGAAAGCAGCAACAAGGAGGATGTCATCAAGAAATATGGCCTTGCCGACGGACTTCCCGTGGTGGAAATTAACGAGCTGTTCCCCGACTTCCATGAGATAGCCAAGCCGTACGCCTATCTCTCGGGTGCCACCATGCCCATCGATATCGCCTTGCTACGGGCTTTGGCGAAACGCTATTCGGTGAAGGACTACTTCGAGATCGGCACCTGGCGCGGCGAGAGTGTGGCCAATCTGGCCGAGGTCGTGGAGCATTGCGTCACCTTCAACCTGCCGAAAGAGGACATCGTCAAGTTGACCGACAACCAACTTTATGCCGACCTGCACAGCTTCTTCAGCAAGGATTTGGCCAATGTGGAGCAACTTTATGGCGACTCCCAAACCTTTGACTTTGCGTCGCATTTCGGTAAATATGATATGGTCTTCATCGACGGCGACCACCACTACGAGAGTGTGAAGAAAGACACCGAGACCGCCTTCAAGCTGTTGAAAGGCGAAAACAGCATCATCGTGTGGCACGATTACGGTCTTGACCCCGAAACCATCCGCTGGGACGTGATGGGGGCCATCCTCGACGACGCACCCGCCGAGAGACGCAAGCATATCTACCATGTCTCCAACACCCTCTGCGCTGTCTACCTGCCCGAGGACCTGCCCACCCACAAGCTTGTCCCCTACGAGAAGCCTCATAAATACTTTGAAATAGAGATCAAAACCCACAACTGCTAAGTCATGAACGTCCTGCACCTGCTGAGTTGGTTCCCCACGCCTGACGACCCTACCTTGGGCAACTTCTGCGTCCGTATGATCGACGCGTTGCCCGAGGATTGCCATTCCGTCATCCTCTCCGTCTGCGACGGTAAGGACATGACGCAATCGTTCGAGGTAAAGGAGCTGAAAGGCGCACACCACACCCATGTGCAGATCTACATCCGTCCACCCAAAAGCAACGCCATACGCAAACTGAAGATGTTGCGGATGTACCAATACGGCCTGAAATACATCAAGAAGCGTTTCTTCAAGCCCGACTTGATTCACCTCCACGTCGCCTACCCTCTTGGACAGGTGGCCTTGTTATGGAAGAAACTCCATGGTTATAAGTACGTCATGACCGAGCATTGGACCATCTACCAGCCGCAAAACAAGGATGTGTTGATCGGTGGATTGAAGAAGAAGATCGTCAAGATTGCCAACAACGCCGCACTCATCATGCCCGTCAGCCTCGACTTGCAACGCTGTATGGAAGGTCATGGCGTGAGCAACCGCTTCAAGGTTATTTACAATCTCGTGAATACAGACATTTTCAAGCTTGGAGCGCCACATGCCTCTAGCAAGAAACGGATGCTCCACATCTCCACCCTACGTGACGAGGCCAAGAACTTCAGCGGCATACTGCGTGTCATCGAACGTTTGCGTCAGCAGCGCGACGACTTCGAGCTGCACGTCATCCACGACTACGAGGCCCCGGAGTTCAAGGCTTTCGTGAAGGAGCATGATCTGGAAGGCTGTGTCTTCTTCCATGGCAAGAAGACCTCTGCCGAGGTAGCCGAGGCTTATCAGCAGGCCGACTTCTTCGTATTGTTCTCCAACTTTGAGAACCTGCCCTGCGTCATTGTGGAAGCCTTTGCCAGTGGCGTGCCTGTGCTAAGCACCGCTGTGGGCGGCATCGCAGAAATCGTTTCTCCAGAAAGAGGCCTCCTCATTCCACAAGGTGACGAGGAAGCTTTGCTGCAAGGCATGAACCAATTGCTTGACCACAGTTCGGAATACGACCGCCAAGCCATTCGCGACTATGCCATAAAAACATTTGCCGCCCAAAACATTGGACAGCAAATGTTTGAAGCATATAAAGAAGTTGTTATTTCTTGACGAACTTCACCGTTGAAACGGCATCGTTTCCATCCACGATACGGACGAAATACACGCCTTGTGGCCATGCAGCCACCTCAACAGTATTGTCCGCACCTTGATACACCATTTGTCCTAAAGCATCAAATGCCTTGACTTCCTTGATTCTGCCTTCGATAGTGAAGCGGTCGGAAGCAGGGTTGGGATAAAGCATTGGTTGATCGGCATTCTCCGAAACAGAGGTCAACAGGACCGAAACCCATTCGATATCGGATTCGCAGTATTCATTAAGGCGTTCATAGGATGCAAGCACACCATATTGCAGTTCGCCCATCTCATCCGAAGCATCATAATATGACCTCACCGAGACATCGTCAATTTCGGCTATCACCAGAACCTGCGTTCCATCGTTTCTCAAGATAACAAATTTATCAAATTCTTCAGCATTGCCATCCCAATCCCATGTCAACAAGGCTCCAAATTCTTCGCTTGTGTTCCATTGGTATGAGCCTTCCAAATTGGAGACAGGTTGACAGCCGAACTCACAATTAATCTCATAATCCGTGATAACACCCACTTCAGGATAACCGTTGGAAGCCACAATTAGATTATCGTCCCAATCATAAATCTCGTAAGAAACCTCCGATAAACTTCCATGCGAATAGCAGGTATTGTCGTATGTCCAAAAGAAGGTCGCGGTCTGATACTTCGGCACGGGCACAATCAGCGAAGCCGAGCCTCCTTCCATAAGACCCACGCGCTGCGAAACCTTGCCGTCCTCATCCAACACGGCAATGAACGACATATCCCATCCATTGTTCCCACTATCGGCCAACTCAAAACGCAAGTCACAATTGGGACCGACCACCACAGTATCACGAGTCACTTTGCTCATGCCTGCCTCGTTGAAGGCATAAACTGCATAGTAGTAGGTAGCATATTTCTCCAGTTCATCATAAAACACCACCTCTTCTTCTGTCACATCTGTCATGACCTCCACAATAACGCCATCGCGCTGGATGACTATAGAGTCCATCTTCGAAATGGCATCCCCATTGCGAGTTTCATAGACGGGATTGAAGCGCACTTCCACCTCTGTATGATCAAACACTGCCTGAGTATTTAGATTATCCACCGCCATAGGCGCATCATAATACTCATCATTAGGGTGCAGGTTGAAGATGGCATTGTGGTAATACGGGAAGGAATAGAAGGTCAGATAGAAGCCGTCGATGGCATAATAGCCATTGTCGAAGCCTGCCCAACCCCAGTTAAGATGGAACATGTCATTGTCGTCATAACCGTCAAGCACATAGGCGTGACCGCCTGCATCTCCTTGTGAAGCATAATAGAGAGGCATGCCAGCATCAAGGTTGGCACGTAAATCCCTATTCCACTGAGTAGTCGAGCCATTGGACTTATAACGATGCTCCAATTCGGGACTATATCTGAAATACTCCATCATGGCTGGACCAACATCCTCGGAATAGGCTCCGCTGGCATTGGCACCATAGCCCATGTCGACACTCACGCCAGCGTGATACTCTAACAATGCAGTGGCATCTATTTCATACTGAGGACTGGCGAAGTCAAGAAAGTCGGGCATCAACTCATAACAATATGTGGCATTTTCGAAGTTGGCTTCCTGCCAACCATAGTTGCCGTAATAACCATTGGCGTTGTATCCATGCCCTCCCTGTCCGTGGCGAGGCCATTCCCAATAACGCATAATCTGACTCATGGCGTTAGCCACACAACCCGACTTGCAATGACCGCTGTAGACCGAAGAGGGATCCTCAGGCGCCATGTTGTTGTATAGGTCAGTCTGGTTCCAAATGGAAGTCATCAACGGTCCAACGCTGCGGTCAGTCCTAGAGGAAGAGAGTCTACCCGTCTTCTCCAAACTCGTCCAATCGGCAATGGCCTCAGCGGTACGTTCGTCGTTGTTTGCGAACATCTGACTGAAACCAGCCTTGTAGTTTTCAAAGAAGGTCATCAGACCGTCGGGCAGCTGTGCCGTGAAGTTACTCTCCGTGGAATAGCCCAAGATAGGCATGGCACGGTCGTCGGCACTAACAATGACGAAGCCCTTGGGCCGCACCGCAAAGACATAGAAAGCCGCCTGACCATTTTCAGCATAGGCCGTATAGCTCAAACTGGCTTGTGTCGTCTTGACCTCGGTGTTTGCGTTCATAAACTTGACCCCCAAGGCCTGTGCCCGATTGACATCGACAGGACCAGCATGCAAACTCACAACAGCCAACAAGGCGGATGCTAACAAGAGAAATGTCTTTTTCATGGCTTTGTTGTTTTATTTTTTAATCACTTTCTCGGAATAGACCTGCCCATCGGTAGAAGTCACGCGAAGGAAATACATGCCATTATCGAAACCTGAGAAGTCAACGACATTCTGATGGAGTTGTCCCACCATTTGTCCCAACGCATTGTAGATTTCGATGCTCTCAACATCCACTCCTTCTATGGTCAGTTGCGTACTGACTGGATTAGGATAGAGGAGCATGGCGGTTTCTTCAGTCTCGCCCACCGCATCGAAGCAATCCGTGTAGAAACGGCACAACTCGCCGACAAAAGGCCTTCCATGAGTAGCATAAATCAAGTCGCCTTTCCAATTGTAGGCCTCAAAATAGCTCTCGTTGTCCTTGCCTCCGATGCTGTAGGCCCAATGCAGCGCCAACTCATCTTCGGCGGGCACCTCGACAGTCACCGTGGCGTTGTCGCCCTCGGCCAGACCAAGTCGAGTGATGGCGATGCCCCTTGAATCTACGATGGCGATAGACTTGGCAGTCCAGCCGTCGCCCACCGAGTCATGAAGGTGGAATGTCACCTCGCAGGTGGGACCGTTGAGAATGGTGTCACGCTCTGCCTCGCCCACATATTCGTAGGCCCATGGCATGATGGCATAATGGCAAATGCCCAATGCATCAGTATCGTTGAACGTGACCTGGGCGCCGCCTGTGACATTCTGCTCCCTGTGAATCACCTCGTTGTTACGAAGAATCAGGATGGAGTCAATTTGATCCAGATTGAAATCACAGAGCGTCAACGAAGGTGCCGTGAACGTGATACGGTTGGTTCCCGCTGCCACGGGCTCTATCTGAACATCGCTGACAGGCAACGGTCTCAAGCAATACTCATCATTGGGATAGATGCCGAATACAGCGGCGTGTCCATCGGGGAAGGAATAGTGCGAAAGGTAGAACCCGTTGATGGCGTAATAGCCGTTGTCTAAGCCCTGCCAACCCCAATTGAAATGGAACATGTTGCTGTCGTCGTAACCATCACACACGAAGGCATGGCCACCGTCAGGACCCGATGCGCTATAATAAAGAGGCATTCCCAAGTCAAGGTTGTCGCGCAGCATAGCTTCCCATTCGGCATTCATATGCCAATCGCGATAATCGATTTGCATCATGCCGCCATCATATCTGAAATAACGCTCCAAGGCATCGGATACGACCTGCGAGAACGCACCGCTGCCCTCTGGGCTATAATTCATATCGACACTGACACCCGCATGATACTGCAGTTGGGCAACGGCATGAATCTCTTCTGGCGTCGATGTCCAGTCCAAGAAGTCGGGCATCAGGTCGAAACGATAATGGGTACCGCCAAAATTGGCACTTAGGGAACCGTATTCCCATATCTCGTAGGTATGCATCTCAGAACCCACTTGGGGCCACTTCCAGAAATACATAATCTGCGCCATCGCCGTCGCCACACAACCTGCATACACATGGTTGTTGGGACCTAACGAGTCGACAGGACAAAGGTCATTGTAGAGGGCCGATTGGTTCCAAATGGAGGTTAGCAGTTGAGGCACCTCGCGCGTGATTCTGGTGTCGTTGACTCTTCCTGTAGCAGCCAGGCGTTCCCAGTCACGGACGGCCGCCTCGGTGCGAGGCTCGTTGCTCTCCATCATTTGGCTGAAACCAGCGCGATAGTTGCGGAAAAAACTCTCCACACCATCGGGGAGGTCATCGCTAAAAGCGCCCTCAGTAGAATAGCCCAAGATGGGCATAGCGCGATCGTCGGCGCTGACGATGACAAAACCCTTGGGACGCATCGAGAAGACGTAGAACGCCGCCTCACCATTGTCGGCATACGCCGTGTAAACCAAATCCGCCGTGGCAGATTTGATCTCGGTATTGACATTCATAAACTTGACGCCGAGCGCTCTTGCGCGGTTGACGTCGACAGGGTTAGCTTGCAACGCACCAATCAACAGTGTGGCAAGCATCAGGGTAAAGATGGACTTTTTCATTGAATCATGTATTAATTTGTTTAGAAATCGGTGTTTTTCACAATGAGGAATTGGTCGGGGTTGTTCTCCTTCGGCACATAGCCTTGGTCATAGACGTAATGGTACACCGCACCCGCCTTGGTAGTATAGGTACTCGTGAAGTACTTGAAATCAAAGCCTTTCTCCTTCAACTGCTGACGACTCGCAAAGCCTTTACCGCTGGGATTCAGCTCCTCAAGGATATTGCGGTTGCGCGCAAGGATGCCGTTGATCTTCCTGACCACGTTGATTTGCTTGTGGGTCTTTTCGTAGTTGTAACTGTTGCGGCACGAGTCGCAGCAGAACTTCTTGTCGATGCGCCCGATGATAGGTTCACCGCAATAGAGGCATTTTCTTTTCTCTTCTTCCATTTATTCTAATTATTTAATTTTCATCTATTTAGTAAAAACATAACGCAAAATATTCGCACCCATCTTCAAGGCTTTCTCACGTGTTTCCTGCGAGTCGTGATGCACCCGCTGGTCCTCCCAACCGTCGCCGAGGTCACATTCGTAAGTGAAGATGCACACAACGCGGCCTTCGTAAATCAAGGCGAAGAGTTGGGGCGGCTTGTTGTCGTGCTCATGGATCTTCGGCAGACCGTTCGGGAACGGGTAAGGCTTCTTGAATATCTCATGCGTATAGGGCAGTTCCACAAAATCCAGCTCAGGGAACACCTTCTTCATCTGTGGCTCGATATATTGCCGGATACCGTAATTGTCGTCGATGTGTAGGAAACCACCCGCCAGCATGTAGTTGCGCAGGTTTTGCGCCTCGGCCGCATCGAAGACCACGTTGCCATGACCCGTCATATAGACATAAGGATAATTGAACAGATCAGGACTCGACGGCTCCACGGTGGGCACATTCGGGTTAATATCCGTGCCAATCTCTTGGTTGCAGAAACGCACCAAATTGGGCAAAGAGGTCGGGTTGCCATACCAGTCTCCTCCCCCGCGGTATTTCAGCAAGGCAATGTTGAGTTGCTGGGCCGAGGCGACAAAAGAAAACAACAATAATATGACAATCAACAGTCTCTTCATTTCATTTGGTTGATGAGTTGGATGGTGTGGCACGCAACCATTGCCGCCGTTTCTGTTCTTAAACGAGCCTCGCCCAGACTACAAGGCACAAAGCCGTTTTCTTTGGCAAGAGCCACTTCCTCGGGGCTAAAGTCGCCCTCGGGCCCGATGAGCACCATGACACTCTCGCCTTTCTTATAAAGGTCACAGAGGCAATCTTTCACGTCGTCGTCAATCCAGGCGATGAACTTCTGTCCTTCAAAGGGTTGTTTCACCAACTTGTCGAACGGCACCAAATCCTCGACCTTTGGCAGGCGCGACTTGATGCTTTGCTTCATCGCCGCCACCATCACCTTCTGGAAACGCTCCACGTTGGCGGCTCGACGCTCGGAATGATAGGAGGTGAACAACCTAACCTTGTCAATACCGATTTCGGTGGCCTTCTCGAGGAACCACTCCGTGCGCTCGTTGAGTTTAGTCGGGGCGATGGCGATTTCGAGGTTGAATCCCCAGTGGTCATACCCTTTGCGCTGGTTTGTCAGATTGACGGTAGCCCGCTTCGGCAAGGCCTCCACCAACTCGGCGTCGAAGAGAGAGCCTCCGCCGTTGGTGACGCAAAAACGCTCGCCCTCGGTCATGCGCAGCACCTTGACGCAGTGCTTCGACTCGTCCTCGGGGAGGGTCGTCAGGCCTTCTTTTGCATCGGGTATGTAGAAAACGTTCATGATTACATTCTGTTGGGCATTCCGATACCCAAGAGTTCAGAGGCGTTACGCAGCAAAGCGGCGACCATGTCGCAGACCTGCAAGCGGAACATGCGACGGTCGGCATCGGGTTCCTTCAGGATGCTGCACTCTTGGTAGAACTGGTTGAATTCCTTGGCGAGGTCATAGATGAAATTGGCGACCATCGCGGGGCTACGGTTCTCGGCAGCCAGGTTCAGCACCATCGGCCAGCCGTACATCATCACGATGATTTCCTTCTCCTTGGGCTGGAGGTCGCTGACCTTTACCTCGCTCTCGAGTTGGATGCCTTGTTCCTCGGCTTTGCGCAACACCGAGCAGATACGGGCGTGAGTGTATTGCACGAAGGGACCTGTGTTGCCGTTGAAGTCGATGGACTCCTCGGGATTAAAGAGCATGGTCTTCTTCGGATCGACCTTAAGGATGAAATACTTCAAAGCACCCAGACCGATGGTGTGGTATAACTTGTCGGCCTCCTCAGGAGAAAGGTCCTTGGCCTTGCCGAGTTCATCAGAGACACCCTTAGCCGTGGCCACCATCTCGTCCATGAGGTCGTCAGCGTCGACGACGGTACCCTCGCGCGACTTCATCTTGCCGTTAGGCAGTTCCACCATGCCATAAGACAGATGCTCAATGTCATTGCCCCACTCGCGACCAAGACGCACCAATACACGCTTCAGCACGTCGAAGTGATAAATCTGCTCATTGCCCACGACATAAATCAGTTTCTCGGGATCGTATTCCTTGACACGCAGCTGGGCTGTGCCGAGGTCTTGCGTCATATAGACAGAGGTGCCATCACGGCGGAGCAGCAGTTTCTCGTCGAGGCCTTCATCGCGGAGGTCGCACCACACGGAGTTATCGTCACGGCGATAGAACACGCCTTTGTCAAGACCTTCTTGCACCAGTGCCTTGCCCAAGAGATAGGTCTGTGACTCATAGTAAATCTTCTCGAAAGCCACGCCCATGCGCTTGTAGGTCACGTCGAAGCCGTCGTACACCCATTGGTTCATCGTCTCCCAAAGGTGACGTACCTCGGGGTCGTTGGCCTCCCATTTGCGCAGCATCTCGCGGGCTTCCTGCATCAGCGGGGCCTCAGCCTCGGCTTTGGCCTTGGCTTCTTCCTTCGCTTTCTCATCTAAAGTGTCGAAATCGGCAGGCAGCAACGCCTTCATTTCTTCCTTGAACTTCTTGTCGAACAGCACGTAGAAGTCGCCGATGAGGTGGTCGCCCTTCTTGCCCGTCGACTCGGGCGTGCAGCCGTCGCCCCACTTCAGCCAAGCCAGCATGCTCTTGCAGATGTGGATGCCCCGATCGTTCACGAGGTTGACACGCACCACGTTCTTGCCGTTTGCCTTCATAATCTCCGACACGCTCCAGCCGAGGAGGTTGTTGCGGACATGGCCCAAATGCAGGGGCTTGTTTGTGTTGGGCGAGGAATACTCGACGACCACGGCCTTACCCGACACGGGTTTGCGGCCGAATTCGCGACTCTCGTGATTCGCCTTGAAGAAATCCATCCAAAACTTGTCGGAAATCAACAGATTCAGGAAGCCTTTCACCACATTGAATTTGGCAATCATGTCCGATTCCTTGATCATCTCGGCACCCATCTCGTTGGCCAGCTGTTCGGGGTTACGCCCCGCCAGTTTCACGAAGGGGAACACCACAATGGTCATGTCGCCCTCAAACTCGGGGCGTGTCTTTTGGAAATTCACCTGTTGCACAGGCGGTTCCTGACCGTATAAAGTTTTGAATGACTTTATGAATAAATCTCTTAGTACTTGTTCTAACATAGCCTAGTATTTTACATTGGTGCAAAAGTAGTAAATTGTCCCAAACGAGGGATGGAATAGACGAAAAAAAAAGGTCTTTCAAATGCAATTTTTGTAATTTTGCACACACAATTATTCAATCCAGAAACATGAAGAAACTATCCTTAACATTTACCATCACCCTGAGCATCGTCATGGCCATTATGGGCTGCAGACGAAGCCCCCAGACGCTCTCTGTGGAAGTGCTTCCTACCGAGGACCAGACCCAATTCGTCGCCATCACCGATGCCGTCCCCGACGCCATCCTGGAGATCCGTTACTACAGCACATATAACTTCGTGGGCGCCCGCATCGACGGTTATCAGGCGCCCGTCGCTTTGATGACCAAACAATCCGCCGACAGCCTCCGTGCCGTCAGCGACGAGTTGATAGCACAAGGCTATCGCCTAAAAATCTATGACGCCTACCGACCGCAGATGGGCGTGGACCATTTTGTTCGTTGGGCCGCTGACATCCCCGACACGCTGATGAAAGTCTACTTCTACCCCGATCTTGACAAGAGCGTCCTCTTCGACCAAGAGTACATCATGGCCAAGAGCGGCCACACACGCGGCTCCACCGTCGACCTCACCCTGTTCGACATGGCCACGGAGAAAGAAGTCGACATGGGCGGCACCTTCGATTGGTTCGGCCCCGAGAGCCATCCCGACTTCTGCGGCAACCCCGAGACAGGCGAGTACACCGGCGACAACAGCGCCAGCCCTGCGGGCCGCAGCATCACTGAAGAACAGTTCAACAACCGCATGATCCTGCGCAATGCCATGCTACGCCACGGATTCAAAGCCCTCGACAGCGAGTGGTGGCACTTCACGTTGAAGGACGAGCCCTTCCCGGACACCTATTTCACCTTCCCAGTGAAGCAACTGTAAGTTTTTTTTCAAAACCCCTAGCGTCGAAACAAAAACTTTCCTATTTTTGCAGTCCGATGAGATACTTAAACAAGCCATCGGAAAAGATTGTTTGCTGGGAATCAACTGATTCCACTACCTTGAGTTTCCTATTATCCCATATTGGCGGCCAAAGCGTTGGCCGTCTTTTTTTTGCCGAAACAACAGTATTAAAACGATAAGCCTATGTCAATATCACTGAAAAACCGCAGCCTGATTTCCATCAGCGACTACACGCCGGAAGAAATCTGCCATGTCCTGGACATCGCCGAGGACTTCGAGAAAAACCCGCACCAGAACCTGCTGAACGGACGCATCATCGCCTCGCTGTTCTTCGAGCCTTCCACCCGTACGCGCCTGAGCTTCGAGACCGCCATCCAACTTCTGGGCGGTAACGTCATCGGCTTCAGCAGCACGGCTGGAACAAGCATCCAGAAGGGCGAGTCGCTCGCCGACACCATCACCATGGTGGCCAGCTACGCCGACCTCATCGTCATGCGCAACCCCATCGAAGGCTCGGCCCGCTTCGCCTCCGAAGTGTCGAAGGTGCCTGTCATCAACGCTGGCGACGGCGCCAACCAACACCCCACGCAGTGCATGCTCGACCTATACAGCATCCGTAAGACGCAGGGAACACTGGAGAACCTCGAGATCACCCTCGTCGGTGACTTGAAATACGGCCGCACCGTCCACAGCCTCGTCGAGGCCATGTGCAACTTCAACGCGAAGTTCAACCTTGTCTCGCCCGTCGAGCTAAAACTCCCGAGCGTGGTTAAGCAGCACATCAAGGACCGCAACCTCGAGTATCATCAGTATACCGAACTGGAGGACGCCATCCCCCACTCCGACATCATCTATATGACCCGCATCCAGCGCGAACGCTTCCCCGACCCCGAGGAATACGAGAAGGTGAAGAACTCCTACGTGCTGCGTAACGCCATGCTGGAGAACTCCAAACCCAATTGCCGTGTATTGCACCCGCTGCCGCGCGTCAACGAGATCCACGTCGACGTCGACGCCAACCCGAAAGCGTATTACTTCCAGCAGGCGCAGAACGGCGTCTATGCCCGTCAAGCCTTAATCGCATCAATCTTAGGACTTAAATAATCAGAACCATGGAAAAGAAAAAAGAACTGACCGTATCCGCCATTGAGAACGGCACCGTCATCGACCATATCCCCGCCGACAAAGTCTTCCAAGTCGTCAAGATCCTGGGCTTGGAGAGAGTCAGCACCCCCGTGTATTTGGGCATCAACGTGGAGAGCAAGAAATTCGGGACCAAGGGCTTTATCAAAGTCTCCAATAAATTCTTCGAGTCC
Source organism: Candidatus Limimorpha sp. (assembly GCA_045132275.1). Classification (GTDB taxonomy): domain Bacteria; phylum Bacteroidota; class Bacteroidia; order Bacteroidales; family F082; genus Limimorpha. The sequence goes on from JBGURY010000008.1 coordinate 55,428, forward strand.
GAAGACGTCAACAAGATCGCACTCGTCGCTCCCACCGCCTCTATCATCGAGATCAAGGACTTCGAGGTCATCAAGAAGCAGACCGTGACCATCCCCGAAAGCATCGAGCACATCGTGAAGTGCTTCAACCCTAACTGTGTCACCAATAAGGAGCATGACGTTCCCACCAAATTCACCGTCATCAAAGACGCCGAGGGCAACATCAAGCTGCACTGCCACTACTGTGAGAAGAACACCACACAAGACAAACTCGAATTCATCTAATTATGAAAAAATTCCTAATCGTCTTACTCATTGTTGTAGGCGCCATTCTCCTTTGGGGATGGTCGGCTTACAACGGCCTTGTCGGCAAACAGGAAGCCATGACCAAGGCCTGGGGACAGGTGGAGAACGTCTACCAACGTCGCGCCGATCTGGTGCCGAACCTCGTCGCCGTGGTGAAAAACTACACCGAATACGAACAAGGCACCATCCTCGCCGTCACGGAAGCCCGCGCCAAAGCCGCATCGACCACGGTCAACACGGAGAGCTTCGACGAAAACGAAATGAAGGCCTTTGACGCAGCCCAAGAGGAACTGGGCAAATCGATGAGTCGACTCCTGGTCTCCATCGAAAACTACCCCGACCTGAAAGCGAGTGAGAATTACCTCACCCTGCAAGCACAACTGGAAGGCTGCGAAAATCGCATCCAGACCGAACGCGAGCGCTTCAATGAGGCCGCCAAGACCTACAACCAAAGCATCCGCCGCTTCCCGACCAATTTGATAGCCAAAATGTTCGGCTTCGAAAAACGGGCTTATTTTGAGGCTGAAGCTGGAGCAGACAAAGTGCCGGAGACGTTTTAAAAGAAACTCTTCATGAAGAAATTCGGGCGGAACCCAAGGGGTTTCGCCCGATTCTGTTTTATCTATTCTTCCCAAACAACCATCTAAACAATCCCGGTGTCGCGAATGCCTCATTCCAACACCCATGCCCCAGTTCGGGATAAGTGACAAGAACGACCTCGTCGTTGCCAACGTCCCTCAGGGCGTCGTACATATGAATGCTCCGAGATGGCATGACAATTCCATCGAGCAAGCCATGGAAGATATAGATGGGGATGTCCTTCATGGCATCGGCATAAGAGGGGTATCCTCCCCCACAGATGGCAATGGCCGCCGCAAACTTCTCCGGCCAACGTTGCAAGGCATCCCAAGTGCCATAGCCGCCCATCGAGATGCCACAAATGTAAACTCGCGTCGGATCCACGGCTCCACAATCGATGAGGCTGTCAAGTACGGCCATTACACCTTGCAACTCTGTTGTTGGAACGCTGTCCATCGTGTGCTCCGGCAGGCTCCAATCGGTGTTCACCCAACGTTTTTCGTTCGGGCATTGTGGAGCCATCAACAGGAAAGGATAACGGCTTGTCACGGTGTCGTCAAGGAAATACTTGATGCAATGCTTCAACTGCATACAATTGTCGTTGCCACGCTCTCCTGCCCCGTGCAGAAAGATGACCAATGGCAGCGCTTCCGTCATCGTATCGGCTTTCTGAGAACGATAAAGCCGATAAGGAAGTGTGTCGTTGCCTTCGACATGGCGATGAGCCTCAAACAGGCTCGTGTCAATCAGGTTTTCCTGAGCCTGTAGAAGGATGCCAAACGTCAACGCAAGAAATAAACAGATAAAGCGTCTCATTGCCATACAAATACGTGTTAAACAAATCGACCGTCTATGTCATTCCTTATGGAATCTTTAGACGGTCGGTTTCAGAATGCATATGTTGTGTTGTTAAGCTTGAGCCGTAGGCGCTCCCATCGAGAAGGGGGCGATGCCGCCGCCGTCGGTGATGGTGCCATACTGCTGCTCGTACTTGGCGATGTTATCAGCCAATGCCTTGTAGAGACGCTTGGCGTTCAAGGGATTCAAGATCACTCTGGAGCGGACCTTAGCCTTAGGCGTGCCAGGCATCATCTGGGCGAAGTCGACGATGAACTCATTAGGCGAGTGGGTGATGATGGCCAGGTTGGAATAGGTGCCCTCGGCCACCTCGTCGCTGATTTCGATATTCAGTTGGTTTTTCTGATTGTTTTCCATAGTATTGATTTATTAAAAAGCGGGGACAGCCATTCGGTTGTCCCCGCTCAATCCATTAAAAGTTACTCTGCGGCCTTGGCTTGCAGCTCCTCGTACTCTTCACGAGAACCCACAATCAAGTCCTCATACTCGCGCAGACCCGTGCCGGCAGGAATCTTGTGACCGACGATCACATTCTCCTTCATGCCGAGCAGGAAGTCGCTCTTGGCGGCGATGGCCGCGTTGGTCAACACCTTGGTGGTCTCCTGGAAGGAGGCTGCCGAGATGAAGCTGTCGGTGGCCAAAGCAGCGCGGGTGATACCTTGCAACACCTGCGTGGCCGTTGCCGGGCGGGCGGGACGCACCGTCGGCAGGGTCAAGTCCTTACGCTTCAGGGCCGACTCTTCTTCACGCAGCTTCATGGCCGAAACGATTTCGCCCTTCTGCAGCTTCTCGGAAGCGCCGTTGTCCTCCACGAAGTACTTGCCGTAGATGTCGTCGTTCTCCTCTTGGAAGGTCAGCTTGTTGACCAGCTCGCCTTGCAGGAAGCGGGTGTCGCCCGGATCGAGGATCTCGACCTTACGCATCATCTGGCGAACGATAACCTCAAAGTGTTTGTCGTTGATGACCACACCTTGCTGACGGTACACGCTCTGTGCCTCATTGACGATGTACTCCTGCACCTTCATCGGGCCCATGATGGCCAAGATGGTGGCAGGCGTGATGACGCCTTCCGACAGCGGCTGACCAGCCTTCACGAAGTCGTTCTCCTGAGCCAGGATCTGCTTCGAGGTGGGGATGAGGTAACGCTTCTCCTCGCCCGTCTTAGCCGTCACGATAACCTCACGGTTACCGCGCTTCAGCTTCTTCTCGAGATGGACGATACCGTCAATCTCAGAGACGATGGCCGGGTCGATGGAGTTACGAGCCTCGAACAGCTCTTGCACACGCGGCAGACCGCCGGTGATATCGCCGCCGCCAGAGACGTTACGCGGGATACGGACCAACTGGTCGCCAGCCATGATGGCATCGCCTTCTTCGACGATGACATGGGCGTCGACGGGCAAGTCGTAAGAGATAACGGCCTCGCCATTCTCATCAACGATCTCGATGAGCGGGTTCTTGGCGCCTCTCCTACCCTCGATGATGACGCGCTCCTTAAAGCCCGTCTCAGCGATGGTCTCACTGCGATAGGTCACACCTTCGATCACATTCTGGAAGCGCACCTTACCGCTTTGCTCCGAGATGATGGTGGCGTTGTAGGGATCCCATTCGCAGATCTTGTCACCCTTCTTCACTTGGTCGCCAGACTTGAAGAACAACTTGGCGCCGTAAGGAATGTTGGTGGTCGTCAAAACAACATCGGTGTTATTGTCGTGGAGCTTCAATTCAGCGGAACGACCGATGACGACTTGATACTTGTCGCCGTCCTTGTCGACTTCCACGGAACGAAGTTCGTCAATTTCGAGGTAGCCGTCGTACTTGGCTTCGGTGCTGTTGGCCACCAGGCCCTTCGAGGCCTTACCACCTTGGTGGAAGGTACGCAGGGTCAGCTGGGTGCCAGGCTCACCGATGGACTGTGCGGCGATGACGCCCACAGCCTCACCTTTCTGCACCAGCTTGCTCGACGACAGGTTGCGGCCGTAGCAGTTGGCGCACACGCCACGCTTCGACTCGCAGGTCAGCACGGAACGAATCTCGACGCTGTCCAGAGGCGACTCGTCGATGGCCTCAGCGATGGCTTCGTTGATCTCCTGACCGCTGGCCACGATGAGTTCGTTGGTCTGCGGATGGGTCACGTCATGCAAAGCCACACGACCGAGGATGCGGTCATATAACAAGGAGTGCTTGCCAGGTTCCTTGATCTCTTCACCACGTGAGATGGTCATACCACGGAGCGTGCCGCAGTCCTTCTCAGTGATGATGACATCGTGGGCCACGTCGACCAGACGACGGGTCAGGTAACCAGCGTCAGCGGTCTTCAGAGCGGTATCGGCCAAACCCTTACGGGCACCGTGGGTGGAGATGAAGTACTCCAACACGGACAGACCTTCCTGGAAGTTCGAAAGAATCGGGTTCTCAATAATTTCGGAGCCGCCCGAGCCAGCCTTCATAGGCTTGGCCATCAGACCTCTCATGCCGCAGAGCTGCGACACCTGAGCCTCCGAACCACGAGCGCCAGAGTGAAGCATCATATACACAGGGTTGAAACCTTGGTCGTCGCTCGACAGCACCTTCATCACCTGCTGGGTGAGCTTGGCGTTGACGTCAGTCCAAAGGTCAACGATCTGGTTGTAACGCTCATTCGGGCCCATGAAGCCCATCTTCTCGAACTCACGGATTTCAGCGGCCTTCGAGTTAGCCTCGGAGATCAAGCCCTTCTTCGTCTCGGGAACGAGGACGTTGCCCAAGTTGAACGACAGACCTCCCTTGTAAGCCTGATAGTAACCCATGTTCTTGATGTCGTCCAAGAACTTGGTGGTCACTGCCGTGCCTTCCATACGCACCATGTCACCGACGATGCTACGCAACGACTTCTTGGTCAGCAGTTCGTTGATGTAGCCGTAGTCCTCAGGAACCACCTGATTGAAGAGAACACGACCCACGGTGGTCTCGATGAGCTTCGTGACGAGTTTGTCCTCCTCACGCACCTTGACGCGCACCTTGATGATGGCGTGCATGTCGGCGCGGCCCTCGTTGTGGGCGATGATCACCTCTTCCGGCGAATAGAACGACATGCCCTCGCCCTTCACGGGGTGCTCAGGCGTGCTCTTACGAGGCTTGGTGATATAGTACAGACCCAAAACCATGTCCTGCGAAGGCAGCGTGATAGGAGCGCCATTCGAGGGGTTCAGGATGTTGTGCGAAGCCAGCATCAGGATCTGGGCCTCAAGCACAGCGGCGTTGCCCAGCGGTACGTGGACAGCCATCTGGTCACCGTCGAAGTCGGCGTTGAATGCCGTACACACCAACGGGTGCAGACGGATTGCCTTACCTTCGATAAGCTTCGGCTGGAAGGCCTGGATACCAAGACGGTGCAGCGTAGGAGCACGGTTCAGCAGAATCGGGTGACCCTTCAGGATATTCTCGAGGATGTCCCAAACGACAGGATCCTTGCGGTCGACAATCTTCTTGGCCGACTTCACGGTCTTGACGATGCCGCGCTCGATGAGCTTACGGATCACGAACGGCTTGAACAGCTCGGCGGCCATGTCCTTAGGCAGACCGCATTCGTTCATGTTCAGGTCGGGACCGACCACGATAACGGAACGGCCAGAGTAGTCGACACGTTTACCGAGCAGGTTCTGACGGAAACGACCTTGCTTACCCTTCAAGCTGTCGCTCAAAGACTTCAGCGGACGGTTCGAGTCGGTCTTCACAGCGCTCGACTTGCGCGAGTTGTCGAACAACGAGTCGACGGCCTCTTGCAACATACGCTTCTCATTACGCATGATGACGTCAGGAGCGTTGATCTCAATCAAACGCTTCAGACGGTTATTGCGGATGATAACACGACGATAGAGGTCGTTCAAGTCGGAAGTGGCGAAACGGCCGCCATCCAACGGGACGAGGGGACGCAACTCCGGCGGAATCACCGGCACCACCTTCACGATCATCCACTCAGGACGGTTCTCGATATGGGTGTTGGCCTCACGGAAAGCCTCAAACACTTGCAGGCGCTTCAGTAACTCCTGCTTCTTCTGCTGGGCCTTCACCTCGTTGGCTTCGGCACGCAGATGGTTGGCTTCCTCGTCGAGGTTGAGCTTCGCCAGCAGGTCGTAGATGGCGTCGGCACCCATCTTGGCGATGAACTTATTCGGGTCGTCGTCGCTCAGATATTGGTTCTCGATCGGGATCATCTCCATCAGGTCGAGATACTCTTCTTCTGTCAGGAACTCCAACTTCGTCACCTTGCGGCCGTCGTTGTCGTTCGGGATGGGCTGGCCTTCCAAGATACCACCTTGGATGACGATGTAGCGCTCATAATAGATAATGGAATCGAGCTTCTTGGTAGGAATACCAAGCAAAGCGCCGATCTTGTTGGGCAGCGAGCGGAAGTACCAGATGTGGGCAACGGGCACCACCAAAGAGATGTGGCCCATGCGCTCACGACGGACTTTCTTCTCGGTCACCTCAACACCGCAGTGGTCGCAAATGATGTTCTTGTAGCGGATGCGCTTGTATTTACCGCAGTGGCACTCCCAGTCCTTGACGGGACCGAAGATGCGCTCACAGAACAAACCGTCGCGTTCGGGCTTGTAGGTGCGATAGTTGATGGTCTCGGGTTTCAACACCTCGCCGTGCGAACGGGCAAGGATCGATTCCGGCGAAGCCAAGCTCACCGTTATGCTAGCGAAATTGCTATTTACAATATTATTAGTTGCCATATTTCTTTTCCTTTTTTACTAGCATTAAACATCAATTCAAGACTCTGCCTTCCTTGTCTTTGAAGGTGATTTCCAGACCCAAGCCACGGAGCTCGTGGATCAACACGTTGAAGGACTCGGGGATGCCCGGGATAGGCATGTTGTCGCCCTTCACAATGGCTTCGTAGGCCTTGGCGCGACCGTTCACGTCGTCGGACTTCACGGTCAGGATCTCCTGCAACACGTTGCTGGCGCCGAAGGCTTCGAGAGCCCAGACCTCCATTTCACCGAAACGCTGGCCACCAAACTGGGCTTTACCACCCAGAGGCTGCTGCGTAATCAGCGAGTAAGGACCAATGGAACGGGCGTGCATCTTGTCGTCGACCATGTGGTGCAACTTCAGCATGTAGATGTAACCCACGGTGGCAGGCTGGTCGAAAGGTTCGCCAGTTTCACCGTCGTAGAGTTGCATACGGCCGTTGTCGGGCAGACCCGCCTTGCGCATGTAACCGTTGATCTCCTCCAGCGTGGCGCCGTCGAAGATAGGCGTGGCGAACTTCAGTCCGAGTTCGTGACCGGCCCAACCGAGCACAGTCTCGTAAATCTGACCGAGGTTCATACGGGAAGGCACGCCCAAGGGGTTCAGAACGATGTCGACAGGAGTGCCGTCAGCGAGGAAAGGCATATCCTCGGCGCGGACAATCTTGGACACAATACCCTTGTTACCGTGACGACCGGCCATCTTGTCACCAATCATCAGCTTGCGCTTCTTGGCCACATAGACCTTAGCCATCTGGACGATACCGTTCGGCAGCTCGTCGCCGACGCTGGCCACGTACTTCTCGCGGTTGTAGCGGCCTTCGATCTCTTTGTGCTTCACCGTGTAGTTGTCGATAATGGCGCCGATCATCTTGTTGATCTTGTCATCCGACGTCCACTTGTTCGGGTTGACCGACAGATAGTCGATCTCGTAGAGGGCCTTGGCCGTGAACTTAGCCTTCTTGGGGATGAGGTTCTCCTTGAAGTTGTTGTAGACACCAGTCGAGGTGCGGCCGTTCAGCAGGGTCATCAGCTTCTCGACCAGCACGTCCTTCAGGGCGCCCAGTTCCTTCTGGCAGGCGGCATCGATCTTGGCGATGTCTTCCTTGTCCTTGGCGCGGGCCTTGCGGTCCTTCTGGAGGCGCGAGAACAGGCGCTTGCCGATGACCACGCCCTTCATCGAAGGACCGGCCTTCAGCGAGGCGTTCTTCACATCGCCGGCCTTGTCGCCGAAGATAGCGCGGAGCAGCTTCTCCTCAGGCGTGGGATCGCTCTCGCCCTTAGGCGTGATCTTACCCACCAGGATGTCGCCCTCCTTGACCTCGGCACCGACGCGGATGATACCGTGCTCGTCCAAGTCCTTGGTGGCCTCGGTGCTCACGTTCGGGATGTCGTTGGTCAGCTCTTCCAAGCCACGCTTCGTGTCGCGCACCTCAAGGGTGAACTCCTCGATGTGGATGGAGGTGAACAGGTCTTCCTTCACGATGCGCTCCGAGATGACGATGGCGTCCTCGTAGTTGTAACCCTTCCAAGGCATGAAGGCCACTTTCAGGTTACGACCCAGGGCCAAGTCGCCGTTCTGGGTGGCGTAGCCTTCCGTCAGAATCTGACCGAAGGTCACATGGTCGCCACGACGCACGATAGGCTTGATGTTGATGCTCGTGTTCTGGTTGGTGCGGGCGTACTTCGTGAGATAATAGGTCTTCACGTCGTCGTCGAAGCTCACCAGACGTTGCTCGTCGGTACGGTCGTACCTGATGACGATCTTCTTCGAGTCGACGAAGACGACCTCACCCTCGCCCTCGGCAGTGATAAGAACGCGCGAATCCTTGGCAACAGAGCGTTCGATACCAGTGCCCACGATGGGACTTTCGGGATTCATCAAAGGTACAGCCTGACGCATCATGTTCGAGCCCATCAAGGCACGGTTGGCGTCGTCGTGCTCCAAGAACGGGATCAACGAAGCGGCGATAGAGGCGATCTGGTTGGGACCCACATCCATCAGGTTGATCTCCTCGGGAGAAACGATAGGATAGTCTGCGATATAACGAGCCTTGATCTCCTTGTCGGTGAACTTTCCATCCTTGTCGACGGGCGTGGTGGCCTGGGCAATGATCTTGTCCTCCTCCAGCTCGGCGGTGAGATAGACGGGCTCCTTCTTGAAATCGACCACACCGTCCTTCACTTCGCGGTAAGGCGTCTCAATGAAACCAAGGTTGTTGATCTTAGCGAACACGCAGAGCGACGAAATCAGACCGATGTTAGGACCTTCAGGGGTCTCAATCGTACACAGACGGCCGTAGTGCGTGTAGTGAACGTCACGGACCTCGAAACCGGCGCGGTCGCGCGACAGACCGCCAGGACCCAAAGCGGAGATACGACGCTTATGCGTGATTTCCGACAGCGGGTTGGTCTGGTCCATGAACTGCGACAGCTGGTTGGTGCCGAAGAACGAGTTGATGACCGACGACAACGTCTTGGCGTTGATCAGGTCGATAGGCGTGAACACCTCGTTGTCGCGCACGTTCATACGCTCACGGATGGTGCGGGCCATACGAGCCAGGCCGACACCGAACTGGGCTTGCAGCTGCTCGCCCACAGTACGGATACGACGGTTGCTCAAGTGGTCGATATCGTCGATTTCGGCCTTGCTGCTCAGCAGTTCGACCAAATATTTGATGATGGCGATGATGTCTTCCTTCGTCAGGACCTTGACGTCATCGGGGATGTCGAGGTTAAGCTTGCGGTTGATGCGGTAACGACCCACCAAACCCAAGTCATATCTCTTGTCGGAGAAGAATAACTTCTCGATGATGCCACGGGCCGTCTCCTCATCGGGCGGCTCGGCGTTACGCAGTTGGCGATAGATATATTCAACAGCTTCCTTCTCGGAGTTGCTGGGGTCTTTTTCCAAGGTCTTGAAGATGACCGAGTAGTCGGAGATTCTGTCATTCTCGTCGCGTTCCGACTCGCTGTGCAGCAGGATGGTCTTCACGCCACTTGCCATGATCTTGTCGATATGGCTGTCTTCGAGGACCACATCACGCTCGATGACGACCTCGTTACGCTCGATGGACACGCATTCACCGGTGTCCTCGTTGACGAAGTCCTCATAGTAGGTGTGCAGCACACGGGCGGCGAGCTTGCGGCCCAACAGACGCTTCAGACCGGCCTTGGAGACCTTTACCTCTTCGGCGAGGTTGAAGACATCGAGGATGTCCTTGTCGCTCTCGTAGCCGATGGCACGCAGCAGCGTGGTGATGGGCAATTTCTTCTTACGGTCGATGTAAGCATACATGACGTTGTTGATGTCGGTCGAGAACTCCATCCAAGAACCCTTGAAGGGGATGATACGAGCCGAATACAACATGGTGCCATTGGCATGCTGGCTCTGGCCGAAGAACACACCGGGCGAGCGGTGCAATTGTGAGACCACAACGCGCTCGGCGCCGTTGATGACGAAAGTGCCGCGAGGCGTCATATACGGGATCATGCCGAGATACACGTCTTGGACGACGGTCTCAAAGTCTTCGTGTTCCTCGTCGTTGCACGAAAGCCTGAGCTTCGCCTTGAGGGGAACGCTATAGGTCAGACCACGCTCGATACACTCCTCGATGCTGTAGCGGGGAGCGTCGATATAATAGTCAAGAAATTCGAGTGTAAAATTGCCTCGCGCGTCGGTAATGGGGAAATTCTCGGCAAAGACCTTGTAGAGGCCTTCGTTTTTCCTGTTGTCGGGATTGGTTTCCAATTGGAAGAAATCCTGGAAGGACTGAAGTTGAATATCCAGAAAATCAGGGTATTCGAACGACTTCTTGATCGACGCGAAGCTGATTCTTTCAGTTGATTTTGTTGCCAAGGTGTTTATTGTTTTTAAGTGATGTAATGGGAGGGACGAACGAACGAAGAGAGGAATTTCGCATAAAGCGAAAAATCGGCACAAACCTCAGCCCCTATTTTGGGACTGAGGTTGAATGCCGTTATAAACGGGAATTGAATCCTTATTTCACTTCCACTTCTGCACCGGCCTCTTCGAGTTGGCTCTTCAGTGCAGTAGCTTCGTCTTTGCTCACGCCTTCCTTGATGGCCTTGGGGGCTGCATCAACGAGTTCCTTGGCTTCCTTCAGACCGAGGCTGGTGAGTTCCTTCACCAACTTCACGACGGCCAACTTCTGAGCGCCAGCGCTCTTCAGGATGACGTCGAAAGAAGTCTTCTCTTCAGCAGCGGCGGCAGCGCCACCAGCGCCAGGAGCAGCAGCAACAGCAACAGCGGCGGCTGCGGGTTCAATACCGTACTCTTCCTTCAGGATGTTAGCGAGTTCGTTCACTTCCTTCACGGTAAGATTGACTAATTGTTCAGCAAAAGCTTTAAGATCTGCCATTTTACTATTATTTTAAATTGTTAATACTTGCTTTTAGGTTTGAATGAATTATTATTCCGGTCTGTCGGACAAAGTCTCGAGAATGCCGCTCAACTTGTGGCCACCCGACTGCAGGCCGCTGATGATGTTCTTCATCGGCGATTGCAGCAAGGCGATGACGTCGGCGATGAGGTCGTTCTTCGACTTGATGTTGCACAGGGCGTCGATCATATCGTCGCCGATGTAGCAGCACTCTTCGATGAAAGCGCCCTTCAGGATGGGACGGTCACTGGTCTTACGGAAGCTCTTGATCAGCTTGGCGGGAGCGTTGCCGGTCTCGCAAAGCATCAATGCGGTCGATCCTTTCAGAACGTCGTAAAGGCCTTCATAGTCCTTCTCCATTTGCTGCATAGCCTTATGGAGCAGAGCGTTCTTGACAACGATCATTTTCACACCACTGTTGAAGCACTGCCTTCTCAGCTGATTCGTCTTCTCGGCGTTGAGGTCGGAGACGTCGGTCAGGTAGAAGTTAGGGCAGGCTTTCAGTTCACTGAGTATGGAGTCGATGAGGACTTGTTTATCTTCTTTTCTCATTTCAATAACTTCCTTTCATTTAGTTTGCTACTGATTTGACATCGATCTGCACACCCGGGCTCATCGTGCTAGAGATATAGATGCTCTTCACATACGTACCTTTAGCAGCGGCTGGTTTCAACTTGATAACGGCCTGGATCAGCTCCTTGGCGTTATCAAAAATCTGTTCCGGAGAGAAGCTAACTTTAGCGACTCCAGCAGCAATGATACCGTACTTGTCGACCTTGAAGTCGATCTTACCGGCTTTCACTTCTTGAACAGCCTTTGCGACGTCCATCGTAACGGTTCCTGTCTTGGGGTTGGGCATCAAGCCGCGGGGACCGAGAATACGGCCCAGGGCGCCCACCTTAGGCATGATGTTAGGAGTGGTGATCACAATGTCAATATCGGTCCAACCGTCCTTGATCTTTTGGATGTATTCATCCAGACCAACGTAATCAGCTCCAGCGTCTAAGGCTTCCTGTGCCTTGTCGGGGTTGCAGAGAACCAGGACACGGACGACTTTACCAGTGCCGTGAGGCAGCGTCACCGAGCCGCGGACCATTTGGTTGGCCTTACGGGGGTCGACACCCAGACGGATGTTCAAGTCAACGGAAGCATCGAACTTGCTGTAAGTGATTTGCTTTACGATATTAACTGCTTCATTCAAGGAGTAACTCTTGCTTTTGTCGAACTTAGCTAAAGCTTCTTTCCTCTGTTTGGATACTTTTGACATTTAACTAACTTTTTTTTGTTCTACAAATGCACGAAAGATCTTAGTCTTTCTTTAAAGGTGATTCGCCGGTTATCTTCACGCCCATACTGCGTGCCGTGCCAGCGACCATTGACATGGCCGACTCGACGGTGAAGCAATTCATATCCTTCATCTTGTTGGTGGCGATTTCACGCACTTGGTCCCAAGTCAACGAACCGACTTTCGTACGGTTAGGCTCTTTGGAACCGCCTTTGATCTTCGCAGCCTCGATGATGGAGACAGCCACGGGCGAAGCCTTCACGATGAAATCGAAAGACTTGTCCTTATACACAGTGATGATGACGGGCAAAACCTTGCCAGCCTGATCCTGCGTACGGGCGTTGAACTGCTTGCAGAATTCCATGATGTTCACACCCTTCGAACCCAAAGCGGGACCGACGGGCGGGGCGGGATTCGCAGCTCCTCCTTTGATTTGCAATTTAATTAATCCGCTTACTTCTTTTGCCATTTTTAAATCCTTAATTAAGTGTTAGGCAACAATTTAACTCGCAAATACCTATCAACTCTCCAACTTCACCTGGAAGAAGCTCAACTCAAGCGGCGTCTTCCTTCCAAAGATCTTCACGGCCACCTTCAGCTTCTTCTTCTCTTCGTTCACCTCTTCGATGACACCTTGGAAAGTGCTGAAAGGACCGTCGTTCACGATGACGGACTGTCCAACCATGAACGTGACATCGCTGCCAGCGCCCATGCCTTGGAGCTCGTCCACCTTGCCAAGAATCCGCTTCACCTCTTGAGGGCGCATCGGGTCAGGCTCGCCATTCGTGCCCAGAAAACCGAGTACGTTGGGAACGCTCTTGATGACATGAACCACCTCACCCACCAAAACAGCCTCCACAAGCACATAGCCCGGCAGGTAGTTGCGCTCTTTGCACACCTTCTTGCCGTTCTTGACTTCGAAGTACTTCTCGGTCGGGATTAGGACTGTTCGAATCAGGTCTTGCAGATTCAGCCTCTTGATCTCGGACTCGAGGTATTCCTTCACCTTCTTCTCCTTACCAGAGATGGCTTTCACCACATACCACTTCGCTTCATTCGTGTCGCTCATCTTCCTGACAAAATTAGTGAGTTAACAAAATACTTGCTCATCAAGATTCAATCAATCCATCAGAACAGGTTGTAAAACGCTTCTAACAGATTCTTGAAGGAGATGTCCATCAGAAAAACCACCAAGGCGATTATTAGGGAAGCAATGGACACTACCAGCACACTACTCCTAAGCTCTTGCCAAGTCGGCCAAGTGACCTTCTCTTTGAGCTCAGTGTAGCACTCTTTAATGTAATTAATAACTTTCATCTTCTATTGAACCTTAATAAAAAGCACGGGCGGAAAGGCTCGAACTCTCGACACTCGGTTTTGGAGACCGATGCTCTACCAACTGAGCTACGCCCGTTTGTTAAGGGTGGGGTGTTGCCCCCACCCTTACGTTGTTTGATTTGATCAATCGTCGATGATCTCGATCACTTGACCGGAACCGACGGTGCGACCGCCTTCACGGATAGCGAAACGGAGACCCTTGTCCATGGCGATGTCAGCAATCAACTTAACGTCGATGGTGACGTGGTCGCCAGGCATAACCATCTCCATGCCATCGGGCAGGGTGATCTCACCAGTAACGTCGGTGGTTCTGAAGTAAAACTGAGGACGATACTTGTTACGGAACGGGGTGTGACGGCCACCTTCTTCCTTGCTCAGGACATAGACCTGACCCTTGAAGTGGTGGTAAGGCTTCACCGAACCGGGCTTGGCAATAACCATACCACGGCGGATTTCGTCCTTGTCGATACCACGGAGCAGCAGACCAGCGTTATCGCCAGCTTCACCTTCGTCGAGGATCTTGCGGAACATCTCGACACCGGTAACGACTGACTTCAGCTTCTCAGCACCCATACCGAGGATCTCGACGGGGTCACCAACGTGGATGACGCCAGTCTCGATACGACCGGTAGCAACGGTGCCACGGCCAGTGATGGAGAACACGTCCTCGATAGGCATCAGGAACGGTTTGTCGACGGCACGCTGAGGCTCAGGAATCCAAGTGTCGCAGGCTTCCATCAGCTCATCGATGGCGGGGGTCCACTTCGGGTCGTCGTTCAGGGCGCCCAGGGCCGAACCGCGGATGATAGGCGTATTGTCGGCGTCAAACTCGTACTTGCCGAGAAGGTCGCGAACTTCCATCTCGACCAATTCCAGCAACTCCTCATCGTCGACGAGGTCGCACTTGTTCAGGAACACCACAAGGCGCGGCACACCCACCTGACGAGCGAGCAGGATGTGCTCACGGGTTTGGGGCATGGGACCGTCGGTGGCGGCGACAACGATGATAGCACCGTCCATCTGAGCGGCACCAGTAACCATGTTCTTCACATAGTCAGCGTGGCCGGGGCAGTCGACGTGTGCATAGTGACGATTCTCAGTCTGATATTCGACGTGAGCGGTGTTGATGGTGATACCTCTTTCCTTCTCTTCCGGAGCGGAGTCGATGGAGTCGAAGGTCTTGATCTCCGAGAGACCCTTCTTGGCCAGGTGCAGGGTGATAGCAGCGGTCAGAGTGGTCTTGCCGTGGTCAACGTGGCCGATAGTACCAATGTTGACGTGCGGTTTAGTTCTTTCGAATTTTTCTTTTGCCATTTTGTTTTCTATTTAAGGTTGTGAACTCTTATCCATAAAAAATCGAGCCGATGGGGAGAATTGAACTCCCGACCCCTTCCTTACCAAGGAAGTGCTCTACCGCTGAGCTACATCGGCTTGTTTGTTCATCTGAGCGGAAGACGGGGCTCGAACCCGCCACCTAAAGCTTGGAAGGCTTTCGCTCTGCCAAATGAGCTACTTCCGCTTGTCCGCTTGACTGTGGGGGAGGGTGGACTCGAACCACCGAACGGATTCCCGGACAGATTTACAGTCTGTTGCAATTGCCACTATGCGACTCCCCCAGTGCTAACTGAGCCGGTAGACGGACTCGAACCGCCGACAGGCTGATTACAAATCAGCTACTCTACCAACTGAGTTATACCGGCATGATGTGAAAGAACGTTTTTTGCTTCTTTTAGCCGCCCTTTTCTCGCGGAAAAGGTGCGCAAAAATAGACCTTTTTCCTGAATTGACAATGCGTTTTCTTCTTTTTTTTCGAAAAAAAACTTCCAAATTTTATACTTTGCTGAAATTCAGCACTATACAAATCGACATTTTTGCGCAAAAAAGAAGCCGCCCCGTTGGCTTCGAGGCGGCTTTAGGCTTTTTTTGTCTTTTTTCAGAAATTTTGGGCGGGCTTATTTCGTGGTTTTGCCCTTGTATTTCTCCAATTGTTTCTTCAATGCGTCGATGGAGGTGTCGACAGACTCCTCAAAAGTCTTGCTCTGCTTGCTGGCGAAAAGGTCGTCGCCACGAAGCATCAGGCGGATGTCGGCAATCTTGTTCTCGGGGGTGTCGGTGTTGTCGAGCTTCAGTGTGACCTCGGCGTTAATCACCTCGCTGTACTTCGCGCAAAGCTTTTCCACTTTCTGCGTGATGAAGTCTTCAAGTTTTTGGTCAGCCTTGAAGTGAACTGAATTGATCATGACTTTCATAATAAACTCCTTTCTTTTAGTCGCCCTTGGGATGGGCTTGTTTATGGATTTTCTTGAGTTGTTCTATTGTGTTGTGGGCGTAGATCTGCGTGGTGGCCAAGTCTTGGTGCCCGAGCAGCTTCTGGATGGCCACAAGGCTGGCGCCCTCGTCCAACAGGTGCGTGGCGAAGGTATGGCGCAGCACATGCGGACTCTTCTGCTTGAGGGAAGTGACGCCTTCAAGAAGATGATGCACCTTATTATATACATAGGAGGGTGACATCTCCTTCCCTTTGTCGTTGAGCAGGAGACGGTCGGCCTTGTCAGTGAAGGTGGCGTCGCGCAGGTTTTGGTATTGGTTAATCAACCCTATCATCTCTCTTGATAACGGCACGAAGCGGTCTTTATTGCGCTTGCCGTGGATTATCACCTGCATGCCCATCTTGTCGATATCGCCGTCCTTCAGCCCGCGCAACTCGGCCTGACGCATCCCAGTCTGGTAAAGCAATTCGAAGAGGAGATGGTCACGGACGGTGGCGAAATCGGCCTCGTCGCCGAACGACACCTTATTAATATCAGCCTCGCTGACGAACTTGACCAACGGCTTGGGTTGCTTCAGCGCCTTGACACCCGTCATGGGCGACTTCTCGATCAGGTTCTCGCGCAGGCAGTATTTATAAAAGGTGCGCAGCGTGGAGAGCTTCCTGTTGATGCTCCGATTCTCGAGTCCCTCCTCTTTCAGGTGGACAATGTAGGACTTCACCATCGTGGTCTTCACCTGCGTCAGGTCCTCGATCTCAAAATCGGACTTCATGAAATCGGCAAACTGGTCCATGTCGCTCTGGTAGGCCTCCACCGTCAGAGGCGAGAAGCGCTTCTCCGCCTGAATGTATCCTATGAACTGGTCGATGAGCATACAATAAAAAAGAACTTCGCCGTAAAATTAGTAATAAATTACCAATTCACGGCGAAGTTTGCCTAAAAAAATTATTTTCCTAAGCGGGCGAATTACATATTCTGCTCGGCGTCACGAAGTTGTTGCACGTAGATAGCCTTCATGCGCTGTGCGCGCTTGATGACTGAGGGCTTGGTGAACTGTTGACGGGCGCGCAATTCCTTGACCACGCCGGTCTTCTCATACTTTCTCTTGTAGCGCTTCAAAGCTCTGTCGATGCTTTCGCCTTCTTTAACAGGAATAATAATCATTTTAAAACACTTCCTTCTTTTAAATTGTTAATACTATGGTTTGTTTTGAGGGCGCAAAAGTACAACTTTTTCTTTTACTGCGACATAATTATTTGAAAAAAAATCATTTTCCGCTCTTTCGACGGTTGCATTCACGGCAGAGCATCTGGCAGTTTTCGGCGATAGTACGACCGCCGAGGTGCCACGGCGTGATATGGTCGGCTTCCATCTGCGACAGCTCGAAATGCTGGCCACAGTCAGCGCAAAAACCCATCTGGCTTTCGTAAGCTGATAGTTTCTGCGCATCGGTGAAGGCTCGAATAGACAAATGCTTCTCCTTGCGAGTGAGAATGTAAGGATAAATGCCCGTCTTCTTGGTCACGTCATCATCGAGGATGAGGCGCTTTACCTCTTCATCGACCTTGTTGTAATCGATCACTTCGTCCTTGTATTGTTTGTAGAGCGTCCCCCACTCCACACCTTTCATAATTTTCTTACGTTCTTTGGTCGGGCGGAACGTGGTATCGACCCAAGTGATGACCGATTGGAAGAACTGCCACAAAGGCGCAGCATTCACGTCGTGTTGATGGTTCGACATGTAAAGCTCGATGTTGCCGTCCGAAATCCAGTCAATGGCAGTCTCCAAATAATCTTGGCGAATGGCTGATCCCGTAAGATAGTCGCTGCCGATTTTTGCGGCGGGACATCCGTTCTTACTAAAATAGCGTTTGGCATCAGTCACCCACGGCCCGGCATACACCGCATTGCGCAACTCTTGTTCCGTAAGTTCCTCGCCAGCGATGTTGATAGTCTTGAACCATTTCAGCTTCTCGCTGTCACTACCGCTGCAGATGTAGACCTGCAACTCGTAGTTGAGAATCTGATCTTGTTCGTCTTGTTGTAGGTTGTGGAAATAGCGGAAATCAAAGGCAAAATCGCCGTTGACGTATTGGCAGATGCTGATAGTGCGCTGCTGCCCGTCGATGATCTCATAGGTGCCGTCTTCACGCACTGCCCAATACATCACATTGAGCGGGAAACCTTGCGTGAGCGTGTCGATGACGGCATCACGCTGTTTCTCCTTGTAGACAAATTCACGTTGGAATGGCGGACGCACATCAAGTTTGCCGCCGTAAGCACGCACGCCGTTTTCGTTGTTGTCCACATAGCCGTTGGTTAGCTCGCGGACGGTGATTTTATGGAGTTCTATTTTCATATTATTCAGTTTTGTTGGTTGGGGTTTCTGCTGCCATTGAGACGGGTATTTCTTGTTGGATATATGTTATCGGATTGGGTTGTTTGCGGCGGATAAAAATCCTCGAATATGGCTTTTTCGGAACACCATTTTTCGTCAACACAATACTTCTCATATTTGCTGTATAATGTCCTGTCCCACCATTTTCCCTATACCTTCTCATCCAATCATCTCCAATTCTACCAATGTTCAACTCGCTCGCATATCTTGGGATACCATCCGCACCTAATATCTCAAATTGATTTGGGTTATATTGATCCAACAATGTATCGGGGACTCCCATAATTCCAAAATAATCACACGGTATGTCCGCCACTTTTTCAACATCAATGGCATCCAAATTATCATATTTTGGGTATTCTTCTTCATTATACGATCTATACAGAATTAATTCTTCATGCCTCTTCTGAATATCTAAATTTGTAATCCATCCAATAGAAGGGACCTTGCCATACTTTACTCCATCAATTATCTCATCCCACTTTTCATAATAATCAGGCATAGCGAATCTCACCGTCTTGTTTGAATTATATCCCAACCACATTTCATTATCTTTTATCAAAGGAAAGATTTCGGTATAATGCACAATGTTATGATTACACATAACTATAAACTTTTTCTTATGCTTGTATAGAAAAAGAATATAGTCATTCAATTGAGAAAAAGGAGGATTTGTTACAACAATATCAGACTCCTCCAACAGCATTTCACACTCTTTCGACTTATAATCTCCATCCCCAACCAATTTGGACAATACATTTTTGTCATTTTTGATTAGGTATTCAACATCAGCAAGATTGACTGCCCCATCATTGTTTACATCAGTAACTTCTGTTATCTCAATCTTATAGGCTTTCTTTTCGGTCTCTTCCAAAATACCTTCTCCAAAAATATCCAGTTGCTTACCTACAATCGGTGATGGGTCATAACAAGTTGCTATGAGTTTTTTCAATCCTAAATGATTAAAATTTGCTGCAAAATACTTGAAAAAGTTACTTTCATACGGATCGTCACAATTACACAAGACCACCTTATTCTGAAAATGCATCTTGTAATGTTTCAACTCATTTTCAATATCCACCAATTGAGTATAAAATTCGTCTTTTTTTGCCTTTTTGGCATTGGATAGTGTTTTATTATTTCCCATTGATTGATAGTTATTTGCAATGCTATCAATCACGGGAACGAATAATGTATAAGGTGTAAGACTTACGCTTATCCGTTCGCCGAGGTATGTAGGAAACCCGTACTTGGAGATAAACTGCTCACACCTTATGGTATGAGCATCAGCTTACTATATCTCCAAGTACAGGTAATCTACGTTACCCCTTACTATTTATTTCAGTGGTTCTATTGAAAACTTCCTACATTTCCGGCGAACGCGAAATAATAGCTAATGCTTTGGTTTTTACTATGTTATTTTGCTTCTATCTCTTTCCTTTACAGTTCGTTTTTCAAATTCATTCGCAAAAATACATTTTTTTCCGACACAAAAACCGATTCCCTCGAACAAAGGCTTTTTTTCCTATCTTTGCAGAAAATAACCCAAACATATAGAATATGACTCTACTAACCATCGGATGGGGCGAAATCCTCATCATCGCATTGATCGTCCTGCTGCTCTTCGGCGCCAAAAAGATCCCGGAACTGATGCGCGGCATGGGCAAAGGCGTGAAAAGCTTCAAGGACGGCATGAACGGTGTGGACGAACTCGACGACCTGAACAAGAAAAGAGAAGCTGAGAAGGATAACAAGGAATGAGCGAGCAGAAGGTCAGCAGTTTCTGGGACCACCTGGAGGTGCTTCGGAAAGTGCTGTTCCGCTGCCTGATCGCTTGGATGGTAGGGGCGGTGGCCGCGTTCTGCTTCAAGAACCTGCTGTTCGGCCTGCTCTTCGCCCCGTCGCGAGACGACTTCATCTCATACCAAGGCCTGGCGTGGCTCTGCGAGCATACTGGCTGGCAGTCGCTGTGTCCCGGCAACTTTCAGGCAATGTTCATCAACACGGAGTTGGCGGCGCAGTTCATGACGCATATCAAGGTGGCCCTCGGGGCGGGACTCGTAGTGGTCTCGCCATATGTCCTTGTGGAGCTCTACGGTTTCGTCGCCCCTGCGCTCTACGACCGCGAGAAACGCCACGCCGCGCCCATCGTCGTTTGGGGCACCCTGCTGTTCTTCTTCGGTGTGCTGATGAACTACTTCATCATCTTCCCCTTCGCCTTCCGCTTCCTCAACGACTACCAGGTGTACGAAGAAGTGAAAAACCAAATCTCGCTCTCATCCTACATCACCACCCTACTCATGCTCAGCCTGCTGATGGGCGTCTTGTTTGAGATCCCCATCGTCAACTACCTCCTCGCCAAGGCGGGGTTGCTGCAGGCAGAAACTTTGAAGAAGTACCGTCGCCACGCCATCGTGGCCATCGCCATCGTGGCGGCCGTCATCACCCCCACCGGCGACGCCGTGACGCTCGCCCTGGTCACAGTGCCGATATATCTTTTGTATGAAGCAAGTATCTTTATAGTGAAAAGAATAAACTCAAGACAATATGCTACGTAAAATCAGAATCATCCTACAAGTGGTCACGATGACCCTGGTGACCCTCTTGCTGCTCGGCATCGGGTTCCAAGTGAACCTCTGGGCGGGCTGGGTGGCCAAGATCCAGTTTGTCCCCGCCCTTTTGGCCATGAGCGGCATCGTATTGGCCCTGCTCATCGTCGCCACCCTCCTCTTCGGAAGGATCTACTGCAGCGTGGTCTGCCCCTTGGGCATCATGCAGGACATCTTTTCTTGGATTGGCGGCAAGGTGAAGAAGAACCGATTCGCCTACTCAAAAAACAGGATCGTGCTTCGGTCCTTGGTCGCCGTCGTCTTCCTGATCGCGTTGATCATTGGCTTCGCACCCGTCACCACCTTGATTGAGCCTTACAGCGCCTACAGCCGCATCGTCAACAGCCTGTTCAAGCCGCTCTACGACCTGCTGAACAACTGGCTCGCCGGCCTTGACGCCGCGCATGACCGCTACAACTTCACTGAAGTACAAATTTGGACCCGCAGCGTGACGACCTTCGTGGTGGCGCTCCTCACCTTATTAATATTAGGCGCCCTCGCCATCTGGAAAGGCCGCCTCTACTGCAATACCATCTGCCCCGTCGGCACCGTTCTCAGCTTCTTCTCGCGCTTCTCGCTATTCCGCGTCCGCTTCGACAAGGACAAGTGCAAGAACTGCGGAATGTGTGAGAAGAACTGCAAGGCGCAAGCCATCGACTTCAAGGCAGGCATAGTCGACTACTCGCGTTGCGTGGTCTGTGGCGACTGCCTCGCCAAGTGCAAATTCGACGCACTGCATTACACCGCTAAGAAAGCCAAAGCCGAACCTAAGCCCGTCGACGCAGAGCGCCGCGCCTTCCTCGTGGGCACCGCAGTGGCGGGCACCACAGCGGCGCTGGCACAGGCTGAGATGAAGGTGGACGGCGGACTTGCCGTCATCGAGGACAAGAAAGCACCCAAACGCGAGACACCTATCACGCCCCCTGGCTCGGTGTCGGCACGCCATATGCAACACCACTGCACCGCCTGCCAACTGTGCGTGACGAGTTGCCCGAACAACGTACTACGTCCCTCCACTGACCTGACGCACTTCATGCAGCCTACCCTGTCGTTTGAGCGCGGCTACTGCCGCCCCGAATGCACACGCTGTAGCGCGGTGTGCCCCACGGGCGCCATCAAACCCATCACGAAGGAGGAGAAGACCTCCATCCACGTCGGCCATGCCGTGTGGGTGAAAGAGAACTGCGTGGTACTGACTGACGGCGTCAGTTGCGGCAACTGCGCTCGCCACTGCCCCACTGGCGCCATCACCATGGTCGACTACGAAGGCCCGAACGGCACAGTACAAGTGCCCGCTGTCGACGAGACCAAATGCATCGGCTGCGGCGCCTGCGAGAACCTCTGCCCTGCCCGACCGTTTAGCGCGATCTATGTAGAAGGCAACGAAATGCATCATCTTGATTAAAACGAGAAACCATGGATAGAAGAGAATTTCTGAAACATATGGGCGGCGCGGCGGTAGCCACCTCGGTGGTGCTGTCTGCCTGCACGTCCGAGGGCAACGGCTCGCTCATCGCCAAAAACGTCATCGACGGCCAAGGCGAGATGACTTACCGCACCAACCCCAACACAGGCGACAAGGTGTCGCTCCTAGGCTACGGCATGATGCGTCTCCCCGTTGAGGGCGGCGGCACCCTCCGCGACCGCCCCGACTCCCCCATCGACCAAGAGATGGTCAACCAAGAGATCGACTACGCCCTCGAACACGGCGTCAATTACTTCGACACCGCACCGGTGTACTGCAAGGGCATGTCGGAGCGCGCCACGGGCATCGCCCTGGCACGCCATCCCCGCAACTCGTACTACATCGCCACCAAACTCTCCAACTTCAGTCCCTCCACATGGGATACCGAGAGTTCGAAGAACATGTTCGAGAACTCGCTGAAAGAGCTGCAGACCGACCACGTCGATTATTTGCTGTTGCATAGCATAGGCGGCGAGACAAAAGAGTTGGGTAGCATGGAACTGTTCCATGCCCGTTTCATCGACAACGGCATCCTCGACTGGCTCGTGGAGCAGAAAAATGCGGGGCGTATCCGCAACCTCGGTTTCTCGTTCCACGGCGATCCCAAGGTGTTCGACACCTTGCTGCAATGGCACGACGAAGGCAAGTACCACTGGGACTTCGTCCAAATCCAGATGAACTACGTGGACTGGAACTACGCCCATCGCATCGAACCGGAGAATGTCAACGCCTCGTATCTCTACAACGAGTTGCATCGTCGCGGCATCCCTGGCGTCATCATGGAGCCTTTGTTAGGTGGCCGACTGGCCAACCAGCCCGACTTCATCGTCAAGCAGATGAAAGAACGCGAGCCCGAGACGCCCGTGGCGCGCTGGGCCTTCCGTTATGCCGGCACACCCGAGGGCATCCTCACCGTGCTCAGCGGCATGACCTACATGGAGCACTTGGTGCAGAATGTGGCAACCTATTCGCCCCTACGTCCCATCACACCCGAGGAGGACGAGTTCCTGATGAAGGTCGCCGAAGAATTCGTGGAGCTAAAGACCGTACCCTGCACAGCCTGCAATTACTGTATGCCCTGCCCCTACGGCCTCAATATCCCCGTTGTCTTCGACTACTACAACAAGTGCGTCACCGAGGGCAAGATGCCTGCGGGCAACACCGAGGCGCGTGAGTACAAAGAGGCGCGCAAACGCTTCCTCATCGGCTACGACCGCAACATCCCCGCAATGCGTCAAGCCAGCCACTGCATCGGTTGTGGACAATGCGTGGAGCACTGCCCGCAAAAGATCGACATCCCCACTGAGTTGCACCGCATTGACGACTTCGTGGAACAACTGAAACAGCAACTTTAACCATTCTTATGAAACAAGAAAAAGTAATACTAATCACTGGTGCCAGTAGCGGCATCGGCTTCGATGCGGCACAGATGCTGGCCCGTCAGGGTCATCGCGTCTATGCGGCCGCCCGCAGGACAGCCCTTATGGAGCCTTTGAAAGAATTAGGCGTACACGTCATCGGGATGGATGTCACCGACGAGGCATCGATGGTTCAAGGCGTCGAGGCCGTTATCCAAGCCGAAGGCAGGATAGACGTGCTGGTCAATAACGCCGGCTATGGCTATTTGGGTGCCATCGAGACGGTGTCTATGGAAGAGGCGCGCCGTCAGCTCGAAGTGAATGTGTTCGGTTTGGCCCGGCTCACACAGTTGGTCCTGCCCTATATGCGCAAGCAAGGGAGCGGCCGTATCGTCAACACCTCATCGATAGCGGGCAAGATGGTAATCTATATGGGTGGCTGGTACAACGTGACGAAGTTCTCCGTCGAGGCCTTCAGCGACGCCCTGCGCATGGAGATGAAGCCTTTCGGCATCGACGTGGTGATGATAGAGCCCGGGGCCATCAAGACTGACTGGGGCCCAATCGCGGCACGGCATCTCAAGGAATCGTCGGCGGGGACCGCCTACGAAGAGGTCGGCACCCAATGGGCTAGCAACATTGACTGGTTTTATAAGACCAATATGCTCTCGAAGCCATCAGTTGTCGCCAAGGCCATCAGCCGCGCCGTCAACAAGCGACATCCGAAGACGCGTTATCGTACAGGTCGCTTCTCCCATGTCGGGGTGTTTTTCAACGCCATCATGCCCGACCGTTGGTGGGATGCCATCATGCGGAAACTGGGGAGGATAAAAGTAAAGGACGAGGTTTAAGCCTCGTCCTTTACTTTTACTCGAAACCGTTGTAACTTACGTTCTCGGGCTTCCACTTGTCCTTAGGCTCAGGACTCTCGTTGGGATAGCCCATCACGATGGCGCAGAGCGGCACGATGTGTTCGGGCAAGCCGAGCACCTCGCTGACCATGGATACACGCTCCTCGATAGGATAGCAGCCAGTCCAAACGGCGCCCAGGCCAAGGGCGTGGGCGGCCAAGAGGATGTTCTCAGTAGCGGCGGAGCAGTCCTGCACCCAGAAAGCCTGTCCGGGGCCTTCCAAAGCTTTCTCCAAATTGCCGCAGACGACGATGACCAAGGGTGACTCCTGCCACATCTTGCTCTGGCGGCCATTGCCTCCTAACTCGTCGAGTTTAGCGCGGTCGTTGACAACCACGAAATGCCAAGGCTGCAGATTGACCGCCGTAGGCGCCGCCATGCCGGCGCGAAGCAGCATCTCGATGGTATCGGCTGCGACAGCGCGGTCGGTAAACGAGCGGATGCTGGTACGAGTCATGATGGTCTCAATGGCGTCGCTCTTGTCGCCGTTGACGGTAACGTTGTCATCATTATTATTGTTACAGTTGCAGCCCGTCATGGCCACAGCCGCGAAGAGTGCAAAAGCAAGCACTCGGAGGACTTGGTTTCTTCTTCTCATATCTATTATGTTTTATTCCCCGAGCAAGTGCTCGAACAGGAAGTTGTCAATCTTGTTGAAGAGATGCATGCGGCACTCGCCGGCGCCGTATTCGTAACCGCCATAGATGCCGTGGTTCTTGTTGGGATAGATCATCAGGTCGAACTGCTTGCCGTTCGAGATCATGGCCTTAATGAGTTCCATAGCGTTTTGGTAGTGGACGTTGTCATCGCCGCTGCCATGGCAGAGCAGGTAGTTACCCTTGATGAGTTCCGTGTTGTGAACAGGCGAGTTGAGGTCATAGCCCTCGGGGTTCTCCTGCGGCGTGCGCATGAAACGCTCGGTGTAGACATTGTCGTAATAGCGCCAGTTCGTCACGGGAGCCACCGACACGGCGGTGCTGATGACGTCGGCGCCCTTGGTGATGCCGTTGGCGGCCATGAAGCCACCGTAGCTCCAGCCGTAGATGCCGATACGGTCGCCATCCACATAAGGCTGCTTGGCCATGTACTTGGCGAGGGTAATCATGTCTTCGGTCTCATACTTTCCGAGTTGCAGGTAGGTCATCTTCTTGAACACCTCGCCTTGAGCGCCGCTGCCACGGTTGTTGATGGACACGCTGATGATGCCGTGTTGGGCAAGCAGTTGCATCCACCAATAGTCACTGTCAGCCCACGAGTTGTTCACCGTCTGGTGACCAGGACCGCCATACACGTAAATCAGCACGGGATACTTCTTTGAAGGATCGAAGTCGGGAGGCAGGATCTGCCAAGCGTCGACGTCGACTTGCGTGCCGTCGGGCAACACAAAGGCGGGGTCGCTGATCTTCATGAGTTTCTTCTCGCCGAGGTTGAAGGTCTTCAGCTTCTCGGCAAACTCATGGTTGTCCTCCAACACACGCACCAACTTGCCTTTGTTCGTATAGAGTTCGAACTGTCTCGGCTGGCTGATGCTGGAGTTGACGTTAATAAGGTAACTGAAGTCGTTGCTAAACGTTGCCGAGTTGGTGCCAACGCGGCCAATCACCTCGCGCAGCTGGCCTTTCAGGTTGACAGCGTAAATCTGGCGGTCGGTAGGCGTGTTCTTGGCAGCCTGGAAATACACTTCCTTGCCATCAAAGCCATAGACCTTGGTAACGTCCCAAGGACCGTCGGTGAGCTGCTTCACCAAGGAGCCATCCAAGTTGTAAAGATAGATATGGTTATAACCGCTCTTCTCAGAGGTCATGAGGAAACGTTTGCCGTCCTCAAGGAAGTGCCAGTCGTCGGTAATGTCGATATAATACTCGTTGGTCTCGTCGTAGAACACACGGCTCTTGCCCGTGGTGGCGTCGGCGGCCAAAATCTCAAGATGGTTCTGATGACGGTTAAGACGTTGGATGGCTAGGGTATTGGCATCCTTCGTCCAGGCAATGCGAGGCAGATAAATATCGGTCTCAGTGCCCGTGTCCATCTTCGTGGTCTTGCCCGTAGCAAGGTCATATACGTAGATGCCAACGATAGAGTTGTCTTCGCCGGCCTTGGGATATTTGAAGCTGTACCACTCGGGATAGAGGCCTTCAAACTCTTCCATCTGGAACTCACGCACATTGCTCTCATCAAACTTCATGAAGGCGATCTTCTTGCTGTCGGGCGACCAATAGAAGCCCTGCGAGAAGCTGAACTCCTCCTCGTAGACCCAATCGGGAGCGCCGTTGATGATATGGTTGTAAAGGCCGTCGGAAGTAAACTGCTTCTCCTCCCCTGTCTTCAGGTCCTTGATGAACAAGTTATTGTCGCGCATAAAGGCCACCTTGGTGGCATCAGGCGAGAAAGTGGCCAGACGTTGCTTGCCGTTATTCGACAGCGGCTGCAAGGTCTTGGTCTTGAAGTCATAAATATAATAGGTGGCGTGATAGGAATGACGGTAGATGCTCTCCATCTCGGTGGCGCACAGCATCTTGTCCTCATTGGCGCTCAGTTCATAGTCCTGAAGTCCGATGGGCATGTCCTCGCCTTCCATCACGAGGTCTGTGAAGCTGAACAGTGTCTTCTCGAGCTTTCCTGTCTTATAGTTATAGATATTGAGTTGACCTTTCTCGAAGTTGGCGTAGGTCTTGCCATC
Organism: Candidatus Limimorpha sp.; assembly: GCA_045132275.1. Classification (GTDB taxonomy): domain Bacteria; phylum Bacteroidota; class Bacteroidia; order Bacteroidales; family F082; genus Limimorpha. Next base: position 82,609 of record JBGURY010000008.1, read on the forward strand.
CTTCATCGAGTTCATGCCGCGAACGCTCTTGGCATAGAAGGTACCACGCTGATAGAGGTCTTCCAATTCAAAATTCTTCTTCTCCTGGGCCGAAGCCATCATAGTTCCAAAAACAAGGAACAAACTGACTAATAAGTACTTAAATTTCATAATGGATAGATTTGAAAGCACAAAGGTAGAATTTTTTCAAAAAAAGAAAGAAAAAATCTTGTCGGTTTCAGAAAAAGCCGTATTTTTGCACCCGCATTTGGGACGGTAGCTCAGTTGGTTTAGAGCGCATGCTTGACAGGCATGAGGTCACAAGTTCGATCCTTGTTCGCCCCACACGAAGACGCTGCAAAGCGTCTTTTGTATCAACGGGAGGGACGTTAGCCCAGTTGGTTTAGAGCGCTGCCTTCACACGGCAGAGGTCACTGGTTCGAGTCCAGTACGTCCCACACACAAAACCCACTGAAATTCAGTGGGTTTTTCTTTTTATCCATATTTCATAACGGCAAACATATGCCTATTTTACTATTCCCACCAGTTCGGCCATATCGTTGATGATGAATCCGGCACCGCTTTGGGTCAACTCTTCCTCCGTCCCGTTGCCGAAAGTTACCCCGCACGTCTTACAACCGGCTCTAACACCCATCATGATATCGACTGCCATGTCCCCCACCACCAAAGCCCGTGACGCTTCGACATTCATTTTCACGAGGGTTTTCAGCACAGGTTCAGGGTCGGGCTTGGAGCAGGTAACATCTTCAGCTCCCAATACGTAGTCAAAAAAGTTGGCTATATCCAGGCCATCCAGCAAGTCGTGAAGTGAGAACGCAGAGCGTGATGAGGCCACGGTCATCCTGATACCATGTTCGTGAAGCCATTGTAGCGTTTCTTTTACATGTGGGAAAAGAATGGGCTTGTATCGCAATTTGTTGGCTTCAAAAATACGCCGATAGACTACCACGCATCGGTCGGCCTCCTCATCACTGACCTGTGGGAAAAGCTGTCTAAAGCAGGTTTTCAGGGGCAGCCCGATAGTGGCGGCGCATTCCTCATCACTTTTCTCGGCCAGGTGCAACTCGGCGATGGTCTGCTGCATAGTCGCCACGATGGTACCTCGCGTGTCGCCCAGAGTACCGTCAAAATCGAATATCACCAGTTGTATGCCACGGTGGTTTGCGTTATCATGAAGCATTTCGCAGATTTTATCTTCCCTGATGACTTTTGGTGACGATTTTCCCGCCAAAACCAGCACCTTCTTACCATTTCTGTAAATGTGAAGCTGCCGTGAACGCACCACAGCTGTCAATTCTGGGTCATCTTGCATCGCTAACCAAATACGATGATAAGCGCCATCCTCTTCGAACAGCTTCTTCTGCAAATGAGAGCACATGTTGGTTGTGTCTATCGTCATCATACTATTTAGAATTATTGCTTCTCATCCAAATAAGCGTTTAAAAATCTTTCAGCCAGACTGTCTGGACGGATATTCCTTCGTGCATCATCCGGAGAAAACCACTGATAGGAGTCGATTTCTTTGTTAGGCGCAAGTTCGCTGTCGTCCTTCACAAAAGCCGTGAAGTTGCACATCAGCGTGTTTGACGGCTCAAAGAAGCTGGTGCGGTTGAACTTGACGCGGGTTACGGTCATGCCTGTTTCTTCTTTGATTTCACGACCGACGGCATGCTCCACTTGTTCGCCACGGTTCACATAGCCCGCCACAAGGACGAACCAGGGCCTTCCGTATTGCTTAATCAACAGAATCTCTCCCGTTTGCTCGTTTATAACAATCATGCTCACGGCAACATTATACATGGGGAAACGGTATTGCTCACATTTGGGGCAATATGGCACGATTCCTTCTCCTTCCAGTTCCTTTTCGATAAGCGATGTTCCGCACTCGAAGCAATGTTTCTGTATCAAATTCATGGTTGCAAAAATACAAAAAAAACGCAGCCCGAAAGCCACGCCCGATTGCTGAAACACAAGATTATCGTATCACCATCTTCATCGGGTGTGAGATAGCCGACCTTGTCGCATAACCCCTAAATATTTTATTTGCACATATCACACTAAATCCCTACCTTTGCCGTTCAAAAATAAAACGAGCAAATCAACCAAAACAGATATGATGCAACACAATATCGTACCCCAAGATTTGGCAAAGAAACTCTTTGCTGAAAGCGGCCTGCCCTGCATCGGCAAGGCAGGCATCCGTGAAATCAATAAGTTGGCTCGCGACATCGAAGCCGCCTCTGGCAAGAAGTTCATCCACATGGAGATCGGCAACCCCGGTCTGCCCGCCGCCCGTGTCGGCGTGGAAGCCCAGATCAAGGCCCTGCAGGATGGCGTGGCCGCCAACTATCCGCCCATCGACGGCGCTCCCATTTTGAAAAAAGAAGCCTCGCGCTTCATCAAGAACTTCCTCGACCTCGACGTCGATGCCGCCAACTGCATCCCCACCGTCGGCTCCATGCAAGGCGGCTTCGCCTCCTTTATGATCGCCGGCCATACCAACGTCAAGAAGAACACCGTGCTCTTCATCGACCCGGGTTTCCCCGTGCATAAGTTCCAGAACAAGGTGCTGGGCATCCCGATGGAGCATTTCGACATCTATGAGTACCGTGGCGAGAAACTGCGCGGCAAACTGGAAGAGGTATTGAGCAAGGGCAACATCCACAGCCTGCTCTACTCGAACCCCAACAACCCGACCTGGGTGTGCCTCACTGACGAAGAGTTGCGCATCATCGGCGAGATGGCCAACAAATACGACGTCATCGTCATGGAAGACCTCGCCTACTTCGGCATGGACTTCCGCAAGGACTACAGCCATCCCGGCGAGGCTCCTTACCAACCCACTGTGGGCAAATACACCGACAACTACATCTTGATGATCTCCAGCTCGAAGGCCTTCAGCTACGCCGGCGAACGCTGCGCCATCATCGGCATCAGCAACAAGCTGGCCCAGCGCCACTATCCCGACCTGAAAGCCTTCTGCGGACAGGAGATTTTCCTGCGCGCCATCCTCTTCGGCGCCCTGCACCCGTTGAGCTCTGGCACCTCGCACTCGGCACAATACGCTTTGGCCGCTGTGATGAAGGCCGTCAACGACGGCACCTACCGCTACCGCGACGACGTCATCGAGTATGGTCGCAAAGCCGAGCTGATGAAGAAAGCCTTCACCGACAACGGCTTCTACATCACTTACGACGAGGACTGTGGCGAGCCCATCGCTGATGGTTTCTACTTTACCTACTGCTATCCTGGCTTCACAGGTGCCGACCTCGTGGAAGAGATGCTCTACTACGGCATCTCCGGCATCTCGTTGGACACCTGCGGCAGCACCAAGCAGGGCATCCGCGCCTGCACGTCACTCATCCAGAGGGAAGAAATCCCTGTTTTGGCCGAGCGACTCGAGGCTTTCGCCAAGGACCATCCAGTGAAGTGAAGTTGAGAGTTTAGAGTTGAGAGTTTAGAGTGGGGACGCAAAGTTTTGCGTCCCTATTTCTTTTCCGACAAACGCCAGATATATGAATTATTTATAATCAATCTAAATTAGTGTTTCGCCCCGAAATAATAAGAAAAGTCGTGCACCATTTGCCCAAAATTCCCTAATTTCGTGGCTCATTATTAATAGACACAACAATTTCTAAAAACTAAATCAATATGGCAAAATTCAGAGGAGCCATCGTGGTTGACATCGAGCGTTGCAAAGGTTGTGGTGTTTGCATCACGGCCTGCCCCTGCGGTGTCATCGAATTGGCAAAAGAAGTAAACGGAAAAGGTTACAATTACGCCTTCATGGCGAACCCCGAAGCCTGCATCGGCTGCGCTAGCTGCGGCATCACCTGCCCCGACGGCGTCATCAAGGTTTACAAGAAAGCCCTGTAATCAAAACCTATTGTCTAACAAATCAAAAAATCTTACATAATGGGAGAATTAAAACTGATGAAGGGTAACGAGGCATTGGCCGAGGCCGCCATCCGCTGCGGCGCCGATGCTTATTTCGGATATCCTATCACCCCCCAGTCGGAAGTGATCGAGTATCTGTCGGAACAGAACCCTTACGAACGCACCGGTATGGTCGTTCTTCAAGCTGAAAGTGAATTGGCAGCCATCAACATGGTGTATGCCGCTGGTGCTGCCGGCAAGCGCGTCATGACCTCCTCGTCCAGCCCAGGCGTGTGCCTGAAGCAGGAAGGCTTGGCCTACATCGCCGGCGCCGAAGTGCCTTGCGTCTTCGCTGACGTCGTCCGCGGCGGCCCGGGCCTCGGTACCATCCAGCCCTCACAGGCCGACTATTTCCAGAACACCAAAGGCGGCGGCAACGGTGACTACCGTAACATCGTCCTCGCCCCCGCTTCCGTCCAAGAGATGGCTGACTTCGTGCCCCTGGGCTTCGACCTCGCCTTTAAGTACAGAATGGCAGTGTGCATCCTCTCCGACGGTGCCATCGGCCAGATGATGGAAAAGGTCGTCCTGCCCGAGCAAAAGGCCCGTATGACCGAAGAGGAAATCAAGGCCAAGTATCCTTGGGCTCTGACAGGCCGCAAGCGTGGCACGCAACACCGCGTGATCACCTCCTTGGACCTCGACTCCGCCCGCATGGAAGAGCACAACCGCGCCCTGCAGCGCAAGTACGACGAAGTGACCAAGAACGAGGTGCGCTACGAGATGATCGATTGCGAAGACGCCGAATACGTCTTTGTCGCCTACGGCTCCAGCGCCCGTATCGCCCAGAAGTCGGTGCAACTCGGTCGCGCCGCCGGTCTGAAGGTCGGTCTGCTCCGTCCCATCACCCTGTGGCCCTACCCGACCCAAGCCATCCGCGACCTCATCGACAAGGGTGTCAAGGGATTCCTCTCAGTCGAATTGAGCTGCGGTCAGATGATCGAAGACGTGCTGCTGGCCTGCAACGGCCGCGCCAAGGCCGAACACTTCGGCCGCGTCGGTGGCATCATCCACACCCCGGAAGAAGTTCTCGAAGCTATGAAGAAACAAATTATAGGAGAATAAGAAAATGGCAGACATCACATTACAAGATATCATCCAGCCTGAAAACTTGGTTTACGAAAAGTCCAAGCTGCTGACGGAAAAACCTTTCCACTACTGCCCCGGTTGCGGCCATGGCACCGTGCACCGCATCATCGCCGAAGTGCTCGAAGAGCTCGGCGTTGACGACCGCACCATCGGCGTCTCCCCCGTGGGTTGCGCCGTGATGGCCTACGACTACTTCGATGTCGACTTCGTTGAAGCCGCCCACGGTCGCGCTCCGGCGTGCGCCACGGGTATCAAGCGCGTGTGGCCCGACAAGGTCGTGTTCTCCTATCAAGGCGACGGCGACCTCGCCGCCATCGGCACCTGCGAGACCATCCACACCTGCAACCGTGGTGAGAATATCACCATGATCTTCGTCAACAACGGTATCTACGGCATGACCGGTGGTCAGATGGCCCCCACTACCCTCGTGGGCATGAAGACCGCCACCACGCCTTACGGCCGTATGCCTCAGTGGCCCGACGGAACCCCGAACAACGGTTTCCCGCTCCAGATCACCCAACTGCTGGCCCAGCTGCCCGGCACGCGCTACGTCACCCGTCAGGCTGTGTTCAGCGCCGCCGCCGTGCGTAACTGCAAGAAGGCCATCAAGAAGGCTTTCCAGAACCAGATTGAGAACAAGAACGGTGTCAACTTCGTTGAGATCGTATCGAACTGCAACTCCAACTGGAAGATGAGCGCCGTCGACGCCAACAAGTGGCTGCAAGACAACATGCTGCCCGTCTATCCTTTGGGCGACCTCAAGGACAATTTCGAGCTGATTAAGAAATAACTAAAAACGACAAAGCAATGACAGAAGAAATTATTATAGCCGGTTTCGGCGGACAAGGTGTCTTGTCAATGGGTAAGATCCTTGCTTACAGTGGTATCATGCAGGACAAGGAAGTCAGCTGGATGCCTTCATACGGCCCCGAGATGCGTGGCGGTACGGCCAACGTGACCGTCATCGTCAGCGACGAGCGCGTGTGCTCCCCCATCCTCAACGCTTTCGACACTGCCGTCATTCTGAATCAGCAGTCGCTCGACAAGTTTGAGGACAAAGTGAAGCCCGGTGGTTACCTCATCTACGACCCCAACGGCATCACCCACAAGCCCACCCGTAAGGACATCCACATCTACAGCATCGAAGGCGCACAGCTCGCCTCCGATATGGGCAACAGCAAGGTGTTCAACATGATCATCTTGGGTGCCTTCCTGAAGGTGCGTCCCATCATCGACAACAAGAACGTCGAAGAGGGTCTGCGTCACTCCTTGCCGGAGCGCGCCCACAAACTCATCCCGCTGAACATGCAGGCCGTCCAGGTCGGTATGGACAACATCAAGGCTGAGAACTAATCCATCGGCCTTGTGCCGGACAATGAAAAGCCGCTCGATGAGCGGCTTTTTTTATGGCCTTTTACCAAAAAGAAAGGGACGAGAATTCTCGTCCCTTTTTTATTCAATAATCGTGTCGATTATTTCAAACCTAGCCATTTGCCCTGGATGGTCTTACACTGAGAGTAAAGTGCCGGGCAATTAAAGACTTTATAATACTCGGTTTCGCCATAGGCCTGGAAAACCTCAACTCCGCGTTGGAAAGTGTCCCAACCACCGGGAGCCAAGACATACAGATAGTAATCCGTGCCACCAGTAAGGGGCGCGTCAACAATACCATTAACCGAAGCGCACATTTCCACCGTATAAGGTTCTTCGGGATTATAAGCGTTGGTGTTGGAGGCACCTTTCAGTGTTGCCGCAGGCAGATAACGCTGGAGATACGGGTCGTTCTCGGGAGAGTACTGTGAAGCAACAAACTTCTGCTTCAATTCACGAACGATGTTGGTGACGGTCACGGAACTGTTGCAGAGCAGGTTGAGGCACTTCTCACCAGTAGCGGCGTTGCGAGCATAAATCTCAAAAGCCATGGGGATCATGGCAGCAGTGCCTTGGATTGATTTACCCAGAAGGTTTTTGTAGACAGCCTCAAACTCGTTGTAACCTGAAGGAATGTTGGTAAAGGTGACATAAGCCGTAGTTTGGTTGTAGACTGTGGTGTTGTAGTCAATTTCACCATTCACGGTATAGACATGGTCACCATAGGTTAGGGTGTTGCCATCGACTTGCACGTCGTGTGAAGTCTCATTGACCAAATTGGCCCACTGGTCGGTCGAAGACGTGCCGCCACCATTATCATCCTTTGTGCAGGAAGAGAAGGTCATTAAGCCAAAGCTCACAAGAGCAATCATCAGGGCTGAGCCCCATCTTTTCACTGATTTTTTCATGATGTTTGTTTTTTAAGTTAGTAATAAAGTGCATTAAAATCGACTTGGATAAGGCAAAATTAGAAAGAAAAAAACAAATGTCCATAAGTAAAATTACGTATTTTTTCATTTTTTGGCGAAAAATCAAGCGAAAAGCGGTACTTGAGGACACAAAACAGAAAAGGCCGTCATTTCGATGACGGCCTTCCCTCTTCTATTGAAAAAGGATTACTCTTTCACCTCAGTCTCGGCGACAGGGGCTTCGGCGGGAGCCTCAACGGCTTCGGCCTTCGGAGCAGCCTTCTTGGTGCTACGGCGCGTGGTCTTGGCCTTGGCAGGCTTCTGACCCTCGCGGGTGTAGACCTCATTGTAGTCAACGAGTTCCATCATAGCCATCTCAGCGGCGTCGCCCTTACGGTTTTCAGGCATACGGATGATGCGAGTGTAACCGCCGGGACGCGTGGCCACTTTCGGGCCCACCTCACGGAACAGCTCGGTCACGGCGTACTTGTTTTGCAGATAAGCAAAAACAATACGGCGGTTGCTCGAACCAGTCTCGGTCGTGGTGTTGTTCTCGGGCTTGGCCTTCGTGATCAGGGGCTCAATGTACATACGGAGAGCCTTGGCCTTGGCAGTGGTGGTGATGATGCGTTTGTTAAGAATCAGCGAGGAAGCCATATTGGAGAGCATGGCCTTGCGGTGAGCGCTTTTTCTTCCCAAGTGATTGAATTTCTTATTGTGTCTCATCTTTCTTATTCCTTATCTAATTTATATTTGCTGACATTCATACCGAACTCAAGGCCTTTGCTTCTGACCAGTTCTTCAAGTTCGGTGAGCGACTTCTTACCGAAGTTGCGGAACTTGAGGAGGTCTTGCTTATTGAAGGCGACAAGTTCACCAAGCGTTTCAACCTCAGCAGCTTTCAAGCAGTTCAACGCACGGACCGAGAGGTCGAGGTCGACGAGCTTGGTCTTGAGGAGCTGACGGATATGCAACGAGCCTTCATCCAAGTCTTCGGTGACGGCCTTCTCATCAGGAACGAGGTTGATGTTCTCGTCGGAGAAGAGCATGAAGTGGTAGATGAGGATCTTTGCGGCTTCTTTCAGGGCATCTTTGGGATTGATGGAACCGTCGGTGTCGATTTCGAGGACCAGCTTCTCATAGTCGGTCTTCTGTTCGACGCGCCAGTTTTCCACCTTGTAGCTCACGTTACGGATGGGCGTGTAGATGGAGTCGATGGCGATGGTGTCGACGGGGGCACCGGCCACCTTGTTCTCGTCGGCAGGCACATAGCCTCTACCCTTGTTGATGTTCAGCTCGATGTTGAGCTTCACAGAGGGCTCGAGGTTGCAGATGACGAGATCAGGGTTGAGCACTTGGAAGGAGCAGAGATACTTGTTGATGTCGCCAGCCTTGAACTGCTCTTGGCCGGTGATCGTGAAGCTGACCTTCTCGTGGACTTCGGTGGGAACCACTTGCTTGAGGCGCACCTGCTTGAAGTTCAAGACCATGTCGGCGACGTCTTCGATGACGCCGTCGATGGAAGCGAACTCGTGGGTGACACCATCGATGTGGATAGAAGTGATAGCAAAGCCTTCAAGCGAAGACAGCAGGATTCTTCTCAGCGCATTACCAATGGTGATGCCGAAACCTGGTTCTAGAGGTCGAAACTCGAAAACGCCTTTGGTGTCGGAGCCTTCAACCATGATAACCTCATCGGGTTTTTGAAACGCTAATATTGCCATGTTTATTTGATTTACCAGGTTAACAATCAACAATTACTTAGAATACAATTCAACGATGAGCTGTTCGTTGATGTTCTCCGGGATCTCCTCACGGGCCGGATAGTTCAAGAACTTGCCGCTCATCATGTTGCCGTCCCACTCGAGCCAGGCGAAGTTGCTGCCCTGGCGGCCTTCGAGCGAGTTGGAGATGACTTCCAAGCTCTTGGATTTCTCACGGACGCCGACGATATCACCGACCTTCACGAGGTAGGACGGGATGCTGAGGACGCTGCCGTTGACGACGATATGACGATGGTTCACGAGCTGACGGGCGGCGGCGCGGGTGGGAGCGATGCCCAGACGGTACACCACATTGTCAAGACGCGATTCCAAAAGTTGCATCAGGATCAAACCAGTGACGCCTTCCTTACGGCGGGCAAGGTCAAAGGTCTTGTGGAATTGTCTCTCGAGAACTCCGTAGGTATATTTAGCCTTTTGCTTCTCCTTGAGCTGGGTGCCGTATTCCGAAACTTTCTTTCTTCTGCTGTTGGCGCCATGCATTCCAGGAGGATAATTTCTCTTTTCGAAGTACTTGTCTGAACCGAAGATGGGTTCACCAAACTTACGAGCGATTTTCGTTTTTGGACCTGTATATCTAGCCATAATTTTACTTTTTTAATTGTTCGACTTTACACTCTTCTACGTTTTGGAGGACGGCAGCCATTGTGAGGCAGCGGGGTGACGTCGATGATTTCGGTCACTTCAACGCCCATCGAATGGATGGCGCGGATGGCGGATTCACGTCCTGAACCAGGTCCCTTCACATAAACTTTAACTTTACGTAATCCCAAGTCATAGGCAGTCTTGGCGCACTCTTCAGCAGCCATCTGAGCAGCGTATGGTGTGTTCTTCTTTGAGCCTTTAAAGCCCATCTTACCTGCTGATGCCCAAGAAATGACTTGTCCTTCATTGTTGGTCAGAGAAACGATAACGTTGTTGAACGAAGCCTTCACGAAAGCCATGCCCGTCGCTTCGACCTTTACAACACGTTTCTTTGTAACTTTGTTGTTTTTTGCCATTTTTTAATTGTGTGGTTTTTTTAATTAGATATGATCCAACTACTTATTACTTCGTAGCTTTCTTCTTGTTTGCAACAGTCTTTTTACGGCCCTTACGGGTACGTGCGTTGTTCTTCGTGCTCTGTCCGCGAACGGGAAGGCCTGCACGATGACGGACACCTCTGTAGCAACCGATATCCATCAAACGCTTAATGTTCATCTGAACTTCACCGCGAAGCTCACCTTCAGTCTTGTACTGTTCGGCGATGATGTCGCGCACTGCTTTCTGCTCGTCGTCGGTCCAGTCCTGGACTTTCTTGGCGGGCTCGACACCGGCTTTGCTCAGGATTTCCTTGGACAGCGAACGTCCAATGCCGTAAATGTAGGTCAACGAGATTTCACCGGCTTTGTTGCTCGGGATATCTACACCAGCGATTCTTGCCATATTTTCTTATTTCTTTAGTTTAAATTTTCGACCAGAATTAACCCTGACGCTGATTCTCTTTAGGGTTCTTCTTATTAATCACATACACTCTGCCCTTGCGCTTCACGATGATGCAGTCGGCAGATCTTTTCTTTACAGATGCTTGAACTTTCATTTCAATATGATTTTGTAGTTAACTCTTGTATCTGAAAGTGATACGGCCCTTTGTCAGATCGTAGGGAGACATCTCCAGCTTGACTTTGTCGCCAGGCAGGATCTTGATATAGTGCATGCGCATCTTGCCGGAGATGGTGGCGATGATAACCAGACCGTTCTCCAACTCGACGCGGAACATGGCGTTTCCCAACGCTTCCACTACCGTGCCTTCCTGTTCGATTGACATTTGTTTAACCATACTTTGTCCTTTTAAATACTATTTTGTTGTTACTCACTTCAGTCCCTCCATAGAGAGGACCCGATTTTTCGGGCTGCAAAAGTACAAATTCTTTTCCAATTGCAGGATGTTTTTCTCAAATTTCTTCATCCCTACCCTTCCGAACCGGTTTCCCGCCTCGCCTCGGGGAACCTCCGGAGTGCCCGAAGGTTTCCCGAAGTGGCGGTCCTTGCGCCATGGCAAGGACTGATTCTTACGATCACATTCTGCCGATGCGGCCCTTGATGCGACCGGTCTTGGTGAGACCATCGTAGTGGTGCATCAGGAGGTGGCTCTCGATTTGCTGCAAGGTGTCGAGGACGACGCCCACGAGAATCAGCAACGAGGTTCCGCCATAGAAGTGTGAGAAGCCCGTGGTGACATTCATGAGGCTGGCCACGATGGCAGGCATGATGGCCACGAAGCCCAGGAAGATGGAACCCGGCAGGGTGATGCGCGACATGATGGTGTCGAGATACTCGGCCGTCTTCTTACCCGGCTTCACGCCCGGGATGAAACCACCGTTCTTCTTGATGTCTTCCGCCATTTGGTTGGTGTTCATCGTCACAGCCGTATAGAAATAGGTGAAGGCGATGATGAGGAGGAAGAACACAAGGTTGTACCAGAAGCCGTTGATGTTGGTGAACGCAGCGGCGAATCCGGTCAGGCTCTCCGACTGGCTGAAGCCAGCGATGGTGATGGGCAGGAACATGATGGCTTGGGCGAAGATGATCGGCATAACGCCGGCAGCATTCACCTTCAGCGGGATGTACTGGCGGGCGCCGCCGTATTGACGGTTGCCGACCACACGCTTGGCATACTGTACCGGGATCTTGCGCGTGCCTTGGACGAGGGCGATGGTGCCCACCATCACGAAGAACAGCACGATGAGCTCGATGACGAGGATCAGCAGACCGGTGCCGCCTTGGTTGAAGCGAGCGCCGCATTCAGCCACAAAGGCGCCGGGCAGACGGGCGATGATACCGATCATAATGATCAGGGAGATACCATTGCCGATACCCTTGTCGGTGATCTTCTCGCCGAGCCACATGATAAACAGCGTGCCGGCGACCAGCAGCACCACGGTCGAAATCCAGAAGAAGACACTGGGGTCGTGAACACCGTCGAAAGGAGTCACGGCCGCCTTGGGCATCTGCACGAGCACATTCTTGATGTAACCCGGGGCTTGGATGACCACGATGACCACGGTCAAATAACGCATGATCTGGTTCAGCTTCTTGCGGCCGCTCTCACCCTCCTTCTGCAGGCGCTGGAAGTAAGGCACTGCCATGCCGAGCAGTTGGATGATGATGGAAGCGGTGATGTAAGGCATGATACCGAGGGCGAAGATCGAAGCGTTGCCGAAAGCACCACCCGAGAACATATTGAGCAGGCCGAGGAGGCCGCTGTCACTGCTGTTCTGGAGGGCAGACAACTGGGTCGGGTCGACGCCGGGAATCACGACAAACGAGCCGAAGCGATAGATCAAGATGATGAGGATCGTGTAAAGGATGCGCTTGCGCAGTTCCTCAATCTTGAAGATATTCCTTATGGTTTCAATCAATCTTTTCATTTCGTTTCGTATTTTTCGCAAGTTCCACCGGCGGCTTCGATCATCTCCTTAGCCTTAGCAGAAAAAGCGTGAGCCCTTACTTCCATTTTTGCAGTCAGTTCACCCTTGGCAAGGATCTTCACGAGTTCCTTCTTGTGGGTGACGCCGTTTTCGACGAGCACTTCGGGTGTAATCACCGTGATGCCCTTGTCAGCAAGCTTCTGCAAGGTTGCGAGGTTAACGGGGCAATACTCAACGCGATTCATGTTCTTGAAACCGAACTTGGGGACCAAACGGGCGAGAGGCATCTGACCGCCTTGGAAGCCGATCTTACGCTTAGCGCCTGAGCGTGCTTGAGCACCCTTATGACCGCGCGTTGACGTGCCGCCTCTTCCCGAACCTTGGCCACGGCCTAATCTTTTCTTTTCCTTTGTAGAACCTTTTGCTGGTTTTAAATTACTTAAATCCATGATGATGTAGATTTGTTAAGTTCGACAATTAGATTTCTTCGATCTTGAGGAGATGGGCGATCTTGTTCACCATACCGGCCATGACGGGGTCGTCCATGTCGACTTCGACAGACTGGTGCATCTTTCTCAGTTTGAGTGACCTCAAAGTGTCCTTTTGATCTTGTGGTCTTCCGATACCACTTCTGACTTGGGTGATTCTTACTTTCTTCATCTTTTCAAAAGTTTTATCCGTTAAACACAGTATCCAAATCCACACCTCTCAATTGTGCGACAGTGTAAGCATCGCGCATTTTGGTCAGAGCGTCGAAAGTGGCCTTCACCACCGAGTGGGGGTTCGACGAGCCTTTCGACTTGGCCAGCACGTTCTTCACGCCAACGCTCTCAAGCACAGCACGCATGGCACCACCGGCGATGACACCGGTACCGGGCGTTGCAGGCTGGATGAAAACGTAAGCGCCGCTATACTTGCCGTATTGTTCGTGGGGCAGCGTGCCGTTCAGAACGGGAACCTTCACAAGGTTCTTCTTGGCATCGTCAACGCCCTTCTGGATGGCAGCGGTGGCTTCCTTGGCCTTGCCAAGACCGTAACCGACGACGCCATTCTCATTGCCGACGACAACCAGTGCTGCGAAAGTGAAAGTACGACCACCTTTGGTCACCTTGGTGACGCGGTTGATGCTAACGAGACGTTCTTTGAACTCGATTTCGCTAGACTTTACTCTTTTTACATTAACTTCTGCCATGACAATTAGAATTTAAGTCCTCCATTACGAGCTGCGTCGGCCAGCGACTTCACTCTACCGTGATACAAATAACCATTACGATCGAACACGACGGTCTCGATGCCGGCGGCCTTGGCCTTCTCGGCGATCAGAGCGCCAACCTTGGCGGCCTGTTCGGTCTTGGTGATCTTTTCATTTTCGATGCCGTTCTCGCGGGAACTGGCGGCAGCCAGGGTCTTGCCGACTTCGTCGTCAATCAGCTGCACATAGATTTGCTTGTTGCTTCTGAAGACAGACATGCGCGGACGCTGGGCAGTACCAGAAATCTTCTTTCTGATGCTCTTCTTAATGAACTGTCTTCTCTCTTCTTTAGTTTTTGCCATTTTGATACTTTTCTTACTGAGGTATTAATCTTACTTACCAGCAGCCTTACCTGCCTTACGTCTCAGGACTTCGCCTTCGAACTTGATACCCTTACCCTTATAAGGTTCAGGCTTACGCATCGAGCGGATCTTTGCGGCCACCTGACCAAGAAGTTGTTTGTCGTGTGAACGCATCTTCAAGATGGGGTTCTTACCTCTCTCGTTGATGGTTTCAATCTTAATCTCCGGAGGCATCTCCATGAAGATGTTGTGGGAGAAGCCCAGAGACATTTCGAGGATTTGTCCCTTAGCCTCGGCCTTGTAGCCGACGCCGACAAATTCCTGCACCGTTTCAAAACCTTCGCTGACGCCCTTGACCATGTTATTGATGAGGGCGCGATAGAGTCCGTGCATGGCGCCGGGCTTGCCAGCGGCGGTAGCCTCATTGGGCTTCACGTGGAGCTGGCCGTCTTCCATCTCGAGGATGACAGCGTCGCCGAACTTCTGCGAAAGTTCGCCTAACTTACCTTTAACAGTGATGACACCATCTTTGATGTCGACCGTGACGCCAGCGGGGATGGCGATAGGCAATTTACCAATTCTTGACATACTTTCTATCTCCTATTCTTTTAGCTAACGTAACAAATCACTTCACCGCCGATGTGGAGCTTGCGGGCTTCCTTGTCGGTCATCACACCCTGCGACGTCGAGATGATGGCGATACCGAGGCCGTTCATCACGCGGGGCAGGTTTTCGCTGTCGGCATACTTTCTCAGGCCAGGACGCGAGACGCGGTCGATGGTCGTGATGGCCGGCAGTTTGGTCACAGGATGATACTTCAAGGCGATCTTGATGACATTCTGTGATTTCTTCTCACCTTCTTCGAACTTGTAGTTGAGGATGTAGCCCTTCTCGAAGAGGATCTTCGTGATGGCCTTCTTCATGTTCGAAGCGGGGATCTCAACGATTCTATGCTTGGCATTATTCGCATTGCGAATGCGAGTCAGATAATCTGCTATAGGGTCTGTATTCATCTTTCACTTAATCTTAAAATGTTTACCAACTAGCTTTCTTAACGCCCGGGATCAAGCCTTTGAGGGCCATCTCACGGAAATCGATACGCGAAATGCCAAACTGACGCATGTAGCCTTTCGGGCGGCCGCTCAGCTTGCAACGGTTGTGCAGGCGGACGGGGCTCGAGTTCTTCGGCAGTTTCTGCAGGCCTTCGTAATCGCCGGCAGCCTTGAGGGCTGCGCGCTTCTCAGCGTACTTCGCGACCATCTTTGCTCTCTTGCGCTCACGCGCTTTCATTGATTCTTTAGCCATAGTTTACTTGTTTTGATTTTTAAAGGGAAGACCAAAATGTTTCAACAAAGCCAAAGCCTCTTGGTCGGTCTTGGCTGATGTGACGAAGGTGATGTTCATACCGTTCATCTTGACCACCTTTTCGATATCGATTTCGGGGAAGATGATCTGCTCGGTGACGCCGAAGCTGTAGTTGCCGCGGCCGTCAAAGCCTTTGTCGCTGATACCCCTGAAGTCACGCACACGCGGGAGAGCCACGCAGACAAGGCGCTCGAGAAACTCGTACATCTTGTCGCCACGCAGCGTCACGTGAACGCCGATCGGGTTGCCACGACGCAGTTTGAAGTTACTGACGTCGTGCTTGGAAATGGTCGGTACGGCTTTCTGGCCGGTGATGGCGGACATTTCCTCCACACCCACATCGATCAATTTCTTGTCGACCAATGCTGCGCCGATACCCTGGTTGAGTGAAATTTTCAGGAGTCGTGGAACCTGCATCACGCTCTTGTAGTGGAATTCTTCCATCAATGCAGGCACGATTTCACTCTTGTATTGTCCTCTAAGTCTGGGTTGATAGTTCATAGTTACTTAATAATTTCACCTGTTTTCTTTGAATAACGGACCAATTTGCCGTTCTCATCTTGCTTACGCCCAACCCTAGAGGGTTTGCCGTTCTTGTCGACCACCATGAGGTTGGAGATGTGGATAGGGGCTTCTTGCTTGATGATGCCACCTTGGGGATGCTCCGCGTTGGGGCGAGTGTGCTTGGAGATGATTCTAACGCCTTCGACGATAGCTCTGTTCTTCTTCACATCGACCCTGAGGATCTTGCCTTGCTTGCCTTTATCGTTGCCCGAGAGGACCAACACGATGTCGCCTTTCTTTACATGTAATTTGCTCATTTCTTTCAGTTTTTAAATGTTGATTAAAGCACTTCTGGAGCGAGCGAAACTATTTTCATGAATTGCTTTTCGCGCAACTCTCTGGCCACTGGTCCGAAAATACGGGTGCCAACGAGTTCGCCGGCTTGGTTCAGCAGCACGCAAGCATTGTCATCGAAGCGGATGTAGGAACCGTCGGCACGACGGGTTTCCTTCTTGGTGCGGACTACGACTGCCTTCGAGACGGTACCTTTCTTAACGTTGCCGCTCGGGATGGCGCTTTTCACGGTGACGACGATGATGTCGCCCGTGTGGGCGTAACGCTTCTTGGTTCCACCCAACACTCTGATGCAGAGGACTTCCTTTGCACCGCTATTGTCAGCTACTGCGAGTCTGGTTTCCTGTTGTATCATTTTACTTAGCCCTTTCGATAATTTCTACTAGTCTCCAACGTTTTCTCTTGCTCAACGGACGGGTTTCCATAATGCGCACGGTATCGCCGATGTTGCACTCTTCGTTCTCGTCATGAGCCATAAAACGGTTCGTTTTCTTGATGAATTTTCCGTAAATCGGGTGTTTCTCGCGACGCTCGATTTCCACGACGATGGATTTCTGCATCTTATTGCTGACAACCACGCCGATTCTTTCTTTTCTAAGGTTTCTTTCCATTGTTCTGCGTCGTTTAATTATTTATTACCTTCAAGTTCACGTCTTCTCAGTTCGGTCAGATAGCGGGCAATGTTCTTGCGGGTCTCACGAATCTGATTGGGATTGTCGAGCGGCGAAACGGCGTGGTTGAGTCTCATCTTCACCAGCTGCTCGCGGGCCTGGTCCAAACGGTCGTTCAGGTCGGGCGTGCTCATCTCTCTGATTGCTTCTTGCTTTTTCATTGTCTTTTATCCTCCAAATTATTCGACGTAATCTCTTCTAACAACAAACTTCGTGGTGACGGGCAGCTTCTGAGCGGCCAGACGGAGAGCCTCCTTGGCGATGGCCAACGGCACACCTTCGGCTTCGAACAGCATGTGACCCGGGGTGACACGAGCTACAAAGTATTCGGGATCGCCCTTACCTTTACCCATACGGACGTCCAAAGGCTTCTTGGTGATGGGTTTGTCGGGGAAGATGCGGATCCAGATTTGGCCTTCACGCTTCATGTAACGGGTGACGGCCTGACGGGCGGCCTCAATCTGACGGGCAGTAATCAAAGCCTCTTCCAGTGTCTTGATTCCAAAAGAACCGAAAGCAAGTTCGTGGCCGCGGTGGGCGTTGCCCTTCATCTTGCCTTTTTGTGGCCTTCTGTATTTTTGTCTTTTAGGTTGTAACATATTCAGTCAACTTTTAAAGATTAACACGATCATTTACGTTTGCCTTCGCCACGGCGGGGACCACGGCCTGCAGGACGCGGGGCACCGGCTTGCTTCTTCGCAGGAGCGCTGACGGTGGTGGGCACCAGTTCGGGCTTGCCATAGATTTCACCTTTGCAGATCCACACCTTGATGCCGAGACGGCCGTAGGAGGTATGGGCTTCCACCAGGGAGTAGTCGATGTCGGCGCGCAGCGTGTGCAGCGGGATACGACCTTCCTTGTACGACTCGGAACGTGCGATTTCGGCACCTCCGACACGACCCGAAATCAGGATCTTGATGCCTTCGGCACCCATTCTCATGGTGCTGAACGAAGCGGTCTTGATGGCGCGGCGGTACGACACGCGGCCTTCAATCTGCTTGGCGATGGTGCTAGCCACGATGTAGGCGTCGAGCTCAGGTCTCTTGATCTCGTTGATGTTGATTTGGATTTCCTTGCCGGTGAGCTTCACCAGTTCTTTCTTCAGCTTGTCGACTTCCTCGCCGCCCTTGCCGATGATCATGCCCGGACGAGCAGTGAAGATGGTGACAGTGACATACTTCAAGGAACGTTCGATGGCGATCTTTGAGATGCCGGCTTTGCCGAGACGGGCGTTCAGATACTTACGAATCTTGTCGTCCTCAACGAGCTTGGCCGAAAAGTCTTTTCCGCCATACCAATTGGAATCCCATCCTCTGATGACTCCCAATCTAAGACCTATAGGATTAGTTTTTTGTCCCATTATTTAAATCTTTTTATTCTCCAATTATTCTTCGTTAGCAATTCTGCTGTCCACAATTATCGTAACGTGGTTCGAGCGCTTGCGGATGTGGAATGCACGTCCGTGAGGGGCGGCTTGGATGCGCTTCAGCGTACGGCCTTCGTCGACCCAGATCTCTTTCACGTAAAGGTTGCTCTCTTCAACGCGCTTGCCTTCGTTCTTGGCTTCCCAGTTGGCGATGGCCGAACGGAGGAGCTTGTAAACCGGCTTGGCGGCGTCTTTGGTCGAGTATTGCAACGAGTGCAGTGCCAACTCCACCTTCTGGCCTCTGATCATGTCGGCCACAAGGCGCATCTTGTAAGGTGATGTCGGGGTATCGTTCAGATGAGCGATGGCGACATTCTTGCGAGCTTCCTTCAAAGCTTCTGCTCTTTTATGTTTTCTTGCTCCCATTGTTACCTATTATTACTTGTTACCTTTATCTTTACTACCGGCATGACCTCTGAAGATACGGGTCGGAGCGAACTCGCCCAGCTTGTGGCCGACCATGTTCTCAGTCACGTAGACCGGGATGAACTTGTTGCCATTGTGGACGGCGATCGTTTGACCGACGAAATCAGGAGAAATCATGGATGCTCTTGACCACGTCTTGATAACGGTCTTCTTGCCGCTTTGAACGTTTTCCATCACTCTCTGATAGAGTTTGTAGTGGATGTACGGTCCTTTCTTTAATGATCTACTCATAGTGCTATGCGATTTTCCTGATTAAATTACTTCTTTCTTCTGTCGATGATATACTTGTTCGAAGCGGCCTTGGGCGAACGGGTCTTGTAACCCTTTGCCGGCAAGCCCTTGCGTGAGCGCGGGTGACCACCAGAGGCGCGACCTTCACCACCACCCATCGGGTGGTCGACGGGGTTCATGACAACGCCACGGTTGTGCGGGCGACGACCGAGCCAGCGGCTACGGCCAGCCTTGCCTGACTTCTCAAGGTTGTGGTCGGCATTCGAAACGCTGCCGATGGTAGCCTTGCAAGCTTGGAGGATCATACGGGTCTCGCCAGAAGGCATGCGGAGGATGGCGTACTTGCCGTCGCGGCTCATCAGCTGAGCGTAGCTACCGGCGCTGCGGGCCATCTTGGCGCCTTGGCCAGGACGAAGCTCGATGTTGTGGATAATTGTACCGAAGGGGATCTCGCTCAGATAAAGCGTGTTGCCCACGTTGGGCTGGATGCCCTTGCCGGAGAGGACCTCCTGACCGACCTTAAGGCCGGCGGGAGCGATGATGTAACGCTTCTCACCATCCTTGTAGAACACAAGGGCGATGCGGGCGGTACGGTTCGGGTCATATTCAATGGTCTTCACAACGCCCGGAATACCATCCTTGTCGCGCTTGAAGTCAATGACTCTGTACATTCTCTTATGGCCGCCGCCTCTGTAGCGCACGGTCATTTCACCGGATGAATTACGACCACCCGTGCTCTTCTTGGGTCTCAGTAACGACTTCTCGGGTTTGTCGGTCGTGATTTCGTCAAAAGCGCTAATAACTTTGAAGCGCTGACCTGGTGTCGTTGGTTTGTATTTCTTTAAAGCCATGATCAAATGTTGCTATAAAAGTCAATTGTATCACCTTCTCTCAATGTCACGACAGCTTTCTTGAAAGCAACAGTACGACCGGATATGACACCGGATTTCGTGTAGCGTGACTTCTTTTTACCTGCGTAGTTCATCGTGTTGACGGACTCAACCTTCACATCGTAGAGCTTTTCAATGGCGTCCTTGATCTGATACTTGTTGGCGTTCTTGTCAACGATGAAAGCGAACCTGTTCAGCTTCTCGCTGATGGCGGTCATCTTCTCAGTAATGACGGGTTTCTTTATGATAATCATCTCTCGTGCATTTTAAGGGTTAAAACTCTCTGTTCAAGACTTCCACGATAGGCTGGAGAGCGCTCTCGGTGAGGAAGATGTTCTTGGCCTTCAGAATATCATAAGTGTTCAGGTTGCGGGCCAACATGACGTCGGTGCGCTGGATGTTTCTGGCACTCAGCACGACGTTCTGGTTGGGCTCGGCGAAAACGAAGAGGTTGCGGTTGCCGTTCACCTTGAAGGAGTCGAGCACCTGGACCATTTGCTTCGTCTTGATAGCGTCGAACGAGAAGTCCTCGACGATGCGGATGGCGCCGTCAGTGGCCTTGCTCGACAGGGCCGACTTGCGGGCCAGCACCTTTACTTTCTTGTTCAGCTTGAAGCTGTAGTCGCGCGGCTTGGGACCAAACACGCGGGCACCGCCTCTCAGCAGGGGTGAATTGATGTCGCCACGGCGCGCACCGCCCGTGCCCTTCTGACGGAAGAGCTTGCGGGTGCTGCCCGACAACTCGCTGCGTTCCTTTGACTTGTGAGTGCCTTGACGCTGATCGGCCAGGTATTGTCTCACTGCCAGATACATGACATGCTCGTTAGGCTCGATGCCGTAGATGTCATCATTCAACTGGACCTTGCGGCCAGTATCTTCGCCTTTGATGTTATAAACACTTAGCTCCATCTCTCAATCATTAAATATCCGTTATTATGGCCCGGAACGGCGCCCTTCACCACTAACAAATTCTTCTCGGGAACGACCTTCATGATGAGGAGGTTCGTCACCTTCACTTTACGGTTGCCCATCTGGCCGCCCATGCGCAATCCCTTGAACACTCTCGAAGGATAAGCGCAAGCACCGATGGAACCCGGTTTTCTCAAACGGTTGTGCTGACCGTGAGTTGCTTGACCAACGCCATTGAAATGGTGGCGTTTCACTACGCCCTGGAAGCCCTTACCTTTGCTGATGCCACTGACATCAACAAACTCGCCTTCCATGAACACGTCGACGGTGAGCGTCTCGCCTAAACTTTTTCTGTGGCCTTCTTCGAAACGCGTAAACTCGCGCACCAGTTTCTTGGGCGTCGTGCCGGCTTTGGCAAAGTGACCGATCTCGGCCTTGGAGGCATTCTTCTCCTTCTTTTCATCGAAGCCCAACTGAATAGCGCTGTAACCGTCTTTCTCAATCGTTCTGACTTGGGTGACCACGCACGGACCTGCCTCAATGACAGTGACGGGAACCATCTTTCCGGCCTCGTCGTAGATGTGGGTCATTCCAATCTTTTTTCCTAGTAATCCTGACATGCTACTTTAGCTTTTTAATTTGTTGTACTAGATAGGTTTTTAATTACAGTTTGATTTCTACTTCAACACCGCTGGGGAGCTCCAGCTTCATCAGCGCGTCAATCGTCTGAGAAGTCGAGTTGTAGATGTCGAGCAAACGCTTGTAGGTCGAAAGCTCGAACTGCTCTCTCGATTTCTTGTGGACGAAAGTCGAACGCAGAACCGTGAAGATTTTCTTGTTGGTCGGCAACGGAATAGGACCGCTGACGACAGCTCCAGTCGACTTAATGGTTTTGACGATCTTCTCGGCCGACTTGTCAACCAAGTTATGATCGTGCGACTTCAGTTTGATTCTAATTCTCTGGCTCACAATAATTATTATTTATAGAATTGTTTGCTTAAATGAATAATAGTCCTTTTGCTTTCTTAATCACCACTTCGGCAATGGCTTCGGGGACGGGGGCGTAGTGGCTCAACTCCATGTTGAAGTTGGCGCGGCCCGACGACAACGAGCGCAGCTGGGTGATGTAACCGAACATCTCGGCCAGCGGCACGTCTGCCTTGATCGTCTGGAAACCAATCTCTGCAATGACTTCGCGCAAAATTGATCTCTTTTTGTTCAAATCGCCCGTGACGTCACCAATGTATTCGTCGGGGCAATGGATTTCTACTCTCATGATAGGTTCCATCAACACGGCACCGGCTTTGAGACCGGCCTCCTTGAAGGCGATGTGAGCGGCGCTCTCAAACGAGAGGGCATCACTATCCACCGGATGGAACGAACCGTCGGTTAAGGTCACCTTGAGGTTCTCGACCGGGAAACCCGCCAACACGCCGTTGGTCAGGGCACCCTTGAAGCCTCTCTCCGTGGCTTGGATGAACTCGGCAGAGAGGACACCTCCCTTCACTTCGTTGACAAACTGCAATCCTTGCACGCCGTCGTCGGCTGGACCCATAGTGAACTCGATATCGGCAAACTTTCCCTTGCCACCGGTCTGTTTTTTATAGACTTCACGATGCTGAATTGTTTGAGTAAAGGCTTCCTTGTATGCGACCTGCGGACGGCCGGAGTTGACTTCAACGCCAAACTCTCTCTTGAGGCGGTCCATGATAATGTCAAGGTGCAATTCGCCCATACCTGCCAATATGGTCTGGCCCGAATTTTCATCGGTGTGCACGAACAGCGTAGGATCCTCCTCAACCAATTTGGCCAAGGACTGATCCAGCTTGTCGATGTCTGCTGTAACTTTGGGCTCGATGGCGATGTTAACCACGGGCTCGGGGAACTTGATGTTCTCGAGCACCAGCGGCTTGTTCTCAACACAGAGCGTGTCACCCGTGCGGATGAGCTTGAATCCGACGGCGGCACCAATGTCGCCAGCCGAAATCTCTTCCAAGGGCAACTGCTTATTGGCGTGCATCTGAACGATCTTGGCGATGCGTTCGCGCTTGCCCGTCGACACGTTGAGCACCATGTCGCCAGCTTTCAACGTTCCGGAATAGACGCGGAAGAAGCAGAGACGACCAACAAAAGGATCGGTGGCAATCTTGAACGCCAAGGCGCAGAAAGGCTCCTTGGGGTCGGCCTTGCGGATCTCTTCTTGTTCGGTCTTAGGATTGACACCCTTCACGTGGTCGATGTCCAAGGGGCTGGGCAGGTAGTTGACGATGGCGTCAAGCAGAGGCTGCACGCACTTGTTCTTGAACGACGAGCCGCACATCACGGGGCAAATGCGAAGGTCAAGCGTAGCCTTGCGGATTTGGCCGATGATTTCGTCGGCGGTGATGCTGTCGGGGTCTTCCATGTACTTCTCGAACAATGCCTCGTCGTCTTCGACGGCGCCCTCGATGAGGCGGGTGCGGTAGTCCGCGACCATGTCCTTCATGTCTTCGGGGATGTCGATCTCGTCGTAGACGGAGCCATTGTCCGTTTCTTCCCAAGCGTACGCCTTATTCCTAATCAGGTCAACAATACCGATGAAATCGTCTTCGGCACCGATGGGCAGCTGGACGGCGACCGGAGTAGCGTGGAGCTTCTCGCGGATTTGGTCCATCACCTTAAAGAAATCGGCGCCTGCGCGGTCCATCTTGTTGACGTAGCAGATACGCGGGACGTTGTATTTGTTGGCTTGGTGCCACACGGTCTCCGACTGAGGCTCGACGCCGCCGACAGCGCAGAAGATGGCGATGGCGCCATCCAGCACGCGCAGCGAGCGCTCCACTTCGACGGTGAAGTCGACATGGCCAGGAGTATCAATAATATTGATCTTGTAAGCCTCATTGTTGAGGTGCCAGAACACCGTTGTTGCAGCAGAAGTGATGGTGATGCCACGCTCTTGCTCCTGTACCATCCAGTCCATGGTGGCGGCGCCGTCGTGAACTTCACCTATCTTATGGCTGCGGCCAGTATAATAGAGGATACGCTCAGTCGTCGTCGTCTTACCGGCGTCGATGTGTGCCATGATGCCGATATTACGCGTGAGGCTGAGAGGATTCATCATATTTTCCTGACCGTTTTGCATAATTCCTGATCTCTCCTATTAGAATCTGAAATGCGAGAATGCCTTGTTGGCATCTGCCATTCTGTGGATTTCTTCTTTCTTCTTGAATGCAGAACCTTCTTCCTTGTAAGCTGCCATGATTTCCGAAGCGAGCTTCAGAGCCATCGATTTCTCGTGACGTTTGCGGGCATAACCGATCAGGTTCTTCATACCGATGCTCTGCTTACGAGCGGGACGGATTTCTGAAGGAATCTGGAAGGTAGCACCACCAATACGACGGCTTCTTACTTCCACTTGAGGAGTAACGTTGGCCAAAGCCTTTTTCCATACCTCAACTGGATTTTCGTTGAGCTTACTTTCAACGATGTCCATTGCTTCGTAGAAAATCTGATAAGCCAAATTCTTCTTACCCTTAAGCATGATGTTGTTCACGAACTTCGTGACCTGCACATCACCGTACTTCGGGTCGGGAAGGATAATTCTCTTCTTTGGTTTAGCTTTTCTCATGTCTGTAAGTCTTTCTTTTTTTGACTAATCGTTATTTCTTTGCGGCTTGTTTGGGTCGTTTTGCGCCATACTTTGATCTGCGCTGGCGGCGGCCTTCAACACCCGAGGTATCCAAAGCACCACGGATGATGTGATAACGCACACCCGGCAAATCCTTGACACGACCACCTCTGATCATAACAATCGAGTGCTCCTGCAGGTTGTGGCCCTCACCGGGGATGTAGGCGTTGACCTCCTTTTGGTTGGTCAGACGAACCCTGGCGACCTTACGCATTGCTGAGTTAGGCTTCTTGGGGGTCGTCGTGTACACACGCACGCATACACCGCGACGTTGCGGACTGGCATCCAATGCAGGCGACTTGCTCTTGTCGATCAATTTCTTGCGCCCTTTGCGCACTAATTGTTGAATAGTCGGCATTTTAAATTTGTTAGGTTAATTTGTTAGTTATTTAATCCTTTGATTAGGAATTAGTTACAAACTCATACCAAACTGGCCGAGGGGAGCACTTTTCGAGATGTAGTCAGGGAAACATAATAAGCCTAATACGGCTTAGAAGTCTATAAAACCCACTCTGTGACAATTTTTACGCTTGATTTTGGTGTCACTTCGTGTAGAAACCTATTACGTTTTAGCTTATCAGGTTCCTTAACTATATCATTTTCAAGGGCAAGCCCTCTTTCAATTCAGCGGGTGCAAAAGTACAACTTTTTTCAATGCGCCACGCATTTTTTTGAAAATTTTCCTCAAATTTGTTGATATTAGCACTCATCGTATTGTATTTCAATAAGATAAATATGTTGAAAACTTGAGGCCGCACATAAAAAAAGCGTCTCTTTCGACGCGATTTTGTCGAAAAAGACGCTTTTCAGGGGTGAAACGAGGGGTCAATATTTCACAAAACGGTCCTCACCGTTGCTCAAACCGAGCAGTTCGCTGCGGCCGAAGAGGAGGAAAATCTTGTGGTCCCAGATGAGTTCCCACAAGATGCGACTCACGCGCACCTGCTCCTCGGGGGCCAGCTCCTCGCTGGTGACAATCGTGTCGTCGGCCTTTTTCACCTGGTTCTCCTGAAAGGCCATCTGCATGACCTGATAGCACAAGTTCACGAAGGTGATGCCCGTGGTGTGGTCACGGCTGTCCATCACCATCAGAATTCTTTCTCTGAGCTCCTCGTTGTTGTAGAGGAGATGGACGGGATTGGTGTCGTAATTCATAGTTTTTCGTTTTGGAATATGATGCAAAGATAGGGATTATTTCGAAACTTGCAACAATTCGGCCTGCCGTCGTCACTTTTTTACACCTTATATTAATATGTCGCGCCGATTTTGTACCTTTGCACCCGAAAAATGATTCAAAATGGTTACTGAATTAATCATCGTATGGGTACTTGGCGTGGTGGCCTTCTTCGTGCTTTGGGCGATTCTGCTCAAAGTCATCCAACGCATCACCAAGAAAAAGGCTGACGCCGCCCAAACGTATGACGAGACTCCTGATAATAATCAATCAACAAATAAAGAACAATGAAATACGACGTTATCGTTATCGGCAGCGGCCCGGGAGGCTATGTGGCTGCCATCAGAGCATCACAATTAGGTAAAAAGACCGCCGTAATCGAAAAGGCTGAAGTGGGCGGCATCTGCCTCAACTGGGGCTGCATCCCCACCAAAGCCCTGCTGAAGAGCGCGCAGGTCTACACCTATATCAATCATGCCGAGAACTACGGCATCAAGGTGGAAGGCGAAGCGAAGCCCGACATGGAGGCCGTGGTGGCCCGCAGCCGCGGCGTGGCCGACACCATGAGCAAGGGCGTGCAGTACCTCCTCAAAAAGAACAACGTGGATGTCATCGCCGGTTACGGCAAGCTCACCGCCGACAAACAAGTGGAAGTGACCGACGCCGAAGGCAACGCCACCCTCTATGAGGCCGACCATATCATCCTCGCCACGGGTTCCCGTGTGCGCGAGCTACCCGCCCTGCCCATCGACGGCAAGAAGATCATCGGCTACCGCCAAGCCCTCGTGCTCGACAAGTTGCCCGAGAGCATGGTCGTGGTCGGTTCGGGTGCCATTGGCTCGGAGTTCGCCTTCTTCTTCACCTCAATGGGTGTGAAGGTGACCCTCGTCGAGTTCCTGCCCAACGTGGTGCCGAACGAGGACGAGGAAGTGTCGAAGCAGGTGGAACGCGCCTTCAAGAAACTGAAGATGACCGTGATGACCGAGGCTTCGGTGACCCATGTAGACACCACCGGCGAGAAGTGCGTGTGCACCATCAGCACCAAGAAGGGCGAGAAGACCGTGGAGGCCGACATCGTGCTGTCCGCCGTCGGCGTGCAGACCAACATCGACAACCTCGGCCTCGAGGAGCTGGGCATCACCACCGAGCGTGGCAAGGTCAACGTGGACGACTACTACCGCACCAACGTGCCGGGCGTCTATGCCATCGGCGACATCGTGCACGGTCCCGCACTGGCCCACAAGGCCGACCACGAAGCCACCATCTGCGTGGAGAAGATCTGCGGCCTCGACCCCAAACCCTTGAACTACGCCAACATCCCAGGCTGCACTTACACCACGCCTGAAATCGCCTCCGTCGGCTTGAGCGAGGCCAAGGCCATCGCCGCAGGCTACGAGGTGAAGATCGGCAAATTCCCCTTCACCGCCTCGGGCAAGGCCACAGCCGCCGGCAACCGTGACGGTTTCATCAAGGTGGTCTTCGACGCCAAGACGGGTGACTGGTTGGGTTGCCACATGGTCGGCGACAACGTCACCGAGATGGTGGCCGCCGCCGTGCTCTGCCGTGAATTAGGCGCCAAGGGCGAGGACATCATCCATGCCGTGTTCCCCCACCCCACCATGTCGGAAGGCATCATGGAAGCTGCTGCTGCTGCATATAATGAGTGTGTTCACCTTTAATGCTGAATTATGAATGCGGAATGCGGAATAAGGGCGAAGCCCAACAGCGCATCGCGACATTAACTTCGTTGAATCTCCGATTTCAGCATTCTGCATTCAGCATTCCGAATTATAATTATTATGGAGATCATAGAGACCAAGATAAAAGACCTTCTCATCATCAAACCCGACGTGTTCCTTGATGAGCGTGGTTATTTCTTTGAAGGATACAACAAGGTACGCTTTGCCGAGCACGGTTTGGAGATGGATTTCGTGCAGGACAACGAGTCGCAGTCGATGCGGGGCGTGCTGCGCGGGCTGCATTTCCAGAAGCCGCCCTTTGCCCAAGGAAAACTGGTTCGTGTGGTGAAAGGCTCCGTGATGGACGTGGCCGTCGACCTTCGCAAGGACTCGCCAACCTACGGACAATGGGAGTCGGTGGTGCTAAGCGAGGGCAACAAGTTCATGTATTGGATTCCTGAGGGCTTCGCACACGGCTTCGTATGCCTGGAGGACCATTCGGTGTTCACCTATAAATGCACCAATGTCTATAACAAAGCCTCGGAGGGCAGCCTCCGTTGGAATGATCCCGACTTGAACATCGCCTGGGGCATCAGTGATCCGATCTTATCCGAGAAAGACAAAGTTTCACCTTTGTTCAAGGACTTCGTTACACCATTTTGAAAAGACACAACAGACATAGAACGACCATGAAAACAAGAAACATCCTCTTGGCCTGCGGGATGGCTATTATATTAATAGGTGTATCCGCGGCCATCACTTTTTCGTTGGCGCAATCCAACGATGAACAGATGGAGACCTACGAAGGCACCGACCACGAATACCTCAGTTTCGACCACATCGACCATATGACGCATGACATCGAGCTACCCGAGACGATGGAGCTTTGTGGGGAGGAGGTGCCGCTCAACCTGTTCTACGTCCGCGAGCGGCTGGAGCGCGAGGTGTTAGCCAACTCGTACCTGCACTCCAGCACCCTCCTTATCCTTAAGCGCTCCTCGCGGTGGTTTCCCGTGATAGAGCCCATCATGGAGAAATACGGCTTGCCCAACGACTTCAAGTATCTCTGCATGATTGAGAGCTCGCTCACCAATGCCGTCTCCCCTTCCAAGGCCGTCGGATTCTGGCAGTTTATGGAAGGCACTGGAAAAGAGTACAGCCTGGAGATCAACAAAGAAGTGGACATGCGCTACAATGTCGAAAAAGAAACCGTCGCCGCATGCCAATACCTAAAGGCCTCCTACCGCAAATTCGGCAGCTGGACCTTGGCGGCGGCAGCCTTCAACTGCGGTAACGGACGCATCTCCAAGACGAAAGAAGAGCAGCGCGTGGACTCGTACTACGACATGCTATTGCCCGAGGAGACGCAACGCTACGTGTTCCGCATCCTCGCTCTGAAGCTCATCACCGAGAACCCAGAGAAATACGGCTTCCAGATCAGCGACAACGGATGGTACAGGCCCTACCAGACTAAGACCGTCACCGTCACGGAGAGCATCCCTGACCTGGTACAGTTTGCCTATGAGCAAGGCACCAACCTGAAGATGTTGAAGTATTTCAACCCCTGGCTGCGCGGCACCTCGCTGACCATCTCAGCAGGCAACAGTTATGATATCAAAATCCCGACCGGCGATTATGCCAAGACCCATAAAAAGATGAGGAGCGCAGAGTGAACGACTTCTCAGAAGATAAGACCCTAGAGATCTACGGTGCTCGGGAGAACAACTTGAAAGACATCGACCTCTCCATTCCACGCAACGCCCTGGTGGTTGTCACCGGCATCAGCGGGAGCGGCAAGTCGTCGTTGGCCTTCGACACCATCTATGCCGAGGGACAGCGCCGCTATATGGAGAGTTTCTCGGCCTATGCGCGGCAGTTCATCGGTAACATGGAACGCCCCGACGTCGACAAGATCACCGGCCTCAGCCCCGTCATCAGCATCGAACAGAAGTCGGTGAACAAAAACCCGCGTTCCACCGTGGGCACCATCACGGAGATATACGACTTCCTGCGTCTGCTCTACGCCCGTATCGGAGAGGCCTATTCCTACAACACAGGCGAGCGCATGGTGCGCTACACCGAGGAACAAATCACCGAATTGATCCTCAAAGACTTCCAAGAAAAGAGAATCAACATACTGGCCCCTTCGGTGAGAGGCCGAAAAGGCCATTACCGCGAGTTGTTCGAGCACATCCGCCAAGCGGGCTTCACACGCGTGCGAGTCGACGGCGTGATGCGGGAGATTGAGTTCGGCATGATGGTGGACCGTTACAAAACCCATGACATCGAGATCGTTATCGACCGCATCGAAGTGCACGAGGACAGCCTCACACGCATCAAGAAGTCGGTGCAGACCGCCTTCCGATATGGCAAGGGACTACTGATGGTGATGGACAACGACAGCGGCGATCTGCGCTACTATAGCCGTCTGCTGATGTGCCCCACCACGGGTCTCTCCTACGAAGACCCCGAGCCCAACACCTTCTCGTTCAACTCTCCTTACGGCGCCTGTCCTAAATGTAACGGACTAGGCGAAATCGCCGTGGTCGACAAGGAAAAACTCATCCCCAACCCCAACTTGAGCCTCCGCAAAGGCGGCCTGGCGCCAGCAGGGGAATACAAGGCCGGCAGTTGGATCTTCAAACAACTAGAGGCCATCGGCCTGAAATACGGCTACACTTTAGACACACCACTGAAGGACATCTCCGATGAAGCCCTTGACGTCATCCTTTACGGCACTAACGAGACTTTCGACATCAAACGCGAGACCATTGGAATCACTTCGACCATCAAAGTGAACTTCGAGGGCATCGTCAACTTCATCGAAGAGCAAAACAACGAAGAGGCCTCGGCGGCCATCGCTCGTTGGGCAGGCTCGTTCATGAACCACGTCAACTGCCCCGTCTGCGGCGGCACAAGACTCAAGAAAGAGGCGCAGTGGTTTCGCATCGACGGCAAGAACATCGCCGAGGTGGCCAATATGGACACACTCACACTCGGCCAATGGATTGACGAACTACCCAGAAAACTCACCGAAAGACAAAACGATATCGCCAAGGAGATTTTACGCGAGATCCACAAGCGTGTGCATTTCCTCTTGGACATCGGCATCGACTACCTCAACATGAACCGTCCGGCAGCCTCGCTCTCGGGCGGCGAGGCGCAACGTATCCGCCTGGCCACACAGATAGGCTCACAACTGACTGGTGTCTTGTACATCCTCGACGAGCCCAGCATCGGTCTGCATCAGCGCGACAACCAACGCCTCATCGAGTCGCTGAAGGAACTGCGCGACATCGGCAACTCCGTCATCGTGGTGGAACACGACAAGGAGACTATGTTGAGCGCGGACTACCTCGTCGACATCGGCCCTGGTGCGGGACGTCATGGCGGCGAAGTCGTTTTCGCCGGCACACCCGCAGAGGCGAAAGACGGCCACTCCATCACCTGCGACTACCTCAACGGCAAGCGTATGATCGAGGTCCCCAAGGCACGCCGCGCACCCGTGAAAGACAACATATTGAAAATCAATGGCGCCAAAGGCCACAACCTAAAGGACGTCAACTTAGAGCTGCCTCTCGGCGTGATGGTCTGCGTGACCGGTGTCAGCGGCTCGGGCAAGTCCTCCTTGATCAACGAGACCCTCTCCCCCATCCTCAGTCAGAAGTTCTACCGCTCGGTGAAGGAACCGCTGCCATACGACAGCATCGAGGGTTTGGAAAACATCGACAAGATCATCCAGATCGACCAGGCCCCTATCGGGCGCACGCCACGCAGCAACCCCGCCACCTACACCAAGGTGTTCGACGAGATCCGCAAGCTATACGGTGAACTGCCCGAATCGAAGATACGCAACTACAAAGCTGGCCGCTTCTCTTTCAATGTGAAAGGCGGTCGCTGCGAGGCTTGCAAGGGCGCTGGCGTGCGTGTCATCGAGATGAACTTCCTGCCCGACGTGTCGGTAATGTGCGAGGAATGCCAAGGCAAACGCTATAACCGTGAGACCTTGGAGGTGAGATACAAAGGCAAGTCAATCAACGACGTGCTCAACATGACCATCAACGAAGCGGTGGAGTTCTTTGAGAACATCCCCAGCATCATACAAAAGATCAAGACGTTGAAAGATGTCGGCTTGGGCTACCTCACCCTCGGTCAGGCATCCACCACCATTAGCGGCGGCGAGGCACAACGTGTGAAACTGGCCGCCGAGCTCGCCAAACGCGACACGGGCAAGACGCTCTATGTCCTGGACGAGCCCACCACGGGTCTCCACTTCGAGGACATCAAGGTACTGATGCACGTGTTGAACCAGCTTGTCGACAAGGGCAACACCGTCCTCATCATCGAACACAACCTCGATGTCATCAAGATGGCTGATTGGGTCATCGATATGGGTCCCGAGGGCGGCAACCGAGGCGGACAAATCGTCTGCCAGGGCACGCCGGAACAGGTGGCGCAATGCAAAGAGAGTTATACAGGACGTTATTTGAGTTTAGAGTTGAGAGTTTAGAGTTGAGAGTTGTTGGAGGACAACAAAAGGTGATTATCGTAGCCAAAGTTCCTGTCCTTTGCGAAGTTTTTCTCCCTCTTTCAACCCGTTCTTTTTCAAGATCTTATCTGGCTTCACAGCAAAGCGCAGCGCCACATCGCGCAGCGTCTCGCCTTCCTTGATGGCATATTTCTTCGCCTTCCAGTTCTTATTGCGCAACTTCTCGAGATACACCACATCACCGCTGTGGAACACCATCTCGTCGGGACGCCTCAGGAGGTTGTAGTCGCAGAATTTCTTGTATTTGACACCGAAGTCCTTGGCAAGCTGTTCGGGCGTCTCGCCTTCCTTGGCGTAGACGAAGCGCACGCCGTTGTTCTCGTAAATAAAGCGTTTCTCCTGCGTCATGTCAACCAGCACAAAGGCAGAACGATCGGTGGGCGAATAGGCCAGTTCTAGCAACTCTTCCTCAGGCGCTATTTCAGGCAGCAGGTTGTCGTCGGCCATGCGACCGAGGGCGATTTGATCATATTTTGCGAGGTTATAAAGCTCGATGCGGTCGATGAGCAGCTGAGCATACTTGGGGTTGGTGGCATAGCCTGCCGCCTTGAGGCCGTTGGCCCAACCCACATAGTCGGTGATCTCCAGATCGAAAAGGGCCGAATAACGCCCGCGCGTGCAGAGAAACTCGGAATGGTCGCGGAACGACTCCTCCGCATTGTTATACTTACGGAAACACTCGTCCTTCTCGTCGTCGTCCTGGATATAGGTCTTGCCCGTCCAACCCTTATGACACTTGATGCCAAAGTGGTTCTTCGCCTCACGCGCCAGGGCGCTGTTGCCCGCTCCCGACTCAAGCAATCCCTGTGCCAAGGTGATGGAGGCCGGAATCTTGTGCTCGCGCATCTCTTGCATGGCGATGTCCTTATAGGTCTGTATGTATTCTTCAGGGGTTATCTTTTGCGCAAAAAGCGAAAGCGGGAAGAATAGCGACAACAGTAGGAATAGTTTCTTCATCTTGAATAGTTTTGACTATGGCCTATGGCTAATGACTATGGCAGCTCAACCACATGTTGAGGCAAGCCATTGTCATAGGCCATCAGCCATAGTTTGTAAATTGCAAAATTAGCGAAAAACTGATAAAACCACCATAAAAACACATCACCTCGGAAAAAATCCCTATCTTTGAAGCCAATTTTTTGCACTATTATGGATACAGCCAGCCTTTTCAAGTACTTTCCCCAGCTGAACGACAAGCAGAAAGAGCAATACAACGCACTGAAAGACTTGTACTTAGACTGGAATTCAAAAATCAATGTCATCTCGAGGAAGGACATGGAGCACTTCTATGAGCACCATGTGCTGCATTCGCTGGCCATCGCCAAATACTTCGAGTTGCTGCCTGGCATGAAGGTGATGGACCTTGGCACAGGAGGCGGCTTCCCTGGCATCCCTTTGGCCATCCTGTTTCCACAGACCGAGTTCTACCTCATTGACGGAACCGGTAAGAAAATCAAGGTAGTGAATGCCGTGAAAGACGCCATTGGTTTGGAGAACGTGGTTGCCGAGCAGAAGCGCGCCGAGGAGGTGAGAGACAAGTTCGACGTGGTGACAGGTCGCGCTGTGATGACCCTGCCCGAAATCGTCAACTTGGCAGGCAACAGACTGAGAATCAGAGGCGACGAAGAGGCAGGTGGTATCCTCTACCTGAAAGGCGGCGACCTCACCGAAGAATACAAGGCCCTCAACCGCTATTGGAAACACAAGCAAGTGGCGGTGGGGAAATGGTTTAAGGAAGAATACTTTATGGAGAAGTTTGTGGTACATTTATATTAACTATGGCCCATGGCTAATGGCCTATGGCTGCTTTTACCGAGGGGAAACGCCTCCTCAACAAAAAGCAGCCACAAGTCTAGAGCCAAAAGGCCCAAGTACGAGCCTCTGGCACACGCGGGCCATTGGCTATAGGCCATAAGCCATAGTACAACAACTGAAAACGAAAGTCAAATCTCACAACAACAATAAACCTAATAAACGATGAAAAAACTGACATTAACCCTTTTGGCAGTGTTTGCCTTGAGTGCGACGATGCTCGCCCAGCAAGCCATGCCCGTACCCTTCGACCCGAACGTCAGGAGAGGCAAACTCGAGAACGGACTGACCTACTATATCCGTCACAATGAGAAGCCAGCCCAGCGAGCCAACTTCTACATTGCGCAGAAAGTGGGCTCCATCCTCGAAGAAGAGAACCAGCGCGGTCTGGCCCACTTTCTCGAACATATGGCTTTCAACGGTCTGGAGCACTTCCCCAAAAAAACCATGCTCGACTACATGGAGCGCAACGGCGTGAAATTTGGCACCAACGTGAATGCCTGGACAAGCTTTGAGCAGACCGTCTACATGCTCAACAACGTCCCCACCACCAACCCCGGCCTCATCGACTCGTGCATGCTCGTGCTACACGACTGGTCGAGCTTCATCTCGCTTGAAGACGACGAGATCGAGAGCGAGCGCGGCGTCATTCTGGAGGAGATGCGTCAAGGACTGGATGCCCAGATGCGTATCTACGGCAAGATTCTGCCCGAAATCTATCCCAACAGCCCTTACGGTGTCCCCATGCCCATCATCGGCACCGAGGAAGTCGTGGCCAACTTCGACCATCAGTTCCTCCGCGCCTACTATAACAAATGGTATCGTCCCGACCTCCAAGGCATCATCATCATTGGCGATATCGACGTCAACCAGATTGAGAGCCGCCTGAAGGAGATGTTTGCCGACATCCCGGCTCCCGTGAATCCTGCCGAGCGCGTATACTTCCCCGTGGCCGATAACGCCGAGCCTATCGTCAGCGTCGCCTCCGACGTGGAAGAGACCACCTACGACATCATGGTGTCGTACAAGCACGACATCGTGCCCTTCGAAGAGAGAGGCGACGTGCAATACTGGATCAAGGGCTACATCGACCAACTCGTCAGCACCATGTACAACAACCGCATGCAAGAACTCACCCAGAAGGCCAACCCGCCCTTCATCTACGGCTATGGCTACTACGGCACCTTCTTCATCAGCGACACCAAGGACGCCTGGACGAGCTATGCCGTGGCCAAGGACAAGGACGGCATCGACGAGGCCCTCAACGCCATCATGGCCGAGAACAAGCGCATGCAGCAATACGGCTTCACCGCCTCTGAGTTTGAGCGCGCCAAGGCCGACGTGATGAAACAAATCGAGAGCCAATACGACGAACGCGACAAGCAGGAGACGGGCCGTCTCTTCCGCCCCATCCTCTCCCATTTCCTCACCAACGAGCCGCTGTTGGGCATCGAGAACGAATATACGCTCCTCAGCCAGATCCTGCCCATGCTGCCCGTCGAGGCCATCAACGAATACACCAAGGAACTCATCCGCGAAGACAACATCGTTATCACGCTGACTGGCCCCGAGAAGGAAGGCGAAAAGCTGCCCACCAAGGACGAGCTGTTGGCCATGTTCAACAAGGCCAAGGACGTTGAGGTGGAGCCTTATGTGGAGACCGTCAGCAACGAGCCCCTCATCGCCACCCTTCCCCCGAAGGGCGCCATCGAGAGCAAGAAACACGACGACACCTTCGACGCCACCGTGCTCACTTTGAAGAACGGCGTGAAGGTCATCTACAAACCTACAGCTTTCAAAGATGACGAAGTCTTGATGACAGCCTACAGTTACGGCGGCTACAGTGTCATGGACCAGAGCGACCCGTACACCCTGCAGGAGATCAACGAACTGGCCACCCTCGGCGGCGTAGGCAACTTCAGCGCCATCGACCTGCCCAAGGTGCTGGCTGGCAAGAAAGTCAGAGTGAACCCCAGTGTCAACACCATGACTGAAGGCATCAGCGGCAACTGCTCCGCCCGCGACTTGGAGACCATGATGCAGCTTACCTATCTGTATTTCAACTCACTCCGCAGCGACGAAGAGGCCTTCCAATCCTATATCACCCGCACCAAGGCCATGGTCGCCAATGCCGAATCAGACCCCAAGACCGCTGTGCGCGACAACGTCGTCTTTGCCCTCTACGACAACCACCCGATGATGAAACGCATGAAAGCTGAAGACTACGACAAGGTGGACTACGCCAAGGCCATCAAACTCTTCGCCGACCGTTTCAAGGACGCCAATAACTTTGTGTTCACCTTCGTGGGCAACATCGACCCCGAGACCTTCGAACCCATGGTTGAGCAATACCTCGGCTCGTTGAAGAGCAAGAAAAACGACGAGACCTGGACTGCCAACGTGCCTGTCATTACCGACAAGGACGTCAACAGCCACTACAC
Organism: Candidatus Limimorpha sp.; assembly: GCA_045132275.1. GTDB lineage: Bacteria > Bacteroidota > Bacteroidia > Bacteroidales > F082 > Limimorpha. The sequence goes on from JBGURY010000008.1 coordinate 118,756, forward strand.
CAAGGCCATGGAGAATCCCATGGTCACCTGCTACATGGTGTACAATGGTGACATGGAATATACCGCCGAAAACATGATGAAGATGCAGATTCTGGGCGATGTGATGGACATCGTCTACACCGAGAAGATCCGTGAGGACGAAGGCGGCACTTACGGAGTGGGCGTCAACGGTAACCTCAGCCTCCGTCCGAAAGAAACCTTCATGTTCCTCATCGCCTTCCAGACCAACAAGGAAATGTACGAAAAACTGATGGGCATCGCCAAGGCCGAGCTGCAGAACGTGGCTAACAACGGTCCGCGTCCCGAAGACCTGAAGAAGGTGAAGGAGTTCCTCATCAAAAAGCACAGCGAAGACCTCGAGAACAACCGTTACTGGATGAACTGCATCCAAGCCCAATACCGCGACGGTTACAACCCGATGGCCAATTATGAGCAAATCGTCAACGGCGTCACCTCCGACGATGTGGCCAACATGGCAAAGGCCGTGCTGAAGGGCTACAAGAAGGAAGTTGTCCAAATCCCCGAATAATGTTTGGCTGTTAGCTATTAGCCATTAGCAGTTAGCATTAGAGCTACAAAAGCTAATGGCTAACAGCTAAAAGCTAACTGCCCAATTTTGAAATCTTGAAATTTTGAAATAACAAATCTTTAAATCAAAATAGTTATGACAGAAAAACTCACATTGAGAGACAACGCCACGATGCGTTGGATTGCCTTGCTGCTGTTGGCTTTGGCCATGTTCTGCAGCTACATTTTCATGGACATCCTGTCCCCCATCAAGGACCTGATGCAAGAGACGCGCGGTTGGGATAGCGCCTCGTTCGGCCGTATGCAAGGCGCCGAGGTATTCCTCAACGTCTATGTGTTCTTCCTCATCATTGCCGGTATCATTCTCGACAAGATGGGCGTTCGCTTTACCGCGGTACTATCTGGAGCGGTGATGCTTGTAGGAGGTCTGATCAAGTTCTACGCATGCAGCGAAAGTTTTATCGGCACTGGCATGGAGACATGGTTCAACACGCACCTCAACTGGAATGTCAACATCCCGTTCATCGGCGACATTTTGCCTTTTGCTGACGGAATGCCCGGTTCGGCCAAATTAGCCGCCATCGGATTCATGATCTTTGGTAGCGGCTGCGAAATGGCCGGTATCACCGTGAGCCGTGGTATCGTGAAGTGGTTCAAGGGCCGTGAGACCGCCTTGGCCATGGGTTCCGAGATGGCTCTCGCCCGTCTGGGCGTGGCCACCTGCATGATCTTCTCGCCCTACTTCGCCAAGTTGGGAGGCGAGATCCATGTCGCCAACTCCGTCAAGTTTGGTGTGGTGTTGCTTTGCATCGCCCTCATCATGTTCATTGTCTACTTCTTCATGGACAAGAAACTGGATTCGCAGACAGGTGAAGCCGAAGAGAAGGACGATCCCTTCAAGATCAGCGACCTGGGCAAGATTTTCTCCAGCCTTGGCTTCTGGCTGGTCGCTCTGCTCTGCGTGCTCTACTACAGTGCCATCTTCCCCTTCCAGAAGTACGCCGTCAACATGCTGCAGTGCAACTTGACGCTCACCCCTGCCGACATCAACACCTATTGGGGCGGTAGTACCGACAGCTTCCCGATTTCGGTCACCATCGTCCAGTACATCATCATGCTCATCGTGGCCATCTGCTCCTTCGCTAGTAACTTCTCGAAGAAGAAAGGCATGAAGATTGGCTTGATGCTTATCGCCGTCGTCGCCCTCGTGGTGTATTGCTACATGGGTTACATGCGTGGCACCGCCGAGACCATCTTCGCCGTGTTCCCGCTGCTGGCCGTGGCCATCACTCCCATCCTTGGCAGTTATGTCGACCACAAGGGCAAGGCCGCCACGATGCTTATGCTCGGCTCCTTGCTGCTTGTCGTTTGCCACCTCACCTTCGCCTTCATTTTGCCCGGTGTTTCGGCCAGCTCATCCGTTGGCGGCGTCATCGTGGCTTATGTCACCATCCTGGTGTTGGGCGCCTCCTTCTCACTGGTGCCTGCCGCCTTGTGGCCGAGCGTTCCGAAGCTGGTGGATGAAAAGATCATCGGTTCGGCCTACGCCCTTATCTTCTGGATCCAGAACATTGGCCTTGGCCTGTTCCCGACCCTCATCGGCAATGTGTTGCAAAAGACCAACCCCGAAGGCACTGCCCCCCATGAGCTGAACTACACTTGGGCTCTCGTCATGCTGGCTGCCCTCGGTATCGCAGCCCTCTTGATCTCGGTCTATCTCAAGGCCGTCGACAAGAAGAAGCACTTCGGTCTGGAAGAACCGAACATCAAGTAAACCCAAAAGCTTTAATAAAAAAATAGAGACGTGCCATGGCGCGTCTCTATTTTTTTTATTTATGCACAAAAGGTATCTCGCACATTTCGAGAATTTCCTTCACAAATCTCCGTTCGCGTGGGCCGAAATGGCTGTCTGAACGTGAGATTTGAGTCATCATACGCGAGAAGACATGTTTCTTCTCATCCGACATCTTTTTCAAGGTCGCATAGGCCTTGGTGGGCAATTCTTTGCGAGGGATGGCCTCGAAGCCGTCAGACTCGAGTCCCAGCTCGTCGAAACAGGCCTTAAGACAGTCCTCCTCACCATCCCTGCTTCTATAGTCGGCATAGACAAGATCGCTGAGCACGCTGGCGATGGCGACCTTCTCCTCATTGGAATAGTTTTCCTCCATAACAATAAATATTTCCGCAAAGAAACGATTTTTTTATCTTTGCAGCAATTAACAAGCATAAAAAACGGTTGACATGAAGAAACTATCTTTACTATTCTTGGCCTTGGTCTCCATAGTAACATTAAAAGCCCAATGGGTGGACGACCCCACCAGGAACACCCATATTGCCAATTGTGCAGACGGCGCCAGCGAGGTTTATGTATCAACCGACATTTCGACTGGTGACTCATACGTGCAATGGCATTACCAAGGTGAAAACGGCTGGTCTCCATGGTTGCAGCGGCTTGATGTCAATGGTGTTCCACAATGGCCTGCCAACGGAATCCACGTCACCACCCCCGATTTTGCCACCTGGTCGCCAGGCTACTCCATGACCGCCGTCAATGGAGGCGTGGTAACGGTGTTCCGCACCCTCGGGCCTTATCACTGGGCCGTCAAGATCAACGCTGACGGCACTTTCCCGTGGGGTGAACACGGCATCGTGCTCTTCGATGGTGAAGGTGGAGGCCGCTCCGAGGTGTTGTCAACCTATTCCTTCAACCATGACGAGGGCATTTGGGCCTTGGGCACCGACATGGACAGCACCTTCTTGCAATATATCGATGCCGACGGCATGCTGCACCCCAAGGCTACCATCAAAAACCCCGCGAAAAAATGCACCAATGGCATAATGATTCCTGCCAAAGACGGCGTCTTTGTGGTGTATGCCAAGCAGACCCTCCAAGGCTATACCAATTACAACAAGGAAATCCACGTCGCAGGATACAACAAAGACGGAGAACAGATTTTTCCCGAAACGTTGTTGTTCGGACAACAAACTGTAGGTGCCAGCTATGTCCATTATGCAATTCCCGACATCAAGGGAGGCGGCTATGTCTATCAGTTTCACAACGGTATAGGCGGCGCGTATAACACCTATGTCACGCATTTCGATGAGGACGGCACACCCACCATCTCAGATCCCAACGGCATCGCTGTACATAGTCCCGACTACAACAACTATTACACCAATGCATATGCTACAGTCAGTCCCGTAAATAATGATCTCATTATCGCCTATCTCCAAAAGGATGCGGCCTCTCAATCCCAACATCGAGTCTATGTCAACCGCATCACGGAATCAGGCGAAAGGCCATGGGGTGATGGCATTCTTGTAGCGGACTACACGGGCCTTTCCTATAACGACATCAAAGTTGACGCCACCGATTGCTCAGATGGATTCGTCGTGACCTATGCCACCGGTCAAGGCAGCATTGAGGCTGTGGGCTACGACAGCGAAGGCAACTTGCAATGGAGCACCACGATGAGTTCGACCAGCTACAATAAAGCCATCAGCGAAAACACCTCAGGTTTCCATGTCGGGCAAAACATCGTGGCATGGGTCAACAGCGACAATGGCGGCGTCTTTGGTCAGAACATTGGATGGGACGGCACTTTGGGTGAGGTCATAGTCCCTTCCTGCTACGCACCCAGCAATTTCCAGGGCAATTATGTTTACATTGAAGAGACCTATTCTTACGGTGCTTTGCTCACATGGGACGCTCCAGATTTTAGCGTTTTACACTACAACCTCTACCGACATAATCTTGACGATGGAACAACAGACGTCATCGAAATAGATGCCGATAATACATCCTACTTCGACGAGACAACTCCCAACACATATAAATACCAACTCACAGCCATTTACGATGCCTTCGAGTCAGATTTCGCCCTAACCCCTGATGGATTGGATTATATTATAATAGAAGTGACATCGGTACCTGAAAACGACTATGATAACGAAATCGTTACGCTTTTAACGATTTATTCCACCAGTGGCCAAATTATTCGCAATGCCAACATGGGCGAGTTGAGTTCTGGCATATACATCGTCCAGGGATTAACCACCACAGGCAGATTGGTCACAAAGAAGGTGGTTGTAAACAAGGAATAAAAGGAATTAAAAATCATATCATCATGAAAAAAATTGTACTTTTCTTAGCAAGCTTATTCGCTTTTACAGCATTGCAAGCGCAATGGGTCGACGACCCGGCTACCAACACTTTCCTCGCCAACTGTGGCAACGACGACGGTGAACTCTACATGGCCACCAACCCCAACACCGGTGACACCTATATCCAATGGGAAGGATTCGGCACCAATGGCTGGTCGCCCACCCTGCAGCGCATCAACTTTGAAGGTGTTCCGCTATGGGGCGACGATGGCATCCATATCGGCGGACATGAATTCTCGTCGATGTCGGAAGGTGTCGCCATGACCACCACCACCGATGGCTGCGTGGTGAGTTGTTTTGCCACTTACGACGGCTTCTCATACGCTGTGAAGATTGATCCTGACGGCAATTTCGTTTGGGGAGAACAAGGCTTGCAACTATTTGGTGGCCTTGGCTTTTCGCGCACCGAATTGACTGCCAGCAATGATGGCGGTTTCTGGGCCTTAGGCTATGACTACTCGAACCTCTATCTGCAATACGTTGGCGCCGATGGCACTTTGGGACCCACCACCACCATCAGCGACAGCGGCGGACACAAATGCATGTTCGGCCAACTCACGTTGAGTCTCAACAACAATGTGCTGCTCACCTACGAAAAAGTGGGCGACGGTTTTTATACCGACAAGGAGCTTTATGTCGTCGCCGTCACGCCCGATGGGACCATCCTCAACCCCGCATCCCTTCTCATGTCTTCCCAGACTTTCCAATCCACCTATATCCATAAGGCTGTAGCTGATGGTATGGGCGGCGGATATGCCTACATTTGGCACCCTGGCATCGGAGGAGCTTTCAACACCTACATCTTCCATTTCAACGAGTTTGGTGTTTCCACCATCAGTGACCTTAACGGTATCGCGGTGCATTCCACAGACCCGATGAACTACTATGGCTATGCATGCGGCACCGTCGACCCCAACAGCTATGACCTCATCGTCACCTACGAGCAAACCGATGCTTCCACGCAAAGCCAGTCAAGGATCTATGTCAACCGCATCACTGCCGCGGGCGAAAAAGTGTGGGGAGAAGGCATCATGTTGGCCGATTATGTTGGCGTCTCCTATGCCGACATCATGGTCGATGCTTTTGAGGACGGTAGCGGTTTCAGCGTGATTTACACGAAAAGCAGCCCCAGCAATCCCTACTTCACCACCATCGAGGCCATGGGCTTTGACATGGACGGCAACCAACTTTGGGCCAAGACCTTGTGCTCGAATAGCTTTAGAAGGACTGTATGCGACAACACCCCGGGCTTCCATCTGGGACAGAACATCATAACTTGGGTGAACTGTGTCAACGGCGGCATTTATGGCCAAAACATCGGCCCCGACGGCACTATGGGTCCCATCGAGCCCCTCCCACCCGTTCCATCCTGCCTCGCTCCAGAAAACTTTGTCGGCGAATATGTCTACGACGGCGAGACCCAGACGTTTGGCGCCCTGCTGACCTGGACCGCGCCCGAGACGCAGCCCCTGCATTACAACCTCTACCGCCACAGCGACAACAACAAAGACGACCTCGTCATCGAAGTGCCAGGCGACGCCACCTCTTACTTCGACGAGAGCGGCACAGGCGGCTACAAGTACCAACTGACCGCCGTCTACGAGGACTGCGAGTCGGATTACGCTCTCACCCCCGCCGGCGAGGACCATGTCTACATCGAGGTGACCGGCCTTGAAGAAGACAACGGACAAGCCATCGTCACCGTAATCAGCATCTATAACATGAAAGGCCAACGCATGAAAGTGGCCGAGTTGAACGAGCTGAAAACAGGCATCTACATCTTGCAAGGCCTGACCGAAGACGGTCAGATGGTAAACCGGAAAATCATGGTGAACCAATAATAAAAACACCCTTAAAAACAACGTAGAGACGCGCCTTGGCGCGTCTCTACTGTTTTTGTGGGAACTGTTGGACTCGAACCAACGACCCCCGCCTTGTAAGGGCGATGCTCTGAACCAACTGAGCTAAGCTCCCGGGTGTTTAGCGGCTGCAAAAATAGCACTTTTTTCGCTTTTTTCGTCAACGACCATTCAATTTTCAAAATAATTGTTATTTTTGTAGCAGCATAACAGCGCTTGAAAAGCGCTTGTATCATTATAAAAAATATGAATTTCAACAGATTAAAGAAATATCTTCCTTTTTTTCTCCTTGCGGTGGTCTTGTCGTGCTGCGCGATAGGCTTTGCCGACGTTGGCAACGGCAACCGCTACAGTAGTGGCGGCGGAGATTTCGGTGGTGGCGATGGCGACTGGGGCGTAATCATCGGATACCTGCTAGGTCTTTTCATTGAGAACCCCACTCTCGGCCTCATTGTATTGGTCATCCTCGTGGTCTTTGTCCTCATCAGAAAACGAAAAGCAAAGAAACAGTCCACCGATACCACCTATATTAATGAAAACGTACAGCAGCAAGTCCAAAACGACTTCGTTTTCGACAACACCGCCATGGTGGCCCAGCAGATCCAAGCCATCGACCCTGCCTTCTCGTCAGAGAAGTTCATCGGCTTCGCACGCGAGGTGTTCATGAAGATACAAGAAGCCTGGACGGCCCGCAACTGGCAGCCTATCCGCCCGTTTGAGAGCGAGACGTTGTTCAACCAGCACAAGCAACAGTTGGACGAATACATCCGCCTCGGAAAAATCAATGTGGTGGAGAAAATCGCCATCAAGCACTGTTCGCTGCACGCTTTCAGGCAAGACGGCGACAAGGAAGTGCTTACTGTGTGGCTCAACGCCGTGATGCGTGACTATGTCATCGACGACAGCACCAAAAAAGTGTTGGAGAGCGACCCCAATCGCGACTGGTATATGCAATATGAGATGACCTTCTACCGCAAAGCCGGCCTCCAGACCGACCCAGGCAAGAAAGGCAACAGCATCACCAACTGCCCCAACTGCGGCGCCCCGACGGAAGTGACCTCATCAGGCCAATGCGCCTACTGTGGTAGTGTCATCACCAACGGTGAACATGATTGGGTGCTTACCGACATTCATTCCAGACAATAACCAAACAATTTCAACAATAATCAACTAAACAAACAACACTATGGGACTTATTAAAGCAATAGCAGGCGCCATTGGAAGCACAATGAAAGACCAGTGGTTAGACCTAATCAAATGCGACAACATGGACATGGATACCCTGATGGTGAAACAAACCACCAAATCGGGTCAGATCTCTAAAGGCAGCCGTATCCTCGTGGCTCCCGGCCAAGTGGCCGTCATCTATGACAGCGGCGCTGTCCTCGACGCCACGGCAGAGGAAGGCGTCTATACCTTCGACCAGTCGTCGTCGCCGTCGTTCTTCGGCGGACAGTTCGGCCCCGTCTTCAAGGAGATGTGGCAGCGTTTCACCTATGGTGGCACCCCCGCCAAGGAGCAGGCCATCTTCTTCTTCAATGCCAAGGAGATCCTTGACAACAAGTTCGGCACCGCCACGCCTATCCCCTTCCAGGATTGGTCGCACGCCATCCCGAACCAGATGACCGGCTCGCTGAGCCCGATGGGCGTCAATGTGCGCTGCTATGGTAAGTATACCTTCCGCCTCGACGACGTGGCCGTCTTCATGCGTATCCACGCCGGCACCGCCAACGTGGTAAAGAAGGGCGACATCACCGAGCAGATGCGCAGCGAGGTCATCGCAGCCTTCCAAAACGTGTTGAACGAGATGGGCAACAGCAAACACCGCGTGCCCGTCCTCGAGCTCCCGAGCTACACCGACGAGATGAAACAGGTGATGGACGAGCGCGTCTTCGACGAGCCCATCCGCGCCCGTGGCGTGCGTCTGGTCAGCTTCACCGTCGAGTCCGTCTCTTTGGACGACGCCAGCCAGCAGAAGATCGACCGCTACGAATACAGTTCCAACGCCATGATGCAGCAAGGTAAGATCATCGACGTCATGGGTGACGCCGCCAACAACCCCGGTGGCGCTGGCAACGCCTTCATCGGCCTCGGCATGATGAATGCCGGCACAGGCGGCATGACGGGTGGCGTGATGCAAAACGCATGGGGCAACCAAGGCCAACAAGGCAACTACGATCCTTATGCACAAGGCGGCGCTCCGCAAGGCGTTCCCTGCCCGAAGTGCGGCACCCTCATCACGGGTAAGTTCTGCCCCGAGTGCGGCACCCCCGCTCCGGCTCCCAAGGCAGCTAAGAAATGCCCGAAGTGCGGCACCGAGACCACTGGCAAGTTCTGCCCTGAGTGTGGCACGCCTATCCCGGCCGACGAAGCCAAGAAGTGCCCGAAGTGCGGCGCTGAGGTGACCGGCAAGTTCTGCCCTGAGTGCGGCACGCCGATGGCCTGATAAAACAATTATGGGGTTGCGCATGGCGCAACCCCATAATTTTGAGCGAATAACGGGGTTCGAACCCGCGACCCTCAGCTTGGGAAGCTGATGCTCTACCAACTGAGCTACATTCGCCTTTCGGTCTGCAAAAATACATAAAATTTGAATCTTAATCTTAAATTTTGAATTTTTTATGCCATTAACTGAGAAAGAAGAACGCATTATCCGCGAAAGCTTCCACCCCAAGTCATGGAACGACGTGAAGACCCACGACTCATGGTCGGTGTTCAAGATCATGGCTGAGTTCGTGGAAGGCATGGAAAAGATGTCGAAGGCCGGCCCCTGCGTGGCCATCTTCGGCTCGGCGCGCACCAAACCCGACGACAAATATTATGAGATGTCCGTCGAGATCGCAGAGAAGTTGGCCGACTACGGCTTTGGTATCATCACAGGTGGCGGCCCCGGCATCATGGAAGCCGGCAACAAAGGCGCCTACCAAGGCGGTGCCACCAGCGTGGGCCTGAACATCAACCTGCCCTTCGAGCAACACTTCAACCCCTATATCGACCACGACAAGAACATCAGTTTTGACTATTTCTTCGTCCGTAAGACCATCTTCATGCGCTATGCCCAAGGCTACATCGCCATGCCCGGCGGCTTCGGCACATTGGACGAGCTCTCTGAGGCCATCACCCTCATCCAGACCAATAAGATGGTCGACTTCCCTGTCGTCCTGGTCGGTAGCGATTATTGGCAAGGCCTCATCGACTGGTTCAGGAACACCCTGCTCACGAACCACATGATCAAAGAGGAAGATTTCGACATCTTCCACATCGTTGACACCGCCGACGAGGCCGTGAAGATCATTAGGGAGTTCTACAAGAAATACGCCATCAAGCCCAACTTCTGATGCGACGCTATATCGAAGTTCCGCTGCAACTACTTGACATCGAAGGAGAAGGCTTCCATATCATGGTGAAAGGAATGATCCATGGTAAGGAAGCCAACTTCTTGATTGACACGGGCGCGTCGCGTTCCGTCTTCGACCCCACCACCATCGCCACTTTCATCGACGACCTCGTCTTCGAGAAGAAAGAAGGCATGACAGCGGGCGTAGGCAGCTCCGACCTCGAGAGCTCCACCTTCATCATCGACCGTTGGTCCATCGGCGAGCTTGAGATTTCAGACTATGAAGCCGTGGCCTTGGATTTGGAAAACATCCATGAAATGTACGGAAAACTGGGACTACCCCACATCGACGGCATCCTCGGAGGCGACGTGTTGAAACGCCACAAGGCTGTCATCAACTATAGAAACAAAAAGCTAAGGCTCACTCCTTAGGATTTTCCTCCCCCTCTTTCATTATTATCTCCTTCTCCGCTTCTTCCTTCTCCTTGACATAACGAGCGTCGAGTGCCAGACGGAAGCCTCCGAACGAATTCTTCAGGTCGGGAAGGCGTTTGCCACGCCACGACACCCGGCATGAAGTTGGAGGCAGTTGCCATCCGCCGCCACGGATGATGTACATCTGCGCGTCCTTACCAAGACCGGCGTTGCGTTCGTTGTCGAAGTAGCGGTATTTCGACGAGCACCACTCCCATACATTGCCGCTCATGTCGTAGAGGCCCAGTTCGTTGGGGTTGCGTTTCTTCACCTTCTTGGTCTTTCGGGCGTTGCCGTTGTGCCATGCCACACGGTCGACGTCCTCACCGCCACTGTAGATGTAGCCGCGAGAGCTCTTCCCTCCCCGAGCGGCATATTCCCATTCCTCCTCTGTGGGCAGACGAAACTGCATTCCCGTGATGCTGTCGAGGCGACGCAGGAACTCCTGCACCTCGTAATAATTGACATTGGTCACAGGACGTTTCTTGCATTTGTAATGGCTGGGGTTGTAGCCCATCACCTCTTTCCACAACAACTGCGTCACCTCGGTCTGCCCGAGATAGAAATCGTCGTTTATGTTCACATGATGCACAGGCAACTCGTCGAGAAGCGAAGCTCGGTCATAGTTGAACTCGGCCGTGTCCATATGCTGCGCTCCCATCCAAAAGTCGCCCTTATCGACACGAATCATATTGAACGAAACCTTATTGACGCGATAAGAAGTAGGCGCCGGCAACGTATCTTGGGCGAAAACCGAGAAAGGAATTAACAGTAACACGATTAAACATTGGAGAAAACTCTTCATTGTAAAACTATTTAATGCACAAAAATAGAAAAAAACCACATTCATCATTCTGCATTCTGCATTCCGCATTCAAAATTCCGCTATCTTTGCACAAAATCTAAAAAAGATGACCAAGATACTCATCGTCGACGACGAGGCTCCCATCCGCCGTGTGTTGCGAGAAATCCTGGAGAATGAAAAATACCAGGTGTACGACGTAACCTCAGGTGAGGAAGCCCTTCAACAGATCAAAGAACAAGAGTTTGACGCTGTCTTCTGCGACATCAAGATGGACGGCATGGACGGCATCGAGACCTTAGACGCTATCCGTAAGGAGTCGGACGTGCCCGTCATCATGCTCTCGGGACATGCCGAGGTCAAAGACGCCATAGAAGCCTTCAACAAAGGCGCCTTCGACTTCATCATCAAGCCGCCCGATCTCAACCGTCTGCTGATTACCTTGCGTAACGCATTGGAAAAGAAGACTTTGACCACCGAAAACAAGGTGCTCAAAAAAGCCGTGAAAACTCAGAGCCAGATGATTGGCGAGTCGGCACCGATGCTTGAGGTGAAGGAGATGATCGCCAAGGTGGCTCCCACCAACGCCCGTGTGCTCATCACAGGCGAAAACGGCACGGGCAAGGAGCTGGTGGCGCGACAGCTGCACGAACTCAGCGAGAGGAGCGGCGGTCCCTTCATCGAGGTCAACTGCGCCGCCATCCCTTCCGAACTCATCGAGAGCCAGCTGTTCGGCCACGAGAAAGGCTCGTTTACCTCGGCCATCAAGCAGAAGAAAGGCGACTTCGAGCTGGCCGATGGCGGCACGCTCTTCCTTGACGAGATTGGAGACATGAGCCTCTCAGCCCAAGCCAAGGTGCTACGCGCCTTGCAGGAAAACAAGATCGTGCGCGTGGGTGGCGAGAAAGAGATCCCCGTCAACGTGCGCATCCTTGCGGCCACCAACAAAAACCTGAAGTCCGAGATCGAGAAGGGCAACTTTCGCGAGGACCTCTACCACCGCTTGAGCGTCATCGTCATCCAGGTGCCGCCGCTGCGCGAGCGCAAGGACGACATCCCGTTGTTGGTGGAGAACTTCGTCGACATCATTACCGCCGACATGGGTCGGCCCGCCCCCATCTTCGAGGACGGTGCCTTGGAGGCGCTGAAGCAGTATCAGTGGACGGGCAACATCCGCGAACTGCACAATATCGTGGAGCGTCTCATAATCCTCTGCGGCAGCACTATTACCAAGGACGACGTGGTACGTTTCGGCAGTCCGCTGAACTAAAAAACGTCCCTCCCCTTGCGACGTAACTAAAAATGATGTACTTTTGCCGCCCGTTCTTTGAGAGATGACAACTCTAAACTCTCAACTCTAAACTCTCAACTAACAAAGGGGATGTATGGTTTTGACAGCAAGATGAATTGTCATGTAAGCATGCCGAGCCTCGCAGTGACGCTCGTTAATCTTGACTGCAAAAGAATAATTGGCGAGAATAACTACGCTTTCGCTGCCTAATCGAAGTACAGTAGATTACTGGCTTAATCCGCTCACAAGGTGGGTGGACGAAACATCTCGCAGGTGGAGATTCCTGATTCCGGCCTGAGAACGAGGTGCTAAGCAATTTCGGGATAGTCCTGTCGGCGCTCCGACGGCAGGGCGAAACTTAGGAGATAAGGTCGCGTTTAGGGCGTTCGCTCCCTTGCGCGTCACGAAAACCAACAGCGGAATAAGCATGTAGAAACCATGGGGGTTCCTTGTTTGGACGAGGGTTCGACTCCCTCCATCTCCACAGTTTTTTGATAAAACCTGCTAATCAGCAGGTTTTTGTTTATATGATTTTACTTATCTTTGCCATAGAAAAACCCCACCTATGGTTGACATCGAGCAAGTAAAACAATGGGCAGTAAGCCGCTGGACTTTAGGAGAGCTGCATGGCATCTCCCATTGGGAACGTGTCGAGCGCAACGGCCTGCTGCTGGCCACACCTGAATGTGATGTCACCATCATCCGGCTCTTTGCTTACCTCCACGACAGTTGCCGTGAAGATGACAATTATGACGAGGAGCATGGCCCTCGCGCAGCCAAAATGATAGTTGGCCTGAGAAAGACCCTATTGAAGGACTTGTCAGACCAACAGTTTGAAACTCTCCAGAAAGCCATCCGTCTTCACACTTGCACCCACAGCACAGGCAATCCCACCATCGATGCCTGTTTCGATGCCGACCGTCTCGACCTCGGCCGAGTTGGCATCATCCCCATTCCTGAAAAGATGGCAACGAAAAAAGGAAAGAAAATCGCGAAAAAGATCAATCCTTATCACAATTAGAATTCTTCCCAGCTTGCTTTTCTATTACGGCCACCTCACCTTATAAGACTGCTCCACAAACTCCAAGCAATCCACCATAATCACCCCTGCGGCTTCGGCAATCTCCCTTAGTCTTGTATGGCCAACAATCTGCTTGACGTTGGTTCCTTTATAAAGATTGTGTAAGCATAACGATTCCGGGCGCACCCATATTGGTGAATGATGTGGATTCTCGCCGTACCAGTCTCTCCCGTAACAGTTCGTAGAGAACGAAAACGGTTTTTTGTCTTTGTTCCATAGGTCGTTGATGGCCGCTGCCATGCTGATCGGGCTGATGTCGGCGACATGAGGCAAATAAGCATTTTTCCAATCGCTTGTCACGCCAGCATGTGTGACAAGATAGTCCTCGCCGATGGCATAAGCCACACCTTCAAACAAGTCGATGGTCTTCATCAGCAACCATGTGATAGTTTCCGCATTTTTATCGTCAAACCGATTTGATTTTTCATAAATGCCTGGGAAATAATTATAATCATGGTTTCCATACAGAAGCACGACATTCTCTGGATGCTTCTTTTTATACTCTATGATTTCATTGAAATTAAACTGCAAGTCCATAAAATGAATCTCACCATACGGGTCAAAGTAATCCCCCACGAAGATATTAATGCAATCCTCGTCAACGAGCCGCTTCCAAGCGTCTCTTCCATGAATGTCGCCAATGATGTTGTAGGTGAGCATAGCTTGTTTCGTTTGTTGGGGTTTGCAAAAATAGTGTTTTCCGCCGCATTTGCAATGGGCTAAGCGAGGTTTGAGAACCATCATCTTGATTCGGATTCTTCATTTCGTACACCCAGAACGCATTTCATACATAACTTCAAAAATCACCCAACCAGCATTCTTGGTTTATGTATTTTTGTATCACTAAACCATCAAAATACACGAACCATGAAAACTAACGAAGGAAGTAAAAATGATATTCTAAGTCAAGCATTCAACAAAGATTTAACCGTCTCAGAAGCCCTCGAAACAGCTTCAATCTATGGACAGGGGTTGCAGTATTTGAACGGCATCGGCGTTTCCCAAGACTATTCGGAAGCCGTGAAGTGTTTCGAAAGAGCGGCAAAGAATGGTCTCGTGGAAGCGATTTTTAGCCTGGGGTTGTGTTACGCCCAAGGACTAGGTGTTCCCCTAAACCAACAGAAAGCCATGGAATTATGCACTCAAGCCGCCCAACAAGGCTATGAAGGTGCTCAATTCTTCATTGGCTATTGCTGTGAACGTGGGATGGGAACGCCTCAGGACTATAGGGAAGCAGTTGGATGGTATATTAAAGCGGCTGCACAGGGAAACGAAGATGCGTTTGACAGGCTAATCTATTGCTGTCAAGAAGATCGAGGCATACCTCTACAATGCAAGATGGCCGTGGACAAGGTGCTCGAACTCCTGTCTGAAGGTGATATTGTGCCTTTTGAGTTTTTGTTATCGCTCAAAGACATATTGGAAGGATGACAATATCACACGAGACGGCATGAATATCACAGCCACACTCAGCGGGGCCAAGTATTTAAGATCAAAAAAGCATTCTATGTCACGTTCATTCAGAAAAAACTATAAGATAGGTGGCGAGGGGAACATCCCCTTTTACAAAATGAGAAGAAAGCTTCGCCGTCGTCGAATGAATCATGAGTTACGCAACCTTTTTGCGAACTACCTACCGGAAGAAGTCGACGAAAGGATTGTTGGCGATGTAATGCCAAAAGAAGATCAATGGAGAGAACCAAGCGACGGCCATGGAGGCCTTAGCAAGGCTGATTATAAAGCCCACAAAGAATTGTATAGCAGTCGCTTTTATAAAAAAATCAGGTATGTTCTCAAAAAACGAGAGAGAAGGCATCTACCCCAAAAAAAACGATTATTGCGTCAACGGTCATCGCAGATGACAAAATAGTGAATTTTTTATTGAAAAAATAGTATAAGTACTTTTATAAATTGACAAAAAAAACGTTATCTTTGTAGCTTATATAAAAATAAGCGTTTATTGACAACTAAAAAACCGACGAGCCAAATGGGATATAACCTGGCATTAAAACTATGGCTGATGTAAGAAGCACTTACCTTTTCCAAAGAGAAGACGACTACAACGATGCTGTCGAACATTTGCGTCGTGATATGTACGATGATTACAGGGGATCAAATTCAAGCGGATTTTGTTTCTGGGGCTATACCAGCGGTAATTCCGCATATCGCATCGACATCCTCACTGATTGTTCTGACGCACCTAAAGCCGCCGACATAATTCGAGAACACTGTGGCAAGTATTATTAATCCATGACCTATCTCGAAGAACTAAGAGAAAAGCGCAAGTCATCCCTAATAGTTGTATTTACATTAGGGCTGGCTGCGCTTTTTATGGAAAGTGTTCGTCCTATTTGGATGACCAATCTGTTTGAAGGCACGTCTTTTATGAAAAACGAAGGTGTTGCTTTTGTTTTGAAAGGTCTATCCTTTGTAACTTTGGGCTTGCTCACTGCAGCCATATTGTTTATAGTCCATTTGATAAAAGTTATCTATTATTCCATAGAAATCTCAAGACATTCGTAATATGCCCACCTATGTAGCCAGCCGTATTTCTGGAAACGACAATGCAGTATTTCCGGACCGCATAGAAATCGATGCAGTTAATGTTATCTATTATAAAGGTACCATCATAGGTTATCGCTCAACGGTCATTTCCCGCGCCAACATTGCCAGTGTGCATATTGGATCTGGGTTGTTATTTGCTGACGTTGTAATTGAGACAACTGGTGGAAAAGAGATAAGGGCATTGGGATTCAAGAAAAGTGATGCAAGAGCGATTGTTGCATTGTTAGTGTGATTTGGAGGTGACGCATGAATTTTGGGAACAAACATAGAGATTACTACACAGAGTATGACTCCAATACGTTTTTTGCTATTAGTGAGTTGCAAAGACGTGTCCCCAAACTCTTTGTAAACACAGAATTGCTCAATGCTGCGATATTCTGGTACACAAATCTTGAAAGAAGAAAGCATGGATTGACACAGTTCCAATTCCACGGGAAGCTGATGCAGATGGCAACTCTGCATTCCGAGCAAATGCGTCAGCACAAGTTCTTTGACCATGAGAACAAATATGATAGTAGATTCAAGACGTTAAGCGATAGATTGGAACATGTAAAGGACGACGGTTTTCAAGGTTTTATGAGTTTTGCCGAAAACATTGCAGATTGCCCTGTAATAAAAGCGAACGAAGCGTTCACTTATTCCATAATAGATGGCGTAGTGCATTTTTATACAATGGACGGGAAAGAATTTTTCCCCTACACTTATTCAGAAATGGCGCAATCTGTAGTGGATTCATGGATGAACTCGCCTGGTCATCGTGCGAATATCCTGAAACCTGATTATCGTTATTTGGGCTGCGGTTGTGCTCCGTATGAAGACAAAAAAGATGGCTATTCGATAACCTACTTCAAACTGACACAAAACTTTGGTGGCGAATTGGTTCCACCTTCAATAATTGAAATAGCAAAACAAACCATCCGAACCGTTCTTAATCCCCACGGGACGGATAAATCAAATAAAACAGAGTCAAACGCCTCGTTTGGGGGTTGGAGGCAAAGTAAAAATAATAACACTATGGCAACTAACCAAGGATTAAGTTACAATGTGGATCTTGTTTTCTGCATCGATGTAACGGGCAGTATGGCCCCAGTTTTGGAAACTGTAAAAACAAACGCTCTCAAGTTGTATCCAGACTTGATGAAAGAAATGGAAAAGAAAGACAAATGGGTTGACACAGTAAGAATCAAAGTCATAGCTTTCAGAGACTTTGAAGCGGATGGTAAAAACGCACTTGAAGTGTTAGACTTTGTCGATCTTAAGGAAAAACAAGAAGAATTCCGCTCATTTGTAACAGCACTGAAACCTGAAGGTGGTGGGCCAATTCCTGAGAACGGCCTTGAAGCACTTGCAATGGCAATGGAATCTGATTGGAATAAAGGTGGTGATAAACGTCGTCATATTATTGTCGTTTATTCTGATGCACCAACTCATCCGTTGGAGAAAAAGTCAGAATACAAACCCGACGGAATGCCGGCAAACTTTAATGAACTAACAGATTGGTGGGAAGGACAGGGAAAGATGGAAGGAACCGCAAAACGTCTTATACTGTTCGCCCCTGATGCTGAATCCTGGACAGATATTGCAACTCACTGGGAACAGGTCATACACTATCCTTCACGAGCTGGTGAAGGTCTTTCTGACGTGGATTACGAAACCATTCTTGCTGCCATCGTGAATAGTATCTAATCTAAATATGATGCCAAAGAGCCAAAAAAAGATGATAATAATAACTATTGCTTTAGTTGTAATAAATCTTTGTTTAATAGTTATAAATGTTGTTATGATTGAAACAGTAATAAAAGAATATTCTAACAATGTCTCATCAGAAGACACCTCAGTCATCACGACAGCATCCCAAACTATAACTGAGAAGGAAGAACCGTTGTTCGAGGCTTCGAGCCTTGAACAACGGGAATCTCCCGAGACATACGACAACCAACTTCACACACTGCTTTCTTTTACTCTTGATTTACCCAAAATTGAAAATGAAGGAGAAGATGCGCCACCTTTACTCATGTTGTCGGGAAACGGGTGTGCTATAGGTGTGTTTGATGGTATGGGAGGTGCTGGTGCTGAAGTGTATCAAGAAGCTGATCAAAAGCATACTGGAGCCTATTATGCATCTCGTGCTGTAAAAGATATTGTTGAACGTTTTGTACAAGACGGTAATGCATGTGACGAAAAACCAGAAACATTATTAAACTCCATGAAAGAGATAATTAAAGATGGTTTACAGAAAAAAAGAGAAGCTTTAAAAGGATCTCAATCTTTGCTCGTCAGTAAAATGGTTAAAACATTACCCACCACTATGGCTATTTCTTTCATTTCTAATAATGAAGATAAATGGAATATACGAGTGTTTTGGGCTGGTGATTCTAGAATATATTTACTTACGCCCAACACTGGTTTGAGTCAACTTTCAAAAGACGATTTAAGCATAGAACAAGACCCATTCCAAAATCTATATAATGATTCTAGTTTGAACAATATGGTAAACTTAAGCCAAGATTTTACCATCAATTGTAAAGAGTATGAAGCAAAACTGCCATGCATTGTTTTGGCGGCAACCGACGGCTGTTTTGGTTATTTACCATCTCCTATGCATTTTGAGGATTTGCTTTTGAAAACAATGTATGCAAGTAGTTCAATTAACGAATGGAAACTGATGCTGACTGAAAAATTAAAAGAAGTTGCATGTGATGACTGTACAATGTCTTTAATAAGCAACCTCACCGAATACGATACATTAAAAAGCAGTTTCAACAAACGCTATCAATTTTTATCACAAGAAATGAAAGATATAGATGATGAGATTAAGGAAGCAAATAGTATTAATGAAGAGAATAGAAATGTAACAAAAGAGATTCTTGAAAAGCATTGGAACACATACAAAACAACTAACTACCTTTTTTAAAAATTTAAAGCTATGATGAGAAAAGGCGCTATTATCAATGGATATAGAATCATTGAAGATCCTAAGCCAGCGGGAGGCAGAGGTATGATTTCCTTTGCGGAAAAAGGAGGCAAGACTTATTTCATAAAGGAATTTCTCGAACCTAAATATCCCGTGGATGGTGCTCCCGGAAGCCCTAAAACTCTTCATGAGAAGCGTAAAAAGTGTGAGGCGTTTGAAAGACATAATAAGGAATTAAATGAAAGAATAGGCACTAAATGTAAAGAAGGCGGTAATTTAATTTATGCTATAGACTTCTTTAGAAGTGGAACAGCTTACTATAAAATAAATGAAAAAGTAGATGTTTCCACTATTGCCATTGAACAAGTAGCAAAGCTTCCTTTCAAAACAAAACTTATTCTTCTTAAAACCATAACACATAGCCTTAAGATACTTCACGACCTAAAAATAGTGCATGGCGATTTGAAACCTGACAATATCTTAATCAAAAAGACTGCGACAGGAAACTATACGACAAAACTTATAGATTTTGACGATAGTTATTTTGATAAAGAACCGCCTGATAACGAATCTATTGTAGGTTCTCCTGAATATTATTCCCCCGAGTTACAATTATATGTAAAAGAAAAGGTGGGTAAAGGAAGTATGACTACAAAGTCAGACATCTTTACATTGGGTATTATATTCACAGAATATCTAAATGGCAAAAGACCTTCTTTCGATGAGAAGTATAATTCATTAGCACAATATGTTGCTGACGGGAATAAAACATCAGTTAAAATAAAAGATGACATGGAATTTCCCGGCTTATCAGAATTAATCAACAGTATGTTAAGCTTTGAGTACGATAAACGTCCTGATATTAACGAGGTATTTAACAGATTGTCGAAGTCTAAATCAGAATCAAAAACTGATGAAAAAAAAGAAGAATCTTCCAAAACTAGTGGCGGAAGTGGTTCTTCGTTGCGAATAGGTAAAGGGCTAAAGACTGGTTCTGATAGTCCTTCTAGTAAATCAATTGAGGGAAAAGAAAAAAGTGGAAGCACTTCAAAGCTTAGGATAGGAAAAGGCCTAAAAACTGATTAAAAGATAAATTATGTGGCAATGTCCTAATTGTGAAACGGCAAATAAAGACGAAAAATCTGAATGTGAAGTATGCGGTTATTCCAAAGTTGATGGAGGCAAAAAGCCCGTCACAGGTAAACCCTCATCTTCAAAAAAAGGGTTTGTTTGGTCACATTGTCCTAAATGTGGTACTGAGTATTATAAAGTCTATTCTAGATATTGCCATCATTGCGGCAAACAAAGAGAATAATAGCAAATCAGATAACAATAATTTAAGTTTAACTAACAAAAAAAATTGTACTATGTCAGAAAAAATCAATATTGAAGACTATGCGCGTAGGCGCAAAACCATACCTGTTGGAATGGGATATGAGTATGAATTACGTGTCAATAAAGAACAACTTATCACTATATCAAAGCGATTCGTTACTGCAAAAGAAATACTGGAATTAGCAGGAAAAAATGCAGACCAAACCCAACTTTGTGCCGATTATGGCAACGGGCGCATCTTGCCAGTAGCAAATAATGAGACGATTGATCTGACACAAGGTGTCATAAAGTTTATTACCACACCACTTCAAGCAGTAAATGGATGAGTCATGACAAAATATAAACTACCTGATAGAGATATAGAATTCCTCAATTCTATTGGCGCGAAATGGGAATCTGGTACAGAAAGGGGCATGGGTTATGTCATCTTTTTTGATGTGGGAATAGACACAAATCATTTTAAGGTTGAAGGTGGTGGCAACAAAACAAATGTTTTGTTTATGCTTCCACCTGGTTATCCCAATTCCCAAATTGACATGTCTTCGTTTTACCCTTATTTGAGTAAGATAAATGGACAACCCATACCAAATTTGCATTACACTTTCTACAAAGTCAAGGGTTGGGTGTGGCAAACTTGGAGTAGACATCGCATTGGCGGTGAGAGTTGGAATCCTGAAACCGATGGCATTGCTTCACATCTTGCCTATACCGACATGTTTCTCCAAAGGGAAGTAGGTTTGGGCAACTCTGATTCATGTGGTTCGCATTTAATAAGCACATTTGTAAAGAAGAGTGGATCGGGCTTGAAAATACTGAAATTCCCTGAAAAGCCGAAGACAAGCAAGTTAATAATTAAGATGGGTTGAATATGGTTTACGATTTGTCAATTTCGGATTTTCATTATAACCAGATTAAACTTCATCTTTTTCCTGGTGATGAAAAAGAGGCTGTAGCTGTTGCAATATGTGGCAGGTATCAATACAAGGATAAGACCCGTTTGTTAGTCAAAGACATTTTTTTGGTACCTTATTCAGAATGTGTTCATCGAAGTGCAGGTTTGGTGAAATGGAATTTGCGATGCATACACCCGTTGCTCTCCAAAGCATCAAAAGAAGCGTTTTCTATTTTGTACATTCATAGTCATCCAACAGGTTATAGTACTTTTTCGTCTACTGACAATGACAATGATGAGCATCTTTATGATGCGTTTTACGGTTATGCTGAAGACGGCCCTCATGCCAGTGCTATCATGCTTCCCGATGGACGCATCTTTGGTCGCGTTTGGGTTTGGGGTAAAGAAAAGAAGTTCGTTCCGTTTCGTTGCGTTAAATATGTGGGTGACGATGTCCGTTTTTGGTTCGATGATGATAAGAAGATTTTTGGAAACTCTGGCTTTTCACTAAGAACCATACAAACTTTCGGTCAAGGCACTTTTGATTTGCTCCAAAAGCTTAAAATTGCTGTTATTGGTGCATCAGGCACAGGTGCTCCTTTAATTGAGCAGTTGTATAGAATTGGTGTTGGTTCTCTTGTTATCATCGATCCAGACCGTGTTGAAGAGAAAAATCTTAACCGTATTGTGAATGCCACAATGCATGATGCTGAAAAAAAACGTTATAAAACCACGGTTTTGAAGCAGGCCATAAAAAAGGCAGGACTAGGCACTGAAGTTATTGACATCCATAAAAACCTTTACGATGACCCAAACATCATCCGTGCCATAGCCGATTGTGATTTTATTTTTGGATGTGTTGATTCTATCGATGGACGACATCTTTTGAATCAACTCGCAAGTTTCTATTTGATTCCGTATATTGATATGGGAGTCCGCTTGGAATCGAATGGTAAAGGCGGAATAGATTCGATATTTTTCATGGTCCAGTATCTGAAGCCATTTGGATCATCGTTCCTTACCAGAAGATTTTATAGCAATGAGGAATTGCGGGCTGCTGGCTTGTTGCGAACTGCCCCTGAAGAATATAAACGCATGAGACAGATTGGTTACATTGCGGATATTCCGTTAGATAATCCTGCCGTAATTAGTTTCGACATGCAAACGTCAACATTCGCCGTCAATGATTTCCTTGCACGTATCCATTCTTACCGCTATGACCCGAATGAAGAATATGCTATTATGCGCTTCAATGTGACAGGGTGTTATATGTTGTTTGAAAAAGAAGACCAATATGAGCAGGACCAGTATCTTGCAAGATTCGCTGGTCGTGGCGACATGAATCCAATGCTTAACATGCCCGAACTGAGTTGCTGAAATGAAAAATATTGAATTTGATACTTCAAAAGGAGTCCCTGCCACCGAGGAAGAGAAGTTGAATAATATAGACGATTATTCGCTTCGTATAGTTGACGACATACAAGATGACTATGAATACGGCGCAATGTATCTTATTGGCTCAAGTAACATTTTTTGGCGTTGTGTGTTCCATTGTCCTTGTGGATGTGGAGAACTCTTAGAGTTGCTTCTTTTAGATGGGGCTTCACCCAATTGGACAGCTGAACTTATTGACGATAGTCATGTTGATTTGTCACCATCCATTTGGAAAACACACGGGTGCAAAAGTCATTTTTTCATCAAGAATAATAGGGTATTGTGGGTTCCTAAAAAACGAAATATTCATATATATAATGGAATAAGAGAGAAAGAAAGCACGTATCTAAATGATAATGAAAGGCTTGTCGATGATAACCAACATAATAGATAACTATGATATATGTGAACTACTATGAAATAATGACTGATACGAAAATGCAGTGTGAGTCTAATCCAAAACTGATTGAGGCTGTTAGGAACTCCATTGAAAAACAATATATGATTTCCACGGAAGATAATATTGACCAACCAGTTGTTAAGGACTTTAAGACTCAATATGTCTGTTCGGGTAAAAGGGAGAATTAAGCCATCAATTTCGATATTTTATGAAAAACTGTGCCAATCCAAATTGCCAAGCAGATAATCCTTTTGATGCCAATTATTGTCACATGTGTGGCCAAAAACTACATGAAAAGAAGTTCAAAGAATACATACTACACTATAAACAAGAAATCCTTTGTGGGATTGGTGGGTTAGGAATAATTTTAATGATTCTTGGCATTTTTGGAGTCGCAACAATCACAAATGCTGTTTTGGGTTCGGTGATGCTGTGTTTATCCATCTTTTTGCTTGATAAAAAACCAAATTAAACATGAAACGCTGTCCCAATCCAACATGTCACGAAGACAACCCTGATGATGCCGTTTATTGCCACATGTGTGGACGCAAGATGAAGACAAGAGCTAAATGGCCTTTTGTCCTTGTTGGAATAGTTGCTGTTGCCTTGGCGGTTGTGTTTGGTATTATGAAGTTTGATTCGTCCGATAATGAGAACAAGATGAAATTCACCGTAAATGGCGTGTCGTTTAATATGATAAAAGTTGATGGTGGATCATTTTCTATGGGTGCGACCTATGAGCAAGGAAGTGAAGCAATGTGGTGGGAAGAACCTGTGCATCAAGTATCGTTAAGCAGTTATTATATTGGCGAAACCGAAGTTACTCAGGCCTTGTGGAAAGCTGTAATGAGACAAAACCCAAGTAGTTTCAAGGGCGATAATTTGCCAGTGGATTGTGTTAGTTGGGACGATTGCGTGGAGTTTTGTCGCTTGCTCAGTCAGAAAACAGGCAAAAGATTCAGGCTGCCCACTGAAGCTGAATGGGAATTTGCTGCGCGTGGAGGAAACAAAAGTAACCATTACAAATACTCTGGAAGCAATAACCTTTACGAAGTCGCATGGTGTTTAGACAACAGTGACAACATTTCTCATCCTGTAAAAATCAAGAAGCCGAACGAATTAGGCATTTATGATATGGCTGGCAATGCATGGGAATGGTGCAACGATTATTGGCATGAAAAATATGAGAATTACTCTCAGGTCAATCCCCAAGGCCCCTCGTCTGGTGAATACCGTGTTCATAGAGGTGGAGGTTGGTTGAATCGCCCCACTCATTGCCGTATTTCATATCGTTATAAGGCTAAGCAAAGTCGTCGCAACGATTTCAGAGGGTTCCGCTTGGCAATGGACTATTAGAACTGAAAGTATTTGACTTAAAAAAGATAGTTTTTATGAAATGCCCTGTTTGTAATGAAAATAATCATGCTTCGGATGCTGTCTTTTGCCACATGTGCGGCAGCAGGCTTGTCAAATCAAACAAGCATTTGGGCATCATTGTTGTTATCCTTGTTTTTCTTGCTATTATTGCAGGTATAATCATTTATTTTAATAACAAGCAACCATTATATCCGGTTATTCCGTCTCCAGTTCCCACTGAAACTAATTATGAACAAAAAATCAGGAACACGGTTCAATCCTTATGTGAGGCCACTGTAAGTAATGATTATGGAAAACTATCAGAACTCTATGCTTATCATGTCAAAAGATACCATAGCATTTACGATGTTTCCAATGGTGAAGTGGTTAATAAGTATAGAAATTACGACAATAAGTTTGGCGTTTATGCAAAACGAGCCAGCATAAGATGGAATACTTTACAGGTTTGTAAGATTGCAGATGGGTATTCCGTCGTTTACGTTGAAGATTATCATATTGATAGGACTGACAAATCAAAATATTCAGACTTTGTGTTGGAAAAGCATATCGAGCTTGATGCCAATTTCAAAATAGTCAGCGAATATGATGTACAGCTCAGTAAAAGCAAATAATGGAAAAACATTTAGCCTATTACAATCAATTCAAAAAGTATGAAGTGCCCAAAATGTAAAGAAGTCAATCCAAAAAAAGCATATTACTGTCATAATTGCGGTAAAAAACTGAGAACTAAAGTCAACGGGTGGTTGATTTGTTCTATCATCCTTTTTCTTGCAACTATTTTATTAGGCTTACTTGCCTTTGATTATGCGGATAGTATGGTTTACTACAAAATGAACTATAATGACCTTTATTATGAAAAGCAATCTGTTTCAGATCAACTCATAAAAAAGAAATCCGAAATCTCTGAGTTAAATTCCGAAATATCCAGGTTAAGAGATCAGATACCTCAATCATACTACACAAAATACTCTAATCAATACCTTTACTACTGGAAAGGTTATTTTGAAAAAACTGATTATTATTATAATGAGTCTGGTGCTTTAGTCACCATATACACACAAAAAGACGGTTACGGATTATCAGATTGGGGTTGGATTCCCATGAATCGCTTGGAAAAGAATTAACAATGTCAAATACTATCCATAAAGAAAAACGCTTGGCATTCCTATTAAGGCATGATAAAAACTACGCTTTCGATGTTCATGGTTGGCGCGAAGTAAACGACCTTGTGGTCAACCACGGCTATACCATGGAAGAGCTTCGCGAGATTGTGGCCACCAATAACAAACAAAGGTATGAGTTTTCCGAAGATATGACGCGCATCCGTGCCAGGCAAGGCCACAGCATTCAGGTCGATGTGGAGCTGGCTGAAGCCACGCCGCCTGACATGCTATATCATGGCACGGCCAAAGCTTTTATGGAATCCATCATGAGCCAAGGCATCCAGAAAGGCAAGCGGCTTTATGTCCATCTTTCCACTACCATCGACATGGCCACTAAAGTAGGGGAGCGGCATGGCAAGCCTGTCGTTTTGGCTATCGATGCCAAACGGATGCACGATGATGGTATCAAGTTCTTCCTCAGTCGAAACAGTGTTTGGCTCACCGAGTTTGTGGATGTCAATTATATAATAGGTGTAGTAGAATGACAAAGCTTTAATTGAACGTCTTTTTCTTTCTTTGCACTTGAAAAACTGTCAAAATTTCAAAGTGTATTGAGTAAGTTTTTCTATTTTTGCAAAGTCAAAGATAGAAGAGAATGGAACAGCTTGTTGAGATACCAAAAACTCAGGTTATTATGGCTTTCGTGGCCACATGCATTGAGGCTACAGCAAGGCTACTAAACACGTCCTATATGGAAGTGTATTTGCGTATGAAACGTGTGGGGTTGATAGAAAATTACATTGTTCCACATTATGAGGCACTCCATACGGAGAGTCGCGACAACGTTGCGAAAGGAATGGTAGAATGCTTGAAGATTTGGGAGGACAAAAAAAGATGAGTGGAATTATTGTATATCACGGTGGAACTGAAATAGTCGAGCATCCGATATGTAAACTTGGTCGACTGAATTTGGATTTCGGCCAAGGCTTTTATGTCACAGACATCCGAGAGCAGGCTGTGTTATGGGCAACTCAAGTGGCCGATAGACGCGAAGAATCGCCCGTTTTGAATCGCTATCGTCTTGATCGTGAGATTATTTTGGCCGAAGCCAGGTGCAAGGTGTTTACGGCATACGACTATGATTGGCTTGAGTTTATTGTAGCCAACCGAAGGGGACAAACTATTGATTTTGACTATGATTATGTTGAAGGTGGCGTGGCTAATGACCGTGTGATTGACACCGTGAATCTATACATGACAGGCTTGATGGATATGGATACCGCTTTGAGACGCTTGTCGGAGCATCAACCAAACAACCAAATGTGCTTGCGCAATCAGACTATTCTTGAAAAATACTTGATATTCGATGGAACAGAAACTATATGAAGATCCAGCAAAGTCTCCTGTGATTCAAGAGGTTATCATGAGCAACCGTATTGGAGCCATATCCGTGGAACTGGCCAAACGATTGGATATTGCTCCAGCGAGAGCCTTGCAGCTCTTTTACGAAAGCAAAACCTGCGCTGATTTGCATGATAAGGCAACAGGTCTTTATTTGTATGGTGACCTGTACATCGTTGATGAAGTGATTAGAGAGCTTCAGAAGTAATCACCGGCTTTGTGGATGCCAAATACTTTCTTTGCACTTGAATTAACAAAACTTAGAAAAAAGCACTGTCAAAGTCGGGTTTCTGTTCTGATTGGTGTCTGTAGATTCTTGTCTGAAGGTCGCATTTCTTGATTCTTCCATACAGCTTCTCAAGTTGTTCCAGCTCCTTTTTCGGTATCAGTTCAATGTCATCAAAGCCATAGAGCTTGAAAAAATCAGATCGACGAATCAGGCGGTCGGTTCGAATCGTCTCTAGCTGTTGCTTGTTGATGTTTTTGAAATCGGCTAAGCAAACAGTAAAGTCTCCAAACATATCAAGCAATAGAGAATCCAATAAATCCAAGAGCTCCTTCAACGACAATTCCGATATCTTTACATTCTGAAAACCATCTCTGCTGAATTCAATCTCCGGGAGTCCTTCTTTCATGTCTATTACCTTACAAGTGGTGTTGAAATTGCTGAAAAGCAGCTGAAATAGCATAGCCCATACACTTTCTTCACACTCCTCAAAATCGGGATGGCTGTATTGTATCGGGACGAAAAAACGGCAATAATACTTGTATGCCGGCTGGGTTTCATAATCGTCAGTCATATTGTTGCCCGTACATAGTTTGTATTTCGACAACAATTCGTCGAATCCTTCATAAGAAGATATCCTATTGATGATCCAACGATAATCAATGGTTTCCCCTATGGGAACGATAGCACTCTCATCAGCATCCGTCTTCTCATCAATCTGAATTCTTGTTATGCCTTTGTCCTTGATAGAACCAACGAAAGTATCCTTGTCCAGAATAATCGGGTAATGAGTCAGATTTGTTGTATTGAACACTATTGAATTGATTTCGTTAAACAAGTATTGGGGAACAATAAAATTCAATATTCGTCGGATGCTTTTCTTTTTGAGGTTCTTGTCATGAATCACAACGCAAGCCAAGTAATTGAGAGAAAGACTATGTTTGATATAGCTTTCATTAACTGATGATTTGATATCGATGTCGATATCTACAAAATACTCAGAAGGAACAGTCGTTTCAATTGATCTCACCCTAGTCGTAATACTATCAACCTTTGTGCTATCGGATGGGGTCATTAGAGTAAGGAGGGCTTTCGGGCTATAGAAGTTAAGTTTGCTCACGAAGGCCTTTTTGACGCTGAATGCTTCGTGGCAACCTGTTTGTGTATTCATAATTATCTGGTTTTAAGTTTTTTTACCACATGATCTTTGTCAATGACGATGGTCCGTCTCTCGCTGGTGGTAGCAGATTTACAATGCTCAAAATAAATCGGGATCATAATCTGGCTGAACGAGGTGGGGACTTCTCGGAAGCCAAACGGTTTCTTTATGGCGTCATCTGCGATGAACATAAGGGCATCATCAGTAAATTGCAGGTCGATATTGTATTGTTTGCAGAGGTCAACATGATATTGTACGATACTGTCCTTTGCCTCGGACAAAATTTGGTAAACCACGTCTTTTGTCAAAGGATTCAGCGCGCAAATAACATCGATACGGCCGACTAGTTCTTGTGTAAAACCCCATTTCAACAAATCAAGGTTGTTCACATATTTCAAAACATTGGCCGTTTCCGTACAAATATCAATCGACTTCGAATACCCCAGTGGCTGGTTCAGATTCAGGCGCTTTTTCACAATCTCCTCCATGCCGACGAAAGCGCCATCAAGCATGATAAGCCAATTGTCCGTGCACAATTTGTGACCTTGGTCAGAGCCAAATGCGATGAGAGATTGGCTTTCAAATGACATCTGGTTCCCTTTGTCGAGAAGTTGCATGATTTGTTGCATTTGGTCGGCATCATACCCACTATCGTTTGTTTTCAGATTATAATGGGCAATTTTGTCAAATTCCGTCAAAACAATGACGAGATATTTCATGTCTTCATCAGACAGGCCTTTGTCGATTTTGAATTGCAGAACACGCTCGGACAAACTAGATCCCTTATAGCCGACAGGTGAGATTTGACCCGAGTTGACAGTCAGTACCGGAAAGCCGCAGAGGAGTCCAAAGCGGCGATTAATCTCACTTTTCCCGCAACCCGTCGGGCCAATTGTCAATGCTGAGCGCATGAAACTGTCGGTGCCCTTGATGCGGCTCATGTAGTGCAAATAGTACAATACCGCGAGTCTGTCAATTACCTCGTCTTGCCCGTTGATGTATTCCTTCACAGCCGCAGCCAAGTCGTTGGGGCTGTCGAAAGCCATCTTCCATCTGTTTTCTATGCCTAGAGACTCTTTTTTAATCGAATAGGTATCATGTAGATACTTGAAGTCTTTTTCGGTTAGTGGAGAGAACCGCTTTTCCCATTCTTTTGTTTTATCCGTGTCGACGGCTTCGTTTGAATCGAAAAACTCGGCAATCTCGTATTTTGCGAACTCGATGACTTTGCCCCATGAAATTTCACCATTGTTAAGTTGTGACATGAAATAGGATACATGGTCGCATGTGATGCTGGGGCATAAAAACAGTCTCGCAAAAAGGTCTTGATAGTCAATGTCCATGTCGGCGTGGTCGATGGTAATGCCAAAATAAGTATATGTTTCCATTGCCGTAGTTATTATAAGTTGTTGTTGTCGATGTTGTTTTCATTGCATTCCTTCTAAGTTTAAGTCTTCTTTGATTCTTATTAGCCAATCATGGATTTGATCCGAGTTCATTGTGCCTTCTTCCACCCGGCGGTAGACCCAAGCCTCAAGATGTCGGAAAGGATTGGCATCTTCAAAACCTGTGGGTCTCATGTCAACAATCTTATGAGTGGTGACAAACAGGTTCTCGCCGTAATCCGATGCGCAGCAGGCTTGATAGAAATCCTTTTCTGCTTGATGGTCATATTGGGAAGTATAGACAATCATGTGGTTAAAAGCATCCGCCAAGTACATTTTTTGAACATCATTGCAGCGCTGGGCAAAGTGTTCCAATTCGGGCTTTACCCAATCATAGAGGATGTTCTGTAGTTTTTCAGAAGTCAGTAGCTGGTCAATAAAGCAAGTTTTCCATGTAATTCCCCATCCTTCTAATCTCTCAACGGGAAAGTCTCTTTTGTGAATGCCTTCCAAACCAGCCTCCATTATGCATTTGTTATAGTCTCGCACATATACATTCTGTATCGCTGGGTCACTTCGCAATTTGAACAATATTTCAAACTGAATGAAGTCTTCTTCTATTTCATGGCTAAAGTGTTCCATGTCGCAGTACTTGGAGAGGCCATACTCGGAAGTCAACATCAGAAAAATGGAGTTTCTAATATCCACCCCTGTTCCTTCTACTAGTTCCTCAATCTCTGCAGGTGTTTCAGCGAGTGTATTGTTTTCTGCATAGGTGACAGGCTCAGTATTAAGCAGATGCCAGTCCACAGATTCCCGCCAACGCACTTCCTCTTGCCTATTGATGGTTTGCCAGGCACCTTCATAAAACACGTCAGCCAGACTTTCTTGACTAAAATCCTTTGCATAGTCGTATTTCAGTTCTATTACTACATCTCCATCCCCATTGATATATCCATACTTCTTGTCTTTTTTCACCCTAGCTAAGTCTGTTTTTTTATCGTAACGGAAGATTGTATCATATTGTGGCTCGACAATCACTAAGCCGTTATTATTGACAAGTCCCCATTTTCCGTTCTGCTCAAACATAGCCTTCCCTTTGCCATAGACGACTAATATGTCAAAAATGGCATCGGTAATATGCTCGCCTGAAGGTTTTGATAATCCATATTTGAGAGGTTTATAATACATACGAAGGCTATTGCTTAAGACATCGTCTGTTTCATAATGGTCAAATTCAAAGTTGTGGCTATTGCAGATGGTGTCTAGCAGAGGCTCCATGACGATCTTCCCTGTCTTGTCAATGCAGCCATATTTCATGCTTTCCCTATCACTAATCCCTATTACAGCCAAACCATTGGAATAACCGCCCGCAAAATCATACTGTGGAATGGTCTTTCTACCGGATTCGTCAACAAACCCGTACTTGCCATCCACTATCACCACAGCCATTCCTTCCGAGAAGGGAAATACCGAATCATACACTGCCGCTATGACCTCTTTCCCGTTTTTATCGATGAAGCCCCAAGCTCCGCCTTCTGAATAAATCTCAAATCCGTCGTTGCTGCTGCAGCCCACAGCGAAAACCATTGCCACCCAACAGGCGGCTCGTTTGATGCCTCTTCCAATAGTGGTAAGGACAGAAATTAAAGTGTTGCTCATGATTATAAAAGTTTTATTGTGTTTCAAGGAGTCCAAAGATAAGAAACCCCGATGAGCCCATTATGGTTCATCAGGGTGTATTGTATGAAATGATTCTAGGGTGTACGAAATGAACGACGATGTGTTATCTCATGATTTAGTCTTCATTCCGCATTACCAGATAATTGATATTTTTCCATCTCTTTTGCGAGGAATCGAGATCGCCGAACTCGTGACGTTGCCCATCAGCATCGACAGCCCAGCCATAGGCATTGGCCCCCACCAAATAGACAGCTTGGTCAACACCTAAATCGACCAAGGCCTGTGCAAAATCATGGAGCGATTCTTTTGTAAGTGTTTCTACGGTGAATAGTTCTCCGTTACGGTCGCATAAGCCGCGGCGGATAGCCTTGCCCTTCAGCTCATTTTCCACAAGTTGCCCGTTGCCGACCAAAGGGAATTGACGGAAAAAGTAACCCTCCGTTTCCGTGGCTTTCTCAAAAAGCGGTGAATTGTCAGCCACGCCTATCGTCACCGTATCATTGATGATAGCACAAAAGCCCTTCTTGGTTAGTCCCCAAGCTTTAGGCTCACCCTTCAGCACATAAGCTCCCACGATACCACCATTATCGGCACGGATATCAGCTGCCATAGCTGCGAAGAGGATGCTACTATCGGAACTCTCAATAGCACCAAGATGCAGCGTCATCTTCACATTATGTGGCAGGAAAAGCCGTAAGGGTATGTCATTGATGATGGTATCGGCAATTTCGATGAAACCATACCCGATTTCTTTCGCTTTGGACAGGGGCTGTTTAACTTCTACAGGTTCTTGAGCCACTGGGGCTGGGTCGAAATAGCCAGATTCAGTTATTTCCTTGATGGAGGATGCCGGCTTGGGAGCCAACGCCCACCACAGAATTCCTCCGACAAGGAGGATGGCAAGAACTAGTAACAACCATTTCCAATTGAAAGGCTTTTTATTTGGGTTTTTATCTTTCAAATACTTATCCGCACCAATTATGCGGATTTCGTTGTCTCCTATGGGCTTGTCAATGTAATTCATAGCTATTTTCCCTTCTCACTTTCAATCTGTTTTTTTAAGGAAAAAATGAGTTTTGTGTTGGTTCCCATTGTTTTCCTCCTGCTCTTTCTTAAGTTCTTCCTCAAGTTCTCTTTCAAGCGCTTCCTTAAGCTGTTTCAACTGATCCTTTGAAGCCTCCAGCTGATATAGCTTGCGTTTACTGTCTACCAATAAAAGTTGCTGCTTCTGAGTATGGATAAAATAGATATAGTCTCGATTGATGATAAGACTCCTTCCAATACGAATGAACCGGAGACCTTCGGCACCCAACTGTTTTTCAATCAAATTTTCAACATAACCAAGTTGGAAGTATATCTGACGTCTGCTATTCTTATCGCTATCTTTCTTTTCTTTCTCTTCTTTTTTTATTTCTATTTCTTTATTAACCGGGGGTGGTATAGAGGCGTCGTTGTCTGCCTGCATATAGCAATAAT
This sequence comes from Candidatus Limimorpha sp., assembly GCA_045132275.1. Classification (GTDB taxonomy): domain Bacteria; phylum Bacteroidota; class Bacteroidia; order Bacteroidales; family F082; genus Limimorpha. The sequence goes on from JBGURY010000008.1 coordinate 151,642, forward strand.
TGCCGTCCGCCTGAAAATATACGATATTCTCAGGGGCGATACGTACCAGTTCTGTGGAGGTTGATATAATCAAACACTTTTTCGACATGACAATGCAAAAGCGATAACCAGATTGGAGCGCAAATATAGAAAAAATATCAATCATTAACAGAAAATTTGTGCTATTTTCGTTGTGTTTGTCGGATTATTCCATGCATAGTAAATAAGAATAGACGTTTCGCTCTTCATGATAATCCCTAATCTCGTCGCAACGGGCTCTAACACATTGTGCAGCACGGGTTTGAGGATACCAGCTAGCGACTGAGTAAAAATTACAAAACTCATATTGGATTTGAGCAGCAAGTTCATCGTCGGTAATCATTCGAAATGCCTGCTGGCATAGTTCGCCGGCTCGATTGCACATTAACTCTGTTTGTTTTTGTTGTTGGTATTCACCATTATCCAAAGGACTGCAAACGTCCCCCGACTGATAAAAGCCCAACGCAAAACAATGGCCTCTTTGACTGGAATTGAAGATGCCTGTGGCCAATTTAAGCATGGCCATTGCCTTGCGGTTAGGATTGTCGGATTCCTCAATCTCTTCATCATATTGGCTCATCAGACAAGCGAACTGATACTTGGCATCCATAGAAAGTGCCCACTTCTCACGACGGTAACTAAAAGGGTTGTAATCCAAAAGCCCCTCTTTATAGACATTGGTCTGACGGAAGAAATCATACGGCACTTTTGCAAGTGTCTGTTTTGCCTCTTTATAGCGCATCTCACGAATATAATGGGTGCCGAGTATTTCGTTCAAAAAGTTCGCATCCACATAGCCGTGGGCGTCGAGGAAACGTTCGAATGCGGTTTGCGGTTTTTCGACAGACCTCACATAGTCGGCTAGTTGATTAGCGGCCAGCGTGTCCATCATACCCGCAAAATTTGTACGATAGTCATACCAGTTGAATGAACAATCGGCACGGTATTGTTCCAAAGATAAATACTCGCTCATTCCCATCCCGAGTTTTTCATCCCAATATTCATCATAAATGAATCCCGTATGGTTCAGCAAAGTGTAGTCAGCCATATTGGCCAGCCGTAAGGCAAGAGTGATGTTCCCATTCTCAAGCATTCTGGGACATACTGTACCCAAAAGGATGCAACGTAGAGCATCATTCCAATAATAAAAACTAGTGTTTCGTAGCAAATCTGTAAGCTCGCCCGCTCTTTCCTGAACATCGTTAGTGATATGGTCTTCCACTTGTTGTTGCAACCAGACAAGTTGGTTGAGAAGCTTTTGCTCGTATGCCTTATTGTATTCGCATAGCTTGGCATCAATATAAATCCTCATCACTTTCACAGAGGCTTCAAATGCTTCGTCGTTTACTGTTTTCTCGGCCATCTTCAGGTATAGGTCGGCCTTTCGATCGTCACCCTTGAGGTGGGCGATGTAGCATGCGGTATAAGCCCAAATTGACGGATCGGTCGTCCTTCCTTCACACAACACCCTATCACACAGCTTTTCAAGCTGAATGATGTTGTTGTATTCCTCAGTTCTATAACCGTCTGCAAATTCATCCCAGTTTAAATCAGGCTCCATGTCGCCTAACAAATGCTGGATGGTTTGCTTATAATACGGGTTGTCAGGAAGGGTTTCATACATCAGTTCCATTCCCTCGACACGACTGTAGGGTTTACACCTTTTGTTCTCGCACAACAACAAGCCATTGATATCACCCAACTGAGCAAACATCAGTTTGGCCTCATCAATCCTGCCAATGTGATAATATGCGCCTGCTACGTAAGGTTCTATCATTTGTTGCATTAAGCCTTCTGGGAAACGGCTTGCGGTCTCTTCCCAGTATTTGATGCATTCATCATAGCGTCGCAATGTGATCATAGCTCTCACTGCTTGAAGGGCGTAACGCTCTGCCAACGGACCTTCATTGTGACTCATAGCCGTTTCCAGCACATCGCCTAGTGAACACTGCACCGGGTCACTCTTACGTGGATAATACCATGGCGACTGATGCTCTAGGCGAAGCCATTCACAGGTCTTTGCCAAGATGAGATAGTCAAGCACATCGTCATTTTTTACCTTCACCAGCCATCGGGCAAAGTAATTGTTCTTCGCCTCCGAAGGGATTCCCCCTTCCTTAAGTTGAGACAATGTCTCTAGTTTAAACCTATACACCACCTCGGCTATATCTTCCAAGGAAAAACAGCATCGAGTTTGTTGTTGCCATAAGAGACAATTCTCACGTTCATAAATATTATAGGTGTTTTCGGCCAATTCCTGCTTGTCCATTAGGTGAAAGAGTTTGTATCCCGAAGGTTCATAAAAGGGAAAGACGCAGGCCAAAGCCCTAGTGGTAAATAAAGCCAAACTAATCGCGGCTATAAATTTGATCGATTTCATGGTTGGAGTAGTTTGAAAGATTTGCTGAATCTAGATGATAAATGATGATATTAGCGCTTTGTGTTTGCAGTTGGTCCATCACAGTTTGTTTCACTTCCATGATTTGCTCGAAGGTCGCTCGCTCATGCCGAAGGGTGTCTCCTGGTTGCAACTTCAGGCTGTCGTTGAACTGATGCAATAGTCCATGGTATTGCCCGTTACGAAGCCACACATACCAATCGTATGTGGGTAATGCGTAATCCAAAGGAAGAGAATAAGTCTTGCTGTTCAGATAGGGCTTCACGTCGTTGATGTCAAGGATGGAATTATTGGTCTCTAAACGTCCAACACTCCCCGTATTGTAAAGCATTAGCACGCCCCTGTCGACAGGTGGAGCGGGTAGATTAAGTTGCCATAAGCGGATAGTGCAACTGAGCTGGATGTCAAGTTCTCGAAGCTGTTCTGAGGTTTCTTTACAGAGCAGAAAGTAGTTCTCTTGGGTGCGTTGTGTCCAATCACAGTCCAACTGTACTTCCTTGATGGTACCCAACTCGTTAAAATCGGCCATATTAGCCACACGTTCAGTAATTAGTTGGGCAAATTGCCCTTCCCTGCCAGCCATCTTGCGCAAGGCATCAATGGTTATATAAACCACGGGGACAACCTCCAACCCTTCGGGCACCTCTTGTTTAAAGGTGATAGTGGCATTGGGTACCACATCACACACGAACCCGTCGACGCGAACGACCTCATTGTCAGGCACCACGTCAAAAAGCCTAAGATAGAGACGTTTCACTTGGTGCTCCTCGAGAAAAGCCTTTTCGGTTTCATTGAGCGCAAAGGTAGTCTTCCAATAGTAGATGCCATTGAAGGGTGTCGCATTCTGCTGTATTTCAGTTTGCCTATCCGGCGAACATCCGACTCCTACAAGAGTCAGCAATACGAATAAAATTTCTCGTGTTTTCATTGCATTAGTATTACTATTCTTGATAATATGATGCAAAGAAAATCAATCTCTTTAAAGTAAAGCTTAAGTTTTAGTCGTGTTTGTACAGAATACCTTTTGAAATGTATGAAATTTCATTTTTCAGCGATTTTTTCTTTTAGGCATATTTTGAACTTTTCCTTATCTTTACCGCCTAAAAACACTCATCACTATGAAACACCTCTTCACCGGCCTATTGGCCATTTTAGGATTGGCATCGGCCTGCGGCCAACAGAATTTCGAGAACGCCGAAGTCGACACTTTCACCACCAAGAGCGGCAAGACCGTCAAGTTCCACGCCCTAGTCCACGCCTCCATACGGATTGACTATGATGGGAAACTTATCATGGTCGACCCCGTGACGAAGCTGGGCGATATGACCATCGACTACGCCGCCATGCCCAAGGCGGACTATATCCTCATTACGCATGAGCACTTCGACCACTTGGATACCGCCGCCATCAAGCGACTCACCAACGATGGCACCCAACTGATCACCAACCAAAGTTGTGCCGAGACGCTCGGCTATGGACAAGTGATGGCCAACGGAGAGACGCTCCAACTGGCAGACGACATCACCATCGAAGCAGTCCCCGCCTACAACACCACCCCAGACCACCAGCAATTCCATCCCAAGGGAAGGGACAACGGCTTCATCCTCACACTCGACGGGCTGCGTGTCTACATCGCCGGCGACACCGAGGACATCCCCGAGATGGCCGACATCCACGACATCGACATCGCTTTCCTCCCCTGCAATCAACCCTATACGATGACCGTCGAGCAACTCCTCAACGCTGCGAAGACCATCCGACCCAAAGTATTATTCCCCTACCACTACGGCCAAACCGACGTAAACGGCATCCCTTCGTTACTTGAAAGCGACGGCATCGAGGTTAGAATCAGACATTACGAATGACTTTCTAAGTTTTTTCGCCCCATTCCGCCTCTCCAACCGAAATTTTTCGTACCTTTGCAGATTAATTAAATCTAATCGCCATGACACTCGATCCTGAAAAATTTGTTGGTGAAGGCCTGACCTACGACGACGTCCTCTTGGTGCCTTCCTATAGTAATGTGCTCCCCCGTGAAACGAGCCTGAAAACCAAGTTCTCACGCCATATCGACCTCAACATCCCCGTCGTGTCCGCAGGCATGGACACCGTGACGGAGAGTCGCATGGCCATCGCTATCGCCCAGGAAGGCGGCATCGGCGTGCTGCACAAGAATATGACCATCGGCAAACAAGCCGCCGAGGTGCGCAAGGTGAAACGCGCCGAGAATGGTATGATCAGCGACCCGGTGACCATCCATGTGGACGCTACGGTGAAAGACGCCCTCGACCTGATGGGCGAATACCACATCGGCGGCATCCCCGTCGTCGACAGCTGCAATGTCCTCGTCGGCATCGTCACCAACCGCGACCTGCGCTTCGAGCGTGGCCTCGACCGTCCCATCGCCGAGGTAATGACGAGCAAAGGCCTCATCACCACCACTGAGGTGTCGTTTGAGAAGGCCGCCGATATCCTGCAAGAACATAAGATCGAGAAACTCCCTGTGGTCGACAAGGACAACCACCTCATCGGCCTCATCACTTATAAGGACATCATCAAGGTGAAGGCGCGTCCCAACGCCTGCAAGGACTCGCGCGGTCGTCTGCGCGTGGCCGCTGCCGTCGGCATCGCCGCCAACACCCTTGAGCGCGCCGCCGCTTTGGTCGACGCCGGCGTCGACGCCCTCGTCGTCGACACGGCCCATGGCCATTCGCAAGGTGTCATCGACATGGTGCGCAACCTGAAGGGTAACTATCCCGACATTGATATCGTAGCTGGTAACATCGCCACCGCCGACGCCGCCAAAGCCCTCGCTGAGGCAGGCGCCGACGCCATCAAGGTGGGCATCGGTCCCGGTTCCATCTGCACCACGCGTGTGGTGGCCGGCATCGGCGTACCTCAGCTCACCGCCGTCATGGAGGTGTGCAAGGCCTTGGAAGGCACAGGCATCCCCGTCATCGCCGATGGCGGCATCCGCTATACAGGCGACATCGTGAAGGCCCTCGCCGCAGGCGCCTCGTCCATCATGGCAGGCTCACTCTTCGCTGGCGTCGACGAATCGCCAGGCGACACCATCATCTACGAAGGCCGTAAGTTCAAGACTTACCGTGGCATGGGCTCGTTGGAAGCCATGCAGCAAGGTTCGAAGGACCGTTATTTCCAGGACAACGTGGAAGACGTGAAGAAACTCGTCCCCGAAGGCATCGCCGGCCGTGTCCCCTACAAAGGCACGCTGTCGGAGGTCATCTACCAAATGGTGGGAGGCCTGCGCTCAGGCATGGGCTACACCGGTTCGCACACCATCGACGAGTTGAAAAAAGCCAAGTTCATCCGCATCACCAACTCGGGCATCCTCGAGAGCCATCCGCACGACGTGACCATCACACAAGAGGCCCCGAACTATAGCAAGAGAAGCTGATGAAAGCGTCCATTTCGTTCCCGGAGATTCAGAAACTGCTGGCCGAGAAGGCCGAACAGGCGATCTCGTTCGCCTTCGTCGACCCGAAGACCGTCAAGGTGACCTACCCCCTCAATCTGGGCTTCATCAAAAAGGACATCTCCGCCGACCTCATCATCAAAGAACTGGTGGGCAGCGACCTTTTATTGCAATTGGATGCCGGCTTCGGTTCCGACACCATGCTCACTACTTTGCTCAGCCTTCTGAGAGGCAAGGTGCCGGAAGGCCTCATAGAGAAGCGTCCCGAGAGTCACTTCTTGGTCCACTTGGACCAAATAGAGCAAGCGAAAACCGTCTTCGAGAAGGTCGACGTCACCGACCTGCATGTGATTGCCGAGGGCCTCGAAGTAGAAGGAGCATTGAAATAATATCCCCCAATCAGCGTTAATGAAATAACAAGCAAACAACGAATATCAGAAATGAAAAAGCGTAATTTTTTGAAAGTGTTATTGTTGGCAACGTTTGTCATGCCAACCTTTTTTGCCAGTGCACAGTCGAAACTCGACAAAAAGGTCTTGATGACCATTGGCGACCAAGAAGTCACCGTGAAGGAGTTCTGCGACGTGTATTACAAGAACAACCTCAAGAGCGATGTCATCGAGAAGAAGTCCGTCGACGAATACCTCGACCTGTTCACCACCTTCCGCATGAAGGTGATGGAGGCCGAACGTCTGCAGCTTGACACCAGCGCCCGCTTCCAGAAGGAGTTGGCCGGCTACCGCAAGCAGCTCGCCAAGCCTTTCATGAGCAGTGACGACATCACCGAGGAACTCCTTGAAGAGGCCTACCAACGCAAGCTGAAAGACATCCGCGCCTCGCATATCCTCATCCGCTGCGACAAGAAAGCGCTGCCTTCCGACACGCTGAAGGCATACAACAAGGCCATGGACATCCGCAAGAAAGCCCTCAAAGGCGAGGACTTCGGAAAACTGGCCGACCAATATTCCGAGGACCCCTCGGCCCGCGACATCAAAGGCACCAACGACACCCCCGCCCGTCCGGGCAACCATGGCGACCTCGGCTACTTCTCCGTCTTCGACATGGTCTATCCCTTTGAGACAGGCGCCTACAACACTAAGGAAGGCGAAGTGTCGATGCCCGTGCGCAGCGACTTTGGCTATCACATCATCAAGGTACATAGCGTGACTGACGCCATGGGCACCATACAGGCCGCCCACATCTTCCTCCAACTGCCCTTCAACGCTCCCGAGGAAGACGTCGCCGCCATGAAACAGAAAGCCGATAATATCTACGCCCAGTTAATTGAGCAGAACGGCAAGAACTGGAACGAGATGGTGAAGCAATACAGCGATGACAAAGGCACCGCCAACAACAACGGCATGCTGAGCCAATTCACTGTCAACCGCATCGTGCCCGAGTTTATCGAGGCCTGCAAGTCCATCAATGTTGGCGAGATCGCCAAACCCGTGCGCACCAACTACGGTTTCCATATCATCAAGCTGATCAACACGACGGGCGTGGGAACATTCGACAGAGAGAGACAGGGCCTCAGCGAACGCGTCGAGAAGGACATGCGATCCAAGAAATCGGAAGAGCTGGTGCTCAAGCAAGTGCGCAATGAATACAAGTTCAAGCAGAACGACAAGAACCTGGAGGCCTTCCTGGCCACTATCGACAGCACCATCCTCGACAAGTCTTACAAGCCTTCCCAAGACGTGAAGATGAACGCCGAGCTGTTTAGCCTGCAAGGCAATTCCACCAAGGTGAGCGATTTCGTCGATTACATCAACAATAACATGACCAAGCAAAAATACGTCTCCCCCGCCACCTACGCCTACCAACTCTACGAGACCTTCTGCAATGAGACGGTGATGAACTACGCCGACGCCCATCTCGAGGACAAATACCCCGAGTTCAAGGCCCTTGTGCAGGAATACAAAGACGGCATCATGCTCTTTGACCTCATGAACCTCGAGGTATGGGACAAAGCCGTGAAAGACACCCTCGGCCTGAAGGAGTTCCACGCCCGCAACGCCTCCAAGTATATGTGGGACGAGCGCGCCCTGGCCACTGTCATCACAGTGACGCGTCCCGAATCTTTGCCCGCAGTGAAAGCCTTGATGGACAAAGGCATCGAACTCGACAGCCTGAAGAATGCCATCATCAACGACTCCATCCGATACGCCTTCGTGCGCAAGGGATTCTTCCAAAGAGGCGACAACCAATATGTCGACCAAACCGAGTGGAAGGTCGGCGTGCGTAACGAGATCCCGTCAACTGTCGACCAAACGACCACCATTGTATGCATCAGGGAAGTGCGCGAGCCCGAGCAGAAAACACTCAAGGAAGCCCGCGGCCTCGTCACCTCCGATTACCAAGTGGAGCTTGAGCAGCAATGGGTGAAGGCCCTCAAGGAACGCTATCCCGTGAAGATCAACGAGAAAGTCTTGGACCAAGTCAGAAAGAGGTATCAATGAGAAGGCTCGACGTCATCGGCATACTCATCCTGCTGCTGTTGGCGGGCTGCGACTACTTCCAGAAAAGTTCCAAGGAAGTGGTGGTGGCCGAATGCTATGGCAAATACCTCTATGAGTCGGACCTCGACGGCATCGTGCCAGAAGGCACCCCCATCATGGACAGCATTCAACGCGTCAGCACCTTCATCGACTCGTGGGTGAGGCGACAAGTACTCCTCCACCAGGCGGAGAACAACCTCGACAAGAATGCGCTCAACCTTGACAAGCAGATGGAGGAATATCGCAACTCGCTGGTCGTGTACGCCTACGAAAGCCAACTCATCAACCAGAAGCTGGACACCGTCGTCAGCGACGACGAAATCGCCGAATACTACGAGCAGAACAAAGAAGACTTCCAACTGCGCAACACGATGGTCAGGGTGGCCTATGTCATCATGGAGGGCGACAACAAACAGGTGGCCGACCTCAAGAAACTGATGAGCAACCCCGACACGCTGATGTTGCAAAACATCGACATCCAGGCCACCTACTACGCCGCCAAGAGCTATCTTGACGTCGACCAATGGATGCGTCTGGACGAGTTGACCAACATCATCCCCATCCAGATCCTCAATGCCGAGAGCTTCCTCAAGAAGAACAAGTTCGTCTGCTTCGACGCCAACGAATACACCTATATGGTGCGTTTCGTCGACTACCTCCTCGAAGAGAGCACCTCGCCCATGGAGATGGTGCGCGACAATATCAAGAGCGTCATCCTCGCCCAACGCAAACAGGCCTTGATCAACAAGATGCAGGATGCCATCTACGAGAAAGCCAAGAAAGAGCACGCCTTTGAGGTGTATGTGGGGTCACCGACCTTATATAATGACGATAATTAACAAATTAGAATAATGAAAAGAAACTGGATATTCATAGCACTTATGTTGTTGGCCTTCCCGACGATGGCACAAAACCGCGAGCCCCAAGTGGTCGACAAGGTGGTGGCCGTAGTCGGAAAGAACATCATCCTGCAGTCCGACATCGAGAACCAATACATCCAATACCGCCTGCAAGGCATGGCCGAAGGCACCGGCAAAGAAGTGCGCGCCCGTATCTTGGAAGACCTGCTGTTGCAAAAGCTCATGCTCAACCAGGCCGAGATGGACAGTATCACTGTCACCGACGAACAGGTGGAGATGCAGATGGAACAAAAGCTCCGCTACTTTATCGCGAGGATCGGCTCGCAAGAAAAGATGGAGGAGCAGTTCGGCAAGAGCATGTCAGAAATCAAAGACGAGGTGCGCGATGCCGTGAAAGACCAGATGCTGCAGGAGCAGGTGCAGATGAAAATCATGGAGAACGTCATCGTGACGCCCAAAGAGGTACGCAATTTCTTCAACGACATCCCGAAGGACAGCCTGCCCACCATCAGCCCCAGCTATGAAATCGTGCAAATCGTGAAGCGTCCGCCCGTCAGCATCGACGAAAAGCTGCAGGTGAAGGACCGTCTCTATCAGATCCGCAAGCGTATCCTCGATGGCGAGAGCACCTTCTCCACCATGGCCGTGCTCTATAGCGAAGATCCCGGCTCAGCCCGTCAAGGTGGCGAGTTAGGCTTAACGGGCAGAGGCGTTTGGGCCCATGAATTTGAAACTGCCGCCTTCAACCTCCGCGACGGCGAGATCTCTGACGTGGTGGAGACCCAGTTCGGCTTCCATATCATCCAGCTCATCGAACGTCGTGGCGATGCCGTCAACTGCCGCCACATCCTGCTCACCGCCAAGGTGCCCGTCGAGGCCTTGGAGAGAGCCCAAAACCAACTCGACTCGGTGGCCGGTCTCATCCGCAACGGCGACATGACTTTTGAAGAGGCCTGCAAGAAATACAGCGACGACGACACTAAGAACAATGGAGGCTACCTCGCCAACGCAGGCATAGGCGGCAACTGGCTCAGTCTGCAAGACCTGCAAGCACTTGAGCAGGAATATCCCGAATACAAGAACCTTGCCTTCGTCATCAGCCGCCTTGAAGTGGGCGAGCTCAGCGACCCGCTGCCGATGACCACCAACGAGAACAACGACGCTTTCCGCCTCGTCATGGTGAAACGCAAGACCGAGGCGCATCAGGCCAACCTCAAGGACGACTACAGCCTCATCCAGAGCTGGGCCATGAGCCAGAAACGCCAGGACGCCATCGGCAAATGGGTGAAGGAAAAGGCCGTCAAAGCCTATATCCGTTTGGACGACACCTATAAGAACAACGACTTTTATTACGATTGGAACTTTCAATGACAAACTACGCTTCAGACGTCGACGGTGCCAAGGCATTGGTCGAGAAATATGAGACCCTCCGCAAGGAAATCGGGAAAGTCATCGTCGGACAGCACGACATCATACACGACACCATCCTATCCATTTTCTGCCAAGGCCATGTGCTGCTCGTGGGCGTGCCTGGGCTGGCCAAGACCCTGTTGGTCAACACTATAGGCAAGGCCTTGGGCTTGAGCTTCAGCCGCATCCAGTTCACCCCCGACTTGATGCCGTCCGACATCGTGGGCACCGAGATCCTGGACGAGTCGCGTCAGTTCAAGTTCATCAAGGGTCCCGTCTTCGCCAACATCGTTTTGGCCGACGAGATCAACCGTACCCCTCCCAAGACGCAGGCCGCCCTCTTGGAGGCCATGCAGGAGAAGAGCATCACCGTTTCGGGCAAGACCTACAAGTTGCAGGAGCCGTTTTTCGTGTTGGCCACACAGAACCCCATCGAACAAGAAGGTACCTATCCCCTGCCCGAGGCTCAACTCGACCGCTTCATGTTCAACCTCATGCTCGACTACCCCTCTTATGACGAGGAGATCGACATCGTGAAGAGCACCACCGTGGGCAACGTCACGGAAATCAACGCCGTGCTGTCACCCGAAGAAATCTTGTATTTCCAGCAGTTGGTACGTCGTGTGCCCGTGCCCGACAACGTCTATGAATACGCGGTGAACCTGGTCGCCAAGACGCGCCCCCACACCGAGAAAGCCCACGAATGGGCCAACCGTTACCTCAGCTGGGGTGCAGGTCCGCGTGCCTCGCAATATCTCATCATCGGCGCCAAGGCCAACGCCCTGCTGACAGGTAAATACTCGCCCGACATCGAGGACGTGCAGCGTGTGGCCATCCCCATCCTGCGCCACCGCATCATCAGGAATTACACTGCCGAGGCCGAAGGGGTTTCCATCGAACAGATTATTGACACATTGAAATAACAAAAATGCAGGGCTTGAGCCCTGCATTTTTGTTATTCTCCTCCAATAAACTTGAACCGCCAATGCCGCATGGCCACGAGGTCGGGGACCGTCTCGCCCGCCAGCCTCACCTTGTGGCTCATCGTCATGCGTGACGAGAACACGCCGTAGCCGTCGTCGATAAGCGAGAACTCATTGTCGCCTTGCATGAATCCGCTCTCCGTATTGTTGTTGTAGACATACTGCCGCAGTCTCTCTCCTCCTGCCGTGATGATGACTTCGACGGGATAGTCGGTGATGTAGCGGCATACGTCGACCCATGTGGTGTCGTCGCCCACAAAATCCCTCAACTGTGCGTAGAACGTCTCCGGACGATAGAGGAACACGTAGGCTTCGCCATCCATGTTCATGGAAAAATAGTCTTCCATATAAGTACCCACATCCCATGTCATGGTGCGAGGCACAGAGTCGCCATCGGGCAGGCGTTGCTCCAAAAAGGTAAACGAGAGCGTAATTTGATAAATGGCGCCTTTCACGGCGGGTTGAAACAGGAAGCGGCGCGGCACCATGCCGAAGTATTCCTTTGAGAAGTTGACCGCCAGGCTCTGCACATCGAACCTGTCGTTGCCCACAAGGTCGGCCTTGGTGGTCAACACCCTGTCGGGCAGGACGGCCTTGAGACGGTAGCTGTATTGTTCTTGCCTGGTGTTCACACCGAGAGGCTCGGTGGTATAATACAGTTTCTGTCCCGGGGAATAGAATACACCGGGCTGCTTATTGTGGACGGTGATGGTGTCAAGCACAATCTCGCGAATGCTGTCGTCGTTGCAGTATTCAACAAGACGAACATCCAGCTTACCCGGGTAGTTGCACGAATCCGGGTTCTGGGCTATCTGGTAGGCGTCGCCTTGGGCATAGAAGACACGTGTAATCTTGACAAAGTTAGTGTCGGCCTTGGCATCGAGGAGGCCGTAGACGACGGGCGTCTGTTGATAATCGGCATAGAGGTCAATGTCGGTAGAACAAGCGCTAAACAGGACTGCAGCAGATAAGCAAAGGAACAATAAAAATCTGTTCATAACTCACTTCCTATTTCTTATTCGCTGCAATAATACAAAAACGTATCGTTTAAAACAAATAATTTCCGTTTTATTTTAAGATTTTCCAAAAACCATATCACTCCTCGTCGACCAAAAACACCGCCACTTGGCGGATGCCGTTGGCGCCGATGACGAGGGTCTGCTCGATGTCGGTGCTACGGCTCGGCCCCGTGATAATGGTAATCTGCGAGGGCTTGTTTTTGGCGTATTTGCGCTTCACGGTCTGGAAGGCGGTGCGCATGCCGGGGACAATCTGCTCGGTGGTGGCATACACCAACAAAATATCGGGCAAGGCATAGGCTTCGCGGGTGCACGTCAGCGTATCGGAGAGAACGATGCTACCAGTCTGCGCCACCAGGCACTCACAACCCGTCAGACTGACAAGTTTCTGCTTGGGTTCGCGTTCTTTGCTCTCAGTAAACGGAATGCCATATTTACTCAACATTTGCTTCATCTTAGGACTAGTGCACCATAGCGGCTCCCAGCCGTTCTCCGGCGCCAGCTGCCTGATACACTCGGCGAACTCGGCCTCGCTCTCCAGATAGACGAAGATACCGCCGTGCTCCTTGAAATTCTGCACGAAAGTGATGGCGGTGCCGTCCTCTTCCTTGATGGGAATCCACGTCTCTGTGCGCTGGTCGATGTCCTTAAACAAGGCCTCCTGCCGCTCGATGAGGGCATTGCGCACCTTGGCCAGCATCTGTTCCTTGAAGGTGGCGTCTTTGTTCTCTCCTTTGTTGTCCCAAGCCATGACAGTTATGCGTTTTCAGGTTCGTTTTCGATTGTTTGGCTAGTCGAATCTTCGATTTCGGTTGGCTCGACCTCGGCGGTTTTCTCGGCGGCGTTCTTCAGCTTCTCGTCCTCAGTGTTGCCCCACGGACGTTTGCCGAAGATATGCTCCAGATCCTCGCCGAAGATGACTTCCTCCTCGATGAGTTTGGTGGCCAGTTGTGTCAGACCATCACGGTGGTCCGTCAAGATGGCGATGGCCTCTTGATAAGCTTTCTCGATGAGCTTGCTCACCTGCTTGTCGATAGTCTCGGCGGTCTTCTCGCTGTAAGGCTTCGTCAGGCTGTAGTCCTGTTGTCCCGTCGAGTCGTAGTAGCTCAGATTGCCTATCTCGTCGTCAAGGCCGTAGTAGGTCACCATAGCGAAGGCTTGCTTGGTCACCTTCTCAAGGTCTGACAGGGCGCCCGTCGAGATTTGACCGAAGATGACTTGCTCGGCGGCGCGACCACCGAGGGTGGCGATCATCTCGTGGTACATCTGCTCCTTTGTGGTGATTTGGCGTTCCTCGGGCAGATACCAGGCCGCGCCAAGCGAGTTGCCGCGCGGCACGATGGTCACCTTGACCAAAGGATGGGCATATTGCAACAGCCAGCTCGTGGTGGCATGTCCTGCCTCGTGGAAGGCGATAACCTTCTTCTCCTCAGGCGTGATAATCTTATTCTTCTTTTCAAGACCTCCGATGATACGGTCAACGGCATCGAGAAAGTCTTGCTTGTCGATTTCGTCCTTGCCTTTACGGGCGGCCATCAGGGCGGCCTCGTTGCACACGTTGGCGATGTCGGCGCCCGAGAAGCCAGGAGTCTGCTTGGCGAGGAAGTCCTTGTCGACGTCGTTGCCAAGTTTCAAGCCACGCATATGCACCTCGAAGATCTCCCTACGGCCCACGATGTCGGGCAGCTCGACGTAGATCTGGCGGTCGAAGCGGCCGGCGCGGAGCAGGGCCTTGTCGAGGATGTCGGCACGGTTGGTAGCGGCCAACACGATGACGCCCGAGTTGGTGCCGAAGCCATCCATCTCGGTGAGCAGTTGGTTCAACGTGCTCTCACGCTCGTCGTTGCCGCCAGTGATGGAGTTCTTGCCACGGGCGCGGCCAATGGCGTCGATCTCGTCAATGAAGATGATACACGGCGACTTCTGTTTGGCGTTGTTGAACAGGTCGCGAACGCGCGAGGCTCCCACGCCGACGAACATCTCCACGAAGTCGGAGCCCGACAGGCTGAAGAACGGCACATTAGCCTCGCCTGCCACCGATTTGGCCAAGAGGGTCTTACCCGTTCCGGGAGGGCCTACCAACAGGACGCCTTTCGGGATCTTACCGCCCAATTTGGTATATTTCTCGGGGTTCTTCAAGAAGTCAACGACCTCCATGATCTCGACCTTGGCCTCTTCCAGGCCAGCGACGTCCTTAAAGGTCACGTTGACACTGGTGTTCTTATCGTAGAGTTGGGCGCGCGATTTGCCGATGTTGAAGATGGAACCAGCGCCACCACCACCACCCATATTGCGGCCCATGCCGCGCATCAGGATGATATAGAACACGATGAGCAGTACCAAAGGAATCAGCCATCCTATGATGTCGCCCATCCAGTTATTACGACGTATATTGGTGATGTACACGGGGTTGGCAATGCCTTCCTGGGCGCTCTCCACTTTCTCCTCGAAACGCTCCAAAGCGCCAATCTTATAGGTATAGTTCGGAGATTCAGCGATGCCTTCCGCACCTACCTTGGCATCGGGGAAATGATTTCTCAGACCCTTCTCATTCAGGTATATGTCCGCGTCCTCATGGTTGATCAGCTCAATCTTGCCTACCTCCTCTTTCTTCAGCATCTCGATGAGTTGGCCTTGGTCGATATCCTTCTGGGGCGTGTCAGATTTCCTGCCAAAAAATTGGATCCCTATCAGCACAGCGAACAAAATGACATAGACCCACATCAAGTTGAAGCGTTTCTTGCCATTGGGACGCTGGTTGGGGTTGGACTGCGAAGGCTGGTTGCCAGTCCCTTTAGTCTCTTTATTATCCATTTTAAAAACTTGATTTTGAAATAATTAATCTTCGGACGCCTTCACGATTCTCTCAGCATCGGCCCAAAGCTCCTCCAGTTTGTAGTAGCCTCGCGCCGACTCAAGGAACACATGAACGACGACATCCACGAAGTCAATCAAAATCCATTCCGTATTGTCGCGACCCTCCACGTGGTAGGGCTTATTGTTCGTCTTCTGGAAGACCAACTCCTCGACCTTGTCGGCGATGGCGTCGACCTGCGTCTTCGAAGGCGCATGGCAGATGACGAAATAGTCGGTCACTGCTGTGGTGATCTCCCTCAAGTCGAGGGTGACGATATCCTTGCCTTTCACGGCTTCCATGGCCTCGATGGTGGCGGCCACAATCTCTTCAACGTTCTCTGTCTGATGTCTTACTCTCATAATTGAATAAAAATAACTTGCAAATTTAAGCATTTTTGCGTTATCCGACGGCATTTGCCAAAAATTAACTCCGTTTCGTTCCGTTGAATCAAAGATTTGACTTACTTTGTGTCGCCGAAACAAAAGTTTTCCCTATTTTTGGGGCATAAAACAACATCCCATGAACGAAATTGATTCCCTGTTCTCCCCTATCACCACCTTCATCTTCGACTTCGACGGCGTGATGACGGATGGCACGGTCTTCTGCGACTATGAGGGGCGTCCTTTGAGAGCCACCAACGTGAAAGACGGCTACGCCTTGCAGCTGGCCACGAAACTAGGGTATAATGTCGCCCTCATCTCGGGCGCCGTCTGCCCCTCGACCATCGTGCGCATGAACAGCCTCGGTGTCACCGACGTCTTCACGGGCATCCCCGACAAAGTGTTGAAGCTCAATGAATACATGGAAACCAAAGGTCTGAAGCCCGAGGAGATCGTCTTCATGGGCGACGACATCCCCGACCTGCGCGTGATGCAGTGCGTAGGTCTCCCCGCCTGCCCCGCCGACGCCGCGCCCGAGGTGAAGGCCATCTGCAAGTTCATTAGCGAGCAGCCCGGTGGCAAAGGCGCCGTACGCGATCTCATCGAGCGCGTACTCAAAATGCAGGGAAAGTGGATGACGGCTGAGGCGTATGCATGGTAAAACGCCCCTGTGAATCGCACTGGAAGTAGACAGGGGCGTTTAACATACAACTCCAGGTGTCGACAAACCGCGCAAACCTGGAATGGACGAATTCGACTAAAAGCCGTAGGACTTGACGATGGTTTGCCACATCTCGGGCAGCTCATTAATCTCGTCGGTGGAATACAGCACTTGGTCGTTGTCGCCTGTCAAGGTGAAACGGTGTTCAACGCCAATCTCGCCGTACTGTTCGGGATCCAGGACAATGGCCAGATTTTCATCCATCATGAGCATGCTGCCCTTCCACATGCTAAGAGTGATGTCGGTTTCGCAGTATGAACTGCTACCACCATCGATGAAGCTCTCGGTAGCGGGATGAAGCATGGGGTTTTGGAGCACTGAGCCGCTAACGACTTGGAACTGCTGCTCAAACTCATCCCAAACAAACAAAGCGTTTTGCGTGCGTGACAAACCGGGACCGAGGTAGATATCGGTCAAACCGTCGAAGTTAGCATCAAGGAAGCGTACCATGGCCTCGTCGGAGACCAAGCCCAGCTCGTCTTCGATAGTTTGGATTTCCTTACCGTCGTAGCAAATGGTGGCGGTGGTAAAGTCATCGGAGACTTTCACAGTCAGATGGGGATCTTTTGTCAGAAACTGATCAAGGTAAATGAATCCTGACTCATCGGGATTCACTTGAGTTGCTGTCATATCTAGCTTAGCAGGGGCTTCGGGAGTTTCCGGCTTGTTGTTGCCGTTGTTGCCGCAGGCTGTGAAGAGGCTCAAGGTGAAGCACAGAGCGAATGCACCAAGTAACAAAGTTTTCGTTTTCATTGTCTTTTGATATAAGTTGTTTGTTTATTTGTTGGTTTTTTCTTTCTTTTGGATGCGGATCATCTCATCCATCCTTCAACACGATAGGTTTTCTCCATCAGTTTGGTCGCCACGCCGGTTTTGGCATCCTTGTGCCAGACCTCAATGCGGGCGGCGTAGTAGTCGCCCCAGTCGCCTTCATAGATGGAGAACTGCTGTTCTTTGACTATAGCGCCGAAACCTGTGTGGTTTTTCACTTCCACCGTTGACGCCTCTTTCATCCGCGAGGCTGAGAGCTCGACGCCCTCAGTGGCCTCAAAGCAGCGCAGATACACCTCGCCGTCGGGCAAAGCCGGATAGGAGAAACTGTACAGGTAAACGCCTCCCTGTATGCCGTTGCGGAGTTGTAGATAACTGCTGGCATTCAAGCTGTCAGTGCTGGGAGTAGGAGCGTCTTCCTGCAAAGGAATCTCGCAGACCATTCCCTCGGGTATGGGATGGTCCTTGCCGAACGAGTCTGACGAAGGTCCGCATGAGGCGAAAAAAACAGCAACGGCCATACAAGCGGCAAAGCCGAAGGCGGAAAGCCTCCGGCTATATGTCGTAACTATTTTGTCTTTCATTACCAATTGTTTACTTATTCAGGATAGTTCCCGAAGTAGGTTTCAATTTGTTCCCTTAAATCGTCAGAAGCTTGTACAGCATCTTCTTTGGAATATCCCCTCTCCTCAAGTTGGTGAATCAATTCCAGCCAGTCAATGGATTTGTAGTATTTGCGACTTTCCTTGATCTTATTCTTCATATACTTTTGGGAACAATTTCCAATATCGTCAATCAGCCATTCGCCATCGACAAACGAAAGGGCAAGCTCGTCCTCGCCATATTCATCACTATCCCAGATGACCTTGGCTTTGTTGCCATTCACTTCTACTTCAGTAACGGCCTGAAGAGTGCAGAGTTCTCCGGCAAGCTCAATCCATTGCCAAGCGCTTGGCCCGTCTCCATCAATACCTTCAGGAAGTGCCAAGGACTCTTTAAGCAAATCCCCATATTCATTTGTGAATGTATTATTAAAGGTGTAGACATTGGTGGGGTCGCAACTACATAGTTTGTCAGCCAAACCCAAGCTCCGTTCGGCAATGTAGTCCTCAGTGAATTTCTCAGGATACTTGCTACGCATGTTGTCATTCGACTGGTTTTGTTGTCCAGATTGATTGTTGCATTGGCACATCATGAAGGCCAATAGCAGTAAAGCTAATACCTTTTTCATAATTTATAAATTTTAGAGTTAATAAATTCAAGTGATTAATTTAGAAATCCAATAATAGATTATTTTGTTCTCTTTAGCTCCTGTACTTTTTTTAGCGTGAAACCTTTTCCATTCCATGCCAGTGTTTTCTGAGTACCGTCGCCGAAAAGCACTTTGATATCCTTGCCCTGACGGGGCAGACTGAAGGAGACCTCGCCATGCAATTCTTCCGTAATACCGAGCAAGTCCTGATCGATGAAATAGAGCTTCTGAGTGGCGTTGTCATAGACATAAATGTAAAGACCGCTGAATTCAGTATAGATGGGCTTGCCGTTTTGGGAGGCTACGATGTTCTCGGCGAAGAGCTTGTGCAGACCATCATCGCAGTTCCAGTAGCACATCTCAGTAACAGATTTGTAGCCTTCCTTATCGGGTCCCGATTCAAAGCAGACATATCCATTCCTGCTGTCGATAGTCACTTTCTCGTCTTTTTCAAGAGCTTTGTTATTGAGATGTTTATTCCAAACTTCGCTCAGATAATCAGCATGTTCGTCCTGCGGGTCGGAGAGATAGCCGCTGACGAAATCCACGATATTGGGGACTTTGTAAGTGACTACAGAAGGATTCTCCGTCAGGTTTTTGAAGGGGTTTTGTGCTATTGCATCAAGGCTGCAGAACAGAGCCAATGCGCAAATGATGATAATACCTTTTTTCATGACGATTGAAGATTAAATTGTTGATAAGGACATTGTGTCACATTTGTACAACTGCAAAAATAATTATTTTTCTTTTCGAACATAGGGAATATATAAAAAAAGAGAAAAAACCTCACTGCACCACTATCCTTCTATTCAACTCCACCCCGTCTTCGTCCACACAGCGGAGGCGATAGGTGCCTTTCTCCACGTCGATAGGCATCTGGTGGTTGAGGCGTGTCTGGCCCAAAAACTCGTCGTTCAAAGTCCAAAAGATAGTCTTCTGCGGGTTGCGGTGCGCAATCTCGAAGATGACCTGCTGGCGGTCGCCACGGATACCGATGGGGATGGTCACCTTGGCGTCGCTCTTGGGATAGACGAAGGCCATCACTTCGTCGGGATGCGCCGTGCCGCAGCCGGGATAGAAAGCCGGCGTGGGACGGAACAATGGCGAGTGCTTCTTGTAGAACCACTCCATCACAGGCGGCAACACATAATACACGTCATAACATTTCTGGTCGACGGGATAACAATCGGGCTTCACCTGATACTGTCGCGTCTCGTCCAAGAACACCTTCTTGTGATAAGGGCACACACCCGTCTGGTTCTCCACATTGGGCACACGAATCTTCTTGGTGTGCGGGCAATACTCCGATTTGGGATAGCCTGACTCGGCACAGACCTCAATCTCAATGCTCTCCAAGGTGTTGGCGGGATAGTGGTAGCTATCGTTGAGTTTGCCCACCACGTCGAACAGGATGGGCGCCGCCACGCCCACGCCCGTCAGTCCAGGGCGGCCCTCGCCGTCGGAATTACCAACCCACACGCCCACCACATAACGGTCGGTGAGACCCACCGCCCAAGCGTCCTTGAAACCGAAGCTGGTGCCCGTCTTCCACGCCACCTGCGCCGAAGAGGAGAAGCCTCCCCACCCTATCTGACTCGTGGGTCGCGTCAGGCCCAGCATTATGTGGAACGTCTCGGCGATGGCTTCGGCAGAGAAGGGGGACTCCTTCTCGTTCACTTTCGCATTATAGTTTTCGTTCACATGCACAGCGAGCTTACGTCCCATCTTGGCATAGGCATTGGAGATGTCGAACAGCGATGCTTCGCCACCTCCCACAATGAGCGACAAGCCATAGTGCTCGGCCTCGAAGACGATGCCTCGCAAGGGCAACTGCTTCAGCAGGCCATGGAAACGCTGCTGGCCATACTCACGCAGCAGGTGGACAAAAGGCGCATTGAGCGAGTTCTGCAAGGCTTTGTCGGCAGGTACCGCGCCCCAGTACTCGCCGCTGTAGTTCTTCGGCGTGAAACCCGAGAGACTCATAGGAATATCAGGTAACACCATCTCGGGCAACAAGGTGCCTTCGTCGAGCATGGCAGCAA
Organism: Candidatus Limimorpha sp.; assembly: GCA_045132275.1. GTDB lineage: Bacteria > Bacteroidota > Bacteroidia > Bacteroidales > F082 > Limimorpha. The sequence continues at coordinate 172,287 of JBGURY010000008.1, forward strand.
AGAGGAAGGGCTTCAATATGCTGCCCGTCGAGCGTTGCGCCTTTACCATGTCGACCATGGCGGCATCGGAGGCATCACTGTTGTTGCCCACATAGACCACAATCTCGTCATTGAGGTAATCGACCACATACACGGCGGCATTATCGATATTATTCATCACGTTGGCCTCATGGTGGCGGTGCATGACCTCCATCACCGAGCGCTGCAGGTTGTAGTCGATGGTCGAAGAGATATGTTGGCCGTGGTGTTGTTTGTCCTGGTCGCTGAGATAGTGATAGGCCAGCATGGGCATGTCGAAAGGCTTGTCGGGGATGTCTTCCATCATAGCGAGCTCGGCGTCTTCCTGCGAGAGCTCAGTGACGTGGAAGCGTCTCGGAATATAGGCCTTGGCCTCGGGCATGCGTCGCAACAGATCGTCGCGTTTCTGTTCCAAACGATCGCGCGAACGGCCTGGATGAATCAGAGCGGGCGAGTTGGGCAACACAGCGAGGGTAGCCGCCTCACCCCATGAGAGGTCGTCGGGCGTGGTATGGAAATAACGCCATGCCGCCGCATCGATGCCCACGACGTTGCCGCCGAAAGGCGCGTTGGCGGCATACATGTCGAGGATGGACTTCTTGGAATAATGCGCTTCCAGCCGCAAGGCCAGTATCACTTCCCATAGTTTCTCAGCATAGGTACGGGGTGGGTTATCACGCGACATGCGCACCACCTGCATCGAGAGGGTGCTGCCGCCACGCACCACTTCGCCTGCCTTCACGTTGTCGATGAATGACTTGACGAACGACACAGGATTGAAGCCCGGATGGAGAAAAAACCAACGATCCTCATATTCCAACAGGCAGGCGACGTATTTTGAGGAATAGTCGTTGGTGGCGGGGAAACGCCACTGCCCGTCGTCGGCGATTTTAGCGCCAAGCAGCTCGCCATTCTTCGCTGTCAAAACGGTGGAATAAGGCTTGCTGAACCTCGGCACGGGCACGCACAAAAAGGCAATGAAAAGGCCCGCAAGGACCAATAGAACAATTCTTACTGCTTTATGTCTTACGGGCGTTTTCATCGAATCCGTTTTTCTCTCCGGCCCTCTCTCCTGTGTCATTGCGGGCTTGATCCGCAATCTCCTGAAGAGAGGGTCAGAGAGCATTACATCATTTCACCACACAACCTCTGGCGGGGATCTGGTAATAGATCTCGGCGTTGTACATGTCCTCGCAACGCACGGCGGGGATCATGTAGTTGCCTTCATAGGTGGCATTCGCCTTCACGGTGAAGGTCTTCTTGGCACCCGGGTAGAGGTCGAAGTAGAAGTAGGCGCGGTCGTCACGCAGATCGATGTGCTTGGCGCCTTCGTTGCCGGTCATGTCGCCCGTCAGGCGGTCGTTGACCAACTCCCAGCCCGAAGGCAGGTAGTAGGACAGTGCCAACTCTGTGACTTTCCACTCGCTCGGGTTCTGCACTGTGATCTGCACGCGCAGGTCGGTGCCGGCGTTCAGCGAAGCCACGTTGATGGGAGCGCCGCTCTTGTCAAGGTAGTTCACCGTCATCTTGATGAGATTGCCGCCCTCGTTCATGTCATACTCGGCCACCGAGGTCTTGGTGAAGATGTTGGCCACCACTTTCTTTTCGCCGTTGTTCTTGATCTCAACGGTGTTGCTGCCCACCTTAGGCGTGATGCCATAGCCCACCGAAGCCATGTTGGTATTCAGCGTGCGCTCCTCACCATTGGTCTTCACCGTGGCGGAGATAGGCGTATTGGTGGCATTCACCTTTTCGGCATACTTGCCCAAGACAAAGAGCGTGAAGGCCGTCGTCTGGGTGTCCATCCAACGGTTGGAGCTCATCATGCGGCATACATTGTTGATGTTGTTCTGCACTGTCTGTTGATCGACGTCGCAGAGCATCTGCGTGTAGACCAAGAAGGCATTGTCACGCGTCGGCGAACCGAACGAGGTGTAGTAGTCCGACATGGCTTGACCTTCTTCCGTCACTGGCAGCAGGTTCTGCGCAATGCTGGTCTTGCCCGTCTGGGCGAAGGCAGCAGCGGCCAAAGCCTTGGTAAGGCTGTATTGCATGTCAATCTCCTTGAAACGGTTCATGGCGCCCATCTCGGCTTTGCCCGCAAGGGCCAGCACAAAGAGACGATAGGCTTGGATGGTCTCACCCGGCTTGTAGTCGGGGTTGTTCTTCCACTGCTTGGCACGGTCGGCTTGGTAGTTCAACAGGCCGTCGAGGAAGTACTGCGGCACATTGTAGCCTTGCTTACTGGCTTCGACCAAGAAATGCAAAGCATAGATCTCAGTCCACGGGTCAACATAATTGCCGCCGGGCCAGTTGGTCATCGAGTTGTCGGACTTTTGGTACGACTTCAGGTTGGTGATGGCCGTCTCCACGTTGTTCTTCAGCTCTTCCTTGTCCTTGTCGTCGAGTTGGGCGAAGTAGTTGAGGTAGAGCTGCGGGAACGCCTTGGAAGTGGTCTGTTCGAGGCAGCCGTGCGGGTATCCCATAAGGTAGTCGATACGGCCGAAGAGGTCGACAGGCAGCAGGCTCGACACGGTGATGTTGCCTTGCTGTGTGCCGTCCATGCCTTCAAGGGTGAAGGGCACGCTCACCGTTTGGCCGGCTTCAATCTCCTTAGTGATGGTGTTGCGACGCTCGGCAAACGGCATACGGATGGGCATCTCCGTCTCCGAAACGGCGGTATAGCCGTCGCCCGTCACCGAAACCTTCATCACGGCGTTACCCAAGGTCTTCGGGATGGTCGTCCTGACCGCCACGATGCCTTCGCCGTTACCGTCAATCTTCACCGAGGTCGGCAGGGCCTCCACCGGGTTGAGGTTCTTGTTCTCGAACTTGACAGTCAAACTCTTGTTCTTCATCGTCGGGGCTTGCACCTGCACCTTGAGGTTAAGCTCATCGCCAGGCGCGACCACGCGCGGTGCTGAGGCATAGAGGTTGATCGGGTCGACCACAGTCATGCGTTTCTCCGAGGAGCCGAAGGCCTTGCCTTTGCCCTTGGCCACCACCATGAAGCGGAGGGCGCCAGAGCATTGCGGCACTTCGAAGCTATGGGTATTGGTCTCGCCTGCCTTCAGCTCGAAGGGTCCCAAGGTGACCGCATAGGCCTTGAAGCGCTTGTCGAGGGTGATTTCCTGGTTGAGCATGCCGTCACCACCGATGGCGTAAATGGAGCCCAGCTCACCGCTGAACGCGTCGACGATGTTGGCATAGTTGTCCCAAGTGCGCACGCTCAACGCCTGCTTGCTGTTGAAGTAGCCATAGGGATTCGGGGTCTTGAAGTTGGTCAAACCGAGGATGCCCTCGTCAACGACTGCCAAGGTGTAGGTCATGGCTTGCTTGTTGTCTTCACTCACCTTTACCTCGAGAGTCTTCTTGGTGTTGGCGGTCTCAGGCACTCCGATGTTGGGCTGCAGCTGCAGTTTCTTGTCTTCCACCTTCACAGGGATGACGCCATAGAGGCGGATGGGCAGGTCGTTGACTGCGTCATGCGGTTGGATGAGGGCCACATAGACATATACGTTGGGTATCATCTCCTCAGTGGCAGTGATTTCCACCTTGCCTTCCTCTCCGAGATGCTCCACCAGCTGGGTCTGGACCACACGGTCGTTGGCTTCCACTGTGACGAGAGCCTTGGCCTTGTCGTTGGCGGGGAAGGTGACGACGATCTTCTCGCCCACCTGATAGCTGTCGGCGGTGGCCTTCATAGCCAACTGGGCAGGAGCGCCCGACGCGCTCGAGGAATGGCCGTAACCCCAGTCGAAGTTGATGACTTTGGCGAAGGTATGTCCACCCTGTCTGTCGTTGATAACGAGGAGGTAGCTACCCCATTCATTGTCAGGGACATTGAACGACAATGAAGTCGTGCCGTTGCAAGTCAGGTTGCCGTTCTGCACAGGCGCCTTGTAGGTACCCGAGGCGTAACGTTGCAAGCTATAGTCATCTTCGCTCGACCACCACCAGTAATAATCCAGTTTATAGAGGGCGTAATCCAGCGCCACCGTCGAATTGCAGGCGGTGCCGTTCTCGTTAACTACAGCGACAGTGAACTTCCAATCTTTGTTGGTGTCATAGTAGCTGCCGTATTTCGAAGTGGTCTCAGGTAGGTCGACACCCACATAACGCATATAAGGCGAGAGCTTCGCCGCGAAGGAGGCGATGCTGAAGTCGCCACCCTGCTCGAAGACCTTCACCGTGAAGGTGCCGTTCATCATCTGCGAGGCATAGACATCTTCCAACGGTCCAAAGCCCACAGTGGTGACACCCTCGGCATTGAGTTGGCCGCTGTAGAGCTCATATTCCTGAGGTTCGAACCTTTGCATCTGGTTCTCAAACGAATAGTTGGCGAAGTTCTTGAAGGTCGTCTCGCCGCCACGCAACTTGACATCCACTTCAGTCTTCAAGCTATTGGCTTTCATACCATTGAGCCATCTTGAGGTCAGGGTGACTCGTTCGTTGCGCGACAGGCTGACCACCTCAGGCAGGTCGAAGTTGATCTCCAAACGGTTAGGTTTCACAGTCTCCACACGGAGGTCTTTCGCAATGGTCTTGGTACCCACCTTGAAACGCGCCATCCAAAGGCCCGTCTCGTCGGACACGTTGGTCGGCACGGTGAAGCAATAGATGTCATTGACAGGCTTGGTGTTCACCTGCTTGGCATACAGACGGCCCGTGGCGTCAATAACTTCAAGGACCACCGGATAATCGTCAGGCAGGCTCGATTCCATGTCGTTGAGCATGAGGTTGAGTTGCAGGTCATCGCCCGGACGCCACACGCCACGGTTGGAGTAGGCGAAGGCCGACACACCTTTCTCAATGGCTTCGCCGGCGATGTCGAAGCGGCTGTATGACAGTGCGTTTCCATCATTCAATTTGATGACCGACTTGCTGCCCTTTCTGTCGGTGGCCACCACGAAGGCGGGACGGTTGGCGCATTGCAGCTGCGCATGGCCATTACTGTCGACGCCACCCTTGCTCAGCTCCTGCTTCTGGTAGTTGTAGGCCGTCACGGTGGCACCCGTGGCCGGCTTGGCGTCGGAGATCTGATAGACATAAACGTCGACAATGTCGTCACGACCCATCTTGGCGGTCACGGCGAGATCACTGACGACGATGTTCTTCTTCACCTCTACGTTGTTATAGTAGTAGAAGCCGTTGGGGTCTCCCCACTCGCCATCGTAGTTGTATTCCTTGTAGTCCCAAACTTCGCCGTCCCAATATTCCTCCTCAAGTTGTGGGTTGTCCTTCACGGCCATCTTCATCTCGTCGGAGGCGAAGGTGTAGTCGGCGGGACCGAAGTCAAGGATCAATTGGTACATCGCACCGGGATCCACCTTGATATAGTCGGAAAGCACGATGGGGAAGGTCTTCCATTGGTTGGGATACGGGTTATCGATAGCAAGACGCACTTTCTTCTCCAAACGGCCCACCTTGCGTACACCATAGGTCTCGTCCAAATCATTGTCTTGCAAGAACGAGAGGATATTATCATCATAGATGCGCACCACCCTCAGCGTCACCGCGTTAAGGCAGATGGCGTCGAAGTAGATGGTGGTCTCGTCGACATTGGGGATGATGACGCCTTCGTTGGTCCAACGCACCTTGGGCTGTACCATGGTGAGGTCCAAAGAATACTCATAGTCGTCTTGCAGCACCATGCCGTTGTCGGAACGGATGCCGCTACCCACGCCTATCGTGAGGTCTTCGAGTTGATAGCGGTAGACGTTACTCTTGTCGAAATAGAAGTCAATCTGGTTGCCCTTGATATCAGCCTTGTAAGCCAGGTTGCGAGGCGTGGAGATGTAACCCGTGAGGTTCTGGTTCTCCTTCAGCGGTTGGCTGAAGAACAAAGTGCCGTGGTCGCTACTGCGGTCGACGTCGAAAGTCAACGGAATGAAGCTGTCCTTGGCATAAATGACGAGGTCACGTTCCATCTTAGCCTTGGCATCAACGGCCTTGCCATCGAGAACGACTGGGACAGTATAGTCCTGATTCTTACGCTCAAAGTTCTGGACCAAAAAGTCATAGATACCGTTGCCGACAGCGGAGACTTCTATGGGATGGCCCTTACGGAAAGAGGCATCGAACATCTCGACGGCATCTTCTTGGTCAACTGGCACAGCGAAGGCGATGCGCAGGTTGTAGTTCATCGTCTCGTTGGAGAGGCAGATCGGCTGCTGGGCCACCAGGCTGAAGTTCTGACGACGCACGCCGAATCCGAATTCGAGGACCTGGTCGGAGCCGCAGTCCACAAAGTCGGAGACTTTGAACTTACAGACGTAGCTCTTCTCCTTGTCGATGTTGTTGTACTGGAAACCGACAGTAGTCTCGTCGATCCAGACGGCCTTGCCCTTGAGAGCAGGCGTGAACTCGAAGGCTTTGGCGGGGATGGGATCGCCATACTTCAACTTCATCGTTTCAGGGTTCTTGAAACGCACCACGACGGGCTCGCCAGCGGCGACCACACCCGAGGTGTAGCTGTCCAACAAAGGCAGCAAAGCCTCGTTGATAGGCTGAATGCGCTCAACGAAGGAAGCGTTCTCGCCTCCCGTTCCCTTCTTGCCACACGAGGGCATGAAGGCAAGCAGCAGCGCGCCTACGATGAGGCCGATGCCACCGATTCTTTTCACAAACTGTTTTGTTCTCATATAGATAAGGTTTAAAGATGATTTCGCGACTACAAAAATAGCAAACCTTATTGAAACAAAAAAGCCATTTTTCCAAGAAAAACGGCTTTTTTATGAAATTTGAGTAATTTTACGGATAGGCAGTCAATACTTTGCCTTCAGCGTCATACCAAGATAGTACCTGTCCACAGGCTCGGTCACCCAGAGGTCGTTGTCCATACGGACAAAAGCGGAGAGGGAATAACGCCGTGAGAGGCGATAGTCCATCGACAGGACCGTCCGCAGGTTATCGAGACCGCCTTTCTTGGGGTCGTTGGTAAGCCAGAAGAGCTCTGTCGAAAGGGCATACTTGAATCGGCTGTTCATCGGCTGGTAGGTCACCTTGAAACGGTTGCGCCAATACAAGCGAGGGTTGACTCGATGCTCGCCCGTGCGCTCGTCGAAGAAGGTACCAATGGCCTTGCTGCGAACCTGAAACTTGAGGCGACGCCATTCTTCGGTATAGGTTACCTGTGCGCCCAAGCGGCCACGATTCTCATAATAGCCCCGGTCGTTGTGGCGACGAATATAGTCAGCGGTGAGACCGATATTCATGCGGTTATGCAAACAAGTGTAGTCCACCCCCACCGAGTTAAGCCAACGGTCGAACTGCGAGAAATTGTGGTCGAAACGGAATTCCTCCTCTGCCGACAAGCCCCATGGTCCACCCAGGCCCGCCTCTGCCTCAGCGGAGACGATGCCGCCGAAGTCGGTCGTACGCTCACTCTGAGCGAAGCCCCCGACCGCAGCCAACAATAACACTATTAGTATCAGCCTTTTCAATCGAAATCTTTCAATTTGGTAATTGTGTCGATCGTATTCACTTCGCCGTCAATAGGCTTGTAATACACCTTCACGTAGGCCACGTCGCGCAGGTAGTCGATATGCCCCACCTCCACCTTCGAGATGTCGAGACCCGTGCGCTCGATGAGGTCGGCCTTCAGGTCTTCCTCCTTGCCGTGCTTGGTGTTCTCGATGCGGTCGTAAAGAATGACCTTCGTGGCAGTATGTTTCAACAGCCTCGTGCCGTCCAAAATCCAGATCACCAACACCGTCAGCAGGTTCACCATGACCAATTCGGCATAACTCGTCGAAAGCGCCATACCATTGACGATGCTCAAGCCCATCACCACAAAGAGATACGTCATTTCACGGATCTTGATGGTTTCCGTTCGGTAACGTATCATGCCAAAGATGGCGAAGAGACCCAAAGCATAGGCGATGTTCATCTTCATGTTCTCCATCAACGAGATGATAAGGAAGATGACCACGGCAAACATGAGGAAGGTGAAGTAATAGTCCTTGCGGTTGGCCTTCTTGTAATAGAAACAATGGATGATGACCCAGCATACGATGAGGTTGAAAACGAAGCGGATGAGCATCGTCCACAGACTCTGGGCGTCGAAAAGCGGCACACCAAGGAAGTCCATGCCGTTGGCATCACCGCCAAACTCGCGCGCGATGTCAGGATCGAAGTCCTGCATGTTGATTTGTAAAAGATTCATTATGATAAGTGTTTTAATTTTTCAATTCTTCTCAATTTCTTCTTGAATCGGTTCTGCTTCACATCGGGACGTGTCATACAGGTGCCGATACAATATTTGCTGACCTTAAAAGGTCTGATTCTCAGGTCGAAGAGCACGTCTTTCAGCAGAGAATGGGCCCTTCCGTCCTGTTTTAGCTCCATCACGGCCAAGTTGCCCATCGAGGCGGTTCGGCCGCTGCGCAGGTTCTCAAAACGCAGGTTACAGTCGATGGTGAGGCGCTCGGTCTTGTCATAGTTCACCAAAGTGAAACGGTCGAAAATCGTCACCAGATGCGGGCTCAAAGAGCTGATGGGGTAAGGTTGCTTCTCGGAGAGAAACGCCGCCGCCTCGGGGTTTTGGGTGATGTCGGGGATAGGCTCCACCGTGATGCGTTTCTTCTTGGTGCGGCCCTTGTTGTTCTTGTGTTTCACCTCGCAGAAAGTCAGGTGCGAGTCAACGTAGGTTCGCACCCTCACCTTGTCACGCACCAAGTGTCGGTCGTGGTGGATGAGGTACATCGTCAGATCGGGGGTGTCGTAATACACCGTGCTGTAGGGCGACAGACGGTTGCCCTCCACTTCTTGGGCATAGTAGGCGTCGCGAATACGCATAAGGATGTCTTGAAGCTGAAGCTCCGTCAACACATATTTCGTGTCGATGCGGTTCATCAGCTTCACGGCACTCATCTCGTCGAGTGTGATGGGCTTCATGCCTTGCACTATGCCGAGTATCTCCTCCACAGGCCTTTATTTGGGGACGTATTCGAAGGTCTTCACCGACTCCAGTTTGCCGTTGGGGTAGTAATTGAGCTGACGCACCTTAGAGCCGTCCTCGTCGTATTCGAACTTGCGGATACGTACCACTTTGTCGCGGTCGTTATACTCGATCTCACGCACCACCTTGGCGGTGATGTCGCTGTTGGCAGGATATTCGCTCACCACACGCCACTTTTGGCCGTAGCTGGCATATTCGATCTCCTCAATCTTGCGTCCCATGGCGTCATAAGTCGTCACACGGTCGAGGAAGGCGCGCTTGTCGCCTGCGGGGGTGTTCCATTCCTTCAACACCATGCCTTTGCGGTTCTCACGCTTGGCGATGGTGGCCTCGGAGACCGACTGCGCAAAGGCGCCGAAACCGATGGCAACGAATGCTAATACAAAAATTAATCTCTTCATTTTCAGTATCTTATACATTGATTATTATTTCAAACTGTTCTTCAAGTTCATAGACCATGCCAGCCTCATCGACCGAGATAGTCTGGAAGACGAAATCAGGCACCTCATTGAAGTCTTGCGTCACCGTGAAGACCTCATATTCACCAGGTTGCAGCTTCTGGAAGGCGAAATAGCCATCTGGACCCACACGGGTGTCGTCGAAGGGGATGTCGTCGCCCATGCGACGGATGTAGACACGATGCTCGCATGCCCAGCCCTCACCGCGATAGCTGCCGTTGTGGTAATAGGCGGCGTGCACACGGCCTTTCACCACGGAGGTGCCATAAGCCTTGCCATCGTGGATGTAAAGCGTTGGCACTTGCGCCACCGCGCCACGGCTGAGGGTGACCGTCTCGCTCACCGCCACTTTCTCTCCTGAGGGCAAAGTGGAATAAGCGAACACGGTATAGTCGCCAGGACGCAGATATTCAAACTGATACATACCCTGGGCGTTGGTCTCGGCATCGTCACCAAAATAGGCCTCATCGCCATAGATGATAAAGACATCGGTCTTGGCCGCAACCATTGTATCAGGGGTTAAAGTATAGTCGTCATCGGGATGGTGGACAAGCTTTACAACACCTTGCACCGTGCCAGTGCCGCCTTCGCCCGGGCCTTTGTTGCACGACGGCATCAGCAGCGCGAACACGGCAAAAATCAATAATAATCTGAGGGTTCTCTTCATACTCGTCTATAGATTAAGTTTGCAAAGATAGAAATTCAACGGATTGCAACGGAAAATAGTATCCAAAATTATGCCAATCGTCAAAACCGAGACTTTTATCACCAGGGTTCCTGTTGTTTCCCTACATCGCTGATGTTGGCGCATACCTTCTTCAGCACGCTGACGAAAGTCTGAACATCCTCCTCCGGGATGCCCTCCAGCGCATGGTTCATCGTGTCGATGGCCAACTGTTTGGTGGAGTCCTTGAGAGCCATGCCTTCTTTGGTCACCACGATGTTGTTGACACGACGGTCTTCCTTGGCCACCGAGCGGGTGACCAGACCTTTTTTCTCCAAGTTGTCGATGAATTGCGTCACCGAGTTCTTGTCTTTCTGGATGATGAAGGCGATGGCCTGCTGTGTAAGGGTGCCTTCGTTCCATAGCGCGTCCATGACGAGATATTGTTCCGCCGTCAGGTTGACATTGTTCTTCTTGAAGACCTCGGCCAAATATTTCTTCAGCCTGCAATTGAGAATGTTGACGTAGACGCCAACTTGTTTTACCAGTATCATATTATCATGTTTTTGGGATTATCCGACTTTATGAAAGTGCAAAGATAGGGAAAATATTCCGATGGCGCAAAAAAAAGAGAGCGACAGTTGTCGCTCTCAACCTTTTGAGTCCCAAGATCATTATTCGATTCTCATGTTCGGGACCTCGGTGCCGTCGTAGTAGCCCTTGTCGAGCTTCTGCTTCACCTCGGCGAAGGCGTTCAACGTGTAGTTGACGTCGTCCATCGAGTGGGCTGCCGTGGGGATGATACGGAAGATGATCATGCCCTTGGGGATGACGGGATAGGTGATGACCGAGCAGAAAATGCGGTAGTTCTCACGCAAGTCCATGGCGATGTTGGTGGCTTGCACCACGTCGCCTTGCACGTGAACAGGTGTCACGCAAGCCTCGGCGGGACCGATGTCGAAGCCCAGGTCACGGAAGCCCTTTTGCAGGGCGCGGGTCACCTGCCACAGCTGGGCGCGCAGGGCGTCGCCCTCGACGCTGCGGATGATCTCGAGACGCTTCTCGCAGCCTTCCACGATAGCCAGCGGCAAACTCTTGGCATACATCTGCGAACGCATGTTATAGCGCAGATACTCGATGACATACTTCGGGCCAGCCACAAAACCGCCGATGATGGCCATAGCCTTGGCATAAGCGCCGATGTAAATGTCGATGTCGTCCATCACACCGAAGTGCTCAGAGGTACCACGGCCCGTCGGGCCCATCACGCCGAAGCCGTGAGCGTCGTCGATGAGGATGCGGAAGCTGTATTTCTTCTTCAGGGCCACGATGCCGGCGAGGTCGCCCAAAGCGCCCGTCATGCCATACACGCCCTCGGTGATGACGAGGATGCCGCCACCCGTCTTGGCCACCACCTCGGTGGCGACCTTCAGCTTCTTCTCAAGGTCTTCCATGTTGTTGTGGCGGTATTTGTACTTGTTGCCGATGTGCAGGCGGATACCGTCAAGCAGACAGGCATGGGCCTCGTTGTCATAGACGATGACGTCGTGCGGCGAGGTCAAGGTGTCGATGGTCGACACGATGCCCTGATAACCGAAGTTGAACAAATAGGCGGCTTCCTTCTTCTCGAAGTCGGCCAGCTCATGCTCGAAGTGCTCGTGCATGCGGGTGTGACCCGTCATCATACGGGCGCCCATAGGGGCGGCAAGACCGTATTTGGCGGCGGCTTCGGCGTCCACGCGACGAATCTCGGGGTGGTTGGCCAAACCCAGATAGTTGTTCAAGCTCCAGCAGAGCACTTCTCTGCCGTCGAAAGTCATGCGCGGTCCCAGCTCGCCTTCCAAACGCGGGAAAGCGAAATAACCGTCGGCGCGTTCACGGTATTGCCCGATCGGGCCACCGGAATCCTTTGATATTCTTTCAAAAATGTCCATATTTTTAGTTTAGAGTTGATAGTTTAGAGTTTAGAGTAGTGGGGGCTGACTTGCGGGTCAGTCCTGTTGATTCAAGCCACAAAATTAGTAAATATATTGATTATCCTAACGTGTAGGAATTATTTTTATCTTTGCGGCATTGAAACCGACGAAAATGTTAGACCTCAAAAACAAAACGGCACTCATCACCGGCGGCGGCACAGGCATCGGACAGAGCATCGCCCTGCACCTGGCCCAGGAAGGCTGCCACCTCGTGTTGACAGGCCTTGGCATCGACGACCTCAACAAGACCAAGGAGATGTGCGAACAATACGGCGTGAATGCTTGGGCCACTGAGACGCAACTCGACGACTACAGTTCCATCGACCGCCTCTACGACTATGTCGTTGAACAAGGCTTGAGCATCGACCTCTTCGTGCTCAACGCAGGCATCTCGCAGCGTGAAAAAGCCCTCGACACTGACATCAGCGTGGACGAGAAAATCCTGAAGATCGACTTTTTGAGCGGTGTGTATCTTGTCAAGAAATTCAAAGAGATGATTCTCGCCAAGGAACACGTGCAATTCAGCGTGACCACTTCCCTATCGGGCTTGTTCGGCTTCCCGCTGCGCTCGGCCTACTGCGCCGCCAAACACGCCCTGTTCGGCTTCTATGAGTCACTCGAGCTGGAATACGACAACATAGGCGTCACCTTCCTCATCCCGGGACGCATCAACACGCAAATCAGCAAGAGCGCCCTGCACGGCGACGGCACGGCTCACGCCAAGATGGACGCTGGACAGGCCAACGGCCTCGACGTAGATAAATGCGGCAAAATCGCCGTACGCGCCATTAAGCGACAAAAACATCGTAAACTCATTGGGCGTTCCGAGTTGCTCATGGCACATATTCACAAATATTGCTTACCTTTGTATTACAAACTATCAAGAAAAATATCAGCGACATGACGCGCAGCGTCACTGCGAGGTACGAAGCAGTCCAGAAATACAGCTTTATCTCTAGATTGACTTCGTCGAAATCTTTGATTCAGCGTAGCTAATCTTCGATTTGCTTCGTCGTTCCTCCTCGCAATGACGCAAAGCGGCAATAAAACAAACTCACTATGAAAGATAAAGTCATCTGCGGCATACAGCAAGTGGGCATCGGAGTCAACAACTTCGTGGAGGCCTGGAAATGGTATTACGACAACTTCGGTTTTGAGGTCAAGATCGTCGACGACGAAGGCGTGGCGGAGCGCATGCTCCCCTACACGGGTGGCAAGCCCCAGCCTCGTCGCTCAGGCATCGCGGTCAATATCCGCGGTGGCGGCGGCTTCGAGATCTGGGAGCCGAAAGGACGCGAGCTCAACTACCTGAAAGAGCCCGTCCGGCTCGGCGACCTGGGCATCCTCATCGCCAAAGTGAAAACGCCCGACATCGAAGCGGCCTATAACACCTTTATTAATAGAGGCCTCGATGTCATTAGTCCCGTCATGACCTCACCAGCCGGACAGAAGGAGTTCTTCATGAAAGACCCCTACGGCAACCTTTTCCAACTCGAGCAGGACGACTACGTCTTCATTGACGAGAAAAAACTCACGGGCGGTGCCAACGGCGCCGTCATCGGTGTGAGCGACATCGACCGTTCTCTCCCCTTCTACACCCAACTGTTGGAATACGACAAGGTGGTCTTCGACCAAACAGGGTTATTCTGCGACCTCGAAGCCATCGAAGGAGGCAAGGGCATGTTACGCCGTGTCATCTTGGAACGCTCCAAGCCTATCGAGGGACCCCTGAGCCGTATCATGGGCACCTCGCATCTCGAACTCATCCAAAGTGTCGAAGCCCCTGGCAAGAAACTCTACGAAGACCGCTACTGGGGCGACCCGGGCTACATCCACCTCTGCTTCGACGTGCGTCATATGGACGCCGTCCAAGAAGAGGCCGAGCTGATGGGACATCCCTTCGTGTGCGACAGCGGCGCCGATTTCGGCATGGGCGACGCCAACGGCCACTTCACCTACGTGGAAGACCCCGACGGCACCCTCATCGAGTTCGTCGAGACCTATAAGATTCCCATCGCGAAGAAGTTTGGGCTTTACCTCAACCTCGCCAACAAGGACGACCACAAGCCACTCGGCATCCTCAAGCTATTACGCTTCGCCAAGGTGAAACGTGAGAGCATAAAATAAAAAAAGCCGACTGAAAAGTCGGCTTTTTTTATTCGAATTGCTTCGGTTTATTTGGTGATGCCCAACTTGGCCTTCACGTCCTTGGTGCAGTCGATGGCGTTGTCGCCCACATAGACGGCGGCACCCGTGGCGAGGTCGAGGATATAAGTGTATCCCTTCTCCTTACCCACTGCGTTGATGGCGTTCTGGATCTTGTCAAGCATAGGCTTCAGCAGCTCGGCGCGCTTGGCCTCGAACTCGCTCTCAGCGTTCATCTGGAACTGTTGGATGCGGGTCTGCAGGTCGACGATTTCCTTCTCCTTCGACTGCTTCACCAGATTCGACATAGTGGCTTGGTTGGCCTCGTAGTCCTGCATCTTGGTCTGATACTCTTTCGCCATGGTCTCCAATTGGCTTTGCAGCTCACCATAGTACTTCTCGAGATTCTTCTCGGCCTTGGCCTTGTCAGGCATGGCATCGAGCACCTCGGCGCTATTGACATGTGCGATCTTCACTTGGGCTTGAGCCACACCGCTCATCACGAAGAGGGCAACACCCAGAAACAATACTTTGAATAACTTGTTCATTTTATTGACTTTTAATGATTTAACTCTCTTTTTATTTACAATCGAGTCGCAAAGATACGAATTCTTTTGGATTAGACGACCCATAGGGAGTCAATTAATTGATTCACTATGGTTTCTTATGCGTTATTTCTTAGGCTTGGCGCCACCCTTGCCGCCCGTGGACGAACCCGTGGGAGTAACGCCAGTGCCAGCACCTGCCCTACGGCGGTCTTCACGACGCACGGTCTGCATGACGTTTCCGAGTTGGTCGAGCACGTCGTCGCTGACATCGTTCTTGTCGGAAGCATACAATACAGAGGTTCCCGAGGCCAAGTCGAGGATAAAGGCGTAACCCTTGGATTGGGCGAGGTCCTTCATTGCGGTGTAGACTTTCTCCTGAATGGGTTGGATCAATTCTGTACGTTTTTGGTACAGCTGGCCTTCCGAGCCGAAGTACTGCATCTGCAGGTTCTTGGCTTCCTGTTCCTTGTCGACGATGGCCTGCTCGCGAGCGCGCTTCTGGTCTTCAGAGAGGAGCAGCATGTCGGTTTGGTACTTGCTGTACATCTCCGACACCTTGTCGTAGACGGCCTTCACTTCTCTTTGCCATTTCTCTGACATGGCGTTCAGCTCGGCTTGTGCGTCGCCATATTCCGGAATATTCTCCATGATGTATTCGGAGTCAACATAGACAATCTTCTGTCCACCGCCAAGCTGTGCGTTGGCAGTCAAGATGCCGCCACACACCAAGGCAGCGGTCAAGATCAAGGTTTTAATAGCTTTCATTGTGTTATGTGTTTTCTGTTTGTATGCTGTTTTTACAATAATCGTTCCAAAATTTATTATGACACGAGACTGCGGGACTTCGAGACGCAAGACCTACATTCCTCATTCCTCATTCCTCATTCCGCATTCCGCATTCCGCATTCCGCATTCCGCATTAATCAATAGAACCACCGATGGAGAAGTGGAACTGACTATGGTTGTTGCCCGAGGTGCCGTAGACGTCGTCGAAACCGTAACCCCAGTCGAGGCCGAGCAGGCCGAACATGGGCAGGAAGATACGGACGCCGACACCCGCTGAACGTTTCACGTCAAACGGATTGAAGTTGTTGAACCCAAGCCAACAGTTGCCCGCCTCCAAGAAGGTAAGGGCGTAGATGGTGGCCTGCGGATTCAGGGAGAGCGGATAACGCAGTTCCAAAGTATATTTCGACATGATGTTACCGCCATTGCCACCCGAGCCAGAATCGTTGTAATAGCCCGGCGTGAGCGAATTGTTGGCATAACCACGCATGCCCACCATCTCACGGCTGTCGACCGAATAGGTTGCCAAGCCGTCACCACCGAGGAAGAAACGATGGAAGGGCGTGGGGCCGATCTGGTTGTTGTAATGGCCCAGATAGCCAAAGCGCACACGGGTCATCATCACGAGTTTGTCGTAGAGCTCAGTGTACCAAGCCGCCTTGAAGGTCCAGCGGTGCATCTCAATCCACTTGTATTTCTCGTTCTCCGAGAGACTGCTATAGTTCTTATCCGAAAACAGCGAATATGGCGGGGTGATCTCAAGGCTCAACTGGAATTCGGAACCATTACGCGGATAGATGGGCTGGCTCACCGAGTTGCGTGACAATACAAAGTTGTAACTAATCAAGTTGAACTTACCATTGCCGTCACCGACATTCAGATGGGCCGACTGGTAGTTGTTCAGGCTGTAACGCTTGAAGTTGAGGCCCTGATACACGGAGAAGTAGTCATCGGGCCAAGTCAAACGGCGACCCAAGCCGATCGTACCACCCGTCATATTGAACCAACCATAGTCTGCCGCTGTTTTTTCCCCGTATTTGGAATAGAACGATTGGTAGATCGAGAAGGTGAACGCGTTAGGCTTCTTTCCTCCAAGCCAAGGCTCCGTGAATGACAGGCCATAATAGAGGTAATAGCGGCCCAAGGTACTCACATTGAGCGATAGTTTCTGTCCATCACCCATCGGCAACGGTTTCCATGCCTTTTTGTTGAAGATGTTGCGCACTGAGAAGTTAGAGAACTGCAAGCCTGCCTCCAACATCAGGTAGCCCTGGGCGAAACCGGCAGAGAAACGAATCTGGTCGGCGGCGGCCTCTTCAACGCTATAGCCGATATCCACAGTGTTGTCTTCCATATTGGGCTGCACATCGGGCGGGGCGATCTCTTGGTTGAAGAAGCCCAAGGTGGCCAATTCACGGATGGAGCGCACCACGTCGCTGCGACTGTAGAGTTGGCCGGGACGGGTGTAGAGCTCACGCAGCACCACGTGGTCGTAGGTCTTCGTGTTACCCGTGAGGGTCACGTTGCTGATGCGGGCCTGCTTGCCTTCGGTCAGACGAATCTCGAGGTCGATGGAGTCGTTCTCGACCGCCACCTCCACGGGGTCGACACGGAAGAATAGGTAGCCGTCGTCCATATAGAGCGAGCTGATGTCGAGGTTGGTCTCGCTATAGTTCAGGTTCTTGTCAAGCAACTCCTTATTATATACGTCGCCGGGACGCACGCCAAGGATGGAGTTGAGCGTCTCATCGCTGTATTTGGTGTTGCCTGTCCAGCTGATGTTGCGGTAGTGGTATTTGTTGCCCTCTTCGACGACGAGGTCAATGCCCATGTTCTTGTCGTCGATCATATAGACCGAGTCACTGACGATGCGGGCGTCGCGGTAGCCCTTCGAGTTGTATTTCTCGACAATGAGTTTCTTGTCGGCCTCAAAGTTGCTCTCGAGGAAACGTGACGACTTGAAGATGCGGGGGCGATAGTTGTCATAGAAATACTCCTCCACGCCAGTGACGGCTCTTAAGGGATGCAGGGTAACGACATCGGCGACGGTGTTCACCACCAACGGACCGAGCGGGGTGAGCGGGTCGAAATGGCCGCGCTGCTTGGTCTCCTTCATGGCGCTCAACACCTGTCCGTCCACAAGGTTGTCGTTGCCAATCACATTGATCTTACCGATCTTCACCTTGCTGCCCTTGTCGATGTTGATGACCATGTCAATGTAGTTCTCACGAGCGGTGTCGGCCACTTGCTGGATGTCGATGTCGACATTGCGGTAGCCCTTCTCGTAATAGAAGTTCTCGATGATACGGGTGGTCTTGGTCAAAAGGTGGTCGGTAGCGATGTCACCACGCGACAGGTTGATCTTGTTGCGGATATCGTCGGCCTCGCTCTTCTTGATGCCTTTGAACGAGAACCTCGACACACGAGGACGCTCCTTGATGACGATTTGCAGAAACACTTTGCCTCCCACGATGTCGGTGACATTGACAGACACGTCCTCAAACAGGCCCTGCTCCCAAATCTTACGGATGCCCGCCGAGATCTCGTCGCCCGGCACGGAGATGGTCTCGCCCACCCTCAGGCCTGCAATCATGCTCAACATGGAGGCGTCGACGTATTTGGCGCCCTCGACGACGATGCCGCCGATCTCATATTGCTGCGGATGCGAATAGTCGATCTCCGAGAGGTCGTCGCCAATTTGTATTTGGGCGAAGGCGCTACTCCCGAAAGACAGGAGAGCCATCAAAAGAAGTGTTATGGGTAAATATCTCAATCGCATAGTGTTATCTTTCCGTCATTTTTTGGTTACTTGTTCGCTCGTCTTCCCGAAGCGCCGCTCACGACGCTGGTAGTTGAGGATGGCCTCATAGAGGTCGGCCTTGCGGAAGTCGGGCCAATATTTGGGGGTGAAATAGAGTTCGGAATAGGCTATCTGCCACAGCAGGAAGTTGCTGATGCGCTCCTCGCCGCTGGTGCGGATGAGCAGCTCGGGGTCGGGCATGCCCGCCGTGGAGAGATAGGTCGAAATGGTGGCATCGTCGACGGCTTCGGGGGCCAACTTGCCAACCTTCACGTCCTCTGCCATGCGGCGGGAGGCCTGGGTGAGGTCCCAACGGCCCGAATAGCTCAACGCCAATGTCAAGGTCATGCGGGTGTTGTGGCTCGTGTCGGCGATGGCCTGCATCAGCTGTTCGTAGTTCGACTTGGGCAGGCTCTTTAAGTCACCGATGGCGTTCAACTTGATGTTGTTTTTGTTCATCGTGCTCACCTCGTTGGTGATGGTGGTGGCAAGCAGTGCCATCAGCCCCGTGACCTCGGCCAGTGGACGGTTCCAGTTCTCCGTGGAGAAAGCATAAAGCGTCAGATAAGGCACGCCGATCTCGGCGGAGGCCTCGCTCACTTCGCGCACCGACTGAATGGCACTCTGATGACCGAAGAGTCGTTGTTTGCCACGTTCCTTGGCCCAGCGGCCATTACCGTCCATGATGATGGCGATGTGCTGCGGCAGACGCTCTCGGTCGATTTGTTGCATCAGTTGGTCTTTCAGTTCCATGGTCAGAATTTGCTAAGGTTGCAGCCCCTTCCGTCGGGCAGGTTGAATTTCCAGGTCAGCGACACGCGGGCCATGCCGAACCAGTCGTTGAAGGCCGAGTTGCCACGCTGCTGTCCGGCCTCGTAGCGGCCCGTAGGATCGGTTAAGTCGTATATGGTGCCGTCTTCGGCGGTATAAGTTGCATGTTCCTCGGGATATACCGTGGCCACGTCGTCGAGGTAGTCCGTGAAGGTCTTCTGCATACGCCATTCCACCGTGGCGGCCATGTGACGCGAAAGCGAGAGCTTCACGCCAAAGCCGAAGGGGACGGACACCCCGACGGGGCTGGTCTTGCCAAACATCTTGTTATACCACTTGGCGTCAGGGTCTTCGGGACCTTCCGTCGCATAGTCGCCCAAGTCGACCAGCTCTTCGCCCACCGTGGCATAGGCCGTATATTGGAACACCGAGATGCCGCCGAAGATATAGGGCGACACATTCTTTTTCGGGTTGCCGGTATAGTATTCCAGGAAGTTGAACTCGGCCACAAGGCTGAAGTCGTTGATTTTCGAAGTGAAGTTCAGGCCACGCTCAGGACGCCAGTTCATCTTGGTGTCGTCACCTTTCACCGTGGCACGGCTGTAGTCGAAGCGGAAGGTCCAACGGTTGTTGTAGTTGTAACGCACCAGGCCGCCATATTGCAGATCAGGCATGGCAAAAGGTATGGTCGGATTGAGGTCACCCATGTAGTAACTCACGCCGGCATGAGGCCCCACTTCAAGCGTCTTGGGGTCGTCAAACTGGGCTTGCAACTGTCCAAAAACAGCCAAGCAGCTCAGGATCAATAAAATACGAATCTTTCTAAACATAATTCAAGCCTGCAAAATTAGGAATTTTTCCAATGAAAACGAAATTAATCAGTTTCTATTGTCTTTTCCCCACATCAATTTGTTACGGATGGTACCGAAGAAGTCCTCACCGCGCATCCTGACGAGGTTAAGGCGGAAGCCCGCCTTACGCACCTCCAACTGAACGGAAGTGTCCAAGGTACAACTTCTAGAGTCCATGCTGAAGACAAAACGCTTCTCGCGACCTTCCACCTGTATGCGGATGGTGCTGTCGTCGGGGATGACGACGGGACGCACGGTCAGATTATGGGTGGCGATGGGCGTGATGACGAAGTTCTTCGCGTTCGGGGCGATGATGGGACCGCCGGCGCTCAACGAGTAGGCAGTGGATCCCGTCGGGGTGGCCAACAGAATGCCGTCGCCCCAATAGGTGTTAAGATAGACATCATCAACAAATACCTTGATAGCCAACAAGCTATGCTCGGGATTACGGATGACGTTCAACTCGTTGAGGGCGTAACGCACGTCGCCGAAGACGTTCTTGGGCGAGACCAGTTCAAGAAGCGTGCGCTGCTCGACGGTGTAGTCGCCCGAGAGCACGCTGTCCACCGCCTTCCCTATCTCGTTCTTCGATAGGCTGGAGAGGAAACCCAAGCGCCCCATGTTGATGCCCACCACAGGCATGCCAGAGTCGAGGACGAAGGGCACAGTGTCCAGAATCGTACCGTCGCCGCCGATGGAGAACAGCAGGTCGGCCTTCAAGTCGGCATGGGAATTGAAGACAATGTATCGGGCGCCTTCGGGAACGAAGTCGGCGATAATGTCGGCAAAAGGCTTATAGATGGTGATCTCCACCTGGTTTTCGGACAATTTCAC
The DNA here is from genome assembly GCA_045132275.1 of Candidatus Limimorpha sp. Classification (GTDB taxonomy): domain Bacteria; phylum Bacteroidota; class Bacteroidia; order Bacteroidales; family F082; genus Limimorpha. The sequence goes on from JBGURY010000008.1 coordinate 193,100, forward strand.
GAACAATTGCCTGATGTATTCCCCGTTCTCCGGGGCGATGGTCTTTCCAAATAAGGCGATTTTCATATTCCTTCTTCTTTTACTGAATCGTGGCTTTCGTCAGTCATCATTCGCATATAATTCACATAACGCCAGTCGGCGATGTCGCCATTCTCAACGGCGGCCTTCACCGCGCAGCCTGGCTCATGGGTATGAGTGCAGTTGGTGAAACGGCACTCGCTCATCAGATTGCGCATCTCGGGGAAACGCTGCGCCAAAGTCTCTTTCTCAAGGTCGTACAAGACGAACTCTTTGATGCCGGGGGTGTCGACAATCCAAGCGCCGAAATCCAAATGGTGCATCTCGGCGAAGGTGGTGGTGTGTTTGCCCTTCTCATGATAATCGGAAATCTCGCCGATACGTACGTTCAACGTGGGGTCGAGCGCCTTCACCAAGGCCGACTTGCCCACGCCGGAATGACCCGAGAAAAGGCATATCTTATCTTGCATCAAGGCCTTCAGTTGGGCGATCTGGAAACCCGTCTTGGCCGATACACCAAACGAGGTGTAGCCGAGATCCTCATAATATTCCATCAGCACGCACATCTCCTCGATCTGCTCCTCGGTGTAGAGGTCACACTTGTTGAAGATCAAGGCGGCGGGGATGTGGTAGGCCTCGGCGGTGACCAGAAAACGGTCGATGAAGCCCGTGGAGGTGCGCGGTTGGGCGATGGTCGCCACCACAATAGCCAAGTCGACATTGGCGGCGATGATGTGCGAGGCTTTGCTCAGGTTGACCGACTGGCGGACAATCACATTGTCGCGCGGCTCGATCTTCTTGATGACACCGGTCTCTTTGCCAGGCTCCTGCTCAAACTGCACGTTGTCGCCCACAGCCACCGGGTTGGTGCTGCGGATGCCATCCAAGCGAATCTTGCCACGAAGACGGCACTCCCACTGGCGTCCCTGATCATCCAGGACGATGTACCAACTACCCGTCGATTTAATGACCTTGCCTAACATTTCTGGTATCTTTTGCCCGGCAATGCCATCAGCACGCCGTCGAATTCCAAATTCAATAGCAAAGCGGCTATTTTCGTCGTCGACAGTTCCGTCTTTACAATGATGTCGTCGAGACTAATCATTGCGTTCGAACCGAAACAGTCCATGATCTTTTTCTCTTCTTCTGTGAACTCACGGAACAAAGCCGTTTGTTTCTCACTCTTCGTCTCCGAGTCCCAGCGCATGATATAGCGCAGGTTGAGTGCGCTCTCCATGAGGTGGGCGCGGTTGGTGCGGATGAGGTAGTTGCAGCCCTGGCTGTAGATGTCCATCACCCGACCGGGGTAGGCGAACACATCACGGCTGTAGGAATTGGCCAAATCGGCCGTGATCAACGAGCCTCCTTTCATCGCCGACTCGATGACCACCACGGCGTCGGCCATACCCGCTATGATGCGGTTGCGGCGCGGGAAGTTCTCCCGATCAGGCAAGGTGCCGCTCATGCACTCCGTCAAGATACCACCCTGCTCCAGCATGTCGGATGCCAACTTCTTGTTGGCGGCGGGATAGACCTGCTGCATCCCACAGCCCATCACCCCTACCGTCGGGATGTCGTTCTTCACCGAGGCTTTGTGGGCACAGGTATCAACGCCATAGGCCAATCCACTTACAATCAAAACGTTGTCGTCTTTCAAATCCTCCACCAGCTGGTTGCAGTTTTCCTTGCCGTACTCCGTGATGTTGCGTGTGCCGACGATGGCCACCACACGGTTGGCGTTGAGGTTGGCCTTGCCTTTGTAATACAGCATCATCGGGGCGTCGTCGCATTGCGACAAACGGCGTGGGTAGTCGGAGTCGAGGAAAAACAGGGGGCGGATGTCGTTCTTCTCCATGAACTCGATCTCCTCCTCGGCCCTCTTCAGGTATTCCTTGGGCTTGCAGATGGCGTCGATGGACACCTCGCGCATCCCCGTGATCTTCTCCAACGACTTGCGCGTCTGCTTAAAGACCGCCTCCGCGCTGCCGCAATACTGCACGAATTTCTTCCCGCTGATATCGCCGATACCAGGCAGCAAGGTCATTCCTATCTCGTAAAGGACAGCGTCAGACATACCTTTGGCTTGTTAGATGAATAGGAGTTGCACGATCACGTAGATGGGCAGGCACACGATGAGAGAGAACTTGATCATATAGCCGAAGAACGACGGCATCTTGATGCCTTCCTGCTCGGCGATGGACTTCACCATGAAATTGGGGCCGTTGCCGATATAGGTCAAGGCGCCGAAAAAGACGGCACCCATCGAGATGGCTTTCAGGAAAGGATCGGCGGCGAGACCGATGATGTCGCCATTGGGCGCCATGGAGTTGAACACCATAGCTGTAGGCGCGTTGTCGAGGAAGGCCGACAGCACACCAGTGCAATAGACATACTGCCAAGGCTGGCTGATATAAGCCTGTATGGTCTCCTTCATCTGTTCGAGGTACATCAAGGCGGGGGTCATTGTGGCGAAGATGCCGACAAAGACACATGCCACTTCGAGGATGGGCGTCCATGAATAGTTGTTGTCGACGCGGGCCTTCTTCTTCGTGGTGAACCACGAGCAGGCGATGATGGCGATAAAGACCCACTCGCGCAGCAACCTCAGGTACCAAGGGGCATCCTCCGCTCCCATGGCGGGGATGTAAGTCTTGTTGATGAACATGGTGCTGGCGATGATGCAGAGCAGCCACACGATATTGATGAGGCCGGAGAACTGCAGCGACACCTTTTCGGTGACATCGGCGGCAAGGTTCTCAGCGGGCTCCTTGCGGTAGAAATAAGTGTCGACCAGGAAATAGACCAACAACAGTAAAGCGCCGGTGACGAGCCACTCAAGGAACATGTTCTGCATCCACCACATGAAGCTGGCGCCTTTCTGGAACAGCAGGAAGAGAGGCGGGTCGCCGAGAGGTGAAAGCAAGCCGCCGCAGTTGGCCACGATGGCGATGAAGAAGAGTACGGTGTGCATCTTGTACTTGCGTTGCGAGATGGTCTGCAGCACCAAGCGTATCAGCAGCATGGCGGCTCCTGTGGTACCCATGAAGGACGCCAATAACCATCCGATGCCGAGAATGACAGTGTTGGTGAGAGGTTTCGCCACCAGGTCACCCTTGATACAGATACCTCCAGTGGTGACAAACAACGCCATGAGGAGCAAGATGAAGGGGACGTAGTCAAAAACCATCTGATGAATCAGCTCGTGGCTCATGCCGTGCAAACAAAGCCAGATAGCCACCGGGACGCCAAGAATCAGCGACACATACAATTTGTGAAGATTGTGTTCCCACCACTCGCCTATTTTAGGCAACAACGGCAAAACCGCGATGCAGAGCAGCATCAGGACAAACGGATTCAGCATCCAGACTGGGATTAGGTGTTCCATAGTTGTTATCAGTTTGTTTCGTTGAATTACAATTGGAATAAAACAGGTTCTTTCTTATCTTCCAAAATAACAGCATCCTTCAAGTCTCGACCAATTTCTGAGAAAACTTTTTCTATCCTAAAAAGCAACATCTTGAATTCTTCTATCTCTCGTCTATCAATACCAGCCAACACTCGAGTCTCTTCTTTATTACTGACCATTAAATCTATATGACGAGAGGACAAATCATACTTAAAAAAAGCACCTTCTCCGAGTTCACAAACAATATAAGATTCTTCAGCATACCCGTCGGTGTCAAACTGGGTATTGATAAGATAATTGAAAGCTTTTATTATTTCAGCCACAATGCCATCACTATACAATAGCGCCACTCTATATTCCACTTTGTTTTCTTCATACGAATAAGCAATTCTTAGCTTATATTCTTTCTCGTTTGTTATACAATCAGTTATTTGTACAACAGAATACATGACACCATCGTACCTGTCTGCCTTTTTGAAATCATACCTTTTAATGTCATTTGGCATTTCTTGAGCGAACAATGTTGTGCCAAAAAGCATCAGTCCGATGATAACGAGTATTTTTTTCATATCTATTGTCTAATCTAATTTAAGAACAGCGAGGAACGCCGACTGCGGCACCTCGACGTTGCCGATTTGACGCATGCGTTTCTTGCCGGCCTTCTGTTTCTCGAGCAGCTTGCGCTTACGGGAGACATCGCCGCCGTAGCACTTCGCCGTCACGTCCTTACGCACCTGACGCACCGTCTCACGAGCGATAATCTTCGCGCCGATGGCCGCCTGGATGGCGATGTCGAACTGGTGACGAGGTATCAACTCTTTCAGTTTCTCGCACATGCGGCGACCAAACTCATAGGCGTGGCCACGGTGGATCAAGGTGGACAGGGCGTCGACGGACTCGCCGTTGAGCATGATGTCCAGTTTCACCAAGTCGGCGTCCTGATAGCCGGCGATATGGTAGTCGAAGGAGGCGTAACCCTTCGAGATGGATTTCAGCTTATCGTAGAAGTCGAAGACAATCTCACTCAACGGCATCTGGAAGGTCAGCTCCACACGGTCGGTGGAGAGGTAGACCTGGTTCTTCAGCACGCCGCGTCGGTCGATGCAGAGCGTCATGATAGGTCCGGTGAACTCGTTCTTCGAGATGATCTGCGCAATGATGTATGGTTCCTCGATATGGTCGATCTTCGTCACCTCGGGCAGGCCGCTGGGGTTGTGTACCTCGATCATCTCGCCGTCGGTCTTGAAGCATTTGAACGAGACATTGGGCACCGTGGTGATAACGTCCATGTCAAACTCACGGTCGAGGCGTTCCTGCACGATCTCCATGTGCAACAAGCCCAAGAAACCGCAGCGGAAACCGAAGCCCAGGGCCGCTGACGACTCGGGCTCCCATACGAGGGAGGCGTCGTTGAGTTGCAACTTCTCCAACGAAGCGCGCAACTCTTCGTAATCGTCCGCATCAACGGGATAGATACCCGCAAACAACATGGGTTTCACGTTCTCGAAACCTGCCACCGGCTCGGCGCAGGGGTGTTCGACATGCGTGATGGTATCGCCCACCTTGACCTCCTTCGAGGTCTTGATGCCCGAGATGATATAACCCACGTCGCCGGCGGAGAGCACGTCCTTCGGCACTTGCTTCAGTTGCAACACGCCAATCTCGTCGGCGTTGTATTCCTTGCCTGTGGCGAAAAACTTGACGAGGTCGTTAGTGCGCATCGTGCCGTTCATCACGCGGAAATAGGCGATGATGCCACGGAACGAGTTGAACACCGAGTCGAAGATAAGGGCTTGAAGCGGTGCTTCGGGGTCGCCTTTGGGACAGGGAATGCGCTCCACGATGGCGTCCAACACGGCGGGCACGCCTTCGCCCGTGCGGGCGCTGACGCGCAGGATCTCGCTCGGATCGCAGCCCAAGAGGTCCACCATCTGGTCCTCCACGATGTCGACCATAGCGCTGTCCATGTCGATCTTGTTCATTACCGGGATGATCTCAAGGTCGTGTTCGAGAGCGGAATAGAGGTTGGCTATCGTCTGGGCCTGGATGCCTTGCGTGGCGTCGACCACGAGCAGGGCGCCTTCGCAAGCCGCGATGCTGCGCGACACCTCGTACGAGAAGTCGACGTGACCAGGGGTGTCGATGAGGTTCAATGTATAGGTCTCCCCTTTGTAGGGGTATTTCATCTGGATGGCGTGACTCTTGATGGTGATGCCGCGCTCACGCTCAAGGTCCATGTCGTCAAGCACCTGGTCGACGAGTTCCTTGTCGTTAAGCGTATGGGTCAGTTCCAAGAGGCGGTCGGCCAAGGTCGATTTACCATGGTCGATATGGGCTATGATGCAAAAATTACGGATGTTTTTCATTATGGCCGCAAAAATAGAAAAAAATTCGTTTGCGCTTTAGAAAAACTCACGAAAAGAACGGGGACTGCGGCTATTAGAACAATTCATCCAATTCATACAATGCGTCCGATTCCATGAGTGCCGTGCCATACACTGCATAGATAATGAGGATGACCACGAGGCTGACCACAGAGATGATCAAGCCAGCAATGGCTTTGCCTCTGGGACGCTTGAAAACGCCGATGAACGAGAACAGAATGCCCAAGAACCATAAAATCACGTTTACGAAAGGCATCCAACAGAGCGCCAGGCCAACGATAGACAATACAAGTCCCGCCGTTGCGATGCCGTTTTTCCTTCTAACAGGTTGGGGCTCGACTGCCGCAGGTTCAGATTGAATAGGCGGTGGCACGGAGGCAGCGAGCGGTTGGACCGGTGGCTGTTCCTCTTTCAGCCAAGCCGTGCAATACATACATTTCGTAGCAGTTTCAGGGATTTCCTCACCGCAATAAGGGCATTTCTTGTAACCTTCCATGGTTTCTTCGATTGATGAAGGTGCAAATATACAGAATTTCCTAAAAAACCGTCCAAAGCTGCAAAAAAATCACTCCATATTGCAATCCATAAAAAGGAATATCCCTACTTTTGCAGTCTAAAAAGTTGATGACAGATGACACCTGAACTACCCGACACCTATTCCAAGGAAGAAAAAGAGGAAATCGAGCGACGACACCGGCGCCTTATCGACGCATGGCAGACCCGCAAGGAAGCCCAAGACTTAGAAGCCGTCGACAAGGCGTTCTACTTCGCCTGTGAGGCGCACAAAGACCAACGCCGCCGCTCGGGCGAGCCCTACATCTACCACCCCATCGAAGTGGCCACTATCGCCGCCAGCGACATCGGCTTGGGCCGCACCTCCATCATCTGTGCCCTGCTGCACGACGTGGTGGAAGACACCAAATACACCCTCGACGACATCAAGGAAATGTTTGGAGAAAAGGTGTCGCGCGTGGTGGACGGTCTCACCAAATTCGCCAACTTGGAAGGTGCCGAGAGCGCACAGGCCGAGAACTTCAAGAAGGTCATCTCCTCGCTGTCGTACGACATCCGCGTGGTGCTCATCAAACTCTCCGACCGCCTGCACAACATGCGCACCTTGGACTCGATGCCCAAGCACAAGCAGTTGAAGATCGCCTCGGAGACTACCTATATCTACGCTCCCCTTGCCTACCGTCTCGGCCTCCATGCCATCCAAATCGAGTTGGAAGACCTGTCGCTGAAATACACCAACCCCACCATCTACTACAATATCCGCAAACGCATGGACGACGTCCGCAGCAAACGCATGGGCGAGCTGCGCGACTTCATCGCCCCCATTGAGGCCGAACTGGAGAAGAACGGCATCAAAGCCAAGGCCGAGGTGAAGGAACGCTCCGTCAACTCGGTATGGAAACGCATGATGGACAAGGAGTTGGCCTTTGAAGACCTCTATGGTTCCTTCATCGTCCGCCTCATCACCGACTGCCCCAAAGAGCTGGAACGCCTGGAGTGCTGGAAGATTTATGCCGTGCTCACCAACTGCTATCGCCCCTACACCAAGAAGCTGAAGGATTGGATCTCGTTCCCGAAAGCCAACGGCTACGAGAGCCTGCACGCCGTGGTGATGGGCCAGACGGGCAACTGGGTGGAGGTGCAAATCCGCAGCCAACGCATGGAAGAGATCGCCGAGAAGGGCTTTGGCGCCTATTGGAAGTTCAAGACTGACGACGATAAGACCGAGAGCGGCTTTGACGAATGGCTCAAGAAAGCCCAGGACCTCATCAGCAACGAGTCGGAAAACGCCATCGAGTTCGTCGACAACTTCAAGCTCGACCTCTTCTCCGACGAGATTTACGTCTTTACCCCGCAAGGCAAGATGATCACGCTGCCCAAGGGCTCTACCGCCCTCGACTTCGCCTATTACATCCACAGCGAGATTGGCGACCACAGCATCGCGGCCAACGTCAACAACCAGCTGGCCCAACTCGACCGCAAGCTCTTCAAGGGCGACCAAGTGGAGATCATCACATCCGACTCGCAGCACCCGCAGGAGAAATGGTTCGAGTTCCTCGCCACCGCCACGGCCAAGTCGAGACTCCGGAGCGGCATCAAGGAATACCGTCGTGGCTTCCGCGAAGAAGGCGAGCAGAAATTCGAGGCCATCATGAAGAAGCTCGGTATGGAGCCCTCGAAAGCCAACCGTAACCAAGTAATGACCGCCGAGAACCTCACCAGCTCCATCGACTTTTATTACAATGTGGCCACGGGCAAGATCGACGAGCGACTCATCCGCAGCGTGCTGAAGCCACAGTCCAACGGCAGCTTCGTGCGTTTCATCTCCTTCGGCCTGCTGGGCAACAGCGACAAAGAAAAGGACGAGACACCCTCCATCACCACTTCGGGCGAGTTCGACTTCAACGTTTCGACCTGCTGCAACCCTATCCCCGGTGATGACGTCATCGCTTTCAGTTTCCCCGGCGAGCCGCTGCAAATCCACAGGAGCAACTGCCCCAAGGCCATCCAGCTCTCGTCGCGTTTCGGCAACAACATCGTGAAGGCCAAATGGCAGCCCAAGAGCGAAATCGCCTTCCTCGCCGAGCTGAAGATCACCGCTTTGGATACCAAAGGACTGCTTAACCGCATGACCAACCTGCTCTCCAACGAGATGCAGCTCAACCTGCACTCGCTCCACATGGAGGCCAAGCAGGACGTGGTGGAAGCCGCCATCTCCATCTATGTGCACAACACCAAGGAACTCGACGACCTCATCGCCAAACTCGGCCAACTCAAGGAGATACAAAAGGTGGTGAGGAAAAACAGCAATTAGGTCAAAATAATGTAGATTATTTAGAATCAGTCTGGAAAATTTTCTTACTTTTGCGCCAACATCACGAGCAGAAAATGAAAGACTCATTCGACAACACCTATCTGGCTGTCAAGAAGATATTTATCGACTACCTGCAAAGGAGGAAGCTACGCAAGACGCCTGAGCGCTTTGCCATCCTCAAGGAGATTTATTCCACCAACGGGCACTTCGACATCGACTCGCTGTACAACCAGATGAAAGACAACAAGTACCGCGTCAGTCGCGCCACTTTGTATAACACCATCGACCTGCTTTTGGACTGCGGCCTGGTCATCAAGCACCAGTTCGGGCACAACTGCGCACAATACGAGCGCTCCTACAAGTTCCGCCAGCACGACCACTTCATCGACATCGAGACGGAGACCGTCATGGAGTTTTGCGACCCAAGATTGCTTGAAATCCAACGGTCGATCGAAGAGCAACTCGGCGTTGAAATCACGCATCATTCTCTCATTTTTTACGGACACAAGAAGAAAAGTTGAGAGTTTAGAGTTTAGAGTTTAGAGTTTAGAGTTATTTAATTAGACAATACACTAACAATGAATAAATTAGATATCTTATTAGGTTTGCAATGGGGCGACGAAGGCAAAGGCAAGGTCGTCGACGCCCTCACCCCCAATTATGACATCGTCTGCCGCTTCCAAGGCGGCCCCAACGCCGGCCACACCATCGAGTTTGGAGGCAAGAAGTTTGTGCTGCACAACATCCCTTCGGGCGTGCTCACGCCAGGCTGCGTCAACCTCATCGGCAACGGCGTCATCATCGAGCCACATATATTAAAAGGTGAGATCGAAGGCCTGCGCATGGCTGGCTTCGACCTGCGCGACACTTTGTTGATCGCCAACCGCGCCCACCTCATCCTGCCGACGCACCGAGCCATGGACGCCGCCAACGAAAAGGCCTTGGGCAAGATGAAGGTCGGCACCACGCTGAAAGGCATCGGCCCGACCTATACCGACAAGACCGCCCGCAAGGGCCTCCGCATCGGTGATATCGCCTCGCCCGATTTCCGAGAGAAATACGAGAACTTGAAAAAAGCCCACTTGCAGCAGATCGCCGGCCTTGGCTTCGAGATGCAGGGCTTCCAACTCGACGGCCTCGACTTCGCCGAATACGAGAAGCTGTGGTTTGAAGGCATCGAATACCTGAAGCAATACCAGTTCGTCGATGGAGAATATTACATCAACGAGGCACTCGACGCAGGCAAGAAAGTGCTCGCCGAAGGCGCCCAAGGCTCCATGCTCGACGTGGACTTCGGCAGCTATCCCTTTGTGACCTCATCGAACGTCATCGCCGCCGGTGTCTGCTCCGGTCTGGGCGTCGCCCCGAGCCGTGTCGGCAAGGTATACGGCATCTTCAAGGCCTACTGCACCCGTGTGGGCACAGGCCCCTTCCCCACCGAGCTGTTTGACGAGACGGGAGAATCGCTCCGCCAAAACGGCCACGAGTTCGGCGCCACCACAGGACGTCCGCGCCGCTGCGGCTGGCTCGACCTGCCCGCGCTGAAATATGCCGTCATGCTCAGCGGCGTCACCGACCTGATGATGATGAAGTCCGACGTCATGGACGACTTCGCCACCTTGAAAGTCGCTACCGCCTACCGCTACAACGGCGTGGAGACCAAACACCTGCCTTTCGCCGCCTGCACCGAGACCATGGAACCCGTCTATACCGAACTCCCAGGATGGCAACAAAAGATTGAAGGCACGATTCCGCAGAAGCTGGAAGACTACATCAAATACATTGAAAACTACGTCGGAGTACCGATCAAATTCGTATCCTACGGTCCCGACAGAACCCAAAACATTTTGAGATGATCATTTTAGAAAAACCATATGTCTCGGCGCCCTTGGTCGCCTATTTGGAAGAGAAACAAATCCCTGTGCTGCACAACGACATGGCGGCACAACTCACCGCAGAAGGCCATCACCTCAACTTGTTGGATGACCAGCAGTTTGTGGAACAATACCAGCAAAAAGGACAGCTTTATGCCGTTTCGGAAAACGCCTTGGTATGGCTCTACGCCCAGTTGCCTGAGTCGGAGCTGGTGAAGAAGGTCAAGATCCTGAAGGACAAGGCCGCCTTCCGTCGCATCTGCCAGCAGATCTATCCCGACTTCTATTACAAGGAAGTGGAGATGAAGGCCTTGCGCAGCCTCAACCCTGACGAATTGCCCCTGCCCTTGGTGCTGAAGCCGTCTGTCGGCTTCCTCAGCGTGGGCGTGTACATCGTCCGTAGCAAGGAAGAATGGCTAGCCGCCTTGGACGACATCGACCGCAACTTCGCCAAGCAGTGCGCCGTCTTCCCCGACACCGTGGTGCGCAGCGAGATGTTCGTGCTGGAGCAGTTCATCGAAGGCGAGGAATATGCCGTGGACGCCTATTATGATGCGGAGGGCAAACCCAACATCATCAACATCTTCCACCACATCTTCAAGAACGAGACCGACGTCAGCGACCGCCTCTACTGCATGAGCAAGCAGATCTTCGAGAGCAACTATCCCGCTTTCAACCAGTTCTGCATCGACCTGAACGGCGCTCTGCAGTTGCGCAACTTCCCGATGCACGTGGAGTTCCGTGTCGACAAAAACACGGGTCGTGCCATCCCGATTGAGGTCAACCCGCTGCGTTTCGCCGGCATGTGCCTCAACGACCTGACGCGCCACACCTGCCATCTGCTGCCCGTGCAGGCCTTCTTCGAAGGCTCGCGTCCCGACTACGCCACCATGTGGGACGGCATCGAGAACGACGTGTTCAGCTTCATCGTCCTTGACAAGCCTTACGACACCAACCGCAAGCTCGACTTCGAGCGCATCAAGCGTCACTTCCACGGCGTTTTAGAGACCCGCGATATCATGAACCCCGCCATGAGTATCTGGGGCTTCCTGTTCACGCAGACCGCGCCCGAGCACAAAGAAGAATTGAAAGAGATTCTGTTCTCCTCTTTGGAAGAGTTTATGATTTGATTGGATTATATGTCGCAAAAACACTATCTTTGCGGCAAATAATCCGTTTATGAAGAACCTTATCCTTACCCTTGCCGTCCTTTCGGCATTGTTGTTCACGGCTTGCTCGTCAGAAAAGAAAATGGCCTTCGGCGAGAAAGAAGCCTTGGCATTCCTTTACGAATACATGCCGCTCGGCGACAGTGTGGACTATACGGAAGACTATTACCGCGAATGCGTGCACTACGCCTTCCTCGCCAAACAAGAGATGCCTTGGGGCGCCAGTATCCCCGAGCGTGAGTTCAAGCACTTCGTGGTGCCTGTGCGCGTCAACAACGAGAACCTCGATGCCTTCCGCAGCACCTACTATGAGGAACTGAAAGGCCGTGTGAAAGACCTCTCGCTCTATGACGCCGTCCTCGAAGTGAACCACTGGTGCCACGAGCACGTGAACTACAAGGGCAGCGACAGCCGCACCAGCGCGCCCATGGCCACCATCAAGACCTCGTGGGGACGCTGTGGCGAGGAGTCGACGCTGCTGGTGACCGCCTTGCGCACCGTGGGCATCCCCGCCCGACAGGTCTACACGCCCCGCTGGGCGCACTGCGATGACAACCACGCCTGGGTGGAGGCCTGGGTAGACGGCAAATGGCATTTCCTCGGCGCCTGCGAGCCCGAGCCTGTCCTCGACCTGGGATGGTTCAACGAGCCCGCCTCACGCACCTTGTTGTTACACACCCGTGTCTTCGGCGACTACGACGGTCCCGAGGAGGTCATCAGCCGCAACGCCAACTACACGGAGATCAACGTGGTGGACAACTACGGCAAGACCGCCAAGACCACCTTCACCGTGGTGGACGAGAACGGCAAGCCGCAAGCCAACATCCCTGTGGAGTTCAAGATATACAACTACGCCGAGTTCTGCACCGTGGTGAGGAAGACCACCGACGCCAACGGCCAGACCTGGCTTACCGCAGGCTTGGGCTGCATGATGGCCTATGCCGCCAAAGACGGCAAGTTCGGCTACCAAGTCTTCAAATCGGGCGAGCAAGACAATGTCACCATCACCCTCAACCACGAAAAAGGAACGGAAGAAGTCTTCGAGTTCGACATGGTGCCGCCCGCCCCGACCAGTGTCTTGCCCGAGGTGACGGAAGAGATGCGAGCCGAGAACGACCGCCGTATCGCCCACGAGGACTCGCTCCGCAACGACTATATCGCCGACTGCAAGAAAGCACAACAGGCGCTCGTCATGGACACAGGCAACAAGGGGTTGGGACTCGTCTACGAAAAGACTTGGGGCAACTGGCAGACCATCGCCGACTTCGTGAAATACGCCCAAAGCAAGGGCCAAGAGGTGAAAGCCGTCAACCTGCTGCAGAACATCTCCGACAAAGACCTGCGCGACATCACCCTCGAGGTGTTGAAAGACCATTTTGACAACACGCCCGACCTCACCTCGTCCATCATATCGATGCCGCCCGAACATTATGCTCCGAATATTCTCAATCCACGAGTGAGCAACGAGATGCTGGTACCTTACCGCAAGACCCTCACCGAGTTCTTCCCCGAGACGGAACGCCGGCAATACCATGACAACCCGGCCCTCCTCGTCGACTGGGTGAAGAACAACATCCAGGTCAACGACGACCTCAACCCGCAGCGTTATCCCATCTCGCCACTGGGTGTGCTTAAAGCCCGCAAAGCCGACCGCCACTCCCGCGACATCTTCTTCGTCAGCATGGCGCGCAGTTTGGGCATCGCCGCCCAGATCAACCCTGTGAACGGGAATGTGCAGTACTTCGGCAAGGACTGGACCAACGTCGACTTCGAGGCCGCCGAGCCTGTCAACACCGCCATCGGTTATGTGGACATCCAATATTATCCCATCGCCTCCGTCGCCGACCCGAAATACTACACGCATTTCAGCATCAAGAGATTCGACGGCAACAGTTTCCGCTTGCTGGCCTACGACGCCCAAGACCCGGGCATCGACGACGGCATGATGCTCTCTTCTTTCGAGCATCCCACACCCTTGGATGAGGGCTATTACATCCTCACGGCAGGCACCCGTTTGGACGACGGCACCGCACTGACCCACAGCGAGTTCTTCACTGTCAAAGCGGGCGAGACCACCAAGGTCAACCTCGTTTTGCGCGACCCAAGCGACGACCTGCGCGTCATCGGCTGCTTCTATGCCGACAACCGCTTCGCCGACCCTGAGACGGGCGAGGTCTACAACCCGAAACAACTCATCAAGGACGACTATTTCATCCTTGGCCTCTTGGATCCGGGCAGCGAGCCGACCACGCACGCCATGCAGGACATCGCGGCATTCAAGAGCGACTTCGAAAGCAGCAACCTGCCGATGATCTTCATCTTCAGCAGCAAGGAGGACTATGACAAATTCATGCTGAAGAGCTTCAGCGAGTTGCCCGACGGCATCATCTACGGCCTCGACGACGGCACCATCCGCGACGACCTGATGCAATGCATGCGTCTTGGCAACGACAGCCGTCCCATCTTCATCATCGCCAACGCCAGCAGCGAGGTGGTGTTCCTCAAGCAAGGCTACACCATCGGCCTGGGCGAGCAGTTACTCAAGGTGATGGCGAAGATTAAAAATACATAAATTTTGCTATATTTTATGAGATATTATTGCTGTTAATATAAACTTTACTATATTTGCAGCGTAATTCTCATAGACATGATCAAAAGATACTCTGACGCCGAAATTCTCCAATTGCTTGGCTTGCGATTCAAGCAATACCGAGTGGCACTTGGGCTCACACAAGTGGAATTGTCTGCAAAAGCAGGCGTTTCCGTGATGACCATACACAAGTTTGAGACTGGTACGGCCAGGAATGTTACTGCCGCAACGCTGATTTCGCTCATGCGCTATACCGGCCTCATCGAGAATTTGGACAACCTGATACCGGAAATCCCAGAATCCCCCTATTCCAACCTAAATGGAAAACAAAGAGTCAGACACCATGGCAGCAAGAAGCAATAAAGACACACAGATCCTTTCCGTCTCCCTTTGGGGTACGACCATTGGCATGCTTCAATGGAATCCACGTACGAGCAACAGTCTGTTCTGGTTTTCACCCGATTACTTTGAAGAGGGATACGACATCGCGCCCATCACGCATCCCAAGGCCATGCAAAGTCCAGCCATCGCCATCTACGGACTCAAAGAACCCAAGATATACCAAGGGCTTCCTCCGTTCCTGGCAGACTCTCTGCCCGACCGTTGGGGTAACGCCGTGTTCGACCAATGGTTCAAGGACGAAGGGCTGCATGAGAAAGACAAGACCCCACTGACCAAACTCTCGTTCATCGGGAAACGGGCCATGGGCGCCTTGGAGTTTCAGCCCGTCATAGACAGCGGATTCTACGACGACGATTTGGTTAAGATTGACCGCTTGTATGAACAGGCCAAACTGATAGAGGAACAACTTGCTGGCAAAAGCATCCCTGCAGGAGAACCGCTCACCCGACGCGCATTGACCGCCATTGGAACCTCTGCCGGTGGACGCCAAATGAAGGCCATCATCGCCATTGCTCCCGACGGAACCATCCATTCAGGGCAGACTGGCGCTAATCCCGAATACGAGCATTGCCTCATCAAATTCAACACGCCCGAACATGAACTTTCTGAGACGGAGATGACCTACTATCAGATGGCCCGACAATGCGGCATCACCATGATGGACAGTCGCCTCATTGAAGTGGAGGGAACCCGACATTTCTTGACACAACGATTTGACAGAATAAACGGTCAAAAACGCTTCATCCAGACCTTGGCTGCCGTCAATCCCGACGCGCACAGTTACGAAGACCTCTTCCGAACCTGCCGCGAATTGGAAATACCGAAGCCCGAGATCGACGAGCTCTTTCGCAGGACCGTGTTCAATGTCCTCACGGGCAACACCGACGACCATGAAAAGAACTTCTCGTTCATGATGTCGCAGAGCGGGGAATGGCATCTGGCACCGGCCTACGACCTCACCTTCATCATCGCCACCAACGGCATCGAAGCGGAAACACGCCACTGCATGTCCATAGGTGGAAAGTATTCCGACATAGGCATTGACGACCTTATCCGACTTGGACGCGACAATTCCGTGAGAAATCCCGAAGACGTAATTGATGTCGTTCTGAAAGGCACCTCCAACTTTGAAGAACTGGCTTCCGCCAATAGCGTGGACAGTTTCCATATAGAACTCATCTCGCGACGTCTCCAGGAACTTCGGGGCGCGGCTCCCGAGACCAACACCTATTCCTTCATATCGGAGGACGGTTTCGAAGTTTCCGGCATTCGCTTCGAACGCACAACCAAAGGCAACATCCATCTTGTGGCGAACATCAATGGCCACGAGGAAAAATATGTCATCACCCCAAAGAAAGAGGCCTTTCAGTCCATTATGGATGCTGGCTTCAACCGAATGCCTGATGCGGAGAAAAAGGCCTTTGTGGAGCAATTCCTTTTGGCAAAGGCAAGGGGGCGAGAAAGGGAATAAGCCCTTGGTCATCCCGCGCTCATCCTGTACAAGACGTAAGTCTTTAGCAGAAGACACACGAAGCGCCGACAGTGTGGCTGTCGGCGCTTCGTCATAAACTTCATTGGCTCCTTCCCTACTCTTTACATATATTCTGCTTTTCTCAAAGTGCAATTTTTGAAAATTTTGCACTTCATAAAGTGCATTTTGAGAAAAAGTACTATTTTTGCAAAAAAAATATCAATATGGAAACGCTAATTGAATCTTTTAAGGTATTATTGGATCTGACACCAATGGATTATGTCAGAAGCTTTCACGACAAAATCAATTGGAAAAACAGGCTTATCGGGCTGTTGGGCCAAAAGGGCGTGGGCAAATCGACACTCTTGCTCCAGCACATCAAGAATTATGACCTTTTGGAGGAAACGCTGTATGTTCAGGCCGACGACATGTACTTCGCCGGGCACGGACTATTTGAAACGGCATACGATTTCTTCAAAAGAGGCGGTAAACGCTTGTATATAGATGAAATCCACAAATACAAAGGTTGGTCGACCGAGATTAAAATGATTTACGACAGGTTGCCTTTGCTGTCGGTCGTTTATTCTGGAAGTTCGCTCTTGGCATTGAAAAAAGGTGGTTCCGCAGATTTGAGCAGACGTACCATCGAATACACTATGCCTGGCTTATCGTTCAGGGAATACCTCAATATCGCCCACGGGTGGAATCTGAAAACCTCGTCGTTGGCAGATATCCTAAAAGGAAAAGTCGATTTCCCGTATGGGGAGCACCGCCCGCTGAAGTATTTTGAGGAGTATTGCAAAAAGGGGTATTATCCCTATTTCAAGGAAGAAGATTTCCTTACGAAACTGAAACAGGCCATCAATGAAACCGTTGAACACGACATCCCCGCTTACGCCGAGATGCCCATAACTTCGGCCATAAAGTTGAAAAAGTTGATGTATGTGCTGGCCAACAGCGTGCCATTCAAACCGAACTACAGCAAGCTGTCGCGTGAATTGGAAATCGGGCGGAACCAACTCCCGGAGTATATCGATTATCTTGAAAAGGCGTGTCTTTTCAACGGCTTGAAAGAAAAAGGCGCAAGCGATTCCATCATCCAGAAGGTTGAAAAACTGTACTTGAACAACAGCAACATTGCATACGCCATCTCTGACACCAAACCCGACGAGGGGACCGTTAGGGAAACCCTATTCCTCACCTGGATGCGAGAGACGAGCCATGTCACAGCCTCAAAGATTTCAGATTTTGAGATTGACGGCATCACTTTTGAGGTTGGTGGCAAAAACAAGAAGGGGCAGCAGGTCAAAGACGCTGCCACCGCCTATCTTGTGAAGTACGGAATAGAATATGCCGTGGGCAATTCCATTCCTATTTGGATGTTCGGTTTTGTTTATTAGGCTTCTCCCCTACTCAAACACCACCGTCTTCGTTCCGCTGGCAGTGGAGAAATAAACGTAGCCGTGGCCGGGCTGCAGCTGAGTGAGCGTACCATTCCAAGCAGTACCGTCGTAGATGGCGAAGCCTTCGTCTTGCGCGATGATCTTGTCGCCCGTGGCGGGGCCGAACGTGCTGCCGAAGACCGTCGCTATGGCGGCGGGCGCGGTGCCCGTGTAGCCGAACCAGTTGTAACCCTCCTCAAGGTCGACCCTGACCGATGCGGGGCGTATCCCACTCAACGTAAAGTCACATTGTGCCGAGGTTTGGATGCGGTACTTCTGGCCAGGGACAAGAGCATCCGTGCCGTTGACAAACTCGCCTCCTTCTGACACGACCTTCAACAGATTGCCATTAAGAGCCGTCTGCAAATCAGCCCTGCTTATTTGCATTGTAGGCGCCCACCAGTTCCAGCCTTGGGCGAGTTGAACGTTCTGATTGGATTGTTCATAAAAAGCAAAGGGATACCAGTTGCCTATCTCTCCGAAGTTTGCATTGGCCTCGAAAGTGATGCTGTTGACGCATTCGTCAGGAAACTCTTGTTGAATCCTATGGTCAAAGAGTCGGAAAACGATCGTCTCACCAGACACCTCATTGCTTACCACTGTTAAACTCACAACATAGTCGCCTGTGGGTGGGAATAATTGTGCACGTGCGCTACCTCGGCACTCGTTGCCACAAAAAGCTCCGATTTCAAGTGCTGTCGATGTCTGAGGCACCCCGTCGATGGAAATGACTCCGCTCATCGTCAAATTGTACTGGGTGCCTGTGATGGTCGTCCAGTGATTGGCTGTTGAGGCTTCGATGAAATTAGCGGTATAGGACGCTGTTTCTGTTACCGTAAAGCTATATGTGGCCCTGGCCGACACCTCTATCCCCTCCTTGGTCCAATTGACGAAAGTATAGTCATCGTTGACCGTAGCTGTCAGGGTGCAAACATCACCTTGACTGTATGTGCCGCCACCCGTGACCGTTCCACCCGCCAACGGATTGGCCAAGACAGTAATCTCGTATTCGTTCGCACTTTCAACAAAAGCGAATGGATACCAATTTCCCATTTCTCCGAAATTAGCGTTGGCGTTAAATGTAATACTGTTGACACTTTCGGTGGGAAACTCCTGTTGTGTGCCGTGGTCGTATAGGTGGAACGTGATGGTCTCGCCGCTCTGCTGGTTGCTGACCACCGTCAAGCTTATCACATAGTCGCCTGTAGGCGGGAAGAACTGTGCCCGTGCGCTGCCACGGCACTCGTTGCCACAGAAGGCTCCAATCTCAAGTGTTGTAGATGTCTGGGCAATGTCATTGATATAAATGACCCCACTCATCGTCAGGTTGTACTGGGTGCCTGTGATGGTCGTCCAGTGGTTGGACTGTTGGGCATTGGAAAATCCCAACGCCGAAACGAATATCATTATCAACAAAAGCTTTTTCATTGTAGTCTATTATTATTGCTGCCTTATCATTTTATTGTCCGATTATCTCACAATTAGTTTCCCATAATATACGTTACCCGAATCGCTTACCACCCTAACCATGTAAACACCAGCAACGGGCAAGCCTTCCATTTCAAGACTGTCGATTGCACCTACCTTGTGACAAATAACTGTTCCCAAGGTGTTGACGATTGTCATCTCGGCTACTTTTTCACCTAAAGGAACAAGGATGCGGAACGTCTCGTTGCGGCGGATGGGATTGGGATAGATATGCATTGGGCTTTCGAGATTGTTCTCGGCGCAGCCCATAGTGCTGAAGTTAATTGTGCATGGCTCGTCGAGCTCCCCAATGACAGCATTGGACTGGAAAAAGAGGCTCTTGTCGCTGGTCATGCTCGCCATACCCCTCCCCCTGTCCATGATGCCGAACTCAACCTTATCACCGTCCATGCCCGTCACCGTCAGCATGGCATACCAACGGTCGGTGGGCGGGAAATGCTTTAAAAATACGCTGCCGCGGCACTCGCCATTGACGAAGGCGCCCAACTCAAGGCCTTCGCCGCCCTGCTCTTCGCCTTCGATGGTCACCACGGCAATCACATTCATATTGTCGGCGTAGGCATGCACGTTGCTCCTCCAGTAGAGGTTCTCCTGGTTGGCGGGCATGGGATCTGCCTTGCTGCCATTGGCAAAGGTCAGCGTCCGGGTGTCGGAGGCATTCGACTGGTACATATAGCCTTGTCCGGGTGTCATCGTGAACTCGGGGAACCAGCCGTAATTGTCGTAATATGTCGAAAACGCATATTGACCTTTCACCTTGTCATTGGCCGTCGGGATGAAACCCGTGAAGGCGGATGTCGCACTCTGTTGGACACCGCAAGGGTAGCCAATCCATGTCCAGTTGGGATACAGCTGTATGGGATGGTCCGACGGGTCGGCATACGTACCCGTCATCGTCACCTCACAGTCGGCCGTGGTCTGTATCATGTAGCTCGACGCATTGGTGAAGTCATCGGAGCCCAACTGGCCAAACCAGTAGTCGTAGCCCAGGCTCGGATAGTAGTTCTGCACGAACTTGTTGGCAGCCTTGATCACTAGCCCATTGTGCCCCAGGCTCTCCTCTAACATGGTAAGGCCATCGATGCCCGAAAGCTCGATAGAGGTGGACCACCAGGTCCAGCCTTCCGTCAGAGCCGTGGTCTCTTGCGAATCGAAGTTGGCTGTCACCTCTACCCCACCACTCACCGTGAAGGTATATGGATTGTCCGTCGAGACCACTTCGCCAGCCACGCTCCATGAACGGAAAGCATAGCCAGTGTTGGCCGTGGCCGTCAGCGTACAGGAAGTTCCAGGAAGATAATCGCCAAAGCCTTCCACCACACCTGCACCTTCGGGTGTCACCACGGCCGTAATGGCCACAGCATTGTTGAAGGCATAGGGATACCAGTTGCCCATTTCACCATGACTGGAGTTGGCAACGAAAGTGATGCTGTTGACGCACTCTGTGGGGAACTCTTGTTGTGTGACGTGGTCATAAAGCCGGAAGGTGATGTTTTCGCCACTCTGAAGGTTGCTGACCACCGTCAGGCTTACAACATATTCGCCAGTGGGTGGGAAGAATTGGGCTCTAGCACTACCTCGGCATTCGTCGCCACAGAAGGCACCAATCTCAAGCGCTGTGGATGCCTGGACCGCACCGTCAATGTAGATGAGGCCACTCATCGTCATGTTGAACTGAGTACCCGTAATCGTCGTCCAGTGGTTGGTAAATGTCATTTCCGAGAAGTTTGCCACAAGATCCCTGTCTCCTATTGCCATGAAACTATACGAGGCATCGGTGGTTACCGCTACGCCGTTTTCGGTCCAGTCGACGAACGTGTAACCCTCGTTGGCAGTGGCCGTCAAGGTCACCTGATCTCCATGGTTATAGGTACCCGCGCCACTCACCGTGCCGCCTGACGTCGGATTGGCCGTGGCCGTAATGGCATAACTGTTCAAGGTAAAGGTGGCCGTGTAGGAGGCCGCTTCAGTCACCGTAAACGTATAATTGGTGCTGGTGCTCACCACCGTGTTACCCTTCTTCCAGTTCGTGAAAGTGTAACCTGTTGCGGGCGTTGCCGTCAGTGTGCAGCTCGCGCCATGGTTGTAGGTGCCTGCACCGCTCACCGTGCCGCCTACAGTGGGGTTGGCCGTGGCCGTGATGGTGTAGCTGTTCAAGGTGAAGGTGGCCGTATAGGAAGCCGCTTCAGTAACATTGAAGGTATAGGTTGCGCTTGTACTTACCACCGTGTTGCCCTTCTTCCAGTTCGTGAAGGTGTAGCCTTCGGCCGAAGTCGCCGTCAGCGTGCAGCTTGCGCCATGGTTGTAGGTACCCGCACCACTCACCGTGCCGCCTACAGTGGGGTTGGCCGTGGCCGTGATGGTGTAGCTGTTCAAGGTGAAGGTGGCAGTGTAGGAGGCCGCTTCAGTCACCGTAAATGTATAATTGGCGCTGGTGCTCACCACCGTGTTCCCCTTCTTCCAGTTCGTAAAAGTGTAACCTTCGGCCGGAGTGGCCGTCAGCGTGCAGCTGGCGCCATGGTTGTAGGTGCCTGCTCCTGTCACCGTGCCACCCGTCGTCGGGTTGGCCGTGGCCGTGATGGCATAGCTGTTCAAGGTGAAGGTGGCCGTGTAGGAGGCCGCTTCAGTCACTGTAAATGTATAATTGGCGCTGGTGCTCACCACCGTGTTCCCCTTCTTCCAGTTCGTAAAAGTGTAACCTTCAGACGGGGTTGCCGTCAGCGTGCAGTTGGCACCAATGGCATAGTCGCCCGCGCCGCTCACCGTACCGCCTGACGTCGGATTGGCCGTGGCCGCGATGGTCACTTGCTGCCCGAAGGCGAACACAAACCAGTCACCAATCGTTCCGATGGTGGCATCCGCCTCGAATTCGACATCGTTCATGCATTGAAGGTTTGTCAGTTCCTGGCCCGTGGCCTGGTCAAACAGGCGGAAGGTGATGGTCTCGCCGCTCTGCTCGTTGCTGACGATGGTATGGCTGACGATGTATTGTTGCGTCGGGGGGAAGAAGGCTGCGCAGAAACTGCCACGACATTCGTTGCCGCAGAATGCGCCCACCTCAAGGGTGGTCACCGTCTGCTCCACCCCGTTGATGGTGATGTAGCCGTTCACCGTCATGTTGTATAGCGTGCCGCCTATGGGCGACCAATGGTTGCTCTGTTCGAACACGGCGGTCAAGTTTCTTGCGCCCGTCACTTCAAAGGTGTAGGTGGGCGAAGTGGACACCGCAGTGCCGTTCTCTGTCCATTGCACAAAGGCATACCCGTTGGCCGGGGTAGCCGTGAGCGTGCAGCTGGCGCCGTGGCTGTAGGTGCCTGCGCCACTCACCGTGCCGCCGTTGGCGGGATTGGCCGTGGCAGTGATGGTGTAGTTGGCCGGGACAAAGTTGGCGGTGTAGTCTCCTGCTTCAGTGACCTCGAAACTATAATTAGCGTTGGTGGAGACAATGATGCCCGCCTTGGTCCAGTTGGCGAAAGTGTAGCCCGCGGCAGCCGTGGCCACCAGCGTGCAAGTCTCACCAAGGCAATGATTCCCAGCACCTGACACCGTACCGCTTTCAGCCGGACTGACCGTTGCCGTAATCTCTCGATTGGGATCACTTAGGTTATAATAACGCCATACAGGTGCATTTTGATAGGCCGACAACGTACCGCAGGGTATTTCTATCAATACATTCGAACTAGAAACGCCTAACCCTTGTTGCTCATGATTATAAATCACGGCTGGAGGCGTCTCGGCAAGAACCGTAATGGTATTTAGGGCATAACAACTCGAGAATAATTTTTCTCCTAAAGAAACCACAGAGTTGCCAATTGTAACTGATTCTAATTGTGTACAATGGAAGAAAGCGTTGTCACGTATCCGAATAACAGAATTCGGGACAGTAAATGTTGTCAATGCAGTAGAGGAAAACGCCGTCTTACCGATCAAAGTCACGCCGCTGCCCATGGACACTTCCGCCAAAGCAGTATCTTCAAGGAATGCGGACCTGCATATTGCAGTCACTGAATTAGGAATCGTTACCGAAGTTAAGTTTGGGCAACCAGCCAATGCCCCTCCAGCAATTATTCGAGTTCCATCATCAATGCTAAAAGCCCCAGTGGGAGCGCTCCCCTTGTACCCTATAAGGCAACCGTCTTTGTATAGGATCCCGTCGGACTGGCTGTTACACCATCCCGTCTCGTAAAAAGCCCTAAATCCAATCTCAGTGACGGAAGAGGGAATATTAAACGAAGTCAAACCGTTGCAACCAGAGAACGCATAGTCGCCAATGTAAGTCACGGAATTGCCGATAGTCACCGAAGTCAAACCGCTGCAACCAGAAAACGCATCGGGGCCAATAAAAGTCACGGAATTGCCGATAGTCACCGAAGTCAAACCGCTACAACCATAAAAAGCATAAGAGCCTATCGAGGTAACGGAGTTAGGGATAGTCACCGAAGTCAAACTGCTACAACCTTGAAAAGCTTCAGAGCCTATCGAGGTAACGGAATTCGGAATAGTCACAGAAGTCAAACCGCTGCATCCATAGAAAGTACTTTCTTCTATCGAGGTGACGGAATTCGAAATGGTCACTTCTGTCAATTCGCTACATCCATAGAAAGCACCATTGCCTATCGAGGTAACGGTATTTGGAATGTTCACCGAAATCAAACCCGTGCAAGCGGCAAACGAGAGCGAATTAATTGAAGTTACACCCTCGCCGAGAGTCACCGACGTCAAACCCGTGCAATTTTCAAACGCACTCCCGCCAATTGACGTCACGGAACCTGGAATGGTCACCGAGGTCAATCCATAGTTGCCATAGAAAGCTTCACTACAAATCAATCTCGTTCCCTGGGCAAAGTTCAAATCTCCCGACGGCCGAGGCCATGTAAATCCAAGGCAGCAATTGTCTTTGTACAACACTATACCCTCAGGTTGATTGTTTTCCCATGCCGTATGCCAGAAAGGATCAGAACCAATCTCAGTGACGGAAGAGGGAATATTAAACGAGTTCAAACTGGTGCATTCAACGAAAGCCGAGTCTCCAATAGTTGTTACGGTATTCGGAATGGTCACTGAAGTCAACCCGCTACAACCATAGAATGCATAGTTTTCGATGATCGTTACAGTATAAGTAACACTTCCCGAAACAACGGTTGCAGGGATTTCCATTGCACCCGTCGGTTTGGTGTAGTTGTTCCATCCCGAACTGTTGTTTCCTCCAGGGGCAACCACCGAAACATAGTGGTTGTTGGAGTCGGTAATGGTGTAATACAGCGTTTGCCCAGAACTGCACGTGGCGGAAAAGTCATGCGCCCAAGCCGTACTCACGCCCATAAAAAAGGAAAGGAGGAGGACAACCCATCTTTTTTTCATTTGTTGTGTTTTCATATTTTAGGTATTGTTATTGTTTGTTCATCTAATCTATTCTTTATTTCACAATCAAACGGCCCGTGTAAGTATTGCCCGAACGACAGACGACCTTCAAAGTGTAGACTCCGGCGGCAGCAAGTCCAGGCAATTTGGTGGGGACAATGCTACCTGTCTTGCGCCAAACAATCTCGCCCAACGCATTGATAGCCATCACTTGTTCAACCAACTCGTTCTCGGGAATCTCCAAGGCAAAAGTCGCATTGCGTTCGATTGGGTTGGGATACAAGCACATCTGACCCAAGGTCGTTTCAGTCATCCCAGTCGTGCCGTTAAAGGCCGCTACATACGGATGGTCGAGGCTGCCCACTACGGCATTGGCATGGAATGTGACAAGGTCGTGGTTTCTAACAATTTCACCATTATTGCGATCGATCAGTCCAAAACTGAACTGTTCGCTTTCCTCGCCCGTCACCGTCAGTACCGCGTACCAGCGGTCTGTGGGCTCAAAATGGCGCAGCACTGCGCTACCGCGGCACTCACCTTCCACAAAGGCGCCCAACTCCAACTCGTCAGTGCGCTGTTCCTCGCCATTGAGAAGCACCACGGCAATCATGCTCAAGTTGTCGGCATAGGCATGCGTGTCGTTGTTCCAATGGCGCTGAACTTCTTGTATGGCTTCAACCGCCCTGCCATTGACGAAGGTCATCGTCTTCGAAACACTGGCCGTGGACTTATACATATAGCACTGACCTGGAGCGAGGACGAAAGTCTCAGGGAACCAGCCATAACCATCATAGTAAGTGGCGCTCGAGTTCTGGTTCTTAATCACATCGTTGGCAGAAGGCGTGTAGTTGGCCAAGGCCGTAACCAGTGACTGCTGGATTGAAGAGGGATAGCCAATCCAATTCCAATTGGGTTGAATCGTAATTGGATGAGCACTTGGATCGGCAATGCTTCCTGACATAGTGACATTGCAGGCGGCAGAAGCATTCACCTTATATCCGCTTTCGTTTTGGAGGCTCTGCAACGACCCGAACCAGTAGTTGTATCCCAAGGTAGGATAGTAATTCTGTATAGAGTTGTTCTGCGACACAATCGACAATCCTTGGTTGCCAAGCGCTTCCTCTAGCATTGTCAGTCCATCAATGGACGACAGGTCTATATAGGTCGACCACCAGTTCCAACCAGCGGCCATCTCGCGGGTATGTTGAGCCCCAGTGGAAGTGAAATTGGCAGTAAGCATGCGCGAACTCGTCACCGTGAAAGTGTAGGAGGCATCAGACGACACCACCGTGCCATTCTCGGTCCAGTTGTCAAAGACAAAATCTGTGTTGGGGAAGGCGGTCAGTGTGCAACTGACGCCGTATCCATAGGTACCCGTGCCTGTTACCGTTCCACCAATCGAGGGACTGGCCGTAACAGCAATCTCATAAGTGCCATCGGTGAATACGGCAACATAAGAATCTGAACCGGTCACTGTAAAAGTATAAGTTGGATTTGTCGACATCATGTATCCGTTTCGGGTCCATTTTGAAAAGACATAACCCTCGGCAGGCGTGGCCGTTAGTGTACAAGAAGTCCCATAGTTATAAGTGCCGCCTCCCGACACTGAACCGCCATTTGCAGGACTAGCCGAAACAGTAACGTCGTAGGTGTTGATGTTATAGTTAGCTACATAGTCTCCTGACGCGGTCACCGTGAATGAGAAGGTCGAACTGGTAGATACCACCGTTCCATTCTTTGTCCAATTGACGAAGGAGTAACCTGTGGCGCTATAGGCACGTAACGTACACGTAGCACCATAATTGAAAGTGCCACCACCTGTAACCGAACCGATTCCAGCCGGATTTGTCGTAGTTGTAATGGTGTAGGTCTGTGCCGTGAAATTAGCCACCAGAGTCCGGTTGCTCGTAACGGTAAAGGCATAACTGGCATTCGATGAAACCACGTTGCCGTTTTCGGTCCAGTTGGTGAAGCTATAGCCTGCAGCGGCTGCAGCCGTCAGCGTGCACGTCGAGCCATGCTCGTATGTACCTGTTCCTGAAATGGTACCGCCTGCAGTCGGGTTGGCCGTGACGGTGATGGTGTAGGTATTCAGCGTGAAGTTGGCCACATAGTTGGCCGATTCTGTCACGGTGAAGGTATAGGTGGCCTCTGTGGACACTTGGGTTCCGTTCTTCGTCCAATTAACAAAAGAATAGCCTTGTGGATAATATGCGTGTAACGTACAGGTAGCACCATAATTGAAAGTGCCACCACCTGTAGTGGAACCGATCCCAGCCGGATTGGTCGTGGTTGTAATGGTGTAGGTCTGTGCCGTGAAATTAGCCACCAAAGTCCGGTTGCTCGTAACGGTAAAGGCGTAACTGGCATTCGTCGAGACCACGTTGCCGTTTTCGGTCCAGTTGGTGAAGGTATAGCCTGCTGCAGCTGTGGCCGTCAGCGTGCAACTAGCACCTTGGCTGTAGGCGCCTGCTCCTGTCACAGTGCCGCCAGCAGTAGGGTTGGCCGATGCAGAAATGGTGTATTGGGGTGTAAACACAGCGACATAGGAAGCGTTGCCCGTTACCGTAAAGGTATAAGTGGCGTTGGTTGACACCTGCGAACCATTCTTCGTCCACTTTAAGAACGAATATCCTGTAGCCGGTGTAGCCGTCAACGTGCAGTTGGTGTTATAGTTATATGTGCCAGCGCCACTCACCGTGCCGCCTGCCGTCGGGTTGGCCGTGGCGGTGATGGTATAGCTGTTGGGCGTGAACACCGCCACATAGTTGGCCGAAGCGGTTACTGTGAAGGTATAAGAAGCATTGGTCGACACTTGTGTGCCGTTCCTCGTCCACTTGGAGAAGGAATAGCCCGTGTTAGCTGTGGCAGTTATGGTGCACTGCTGTCCTTGTTCATAGGTGCCACCACCCGTGACAGTGCCGCCATTAGTCGGGTTAGCCGTGACGGTGATGGTGCAGTTTTCACCCAAATAGGCATTCTGGTCGATGCCGGAGTTGTGTGAGGGGAGCTGGAAACCTCGGCCACGGTCGCCACCTATCTGTTCGGGCAGACTGGCATTGGGGGTGAATGTCAAGGCGAAGCGACATGGGTTGGCGGAGGGGACGGCCTCGAAACTATAGCGCGGCGTGGCCAGAAGGTCGATGTCGTCGCCTGTCTCCATATCAATAAGGTGGAGATATTCTGAAGCCGTATTAAGCAGTTCGGCTTCAATCGTATAGTTGCCAGAATTGTACACCTCGAGGCATAGCAGTGCGGCCTCGCTGCGATTTTCGCTGTTGGCCACGGCATAGCAGCCATCGTCTTGCTTGAAATAGAGCAGGCTTTGTGCGCCTGGGAGTGTCATTTTTTCAAGACTCTCGCCCTGCTCCATCCTGAGATAGGCGCGGTCTTCTTCAATAATTTCGTTATCGGCACCGCCTTGGCTCAAGACGAAGCGCAGCATGGGCTCCACACTCCTTTCACGTGAGTGAGTGAACGTCAGCGTTCCCGCGTTGGGGGCGACCACCATGAAGCTTTCGCAAGGGCCAATGGGGTCGTTGCTGGTGTAGGCGACAAGGTTGCTGCCGTTTACAATCTTATAGTAGGACGACTGTGCCACACCGTTGATCTTCACATCACTGATGTTGAGGTTGTGGGTATAGGGGTTGCCTATGAGGTTGTAGCCCGCCAAAGAGAGACCATCATGCGTGATAGGTACTTCAAACTCTTTGTTGGAGGCGTTGATCTCTCCAGCAAACTCTAAGGTCTGCGCCGTACTGTGGGCATAAAGGCAGCCTTGGGCAGGTTGGAGTTTCGTGAAGTTGTTGGAAGACTTCTTTTTGTTTCTCCAATAATGGGTTGGCTCGTCATAATAATACAAGTCGTAGGTGCCCGAGGAGAAGAAACTGGTCGCCGTACCGCTATGGATAGGTGTTGACAACGTGTACCATCCTGAGCTGCCCGAGTAGGCCGTGATATTTTTCTTGATTGTTCCGTATGCGTTGCTGATGGGGTTATAGAGCGAGCCGCCGTCCTCAACGACAAGTTGTGAGGGCTGCAAGGTGCCAACGCCATAGGTGGTGTTCAAGGACTTGCCGCTATTCACGGTAAGGGTTTGGTTGATATTCATCACATACAGATAACGGACCTGCGCATCAATATTCAATTGGCAACTGGCTTCATTGATGCAAACCACATCCGTCGATGTAGGCAAGGAGCCTGACCAATTGCCTGCAGTGGACCACAAGTTGTTAGTATATCCCACAAACAGGCATTGGTTAACAAAGTTGGAGAAGTTGCTCCAACCAGTTTTACTTTGGTAATTCAGCTTTTCTCCGTATGGAGTATAACAAGGGATGCTGAAATTCATGGAGTTGAAAGAATTACTCGAAGCAGGAAAGGCAGGTGTGTGTGTTGTAATGATGCTGGTAAAACCGGAGCAGTTTTGGAACGAATAGTTTCCGATACTTTCTATGTTAACACCCAGAATCAACGCACCGGTAAAACCGTTGCAGCCATCAAAGGTGTAATTGCTTACCGACGTTAACCCAGCCCCCAAGACCAACGAGCCGTCAAAACCCGTACAATTTTGGAATGCATTGGTCCCCAAAGTGGTCACTGCATTAGGGATGACCAAATCACCATCAAAGCCATGACAATCATAAAATGCAGAAGATCCTATCGATGTTAAGGCATCGGGGAAAACAAGATTGCCCGTCAATCCGTTGCAAGAATAAAACGAATAATTGCCGATTGTGACAAGAGTCTCAGGGAAAACAAGTCCGCCATTCAAACCGCTGCAATTATAAAAGGCATACTCATTAATTGCAGTCACCCACCCTCCCAAGGTGATGGATCCATCGAAGCCCGGGCTGTCGTAAAAGGTGTGATCTTGTATCACTGTCACATTTTTTCCAGTGAATATATCGTGTCCGCTACTGTTGGCGAAAGAATAACTTCCCAAATAAGTACAAGCATCCGGAATGCTTACACTGCTGGTCATTTCGCTACTGCGCCTAAACGCATAATTGGGAATGCGTGTCACATTGCTGCCGATGGTCAGCGTGACAATTGCCGTGGTATTAGGGTTGTTATTAGTACTGGTCTTCCTAAAAACCGAGGAGTATTCGCTACTACTAGTAGTATTGGCAGTATACATCTGAGTACAGTTCGTCGCATTGAAATGCACTGTGGCCAAATTGGGGCAGTACCAGAAAGCATAGCCACCGATAGTTGCAACACCTGTTCCGATGGTCAGTTCCGCACTCCTGGCGCCATAGAAAGAGTATTGCCCGACGTAGGTGGTCGCATTCGGGATGGTAATGGTGCTGGTCATGTTGGTGCTGTTCCTGAAGGCGTAATCTGGAATGCGTGTCACATTGCTGCCAATGGTCAAGGTGACGATAGGGGTGGCACCTGAAACTGAAGTGCTCACATTAAATACGGAGTAATAATTTGAGTTTTTTAATGTGTACATCTCCGTGCAGTTCGTTGGGTTGAAATGGACTGTGGCCAAGGAGGGACAATACCAAAAAGCATAGTCACCTATGGTTGCCACGCCAGTGCCTAAAGTCAGCGTTGAAATACTGCTGCAATGATAAAAAGCATAGTCGCCGATGGTGGTGGTGGCATTGGGAACTGTCACCGCACCCGAAATCCCGGTACATTCATTGAATGCATAGTTTCCGATGGTGGCAACGGAACTGCCAATGCCAAGAGAAGAAAAACCACTGCAATTATTGAACGCATAGTTTCCGATTGAAGTTACAGCATTGGTAACTGTCAATGAACCGGAATAACCGCTACACCAATTGAAGGCATGGTCACCAATATATGTCAGGTTATTGGGAAGAGTGAGATTATTAACAATATTATTCTCTGCGATGTAGTTTTTCGTGATCCTAGAGCATTCACTGAAAGCATAGTCGGGAATTCTCGTTACGTCTAAACCAATGGACAGCGTATCAATGGGAGGATAGTTGCTTGAAGCCGTATGAAGTTGCCCAAACACGGAATAGGTATTGCCCCCGTCGGAAGTCTGCATACTCGTGCAGTTCATTGCATCAAATATCACAAAATGCAAGGAACTGCATTCCCAAAAAGCATGACCGCCAATAGAGGTTACGCCTCGCCCAATGCGTAAACGGGGTAGCGTAACGCAATGGAAAAAGGCATATTCGCCAACAGTAGTCACAGAATGTGGAATATACAAACCACGAGGTTGTTGAAAGCGTCCTTCGAGGACTTGACAATAATAGAATGCTTTATTACCAATGGTGACCAAACCTTGTTCCAGATTAAGGAAATTCAACGAAACACAATTATAAAAAGCATAGTTTCCGATGGACACCACTGAGGCAGGTACACTCAACGATCCATGCAAATCTTGTGCATTTCTGAAAGCATAATCAGGAATGCGGGTCACATTATCACCAATAGTAATCGTCTTTATGTTCGACTTGCTAGAACTTGATGTACTGCTGTTGAACACAGAATAAACATTACTTGTGACCATAGAAGTGCAATTAGTTGCATTGAAATGCACTGTTTCGATACCTGGACAATTCCAGAACGCATTGCCGCCAATGGTCGTTATTCCTTCGGGGATGGTCACTTCAGTCAATTCGCTACAACCGTAGAAGGCATAGTTCCCGATGGATGTAACCGTATAAGTGACACTGCCCGACACAACGGTTGTCGGGATGTCCACTACACCCGTCGGTTTGGTGTAGTTGTTCCATCCTGAAGAAGTGTTTCCTCCAGGGGCAACCACCGAGACATAATGGTTGTTGGAATCGGTAATCGTGTAATACAGTGTCTGCCCTGTGGAACTCACAGCGGAAAAACTGTAGGCCCATGCCGTTCCCATCCCCAAGAGCAGAGCAAAAAGAAGCAGCATAAATCGTCTGTTGAATTGTAAAGAATTCGTCATAGTATTACTGTGTTTTGAATATTTTTTCCAGAAAACGTCGCAAAGAAAATAAAAAAAATCCCATATGCGCTGGTCCTTGTTGGTTCTTGTTGTTTTGGGTTGGTTTTCAGGGAGTTAGACGCAGGACTGCGGGACACGGGACACGAGACGCGGGACTACGGAACACGAGACACGGGACAGCGGGAAAACTATTAGGAAATGGAAGATATGGGCATATTAAAATGTGAGATTTTGGAATAAATAGCCGAAATAATCTTTGAGAATCTGGAAATTTGCTTATTTTTGCAGTCGATAAGATGTTCATCATGATTAACACATTTATTACAGAAACGTTTATCATGATTAACGAACATGATCAAAATATGTTCATTAACGATAACAATGATTTTAAAAACGAAAGGATATGGATAGTCTGTTTAAACGTCATGATGCTTATCTTTCAACTGTTCCGATGGATTATATCCGCGACTACATGCAACGGGTAAACTGGAGGTCACGTCTCATTGTAATTAGAGGTTCCAAAGGCGTGGGCAAGTCGACACTGATGCAGCAATACATCAAGCAGAATTTTGCTGCCGGCGACCGACATGTGCTCTATTGTTCGGCTGACACAAACTATTTTACCGCACATTCTTTGCTCGATTTGGCAGACAACTTTGTAAAGATGGGAGGAAAATGGCTTTTCATCGACGAGGTGCACAAGTATCCAGGATGGAGTCGTGAAATCAAGGAAATTTACGACCTCTATCGTGAATTGAATATCGTTCTTAGCGGATCGTCTCTTATCCAAATCAATGACGGGCAAGCCGATCTATCACGACGTTTGATGCCATACGACATGCCAGGATTGTCATTTCGCGAGTTCCTCCATCTAGACACTGGACTTGACATCAGCCCTATATCATTAAAGCAGTTGTTGGAAAAACCAACAGAATTCTGCATCCAAGTAATATCCAAGTGTCACCCATTGGAACACTTCGGGCGTTATCTGCAATTCGGCTACTATCCTTTCTATTTTGAGCAAAAGCAAGAGTATTATGATAAGTTGGAAAACACCATAAACTACATCATTGACGTAGAACTGACTAAATATCGCAACCTAGACGTGGGTTACACCCGTCAAGTAAAAGCATTGCTGCATATCATCTCCCAAATGGTGCCTTATGAGGTGGATATTGCAAAACTATCGAAAGCCTCGGGAATCAGTCGGCTGTCTACGCTCAAGTACCTTACACACTTGGATGAATCCCGCTTGATTCGCCGCCTGTTCACCGACCTGAAGAATGTCACTGATTTGCAAAAACCCGATAAAATGTATCTCGACAACACCAATCTACTCTATACACTCAGCCAAGAGATGCCAGAGATAGGAACCGTTCGCGAGACGTTTTTTGCCAACCAACTGGCCTCGGCAGGACATGTGGTGGAATATGCCGGTTATTATAAGAAAGGAGACTTCAGAATAGATGGCGACATTATTGTAGAGGTGGGTGGACAGGATAAAGACTTCAGCCAGATTGCCGGACAACCCAATGCATACGTGGCAGCCGACGGTATTGAATCAGCCTTCTTGAGAAAGATCCCCCTTTGGGCTTTCGGTTTCCTCTATTAAAAAACTAAAAGGTTCAATCTTACTCCACATCCCGCACCAGACGCACCGCGAGGCCGTCGCCACGGTGGCCGTTGCAATTAATGAAGACACTACCTTTGCCAAAGGCCATCCAGAAGGCATCTCCGACACCCGCACTCGATGAATGGTAATACGCTGAATCCTCATAAACTCCGTCGATGGTGCGCGCACCCGCAGCAGGAAGAAACACTGCTCCAGCAGGCTCAACGACCCGTTGCCAGTCGGCGAGGGTGATGGCGTTGGTCTTGTAATCAACGCTGCCGTCGTTGACAGAGTTCAGGTTATAGGCGACCACTTTCCAGTTGTCGGGCAGCAAGAGCAATCCGTCGACGCCATCAACGCAGGCTTTCGCAAAACGAACGCCCGAGGAGGTGTTGCGCACGAAGAGCAAATACACCCATTCCTCCTTGCTTGGCGTACGCCATTGGTTCTCCCTGTTGTCTCCGTTCGAGATGGCATTGTAACCCCAATCGGCACGACCGTCCACGTTATACAAATGGCAAGTCGCTTTCCCGTATGCATAATGCAAGGCGTTGCTCTGTGTGTCCTTGTTGCCACTCCACGGCTGCCAATTCACGGCGCCATGATCGTAGCCGCTCGTCGCCCAGCCGAACAAATCGATCCAGCCGCTATAAGTCTTCGAAATCTTCTCGTTGTCCTTCCCGATAAAGTCATACTGATGTTCCGCAAAGCGCCAAGTGCTCGTGGAGGCTTGATATTGCAGATTGCCGTTCGAGAAAAGCACCTGCCGGCCTTCGGCAACCGAGAACAGTTCCGGCAAAGCGCCCTCTGCCAACGGTGTCTCCGCTTCATCCGGCAAAGTGGTGAAAGCCATCTCGCTGCCGTAAGTGATGCCGGCACTACTCGAAACATACGCCCTGACGAAATAGGTGGCGTCGGGCGCCAACCCGCTTATGGCGATGCTGTCGGTCAATCGGTTGAAGCCTATATGATGGCCTGCGACGGTAGGATTGTGAAGCATTCCCCAGCAAAGTCCATATTCCACGCCACCACGATAGTCCTTTCCTTGAGTGCCAATGCCGCCTACCGCCGTGGTTGCAGTAACATCTGTCACCGGCAAGGTCATTACCGTTGGTGTGACCAGCCATTCCAAACTGTCATACGCCGCCTGGCTCAACAGTCCTTTTCGAAAGTCTTCCCTGAAGGACCTGCAGTTGCCATTGATTTGCTCGACTATGTCTTTCCAATGCTCCTGTTGACTGTTGGTCGTCAAAGTCACGAAAGTCAGCCATTCAGGGCTGTTGCTAGGATAAAGGCGACTCATCTCCTGGCATATCGCCTTCATTTCGACCAAGGTATTAGACAATCTTGCCTGCAGTATTTCCTGATACTCTTTGCCTTTCTGGGCTTCAATGCTGATAGGATGCACCATCGTATTCATCGTCCACCAAGCTTCCTCAAGTTGTTTTTGTTGATCCTCTGAAATGCCATCAGGTATCATTTCTTTCGTCTCGGTGGACGAAGTCGGCCTAATAGCATAGAAAAACAGCGGAATCATCAATGCCACAAGTGCCAGCAAGGGCAGTTGTTTTCTCCAATTGTCGCTGTGTTCCAAGCCCTTGCGTACCGCTTCCATGTCGGGATAACGCTTTTCAGGATCCTCTCGGGTACATTTGGCCGCGATGTGGCTGTAACGACGTGGGAAGACCTTGCGCAGCAACAGCCCAAAGGCATATTGGTCAATACGACTGTCGATAGCCGCGCCATGTTCCTGTTGCTCCGGTGCCATGTATTTCAAGGTGCCAGCAGATTGTTTCAGGATGGCGTAGTCGTCGGCATCGGAGAGACCGAAGTCGATGATCTTCACGTTGTTGCCGTTGCGGGTGACGAGGACGTTGCTCGGCTTGAGATCGCGGTGCAGGATCTGCTTGCTGTGCACGTAGGCCAAGGCGTCCACCAACTGGTCCAGCACTTTGCGCCGGACTTGGCGAGAGGGATTGCCCTCAAGGAACTGGTCGAGCGTCACACCGTCGATGTACTCCATGACGATACAAGGACCGACCTCCTCGTTCTCCTCCTTGGCGTAAGCCTTCACGATGTTGGGATGGTCGAGTTGCACCATCAGCTCGTATTCCTTCTTCAGCAACTCGAGATAGACGGTCTGCTTATGGAATTCGGGCTTCAGGCCCTTCAGCATGAACCACCTCCCCTGCCGCTTCACCTTCACCAACTGGTTGAAGCCACGGCTCTCCACCTTCTCGTAGGTCGGCCGCAGCTCTTCGCCACCGATGAACTGTCCCGCAATGATGCCAGATGTGCTATCGTCGGTCATCGCCTTGTTTTTTCTGCAAAAATACGGTTTTTATGCATCAAAAAACGAAAAGGACCAATAAGGACCAAATCCATTTCAAAAAAAGTTCGTTTCTTTGTGTTTTCAATCATCTATGCAAAAGACTAGTCCAGAAATATCGGAACTTAAAAAGCGCATCGAGGACAACCTGAAACGCAAGATGCGCACGCCCAACGACTTCATCTTCCTCGTGGGGGCCGTGTGGGAGCGCACGCGTCAGACCATCAGCCCCACCACACTGAAACGGCTTTGGGGCTACATCGACGGCGCCGACGAGACGCGCAACAGCACGCTCGACATCCTCTCCAACTTCCTCGGCTACGACAACTGGGAGGGCTTTACCAAGGATATCGGGCAAGAGAGCAACTCCGACCCCGTGACGTCACCACACATCAAGGCAGAGGATCTGAACGTAGGCGACCGCGTGTTCGTCTCCTGGAAGCCCGACCGCCGCTGCACCTTCCGTTATCTCGGCGACATGAAATTCATCGTGGAAGCGGCCGAAAACTCCAAACTGAAAGTAGGCAACACCTTCCTTGCCAGCCTCTTCATCCTCGGCGAGCCGCTCTACCTATCTGAACTCGTGCAAGGCAACAATCCACCCGTGGCCTTTGTGGTCGGCAACAGGGACGGGTTGTGTGAATTGAGAAAAGAATAAAAAAGGCGATTCGTTTGAATCGCCTTTATTTCAATACTTGAACTTCGCTTACAGTTTCCTTGCGACTTCCTTCTCGGTGTAGCCCTCGATGATGTCGCCGACCTTGATGTCGTTGAAGTTCTCGATGTTCAAGCCACAGTCCATGCCAGCACTGACTTCCTTGACGTCGTCCTTGTAACGCTTCAAGGAACCGAGCATGCCCGTGTAGATGACGATGCCGTCGCGGATGACACGAATCTTGGTGTTGCGGGTGATCTTGCCGTCCAAAACCATACAACCGGCGATGGTGCCGACCTTGCTGATCTTGAAGGTCTCGCGGATCTCGAGGTTGCAGGTGACCACCTCCTCAATATCGGGAGCCAACATACCTTCGATAGCTGCTTTGATCTCTTCGATGGCGGTGTAGATGATGGAGTAGAGACGGATGTCGATCTTCTCGTTCTCGGCCATCTTACGCGCTTGCGCGGTAGGACGCACGTTGAAGCCCACGATGACGGCGTTGGAGGCCGAAGCCAGCATGACGTCCGACTCGCTGATGGCACCCACCGACTTGTGGATGACGTTGACCTGCACCTCCTCGGTGGAGAGCTTCAGCAAGCTGTCGGACAGAGCCTCGACAGAACCATCCACGTCGGCCTTGACGATGATGTTCAATTCCTTGAAGTCGCCAATGGCGATACGGCGGCCGATCTCGTCCAAAGTGATGTGCGGGCTGGTACGGCGGGTCTGCTCACGCTGCAGCTGCTCACGACGGTTGGCGATGGCTTTCACCTCGCGCTCGTCGACCATCACGTTGAAGGCGTCGCCAGGCATGGGAGCACCGTTCAGACCTAACAGCAGGACAGGCGTCGACGGACCAGCCTCCTTGACGGGACGGTTGTGGTCGTCGAACATGGCCTTCACCTTACCATAGGTGGTGCCAGCCAGCACCATGTCACCAATCTTCAAAGTGCCGTTCTGCACCAGAATCTTGGCCACATAGCCACGGCCTTTGTCCAAGGCGGACTCAATGACGGTGCCCTTGGCCAAACGGTTGGGGTTGGCCTTCAGGTCGAGGAACTCGGCCTCAAGCAACACCTTCTCGAGCAGTGCGTCGACGTTGAGACCGATCTTGGCGGCGATCTCCTGGTCTTGGTACTTACCGCCCCAGCTCTCAACGAGGATGTTCATGTTGGCCAGCTGCTCACGGATCTTGTCGGGGTTGGCGGTGGGCTTATCGATCTTGTTCAGAGCGAAGACGATAGGCACGCCAGCGGCCTGTGCGTGGTTGATGGCCTCGACGGTCTGCGGCATCACGCTGTCATCGGTAGCGATGACGATGATGGCGACGTCAGTGATCTTGGCACCACGGGCACGCATAGCCGTGAAGGCCTCGTGGCCAGGCGTATCCAAGAAAGTGATCTTCTTGCCGCTCTCGGTGGTCACCTCATAGGCGCCGATGTGCTGGGTGATGCCACCCGCCTCACCGGCCACCACGTTGGTGTTACGGATATAGTCCAAGAGCTTGGTCTTACCGTGGTCGACGTGACCCATGACGGTAACGACGGGCGAACGGGGCACCAAGTCCTCCTCACGGTCGACCTCTTCGGTCTCGGCGATGGCCTCTTGCACGTCGGCGCTGACGAAGTCGACTTGGAAGCCGAACTCCTCGGCCACGACGGTCAGGGCTTCAGCGTCGAGACGCTGGTTGATGGAGACAGGCATACCGAGGCTCATGCAGGTGCCGATGACTTTCACCACAGGCACGTTCATCATCGTCGCCAATTCGTTGGCGGTGACGAACTCGGTCACCTTCAGCACCTTCTTGTCCTCTTCCTGGCGCATCATCTCCTCCATCATCGAGCCAGCCACCTGCTGACGCTTCTCGCGACGGTGCTTCGAGGTCTTCGATTTACCCATGGGGGCCAGACGAGCCAGCGTCTCCTTGATCTGCTTCGAGACCTCCTCTTCGCTCAGCTCGGGCTTCTCCTCACGCTTCGACCTCTTGTCTTTCTTGCCAGGTCTCGGGCTGTCCTTCGGGCCTTTCTTGCCGCCTTGTTCGCCGGGTTTCTGGCCCTTGCCAGGCTTGCCGCCTTCCTGTTTCTTACCGCCAGCGTTCACAGCGGGTCCCGTGGGATTCTCCGAGGAGCCCTCGGGCTTACCGCCGATGCGCTTGCGTTTTTTCTTCTTCGATTCGTTCACCGGCAGTTCCATGGTACCCAAGACGGTAGGACCCGTCAACTTGGGCGCTTCCAATTTGACAACCCTTGGCTCGACAGCGGGTTTCTCCTCCATCGTAGCGGGCTGTTCCTCCTTGGGTTGCTCCTGCTTCGGCTCGACAGGTTGTTCCTCCTTGGGAGCCTCTTGCTGCTTTTCCTGCGGTTTGGAGGGTTCCTTCTCGACCTTCTGCTCCTTCTTTTTCTTAGGTTTGGGTTCAAGGTCGATCTTGCCTAGGATTTTCAGCGGGCTATCGGAGGTTTCGGTCTTCTCCTCTGCCTTGGGCTCAGTCTTCTCGGGAGCGGGAACCTCCTTGGGAGCTTCCACCTTGACCTCTTCGGTCTTCTCTTCCTTCTTGGGCTCGGCCGCAGCAGGCTTGGAGGCCTTCTTGGCAGGCGACGATATTGTGGTTGTCCGGATGATCACCTCTTCATGTTCATCCTCTTCGACGGGTTTTGCCGATTGCAATGCCGAATCAACGGAAACACTACCACCTTTATAAGAGAGGTTGCCCAATTTCATGGCCTCGTTCTTCACTTCCTTCTCGCCCTGATATTCCTTCACGAGCAGGGCATACATCTCTGCCGTGAGCTTTGTATTGGGTGAAGGATCCACCTTGAAGCCCTTCTTGGCGAGGAACTCCACGATGGTGTCCTTTCCCACGTTGAATTCTTTTGCCGCTTTCGACAATCGAATCGTAAAATTAGTTTCTTCGGACATAGCTTCTTCTTTGTTTCTCGTTTTGTTGGTTATTGCAATTGCTTATTCGGCTTCTTGTTCAAATTCAGCCTGGAGGATGCGGAACACATCCTTGACAGTCTCGATTTCGAGGTCAGCGCGCGACGCCACGTCTTCGGGCGTGTATTTGAGGACGTCCTTGGCGGTGTCGCAGCCCATCTTGATGAGGGCGTCGATGACCCACTGGTCGATCTCGTCGGCGAACTCTTGCAGGTCGACGTCTTCCTCGGCGCTGTTGGCCTCGCTGTTGCGGTAGACGTCAATCTCATAACCAGTCAGCTTGCCAGCCAGCTTGATGTTGTAGCCACCCTTACCGATGGCGAGGCTGATCTGGTCGTTCTCCATATACACGTTGGCCATCGTGTTATCGTCGCTCAGCACGATATTGGTAATCTTAGCCGGGCTGAGGGCGCGGGTGATGAACAGGATGGGGTTCGTCGTCCAGTTGATGATGTCGATGTTCTCGTTACGCAGCTCGCGGACGATACCGTGGATGCGGGTACCCTTCATACCGACGCAGGCGCCGACGGGGTCGATGCGGTCGTCGTACGACTCAACGGCCACCTTGGCGCGCTGACCGGGTTCACGGACGATCTTCTTGATGGTGATGAGGCCGTCGTAAATCTCGGGCACCTCGGCTTCGAGCAGACGCTGCAGGAAGACCTCGGAGGTACGCGACAGGGTGACAACGGGCGAGCCGTTGACGCTCTCGACGCTCTTCACGATGGCGCGGATGGTGTCGCCCTTCTTGTAGATGTCGCTCGGGATCTGCTCCATCTTGGGCATGATCAGCTCGATGCCCTCGTCGTCGATGACGACGATCTCGCGCTTCCACACATGGGCCACCTCGGCGGTGATGATCTCACCCACCTTGTCCTTGTACTTCTGGAAGATGTTCTCCTTCTCATACTCCGACACCTTGGTCTGGAGGTTCTGGCGCAGGGCGAGGATGTCGCGGCGGCCGAAGCTCTCGATGCGGAGCTCCTCGTTCACCTCTTCACCCACCTCGAAGTCAGGCTCGATCTTGATGGCGTCCGACAGCTTGATCTCGCGCAGCGGGTCGGTCAGCTCGTCGTCCTCCACCACAGTGCGGTTGTGATAGATCTCGAAGTCGCCCTTGTCGACGTTCACGATGATGTCGATGAAGTCGGTGGTGTCGGTGTCGAACTTCTTGTTCAGCATGCCACGGAACACATCCTCAATGATGCGCATCATGGCCTCACGGTCGATGTTCTTGAACTCCTTGAATTCAGAGAAAGTTTCCACTAATTTGTAGTTGTCCATTATTGTATGATTTGTTTTGATTATTTCAAGATTTCAAAATTTCAAGATTGCTATATCAAGATTGCTATATAATGGAATTAAAATATAATGGCGGGTTTCACTTCCACCTTCTTGCGTTCGAAGAACAGGTTGACAGGCTCTTCGACGGGTTTCTTCTTAGAGGCTTTCTTGGGAGCCGGAGCGAACTCTATCCTCTCGGCGTCGAAGCCGACGAGTTTGCCTTGCATCTTACCCGTCTCCTTCGTCTTCACCTCCACGTCCTGCCCCACATACTTCCGCAGTTGGCGGTCCATCTTCAAGGCGCCAGAGAGGCCCCATGAGAGCACGCTCAACTCATAGTCTTCCACGTCACGGTCGAGGCGGCCTTCGATGAAACGGCTCAGCTCGGCGCAGTGGTCGATGTTGACGGCCGTGTCGGAATCCACATAGACCTCGATGACGTTGTTGGGCTTCACCTTCACATCCACGAGGAAACGATCGGTGTCGGCGAGGGCCTCTTCGCAAAGGATTGCAACTTGTTCTTTTGTTATCATTTTAATCTTCAGTATTTAAGGCGGCCCTTCGACCCTTCGACAAACTCAGGGCTCAGGGACCGCTGAAATTCACAATAAAAAAACCTGTTACTCAAAGTAGCAGGTCTTTTCTTCCACCTCAAGTTGTCGAGCAAGGATTCGAACCTTGACAGGCAGAACCAAAATCTGCAGTGCTGCCATTACACCACTCGACATCATTCGTTTCCGAATGCGGCTGCAAAAGTACAACTAATTTCATTACGCGCAAGCGTTTTTGTGGATTTTTTTCGAAAAAAGTTGCTTTACTATACTACAAACCCCGTTTTTGGTGTTTTTCGGAGGGGAGCAAAGCAAAAAATCCCTATTTTTGCCGTTTGGCTAAGACCATTTTAAAGCGAAAAATCAATAAATAGTTTTTATATCATCATGACTTTCAAAAGGTTAAACAACATCACAGGATGGCTGGCAGGCATCATCGCCACCGTCGTGTATTTCCTCACGCTTGAGCCTACCGTGAGCTGGTGGGACTGCGGCGAGTACATCTCAACGGCTTATAAACTGCAAGTGGGTCACCCGCCCGGGGCACCGCTGTTCCAGATGCTGGGACGTTTCTTCACGCTCTTCGCAGGCGGCGATGTCACCAAGGTGGCCATGATGGTCAACGTTATGTCGGCCATCTGCAGCGGCCTAACCATCGTCTTCCTCTTCTGGACCATCACGATGATGGCCCGCAAGGTGTGGATGAAAGAGGGCGAAGACGCCCCGTGGGTCAATAAGATTGGCGTGCTGCTGGCCGGCTTCGTCGGCGCGGTGGCCTACACCTTCACCGAGTCGTTCTGGTTCAACGCCGTCGAAGGCGAGGTCTACGCCATGTCGTCGTTCTTCACTGCTGTCACCTTCTGGGCTATCCTGAAATGGGAGCAAGTGGCCGACGATCCGAAGAGCAACCGATGGATCATCTTCATCGCCTTCCTCATCGGCCTGTCCATCGGCGTGCACCTGCTCAACCTGTTGTGCGTGCCCGCCTTCGTGTATGTGGTCTATTTCAAGAAATGGAAGAAGACCTCGTTTGGAGGCTTCGTTCTGGCAGGCTTGGTTTCAGTGGTGCTGCTGTGGTTCCTTAATATGTTCCTCGTGCCGCAGGTCATCAACCTGGCGGGCAAGACGGAGCTGTTCTTCGTGAACTCGCTTGGCGCCCCGTTCAACTTAGGCGCCATCGTCTTCTTCGCCATCGTCATCGGACTCATCATCTTCGGCCTGTGGCTCTCGGCCAAGAGGAAGCACGTGATGGTCAACACCGCCATCCTCTCGCTGATGTTCATCCTCATCGGTTACTCCTCGTTCTTCATGCTGATCATCCGCGCCAACACCAACACGCCCATCAACGAGAACGAGCCCAAGGAGGCCCTTTCTATGCTTTCGTACATCAACCGTGACCAATACGGCAGCTGGCCGCTGCTCTATGGCCCTTATTATAACGCGCCTATCACCGACCTTGTCGACGGCACACCCGTCTACGTCAAGGACAAAGAGGCCGGCAAGTACGTCATCACCGACGACAACAAGCGCTGCAAGCCCGACTACCCCGATGAGATGAAGACCTTGTTCCCGCGCATGTGGAGCACGCAAAGAGGCTCGCATTCCGAGATGTACGACAGCTACCGCAAGGACAAGAAAGGCAACATCGTGGGTACCAACGTGCGCGTGAGGAACTACCGTGGCCAGACCGTCAACGTCAGCAAGCCCACCTTCGGGCAGAACCTCAAGTTCTTCATCGACTACCAATGCAACTGGATGTACTGGCGCTACTTCATGTGGAACTTCGTCGGTCGCCAAAACGACATCGAGAGCCAGGGCGAGCTGAACCATGGCAACTGGATCAGTGGCATCAACGCCATCGACAGCGCCCGCCTCGGCGACCAGAAGAACATCCCCGCCAGCATGCAGAATCCAGGTCGCACCACTTATTACTTCCTGCCGCTCATCCTTGGCCTTATCGGCCTGATATGGCTGCTCAAGAAAGACTGGAAACAGAGCTGGATCATCTTCTTGCTCTTCTTCATGACGGGCTTGGCCATCGTCATCTACCTGAACCAAACGCCCAACCAGCCGCGTGAACGCGACTATAGCTACGCCGGCTCGTTCTACGCCTTCGCCATATGGATCGGTTTCGGCGTCATCGCCCTCATCGACTGGATCAACAGGCTGACGAAGAAAAACAGCATGATCACCACCATCGCCGTGGGTCTGGTCTGCTTCCTCGCCGTGCCTTGCGTGCTAGCCGCCAACGGCTGGGAGGAGCACAACCGTTCGGGTAAGACCTCGGCCCGCGACTGGGCGAAAAACTACCTCGCACAGCTGCCGCCCAACTCAGTCATCTTCACCCGTGGTGACAACGACACCTTCCCCTTGTGGTACGTCCAAGAGGTGGAGGGCTTCCGCACCGACGTGCGCGTGTGCAACTACATGCTGTCGGGCGGCTATTGGTACGTCCACCAGATGGGCCGCAAGGTCTACGAGTCCGAGAAGCTTCCGCTCACCTTGAGCCAAAAGGAATATGACAACGGCGTCAACGAGTCGATGATTGTGGAGGAGGAAGAACGCTACAAGGACCAGTATGTGGAACTGATGAGAGTCATTGACTTCATCCACAACCCCAAGGCGGTGAAACACTACACGGGCGGTACTTATAAATATGTGCCTTGCCGCAAGATTAAACTCACCGTCGACAAGGAGGCCTGCATCCGCAACGGCATCGTGCCTGAGAGCATGCAAGACCGCATCGTCGACGAGATCACTTGGGAGATCCAAGACGACTATCTCTACAAGAGTTCCCTCATGCTCCTTGACTTCATGGCCACCAACAACTGGGAGCGCCCGGTGTACTTCACTTCGTTCAGCGACATGTCGAAGGTACTCGGCATCGACAAATACCTCCATATGGAGGGTCTCGCCTACCGCTTCATCCCTGTCGAGGCTGAAGACTACGTGAAGGCCTACCGTGGCGGTGTCTACCGTGACGGCAGCTACGACCTCTTGGTCACCAAGGCCAACGAGGGCATCGTCAACTGGGGCAGCATGAATCAGGAAGGCGTGGTGCCTGACCGCGAGAGTGTGCGTAACCTGAGCTATGCGCAACTGGCTTACTCACGCCTGGCACAGTCCTTGGTCAACCACGGCCAACTGGACTCCGCTGTCATCGTGATGGACAAATTCCAAGAGTTCTTCCCCAACGAGAAGTTCCCCGCCGAAATCCACACCTACCAGTTCCCCGAGATGTACTACATCTGCGGTGCCACTGAAAAGGGCGACGCCTACATGACGAAGCTCGTCAACAACTTCAGCGACAAAGTGCAGTATTACGGCAACATGAAGCCCAAGTTCAAGAAGTACTACGAGGAAGACATCGACGAGGCCATGAGCCTACTCAAGCACTTCAACGGCGTTGCCAAGAAGTACGAACGCAACGAGTTGGCCCAAGACATCGAAAACAGGATGATGGAGTATTTCACACTGTATTACGACGAGTAAAGGCTTCGTTTGTCAACAAACAAAAACAGCGTTTGGATCCCAAACGCTGTTTTTTTGTTTATCCTTGATTTTCAAGTCTGCGCCTGTGAACAAAGCTCCAAATAATCATCACGATTCCGACCAAGACGAAGGGAATGCTGAGCCACTGGCCAATATCAAAGATGTATTTTTTTCTCATTTCTATTTCCTCTACGACTTGCACGTTCTTCAGAAACTCGATGGCGATGCGTGAGCCGAAGATGATGATGAGGAAGGTGCCAAACATCAAGCCAGGCTGCTTGTGGCCAAGGTCACGCTTGTAGTACATCCACAACAGGATGCCCATGGCCACAAGGCAGAAGAACGCCTCGTAGAGACCCGTCGGATGA
Source organism: Candidatus Limimorpha sp. (assembly GCA_045132275.1). Taxonomy (GTDB): domain Bacteria; phylum Bacteroidota; class Bacteroidia; order Bacteroidales; family F082; genus Limimorpha. The sequence goes on from JBGURY010000008.1 coordinate 237,673, forward strand.
CAGGGAAGCCATTCCGAAGGCGGACAGCACTCACCCGTAGTGCAGGCCGTGTAGTTGTCGACGGTGCCACAGAACTGCTCTTGTCCGCGCAGGAAGACAAAACCCCAGGGCAACGAGGTAGGCGTACCGTAGATCTCATGGTTCATCACGTTGCCGCAACGAATCAAGGCGCCGACTAGGCAGACAGGTATCACGACACGGTCGAGGATCCAGATGTAATTGATGCGCTGCAGGTCGGTCTTTTCTTTCTTCGTCGACTTGTTGTAGCTGCGCACATAGAACCACAATCCCAACAGAATGCCGATGGCGCCGCCGTGGCTGGCGAGACCGCCTTCCCACACGGCCAGCATCTTCAGCGGGTGCGAAAGATAGTATTCTGGCTCATAGAACAGGCAGTGGCCTAGGCGAGCTCCCACGATGGTGAAGATAAGCATATAGAACAACAGCTTGTCCAACGAGTCGGCCGCCATCTTCTCGCGACGGTAGATGCGACGCATGACGAAATAGCCGAAGAAAAAGCCCAGGGCCCACAGCAGGCCGTACCAGCGGACGTGGATGTTGCCGATGGAAAACAGCACGGGATCGACGTTCCAAGTGATGTAGTTGAGGATCATGATTCAGTATTTTGCGGCAAAAGTAGGAATTATTTCAATATAAAGGTCGGCCCTTCGACAGGCTCAGGGACCTTCACACAAAAAAATATTCATGTGCATGTAACTTTTTCGCCAAATCCACGTATTACATAAGCAAGATGGACAGACATCAGTACAACCAGTGCGTGGAGCTTTATGCCGACCGGCTTTTCCGCTTCGCGTTCGCAAGCCTCCGCAACCGCGAAGAGGCCGAGGACGTGGTGCAGGAGAGCTTTACCCGCATATGGGAGAAACTGAAGACCGTGGACTACGCAAAAGCCAAGTCCTACCTCTTCACGACCGCCCACCACGCCATGATTGACGAAGTCAGACACCGTCAGCGCTTTGCGGACGTCGAAGAGCCCTTGCCCATCAACGCCAAAACCACCCAGAGCCCCTACCCCGATGTCAATGACATCCTGCACAAGGCTTTGGAGACCCTGCCCGAGGCACAACGCCACGCCTTGCTGTTGCGCGACTACGAGGGCTACAGCTACCAGGAAATCGGCGACATCACAGGGATGACCGAGGCGCAAGTCAAGATCAACATCTTCCGTGCCCGCACCGCACTGAAAAGCAAACTGAAAAGCATCGACAACCTTATCGACATAGAGCCATGAAGACGAACATCAACATCGACAACTACGAGGCTTACCTCCTGGATTACTTGGAGGGCAACCTCGGCCCCGACGAGGCGGAGCAGCTGAAAGCCTTCGTCGTGGCACAAGGCCTGGAGTGGGACGAGCTCACCGAGGAGCTTCCCCATCTGGAGGCACCTCAAATCGAGTTTGAGAACAAAGAGCGTTTGAAGAAAAAAGACGCCCTTGTGCCGCTTTATGTCAAGATCGCCTCGGCCGCCGCTGCCGCCGGACTGCTGCTCACCGTCACCTTGTGGCCTGACAAGTCGTTGCCCAAGATGGAGCCGGTTGCCGAATTGAAACCTATCCTTCCCACTCGTTTGATCACTTCGGAAGAAAGCCAAACGTTGCCGCCTCGCACGGTCAGTTTCGCGACGACCCAAACCAAGGTAAAAAAACAGCCGAAAACCATCAGGAGTGAAACAACGTTGTTGGCGACTTTACAGCCCATCAAAACTGAAGAGACGCCTATTGCATTAACGTCAACCTATGACGAAGGCCCCAATTTGGACCTCATCGCCTATCAAATGAATTCCAATCTCGCTTTTGCACAACTCGAGGAAAACGACTTTACGGAGGAGACCGAAGACGGACGCGGCCGCTCGCTCATCGGCAGAGGCATCTACCGCCTGACCAACGGCAACCACGACAGCTTCGCGAGCATCTTCTCTACCGGTCTCAACACTGCCAAACAAGAGATCAGGCTGGCCGCCACCGATGTAGCCCTGACCGCCTACAACCGCGCCGACGAACGCATCGAAGAGGCCAAGGAACGGTGGCAGGAGAAACGCGGGGAATAAAATAACACGAAAAAAAAATGCCGCTCGAAAGCGGCATTTTTTCATTACAAACCTTTCTGTTTTAGAAATTGATGCTGAAGCCGAAGCTCATAGGATGCACCTCGGTGTCGCCCGTGGTGAAGAGAGGTAGGAGGGCATAGTTGGCGAAGAAACCAATATCGTCACCACCCACGCGGAGCGAGGCATCCAACTTGAATCGGTTGATGCTTGATCCATAATAGTGCTTGTCTTGCGTGCCGTCTTCGAGCTTTACTCTGTTCCATTGCGCGATGCGAAGACCACCCGTCACGCCGGCATCGATGTACAAATAGCGTGTGGAGACTTCAAACATCAAGGGCGCTTGCAGGAACAACGCACCGTGTTTGGTATTCTTGACGGCCAGTTCGGCTTCGATGGGCTCAACGAAATACACCGCGTTGTCGGGGTCGAATTCAACGGTGACGGGGTTGTTCCAGCTGAAGTTGTTCCAGCCCAAGCCAATGCCTGTGAACAGGCCCACGGTGTGTCTTCTGTCGAAGGCGATGCCCACATCGGCGATGTTGAAGCCGAAATACCAGCTACGCAACGGCCTGAGTTCCATCTCCTGCGGCGCGTCGAAAAACATATTCAAACCTGCTTCGAAGCCGTTCCAATGGGGATCAAGCAAAAGGGTCCTATGGGTCGGCGAGCAAGCCTTACGATGATGGTATGACGTGACATTACCCGACTTGTTAACCCAGGCCTCGCCCGAGCCCGTCGCGTTGATGCGCGAGTCGCCAACTATCAGTTGTTGGATCTTTAAGTCGCCAGAACCCATTATCTTGGCATTCAAAACCTTGCACTGTCCCTGGAGCGTGACATCTCCAGAACCGGACATCTCGACGTTGATGGTATCGTAATCCACATTCATCTTCAGGTCGCCAGAGCCCATCACGACAAGATGAAGGGTGTTGCCTCTTAAAGTGCCTCTTCCCAACACGTCGCCCGACGAAAACATAACAACTTCCTCAAGCCGTGGCACAGAGACATCATAGTCGCTTGAGCCTGACAGCACCAACGTGCCATTTTCCACGAAATGACGGGAAATAATGCTTTCGCCGCAATGCAACGAAAACTTGTCAGGGCTTTGCGTGATACACACATCGCCCGAGCCCCCAACTCGTATAGCTCTCACCGGATCATCTGGATTTCCCGAAGATTTCAGACTGCTGGGAGAGTCAAACGACTCGTCAAACTGCTCGCCCCAACGTTCCATCTTGCGACCCCATTTTTCCATCTCCTCACCCCATCTCTCCATGTCTTCCTCGAAACTCTTCCAATCGACCGAGTCGGTCAGCATTTGAAGGTTCACCCCCAGTTCGCTCAACAATTCGGGAAGTTGCGACATGTCGGGCATATTCCTCATAATAACTGCCGGATCTTGCTGTTTTGGTGCAGAAGTCACGGTGTCTTGCGCCTTCACGGTTCCGAAGGCCAGTAGCAGCAATGCTGCAAATAAGAATCTTGCTTTCATTTTTATTGATGTTTAGTTGTTAGTCCGTTTATCACTTTTGACACTTGACCGGGCATCACTACTCTAGCACTTTTACCGTCATGGCGGAGGGACATCCGCCATCCCCAATGCGCGGAGACGACAGCCTCGCATTCGGGGGATTGCGGGTCAAGCCCGCAATGACGACCAAAGAACAAGTGTTATATCCCTTGTGTCTTCAATCATAATACGGAGTAACGCAAAAAAAGTTACAACTTTCACTCAAAAAAAGCAAAAAAGTGGTATTTGCGCTCGGCGGTGAGCGTCTCGCCTTCGGTCAGTCTCAACTTCACGTAGACTTTTTTCAGGTCGGCGTTTCGCAAAGCTTCAGCCAGACCTTCCACAACATATTTCCTATTCTCATTGGCGTCCATCTCCACCTTCACCTCTTGCTCAAACAACGGACGGTCTTCCTGGTCGCACACCGTGACGGACAGCGTGCCGTCGATGTCACGCAGCAGGTCGGAAGTGACAAAAACGCCATAGTCTTTTCTGTCGACCGACAGCAGCACCGGCGCATAGAGCGTCTTGAGCCTTTCATGGAACACCTTGGGGTTGCCGTAATAGTCGATGGACGACCATGACGTTACGGGCCAAGCATCGTTGAGTTGCCAATAGAGCGTGCCCATGTTGTATGGTTTCGCCGTGCGGTGCGCCTCGATGGCGACCTCCATGCCGTAAGCCTGTGAGAGTTGACTCAGATGCACATATTCCTCAAAGTCCTTAGGATGAACGTCGGGGTAATACCGCTTAATGAAGTCGTCGATTTGTCGCGTGCCACGTGGGTGCTTCTGATGTGCCTCAATGACTTTGGCGTCCTTGCTCAAAGCCTTGCCCTGCGCGATTTTCTGCAAAGTCGAATAATCGGGATAGCTTTGGTAGCCGTATTCGCTGTTGAAACGTCCTACCTTCTCGCGATACATCTCGTAAGGTTGCTCGCCCCACCACACGCCCCAATAGTGGACATCGCCTTCGGTCAGGCTCTCGGGCCTACCCCAGCCCTTCGAGGGCGAGCTGGGCCAGTAGGGTCGTGAGCCATCGTAGATCTCGACAGACCATGGCAAGATGTATTTAAAGAGTTGGTCGTAATCCTCCTTGATGGCCTGGTTGTCTTCCTCGCTCCAGCCCAAGGACTTTTGCCATCCCCAGTTGTAGTAGCCTTCCGAGATCTCGTTGCCGCCGCACCAAAGGGCTAATGAAGGGTGCGACGCCAAACGTCTTATCTGCTCTTCCGCCTCAATCCTGGCATTGTCAAGGAAAGTCTTATCGCCAGGATACATCGTGCCGGCATACATGAAGTCCTGCCACACCAAGATGCCCAGCGAATCGCAGATGTTGAAGAAATCGTCGGAGGGATAGATGCCGCCACCCCACACACGCAGCATATTGAAGTGTGCATCTTGGGCCATACGGAGCAGGCGCAGGGTGTTGTCGGCGTTAATCCAAGTCTCAATCATCTCCTCCGGCACGTAGTTGGCACCTTTGGCGTATATCGGCACACCGTTCACCTTGAAATAGAAGGCGCGGCCGATGCTGTCGGGCTCATCGACCATCTCGAAGGTACGGATACCCGTCTTGAACCTTTTGGTGTCCAGCACCCTGTCGCCTTTTTTCAGCACCACCTCAAAGTCATACAGCGGTTGCTCGCCCATCTCATTGGGCCACCAGAGTTGAGGGTCTTGTATAAAAACAGGCAACACCTTATGTTGACGGCCCTTCGACAGGCTCAGGGACCTGCTAGTTAAGGTCGTTGAGCCTGTTGAGACGATAACTTCATATCCCCCGTCCGTTGCATTCTCAACATCCAGATGCAGCGTCAACACGGCGTGTTCCGTATCAGCAGAACATGTGACGGCATAAGCATCTTCCAAACGCGCCTCGTTCCAGCCCATCAGTTTCACGGGTTTCCAGATGCCCACATTCTTGTACTTCGGTGCCCAGTCCCAGCCATGTTGGTAAGGCGCCTTGCGGCTGACGGCATATTTCTCGGGCAAAACCGGCAAGACATTGTCGTACAGAACCATTATGGCGCTGTCGTATCCAATGAAACGCACCACAAGCAGGTTGTCTTTCTCCTTCAAATAGGGTTTCACATCCACTTTCCATTCACGGAATTGGTTATCGACGGAAATCAACTCATAACCATTCAAAGAGATATCGGCGTAGGTGTCGAGGCCTTCAAAAACCAATTCGACAACCTCTTTTCCAAACAGTTCCTGATCCACATCGAAACGCAAAGTGTAATCCCACACATGGTCGGAGATCCACAGCAAGTCGTTCTCCACCGTGCCGAGATAGGGATGCGGGATAACGCCATTCTCGTACAGGCTCTGCTGCACCACCGAGGGCACATCGACCTGCATATTAATGGATAAAGTGTCGCCCGTGAGCGTCCAGCCTTGGTTGAGACTCTGCTCAACGACATTTTGACTTTCAACTTTTTGGCAGCTAACCAAAACTGTCAAGACCAACAAACAATAGAGTACTTTTTTCATCTCAGAATGGGTTCAGCATGGTTTCCATCTCATAAATCAAATCGCGGTTCGACTCGGTCCAGACCATCGTCGCGCCCGTGTTGTCCTTCTGCTTTGGATAGAGCTTCTCGTTAAAGCGAGGCACCCAATGCGCCAGCGAGGCATGGCAATGCACCGCACCCGTCATGTTGAGGATGTCCTTCACATTGCCGAGGTTGATGCCGCCGCCCGGCATGATGCCGATTTTATCGCCATAGCGCAGCTGCATCTCGGCTATCATCGGGACGCCTTCGAGCGCCGTGGGCTTGCCGCCCGAAGTGAGGATCTTGTCGAAACCGAGGTCTATCAACTTCTCGACGGCCTCGAAAGGCTTCACGCAAGCGTCGATGGCACGGTGGAAGGTGAATTTCAGCCCCTCACCAGCCTCCATCAAGGCCTTGACGGTCTCCACATCGAGCTCGCCCTTGTAGTTCAAAGCGCCGATGACGACACCTTCGAAACCCAACTTCTTGCAGAGCATGATGTCGGTCTTCATCATCTCGATTTCTTCCTCGTCATAGATGTAGTTGCCCGGCCGCGGACGGATGAGCACACGCACGGGGATAAAGGCAATATCGACAGCCTTGGCCAGGGTGCCGAACGAAGGCGTCACACCACCCACTTCGAGACATTCGCACAATTCCACGCACTGGGCGCAGCCATCCATCGCGTTCTGCAACGACTTGATGCCGTTGGCACAGATTTCCAGTCTAATCATAGTTGTAAATTTTGGGCAAATATAGCAGTTTTGTTGTTATCTTTGCAGAAAAATTCCAACCATGAGAGTCCGACTCCTTATCCTTCTTTGCCTTTTTAGCTTATGCGCCTTAGCGCAAAACACCCATATCCTCCCTACCCCACAACAAGTCAAAACCGCCGAAGGCCAGTTCGTTTGGGATAACGATGTCGTCCTCACCTACGACGCCTCCGACGCCGAGATCAACCAAATCGTCACGATGCTCCGCAGCGATTTGGACCAGATCAGCGGCAAGAAGGTGCAGTTCTCGCGCGGGGTCATTAAAGGAAAACACTTCATCGAGCTCATCAAGACCGACCACCTCGGCGTGAGCGAAAACGAGGACCAGGCCTACCGCCTGACCGTCAACCCCAACTTCATCCGCATTGAAGCCACCGCCTCGGCGGGACTCTTCTACGCCACCCAAAGCCTCAAGCAACTCTACCGATACGCCTTCTTAAGCAATAAAGGCGAAGTCGTCATCCCCTGCATGACCGTCACCGACTGGCCCAACTACAAGGTGCGCGCCTGGCAAGACGACATCAGCCGTGGTCCCATCGTCAGCATGGACTACCTGAAACGCCTTATCCCGCAGATGGCCGAGTGCAAACTCAACGCCTTCTCGCTTTACACCGAGCACACCTTCAAGACGAAATGCCACCCCGACGTCGCCCCCACCGACGCCTTCACCGCCGAGGAGATCAAGGAACTGGAGGACTTCTGCCGACCCTATCACATCCAAATCATCGGCAACCAGCAGTGTTTCGGACATTTTGAGGAGATTCTGTGCAACCCGTTCTACAGCGACCTTGCCGACACGAAATGGAACCTCAACCCCGCCAAGAAAGAGACCTACCAATTCCTCGAGGATCATCTCCGCGAGGTGGCCAGAGCCTACAAGTCGCCCTATTTCAACATAAACTGCGATGAGACCGAGAGCCTCGGCCAAGGCAACGCCAAGGCTTACGTCGATTCCGTTGGAGCAGAGAAGGTCTACTATCAGCACATCAACCGTGTCAACCGAATGCTACGCCCTTACCGCAAGCGCGTGATGATGTGGGGCGACATCGCCGACAAGCACCCCGAGATCCTCGACAACCTGGACGACGACATCTTCCTTATCGCTTGGACCTATGTGGGGCAGGATGACTTCAACGACTTCTTGCAACCCTATGTCAAGTCGGGACGCAACTACTTCGTCGCCCCAGGAGTAAGCCTCTCCGAAAGAGTTTGGCCCAAACACTACGAGTTCAAGGCCAACATCACCAACCTCTGCCGCGACGGCTACAATAACGGCGCGATAGGAGTCATCAATACCTGTTGGGACGACTTCGGCGAGTCGCTGACCAACTGCGCCCTTTACGGCTTGGCCTTGGGTGCCGAAACAAGTTGGAACGCCACCACAACCCAAGAGCGCGACACCGAGTTCAACTTCACAGCGCATTTCACGGGCAGTCTTTCCAACGAAATCATCCGCCATCTCGATGAACTTTCCGAATGGACGAAAATCGACGGCATTGGCAAGTTCACTGCCATGACGGTACCCATGGCACCCTTCTACCCCGCCCTCGTCAACGATTCCGTCAAGGCGCTGAACCAGAAAGCGTTCGTCGCCCTGAACGCTTTGGAGAAAGACCTGAAGAATGACAAAAACATCGTGAAGCGCAATGCCGCCCTGTTCGACAACGCCCTCTATGCCGTGCATCGCATGCAGTGGTGCGCCAAACGCAATATGACCCGTTGCCAACTCTACCGCACCTACAACGACCCGAACAAGGCCAATATCACCGAGAGCCGAAAAATGATTCAGGAGTTGATTACCTCGCTCCATGACCTGAAAAACGAGTACGTCAAAGTGTGGGACATTGAAAGTCGTCCCTATTGGCTCGACGTCAACATGAAGAAATACGACGATATTGCCAAAGAACTGCAACAGATTGAGCATCTGCCCTTCATAGAATCCGTCACCGACAAGGACGGCAACGCCGCCGTTGCGCTGAAAACCGTTTTTGACGACAAAGAAGTCCGCTACACCACCGACGGCAAGACGGTCACCATGAGCGACCCCGTCTATACGACACCCATCGTTCTGGAACGTCCCAGTCTCATCAAAGCGACGTGCTTTAACGCCTTGGGTGAAACCGTTTGCGCCGAGCGTTATATCTGTTACCACAAGGGCATGGGCCGACTGAAACAGCTGCATAGTCTCGCGGGCAACTACCGTCCCGAATACTCGGGCGGCGGCGACAATGCCCTCGTCGACGGTTGTCTCGGCAGCGACTACTATTGGGACGGTCATTGGCAAGGCTTCTTTGGCGTCGATGCCGACCTTGAGATTGACCTGGGCAAGACCCAATCCGTCAACGCGCTCAACATCGGTTTCTTGGTCAACGCCCACGACTGGATCTTACGTCCTGATGTGGTGGAAGTCTACACCTCCAACGATGGCAGAAACTACAAACCTTTCAAGAACTTTTCCCTCAAGACCGAGGTGCCACTGACGGGCAACCACACTTTCCGCGAGCGATTCGAGACGCCCCACCTCACGACACGTTACCTACGCATCGTGGTAAAGAACCCCGGGAAGCTGCCGGAAGGCTTGCCTGGGGCAGGTTACGACTCTTGGATCTTTATGGATGAAATGATAGTGGAGTGAGTTACCGTCTGGTCCTGCTATACTGAATCTCCAGCGTCGACACTTGCGGCGCTATCTCCGCGCCTGTCAACTCCACTTCAAGAATGCTGTTTTCTTTAATCAAGCTCTTGAGCGACACCGTCTCGGTGCGCTGCTCGCCCTCCTGCATATCGCGGAGACGATAGTATTCCTCAGCCAGCAAACGGTTGCGCTTCCCTAGTTCGATGAGCCGAACGTGCAGCATGACATCCGTCACTTTGCCCGGACCCAAGTTATGCATGTCGACTTTCAAAGTGCAGTTGGCTTTTTCGAAAACCAGTGCGGTCTGCGACTCAAAATGCACCCCTTTCAGGAGCAGACTCGGGGTGTCATCGACGGGAACGGCCTCCATCTTGGCGGAATAGTAATCTGGAGGGATTTGCCCAATCTCCCAATTGGGCATGGTGGTCTCCATGTAATAGTACTTCTTGCCTTGGAACAGCAGATAACGGTCAGCCTCCACCTCGTCGCAATGCACGCCTAGCGCCATGTGCTCTGGCAACACCAACAAGACGAAGTCAATATCCATCTCGTAAAGCAGGGCCACCAGCAAAGCTACTTTGTCCTCGCAGTCGCCGCAGCCATCCACCAAGGTCTCAACTGGATAGCGCACATACTCATCTTTGCCCTTCGAGTCGGCATCATAGGCATAGGGCAACGACTGCACGAAAGTGAGCGCAAGGGCGATTCTGTCTTTCTCGGTAAGCGCATAACGGCTGAACTCTTGCGCCAAGGAATGCATCAACGGACGGTCGTGTTCCGAGAGCATGAAACTGTAGTAATTGGGCGGCAACTCGTCCTCGTTGAAATGATAGACATAAGCCAGATGCTCACGGTCGTTGCGGTAATAATCATACAGGTCCGTGCTGATATTCAGCGTGACGGAGCACTCCTTGTTGTTGTATTTCCACGAGTGCTTCACCTCAAAATAGCCATCCCACTCCACCACGGAATGCGCCGAAACCGTGAGGCTCATGAAGGCTAGAAATAATATAAGGTGCAGACGCACTCGCATGGGATTTGTTTTTCCCATGTTAACGCAAGAATCGTGCTAATATTGTTTTTTTCGGCCTATAGCTAATAGCAAATGGCCCATGGCCTGCCACTTACATGAGTGCAGGCCATAGGCCATAAGCTATAGGCCATCGTTACTTCCCCCAATAATGGAAGTCTTTCACTTCTTTCAGCAGCTCTTTGACGGCGGCCTCCAGTTGCTCATCGACACCTGCCGCCATCTTCTCGGGTGTGTTGCGCACCTTGACGTCAGGCTCCAATTGGGTGTTCTCCAGCCAGTTGCCTTGCTCAGTGCGGTAACCTACCACAGGCAAGCCGAAATACAACGACGGGTCTTGCAAGGTCTCCCATGTCACGCTCGACATGGTACCGGGCACTGGCATACCGACCAGACGGCCCATCTCCTTGTATTTGTAGACCCACGGCGTGCCGTGCGCATTGCTGTAGTTGGCCTCGCCGATGATCATCACCGAAGGCTTGTTGTAGCGTCGCGAAGGCATCACGCAAGCCACACTGTCGTTGACGACCTGCTCGAGATATTTCTCGCCGCTGAACAGGATCTCAATGTCCTCATGAAGGCGACCGCCGCCGTTGAAACGAGTGTCGATGACGATGCCGTCGCAGAGGTTGTATTTGCCGAGAATCTGGGAATACACATCGCGGTAGCTGGCGTCGCCCATACTGCGGATATGGACATAGCCGAGGCGGCCCTTGGAGAGTTTCTCCACAGTCTCCTCGTTATGCTTTACCCAACGGCGATAGAGCAGTTCGTTCATCGTGCCGTGGCTGATGGGCTTCACGGTCTCATCCCACGTCTTGCCGCCGTCTTTCACCGTCACCAAGACGGTCTTGTCACGCTTGTTGTTAAGCAAGGGATAGTAGTCCATGCCTTTCGTGATCTCCACGCCGTCGATCTTTTCGATGATGCAGCCCGCTTTCACCTTCGAGTTCTTTTTGTCGAAGGGGCCGCCTTCCACCACCTCGGCGATCTTCAAGCCATCGCCTTTGTAGTCGAGGTCGAGGAGCACGCCGAACTCCGCCGTGGCGTCGCCTTTACTGGAAGGACGATAGCCCGAGCCTGTGTGCGACACATTCAGCTCACCCAAGAGCTCGCTCAACATCTCGGAGAAGTCGTAGTTGTTGTTGATATGCGCCAAGAAAGGCTGGTAGGCCTCTTTCATCAAAGCGAGGTCCACACCGTGGTGGTCCTTCATGAAGAAACGCTTCTCGATTTGCAGGAAGACGTGGTTGAACATATACTCACGCTCGGCGGCGAGGTCGAGTTCCATAGTGGCGTCGAATTTGATCGGTGTCGACTTGCCGCCCTTGTCGAGTTTCTGAAGGTTGCCGCCTGAGAGGAGGAAAATATTGTCATCCTTCACGGCCAGATGAGCGCCGCCTTGCCCCATCTTCTTCGTGATCTTCATCGACTTCTCACGGACGTCCATCTCCCAGAGGTCATAGCCCTTCTCAAACGAAGTCATGAAATAGAGCTTCTCGCCGTCCTTCGACAAGGCCATGCCGCTCAAGTTGGATGACATCGGGGTTAAACGGATGACACGGTCTTGCAGATGCTCCAAATCCACCTCTATCTTCTTAGCTTCCTTGGGCTTCTCATCTTTTTCGGTCCCTGAGCCTGTTGAAGGGCCGTCTTTTTTATCGTTTTTCTTATCCTTCTTTTTATCACTCTTTTCCTCCTTCTTCGGCTCGTCTTTCTTGTCTTCTTTCTTGTCCTTCTCCTGCTCCTTCAACAAGGCGTATTCCTCTTTGTTGAGGCGGAACTTGTCGTAGGCATCCTGGTTCAGGAAGGCAATGAAGGCATCTCTTTGGCTGCCCCACGAGGCATGGGAGCGCATGCCATATCTATCTGAATTATAAAGAATGGCATTGCCATCCAACACCCATTGCGGGTCGTCATCAAAGTAGGCGCTCTCCGTGATGTTGTAGATCTTCTTGTCGCCGTTAGCCGACACGATGCCGACGTCGGAATAGGGGTCGCGCATGTGGGTAATCAAAGTCACGGCGAACCACTGACCGTCGGGCGACCATTCATAGCCGATGCTACCATAATGCTGTGTGCCATCGGTAATCTGGCGCACTTCTTTGGAGGCTACATTATAGACTTTCAGGATATTACGGTTCTCTATAAAAGCAATCTCCTTGCCATCCGGCGAATACTCGGGATTGCTGCGCTCGATGCCATCGTTGTCGAACAAGGGCTTCTCGTCAATCAGGGTGGCATAGGCAAAGTTGAAGTCTTCCTTGCGTGTGATAGTGGCTTGGTAGAGGTTCCAATAGCCATCGCGTTCCGAGGCGTAGACCAAGGTACGGCCGTCCTTCGAGAACGAGGGGCTGCGCTCGGCCTGCGGCGTATGCGTGATCTGCTTGGTAGTGGCGTATTCGTCCACACCCGTGACGAAGACCTCGCCTCGTGAAACGAAGGCGATCAACTTGCCGTCGTTGCTCAACGCGAAGTTGCCCGCACCCTTGAAGTCCTGCTTCACCAGCTGTTCCGATTCCTGGTCGTTGACAATTTCAATGTTCACCTTTTGCGGCTCGCTGCCAATGCGTTGGGTATAGATCTCGCCCATAAAACCATAGCACAGCAGGCCGTTATTAGCCACACTCAAGAAGCGGACGGGGTGTGTTGTGAAACGCGTCACTGCCGTCACATTCTCAAGGTCGTTGGCTGGTGCCTTATAGACGTTAAAACTGCCATTGTCGCGTTCGCTCAAGAACACGACTTCCTGATATCCTGGCAGATAACGCGGGTCACGGTCCTCACCGACGTTGGTGGTCAGAATCGTGTGGGTCTTTTTCTTGGCGTTGTAGTACACCACATCACGGGCCACGGAAGAGGTGTGATGTTTGCGCCACACGTTCTCGCTGCCCTTGCGGTCGTAGTACAGGAACGACTTGCCGTCTTTGTCGAACGACATGCTGCTCACCGGCACGGCCACCACCTGCTCGGGGCGACCGCCGTCAGTACTTACCTTATATAGTTCTGTGATCCAAGCCGAGGCAAATTGTATGTTTTCGGCCGCTTTCTGTATCTGGGCGGAGAAATAAATCTCCTTGCCGTCAGGCGAGAAGGACAGAGGAATCTCTGAGGCAGAGTTTGTAGTGATGCGTTTGGCCACGCCGCCTTCGGCGGAGACCAGATAGACATCGAAATTGCCATTGCGGTCGGTGGCAAAAGCGATTTGCTTACCATCGGGCGACCATACCGGGTCGGTATCGTAGGCAGCGTTCGTCGTGATTTGCTGGGCTTTGCCGCCCGTGGCGTTCACCACATACACGTCGCCTTTGTAGCAGAAGGCAATCTTGTCGCCTTGAGGCGAAATCACATTGTGGCGCATCCATAACGGTTGGGCAGAGAGGCTCACTCCCGCCGCCAGTAGTACAATAAGGAATAGTTTTTTCATATTATTAACTGATTATCTTTATTTTACACTAAAACCAAACATCGGTTTGTCTTCCAAGAAAAGCTCCAACCTGTCGCCGACACGTACCTTGCCGACGCCTTGCGGCGTGCCTGTAAAGATGCAGTCGCCTTCACACAGGGTGACAAAACGCGAGACATGGGAAACAATCTTGTCGAAGCTGAAAATCATATCTCGGCTATGGCCTTGCTGTCTCCACTCGCCGTTAAGTTTCATGCCGAAAGCGATGTCATCAGGATGATTCAATTCACTGATCTTCTTGAATTCACCCATAGGAGCGGAATAGTCAAACGCCTTGGCTATCTCCCATGGATGGCCTTTGGCCTTGCATTGGCTTTGCAGGTCGCGAGCGGTGAAGTCGACGCCCACCGTGATGGCATCGTAATACTCGGAAGCCGCCTTCTCGTCAATCTCCTTTCCCGTCTTGCAGACGCGCAGCACCAGCTCCGTCTCATAGTGCACCTCTTTGCTGAAAGCGGGATACGGGAACGGTTCACCAGCGGGCAGCAATGCCGTATCGGGCTTCATGAAAAACATGGGCTCGGAGGGCAGGGCGTTGTCCAATTCCTTGACATGCGCCAGATAGTTACGGCCTATGCAGATGATCTTCATGGCTTCGTTATTTCACTTGTTTGCCTCCCATGCGCAATTTGATGGCGGTCACCACCTTCTTCGTATAGCGCGGAAAGTCGTTGTTCATAATCCAGGCATAATACGGCGGCTCCATGCGGAACACATCCTCCACCCTCTTTCCTTTGTGCTTGCCGAACATAAAGACCTCCTTGCCTTCATCGTCAAAGATGATCTGTCCTGAGAGGTCGGCGTTTTTGTGATGGGCCGAGAACTCCGAGAGTTGCCTCATGTCGTTGACGGGCCCTTGCGACTTATTCCCTTTACCGTCCTCGTATTCAACACCTTGATACTTGTCGAGCATGGCGCAAAGCACATCGTAGGTGGCCTTGGTGTCGGCCATGGCGCCATGGGCGCCCTCCAGTTCGGCGTGACAGAAATAACGATAGGCGCTCTTCAGGTTGCGCGGCTCCATTTTCATGTAGATGTTCATCACGTCGATGAAGTCACGGTCCTTGAGGTCGAAGTCGTAATCGACACGCAGAAACTCCTCCACCAGCATCGGCAGGTCGAACTTCAAGATGTTATAGCCCGCCAGGTCGGCATTGCCGATAAACAAGGCGATCTCCTTGGCCTTCTCGCGGAAGGTGGGCTTGTCCGCCACCATTGCGTCGGTGTAGCCGTGCACCGAAGAAGCCTCGGGCGAGATGGGCATCTCGGGGTTGAGCAACCATACGCGTTGCTCCTCTTCGCCGTTCACATTGATTTTAAGCACACTCATCTCCACAATGCGGTCGTGCGAGGTATTCAAGCCTGTTGTCTCAAGGTCGAAAAATGCGATGGGACGTTTCAGATTCAGTTCCATGGTCAGTAATTCTATCGAAATTAGGAGAGTATATTTTGAATGCAAAAATAACACAAAAAGGACGCGATATTCATTTTTTTCCTACTTTTGCCACACTTTTCAAACAAAAAAGAACGATTAGAAAGTATCAAATTATTGAAAGACATGATGGAAGAAAAAGAAATGAAAGAGAGAGAAGATCTGTTCTCGAAGGCAGTGAAAGCAGGAAAGAGAACTTACTTCTTCGATGTGAAGTCAACCAAAAACGATGAGAAGTACATCACGATAACCGAGAGCAAGCGCCGTTTTGACGAAGGCCTGCAACGCTTCTTCTACGAGAAGCACAAGATTTTCCTCTACAAGGAAGACTTTGAGAAGGTCTCGAAAGGCCTCAGCGACGCCATCAAATACATTGAAACCGGTGAGTACCCGGCCGACTATTACGACCAACCCGAGCCGCGCCACTTCGAAAGCGCCGAAGACGAGAGTCACGGTGAAATCGACAGCGCCATCGACAAATGGTTCGACAGTTTGGACAAATAATCCTCTCGAACAAAAAGACACGTAAGGCCGCAGATTTTGCGGCCTTTTTTGTTTCTCCCTTGCCATATAAAAACTTATCAACAAATCGTGTCGTTGTTGATAACTTTCGGGTTTCGGCGGCAATAAATCGCGCCAAACATCGTACTTTTGTAGCGAAAAATTTTTGATTGAAAATGGGTAAGACAATAGCGATAGCCAACCAAAAAGGCGGCGTGGGCAAGACCACTTCCGCCATCAACCTCGCGGCTAGTTTGGCCGTACTGGAATATAAAACCCTCCTCATCGACGCCGACCCGCAGGCCAACGCGACCTCGGGCGTCGGCATCGACCCGAGGACCGTGGAGACAAGCGTCTACGAGTGCATCATCGACCAGGTGGACCCGAAGACCGTCATCACCGAAACGGAGACACCTCACCTCTATCTCCTCCCCGCCCACATCGACCTCGTGGGCGCCGAGATCGAGATGATCAACCTGCCTGAGCGCGAGCTGATGATGAAGAAACTCCTCGCCCCCATCAAGGACGACTACGACTTCATCATCATCGACTGCTCGCCGTCGCTGGGTCTGGTCACCGTCAACTCCCTCACCGCCGCCGACTCGGTCATCATCCCGGTGCAATGCGAGTACTTCGCCCTTGAGGGCCTCGGCAAACTGCTCAACACCATCAAGATTGTGCAAACACGCCTCAACCCCGACCTCGACATCGAAGGCATCCTGCTCACCATGTTCGACACCCGTTTGCGTCTGTCGAAACAAGTCGTGGAAGAAGTCAAGATGCACTTCCAAGACATGGTGTTCAACACCATCATCAACCGCAACACGCGTCTGAGCGAGGCTCCGAGCTTCGGCAAGACCATCGTGATGTACGACGCCAACAGCACCGGCGCCATCAACTACCTCAACCTTGCCCGCGAGATCCTCGAAAAGAATAACCTATCCACCAAAGCTTAACATACCATGCCCGACAAAACAAGAAAATCACTGGGACGCGGTCTCGACAGCATCCTGCAAAGCCCTGAAACCGACATCACCAGCCGCGACATCAGCGGCGACTTCGTGGCCGGCGCCGTGGCCGAGATCGACATCGACCTCATCGAGACCAACCCCTTCCAACCCCGCACCGAATTCGACGAGACCGCCTTGCGCGAGCTGGCACAGTCCATCAAGGAACAAGGCGTGATACAACCCGTCACCGTTAGAAAACTCGGATATAACAAATACCAACTTATCTCGGGCGAACGCCGTCTGAGAGCCTCCAAGATGGCTGGGCTCACCAAAATCCCGGCCTTCATTCGCGTGGCCAACGACGAACAAATGCTCGAACTCGCCCTCATCGAGAACATCCACCGCGAGAACCTCAACGCCATCGAGGTGGCCATCTCCTACCAACGCCTCATCGACGAGTGCAACCTCACCCAAGAGGAAGTGAGCGAGAAGGTGGGCAAGAGCCGCAGCGCCGTCGCCAACTTCTTGAGACTGCTGAAACTGCCTCCTGAGGTACAACTCGCCATCCGCGACGGCCATATCACCATGGGCCACGCCCGCGCACTCATCAACATCAACGACAAGGAAGAACAGTTGAAGCTGCTCCAGCAGATCATCATGGAAGAGATGACTGTGCGCCAGACCGAGGAAATGGCCGACAAGGCCAAAGGCAAAGCCGAAAAGGAACGTAAGCAGACCAACTTCATCCCCGAGCACTTCAAGAGCAAGATCAAGACCCTGTCGCAGACCCTCAACACCAAGGTGAAGGTAAAACGCGACATCAAAGGTCACGGCAGCGTGGTCATCGACTTCAGGGACGAAGCCGAGTTTGACCGCATCATGGAACTCTTCAGTCAGAAATAAACACCATGCCGCGCCGCTTTCTGTTTCTTTTGGGCATCCTCGTGATGGTCGCCTTTCGGCAAACGGAAGCGCAAAACATCGTCATTGACACCGTCGGCAACGCCATTCTCACCGCCGACACAGTCGTAAAGGAGACGAAAACCGCCAAACCGGCCAAAGCCAAGAAAAACCACAGCCCCAAAAAAGCCACCATCATGTCGGCATGCCTTCCCGGACTGGGACAGGTCTACAACGGCAAGTGGTGGAAGGTGCCCATCGTCTACGCTGGACTGGGCGGGTTGGGCTATCTGGTCTACGACAACTACTCCGAATACCAGTCGTTCCTCCACGCCTATGAATACAAGACCGGCGACCTGCCCGAAGGCGTGACATTGAGCGAACATGAGCTCGACTTGGCCAACAGATACCTCGACAGCCAGCTGCAAACCTACAAGGAGTCGTATCGTCGCGACTTCGAGTTCTATACCATCCTCACCATCGCCTGGTACGGCCTCAACATCGTGGACGCCTGCGTCGACGGCCACCTATACGACTACGACATCAGCGACGACCTCAGCCTCAGCATCGACCCATATCGGCCCGTGGAGACACCCATTAAGATGCCACAATACGCCCAAGTGGGGTTATCTTTTAAGTTAAACTTCTAGACATGAAAATCGCCATAATAGGATACGGTAAGATGGGCCACGAGGTGGAGAAAGCCGCCCTCGCCCGACAGCACGAAATCGTCGTCACCGTCGACAATCCCCAAGAATGGGCAGAGCGCCTCGACCTCGTCAAACAGGCCGACGTCGCCATCGACTTCAGCCAGCCTGACCAAGTGGTGGCCAACATCCACCGCTGCTTCGACCTGCATCTCCCCGTCGTGGTGGGCACCACGGCCTGGCAGGACCACTTTGAGGAAATCAAAGCAAGGTGCCTGGCAGAGAAACAAAGCCTCTTCACCGCACCCAACTTCAGCATCGGGATGAACATCATGTTCCTGCTTAACAAGCAGCTGGCGAGGTTCGCGGAGCAATACGGCTACCAACTCTCGATGGCGGAGACGCACCACATCCACAAGCTCGACAAGCCCAGCGGCACCGCCGTGAAACTGGCCAACGACATCCTCTCCGTCAACCACGACTACGACCGTTGGAGCATCGACACGCCCGCCGACCACACCTTATTCATCCACGTGACGCGCAAAGGCGAGGTGAACGGCATCCATAGCGTGATGGCCGAGTCGCCCGCCGACAAGATCACCCTCACCCACGAGGCCTACAACCGCCAAGGCTTCGCCATGGGCGCCATCGCCGCCGCCGAGTTCCTCATCGGTAGAACGGGTGTGTTTGGGATGGAGGATTTGTTTGGGGAATAAGACCATAATATTTTGACAAAAACAACGTTAACTCAGAAATACAACACCAAACCATGTCACTCATACTTTTCATTTTAATTGTCCCGGCGCTCTTTACTATCCCGATCGCGTTCTGCTGGAAGCAGTTTGAGAAAGCCGGACAAAAAGGCTGGTACAGCCTCATCCCCTACTACAACATCTTCGTCATGCTGAAAATCATCGGCAAGCACAAGAAATTCTGGTGGTGGTTCTTCATCGTCTTCCCCTACATCAACATCTTCATGCTGCTGCTCATGCTCGTCGAACTGGGCAAGTGCTTCGGCAGATTCAAGGTATGGGAGGAAGGCATGGCCGCCTTGTTGCCTTACATTTTCTTCCCCATCATCGCCAAGGACGACAAATACCAAGACCCGCTGACGACCAAACGGCCCAAAAAATCAACCGCCCGTGAGTGGTTTGACTCCATCATCTTTGCCGTAGTTGCCGCTTTGATTGTCAGGATCTACGTGTTCGAAATGTTCCAAATCCCCACATCCAGTATGGAGAAATCGCTCTGTGTGGGCGATTATCTGATGGTCAGCAAGATACATTACGGCCCCAAAGGACCCAACACCCCAATTTCCTTCCCCTTCGTACACAATACCCTACCGTGGAGCAAGACAGCAAAATCGTATGTGGAATGGATCAAGCTGCCCTATCATCGCTATCCTGGCGTGACGACGATGAAACGCTACGACCCCATCGTATTCAACTATCCCGCCGGCGACACGGTCTGCGAGAACTACCAAAGCAGTGTCAGCTACTACGACCTCATTCGCGAATACGGGCGTGATGCCGTATGGAACGGCAAGGTGACGCTCAACCTCAACGGCCAACCCACGCCTTGCGGCAAGGTCATCGCCCACCCCGTCGACAAACGAGAGAACTATGTGAAGCGTCTCATAGGAATGCCTGGCGACTCGCTACAGATCATCAACGGCGTGGTGTACATCAACGGCGAGAAAGGTTTCGAACCCGAAAACATGCAGCACAACTACACCGTGGTGACCACCACAGGCGGCATCAACAAACAAACGGTGGAGAAATACGACATCACCGAGGGCTATCCCGTCGACGCCAACACATTCGTCCTCAATATTAGCGCGAAGGTGGCCGACGAGCTTATCAAACTGCCTTACATCACCTCTGTGATGCGCAGCGTGCAGGCACCAGGCCAGAGTCTTGACCCCAGCATCTTCCCCCACCGTCCCGACCTCTACCCCTGGAACGTCGACAACTTCGGACCGCTCTATATTCCTAAGAAGGGTGCTACTGTACCGCTGAATGTCAACACTTTGCCGCTCTACGAACGCATCATTCACGCCTACGAACTCCATGACCTGAAGGTGGAAGGCGACAAGATCTACATCGACGGTCAACTGGCCGACAGCTACACCTTTGAGATGGACTACTATTGGATGATGGGCGACAACCGCCACAACTCCGCCGACTCACGCTATTGGGGCTTTGTGCCCGAAAACCACATCGTCGGCAAGCCCATCCTCGTCTGGCTCTCGAGAGACAAAGAAAACGGCGGCATCCGCTGGAAACGGATGTTCAAGATTCCGAAATAATCCCAACACGACAGGCTGCCATTTTCGACAGCCTGTTTTTTTGTCCAAAATTCACGTTTCGCCTAATGTACAAACCAACATTTTGTATATCTTTGCAAGTCATAACAAAGACAGAAAATGAGCGACAAGAATAACCGTAGAGAAAACACTTTCAAGAAAAAAACGACCGAGCCTGAGGTAGAAGAGGCTTTGCCCATCATCGAAGAGGACGTCGAAGAGAAAAAAGGCAAGAAGAAAGAAAGCCAGAGCAAAGAAAAGAAGGCAACGAAAGCCAAGGACTCCAAGCCCAAGAAAGGGCAAAAGGAGCCTAAGGAAGCCGGACGGGTGCAGAAGATCATCGGCATCCTGTTCATCTGCTTGGCCGTGTTCCTCGGCCTCGCTATGATTTCCTATCTGGTCAGCTTCTTCAGCGGACACTACCAAGAACTGGGCTACCAGATCTTCGGCCAAAAAGGCCAGATCGACAATTGGACAGGTAGCGGTGGTGTGTTCTTGGCCCAGACCCTCATCAAGGAGTCGTTCGGCATCGGCGCGTTTTTCTTCGTCTACCTGCTGACGCTCATCGGACTGCGACTGACCGAGACCGCAAAATTCAAGATGTGGAACGTCTGGAAATGGGCGCTTCTGTGCTTGGTGTGGATGCCGCTGTTCTTCGGCTTCATCTCGCAATACGCTCCGAAATGCTCCATCTTTGGCGGCGCCGTGGGCAAATGGCTCAACGACCTGCTGACAAGCTATATCGGCAACGCGGGTGTCATCATCATCCTTGCCTTCCTGCTTCTTGTCTTCCTCGTCTACCAGTTCAACCTGACGCTCAATTATTTCAAGCGCCGTCGCGAGATGAAAGAGGAAGAGGCTCGCAGGCAGGCCGCCATCCTTGCCGAGCAACGCATCAGGGAACAGTTTGAAAGAGAGAACCAGAATATGACCGACGGTGGCGAAGACATCGACCCCGACTTCATCGACGACGAGGAAGACGACGATAACGGCTCCGACCTGCCGCCCGTCACCTCGTTCACCAAAGACCCACAGTTTGTTGTCGTCAACCCTGAAGACCAAACCACTCCACAAGGTGGCAAAGAAAACATCCTCATCGCACAAGACGACAACAAGACCGACAACACAACACAAGAGCCAGAAATCGCTAACAGCGAGGCCGAGAAAGTGGAGCTGGTCATCGAGAACACGACGGACGAGAAGACCGTAGACGAAGGCAAAAATATGGAACACCACACCATCGACACGCCTTTCGACCCCCGCTACGAACTGCGCGACTACAAGTTCCCGACCCTGGACATGCTCAACGACTACGGCGGCGGCAAATCGGAGATTGACGAAGAGGAACTCAACGCCAACAAGAATAAGATCGTGGAGACTTTGGGCAACTATGGCATCGCCATCGACAAGATCAAGGCGACCATCGGACCTACCGTCACCTTGTACGAAATTGTCCCTGCGGCTGGTGTCCGCATCTCGAAGATCAAGAACCTTGAGGACGACATCGCCTTGAGCCTCGCCGCCTTGGGTATCCGCATCATCGCCCCCATCCCGGGCAAGGGCACCATCGGCATCGAAGTGCCTAACAGCAAGCCCGAGACTGTCTCTATGCGTAGCGTGTTGAGCTCAGAGAAGTTCCAGAACTCGAAATACGCCCTGCCTTGCGCCATCGGCAAGACCATCTCCAACGAGACCTATGTCTTCGACCTCGCCAAGATGCCGCACATCCTCATGGCCGGTGCCACAGGACAAGGTAAGTCGGTAGGACTCAACGCCATCATCGCGTCATTGCTTTACAGCAAGCACCCCTCGGAACTGAAATTCGTCATGGTCGACCCGAAGAAGGTGGAGTTGACGCTCTACAACCGCATCGAACGCCATTATCTGGCCAAGCTCCCCGACTCAGAGGACGCCATCATCACCGATGTGAAGAAAGTGGTACGCACACTGAATTCCCTATGCATCGAGATGGACCTGCGCTACGACCTTCTGAAGGCCGCCGAGTGCCGCAACATCATTGAATACAACGAGAAATTCAAGGCACGCAAACTGTTACCTACCGAGGGTCATCGTTTTCTGCCTTATATCGTACTTGTCGTCGACGAGTTCGCCGACCTCATCATGACCGCAGGCCGTGAGGTGGAAGCCCCGATTGCCCGTATCGCCCAACTGGCCCGCGCCGTCGGTATCCACCTGATCATCGCCACGCAGCGTCCTTCGGTGAATATCATCACAGGTTCCATCAAGGCCAACTTCCCCGCCCGTATCGCCTTCCGCGTCATCTCGCAAGTCGACTCGAAGACCATCCTCGACCAGAGTGGTGCCAACCAACTCATTGGCCGCGGCGACATGTTGCTCTCCACGGGCAACGACCTCGTCCGTCTGCAATGCGCCTTCATCGACACACCGGAGGTGGAGACAGTCACCGAGTTCATCGGAGCGCAACGAGGCTATGCCGAGCCGTTCCTGCTGCCTGAGGTACCCGAAGACGAAGGCGAAGGCGTTGACATCGAAGAAGACGGTGAGCGCGACAGCCTCTTCGAGGAAGCCGCCCGCATCGTGGTGCAAACCCAGCAAGGCTCCACCTCGATGATCCAGCGCAAGCTGAAACTCGGCTACAACCGCGCCGGCCGTATCATCGACCAACTGGAGGCCGCTGGCATCGTCGGTCCATTCTCGGGAAGCAAGTCGCGTGAGGTGAAAGTAACCTCCGAAGCCGCTTTGGAACAGATTTTGCGGGATCTCTACAACAAAGACAACGGAATCTGACAATGAAAACAAAGAACATCATCGCCTGCCTTGTGTTATTGTTTGCGACACAGGCAGTTACAGCGCAAAACAACGCCGAGACGCTCATCCGTCTCATGGTCGACCAAGTGAAGAGCCACAAGAACGTAGAGATGGCTTTCAGCTATCAAATCAGTCCCGATGGGAAAAATTTGGGCGACAGCGAGAAAGGCCATGCCTGGTTGCAAGGCGAAGCCTATAAAATTGAGATGGCGGAGCAGCGGACCATCAGCGACGGCAAGACCATCTGGTCATATCTCATCGATGACGAGGAAGTCATGGTGAGCAACGCCTCCGACGGCGTCGACAACACGCCTCTGAAGCTCCTTACCTCTTTGGATGAGAGCTATGTGGCCACCCTCACGGGCATCGACGGCCAAGGCACAGCCACCATCGAACTGGCCAACCCCAAGGGACAATACAAGCGTGTCACCTTGAAAATCAACACGAAGAAAACCGAGCTGAAGAGCGCCGACATTTATATGGAAGACGGCAGCAAGGTCGTCGTCAACGTCGAGGAGATGAAATTCGACCAGCAGCTGAACAGCGACTTCTTCACTTTCGACGCGAAAAAGCACCCGGGGGTTGATGTGATCGACATGCGTTAAGACAATAATATCAACGTTTTTCAGTTTTTAAAAGAAAAATTCAACAACAATATGCATCTTCTTCAAATTCAACAAACCACCAATGATTTAGGCGCCGCCGCTATAGAGGCCGCCACCCAACCCACAGAATTCAAACTCTCCGTGTTCGAACTCGCCACCAAAGGCGGATGGATCATGGTTTTGCTGGCCGTATTGTCGCTCATCGCGGTCTACATCTTCATCGAAAGATACATCACCGTCTCGCGAGCCACGAGATACGACAAGAGTTTCATGGACCGCATCCGCGAGTACATGAAAGACGGCAAAATCGATTCAGCCAAAGCTTTGTGCAGAGGCAACTCCACCCCTATCTCGCGTATGATCGAGAAGGGCCTCTCACGTCTTGGAAGACCTTTGGGCGACATCAACTCGGCCATCGAAAACGTGGGCAATCTGGAAGTCGCCAAACTGGAGCGCGGTGTCAGCATCCTGGCCATGATCGCCAGCGCCGCCCCGATGATCGGTTTCTTGGGCACGGTGACCGGCATGATTCGCGCGTTCTATAACATGTCTATGGCTGGCAATAACATCGACATCGAGCTGCTCTCTTCGGGCATCTATGAAGCCATGGTCACCACCGTGGGCGGTTTGATCGTCGGTATCGTCGCCTATATCTTCCACGCCATCATCTCCAACAAGATCCAGAAGGTCGTCAACCTGCTCGAAGGCAAGGCGACCGAGTTCATGGACGTCTTGAACGAACCCGCATAAAACCAGCGCACCATGGCCATCAAATCGAAAAATAAGGTCGAACCCACATTCAACTCCTCGTCCATGTCGGACTTGGTGTTTCTGCTGCTGATTTTCTTCATGCTCACCTCGACCTTGGTCGCGCCCAACGCCATCAAGCTCATGCTGCCGTCGAGCACCAGCAAGACCATGGCCAAGCAGACCGTCACCGTTTACGTCGACGAGAACTACCAGTATCAGGTAAACGACACCAAGGTCCTCGACGAGACCCAACTCATGGACCTCATCAACACGCAGATTGGCAACGACCCGCAAGCCACGGTGGTGCTCCGTTCCGACAAGACCGTCCCCGTGCAATACATTGTGAATGTGATTGACGCCGTCAACGAGATCAACAACGCGACAGGCAACAACCATAAGGTCATTTTGGCCACCTCACCCAAAAAATAGGAGGAGAAGCCATGAGTAAAGAATCAAGAGACAAGAGCATAGCCGCAGTAGGAAGCATCGTGGTGCACGCGATCGCACTGCTTGTTCTGTTTCTGATGGCCTTCAAGACTCCCTTGCCGCTTCCTGGCGAAGAAGGCGTGGAGGTCGACTTGGGCATGATGGACCAAGGCATGGGCAACATTCAACCTGAGAAACCCGCCATCCCCATGGCGGCACAGCCCCAACAAGAAGAGAGCAAGAACGAGGAAGACATCGTCACCCAAAACGACGAAGAGGCTCCCGCCATCGAGAAGCCCAAGACCGTCAAGCCAAAGCAGGAGAAACCCGCCGAAGAGCCCAAGCCCCAGGTCAACAACAGAGCTTTGTTCAAGGGCAGCAACAACCCACAATCCGGTGGCTCGGAAGGCATCACCGGGCAACCCGGCGACCAAGGCAAGCCCAACGGCTTGGCAGGCGTCAGGAAATACGACGGCAACGGTGGCAAGGGCAACGGAACAGGCTACGACCTCGGTGGTCGCGGTGCTAAGAGCCTGCACCGTCCCGATGATGACTTCAGTGAAGAAGGCAAAATTGTGGTCGACATCTGGGTCAACCGAGCCGGACAAGTGGTTCGCGCTGAAGTCGCCACCAAAGGCACCGAGATTATCAACAACACGATGCGGCAAAAGGCCGTCCAAGCAGCCAAACGCTCGACCTTCGCTGCCGACCCCGACGCTCCCGAAGAGCAGCACGGCACCATCACGTATACATTTGTTATCAACCAATAAAAATGACCTACCAAGAGACCCTCGAATGGATGTTTAGCCAACTCCCGATGTACCAACGCATCGGCGCCGCCGCCTACAAGGCCGACCTCAACAACACCATCCAACTCCTTAACCTTCTAGACAACCCGCAGAACAACTTCAAGTCGGTGCACGTGGCCGGCACCAACGGCAAAGGCTCCGTATCCCATATGCTGGCCTCCGTCTTTCAGGAAGCAGGCTATAAGACCGGTCTCTACACCTCGCCCCATCTCCGTGACTTCCGCGAACGCATCCGCATCAACGGCGAGATGATTCCTGAGGAGGACGTGGTGCAATTCATCGACACCTATAAAGCCAAGTTCGAGGCCATGGAGCTCTCCTTCTTCGAGATGACCGTAGGCATGGCCTTCGACTACTTCTCGAAGGAAAACGTCGACATCGCCATCGTCGAGGTGGGCATGGGCGGTCGTTTGGACTCCACCAACCTCATCACCCCTGAGCTGAGCATCATCACCAATATCGACTTCGACCACATGAAGTTCCTGGGCGACACACGAGCCAAAATCGCCTACGAGAAGGCGGGCATCATCAAACCCAACATCCCTGTGGTCATCGGCGAGACACATCCTGAGACCGAGCCAGTCTTCATCGACAAGGCTAAGGAATGCAACAGTCCCATCTGCTTCGCCGACCAGGTCTTCGACTGCGACAAGATCCATATCGAATCCAACTACGTGCAACAGTTCGACGTCTGGAAGAACAGCGAACTCTACATGGAAGCCCTCGAGTTGCCGCTTTTAGGTAACTACCAACAGAAAAACCTCACCACCGTGATGTGCGCTCTCGACCAACTGCGCGCCAAGTTCAACCTTTCTGACGACGACATCCGCGACGGCATCGGCCGCGTGATCCGCAACACCCATCTCATGGGCCGTTGGCAGATCCTCAACAATGACCCGCTCACCATCGCCGATACAGGACACAACGTGGCCGGCATCAAGGAAGTGGTGTTGCAACTGGCCGAGATGAACTACGAGAAACTACATTTCGTCCTCGGTATGGTCAACGACAAGGACATTGACAGCGTGCTGCAGCTACTGCCCCATGGCGCCGAATACTACTTCTGCAAGGCCGACATCCCGAGAGGGTTGGACGCCCACATCCTGGCCGAGAAAGCCTTCGACATGGGTCTGCGCGGACAAGTGTTCGAATCGGTCAGCCACGCCTACCGCTCAGCTGTCAACAATGCCCATTTCGGCGACATCGTCTTCATCGGCGGCAGCAATTTCACAGTGGCCGAGGTGGTGTAAAGGATTATTTCGTAACTTTGCGGCCTATCAGCAAGTTCCATGTCAGGAAGAAGGCTCCATATTGTGATAGGCATGCTCGTGGCCGTGATGATGTCGTCGTGCTCGATCCGGCGTTTCGTCCCTGAGGGGAAGTATCTGGTGCAGAGCAACAAAGTCGTCATCGAGGAGAAAGACACCGAAATCAGCAAGTCGGGCATCTCGCAATACATCTCCCTCAAGCCTTACAGAAGCACCTTCCAGACCAACATTCCCACATGGATCTACTACAAGAATGAGCGACGACCCAAAAGCTCTTTTTGGAAGTGGATGAACAAAAACTTCGGCAATGCACCCGTCTATTACGACAAGGCCGAGGCCAACAACTCATCCAAGCAGATGACGCGCTATCTCGACAACGTCGGCTATTTCAATTCCACGGTGACCCATACCGTGAAGACGAGAGAAAGGAAAAAGAAAGCAAAGATTACCTATCACGTCTATCCTGCCCAACCCTATACCGTCAACAAGATCGACTATATCATCGAGGACAGCCTCGTTAACCGACTTATCATGCGCGACAGTGCCAAGTTCCCCCTCAAGGAAGGCGACATCTACAACGCCTATTCCCTGAAAGACGAGCGCGAACTCATGACCGACAGGATGCGCAATTCCGGTTATTACTATTTCACGCGTGACAATATCTACTATGAAGTCGACAGCAACTTCATGAACCACACACTGAAGCTTACGATGAAGCTGAAAGACAACCCGTTGGCTTACAAACAATACCGCATTCGCGACATCAAGATCTATCCCGACTACTCCATTTTCAGGATGTACAGCCAACCCACCGACTCGGCTACACTCACTGTCGAGTTTGGACGTTTGAAGCGGACCAACACATGGGATTTCTACTATTACGACAAGCCCCAAGTGAGACCACAGACCTTCTCGCAAGCCATCAACATCATTGAAGGACTGCCCTACAACCAACGAAGCGTCACCAACACTTACAAAGCCTTGGGCAACTACAGGCTGTTCCGAAACGTCAACATCGAGTTCGACAGCATCCCCAACGACTCGCTCAACCTGCTCGACTGCCGCATCACCATGCAACAAAACGATAAGCACTCCTTCACCATCCAAGGCGAAGGCACCAACTCCGACGGCGATTTGGGCATCAAGGGGAGTCTGTCGTACAACAACAAGAACATCTTCCATGGCGCCGAGACCTTCCAGCTCAGTCTGAAAGGTGGCTTGGAGGCACAAAAGCTCATTGGCAACGAAGTCACAGAAAGCGGTAAACATGTGTTCAACACCTGGGAACTGGGAATCGCGGCAAGCGTCATCTTCCCAAAATTCCTCGCACCCACCACCTTCCTCCAATTCGCCAGAGACTACCAGCCTACCACCACCATCTCGCTGGGCTACAACTCGCAGATACGCTATTATTACTCACGCTATATCACGACAGCCTCCTACAGCTACGACTGGAAGACCAACTATCGGTTAGGGCAAACGTTCTCGCCCCTCTTCCTCAACAGCGTGAAGATCGCGAACATCAACCCGACCTTCCAGGAATACCTCGATGCTGAAACCAGCCAAAGAAAAAAGGCCCAGTATACCAGCCACTTGCTCCTTGGAACTCGCTACTCGCTGGTCTACAACACGCAGACCATCAACAAGTCGGGCAGTTTCTTCTACCTGCGCACCGACTTCGAGTCGAGCGGCAACCTGCTGTCACTGTTCAACCGCACCAAACTCCTCACGGAAGAGAACGGGCACCATGAGTTGTTGGGCATACGTTACGCACAATATGTAAGAAGTAGTTTCGATGTGAGACAACATCTCCAGATCGGAACAAACTCATGGTTGGTATTCCGCGAGTTTGCGGGTATCGGCGTGCCCTACGGCAACTCACAGGACCTCCCCTTCGAGCGCAGCTTCTATGGCGGTGGTTCTAACGGCCTTCGTGGCTGGCTCTATCGCACTGTGGGTCCCGGCGGATACGTTCCCACCAACAACGATATCGAGCGCACCGGCGACCTTCAATTGGAGTTCAACGCCGAATACCGCTTCCCTATCCATGACATCTTCAACGGCGCCGTCTTTGTCGACGCGGGCAATGTTTGGACCTTCCATCCAAACGAGTCCATGCCCAACAGTGAGTTCAGATTCAACACCTTCTACAAGCAACTGGCCTTCGACGCGGGATTGGGACTCAGACTTGACGTCTCCTTCCTCATCCTTCGCATCGACCTCGCTTACGCTATGCGCAATCCTTATATTGGCGAAAACGGCAGCTACTGGCGTTTCGGGCAAGGCGACAACCTGAGATTGCAGTTGGGCATCGGTTATCCCTTCTGATGGAAAAGGCCATGGAAAGACACGAGTTATACGGCCGCCTCACCCAGTCTTTCGGCTTCGTGCCTACTGACGGGCAAGCCACGGTGCTCTATCATCTGGCCGCTTTTCTTCTCTCGCGGAAAGAAAACCCCACTTATATTCTAAGAGGCTATGCAGGCACGGGAAAGACCTCGCTGGTCAAGACCTTGGTACGCACCTTGCCTTCCATCGGGATGCGGTATGTGCTGATGGCTCCCACGGGAAGAGCCGCCAAGGTGCTCAGCAACTATACGGGTCAAAACGCCAGCACCATCCATAGAAAGATCTACCAAGCCAAGACCTTTGCTGACGGAAGCATCCGCATCGCGCGCGCCGAGAACAAATACAAAAACACGCTGTTCATCGTCGACGAGGCCTCCATGATCGGCGAACAAAAGGAGTTCGGTGGCTCGAGCCTGCTTGATGATCTATTGGGATACGTTTTTAGCGGCGATAACTGCCGTTTGCTACTCATCGGCGACACGGCGCAACTGCCACCTGTCGAGAGCCACGAGAGTCCCGCCCTGGACTCCGAATATCTGAAAAGCGAATTCCCGATTACGGCGGCCACATATGAGCTGACTGAGGTCAAACGACAAGCCTTGGAGTCAGGTATCCTCTATAACGCCACCGATATCCGACAACTGCTTAGCCAAAACCTCTACGAATACGACCTGCCCCTCTTCCATCTTCAAGGATTTGACGACATCCAAAAGATTGAGCCTGAGACCTTTGAGGAGATGCTACATAATGCCTTCGCCAACACCTCCGACAACGAGGCCGTCATCGTATGCAAGTCGAACAAGCGTGCCAACATGTTTAACCAAGCCATCCGCGGGCGCATCCTCAACATAGAGGGCGAGATCGCCACGGGTGACAAACTCATGGTGGTGAAAAACAACTACTATTGGGCCGAGGGCAACGAGACCATCAGCTTTATTGCCAACGGCGATATGGCCGAGATACGGAAGATCAAACATTTCGAGGACATGTACGGTTTCCGTTTCGCCGACGTGGAGCTGAGCTTCACCGACTATCCCGACCAACCCAACATAGAGGCTAAGATCCTTTTGGACACTCTCAACAGCAACAGTCCCTCGCTGACGGAAGAGGAAAACAAACGGCTATTCACCGCCATCGAAGAAGATTACATGGACATCCCCAACCGTAGGGAGCGTTACAAGGAGATGAAGAAGAACCCGTGGTTCAACGCCTTGCAGGTGAAGTTCGCCTACGCCCTCACCTGCCACAAGACCCAAGGCGGGCAATGGAGCAGCGTCTTCATCGACTCCTCCTTCAACCAGAAGGAGACGCTAGAGGTGGAAGATCTGAGATGGCTCTACACTGCCCTGACAAGAGCCCAGGAGCGGGTCTGTTTCGTGAATTTCAAGGAAGAGTTCTTTGCGGAATAGCCATTACAGACAGTCCTAAAAACAGTAAACCCCGGCAGCGTCGCTGTCGGGGTTCCCGTTACGGGTGGGCGGCGAACTACTTTCCCACGGTTTCCCGCAGT
>JBGURY010000009.1:0-22096 GCA_045132275.1 Candidatus Limimorpha sp.
CCGTTCACGTTCCTTCATATCTGAAGAAATATGACTGTCTGCGCGGTTTGAAGAAGAACGGTACGTTCCTCTACAACTCTCCGTGGAGCGTGGCAGAGACCAAGAAACATCTTCCCGATTTCGTGAAGAAATACTTGGCCCTCAACGACATCAACATGTACATCATCGACGCTACCAAGATTGCCGCTGAGATCGGTCTGGGCAACCGTACCAACACCATCCTCCAGAGCGCATTCTTCAAGATTTCCGGCGTTATTCCTTACGACCTCGCTGTGGAGCAGATGAAGAAATTCATCGTGAAGAGCTACGGCAAGAAGGGTGAGGATATTGTGAACATGAACTATGCAGCTGTTGACCGCGGCGGTGAGATCACCAAGGTGGAAATCCCGGCTGAATGGGCTAAGTTGGATTGCACCACCGACTTTGTGTTCGAGAGCAACCCGAACGATCCCGAATTCATCAACAAGGTGATGCGCCCGATGGTGGCACAGTGCGGTAACGACCTGCCCGTGAGCGCATTCAAGGAAATCGTGGACGGTACCTTCCCGGCCGGTACCACCGCTTACGAGAAACGCGGTGTGGCCACTGTGGTTCCGGAATGGGATCCCACCAAGTGTATCCAGTGCAACCAGTGCTCACTGGTTTGTCCTCACGCTGCCATCCGTCCCGTGGTGATGACCGACGCCGAGCTGAAGAAAGCTCCTAAGGGCATGACCGCCATCGACGTGAAGGTTCCGAAGGAAATCGCCGGCATGCACTTCCGTATGCAGGTTTCCGTGATGGACTGCACCGGTTGCGGCAACTGCGCCGACGTATGTCCCGCCAAGGAGAAGGCCCTCACGATGAAACCGTTTGAGAGCCAGCTGGCAGAAGCCAAGAACTGGGAGTTCGGTCAGAAGAAAGTGACTTACAAGGACAACCTCATCGACAAATACGCCAACGTGAAGAACAGCCAGTTTGCTCAGCCGCTGTTTGAGTTCAGTGGTGCTTGCGCCGGTTGCGGTGAGACTCCGTACATCAAGACCATCACCCAGCTGTTTGGTGAGAGAATGATCGTGGCCAACGCTACGGGTTGCTCCTCCATCTATGGTGGTTCCGCTCCCGCCACTCCGTACTGCAAGAACTGCAGAAGCGGCAAGGGTGTGGCTTGGGCCAACAGCTTGTTCGAGGACAACGCCGAGTTCGGTCTCGGTATGGCTACCGCCACGCGTAAGCTCCGCGACCGCGTCGAGCGCATCATGAAGGAAGCCATCGCCGAGTGCGACTGCTGCGACAAGAAGATGAAGGCCCTCTTCCAAGAGTGGATCGACAACCGCGAAGACGGCGTGAAGACCGCCGAGCTGGCTCCGCAGATCATCAAGGCCTGCGAGAAGTGCGGTTGCGACTACTGCCAGCAAATCATCGACCTCAAGGATCACCTGGTCAAGAAGAGCCAGTGGATCTTCGGTGGTGACGGTTGGGCTTACGACATCGGTTTCGGTGGCCTCGACCATGTGTTAGCCAGCGGCGAAGACGTCAACGTCCTCGTTCTCGACACCGAGGTGTATTCCAACACGGGCGGTCAGTCCAGTAAGGCTACGCCTGCCGGCGCTGTCGCCAAGTTCGCTGCCTCCGGTAAGAAGGTCCGCAAGAAAGACCTCGGCATGATCGCCAAGAGCTACGGCTACGTCTATGTGGCTCAGGTGGCTATGGGTGCTTCACAGGCCCAGTATTTCAAGGCCATCAAGGAAGCTGAGGCTTATCCGGGCCCGTCTCTGGTGATCTGCTATGCACCTTGCATCAACCACGGCATCAAGATCGGTATGGGTCACTCCCAGCTCGAAGAGAAGCTCGCCGTCGATTGCGGTTACTGGCACCTCTGGCGCTTCAACCCCGCTGAGGAAGAAGAAGGCAAGAACGGCTTCCATCTGGATTCGAAGGAACCTGACTGGAGCAAGTTCCAAGGCTTTATCATGGGTGAGGTGCGTTACAACTCGCTCATGAAGACCTTCCCCGAGGAGGCCAAGGAGCTGTTCGCCAAGACCGAGCAGTTCGCCAAGCTCCGCTACGAAGGCTACAAGAAGCTGAGCGAAGGGAAATAATCCCTTCCGATGCTAATGAAAATGGCGTGCCCGATTGGGTACGCCATTTTTTTTGTTTTTGGTGTTTATTTAAAAAGATGTATCTTTGCAATGCTATATATTAATTAAATGACATGAAGAGATTATTACTATTTGTGTTTGCCATTGCTATGCTTGTATCATGCAATAATGGTGAAAGAAGCCATAATACTGAGAATGTAGCGGTTTTCGAAATAGGGGATTCTAGAACTGATGTAATCAATACTATCACGAGCGACTTCACGATAGGAGGTGAACAATGGACAATTCATGAAATACTTGACAAACTAAACTTTGATAATAGTACTGGAAGAGAATGGATAACCCTTTATGAATGTGTATATAAAAGCCAGGAATACAATAAATTGAGGGTGTATTTTGATCTTTATGATAAGGTTGCTAGAATCGAATTAACCGTTGAAAAGGAAAAGATGAATGACGTGCATCAGAGACTTAGATCGAAATATGGAGAGTCTCGTCGTGTTAGTTTGCCAAGAGAAATACCAGGTTTGCCACCACAGTGGGTAATGTGCACTGTGTATATGGGAGACGTAGATGGTGCGATAGTTTCAGAGGATAGTCGTGAGGTAGTTCGGGAACATCTAGATGGTACAACCACAACCGAAATAAGAGAGGTTTACGAATTGATAGTTGTTACCGGTGAAGAGTATTTTGAACTAAAAAGCTTTATGTAACATACAATATGTGTTGGCCTGTTGGGCTATAGAAACTTATAGCCAAATAGTTTAGGGGCGAATGGTTTAATCTTAATGACGAAGATGTTGCGGCGATAATTGAAACATTGAAATAAATGACAAATGGAACAGATTTCTCCAAAATATATAATAAGCCTGATAAACAAAATCAAATCAGAGTTAACACGACAGTATACTAGTTCTGATATTCGCGCCTATCTCACAAGATGGATAGAGTTTTATGATGCTTTTAATCAAAACTTTGGCATCAGCCTATATGATAATGGAGAATTAGATTTAGATACAACACTTAACAATATAGATGACGAAACCTTACTTAAAATTGCTATAGACTTAGAAATTGATACTCCCGATTTTCTTCCGAGCATCCCTGTCTTCAAGAATGAAGTTAAGTCATCTTATAAAACCGCAGGAAAGACTTTTGAATTAGCATGCAAGAAAGTTAATGACGAACCTGGTATTGCAGTGTGTTTAGCCAATTCAGCACTTGAAAGCATAATCAAAGAAATACTTAAAGACAAAAGGTTATACGATAACCTATATAACGATAATGATACATTATACGAACTAACTGAAAAATGCTTAAAAAAGTTGAATGCACATCCTTCACAACACATTCCAAATGAAATTAAAAGGATTGGGAGTGGATTACTTAAAAGTTGTCAAGCAATTGAAGGTATTCGAAGTGACGAAACATTGGTGACACATGGAAAAACAGATGCTGATACTGTGATAGAAGACCCAATGTTGGCTTATTTTATAATTAATGCAGTAACCACAATTGGTTTGTATTTATTAAAACTTTACCAAAAGGAATATCCAATTATTAATCAAGAGACAGAAACAGAACTGCCATTCTAGTTGTAGTATGGTATCGCGTTGTGACTGCCGTTTTGATGAATATTGAATTCCGTTTTAGACTGCCACAATGTGATAGTCCTACAATCCCTAGACAAAATTGTCCCGTTGGGTTGTAGGGCTGTCGTATTACGGCAGCCGCAAATGAATACCAATGTGTTATGGCATTCATAATTATTACGGCAGCCGCATTATTGTTTCCGCCGAAATGTATCATTTCTGGATTTATTCACTATCTTTGTGGAAAAATTGAATGTCAATGCCGTACAATTTGCCACAACGGAAATCGCCACGCGCGACATGGCACGATTACAATGGTGCGAATTATTTCATCACGGTTTGCACCAAAAACCATGATTTGTATTTTGGCGATGTGGTTGATGGAAGAATGGAATTTTCTGAAATCGGGGAATGGGCGTATCAATGTGTTGAAAAAATTGAAACCATCAATGACAATGTGTTTGTTCCGGAATTTGTGGTGATGCCAAACCATGTTCATTTGATTGTTATTATGGACAATACGGATGATCAGCGGCTGCCACAGTGTGACAGCCCTACAAACCCAGATGATGACGGTAACCCCGAGGATTGGGTTGTAGGGCTGCCGTATCACGACAGCCGCATAGATAATGATCCCGAAATAAATGAAGAAATGCAACGTCGTGCCAACTGTTGTGGTCGGTTGTCGCATATAATTGGGCAATTCAAATCTGTTGTCACCAAATATGCGAACCAACGTGAAATACCATTTATGTGGCAACCGCGTTTTCATGACCATATTATCCGAAATGGTGTGGAAATGAACCGCATTGCCGATTATATCCAAAACAATCCCATGAAATGGGAATTAGACAGGTTTTTCAAAAAACGTTAGGTTTTGATCGCGGTTGCCACGGTGTGACAGCCCTACAGCCTTGGGTGGGATTGCCCCGATGGGCTGTAGGGCTGTCGTATTACGGCAGCCGCTAAATATTTCAAAGAATCACGGTAGCCGCAAAAAACAAAAAAAAGAGGACGATGGTTCGTCCTCTTTTTCTTTTTTCCGATTGTCTTGTCTTTATTCGGCAGGAGCCTCGGCAGGGGCTTCAGCAGGAGCCTCGGTGGCTTCGACGGGAGTGCCCATCGTTGCGGCAGGCGTCTCGGTCTGGAGCTCGGGAGCAACGACGCTCTCAACGGCGCTCTTCGGAGTGCCTTCCTTGGCGTTCTTCGGGATGGTGATGCTCGAAATCAAGCAGAGCACGACCAGGATGCCGGCCATCGTCCAGGTGGCTTTTTCGAGGAAATCGGTCGTCTGACGGACACCCATCATCTGGTTGGCGCCACCGAAGTTGGACACCAAACCGCCACCTTTTGAGTTCTGAACCAGAACAATCAGTCCCAGTAACACGCTGACAATCAGGATTAAAATTACTACTAATAAATACATGTCTATGGTTTTAATGTTTGACTTTCTTGTAACCTTTCAATTTGGGCTGCAAAATAACGACTTTTTTCTGGATAATGCAAGCGTAATTTTTCATAAATTGAAATTGCCTTCTCGATATACCCTTGTTTCTCGTAAATTTTGGCCAAGGTCTCGCTGACGATGTTCTCTTGGTCGATGATGCTGTTTTGTGCTACCGAGATGGGGTTGTAGAACTCGGCCTTGGGGCGCGAGATGGAGGGGTTCTCAAGGATGAACTTATCGATCAGCTCTCTGCGGGTGAGCTTCTTGGGCGGTGTGGGCTCGGCCTTCTCGCGCTGTTTCTCTTCCTCGATCTCCTTGAGACGGCGGGCGATGATGTCTTTTAGCTCGTCCAGCGACTTGCGCTTTTCTTCGAGCAGGGCCATCTCGGCTGTGAGCTCCTCGTGGCTGCCGCTGAGGTTGATCTCGGGGATGATGAACACCTTCTTTTGGATGATGCCGCTGGTCTGCTCGTCTTGTGTCTCGATGGGCTCGATGTTGGAGAAGACGTTGTCGGTGGGCGGCACTTCGTCGGGCAGGGCGGGGATCTCAGGCTCGCTCTCGAAGCGGTGCTTGGCGATCAAGGTGAACAGGCGCAATTTGTCGCGGTTGGGCATGATGGCCGCCGCATGGCGCAGCTGGCTCTCGTAGCGCTCGTCGCCGGCGTTCTGGTAGGCGATGGCCAACAGCGTGTGCCCGATGGCGAAATAGGGATGGTCGGCCACCAATCGCTCCACCTCGTTCACGGTGTCGCCTTTCAGCAGTTCCGGCCGCGTCATGTATCCTATCAGTTGCTTGCTGTCCATAATCACCAGTTAACTAACGCCTTATTAAATATATCCTCCACCAGCTGATCTACGATGGTAGCGGTGAGCGACTCCTGCACCGAGTTCAGGTCCTGGTCGCTGGGGTAGTCCTCGTAACGTGAGAAGCTTTGCTCGAAGT
The DNA here is from genome assembly GCA_045132275.1 of Candidatus Limimorpha sp. Lineage (GTDB taxonomy): Bacteria > Bacteroidota > Bacteroidia > Bacteroidales > F082 > Limimorpha. Next base: position 6,063 of record JBGURY010000009.1, read on the forward strand.
CTTTCGTGTCGTCGATGCGGTTGCTGAAACGCACTTTCACCGTAATGGTGAGGCGGTTCATAGCGGCCGTCTGTCCCGAGGTGATGGCCACGGGCATGGTCTTGTAGTCGGTGATCTCGCCCTCGAAGGCCAGGTCGCCACCTGTCTCCACCATGTCGAGTGTGGTCTGGTTGGTCATGGCGTCGCGCAAGGCGTTGGTGAAGTTGTTGCTCAGCAGCGGGTTGACGAGCTGGGCGTGGTTGGGGAAGTAGTCCACCGACACAGTCTTGGCCTCGGCGGGAATCGAAGCTCCCGAGAAGGAATAGATGCCGCAGCCTTGGCAGACCAAGGCCAACGCCATCACAAGAACCGCTATCTTCGCCTTTATCTTCATAGGTTGATGCCGTATTCGTTGATTTTGCGGTAGAGAGTGCGCTCGCTGATGCCCAAGGCCTTGGCGGCGTCTTTGCGTTTGCCGCGATGAGCTTCCAATGCCTTGATAATCATCTCTTTCTCGTGGTGTTCGAGGGAGAGGTTGTCGGTCGTGTGGGCCGTCGAGCCTGTCAAAAAGGGCTCCTCGGCGGGGACGAACTCGGCGAACTCCGGTTCGGTCTCGGGCTCGCTCTGGTTCACGCGCGTCACCACGGTGTCGCCAATCTGCGTGACAGGCGAGGGCTGGGTGTAGCTTGGTTCTGCCGGATGTCCGTTGCTCATGCTGTTGACTTGCGCGCGCAACTCGGCGATGTCTTTCTTCATGTCGAAGAGTAAGCGATAGAGTATTTCGCGCTCCGACATGCCCTCGGGCGTGTCCTCGCGGGGCAATAAGACGGGCAGGTTGCTCTGCACCCTGACAGGCAGATATTTCGCCAGCGTCTCCGCCGTGATGTTGCGCTCGGTCTCCATGATGGAGATCTGCTCCGTGACGTTCTTCAGCTGACGCACGTTGCCATCCCAGCTGTAGTTCTCCATCATCTTCATTGCCTCTGGCGTCAGCGTGATGGCGGGGATGTGGTTGCGCTCGGCGAAGTCGGTGGCGAACTTACGGAACAGCAGCGGGATGTCGGCCTTACGCTCGCGCAAGGCGGGGATATGGATCGGGATGGTGTTCAACCTGTAATACAGGTCCTCGCGGAAACGGCCGCGTTCGATGGCTTTCGGCAGGTCGACGTTGGTGGCGGCGACGATTCTGACGTCGGTCTTCATCACCTTGTTGCCGCCCACTCGGATGAACTCGCCGTTTTCGAGCACACGCAGCAGTCTGGCTTGGGTGGAGAGGGGCAACTCGCCGACCTCGTCCAGGAACAGGGTGCCTTTGTCGGCAATCTCGAAGTAGCCCTTGCGCTCGCCTATGGCTCCGGTGAAAGCGCCTTTCTCGTGGCCAAATAGTTCCGAGTCGATGGTGCCCTCGGGGATGGCGCCGCAGTTCACGGCGAAGTACTGTCCGTGTTTGCGGGCGCTGTTTTGGTGGATGATCTTCGGGAACACATCCTTGCCTGTGCCGCTCTCGCCCGTGATGAGCACGGTGAGGTCGGTGGCGGCCACCTGTGACGCGATGGTGATCGCGCGGTCCAGCTCAGGGTCGGTGCCGATGATGCCGAAGGTCCGTTTTATTGTTTGTATGTCCATTTTTCCATTAATTCGGAATGCGGAATGATGAATGCGGAATATCGCAATGCGATGCTGGGCTTCGCCCCCATTCCGAATTCAGCATTCCGAATTCAGCATTTATCTCAACACCGCATTAAGTTGTTGTTCCATAGCGCTCTGGATCTTGCCCATGGTCTTCTCGATCACCTTGTCGGTGAGGGTGGTGGTGGGCGACATCAGCACGAAGCTCATGGCGTATTGTTTCTTGCCAGCGGGGATCTTCTCGCCTTCGTAGACGTCGAAGAGGCTCATGGATTGCAGGATCTTGTTCTCGGCGGCCATGGCGACTTTCTTCACCGCGTCGAAGGTGACGCCCTTGTCGAAGATCATGGCGAGGTCGCGGCGCACGGCGGGGAACTTCGACAGCGGCTCGAAGTGCACTTCCTTGGCCTTGGCCAGGCATTGCATCATCAAGGTCCAGTTGAAGGTGGCATAGTAGACGTCCTTCTTCAGGTCGAAGTGCTTCAGGGTCTTCTTGCCGAGCTTGCCGAGGGTGACAATCTCCTTACCGTCAACACAATACGTGGTGGCGTAGTCGAAATGCGGCAGGTTGGCTTCCTTGGCTTCAAGGGAATTGAAGTCGAACTTGAAGTGGTTGAGCACGCCCATGACGTATTCCTTCAGGTCGAAGTAGTCGAGGGCCTTGGCCGGGGCGTTCCACAACTCGGCTTGCTTGTTGCCGGTGAGGAAGAGGTCGAGGCAGGTGTGCTCGCTATAGGGCTTGAGCGGCTTGGTCTCGTCGCCGACTTTCGTTCCGTCGAAGAAGTAGACGTTACCGAACTCGAAGAATTTCATGTCGCTGACCTTGCGGTTCTGGTTGAAGGCGATGCTCTCCAAGCCGCCCCACATCAGGGTCTGGCGCATCACGTTGAGGTCGCTGCTGAGCGGGTTGAGGATCTTCACGTTCTTCTCGGGCTCGAAGGCGGGGAAGGCCTCGCTGTAGGCGGCCTTGGTGAGCGAGTTGTTCATGATCTCGTAGAAGCCGTTGGCGACGAGCATGTCGCTGATCTTCTGCTGCATCTTGTCGGCGTCGGGCTTCGAGGCGCGGCTGATGGAGGCGTGGATACGGCTCGGGATGGCGATGTTGTCGTAGCCATAGATGCGGAGGATTTCCTCCACCACGTCGGCGGGACGTGTCACGTCGACCTTGCTGGTATGTACGTCGACGACCACGTGTTCGTCGTTTTGCTCCACGACCTGGCATTCAAGGCTCTTCAGTATGTTGACGGCCTGCGTCTTGTCGATGTCTTGGCCGGCCAGTTTGTTCAGGTAGTCAAACTTCAGGTCCACACGGGCAGGGGCGAAGTCGCCGCTCTTCACGTCCTTGATCTCTGACGAGATGGTGCCGCCCGCCAATTCCTTTATTAATAAGGCGGCGCGTTTCAAGGCGTAGAGGGTGATGTTGGGGTCGGCGCCGCGCTCGTAGCGGAACGAGGCATCGGTCTGCAGGCCGTGGAACTTGGAGGTCTTACGGATGCTGGTGGGGTTGAAGTAGGCGCTCTCGAGGAAGACGTTGGTGGTCTCCATGGTCACGCCCGACTTCTGTCCGCCAAACACGCCGCCGATGCACATGGGTTCTTCGGCGTTGCAAATCATGAGGTTACGGCTGTTGAGCTTGCGTTCCATGCCGTCGAGGGTGACGAAAGGCGTGCCTTCGGGCATGCATTTCACCACGACCTTCTTGCCCGTGATCTTGTCGGCGTCGAAGGCGTGCATGGGTTGGCCGACTTCCATCAGCACGTAGTTGGTGATGTCGACGATGTTGTTGATGCTGCGGATGCCGACGGCGGCGAGGCGGTTCTTCAGCCAGGCCGGCGACTCGCCGACTTTCACGCCGCTGACGGTCACGCCCGAGTAACGCGGGCAGGCCTGCGTGTCTTCAACGACCACGTCGATGTCGAGGTTGTGGTTTTCCACCTTGAAGTCGTCCACCGAGGGGCGGATGAGGTGGTATTTCGTGGTGTTCTCGCGCTGGTTGAGGGCGGCCACCAGGTCGCGGGCCGAGCCGATGTGCGAGGTGGCGTCGCTGCGGTTGGCGGTAAGGCCGATTTCAATCGTATAGTCCTCTTCCACAGGGAAATAGAAGGCGGCGGGCTTGCCTACTTCGTAGTCGTCGGGCAGCACCATGATGCCGTCGTGAGAGGTGCCGAGTTGCAGCTCGTCCTCGGCGCAGATCATGCCTTCCGAGACCTCGCCACGGATCTTGCCTTTCTTGATGGTGATGTGTTCGTCGCCTATCCAGAGTTCGGTGTTGATGGTGGCCACGAGCACCTTCTGTCCTGCCGCCACGTTGGGCGCGCCGCACACGATGTGCAGGGGTTCCTCGCCGCCGACGTCGACGGTGGTGATGTGCAGGTGGTCGGAGTTGGGGTGGTCGATGCAGGTGAGCACCTTGCCCACGACGACGCCTTTCAGGGCGCCTTTCACCGACTCGAAGCGCTCCAGATCTTCTACTTCAAGGCCCGTTGAGGTGAGCAACTCGCTGACTTTCTCAGCCGAATAATCGCAGTTGACGTATTGTTTCAACCAGTTATAAGAAATCTTCATCTTATTGTATTTGTTTAATTATCAATCTATTGTTGCAAACTGAGAAAAGCAGTTTGCCTATAATTCGCTTCTACGAAACGGCAAAAATACAAAAAACTGACAAAATGGCACGAAAAAACTTCAACAAGTTGATGGTTCGAGCTGTTTTAGAAAAATCTGATAATTTCAATAAAAAATTATTGTAATACGATAAATATTTGTATATTTGCAGCGCCATGACACCAAAATTACAAAAAGATTGTCGAATTATTAAAACTTAAAACGATGAAAAAGAAATGCTTGAAAAGATTGGGATCAATTGTATTTGTTGTTGCAATAGTTTGTTTCGGCTGCACCAAAGCGAAAGTGTGCCACTATGGAACGGCTTACAATGAGGCCACTAAAGATTGCGAATGTATAAACTATACACAAGATGATATTCCTGAGTTATTGCCAGACGAATATAATAGTGTAGGTGTGGTAAACAAGAATTTTCATTACTTAGTCAAGGAAGATTGGGAGTATCCTTATTATTCGCACGAAGGGGATACAATTTTGGTGTATGGGTGGGTATGGGAAGCACATCCTGTTGCGTCAAACGAAATAATCTACGTTTTAATTGACCAACCATCTGTCCCAATAGGTTCCTCAAGTCATGCATTGCAAGTCATTGATTTGGAGCAATTTATAGGGATTTGTAGTATAGAAGAAAAATGTTTTGTGAAGGGCGTTCTGGAGTTTCCACGCCTACAAAAGGATGATGACAAGGACACGCAATGCCATAGTGTAGGTTATGCAATTCGAGTTTTTGATATACACAATTAAAACATGTAAAATGTCAATCGATGAGGGTAAAAACATTCTTTTTCTTTGTTGTTTGTTTGACCATTATCATTTGTGGTAATGCCCAAGAAAAAGGCTTCCTGACCACGTATTCCGAACCGGACCATTCTTGGTTTGTAACCGACGCCATTGAAACGTCGAATGGCGGTTTCTTGGTCAGTGCGTATGACTATTGGGGGCCAAGTAGTTTGTTGTTGAAACTGTCTGCCGAAGGAGAGATTCTGGTTAAGAGAAGTGTTATGGCGGAAGATACGACCATCCATGCCTATAGGTTCCTTCAAATTCCCGAAGACAATAGAGATGAGTATATGGCCTTATGCCCCAGCCATCCTGCCGATGGCAGTACGGCAGCGCTTATGCTCCTGAGTGTCGATGAAGACTTGAACATTGTTTCAAGGAGAACGATACCTTGCTCTTTCTTCGATGAAGGAAGCAGATTCTTTGATGCGAAATTCCTTAAGTCCGACTCGAGTTTCTATGCTGCCTTGACTTCAAGGCTTGGAGAAATGCCCAACTCCATTTTTCTTACTAGATTTGATTTTGACGGCAATCTGCTCAATTGCCAAAGGTTGGAAAGAGATTCTTTGGCGGAAGCGTGTAATCTGTTTCATGACGAAGAGGGCAGGATAGGACTGTTTGGCGACTTTGGCCCTTCTCACATGGGCATTTTGTTTTTTGACGATTCTTTGCAATCCATTAGCAGGGATACCATATTTCAATGGACAGTGCCTGAAGGAAACAGTGGGGAATCATGTCATTATTTTATTCATGATATGATTAACAGCCAGGCAGGCAAGCTTCCGAATGGATCCTACGTGGTTTCCTCGAGATTGTCGGAAACTCTGCTCCATGCCAACGGCTATCCTTATGCCTACGACCATTCTGTTATCTTGGCCAAATACGAGAACGATTTTCATCAGCCTGAAAACATGCTTATAACAGAACACATGAACGATACTGTTGAATATCCGGCATTCTACAGGTCAATGGACTTTCGGGAGATCGCTGAGATGAAATGCAATGTCTTTCAGTGTTCCATACTTAATGAACACCCGGGGCCAGGTGGTTTGATGCAGCCTTTCCCGACGGGCATTTCGGTCATCAAAGCCGACCAAGACCTGAACGTTGAATGGAAGAAGCGTTTCTTGAGAGATGGAAACTATCAGGCCATGGTCATTAATGCCACCAGTGACGGTGGTTGTCTTGTGGCAGGTTCCCTTGGGGATTTTCAAGCGCAAAGATTTGATGTTTTTGCCTTGAAAATCAATGCCGACGGCACTGTCGGCCTTGATGAAATCCAAGAAGAAAACATGGCGTTCGTCTATCCCAATCCCGCCAAAGAAACCATTAGAATTGGCGGGGTGGAAGCCAAAGAAACGATGGTTTACAACTCCTTGGGACAATGTATTATGAGTTTTCGAGGCAATGAAGTGAGTGTGGAGGCTTTGGTTGGAGGGATTTATCTGTTGAAGATTACTGATATCGAAAACAAAACGCAAACTTTGCGTGTTGTTGTTGACAAATAACAAAAGAATAACTTACAACTAACTAAAATAAAGGATAGTACCATGAACAAATTCAGAATCGTAATGGGAGCCATGGCTCTCACAGTGGCCGCAGTCGCCATCGTTGCTTGCAGCAAAGAAAAAGAACAGCAACAGCAAATGCCCGCTGTACAACAAAAGGCGGAATCCCACGACTTCACCCTCGCCGAAATGGCCGAAGCCATGAGTTGGGAGGAAGGCAAGGCCTTTTTTGAAAACCAGCCTATAAAAGACTATACCGCTGTGTGCGAGAAAGTGATGAGTGAATGTGGGTTTGAGGAAAAGACTGCGGGATTTCCCTATTCAATTGATTGGCAATGGAAACAGTTTGGTGGAAACTGTGATTCTAACTTTTCGGGATTATGTCTTGTCGTCAAAAGAAAAGAGAATTCGTCTGCAGATGCTAACGCTATGGGGTATTATGAGGATGGGAAACTGGTTATTATTCCAACTACCGAGGATAATGGCTTCACCGAAGACGGGTTTTTGGCAATAGGAACACCGATTGAAATCCAGAATGATTCAATCATTATTAATGAGGGTGTTTATACAGCTTATTATGATGATGAATTGGGTAGGTATGTTGCTGTGGCTGTTGATTATGTTGTGATGAATTAAACAAATCGATAATCCAAAGAAGAAAGGGTGTCAAGAATTGTTGGCATCCTTTCTATTTTAATTGAAGAAATCCATATTTTTGCAGATTGTTATTATAATTCATAATTATGTATTCCAATGAAAGACAAAACAATTAGAAACATCCGCCTGTGTTTATTTGCTGCGTTATCGCTTTGTGCTGGCTGGATTTTGTTGATGTCGATGCATTTTTTTCAATTGCTTAGCGATAGTGAAAACATTGATTGGTTAGTAAATGGTTTTTGGAAAGCTATTTTGATAGTTATGTATGTTGGAAGTGCTGCTGTTTCTATGTTTTTATGCATAAAAATCGTTCTCAATACTTTTAGGGGTTTGCGTGAAAACACTGTGTTTCCGAAAAACAATGTTGGATTGTTGTTTTTGTTAGCTTTGACCTTTTTCATCTACTCTTTTTGTCGTACTAATGAATCGGTGTTGTATGATGAGGTTGTCTTTAGACTTATATCAGATATCTTCCTTATTCCTTTCTTCATTGTTTTCTTCGCCTTCATGTACAAAGTGGCCGCTGATGCGGTGGAAGAAAACAACCTAACCGTCTGAGCCATGATTATCTTGAACTTAGACGTAATGTTGGCCAAACGCAAAATGCGCTCCAATGAGTTGGCCGAACGCATCGGCCTCACCCAAGCCAACCTCTCCATACTCAAGACAGGCAAGGCCAAGGCTATCCGCCTCACCACCTTAGACGCTATCTGTCGTGAGTTGCAATGCACGCCGGGGGATATTTTGGAGTATCGGGAGGATGAAAAATGATATTGAGGCTTGTTTAACGATGACATCACGATGACGGAATCGCTTCACGAGACGGATTGATTTCCAGCTGTTTTTCTTTCATTTTTTTAGTTTCCGACCAACTTTTGCCGTAGTTTCGGAAAAATGCGTTATCTTTGCGCCCAAATCGAAGATTTGCTTCGGCAAATCTGAGATTCAACGTAGTTAAATACATTATTAGGAATGGAAGAAAACACAGTTTCAACCGAATACACCGACCTGCACCAGATCCATAGCTCTCGCTATGGCAACAGCCGCGTCTTTACGGCCAAGTGCAACGGCAAGAAGGTTATTGTCAAGGCGTTGAAGCCCGAATGCGTCGACGACGAAGCATGCCGTGAATCATTGCGTCAGGAGTATGATACCACCTCGATACTTGACAACAAATATATCCGCAAAGCTTTGGACTTCGTCAGGATCGAAGGCTATGGCGACTGCATCATCTTGGAATACATCGACGGCAAGTCGCTCGCCGAGCACGTGCGTGTGGGCACCCTCTCCGAGAAACAGGTGAAGAGCGTCCTCGCCGAGGTGTGCGACGCCCTGTATTACCTCCACCGTAACGGCATCGTCCACTGCAACCTCAGCCCCGAGAATATCATGGTGACCGCCGACGGCCGCGCCAAGCTCATCGACTTGGGCGTGCCCGAGACCAAACCCGACGCCGACCGCGAGCTCCTCATCAAGGAGATGGGCTTCGTGGCCCCCGAGATCATCAAGGGAGAGGACGTCGACAGCCGCGCCGACATCTACTCGCTGGGCAAGATCATGGAGTTCATCGGCGAGCGTAATATCTCGAAACAGTTTGGCGCCGTGGCCACGCATTGCACCCAGTTCTCGCGCGAGCAACGCTTCGACAGCGTCAGCGAGGTGCGTTCGGCCATCACCAAGAGCCACTCCATAGTGAAGATTATCATCATAGCCGTCGTGGCCCTCATCCTGGGTGCGCTGGCGTTCATTTATGTCCCCAAGATCAAGGCTAACGTCGAGAAGGAACGCGCCGAGCGTCTGGCCCACGACTTCACCCGCGAGGTCGACAAGATGAAGTCGGATCTGCCCCAGCTTTGCGAGAAATACGCGATGCAGTCGCTCGACGAGCCCATCGCCGTCAACTGGTCGGAAGACAGCCTGAAACTGGTCGAGACCCTCATGCCTTACCTCTCGATGGACGAATACAAGGCTAAGGCCACGCAAGCCATCGAAGACCAGAGCGTCGGCATCATGAACAGCCGTCTCGACGACTTTGACCGTCTGCTCCTCACCGAGTTCAAGACGACCAACGACACTATCGTCGCCAAGATCAGGGAAGGCCTGCCGGAGGCCACCGACTCCGTCCTACTCGAAGAGGCCAAGAAATGGTACGCTACCCGTCAATGACGCTTTTTGATGGTCCCCGTAATAATCCGACTCTTTTGGAGTTATTATTTGTAAAACGACAACGAAGTGCATAGAAGAACCTACATATTTCTGACGATGGGCTGTGTCCTGGCCTTGATGTTGAGCGGCTGCTCCACCAAGAAGAACACGCTCACCCGCCGCATGTACCACAACCTGACGAGCCATTACAACGTTTATTTCAACGGAGAACAGAGCCTCAAGGATGGCGACAAGCAGCTGCGTACCGCCGTGAAGGATGATTACACCCAGGTGCTGCGCGTCTACAACTACGGCACCGAGCAAAACGGTACCTCGATGAACTCCACCATGGACCGCGCCCTCGAGAAGACCTCCATCTGCGTGCAGAAGCACTCGATGAAGTTCGGCAGCCGCGAGCGCGTGAAGTGGATCGACGACGCCTACCTCGTCATGGGTAAGGCGCACTTCTACAAGCACGACTACATCCCCGCCAAGCGCACCTTCGACTTTGTGGCGACCGAGTACAACTACAACGACATCGCCTACGTGGCCAATATGTGGCTCATCAAGACCTACATACAGACCGAGGAGTACCCCAAGGCCGTCGCCATGATCGAGCAGCTGCAGGCCAAGACCGCCGGCGTGAGCAAACTCCCCAAGGAGCTGATGCGTAATGTCGACTTCACCATCGCCGACTACTATATCGCCGTGAAGGACTACAACAGCGCTGTCAAATACCTGAAGAGCGGCATTTTGTTCAACAAAGACCGTGACTTGCGCACCCGCGCCATGTTCATCATGGGACAGATCTATATGCGGCAGAATGACGCCCAACGCGCCACGGCGCAGTTCCGTAAGGTCATCAAACGCAACCCTGAATACGAGATGGAGTTTGAGGCCCGTATGAACATCGCCAAGGTGGGCACCGCCGACAACGCCAAGGAACTCTATAAGATGATGAACAAGATGCTGCGCGACCCCAACAACGATGACTATCGCGACCGCATCTATTACGCTATGGCCGAGTTGGCTCTGCGCGAGGGTGACGAGAGCAAGGCCATCAACTACCTGCGCAAGTCGGTGGCGGCCTATAAGGACAACCAGATCCAACGCATGTACTCGTCGCTCAAGGCGGCCTCCATGCTTTTCGAACGCAGTGACTACGAGTTGGCCCAAGCCTATTACGACACCGCTGTCACCAGCATGAACCGCGAATACGAAGGCTACGACAGCATTATGAACATCTCCCAGACCCTCAACGAGCTGGTGATGTATGCCTCCGTCGTGCGCGACCAGGACAGCCTGTTGCGTGTGGCCGCCATGGATAGCGTGTCGCGCAACAAACTCATTGACCGTATCATCGCGCAGGTCATCGAACAGGAACAGATCGAGAAGGAACGTCAGGAATACGAGGAACAGCTCGCCCTGATGGGCTCCGCCGTGGGTAATATCGAACAGCCGAAGTCAGAGCCTACCTCGGGTAACGGATCCTCATGGTATTTCTACAACCCCACCTCCGTCTCAAGAGGTATGACCGAGTTTACCCGCAAATGGGGTATGCGTCGTAACGAGGACAACTGGCGCATCAGCGACAAGCGAAGCGTGACGGCGTTCTTCCAAGGCGACGAGAACGGCGAGCTGCAGACCCAGGCCAAAAACGCCCAGAGGCAGCAGGACTCGCTCAACGCCACCTACACCAACCACGACCGCGGCTATTACCTCCAAGACCTGCCGTTCACCATGGAACAGAAGGAGGTCTGCGACTCGCTCATCGCCGACGGCCTTTATCATCTGGGCTTCCTCTATATGGACCGTCTGGACGATTTGCCGCGTTCCATCGAATCGTATGAGCGTCTCGACAATCGTTATCCCGGCTACGAGAAGGAGCTGCCGACCTGGTATGCGCTTTATAAGATGCACAAGGATCTCAACCATGAGGAACAGGCGTTGGTCTACAAAGGCAAGATCTTCGACAAGTACCCCACGTCGAGCTACGCCGAGTTCATCAATGATCCTGAATACTTCAAGAAACTGCAGGCCCAGGAGAAAGAGGCGTCGGAGTTCTACTCCAAGACCTACGAGGCCTTCGAGCAAGGACAATACTACCGCGTGAAGATGAACACCGAACGCGCCATGGAGCTCTATCAGACCGACACGGCCTTCATGCCTCGTTTCGCCTTCCTCCACGCCGTGGCCCAAGGCCGCCTTGTCGCCATCGACACGATGGCTTTCGCCCTCTACGACTTGGTACGCACCTACCCCCAGAGCAGCATCACGCCTTACGCGCAACAGGTGCTGGAGAGCATCAACGAAGAATACCATCTGGGACTGGTGCTCACCGATATCAACAACGCGGCAGCCGGCGAGAAGCCCGAGGTGAAGAAAGACTCGCCTTACACTTACGAGCCCAACAGCGAGCATTTCGTCATGATCGTCTGTGACTCGAGGGCGGTGCGCATCGACCCGTTGCTGGTGCGCCTCAGCGACTACAACAAGAAGGAACACCGCACACGCTCCTTCAACGTCAAGAACGTCATCCTCGACGACGACCGCACCCTCATCACCATCGGCAACTTCGAGAGCGAGGCCAAGGCGGCGCTCTACCTCTCGGCGATGACAGGGTCTGACTATGTCTTCGGCGGCATCGACAAGACGAAATACTCCGTCGTCGCCATCTCCAGCAAGAACTATCCCGTCTTCTATCAGTCGAAAGACTTGGAAGAATACAATACATTCATCGATACTAACACTAAATAGTAAAAACATGGCTATAATGGAATCATCAGTACGCAACCTTCTCGGTAACGGCACCACCATCAAAGGCGACATCGAGTCGAATGGCGACATCCGCATCGACGGCCATCTCATCGGCTCCCTCAAATCCAACGGCAAGGTCGTGATAGGGCAGACCGGCGTCATGGAAGGCGACCTGACCTGCAAGCAGGCCGAGGTGTCGGGCGTGGTGAAAGGCAACATCACCACCGAGGAACTCACCGCCTTGAAGTCCACCTCGAAGGTGGAAGTCGACCTGACCACGAAACAGCTGCTCATCGAAGTGGGCGCCCAATTCACTGGTAAGTGTGTCATGGGACAACAGTCGACGGTGGCTATGCCCAAGCAAAAAATTGGCTGACAATGGATGAAAAGCTAAGGGAACGTTACGGCTACCAAGCCATCGAGCAATACGACCCTGAGAAGCTGGCTCAACTGCAGGAACATTACGAGGCCATTCTTCGCATCCTTGGTGAAGACCCCCAACGGGAGGGCCTTCTGAAGACGCCTTTGCGTATGGCGCGCTCGATGCAGTTTCTCACGCACGGCTACAGCCAAGACCCCATGGAGATCCTGCTCTCCGCCAAGTTCAAGGAAGACTACCGCCAGATGGTCATCGTGAAGGACATCGAGGTGTATTCGCTCTGCGAGCACCATCTGATTCCCTTCGTCGGCAAGGCGCACGTGGGGTATATCCCCAACGGCTACATCACGGGACTGAGCAAGATCGCCCGCGTGGTGGAGGCCTATTCGCGTCGTCTGCAGGTGCAGGAGCGTCTGACCACGCAGATCAAGAACGCCATCAACGAGGCGCTGCATCCGTTGGGCGTGGCTGTCGTCATCGAGGCCAAGCACCTCTGCATGTCGATGCGCGGCGTTCAGAAACAAGACGCGGTGACTACCACGAGTGACTTCATCGGCGCTTTCGAGCGCGAGACCACCCGAGCCGAGTTCCTCCAACTGATTGGGTCGAATCTGCATTAGCCGTTTTACCGAGATGAACCAAAATCAGAATATAGTTTTGAATCTTAAATATTAAATCAATAATGATAAAAGCATATGTTTTCCCGGGCCAGGGTGCCCAATTTGTAGGGATGGGCAAGGACTTGTATGACAACTACGCGCAAGCCAAGACCATGTTTAAGAGAGCCAACAGCATCCTGAAGTTCAAGATCACCGACGTGATGTTTGAAGGCACGGAGGAAGACCTGCGCCAGACCAAGGTGACGCAACCCGCCATCTTCCTGCATTCCGTCATCCTCGCCACGTTGCTCGAAGACTTCGACCCCACCATGGTGGCCGGCCACTCCTTAGGCGAGTTCTCGGCCCTTGTCGCCAACAAGGTGCTGGGCTTCGAGGACGGCCTGCGTCTCGTCAGCAAGCGCGCCATGGCCATGCAGAAGGCCTGTGAGGCCCAGCCGGGCACGATGGCCGCCGTCATCGGCATGGACGACGCCGACATCGAGAGCATCTGCGCCTCGGTGAAGGACGCTGTGGTGGTGCCCGCCAACTACAACTGTCCCGGACAGCTGGTCATCTCTGGTTCTGTCGAGGGTGTGGCCGCCGCCTCCGAGAAGCTGAAGGAAGCCGGTGCCAAGCGTGTGGTGCCGCTTAGCGTGGGTGGCGCCTTCCATAGCCCCCTCATGGAGCCTGCCCGCGTCGAACTGGCCGAAGCCATCAAGGAGACGACGTTCAACCAAGGCATCTGCCCCGTCTACCAGAACGTCACCGGACAGTCGGTCAACGACCCCGAGATCATTAAGAAGAACCTCATCGCGCAACTGACTTCGCCCGTGCTGTGGACACAGACCATGAGCAATATCTTGGCAACGGGTGTGCGCTCCGTCGTCGAGGTGGGTCCTGGAACGGTGCTGCAAGGCCTCTTCCGCAAGATGGATAGAAACCTTGAGCTTTCCAGTGCAACTGTTTAGTTTGGAATGCTGAATGCTGAATTATGAATGCTGAATGTCATTCCGCATTCCGCATTCCGCATTCATAATTAGTATTAGAGATGGAAAACAAACTCCGCCCCATTTGGGTCATCATTCTGCTCTTGTCGGGCTTTCTCATCGGCCTATATATTAATAAAGGTGTAGGCACCAAGAAAGTCCAGGTCGAGGGAGGCAGCAAGTTCGACGAGGTGATGTGGTATGTGGGCAACGACTACGTCGAGGAGCCCGACGCCAAGAAGATCGAGGACGAGGCCATCGCCGCCATGATGGAGGAGCTCGACCCGCACAGCGCCTACATCTCGTTGGACGAGTTCAACGAGGTGAACGACCCGCTCTTGGGCAGCTTCGATGGCATCGGGGTGCAGTTCCGCCTTGAGAAAGACACCATCGCCATCGTCAGCGTCATCAAGGGAGGACCCTCCGAGAAGGTGGGCCTCATGGACGGCGACCGCATCATCTATGTGGACGACACCTTGGTGGCGAGCAAGAAGCTGAAGAACGAAGACGTGATGCGCAAACTGAAAGGGCCCAAGGGCACCAAGGTGCGCGTGCGTGTGCTGCGCCGTGGGGTAGAGGGTTTGCTTGATTATACCATCACCCGCGACGCCATCCCCACCTATAGCGTCGACATCGCCTATATGATCGACGACGAGATCGGCTACCTGAAACTCTCCAAGTTCTCGGCCACCACTGCCGACGAGTTCAAGAAGGGGATAAGGGATCTTGACGGCCAAGGCATGAAGAAGCTTATCTTCGACCTGCGGGGCAACACAGGAGGTTATCTCAGCGCCGCTGTCGACATCGCCGACGAGTTCTTGCCCAAAGGCAGCCTCATCGTCTATACCGAGGGCCGCAACCGTCCTCGCAGCTATATGAAAGCCCGTCGTAAAGGCATGTTGGAAGACATTCCCGTCGTGGTGCTCATCGACGGCGAGTCGGCCAGCGCTAGCGAGATCGTGGCTGGCGCCCTGCAGGACAACGACCGCGGCACCATCATCGGACGCCGCTCGTTTGGCAAGGGCCTTGTGCAGGAACAGATCATGCTCAGCGACCAGTCGGCCATCCGCCTCACGGTGGCCCGCTACTACACCCCCACAGGCCGATGCATCCAGAAGCCTTATGGCGACAGCCACGAGGAATACCTGCTTGAGTCGTACGAACGTTATGAGAACGGCGAGCTGTTCCATGCCGACAGCATCCACTTCGCCGACTCGCTGAAATACACCACTCCGGGTGGCAAGACCGTCTATGGAGGGGGAGGCATCATGCCTGACATCTACGTGCCGCTCGTCGACGATAGCACCGAATATTACTTCAACCGCATCGTCAACCTGGGTTTGCTCTACCAGTATGCCTTCGATTATACCGACAAGCACCGCGCCCAGCTGAAGGGCTACAAGACTGTGGAGGCTTTCGACCGCTCGTTTGTGGTGACCGATGCCATGTTCGACGCCTTGGTGCATCTGGCCGACGAGAAGGGCGTGGTGGGCACCGAGGAGCAACGTCAGGCGGCGCGCCGCGAGTCCGACATCCTGCTCAAGGCTTATATCGCCCGCAATCTCTTCAACGACGAAGGCTTTTATCCCATCTACGCGCCGATGGATGAAATCTTACAGCGGGCCTTGGAAGAGTTAAGACACTAAAAACAAAAAACCTCACCGCGGTGAGGTTTTTTGTTTTGTGGAGCATAACGGAGTCGAACCGATGACCTCTTGCATGCCATGCAAGCGCTCTAGCCAACTGAGCTAATGCCCCTTTCGTTTGCGGCTGCAAAAATACAACTTTTTTCAATTCGCCAAACATTTTTGGAAAAAATTTTCTTTTTTTTCAAAAATTCCACTTTTTTTCGAAAAAAATGCATTTTGGACTAAGGGTAAACTAAGAGTTGACAGTCATTCCAATGTCGACAACATTTTAAACGCGTTTACTAATGCATTCTTTTTTCTTTACAATGCTTAGGAAATATGATGCCACCATGCCTATGTGC
>JBGURY010000010.1:0-36883 GCA_045132275.1 Candidatus Limimorpha sp.
CCATTCCGAACAGAGAAGTTAAGCCCCGCCGCGACGATGATACTGCGGGAAACCGTGGGAAAGTAGTTCGCCGCCCACCCGTAACGGAAAGCCCGTACCAAATAAGGTGCGGGCTTCTCTGTTTTATGGCACTTTCCATATTTTTTTCATCCTTTCCATATTTTTTCCTATCTTTGCCCGTTTTTACGAAGCAATACGAATACACTATGATAGACGTTAAGTTTTTAGTCAAGAACCCCGACGTGGTCAGGGAGAACATAAAGAAGAAATTCCAGGACAATAAGCTGCCTCTCGTTGACGAGGCTATTAGCTTATACACCCAATATTGCGACTGCCAACAGCGCGCCGACGACCTGCGCTCGCAACGTAACTCCATCTCCAAGGAGATTGGCATCCTCTTCAAGAACAAGGAAATCGAGAAGGCCAACGAGATGAAGAAGCTTGTTGAAGCCAATGCCCAGGAACTGGAACAACTCGGCAAACAGCAGACTTCGCTCATGGAACAACTCACCAAGGTGATGTATGCCATCCCGAATATTATTGATCCCGCTGTGCCCGTCGGCAAGGACGACTCCTTCAACGTGGAGAAGGAACGCTTCGGTGAGCCCGTGGTGCCTGATTTCGAGGTGCCTTACCATGCCGACATCATGGCCAAGTTCAACGGTCTCGACCTGGATTCGGCCCACCGTGTGGCTGGCAACGGCTTCTATTACCTCATGGGTGACATCGCGCGCCTGCATTCCGCTGTCATCACCTACGCTCGCGACTTCATGATCGACCGTGGCTTCACCTACTGCATCCCGCCTTTCATGGTGCGTAGCGAGATTGTCTCCGGCGTGATGAGTTTCGCCGAGATGGACGCTATGATGTACAAGATCGAAGGCGAGGACCTCTATCTCATCGGCACCAGCGAGCACTCGATGATTGGCAAGTTTATCGATCAAATCGTCCCTGAGGAGTCCCTGCCGCTCACGCTGACGAGCTATTCGCCCTGCTTCCGCAAGGAGAAAGGCGCCCATGGCATCGAGGAACGCGGCGTGTATCGTATCCACCAGTTCGAGAAACAGGAGATGGTGGTGCTCTGCAAACAAGAGGACGCCGACTATTGGTACGAGCAGATGTGGAAGAATACAGTGGACCTGTTCCGCTCAATGGACATCCCCGTCCGCACGTTGGAATGCTGCTCGGGTGACTTGGCCGACCTCAAGGTGAAATCGCTTGACGTGGAGGCATGGTCGCCGCGCCAGAAGAAATATTTCGAGGTGGGCAGCTGCTCTTATCTCGGCGACGCCCAGGCGCGTAGATTAAAGATCAGAATCAAGGGCAAGAACGGTAACTATTTTGCCCACACATTGAACAATACCGTGGTCGCCCCGCCTCGCATGTTGATCGCCTTCTTGGAGAACAACCTCCACGCCGACGGCAGTGTGGCCATCCCGAAGGCCCTGCAACCTTATATGGGCGGAAAAACTGAAATTAGATAATCATGGATATATCCGTTGTTGTACCCCTGCTGAATGAAGCCGAGTCGCTGCCTGAACTCGAGGCGTGGATCCGCCGCGTGATGGACGAGCATGGCTTCTCCTATGAAATCGTCTTCGTCGACGATGGCTCCACCGACAATTCCTGGGCTGTCATACAAAGCCTAGCGGAGGCCAACCCCAACGTGAAGGCTCTGCGTTTCAGGAGAAACTATGGCAAGTCGCCGGCCCTCAACGAAGGCTTCAAGGTGGTGCAGGGCGATGTTGTCATCACCATGGACGCCGACCTTCAAGACAGCCCTGACGAAATCCCTGGTCTCTATAAGATGATCAAGGAGGAGGGTTACGACCTTGTGTCGGGCTGGAAGAAAGTGCGCTATGACTCGAAGCTGATGAAAAACATCCCTTCCAAGTTCTTCAACTGGACCACGCGCGTGATGTCGGGCATCAAACTTCACGACTTCAATTGTGGCCTCAAAGCCTACCGTAACGAGGTGGTGAAGAGCATCCAGGTGTATGGAGAGATGCACCGTTACATCCCCGTCATCGCCAAGATGAACGGCTTCGGCCATATAGGGGAGAAGGTGGTGCAGCATCAAAAGCGCAAGTACGGCAGCAGCAAATTCGGCCTGAGCCGTTTCATCCGCGGCTATCTCGACCTGGTGACCATCAACTTCATCTCGAAATTCAGCAACCGTCCGATGCATTTCTTCGGTCTGTTGGGTTCCATTACGTTTTTGATTGGTTTTGGTATTGCCGTGTATTTGGCCTGCACGCGGCTCTTTATGCACGTGTATGGTATGACACGTCGTCCGCTGTTCTATTTTGCGCTCCTGGCCATTATTATCGGCGTACAGCTCTTCTCGACGGGCTTCCTTGCCGAGATGATCACCTCGACGCAACGCGACAAGCGGGTGTATTCCATTTCAGAACGCATCAGCGCATAAAAAAAAGCCACCGATTCGGTGGCTTTTTTTATGCTATGTCTTTCCATCAATACAAATCGTCGATGCCGCCGTCGAAGCTTTCGTCAAAGCTGTCACCGAACTCGTCGGCGAACTCATCTTCATCAAATTCGTCCTCAAACTCGTCGAACGGCGAATCGTCAGCGAAGTCGTTGCTCTCCCAGTCGAAGTCGTGTTCCAGACGCTCCTCGTCGAAGGCCTCTTCCTCTTCGTGACCGGTGATGAAGTTGTCGATCTCGTCGTCGCTCATCTTGTCGAAGTTGACATCAAGCAGGGCCGAGTCGTTGATGGAGCGGCTCATCGACTTCAGCTCGCGCATCACCGAAGGAGATACGTAAAACTCATCGATGTTCTCTTCACAGTATTTCAAGTATTTGGGATCTTTCTCATATACCTCGGCGATGGTCATGCCCTCGTATTTTCCGAAGGTGAAGACAGAATCAATGTCATAGAATTTCATGTTTTTTCCTTTCTGTTGTATGGTTCTTTTTCAAAGTGCAAATATCATGTATTTTTTGATTGTCCGCAACGAATTTTCTACTTTTTAAACGCAAAAAATACGGCGAGGACGATAAAGATGAACGAAATGAGATGGTTCCAACGGAAGGTCTCCGTCTTGAAGACCGTGACCACGATGACGGTAAATACGATGAGTGAGACGGCCTCCTGGATGACTTTCAATTGGATGAGGTTGAACGGGCCACCATTGATCGCCGATCCTATGCGATTGGCGGGAATCATGAATGAATACTCGAACAAGGCAATACCCCATGACATTAGAATAACCAAAAATAGAGGCCAGTCTTTCGAAGAGGGGACGATTTGAATCAGTTTCAGTTGTCCGTACCACGCGAAAGTCATGAAGACATTGGAAACAATGAGTAAAAGGATGGTGTAAATACCTTTCATTGGTTGGTGTTTTCTAACGGGCTGCAAAAGTACGGTAATTTCTTTCATGTCCGACATTTATTCCTATTTTTGCACAACCAAATCGATCACCTATGAATGCTACCATCATACTATCCGTTTTTGTTTTGTACACCGTTTTATTGTTCGTGATTTCGCACTTTACGGCGCGCAAGTCCGACAACAATGCGTTTTTCCGTGGCAACAAAAGCTCACCATGGTTTGTGGTGGCCTATGGCATGATCGGCGCCTCGCTGTCGGGCGTGACCTTTATGTCGGTGCCAGGCGGCGTCTATACAGGTCAATTCACCTATTTGCCCTTGGTGTTAGGATATGTGCTTGGTTATGCGGTGATTGCGTTGATTCTGCTGCCTTTGTATTATCGGCTCAATTTGACCTCTATCTATTCCTATCTCGAAATGCGTTTCGGGCCGAGGTCGGAGAAGACAGGTGCGGCGTTTTTCATCTTGTCGCGACTCTTGGGCTCGGCGTTGAGGATGTATCTCGTCGTTTTTGTGCTGTATGAATTTGTCTTCAAGGACTGGGGCGTGCCGTTTTGGGTGCCAGCGGTCATCTTCATCGCCATCATCTTGCTCTACACCTTCAAGGGTGGCATCAAGACGGTGGTGTGGACTGACACGCTGCAGACGACCTTCCTCTTGCTGGCTGCTTTCCTGACGGCGTTTTTCATCCTTCGTAACCTTCATATCTCGTTGGGCGACCTGCTGAAGTCAGCCACCGAGAAAGGCTATACCAAAGTGTTTGAAACCGACTGGACCCACAACAAGTTTTGGGTAAAGCAACTGTTGAGCGGCATGTTTATCACCATTACCATGACGGGTCTGGACCAAGATATGATGCAGAAAAACCTGACATGCAAAAACCTGCGTGACGCCCAAAAGAACGTGATGACTTCAAGTCTGCTGTTTGTGGTAGTCAACGGTCTGTTTCTCTGCTTGGGCGCCGCTTTGATCTATTACGCCCAGCAGACGGGCTTCCAGTTGCCTGTGAACGAGGCGGGAATGGTGGTCAATGACAAGATCTTCCCCTCGGTGGCCTTCTCGTTGAGCAAGTTCACGGCGGTGGTATTCGTCATTGGTCTTGTGGCGGCGGGTTATTCCAGCGCCGACGGCACCTTGACAGCTTTGACCACGACTTTCTGTTTCGACTTCATGCATTTTGACAAGAAACAGATGTCCGAGCAACAGATCACCAAGTATCGCAAGTGGATCCACGTGGCCTTCGCCTTGCTTTATCTGTTGGTCATCATTGCGTTCAGGCCATTCCACAACGAATCGCTCATCGACAAGGTGTTCGACATCGCGGGCTATACCTATGGGCCGTTGTTGGGCCTATATACCTTCGGTTTGTTTGTAAAAAACAGGCGTGTGCTCGACAAGGCCGTACCCTTCATCGCCGTTGCCTCGCCCGTGATCAGTTATGTGCTGAAGTTGTATTCCCCCCAATTGTTTGGAGGTTATAGGATTGGTTTTGAGATATTGATAATCAATGGCTTGCTGACGTTTTTGGCTTTGTTGGCTTTCAGTAAGAAGGAAAAAACAACCGAAAAATGACGGGTTTGACGGAATTTGTGTATTTTTGAAGTTTGAAACTAATTGAAACTACTATGAATAGAATTATTACAAAGTTTGCGTTTGCGCTGTTGGCCTTGACCTGCATTGGCGGCCAGCTTCATGCGCAGTACACCACGACCTTTGCCAAGAATGCCACACCTGGTCAGCAGAATGGCCTTTATTATGCCTTGCCTCAGACGATGTTGAAGCTGGATTTCATCATCGAAGAGACAACTTTAGAGAAGAGCCCGCTCAGCGACTATGCCTCCAGTTACATGGAGATGGCGGATTATGTGGAATATGAGTCCACGGAATACCGTCTCTTGGACATGAAGATGAGCTCGGTGGCCAGTCCCGACCCCAATGCCTTGTTCTTTGTGACCTTGGGGAGCGTCAGGGGTGGCAACAAGATGCAGTTTGACATCACGCCTAACGGCATCATCCGTGGCGTGGGCATTGAAGCGGCTAATAGTGTCGAGGAAGTCCGCGAAGCGCCAGTGAAGCAGCCGTGCTGCGAGCAGCAGCCTGTCGACTACAGCGACCACAAACTGATGAACCTGATTACGACAGGCAAGTCGTATTCACAGATGGCTAGGGAAGCCGCCGATAAGATTGAGGAGATCCGCAAGGCGAAGTTCTATCTCGTTTCTGGCGACGTGGAGATGGCCACCAATCCTGAGACCTTCAAGATGATGTACGACAAGCTCGACGCCATGGAGCAGGAATACACCAAACTGCTTTTGGGCAACCGTGTGACGAAAACGGTGGTGAAGACCGTGTATGTGGTGCCCAGCAAAGAAGTTCCCACGCAGACAGTGGCCAAGTTCTCGGAGAGCGAGGGCCTGACGATGGGCACTGGTGGCTCGGGGGCTCTCATTACGGTGCAGACCCTGTCAATGAATACCACAGAGGCCATCAACGCTCCCAGCCAGTCGGCGGTGGAGTCGATGACGTATGAAAACAAGGTGTTCTACCGTATTCCTGAGACGGCCAATGTGAAAGTGACTTGCGGTAAAAAGACGCTGTTTGAGGACAGGATGGTGATCAACCAGTTGGGCGCCTTGCTGACGGCTCCGCTGACGAATACGAAGTTGGAGTTTGACACCGAGACGGGACAAATCATCAATATGAGGATGCAGTAACGGCTTCCTTGATTTTCACCAACTGTCTCAGAAGAGATTCAGCCAAGTCTAAACGGAGCATGTTAGCGCCGTCGGACTTGGCTTTTTTAGGCTCTGGATGCACCTCCATAAAGAGGCCGTCGGCACCTGCCGCGATGCCGGCTTTGGCGATTAAACCAATCATCTCGGGTTGTCCGCCTGTGACGCCGCTGGTCTGGTTAGGTTGCTGCAGAGAGTGCGTGACGTCGAGGAGGACGGGCACGCCAAACCTCTGCATGACGGCGATATTTCTATAATCTACCACCAAATCTTGATAGCCGAACATGGAACCGCGCTCGGTGAGCATGACCTTTTCGTTGCCCGACTGCCGCACCTTTTCGACGGCAAATCCCATGGCCTCGCCCGAGAGGAATTGTCCCTTCTTGATGTTGACAGTCTTGCCTGTTTTGGCGGCAGCCACGAGCAAGTCAGTCTGGCGGCAGAGGAAAGCGGGGATTTGCAGGATGTCGACATATTCCGCGGCCATGGCGGCTTCTTCGGAGGAGTGGATATCGGTCACTACGGGGATCTCCAATTCCTTGCGGATTCTATATAGCACGTTCAAAGCCTTTTCGTCGCCGATGCCAGTGAAGGAATCCAGTCTGGAGCGATTGGCCTTGCGGTACGAGCCTTTGAAAACCAAAGGGATGTCAAGTTTTTGGCAAGTATTTTTTAAGGTCTCGGCGATAATGAGGGGAGAGGTCTCGTCCTCGATAACGCAAGGGCCTGCCAAGAGGAAGAAACGGTCGGGGCGAAGGCCATTCAGGAAGTGGAATTTTGTGGTTTCCATGGTGATATTTTTTGCAAAAATAGTCTTTTTTGAAATACGGCCCTTCGACCCTTCGACGAGTTCAGGGCTTAGGGGCCTTAGTTATTCTTAAAACGAGGATGGTAGCTCGTTAGTGTGTCACGGAGCAATTCGTCGGAGATATGGGTGTAGATTTCCGTCGTGCTGACGCTGGCGTGGCCGAGCATTTGTTGTACTGCGAGCAGGTTGGCGCCGCCTTCCAAAAGGTGTGTGGCAAAGCTATGCCGGAAGGTGTGCGGACTGATGGCCTTGGTGATGCCATTCCTCTCAGCGAGGTCTTTTACGATAAGGAATACCATTTGTCGTGTGAGGCCCGTGCCACGGCTGTTCAGGAACACGGTGTCGGTGAACTTGGGCTTCGGCGTGATGTGCAGTCTTGCGCCTTCGATGTATTGGTAGAGGATTTTCAGACTGCTGTCGCCGATGGGCACGAGGCGTTCCTTGCTGCCCTTGCCGAAGATGCGCAGGAAGCCGTCTTCGCGATAGATATTGCTTATCTGGAGTCCGATGAGTTCGGAGACGCGCAGGCCGCAGCCGTACATCACCTCGATCATGGCCTTGTTGCGGTGGCCGGTGGGTTGGCTGAGGTCGATGCTGTCGATCATCTTCTGGATTTCCTCGTAGGACAGAACCTCGGGAAGGTGGCGCCCCAGAGTGGGTGAGGAGATGAGTAGGGTAGGGTCTTTCTCGGCTAGTTCTTCTTGCGTGAGGAAGCGCCAAAACGACTTCAGCCCCGACAGGATGCGCGCCTGCGAGGTGGCCCCGATATTGAGATCGAAGAGATAGGCAAAGAAGTTCTCGATGGTCTCTTGTGTGATGTCGTTGATTTCGGTAGTAAGACTCTCGGCCTCGAGATATTGTAGAAACAATCCAACATCATGGCGGTAGGCCTCCACACTGTTTTCGGACAGCGAGAGTTCCAGCCGTAGGTAGTCGGCGAAATGTTTGATGAGGTTGGGGCTGAGGTTCATGGCTTTCGAAATCAAAACACGGGACACAAGTCGCCTCGTGTCCCGTGTGTATTAGTCTCGTGTCGAGATTAGTCTAAGGTGTGGATGACGAGGCCCGAACGGAGTTTGGGCTCGAACCACGTGGTCTTGGGAGGCATGATGTTGCCCGTGTCGGCGATGTCGATGATCTGCTTCATGCTCACAGGATAGAGCGCGAAGGCGACCTTCATCTCACCGCTGTCGACGCGACGCTTCAGCTCACCGAGGCCACGGATACCGCCGACGAAGTCGATACGCTTGTCGGTGCGGAGGTCCTTGATACCCAGAATCTTGTCGAGGACAAGGTTGCTGAGGATGGTGACATCCAACACGCCGATAGGATTGTCGTCGTCGTAGGTGCCAGGCTTGGCGGTCAGCGAATACCACACGCCCTCGATGTACATCGAGAAGTTGTGCAACTTGTTAGGCTTGTACTCGGTGTCGCACTCGCAGTGGCAGGGGAACTCGCAGTTGCATGTGCCGCCGTCTTTGGTGCAGTTGCACTTGCATTCGATGTCGAAGCTCTCTTGCAAGGCTGCGAAGAACTCCTTAGTGCTAAGGCCGTTGAGATCTTTCACGACGCGGTTATAGTCGATGACGTTCAACTGGTTGTCGGGGAAGATGACGGTCATGAAGTAGTTGTACTCCTCCTTGCCGGTGTGGGACGGGTTCTTTTCCTTTTTCTCTTGGCCGACGAGGGCTGCTGCGGCGCTGCGGTGGTGACCGTCAGCAATGTACATGGCCGGAACCTTGGTGTCGAACAACCTAACGAGGTGGTTGATAGTGAGCTTGTTGTCGATGACCCAGAAACGATGGCCGAAGCCGTCTTCCTTGGCGATGAAGTCGTACTCGGGCTTCCTGGAAGTGATCTTGCTGACGATGGCGTCGATTTCAGGGACGGCAGGGTAGGCGAAGAACACAGGCTCGACGTTGGCGTTGGTGAGGCGGACGTGCTTCATGCGGTCCTCTTCCTTGTCCTTGCGGGTCAGCTCGTGCTTCTTGATGACTTTGTTCATATAATCCTCGCTGTAAGCGCAGGCCACGATGCCATACTGCCAGTGAGCGTCAGGATCGGTGGGGTTCATGCTTTGGGCATAGATGTATAATTTCTCATCTTTGTCCTGCTTGATCCATCCAAAGTCTTTGAAGTTGTTGAAGTTCTCAACGACTTTCAGATAGGTTTCGAGGTCGCTGTCCTTGTGGCCTTCAGGAAGGTCGATTTCGGCCTTGGTCACGTGGAGCAGGCTATAGGGGTTGCCTTCGCATTCCTTGCGTGCCTCTTCGGTGTTCAGCACGTCGTAGGGGCGGGAGGCCAGTTTTTGGACGATGTCCGCGCTGGGACGCCATCCTTTGAACGGTTTGATAACTGACATATCTTTTGTGTTTTATTTGTTCACTTGGAAACGCTTGTTGCCGGTCTTGAAGAAATCGACGATCTGGTTGGCGGCGGCCAGGCCAGCGTTGATGTTGGCTTCCTCCGTCTGGGCACCCATCTTCTTGGGCGTGGCGAAGTAGCGGCCTTCGAAGGCTTTGAACTCGGCGTCGGCGTCGGGCATGATGTCGGTGATGTACTTGATGTCGGTGCGCTCGGCCATCAGCTTGAGCAGTTCGGGCTCGTTGATGACTTCCTTGCGGGCGGTGTTCACGAGGATGCCGCCTTTACCCATCTTGTTCACCAAAGCGTAGTTGATGCTCTGCTTGGTCTCGGGAGTGGCCGGGATGTGCAGGCTGACGACGTCGCAGGTCTCGAAGAGGGCTTCTTGGTTGGCGACGGCCTTGGCCACGCCGGAGGCGTTGATCTGGTCGGCGGTCAGGAAGGCGTCGTAGGCGTAGACTTCCATGCCGAAGCCCTTGGCGATACGGGCCACGTTACGACCCACGTTACCAAAGGCGAGGAGGCCGAGCTTCTTGCCCATCAGTTCGCTGCCGCTCTTGCCGTTGTAGAAGTTACGGACGGCGTAGACCAGCATACCCATTACGAGTTCGGCAACGGCGTTGCTGTTCTGACCAGGGGTGTTCATGGCCACGATGCCTTTGGCGGTGCAAGCCTCGAGGTCGAGGTTGTCGAAACCGGCGCCGGCACGGACGACGATCTTCAGGTTGTTGGCGTGGTCGATGACTTCCTTCGTCACCTTGTCGCTGCGCACGATGAGGGCGTCGGCGTCGGCAACGGCCTTGTAGAGGTCGTTGACATCAGTATACTTTTCCAAAAGAGCCAGTTCATAGCCGTTTTTCTCAACGACTTCACGGATGCCGTCAACGGCGATCTTGGCGAAAGGCTTTTCAGTTGCAACTAATACTTTCATGATGTTTGTTTGTGTTTGCGTGTTTATTATGGCTATTAGCTTTTAGCCGTTAGCTATTAGCCATAGCAACCGTGACGCGGCTAATGGCTAACAGCTAAAGGCTAATTGCTTCTTGGCAAATTACTTGTTCGCTTTTTCGAAATCTTGCATGCACTGTACGAGGGCTTCGACGGCCTCGATGGGGCAGGCGTTGTAGAGGCTGGCGCGGAAACCACCGACGCTGCGGTGACCCTTGATGCCGACCATGCCGCGCTCCTTGGCGAAGGCCATGAAGGCGTCTTGCTTGTCCTCGTAACCGGGAGCCATGACCCAGCAGTGGTTCATGATGGAACGGTCTTCCTTCTCGGCGGTGCCGATGAACATGCTGTTGCGGTCGATCTCTTCGTAGAGCATGTTGGACTTCTTCATGTTGATCTTGTTCATGGCCTCGACGCCACCGATGGTGTCCTTCAGCCACACGAGGGTCTCGTGCATCATGAAGATGGGCAGTACGGGCGGGGTGTTGAACATGGAGATGTTCTTGGCTTCCTCAGCGGCGTGGGTGCGGAAGTCGACCATCGTCGGCAGCGGGTTCATATAGGCGCGGTCGCCGATGTTGCCGAGGATGCTCTTCTTGACGATGACGAAGGTCACGCCAGCGGGGCCGACGTTCTTCTGGGCGCCACCGTAGATGAGGCCGTATTTCTTCACGTCGACGGGACGGCTCATGATATCGGAGCTCATGTCGGCGACAAACATCACATTGTTGATTTCGCTGGCATCCATGTCGCGACGGATCTCAGTACCGTAGATGGTATTGTTGGTCGTGATGTGGAAGTAGTCGGCGTCGGCAGGGACGGTCCAACCCTTCGGGATGTAGCTGTAGGTCTTGTCCTCGCTGCTGGCGACGATGTCGACCTGGCCGAACAACTTGGCTTCCTTGGCGGCCTTCTTGGCCCAGACGCCGGTCTGGAGGTAGGCGGCCTTGGTCTTCATCAGGTTGGCGGGCACGGTGAAGAACTGGGTGCTGGCGCCACCGCCGAGGAAGAGGACTTCGTACTCCTCAGGGATGTTGAGGAGGTCACGCCACAGCTGACGGGTCTCAGCCATGATGCGCTCCCAACCCGGGGTGCGGTGTGAAATCTCGGCGATACCGATACCGGTGTTGTCGAAATCGTAGAGCGCCTTGACGGTGCTTTCAATAGCTTGCTTGGGCAGGACGCAAGGACCTGCGTTGAAATTAAAAGCTTGTTTCATTTCAATTATTGATTTAAAAGTTTGATTTATAATTTGTTGATTGAGTTTTATGCTCGTATTTTGCTGCAAAGATAATAAATAAAGTAGCGCGCCAAACCTTTTTTGAAATAATTAAGTTTTTCTATGGATTAGCAGAGGTTGAGGGTGTCATTTTTGCCGTTGGCTGATGCTTCAATCCGAGGGCAGTTGCTTGCAGAGGTAGATGTGGGGATGCTTTTCGGAATCAAGCCATTCAATCAGGTTCACGATGTCTTCCTTCGACAGGGAGATGCATCCCGCCGTGCGGTGGTTCTCGCTGCGTTGGATGTGCATGAATATAGCGCTGCCTTTGCCTTTTACGACGGGATTTATGTTGTAGTCTATGACGATGGCGTAATCGTACAAGTCGTCGTTGCGGAACAGCTTCTCGTTGACTTGGTTGTTCGAGTATTTCCCGTCGTTGTCAACGACGATGGTGTTGTACGCGTCGCTTGCGGTGTCGCTGACCCAGATGTGGTTTCTCCCGATTTCTATGAAATCCAAACGGCTCTCCAGATCGTTCTTTTTTCCGAAGGCGAATGTGATGGGATAATAGCCTGTCGGAGTCTTCAAGTCGCCTTCGATTTTATCCTCGGGAGAGACAAGTCCTTTTACGCCCAGGTTCACTTTGTATGGGGCAAACACCTCCGCCCATTGGCCGATGGAGTCTTTTTCAAAGGTGTAAAGGGCGGCTTTATAGAACTGCTTCGATTCGACGACGAGGCTCTCTTCGTCGGCGATAATGATGATCTGGTCGCAATCTTGGGTCTGGAAGACGCCTTTTGCTTCAAGGATGTCGACGAGCGTCTCGTCGGACGATGACGTGGTAGCCATATAAGTGTCGAGGATGTCGGTTTTGTCTTTAATAAAGTCGTCTATGGTGTTGTCGTTCATCAGTTGCGTGTAATAGTCAATGGCTTTAGCCAAGCTTGTTTTTTCATAGCCGTTTTCAAGGCCTTGGTATTCGTAATAGTTGCCGAGGAGCAGGTAGGCCATCTTAGCGTCAGGCGAACCGCTGCTGGCGTATTCCAAGAGGGAGGCCTCTCTTTCCAATGGTGTATAGATTTCGTTTTGCCATGGGCTGACCAGCTGGTACTCGAGTAACTCGTCGACAAAATGATAGTCATACAGGGCCGAAACGATGGGGGAGTAGGGGAAGGAAAGGTTGGCGGCGTTTTTCCGGATGAAGAGGGAGGACGAGTTGTCCAGGTCCTTCAGCTCTTCGGTGCTGATTTCGGCCGTGCTTTTATACTCTTTGCCGTTCCAGTCGGTGATGAAGAGGTTGCTGGTGAAGGCGTCATCCGATTCGATGAGATGCAGGGCCACCTTCAAGTCTTGGCATCCCAACATCGATCTAAGTGTGTTCCGTATATTGTTGTATCTTGCCGATTTGATGTTTGACGGGAAGCCGATGTTCCAACCTGCTGGCGTGGTCGTGGCATTGAGCATCCGGTTCAATTTCTCTTGGGCCTGTAGGGCTTCGTCGTGTTGGGTGTGCAGGAGTTGCTGTTCGAAGTATTTTTCGTTCATGCCGTACTGTTCGAGGCTTTTCGGGAATCCGGGCATCTCGAAATACACATAGTTTGCTTTGGGTGATCCGATGGCGAAACGGAAAGCGACGGCAAGAGCCAGGAGGATGCAAAGGGTGGCGATCACCCATTTTATGGGGCTGCGTTTTGTTTTTTTCCTGTCAGAGCTTTTCCATTTCTTCAGGGCCAGCTCCGTGACGCGAGTCTTCGCCTTCGACAGCAGATCCTCGGGGTTTTTGTAGCACACATAGTATTTGTTGGAGGTGGAGCTCATCAGTTCCTCGATATGGACGATTTCGTCCGTCTGGTTTTCGAATTCTTTCAAAAACACACAATGTTCCGGATGCCCTTTTTTCTTTTGAGTTTCCACAGTGAGGCGGTACTCCTCCTCGGTTTTCGGGCCAATTCTGTCCTCCAGCAGAAAGAGGATCATGTCCGCTTCCTCGGTGATAAACTTGTTGTATATGTTCTGTTCGTCGCCGAAGTTCTCGTAGGAGACCATGTTGACGGCGATATCCCAACCGTTTCGTTTGTATTCGTTGTTCAAGTCGTTGGCCATGGCCTTGAGCCGCAGCCTTAACGACTGTAGGTTTTTCGCGCCGGCGACAAATACGGATAGAGTCTTCATAAGGGGCTGTTTGTTTGGGCTTTGCGCGCGTGGCAGTTTGCAAAACCATATCCAACCGCAAAGATAGACAAAAAACTAATAGGGTGTAAGTTGTTGATAGATAAAAATTTGGTATGCCGGGTAAAAATTTTTCTTTAAAACGATTGCCAGTTCAAGAAAATGTCGTACTTTTGCGCACT
This sequence comes from Candidatus Limimorpha sp., assembly GCA_045132275.1. Lineage (GTDB taxonomy): Bacteria > Bacteroidota > Bacteroidia > Bacteroidales > F082 > Limimorpha. Next base: position 13,780 of record JBGURY010000010.1, read on the forward strand.
CAAAATCAAAAGGAAAGAAAGCGATGAAAAAAGACATTCACCCTAAGAATTACAGACTGGTTGTTTTCAAAGATATGTCAAACGATGTGACCTTCCTGTCGCGTTCGACCATCAACACCAAGGAGACCATCAAGTGGGAAGACGGCAACGAATATCCTCTGGTGAAGCTCGAAATCTCCAGCGCTTCGCACCCCTTCTACACGGGTAAGATGAAGCTCGTCGACAGCGCCGGTCGCGTTGACAAGTTCAACAGCAAGTACAAGAAGTTCTTCGAGAAGAAGGAAGGCAAATAAGCTGTGCAACCATCGGAAAAAGGAAGCTCTTGCGAGAAGCGAGGGCTTTTTTTTTGCCTTGGCATTATTATTGTCGTATCTTTGCGTCACCTATATTATAAGGTGTGAAACGGCGGCTGACTGACATTTTGTCGCCTAAAAACAAATACGTTTATGAGTTATAAAGTTGAACCCGAATTGTTTTCAGATATGATGGACCCCAATGGCGAGTTCATCCCCGTTTTGACCATCGAAGACGACCGCCTCGGACAAGACGAAGAGGTTCCGGAGGAACTGCCTATCTTGCCGCTGCGCAACTCGGTGCTCTATCCTGGCGTCATCATCCCCATCACGGTGGGCCGCGACAAGTCCATCAAACTGGTGAAGGAGTATTACAAGAAACGCAAGTCTATTGGTGTCATCGCGCAAAGGGATGCCAACGTGGAGGAGCCTGTGCTTGAAGACCTGTATACGGTGGGCACCTCGGCGCAAATCATCAAGACTTTCCAGATGCCTGACGGCAATACCACGGTCATTATCCAAGGCAAACGCCGTTTCGAGGTGATCGAGGCAACCCAGACTGAGCCATATCTAAAGGCCGCTGTGATGCCGTTCGCCGCTTCGGTGGATGTGCCTAATACACGTAAATTCAGTGCTCTGGTGCAGTCGGTCAGGGATCTGGCCATTCAAGTCATCGGACGCTCGCGCAACCTGCCCCAAGAGGCTGGCTTCGCCATCAAGAGTATCGACGACCCCGTGTTTTTGATGAACTTTGTGGCCAGCAATGTGGAAGCCGACATGCCGATGAAACAGGCCCTTTTGGAGTCCCGTAACCTCAACCAGATGGCCACCGACCTGCTCGCTGTGCTGACGGAAGAACAGCAGATGATGGAGCTGAAGCAACAGATCCAGAGCAAGGTGCGCACCGACATGGACAAGCAGCAACGTGAGTATTACCTCAATCAGCAGCTGCGTACCATCCAAGAGGAGTTGGGCGGTAGCCCCAATGAGCAGGATGTCAAGGAACTGACTGAGAAGGCGGAGAAGAAGAGATGGTCGAAGGAGGTGGCCGAGGTCTTTGAGCGTGAGCTGAAGAAACTGGAGCGAACCAACGCCCAAGCGGCCGAATATGGCATACAGTTGAACTATTTGCAGTATCTCGTCGACCTGCCGTGGGAAGAATACACCAAGGACAACTTCGACCTGAAGCGAGCCCAACGCATCCTCGATGCCGACCATTACGGTCTCGACAAGGTGAAAGACCGCATCGTAGAGCATCTGGCGGTACTGAAACTGCGCAATGACATGAAGTCGCCGATCCTGTGCCTTGTCGGCCCTCCCGGCGTGGGTAAGACCTCGTTGGGCAAGTCCATCGCGAGGGCTTTGAACCGCAAATATGTCAGAATGTCACTTGGTGGTGTCCGTGACGAGGCGGAGCTGCGCGGTCATAGAAAGACCTACATCGGCGCTATGCCGGGCCGTATCATCCAGAACCTTCGCAAGGTGAAGTCGGGCAATCCAGTCTTCGTCCTCGACGAGATCGACAAGGTGAGCGGTAACAACATCAACGGCGACCCGCAGGCCGCTCTGCTTGAGATTCTTGATCCTGAACAGAACAACACTTTCTACGATAACTTCCTCGAGTTGGACTACGACCTCTCGAAGATTCTCTTCATCGCCACGGCCAATAACCTCGCCACCATCCATCCCGCTTTGCGCGACCGTATGGAGATTATTGACTTGAGCGGCTATCTGCGTGAGGAGAAATTCGAAATCGCCAAGCGTCACCTCATCCCCAAGCAGATGAAGGAGCATGGTCTCGACAGCAAGCAAATCGCTTTCCCGAAGGACATTGTCATGCATATCATCGACGACTATACTCGTGAGGCGGGCGTGCGTAACCTTGAACGTCGCATTGGCGACATGATGCGTCATCGCGCCAAACAGGTCGTTAGTGAGGAGACCTTCGATAAGAAGATCACCCTCGATGATTTACGCAAGGTGTTGGGCGTGCCTATGCATCACGATGAGGATGAGGTGAAGCACACCATGCCGGGCGTGGCCACTGGCTTGGCTTGGACCCAGGTGGGCGGCGAGATCCTGTCCATTGAGGTCAGCCTAAGCCGTGGCGGAGGACATCTCTCGCTGACGGGTAACCTCGGCGACGTGATGAAGGAAAGCGCCACCATCGCCTATGAGTTTATCAAGGCTCATGCCTCGCAACTCGATATCAACCCTGACGTGTTCGACGCCTGGAACGTCCATGTTCACATCCCCGAGGGCGCAACGCCCAAGGATGGCCCCTCGGCGGGTATCACCATGCTGGCCGCGCTGACTTCCGCTTTCACGCAACGCAAGGTGAAGAGCCAGTTGGCCATGACAGGTGAGATCACGTTGCGCGGTCGGGTGCTGCCCGTTGGCGGCATCAAAGAGAAGATGCTGGCCGCCAAGCGCAACGGCGTCACCGATATCGTCCTCTCCGTTGACAACGAACATGAAATCAAGGATATCAAGGAAGACTATGTCGCTGGGCTGAACTTCCACTATGTGGAGAATATGATGGAGGTGCTCGACCTCGCCTTGGAGAAGGAGGAGGACGAGAACAACCTCGACTACAACAAGTATCTCCACAACCTGCATCCCGAGGTGATCGGCTTTAAGACAAAATGATGATGCGAAAAGTCTTGTTTGGCATAATGGCATTGCTGTTACTCGTCTCGTGTGGCAAACGCGACGATGCCGAGGAAGGCTTGTCTATCTTCAAATACAACGAGAGCGCGGGCATCTTAACCCTTGATCCCATCTATGCCAAGGACTTGCCGCACATCTGGGCCTGCAACCAGGTGTTCAACAGCCTTGTGGCTTTCGACGACAAGATGAACCTTGTCCCCATGGTGGCCAAATCGTGGGACATCAGCGAGGATGGTTTGGTCTATACCTTCCATCTCCGGGATGACGTGCGATTCCATGAGGATACCTGCTTCAAGGTAAAAGCCGAGGTCCCTGAGCCTGTCGAAGGGCCGACCTCTCGTTTTGTCACTGCCGAAGACTTTGTTTATTCCTTCAACCGTGTGATTGACAAAAGCCTGAACTCGCCTGCTATGTGGATTTTCTCGTCCGTCAAGCATGACAATGACGAGTATGCCTTCACCGCTTTGGACGACACCACTTTCCAAATTGAGTTGTCGAAGCCGTTCCCGCCGTTCTTGGGCATTCTTTCAATGACCTATGCCTCGGTAGTGCCGCATGAAGCTGTTGAGTACTATGGCGATGATTTCCGCAGCCATCCTGTAGGAACAGGGCCATTCAAGTTCCAGTATTGGAAAGAGGGTGTGAAACTCGTCTTCCGTAAGAACCCCGACTACTTCGAGTGCGACGAGGCAGGGGAGAGGTTGCCCTATATCGACGCTGTCTCCGTCAGTTTTCTCATCGATAAGCAAGTGGCGTTTTTGGAGTTCATCAAGGGTAAGTTCGACTTCATGTCAGGCATTGACGCCCGCTACAAGGACGAACTACTGACTTACGACGGACAGTTGCGCAAGAAATATGAAGACAAGATAGAACTTGTTACTGAGCCGTATCTGAACACGGAGTATTACTCTTTCTTCATCGACCCTGAGGATCCGTTGGGTCCCGATCGCGCGCGGGCTTTGCGACAGGCCGTCAGCCTTTGTATCGACCGCGAGAAGATGCTGCGTTATTTGCGCAATGGCATCGGCGAGCCTGGCACGGGCGGTATGATTCCTGTGGGTTTGCCTGGACATAGCAGCACCATCGGCTATGGATACGACCTGAAGCAGGCGCAACGTTTGGTGGCTGAGAATCACTTGGAAGGCTATCTGCTGCAACTCTCCACCGTTGCCGACTATGCCGACATTGGCAAGTTCATCCAAAGTCAAGTAGAGCAGATTGGTCTGCAGTGCAAGATGGAAGTGATGCCGCCTGCCACGATGCGTAGCATGCGCTCCACTTGTAGTCTGCCCTTCTTCCGTTCTTCGTGGGTGGCTGACTATCCTGACGGGGAGAACTATCTCTCTCTGTTTACCACGTCGAATCACTGTCCCGCTGGACCAAACTACACGCATTACACCAATCCCAAGTACGACCAGCTGTTTGACAAGGCGTTGCGCTGCAACGATATGGAACAGCGAGCGCGTTATTACACAGAGATGGACAGCCTGATGATGCAGGACGCGCCCGTGGTGGTGCTGTTCTACGACGAGGTGCTGCGCTTTGTCAACAAGCGTGTGAAGGATATGGGCAGCAACCCGACCAATTTGTTGGACCTGAGAAGGGTGCGCATTGCCGAAGACTGAGGTCTTGCCGCCTTTTGGGTTTTTCAAATAAATTTCCTCGGTTTATCAAATTGTTTTATCTTTGCGCAATCAAAATCCAGCACAATGCAAGCGAAAAAAGATACGAAAGCCCAGTTTCAGTCGGTGTTGGCCCAGTGCCGCCAGATGTTTGTGGACAAGATGAAGGACTATGGCCCGGCTTGGCGCATCCTGCGGACATCTTCGATTACCGATCAAATCTTTATCAAGGTAAAGAGAATCAGAACGCTGCAGACGACGAACGAGCAACTTGTTGACGAAGGAGTCGAGCCTGAGTTTGTCGGTATTGTCAACTATGCGGCGATGGGCATCATCCAGTTGCAGCTGGGTGTCGTCGATCAGCCCGACCTGACGGCGGAGGAGGCTACGGCCTTGTTTGACAAAGTGACCAACGACGCCTATGAGTTGATGAACCGCAAGAACCATGACTACGACGAAGCTTGGCGCGACATGCGTGTGAGTTCCATCACCGACCTTATTATGAGCAAGGTGCTGCGTACCAAGTCGATAGAGGACCATGGAGGGAAAACCCTCGTCTCGGAAGGTCTCGACGCCAATTATTACGATATGATTAACTACGCGGTGTTTGCCCTTATCCTGTTGGGCGAATAAGCTCCGCGCAAAACGAATCGCCATGAAAAAGAAAACGTCATCCATGCCTTGGATCAGCATCCTTGTCGCTTTGGCCTCGGCGGTAGGCATCTATTTCCTGCCGGAATATCATCTGTGGTTCTTGATAGTGTTGCTGCTCAATTTGTTGGTGTCTTTGATATTCAGCAAACGTTACAGTAAGTTTGCCCTGACAATCTGCCGCCTGTTGGTGGGCGCTTTGTTCATTTTCAGCAGCTTCACGAAGGGTGTCGACCCGCTTGGGACCAAATACAAAATGCTCGACTACCTCTCGGTTTATGGCATGACATGGCTTAATAGTGCCGCCATGGTGCTGGCCATGTTGATGATATTGGTGGAATTCTTGGTCGGCATCTGTTTGATAACAAAGACCTTCCCGCGACTGGCCGTATTGGGCGCCACTTTGCTGATGCTGTTTTTCACCACCACGACGCTCTTCGACGCGCTCTATAACCTTGTGCCCGACTGCGGCTGTTTCGGCTCTGCCGTTAAGATGACCAACTGGCAGACATTCTATAAAAACCTCGTTATCGATGCGGTGCTGATCCCGTTGATAATGAACAATAAAAGCCTGGAGAACCGCCTTGGCAAAGGGGCTCAGTTCCTTATTGGCCTCGCTTTTGCGGCGGCATTCTTGGGCTTCGAGATCTACAACTACCGCCACCTGCCTGTTGTTGATTTCATGAACTGGAAGGTGGGCAAGCAATTGAATGAAACGGCGTCAGAGCCCAGTAAGATTTACGTCACCTATCGTGAAAAGGCTACGGGCAAGACGCAGGAATATCTCTCACCCGATTATCCCTGGAACGACTCGGTATGGATGTCGGAGTGGGAGTTCGTCGGACAGAGGACAGAAGGTGGTGCCGACTACCTCGGTTTCACGGCCTTGGACGAAGACGGCAACGATGTGACCGACTTGGTGCTCAACACCGAGAACCTGCTGATGTTTACCTCGCACGACCTGAGCAAGGTGACTGAGAAGGAGTGGGAGAAGATGCGCGAGATCACCGAAGCGGCAGCGGCAAAAGACTTCGTTGTGCTATGGACCGTGGCCGCCGAGCCAGAGGTGGTGGACTCGCTGCGCGCGAAATACGACTTCGTTTACGATGTCTATCTTGCCGATGAACTTGAAATCAAGACGATTGTGCGTTCCAACCCCGGCCTGATTTGGTTGGACAACGGCTTGGTAAAGGATAAGTGGAGCGTGTATGACTTCTCAAAAGCCTTGAGGGCATTCTGAAGCCATGGGCAGTTATATCATAAGGAAATTGCTATACGGCATCGCGGTGCTTTGGGGCGTCGCGACGTTGGTGTTTTTCCTTTTCAATATCCTGCCCGGCGACCCCGCTCAAATGATGCTCGGCCAACGCGCCGACGAGGCTTCGGTGAATGCCATCCGCGAGGAGTTGGGTCTCAACCAGAGCCTTGGAAAACAATATGTTGACTACCTCAATGACTTGGTGCCGATTTCGTTTTACGACGTCTCGGAAGGCACCCAGAAGATGGAGAAGATAGGTGGTTACGCCAAGATAGCCACGCTTGGGCCAACGGCGGTAGTTTTAAAGCCGCCATATCTGAGGATGTCGTACCAAAGCAAGCGCAGGGTTTCCGACATCTTGGGCGAGGCTTTCCCGAACACACTGCTCTTGGCGGCGGTGTCCATCTCCATCGCCATGTTGTTGGGCCTGGCCATCGGCATCCTGACAGCTGTCATCAACACCAAGTTCCTCAATAAGTTGACCTTGTTCGTCACCACCATAGGAATGTCGCTGCCATCGTTTTTTGCAGCCATCCTGATGGCGTGGATCTTCGGTTTCTTGTTGGAACACTATACAGGCTTGAGCATGACAGGCAGCCTCTATACCGTCGACGAATACGGTAGGGGTGAGTTCCTGAGTCTGCGCAATCTCATCCTGCCCGCTTTGACGCTGGGCATGCGTCCTTTGGCCGTGGTGACCGAGCTGACACGCACCTCTTTGCTCGAAGCCATGTCGATGGACTATGTGCGCACGGCGCGCGCCAAAGGCTTGAAGCCGTGGCGTGTCATCTGCGTACATGCCTTGCGTAATGCCTTGAACCCCGTGGTGACGGCGGTCTCGGGCTGGTTCGCCTCGCTGCTGGCGGGCGCGGTCTTTGTGGAGTACGTCTTCGACTGGAAAGGCATCGGTGTGGTGGTGGTTGACGCGCTCGACAAATACGACTTTCCGGTCATCATGGGCGCTGTGCTGCTCATTGCGGTCATGCTGATCATCGTCAATATTGTGGTGGACATCATTTATGGAATCATTGACCCTCGTGTGAGGATTAGTTAAATGAACAAAATAGGCAAATACGAATTCACGGCGGAACCGTTCCATTGCGACTTTTCGGGACGGATGTTCCTCGGACATCTTGGCAACCAGATGCTCAACGCCGCCGACTTCCATTCCACCGACCGTGGGTTCGGGATGAAATACCTGATGACCATTAATCGCTCGTGGGTGTTGTCGCGGCTCGCCGTCGAGATGGAGGAGATGCCGACCCAACATGAGCGTTACACCGTGGAGACGTGGGTGGAGAGCGCCATGAAGTACTTCACCAGCCGCAATTTCCGCGTGTCGGACGGCAACGGGAAGGTGTATGGTTACGGCCGCTCCATCTGGGCCATGATCGACACTGAGACTCGGCAGCCTACCGACATCTACAGCATCGACAATGGCGCCATCAACAACTGGATTGTGGACGACAAGCCTTGTCCCATCGAGAAGAGTGGACGCGTGAAGATGGATGGGGAAGGTGAGTTGGTTGGGACCATCAGTGTCAACTACAACGATATCGACATCAATGGACACGTCAACTCGGTGAAATACATCGAACATGTGCTTGACCTTTGGGATATCGACTGGTATCGCGACCACCGGCTGAGACGCTTCGAGATTGCCTATGTGGCCGAGGCGCACCAAGGCGACCAACTGTGTTTCTATCGTGAGCAGGTCACTGAGAATGAGTATTGTGTGCGTTTAGTCAAGATTGAAAATGCAACGGGAAATAAAACTGAGGTTTGCCGTTGCAAACTGCTTTTCGTTGATTGTAAATAAACCATAGAGTCAAGCCATGAGAAAGTTGCTCTTCCTTATATTGATGCTGCTGACGCTGCCGTTGACTTCGATGTCGCAGATCATGGCATGCCGTGGCTTCGTGGAGGGGGGATACGACTTTTGGCTTTATCTGCCTGACAGTTACGAGAAGGCGGAGGAGCTGCCCGTAGTGATGTTTTTACACGGCAAGAGCTTGAGTGGCGACTCGCTGGAGATGGTGCTGCGTTATGGCTGCATCAATGCCGTGATGAGAGGACGTCCCATCAATGCGATTGTTGTGGCGCCCCAAGCCCAACAGGCGTGGGAACCCAACAGGGTGATGGCTCTTTATGACTGGGTCGATGATCATTACAAGGTGGACACCAACCGCTTTTATGTGCTCGGCATGAGCATGGGCGGCTATGGCACCTTGGATGTCGCGACACAATATCCCGATCGTGTGGCGGCGGCTATAGCGCTGTGTGGCGGTGCCTCGGGCAAGGAACTGTGTAGCCTGACCACCTTGCCTCTGTGGATTATCCATGGCACGGCCGATAATTTAGTGCCGGTGCGCTGCTCCGACCGGGTGGTCGATTCCATACGCGCGTGTGGCGACACCACACGACTTATTTATCACCGACTTGAAGGTGTCAGCCATGCGCGTTTAGCCCGTGTGTTTTATCTTGAACAAACCTACGAATGGCTGTTCTCGCATTCCTTGAAAGACAAGGATCGGCGTGTCAACAGAGAGTTTGATATGTCGACGGACATACTGGACATGGCATACGAAAACTTCGACAAGAGCTACACGGTCAACATTGTGGAGGCGGTATATCCGCCTTTAAGAGAGCGGAAGAAGTATTACATTGTCAAGAAAGGGGATACGTTGGCTTCCATCGCGGTGGAGAACTATACCACGGTTTCCATCTTGTGCAAGCTCAATAATTTCAAGAAAACCACAAAAATGTGGAAGGGCAGGAAGATTCGGGTGAAATAAGTCGAGTCTTAGTTGATAAGCCATGAGACGCCACAGCCCACGGCGTAGTATTTCCCGAGATTCATGAAGTCGAGGTCGGCCTCAAGGTCGAGTTGCACGCGGCGTGACGTCAGCCAAGTGAAGCCGAATTGGGTCATGTATTGGTTCTCGTCTTCGCGGTTGATGTAATTGTATGACTCCACAAAAGCTCCGAGGTTTTCCGTGATATAACAACCCACTGCCAAGGCAAGGAATGTTGTGGGCTCCGCCGTCTCGCCGTCCCATTCCAATCCGGCGTTGTAGCACAGCCAGAAACGCTCGCCGATGGCATGCTCGAAAAGCAGATAGGCCGATGGTGCGAGGTGAGAGGGGAGCTGGTCTTTCGTCCCGATGTGGGGCGAACGAAGCTCGGCCAGCACGCCCACCGACGGCAGGATGCCTTCTCCTTCATAAAGCTTGATCTTAGTCCCGACGAAGAGCGGCGCGATGCCGAAAGTGTACTCGGGGACGTCGCCGTCGTTATATAGCAGGAAGTCGGTTCCGACGCGCAACTCCATGTTCTCGAAAAGGCCGTATCTCAAGGCGGCGCTGCTGAGCGTAAAGGTCTGCGCGCCTTCAGGCGTCTTCTCAAAGCCGAAGCCGTTGTCCCATATGACTTTGTTGTGCGGTGTCACTTCGGCGCCCCAGCTCATGCCTGGGCGGTCGGGGACGAGTGAGGGGAGTTCCTCTTGGGCGCGGCAGAGGAGGCTAGCGCCAAAGACGGCAATCATAATAAGGAGAAGGTTTTTCTTCATTTCGTCTTTTTTTGTCGGTTTGATGTTGCAAAGGTAGAAAATTCCAAGTTAGTAATGGAAAAAATCGTATCTTTGTCACTTTGAATCTAAAATCTTAAAAAACCATATTATGAGAAGCAAAATTGTAGCAGGAAACTGGAAGATGAACCTCACTTTCGATGAGGCCGAAACGTTGGTCGACGACATCCTCGACCGTCTTGACGAACAGGAGGAGCTTAACTGTGAAGTCATCATTTGTCCTCCATTCCCATATCTTGAACTGCTGACGGACTTTGAGTTCGATGAGCAGCGTTTCAACGTGGGCGCGCAGAACTGCAGCGCCTTCGACAAGGGAGCCTATACAGGCGAGGTGTCGGCCAAAATGCTGAAGTCCATCGACGTGGACTACTGCATCGTGGGTCATAGCGAGCGCAGGAAATACTTCGGCGAGACCAATGAGATCCTGGCCGAGAAGATCAACCGCCTGATCGAGAACAATATGTCACCTATCTACTGCGTCGGCGAGGTGCTCGAGGAGCGCGAGGCCGGTCGCCATTTTGAGGTTGTCAAGGAGCAGCTTGAGAAGGGTTTGTTCCACCTCGACGGCGATGCCATCTATGAAACCATTATCGCCTACGAACCTGTTTGGGCCATCGGCACAGGCAAGACCGCCACACCTGATCAGGCGCAGGAGATGCACGCATACATTCGCTCGCTCATCAAGGAACACTATGACGAGGCCACGGCTGACGAGATACGTATCCTCTATGGCGGTAGCTGCAACGCCAAGAACGCTACCGAGCTGTTCTCACAACCCGACGTCGACGGTGGACTGATCGGCGGCGCTTCGCTGAAGGCTGACGATTTCGTGTCCATCTGCAACCAAGCCTCACACATCGGCGAAGAATGAAGACACTAGAGTATTCGTTTACCGCGCCAGGTTCCGACATTCAGCACGACATGCTGGTTACCATGCTGGCGGAGATCGGCTTCGACTCCTTCATGGACGACGAACAAGGTTTGAAGGCCTACTGTTCGGCCGAGAGCCGTGACGACAGTGAGGTGGAGAACATTTTGTCGGATCCCGCTTTCTTCGGCGTCCATCTGCTGAAGGTGGAGGAGATGCCTGACAAGGACTGGAACGAGCTGTGGGAGGCCTCCTACCAGCCCGTGGTGGTCAACGAGCGTTGCCGTGTGAGGGCGCCATTCCATGAGCCCGACCCAGGCTTCGAGTTTGACCTCGTCATCGAGCCCAAGATGTCGTTTGGCACAGCCAACCACGAGACTACGGCACAAATTATCCAACTTATGTTGGAGACCGATTTCCAAGGGAAGACGGTGCTCGATATCGGCAGCGGCACGGCGGTGCTCGCCATCCTTGCCAAAAGACTCGGAGCGGCGCGTACTGTGGCCATCGATAACGACGAGTGGGCCTACCGCAACGCTTTCACCAACTGCGAGCTGAATGGCATTGACGACATCGCCATCGTGCTTGGCGACGCCTTGTCCATCGACGGACAATTCGACGTTGTGTTGGCCAATATCAATCGCAACATCCTCTTGCGCGACATGCATTATTATTATGAGGCGATGAAGCCTGAAGCACACATTTTCTTCAGCGGCTTCTACACTGAGGATCTGCCAAGCATACAAGCTGAGGCGGAGCGTCTCGGCTTGCGCTATCGCCGTCATCTGGATCGCAACAATTGGGTGGCTGCTGAGTTTGTCAAATAACTGGTTTCTAATGTTTTGAATGAATGAAAAAAGGAATCCTTTTCATAGTTTTTTGCTTGTTTCTTGGCGTGACCGCGGCCAGGGCTCAGGACTATTTCTCGACCGACAAGACCGCTTTTGTCGGACAGCTCACCAATTACCTCAACTCGTCCACTTCGAAACAGGAACGCGATGAGGCGGCGACCATTATGAAGTCGTTTGACGGGGTTTGGAACAGCTATTATTCCGACAGCGAAACCAATACCATCATTGGGCTTTGCAACCTCTTTCATGCCAAGAGCGGGAGCAGGGGCTATGCCAACATCTTCAACTTCGTTGAGGTGTTGCAAAGGATTCCAACGGGCGGCTTTACGCATTCCGATGTGAGCAACTGGCTGAGCTATACCAACGCGAAAGCACAAAAGTCGATGAACGGCATGGATAAGTATTTAGCCTCATGCCGTAATCTCTTCGTCGACAAGGTGCTGTCGGCCAAGGGCAACTCCAAGTGGACTCTTCGCGACGCGTTGTGGAGTTTCCCGTCGAAGGATAAGTTTGAGCTAACCGTCGACGGTACTCTGGCCTTGGTGTCGCAGAAAGACGAGTCGCTGCTAAAGAACACCAAAGGCGTGTTTTATCTCGAGGACAACCGTTGGGAAGGCATGGGAGGCAGGGCCGACTGGTCGCGTTTTGACATCCCGTCCGACAAGGTGTATGTCACCCTGCCTGACTACTACACCCTCGACCTCAACCGTTCCGAATACGCCATCGACTCGGTTGTCTTTCACGAGCGTCAGCATTTCGACCAGGACATCCTCTGCCGTTATGAAGACAAGGTGCTGGTGAACGCTCCCAACGAAAAGACCATGTACCCTCGCGTGAAATCGTATCGTTCCGATTACGCCATCACGAACCTCATGCGCAACATCGATTTCGAAGGCGGCATTGGCATGATGGGTAACCAGGTGGATGTGTTTGGTGGCGTCAACAACAAAGCTGTTTTTCATTTCCGTCAGGAGGGTAGGGAAGTCGTGAGGGTAAAAGCCCCGCGTTTCCTCATGTCGATGGACGAGCTTTTGGTCTCCGACAACGCCGCCATGCGCCTTTATATGCATGACACGGTGCCGGGTTCGCAGGTTGATTCCCTTTACCACAACGACTTGGGCTTCCGTTACGACAACAAGACGCGCCGCATGATGATCTTCCGCTCCGAGAAAGACTTTGGTGACGGGCCGTTCCACGACTATTTCCATGGCGTCGACATCTTCGTCGAGGCTATGTATTGGGATATCGACGGCAACCAAGTGGACTTCAGGAGGATGGAAGGCGTCAACCCAAGGAGTGAGGGCGACGTGGTGTCGGTCAACTATTTCAGACACGACGATTTCAAACGTCTTCAAGGCCTCGACGCCTCGCATCCCATGATACGTATTGAGAAGTTCCTGCAAGGCTTCGACAACGTCGACCGTCAGGTGAAGTTCGCTGTGGGTGACTTGGCTTCTTATCTCGGCTATCCCATCGAGCAGGTCATCTCATTGCTGCTGCGTCTGCAGGCCGAGGGCTATGTGGAATATGACATTGAGACCAAATGGGCCACGGCATTGCCGCGTTTCTTCGATGTGGTCGACTCGTACCGAGAGACTATCGACTACGATGTCATCAAGTTGCACACGGTTACTACCAATCGTCAGCCCAATCTGCGTCTCGACCTCAACACCAACGATCTGTTGGTTTACGGCATCACGAGCCAAATAGAAGGCTATGATGGCGCCGCCATCTCGCTGAGCGACCGCAAGCGTGTGGTCATCGTTCCTGACTTCGCCCGCGTCACTTTCACAGGTCATCAAAACTTCAAGTTCTCGGGCGGTATCTTGGCGGGAATGTTCGAGTTTTTCACCAAGGACAGCGAGTTCAACTACGAAGACTTCAGCATTAAGATGGAGAAGATCGATTCACTGAGGTTTTACGCGCGATACAACAACCATGTCGTTCCTGTTGATGGCACTTTGGAGAAACTGAAAGGCCGTCTCGACATCGACCATGGTGACAACAAGTCGAGCCGCTACGAGACGCCGGCCTATCCTATCTTCCACAGCGATGCCGAGGGCTTCAAGTTCTACCGTAAGATCAACGGTGGCGTGTTCCATCCTGGCGCCGTTGACTCGGTGATGACCGCCGACGACCTCGAGGGCAAGTTCTACTACAGTGTATATCCTTTTGAAGTCGACAGCCTCAATGACCTCACCATGAAAAAGGTGAAATTCGAAGGAGAACTAGTGTCGGGCGGCATCATGCCTAACATCGTTCAGCCCCTCGTGGTCATGGAGGATTTCTCGCTGGGTTTCATCCACCAGATTGGTGACGACGAGACAGCATCCTATCCGTTGTATGGCGATTTAGGACGTTTCCATAACAAGGTTTACCTCTCGGGAAGCGGGTTCTTCGGCGAAGGCAAACTCGACTATCAGACTGCCGCGTTCAGGTCGGACCAGTTCATGTTCTACCTGGACTCGGTGACCGCCATCACCGATCAGTTCAAGATGGTGCCTCGTGACGACGGCACGGGCTTCCCCATAGCCTCGGCCGATGCGTTGAGGCTGAAGTGGGACGTGCGCGTTCCCGAGCTGACCACCGAGACCATCGACAATCCTATCTGCATGTACGGCGACACCTACTTTACGGGTAAGACCGTCTTGGCCCCCGACGGCTATTCCGCTGACGGTAAGCTACGCTTTGGTCTCACCGAGTTCGACTCCGACCACTTTGCCTTGGATTCCAGGACCTTCGTGGCCGACTCCGCCAAGTTCCTGTTGTATTCCGCCGACACCGCCAATATCGCTTTTGCGGCGACTAATTATCGCGCTAACGTGGACTTCGACGCGCAGAAGGTGAAATACGACTACCTCGACCATAACAGCAGCCTCGACTTCCCGATGAACCAGTACGTGTGCTCCTTGAAGGAAGCCGAGTGGGACATGACTACAAACAGCTTGCACCTCTTTAACCCCGTCGAGAGCTTTGGCGATTATGCCACCGCCACCACGTACGAGGAACTGCTGGCTGTGCATAATAACGCCTCCAAGTTCATCTCGCTGGTGCCCGAGCAGGACTCGTTGCAGTTCTACAGCATGAACGCCGAATACGACATGACGAACTACATCATCCATGCGCATGACGTGAAGATCATCCGTGTGGCCGATGCCGCCGTGTTCCCTTATATGCACGATGTTGACATTAACGCCGAGTCGCGGCTGGATCCGGTGAACGGCGACTTGTTGGCCGACACGCTCAACCGCTTCCACCTATATAAAGATGCTGTCGTCAACATTCATAGCCGTAATTATTACGACGCACAAGGCACATGGGACTATACCAGCGCCCAAGGCGTCAGCACCCCCATTAGGGTCGACACCATTGTTCCCGTCGGTGGCATCACACATGGCTACGCCCATATCGCCGACACGGCCGACTTCAAGTTGAGCACGCAGTTCGGCTTCCGTGGCCGCCTCACCTTGGAGGCCACAAAGAAGCTGGGTTATTTCGACGGACAATACGCCTTGCTTGCCTTCGAGGAACCTCCGGTGATTGTTGAGGTCCAGGAACCTGTTGAAGGGGCCGATACGACATTTATTGTTGAAGACGATTTCGATCCAGCGGCGGTTCCGGGGATGATGGACGAACCGGAGCAAGAGGTCGTAGCCTCGCTCAACCATTGGTTCGCCTCGGCCACACACGTCAACCCGTCGGCGATCCAGATTCCCATCGACGTTGACCGCATTCGCGAGACGGAGCCAGCCCTCTGCAACGGCCTCTATTACGAGTTAGCCATCGATGGAGGCTATTTCGGCTCGTTCCTCACGCCAAGAGAGGGGAGAAATGACCTCGCCGACGCCATGCCATCCAATGGCATCCTGTGGTTTGACGCCGACAGCCTGCGCTTCATAGTGACCGACACGACGCGATATGACGCCCGCACCGTTCTCGACGCCCGAGGTGTCATCAACGGCTATGGTACCACCGACCTGGGCTTCGACACGCCTTTGGCGGAGTTCGTTGTCAACGGCAACTATACTCAATATCCCAATGACAGTATCGTATTGCGGGGACTTAACATCTTCAACGCACCCGTCTTTGACGACGAAATCATGGCGGCTATGGCTGATGTTTATGCTAATATGGATGGCGCCTCCATCGACCTGACCGAGACTAACTTCGTCTCGTATTTCCGCTCCGAGAATAACGAAGAGAAGACGGAGGCCTTGAGAAAGAGCATCGAGCTCGAAGGCTATCCGCAGATGAACTCTTCTGACTTCTACAACAACACCATCGTCATCCCCGACCTAAAGATGGTTTGGAACGATCAGATGCACGCTTTTGTCTCGGTGGGTAAGATAGGTTTGGGTAACTTCGGCAGCCATATCGTCAACAAGTATGTGGACGGCTGTGTGGTGTTCGACCGTCGTTTGGGCAACATCACGTATTACTTCCAGAATGACATGTTCCAGACCTATATCAATTATAATAGCGGCGACGGACAATTCCAGGTGCATGCCACCTATGGTGACATCAACCAGAAGATGTACGACACCAAGGAGAAAAACCGCACCCGTACCAAGGACGACAAGAGCTTCCAATATGTGGCGGTGCCATTCGAGTCGATGCTCGACTTCCTGAATCGTCTGAAATATGCCGGCATAAGCATAGGAACCTATTAAAAAGGAGTTTTTTTTCAATATAGATGTTCCCGTGTTGCAATTTTTTGTATTTTTACCGATTCAAAAATGAAAGATTATTAAAAACCTAACGATATGAAATTCATAGTATCAAGCCTTAAGCTTTTGAAGAATCTCCAGGCCCTGAGCGGCGTTATCGGCTCGAAGAACACCCTGCCGATTTTGGATGATTTCCTGTTCCAGTTGACTGAGAACGAACTGAAGATCACGACCTCCGACCTCGATGTGACGATGTCGGTCCGCATAGTGCCCGATATGGTGGACGGCACCGGCGAGGTGACAATTCCCGCCCGTCTCCTGCTTGAGATCATGAAGAACTTCCCCGACGTCCCGATTACCATCGCTGTCGACAACAACACGCTGGCCGTTGAGCTGATCGCGGGCGAGGGCCGTTATAAGCTTGCCGGCCATAAGAGCGACGAGTTCCCGCAGTTGCCCGTCATGGCCGACACTTCGACGTGGGAGATTCCCGCCGATGTGCTTGCCAAAGGCTTCGAGAAGACCGTCTTCGCGACAGGTATGGATGAGATTCGTCCCATCATGTCGGGCGTGCTCATGGAGATGTCCAACGACTTCCTCACTTTCGTTGCCACCGACGCCCACAAGTTGGTGCGCTACAGAAGGATGGACGTCAAGTCGGACGTGGCTGCCTCGTTCATCATGCCCAAGAAGCCCATCAACCAACTGAAGAACATCCTCGCCACTCTTGCTGACGAGCCCGTGCGTATCGAGTTCAACAAGACCAACGCTTCGTTTGTTTTCGGCGACTACGTGTTGATCTGCCGCCTCATCGAAGGCCGTTATCCCAACTATGACGCTGTCATCCCGAAGAATAACCCCAACCAACTGACCATCGACCGTCAGACCTTCCTCTCGGCCATCCGCCGTGTGGCGGTGTTCTCCAGCAAGGCCACGCATCAGGTGCGTTTCCGCATCGCCGGACAAGAGCTTACGTTGACCGCTGAGGATATCGACTTCTACAACGAGGCCAAGGAGCGCCTTTCGTGCAGCTACCAAGGCGATGACATGGAGATTGGCTTCAACTCGCGCTTCCTGCAAGAGATGCTCGCCAACTTCGACTCTGAGATGGTGAAGATCGAGATGTCGGCCCCCAATCGCGCTGGTATTATCATTCCCAGCGAGAACGAGAACGAAGCCGAAGACCTGCTCATGCTGCTCATGCCTGTCATGCTCAACGCCTAAATGACGAGAAGATAGCCAAAACCGATGGAAAACGAGAGGGTAGAGGAACAACCGCTTGACGAGACTTTGGAAGGCGTGGAAGACGCCCGAGCTCAAGATGACGAATATCATGTGATTCCCTTAAAGGGTATGTTCGAGAACTGGTTTCTCGACTACGCATCCTATGTCATTTTGGAACGCGCCGTGCCCGCCATCGAGGACGGCCTGAAACCTGTGCAGCGTCGTATCCTGCACTCCATGGACGAGCTCGACGACGGCCGTTTTAATAAGGTGGCCAATATCGTGGGCAATACCATGAAATACCACCCGCATGGCGACGCGTCTATCGGTGAGGCCCTCGTGCAGCTCGCTCAGAAAGACCTGCTGATGGACACGCAGGGTAACTTCGGCAACATCCTCACTGGCGATGATGCCGCCGCTCCGCGTTACATCGAGGCCCGACTCTCGAAGTTCGCCAAAGAGGTCGTATTCAACCATAAGACCACCGACTGGACCCGTTCCTACGACAATCGTAACGCCGAGCCGGTATCGCTGCCGGTGAAGTTCCCGTTGCTGCTGGCGCAAGGCACCGAAGGCATCGCCGTGGGTCTGGCCTCCAAGTTCCTTCCCCATAACTTCAACGAGTTGATCGACGCCTCCATCGCCTATCTGCGTGACGAGCCGTTCACACTCTATCCCGACTTCCCGACGGGCGGTCTGATGGACGTGACCAACTACAACGACGGCCTGCGTGGCGGCAAGGTGCGCATCCGCGCTCGCATCGCCCAGCAGGACAAAAAGACCCTCGTCATCAGCGAGATACCTTACGGTACCACCACAGGCAGCGTCATCGAGAGCATTGCGAAGTGCAACGACAAAGGCAAGATCAAGATCAAGAAAATCGACGACAACACCGCCGAGCAATGCGAGATTGTTATCTTCCTCAACCCCGGCGTGTCGCCCGACCAGACCATCGACGCCCTTTATGCCTTCACTGACTGTGAGGTGTCCATCTCGCCCAATGCCTGTGTCATCGTCAACCAACACCCTGCCTTCTTGGGCGTCAGCGAGATTCTCAAACTCAGCACCGACCGCACCATGGAACTGCTCAGCCTCGAGCTCCGCATCTTGATCGAAGAGCTGGAGAACAGCTGGCATTGGGTCTCGCTGGAGAAGATCTTCTTTGAGAAAGGCATCTATAAGGAACTTGAAAATAAGGAATACCCGGATTGGGATGCGCTCTACACCGGCATCGAACGTCGTTTCGACAAGTACCGTAAACTGCTGAAACGCGAGGTGACCCGCGAGGACGTGGAGAAGCTGTGCGAGAAACCCGTCCGCAAGATTTCGAGATTCGATATCAAGAAAGCCGACGAGCAGTTAGCCGACCTTGAGAAGCGCATGGAAGAGGCCCGATACAACCTCGACCATATCGTCGACTATACCATTGAATATTTCCTGCACATCAAGGAGAAATACGGCGAAGGCCGCGAACGCAAGACCGAGATTCGCAATTTCGACAATATCTCCGCTGTGGCCGTGGCCGCCAACAATGAGAAACTCTACGTCAACAAAGACGAAGGCTTTGTGTGTACAGGCGAGGGCCTCAAACGCGAGAAGAACAAGGAGGCCTATGTGTATGTTTGCGACTGCTCCGATATGGATGACATCATTGTGTTCCATGAAGACGGCAAGTACATCGTGACCAAACTGCAGCCGAAACTCTTTGTGGGACAGAAGATTATCTATGTTAACGTGTTCCACAAGAACGATGACCGCACCACTTATAACGTTGTGTATCGTGACGGCAAGAACGGCGCGCCGCATTATGTGAAGCGCTTTGCCGTGATGGGCGTCACTCGTGACAAGGAATATGACCTCACCCAGGGTAAGCCTGGCTCGAAGGTGCGCTATTTCTCGTCGAATCCCAACGGCGAGGCCGAGGTTGTCAAGGTGACACTGGTGCTGTTCAACAAGAAGCAGAAGACCGTTGACTACGACTTCGCGGGTCTGGCCGTGAAAGGCCGTGGCGTGCGTGG
The DNA here is from genome assembly GCA_045132275.1 of Candidatus Limimorpha sp. GTDB lineage: Bacteria > Bacteroidota > Bacteroidia > Bacteroidales > F082 > Limimorpha. The sequence continues at coordinate 33,488 of JBGURY010000010.1, forward strand.
CAACCTGCTCACCAAATACGAGGTCAAGGAAATCAAGAAGAGTGGGGAAGGCGTGTCGACCCTCAACGCCCGTGACATCTGGTATGACGATACGGTGCGCCGCCTCAACGCCGACAAGCGCGGGCAGTATCTCGGAGCCTTCGAGGGCGACGACAGGATTCTGCAAATCTTCGCCAATGGCGAGTTCAAGATCTCGGGCTTCGACCTCAACACCCATTTCGACGACGATATGGTGGAGATCCGCAAGTTCGACCCCGACGAGATCTTCTCTGTTATCTATATTGAAGGCGAGACGCAGAAGATGTACCTGAAGCGTTTCTGCATCGAAGCCGAGACCAAGCTCAACATGCGCGCCTCCTTTATCGGTGAACACCCCGAGGCGAAATACCTGGGTATGAGCACCGACGACCTGCCGCGTCTGTTGTTGAGTTACAAGGTCAGCGAGGCGGGCAACAGTTTCCCTGACGACGAGATCAATGTGGAGGAGTTCATCGGTATCAAGAGCTACAAGGCCAAGGGCAAGCGCCTCTCGACACGCGAGATCGACCGTTGGGAGTTTCTTGAGCCATTCCAACCCGAGCCTTCTGATGACGAGCCTGAGGAGCCCGAAGGTGGCTTGGAACCCGTTGAGGAAGAAGAAGCTACAGAAAAGATTGCCGTCAATCCTGACGATGTCCCGCTAGAGATAGTGGAGCCTAAGGGCGACGGCGTACAGATGGATTTGTTTGGAGACGAAATGTGATGAAAAAGTTACTGTTTGTTTTATGGGTTGTGTTAGGTGCCTTGGCGATGACGAGTTGCCAACCCGAACTCAAGTTGGCCAAGAGATACATGGCCGAGCGCCCCGCTATCCAAGCCGCTGTGTTTTTCCCTGAGCAGGCCGAGGTGAAGACGGAGGCCAACGTGACCTATGGACAGACCGAGGTGCTGAAGGGCTTCAACCAGGACCAGTTTCTTGACATTACCTACAACGCTTATGCGGAGGCGATGAAGGACTATGGCGTGGAGGTCTATGTCCCTAACGATATCGACGACATCCCCGTCGACTCCGTGCATTGGCTGGTGATGCTCTCGCGCATGGAAATCTCGGCTCGCATCACCGAATATGAGGATTATCTCTTCAGCGACACCGACGAATACAGCTACAAGCATCCCTTGAACACGGTCAACGTGGCGTCGTGGTTCGAGATCAATGACGGCGACTGGCGACCCTTGCAGTTTTGTGAACACAACCTCGTCGACGGCTTCAATTCGAAGACGGACTATTCCTTCTGGGAGAATAAGATTGACTATAAGTATACCATTGACACACTGGAGCTTAAAGACGTCTACAACTATGCCGTGTATCTCGGCAAACTCTACGCGGGTTATACCTACGACTACATGATGAACAGTTATGTGGGTAAGGAACTCTCCAAAAGCGGTTACGGCTATCAGCTCATGCTGCGCTACGATCCCTACAAGAAGAACCTGCGCTATGCCGACGATGGCGATGGGTTTGTGGAGATTGATGAATGAAAAGACTAACCCTTCAGCTCCTTTTCAATCAATTCTTTCAATTCTGACTTTTTCACGGTTTGTATCTCGCCGTTAGTCACCATACTGATGGTACCCGTCTCTTCTGAGACGACGATGGCGATGCAGTCGTTGTCCTCGGTCACGCCGATGGCGGCGCGGTGGCGCAGTCCGTAGTGGCCGGGGATATTGGTCTTTTGTGTGACGGGTAGGATGCAGCGCGCGGCCGTGATACGGTTGTGACGGATGACCATGGCGCCGTCGTGTAAGGGACTGTTTTTGAAGAAGATGTTCTCAATCAAAGAATGGCTGATGTCCGCATTGACGGTCACACCGGTCGAGACAATGTCGTCCAGGTTGTTTTTGCGGGTGAGCAGGATGAGGGCGCCTTGTTTGATGTCGGACATATTGAGGCAGGCTTTGGTGACCGAGTCCACGTCCAAATCGATGTTGCTCCTGACTTTCAGGAACTTGAACCGTCGCGCCAGCTTGCCTTCTTGGGCTTGAGCGCCGATGGTGAAGAGAAACCGCCGTATCTCTGGCTGGAATATGATGATGAGCGCTATGAAGCCAACGCTGACGAAGGCGCCGAGGATAGCGGTCAGCATCTCCATTTGCAAGGCCTTTACCAACTGCCACATGACGAAGATAGCCACAATGCCGATGAAGATGCTCATGGCCGAGGTGCCTTTCAGCAGGCGGAAGAGACCGAAAAACAACAACGCCACCAAGATGATGTCGATGATGTCGAAGACACGGACTTGGATGAAAAGGTCGATCATTTCTTCAAATTTTCCGCAAAATTACAAAAAGTCCCCACCAATTCGATGGCTTCGCGCGCTTTTTTCACATCGTGGACACGCAAGAGGTCGGCGCCGTTGAGTAGGGCGAGGGTGTTCAGCACGGTCGTCCCGTTCTCGGCGGTGGCAGGGGTGGTGCCCAACACCTTATTTATTAAAGACTTCCTCGAGATGCCGATAAGAATGGGGAGATGTTGGTGACGGTAATGATCCAAGTTGCTGAGTAGCTGATAGTTGGCCTCGAGACTTTTGCCGAATCCAATGCCTGGGTCGAGGATGATCTGCTGCTCGCCGTAGGCCTCCAACACCTGACATTGCCGCTCAAAGAAGTCACGTACGGTCTGATGGATGTCGCCGCCGAGGGCGTATTGGTGCATCGTCTCGGGTGTGCCCACACAGTGCATTATTATATAAGGTACATGGTTCTTCCCGATGAAGGGCAACATGGTGTCGTCGAACAACCCGCCCGAGATGTCGTTGATGATGTCGGCGCCCTCGGAGAGGCAGGCCTCGGCCACATTTTTGCGGAAGGTGTCGATGGAGACTAAGAGGGTGGGGAAGGCCTCCCTAATGGCTTTCATGATGGGGACGACGCGCTGCAGCTCCTCGCTCTCGGTGGCGATGGCGTTGTTGGGACGTGTGGAGCAGCCGCCGATGTCGATGATGTCGGCACCCTCGGCGAGCATCTGCTCACAATGTTGCAAGGCGGCGTCCATTTCGTTGAATTGTCCGCCGTCGGAGAACGAGTCGGGCGTCACATTGAGGATGCCCATCACGGCGGGGCGGTCGAAGACGACGCTCTTTTGGTTTGATTGCAGTTGAAACATCTCGGATTTTTTTGCAAAGATAGGGAAAAACCGCCAAAGCCAATCAAAAAGCACCCGCTGAGGTCGCAAAATGCGCCCATTTTATATCACTTATTTATAAATAATAATAAAATATGAAAAAAACGCATTTTGGACTAAGGGTAAACTGAGAGTTGACAGTCATTCATATGTCGACAACATTTTAAACGCGTTTACTAATGCATTCTTTTTTCTTTACAATGCTTAGGAAATATGATGCCACCATGCCTATGTGC
>JBGURY010000011.1:0-12432 GCA_045132275.1 Candidatus Limimorpha sp.
ATGGGTCAGTTCAACGCTGGCATGTACATGGTGCGTGTGTACACCGAGGCTGGTGTGACCGTCAAGCGCGTCACTGTCATGCAATAAATGACAATTGGTTAGTAGAGACGGTGTCACGCCGTCTCTACAAAACCGATAAAAACGAAAGGCAATCCTTCGGGGTTGCCTTTCTTCATATGCCATAAAAACAAAAGCCCGCCAGAAACCTGGCGGGCCTTTGTCATGCCTTGTGCGGAAACCTTATTTCTTGGTTTTCTTGGCAGGTGCCTTTTTGGCGGCTGCTTTCTTAGCCGGAGCTTTCTTAGCAGCCGGGGCTTTCTTTTCTGCCGCTTTCTTGACAGGAGCCTTCTTTTCGGCAACGGCTTTCTTGACGGCAGCCTTCTTCTCGGAAGCGGCGGCTTTCTTCTCGGCAACCGCTTTCTTCACGGCAGCCACCATTTTCTTTGCCTTGGTCGCTTCAGCCTTCGGCACGTTCTTTAGGATGTCGCACATGAAGTCCCAGAACATCTGGACGGTTGCGATCTCGCAACGCTCGTCAGGCGAGTGCACACCGCGCAGGGTAGGACCGAAGCTGATCATGTCCATGCCCGGGATCTTGTCGCCGATGAGGCCGCATTCCAGTCCGGCGTGGATGGCTCTGACCTTCGGGTCTTTCTTGAAGCGTTTCTTATAGCAATTCACAGCGATGTCCAAAATGGCGCTGTCGGGGTTGGGTGCCCAGCCCGGATAACCGTCGGTGTGCTCCACGTCGGCGTTGGCAAGGCTCCAAACGGCTTCCACCATGTCGGCGACGTCTTGCTTCGACGACTCGATGGAGCTGCGTTGTGAGGTCTGGATGAAGAAATAGCCTTCCTTCTTCTTGCACGAGGCGAGGTTGGTTGAGGTCTCCACGAAGTTCGGGATGGTCTGCGACATGGCGATGACGCCGTGCGGGCAGGCGTTGAGGCCGTTCAGGAGGTCGAACTGCGACATCTCGTCGATGACGACGTCGGGTTGCACCTCAGCGACTTCTGCCGTGACTTTCAGTCCAGGTTCGGTCACTTGGTATTCTTGCTTGAAGTGTTTCTCCATGTCCTTCACATAGTGCAGGAAGTCGTCGACGCTCTCGTTCGGGATGAAGCCTACTGCAGTGGCTTCGCGAGCGATGGCGTTGCGCAGGTTGCCGCCTTGGAAGTCGTAGAGGGCGAGGTCGAACCAGTTAGTGGCTTGCCACAGGATACGGGTCAGCAGCTTGTTGGCATTGGCCAGGTTCTTGTTGATGTCGTCGCCACTGTGGCCGCCCTTCAGGCCGCTCACCGTGATGCGATAGGCTGTGCACTCTTCCGGAGCGGGCTCCAGTTCGTACCACACCTTAATAATAGTGTCCATGCCGCCGGCGCAGCCGATGAAGATCTCGCCTTCATCCTCTGAGTCGAGGTTGAGGAGGATACGGCCCGTGAAGTCTTTCGGGTCGAGTTTCATGGCGCCGGTGAGGCCCGTCTCTTCGTCGACGGTGAAGATGCACTCGAGCGGACCGTGTTCCACTTTCGGGTCAGCGATGACGGCCAAGGCCGCGGCCACGCCGATGCCATCGTCAGCGCCGAGGGTGGTGCCATTGGCATGCAGCCACTCGCCCTTGATGACAGGCTCGATAGGATCTTTCTCGAAGTCGTGCTTCTTGTCGCTGTTCTTCTCGCACACCATGTCCATGTGGGCTTGCAGGATGACGGTCTGACGGTCTTCCATGCCCTTAGTGGCGGGAACGCTCAAGATGATGTTGCCACACTCTTCCTTGACGTACTTGACTTTATGGTCTTTCGCCCATTTCTCTAAGTAAGCCACCATTTTGGCTTCTTTCTTCGACGGACGCGGCACACCAAGGATGCCGTTGAACTCTTTCCAAATGCCTTGCGGCTTGAGTTTTAGGATGTTGTCGCTCATAGTATTAGTGTTTTAGTTGTGATATTGTTTCTGTAGGATTCTCGGATTTAAATACCGCGTTGCCTGCCACTAGCACATCCGCGCCAGCCTCAAACAAAGCCTTGGCGTTTTGCGTGTTGACGCCGCCATCCACTTCGATGAGCGCAGTGGCGTTTTGCTCGGTGATCATTGAACGTAGTTTGCGGATCTTTTCGTATGTGCGTTCAATGAATTGTTGCCCGCCAAAGCCTGGGTTGACCGACATGAGGAGTACCAGGTCCAAGTCGTCGAGGATGTCTTCCAAGACGGCTACGGGTGTATGTGGGTTAAGCACTACGCCTGCATGGATGCCCAGCGCTTTGATTTGTTGCACGGCACGGTGGATATGGTTGCAGGCCTCATAGTGGAAGGTGATGATGTCGGCGCCGGCCTTAGCGAAGGCCTCGAAGTATTTCTCAGGTTCCACAATCATCAGGTGGACGTCGAGGGGTTTCTGGGCTTTCTTCTTGATGGCTTGCACGACGGGAATGCCGAAGGAGATGTTGGGCACAAAGCGCCCGTCCATTATATCGCAGTGGAACCAATCGGCCTCGCTGCGGTTCACCATCTCGATGTCGCGTTCCAGGTTAAGGAAGTCGGCCGACAATAGGGAAGGGGCGATAAGTTTTTGCATTTTGGTATAATTTGTGACAAAATTAACGATTATTTTTGAACGGCAACAAAAAAGCCCCTCAAATTTTTGAGGGGCTTTTTTGAGTTTAACCGAGATAACTCTTTAGGATCTTGCTGCGGCTGGTGTGTTTCAACCGGCGTATGGCCTTTTCCTTGATCTGGCGCACGCGCTCGCGCGTCAGGTCGAATTTCTCACCGATCTCTTCCAGCGTCATCGGGTGGCTGCCGTTCAGTCCGAAGTACAGGCGGACGACATCCTGCTCCCTCTGCGTCAGGGTGGAGATGGCTCGGTCAATTTCTTTGCGCAACGACTCATACAGAAGCTCGGTCTCGGGCGTCGGGGCCTCCTCGCTCTTCAGCACGTCGTACATGGTGTTGTCTTCATCCTGCACGAGCGGTGCATCCATCGAGATGTGGCGTCCGGCGTTCTTCATCGAGTCCTTCACCTCTTGCTCCGTGATTTCCAGGACCTCGGCAATCTCCTCCGCATTGGGTTCACGCTCAAACTCTTGCTCTAACTTAGCATAAGTCTTGTTGATTTTGTTGATGGAACCGATTTTGTTCAAGGGGAGACGGACAATACGCGATTGCTCTGCCAAAGCCTGTAGGATGGACTGACGAATCCACCACACGGCATAGGAGATGAACTTGAAACCTCTGGTTTCGTCGAAACGTTGAGCGGCTTTGATCAGACCCAAGTTGCCTTCGTTGATTAAGTCGGGAAGACTGAGGCCTTGGTTCTGATACTGTTTTGCTACGGAGACTACAAAGCGCAAGTTAGCCTTGGTGAGTTTTTCCAATGCGATCTTGTCGCCTTGCTTGATACGTTGGGCCAACTCAACCTCTTCTTCGGCCGAAATCAGCTCAACCTTACCAATCTCTTGCAGGTACTTGTCGAGAGACGCTGTCTCACGGTTCGTCACCTGCTTCGTAATCTTTAACTGCCTCATTTAAGTTTGTTTAGTTCTTTGAATATAGTTTGTTGCTGGCGGCTTTTCAACCGCCAACAACAGGGTTTTTACTTTCTGCGGGGACCGCCGTTGCCGCCATTGCCATGACCGCCACCTTTGTGGTTGCCATTGCCGTGACCTCCGCCGTTGGGACGGTTGCCACCGGGACGCGGGCCGTTACCGCCCTTCTTCTCCTCATAGCCTTCAGGCTTGGGCAGCAGGGCGCGGTGCGACAGGCGCAGTTTGCCGGTCTTCTCGTCGATCTCGATGAGCTTCACATCGATCTCGTCGCCTTCTTTCAGGCCGGTCTCTTCCATAGTGTCGAAGCGTTTCCAGTCGATCTCCGAGATGTGGAGCAGGCCGTCCTTGTTGGGGATGATCTCCACAAAGGCGCCGAAGGCCATGATGGAGACGACCTTGCCGTGGTACACCTCGCCGACCTCAGGCACAGCGACGATGGCACGGATCTTGGCCTTGCAGGCTTCGATGTCTTCCTTGTTCTGCGAAGCGATCTCCACGATACCCTTCTGCTCGTCTTCGGTGATGACGATGACGGTGTTGGTCTCTTTCTGCATCTCTTGGATGACCTTGCCACCAGGGCCGATGACGGCACCGATCATGTCCTTCGGGATGAACATGGTCTCGATGCGAGGCACGAACTCCTTGTAGTCGGCGCGAGGCTCGGTGATGGTCTTGGCCATCTCATCGAGGATGTGGAGGCGGCCCTGACGGGCTTGCTCCAAAGCTTCGGTCAGCACCTCGTAGGAGAGGCCGTCGACCTTGATGTCCATCTGGCAGGCGGTGATACCGTCGCGGGTACCTGTGACCTTGAAGTCCATGTCGCCGAGGTGGTCCTCGTCGCCGAGGATGTCGGTGAGGATGGCGTATTTGCCGGTCTCGCTGTCAGAGATCATACCCATGGCCACGCCAGCGACAGGCTTACGCATCGGCACGCCAGCGTCCATCAGGGCGAGGCAGCCGCCGCACACGGAGGCCATCGAAGAGGAACCGTTGGATTCGAGGATGTCGCTCACGATACGGATGGTGTAGGGCATGCTCTCGTCGTGAGGCACCATCGTCTTGAGGGCGCGCTCGGCGAGGTTGCCGTGACCGATCTCGCGGCGGCTGGTGCTGCGCTGCGGCTTGGCTTCGCCAGTGGCAAAGCCAGGGAAGTTGTAATGCAGCGTGAAGTTCTTGGTGCCTTCCACCACGGCGCCGTCGAGGGTCTGCTCGTCGAGCTTGGTGCCGAGGGTAACGGTGACCAGGGCCTGGGTCTCACCACGGGTGAACACGGCCGAGCCGTGGGCCTTGGGCAGTACGTCGACTTCAGTCCAGATGGGACGCACCTCGTTGGTCTTACGACCGTCGAGGCGGATGCGCTCGTTGAGGACGGCGTTACGCACGGCCGAGCGTTCCACGTCGTGGAAGTAACGCTTGGCGAGCGGAGCGACGGTCTCGAGCTCTTCTTCGGTATATTTTTCGAGATATTTGTCAAGGATGCCGCTGAAAGTCTCCTCGCGGAGATGCTTGTCGGCGCAGCCGGTGAGGGCGAAGTCGTAGCACGGCTGGTAGCAGTTGGCTTCGATTTCGGCGCGGAGGTTCTCGTCGTTCACCTCGTGGCAGTACTCACGCTTGGCCTTGTTGACTTGTTCCATAAGCTCAAGCTGGGCTTGGCACTGGATCTTGATGGCTTCGTGGGCGGCCTTGAGGGCGCCGAGCATCTCCTGCTCACTCACTTCTTTGCATTCGCCTTCCACCATGCAGATGTCTTGCATCGAGGCGGCCACCATCAGTTCGAGGCGGGCTTCCTCCATCTGCGAGAAGGTCGGGTTAATCACATATTCGTCGCCGATGAGGGCCACGCGCACTTCCGAGATCGGGCCGTGGAAGGGGATGTCGGACACGCAGATAGCTGCTGAGGCGGCCAGGGCGGCGAGAGCGTCGGGGGTCTGGTCTCTGTCGTTCGACAGGAGGTTGACCTGGACGATGGTCTCAGCGTGGTAATCGTCGGGGAACAACGGGCGCAGGGCGCGGTCGATGAGGCGAGAGATGAGCACTTCGTAGTCGGAGGGCTTGGCCTCGCGTTTGAAGAAACCGCCCGGGAATTTGCCCGTGGAATAATATTTTTCCCTATAGTCGACAGACAAGGGAAAGAAATCGGTTTCGGGAGCCACTTCCGTTGCGGAGCAAACGGTGGCTAAGATGACGGTGTCGCCGCAACGGAGCATGACTGATCCGTCGGCTTGCTTGGCGTAACGGCCGGTGTTTAACGTAATCTCCTGGCCGTTAGGCATTTTGATGGTTTGTGTAAATCCTTGTGGACCCATGATTTTGAATTTTTTTACTGTTTTCTCTACTTCTTTACTTGTGGGTTCGTAAATAGCAAAAAAAAGGCAATGAAAATTGCCTTTTTTTGCGTTCCGCATAGGCGGGCGAAAGTTTTACTTTCTGATGCCCAGTTCCTTAATGATGTTACGGTATCTTTCGATGTCGGTTCTCTTCAAATAATCGAGAAGTCTTCTTCTCTTACCTACTAAGCCAACCAACGCACGTTTGGCCGCCACATCCTTGTGGTGCACTTTTGTTTGTTCGGTCAAATGCTTAATCCTGTAGGTGAACAAAGCGATTTGGCCTTCTGCTGAACCAGTATCGGCAGCGTTCTTGCCGTATTGGCTGAAAATCTCTGATTTCTTTTCTGCAGTTAAATACATAGTTTTCTTCTTTTTACACTAAAATTGTTGTTCAAAACGGGCTGCAAAGATACAACATTTTTTCATACCTTGTATGCATGTTGAAAAAAAAGACAAGAAAAACCCTAACTTTTGTTGGGGATTATCCGATTTGATCGTAAAACTCTCTGCGAGCGCCGAGTAGGATGTTGAGCAGACGGGGAACTATGTCGTCCAGTTCGGGTGTTGAGTCCATCATGATCTCGGCGGCGATCCAAACATCTTCTCTGGGGATGTAGGCCTTGACGACTTTCATTCTCTTGTTCACCTCGTTCATGGCTTCCAACACGGTGGTGCGGTTCTCTTCCGTGACGTCGAAGATGCCAGGCAGGGCCAAACGGAAGAATTGTTCGTCGTCATCGTTGTTGAAATAAATGAAAGTCAACATTTGATATTTGAAGATGATATCGTTGTCCTCGTCGATTTTCGGCACGAGGCCTTGGCTCTTCAGGTATTCGAATACCATTTCTGACGTTTTCATAGTAGTTTTGTTTGAGTTGTTAACAGATGTGGTGTTTAGTCTTCTTTTCTGAAACCCATTCTGGGCAACAGGTTGCTTCTTTCCATGCCGTCCATCTTTTCTTTGATGGCGTCATACATTTTTAAGGTGTCTTTGCTGATGGAAGGCTTGGTCTCGCTGATCGCCCGTTCGAGCAGCTCTTGCGTGATCAAGGAACGGGTGAAGGCAGCGGTCATGGCGGCGTCGTTCACGATGTAGGCGATGTCGCTGGCAATATAGCCGTCGGTCAGGTCGGAGAGGCGGTCAAAGTCGATGCTGCCTTCCTCAAAAGGTCTGCCTTTGATGTGGATGGCAAACATCTCTTTTCTTGCGTCGTGATCGGGGAGTGGCACATAGATGTGTTTGTCGAGTCGTCCGGTGCGCAACACGGCGGGGTCGATCATGTCGGGACGGTTGGTGGTGGCAACCACAAAGATGCCGCGTTTAGAGCAGTTGTTGAGCTGCGAGAGGAACTCGTTGACTTCGCCACTGACGTGCTCGCTGCCGGCAGACGAGCGGTTGGGCACGAAGGCGTCAAATTCGTCGAAGCACAGCACGGTGGGGGCGTCTTGCTCGGCTTGCTTGAACAACTGTCCGATTTTCTCTTGGCTACCATGAACGTAAATGCTGGCTAGGTCTGACGACTTTACCAGAATGAAGTTGAACTGGGTCTGTTCGGCGAATTTCTCGGCGAAAAACGACTTGCCGCAACCGGGAGGGCCGTAGAGCAGCATGCCGTTGGGTGGCGTCAGCCTATATTGTTCCGATAGTTCTTTGTTCTGTATCACGAAGATGACTTTCTGCTGGAGCAATTCTTTCAGTTCCTGCATGCCGGCGATATCGTCGAAGCCATGCCCTGTGCCTTTTTGCGTTGGGATTTGAAGCTCGTTTTCCGATTGCTGTCCCTTGCCCGAGGTCTTGGCCTCTTCTTGAGCGTGTTCGCTGATTCTACCAGGTTTCTTGCTCCCGCCTTGTCCGCTGAGGTCCCGCAGCAGCTCGTTGGCTGTGAGATAGCAGGTGGAGGTGGAGAGCGAGAGTCCCTTTTCCAAGATGTATTTCAGGGTGTCGTTGATGGGCAACGACATGATGTCGATGGGATTCTCTCTCCTGTAGCGCTTCATCTTGTTCATCTTAGAGACGAAGCCTTCACTCTCGGCGACGTCTATCGTCCAAGGGGCGTGGCCTGTAAGCATGGTGTAGAACACGGCTGAGGCCGAGAAGAGGTCGGTGCGCTCGTTGAAGACGCTGGCCGAGTTGCCGTTGGCGCAGTATCTGATATCAAGGTCGGTGTTATCGAAAGGCGTCGTTCCCTCACAGGCGTGCGAGGCATGGCCCAGGTCGATGATCTCGGGCGTGCCACCCATCGTATCCGAGAGCATGATGTTGCTCGGGGTGATGTCGTTATGGCAAATGCCGGCATCGTGCAGACTCTTCAGCCCTTCGATGATACCTGTAAAGATGGCAACGGCCTTGTCGGGCTCGATGCGGCCTTCCCTGGCGATCTTGTCTGCCAACACATCGCCAGTGAAATAATTGGTTACCAAGTATTGGCATTCGCCGACGGATGTGTCAAAGCTGCCATGAGCGATATGGGAGATCACGTTGACATGCTGCGTCTTTTGGAGCAAGGCTATTTCCAGGACCTCATGGCTGTCCCTGTCGATGAGTTTGGCAGGTGTCCGCTTCATGACATAAAGCTTCAGGAAATAGGGCCGCTCGTTTGCGTTCACCGCCTTATATGTCTCGGTGTATTCGTTTTGTTTGATAAGGCTTTGAATTTTGTAGCCACCTACAAAGTCGCCCGCGTTGAGTATGTTCATTGGGACAATGTTTTAGAATGCAAAGATAATACAATTCAACCAAAATAAGAAGGAGGGTACTTTGGTTTTTGTATTAATCCGCCACGTCCATGTTGCTCGATTCGGCTTTGTTGCTCACGGCTCCAGGTTTGTCCTGATGCTCGATGATTTCGGTGATGACCTCCGAGTGAAACACTTCGTCGACGAGATCATGCGCTTTGGAATGTTTCTTGTGCCATTTCTCGCCGTCATGCTTGGTTTTCGTAACGATATATTTCATCTTTTGGTTGAAACTTAACAACCGAATATAGATGCGATAGGTAAGTTTCTCCCGGTCAATCAACGGGATAAGAATGGAGTTGATGACGATGCTGAAGAGGATGACTGAGAAGACGATGTTTCTGGCGAACATGGCGACTTCCGAATCGGGGATGTAGATGAGCGCTTGAGTGGCCAACACCGCGGCTGTCAGTCCCTTGGGGTTAAGGGCCGACATGAAGGCCAACTCTTTGTCGGGGATGCCGTCACGTTTCGAGATGGCAAAACGCACGGCGGGTATCCTGATGATGAACAGAAGGGCGCTGATTCCAAGTCCGATGACGATAGGTTCCCATTGGGTTAATTGGATGGAAATACCTACGTAGATAAAGAAGAAGGTCTTCAGCAGGAGCACCAGCTCTGAAAAGAGCGATCGCTCGGTCTCGTTCAGGTTGACGGGTACTTTCTTGATGAATTTCTTGAGCCAGCTGTTGTATATGGCGTCGATGTTGGCCAAACCTATGCCGAAAGCCAAGGCCGCGATAGCACCGCTAAAGCCCATCCATTCGTTGAGGCCGTAGATGATGAATACGAAGGCGGGCGTTGTCAGGATGGAGTATTTGATGTTTCGGATCTGGTCGAGGATCAAAGCCCAGAAAATGGCTCCGAGCAGGCCCATTACCGTGGCGAGGATGAACGATGAGAAGATGTTGCCCAAGATGGCGCCAAACTCAAGGTGTTTGCTCTTGACGGCTTGCATCAGCGCCAGAGCCAGAACAATGCTGAACACGTTGCCGATGGCGGCTTCCAAGATGAGCATGATGGCGGGTTTCTCCGACATGCGCATCTGTCTGACGATGGGGATGACCACAGCCGAGGCGGTGCCGCCCAACATGCATCCGAGAATCATACTGATGACGGGGCCCAAATCCAAAACGAACCATCCCACGAGCCATACGGCGACGGCCGAAAGCACGAAGTTCAATGCGGTGAGTTTTAAGGCGCCTCCGAACGAGTCTTTCAGCGCGCTGAATCGCAGTTGTGTGCCACTCTCGAACAGAATGGTCACCAAGGTGATGCCCGAGAACAAACTTCCCGCGTTGCCCAAACTGTCAGGTGAAAGCCAATGGAAGACAGGACCGATGAGCAAGCCGATAATGATGAGGAACAGTACGTCGGGGATGCGCTTGCGGCTGAATATCTCGCTGAACAGGTGCGCTGTGAAGATAAGCAGGCCGATGATGGCGATGGTAAGACCAATCTGCCGTGACGAGCTGCCATTAGCCACCTGCTCAACCATCTCGTTGAGTCCACCTTGCTTAGCGATGGTGTCGACGACTTGCGAAATGGTGTCGCTATGCCTTGATAACGTGTTGGGTGTTGGGACGAGGGTGCTCTGGATCATGGCGGTGCGGTTTTAGTTGAACAATCTCCAATTGACCCCGATGAATATCTTGCTCTCGCGCATGGGGTAGTGGGGCGCGATGAACGAATTATAGTTGCCTGTCAGCAGAAACATGTTGCTGTAGGCAGCGTAGATATGGGCTTTTTTCACCTTGATGGCCAATGCCAGGTCGATGAACGGGAAGTTGCCGATTTCCACCTCGTTCTGCAAATAGAAAGTGCGGGTGGCTGGCATGTAGGCGTCGGCGTGGTATTTGGTGAAATAACGCACTGTGAGGCTGGGATGCAGCGTGGCGGCCTTGTGGAAGATAGGCTGAGAATAGCCGAGTTTCAGCTGGCCCAGGACTAAGGGGAGGTGCATGACCTCTTCGTTGCTCGACTTCTGCAGGCTGGCGAATCCCTCCAGTTCGAAGCGTCCGAGGCTTTGATAGAAGGAGAGATAGGCCTCGCGGATGCTGAACATTCCTTCGTATTGGGCGGGACGGGCGTCGGTACCGAAATAAATCAGGTTGGCGATGCTGGTCTGCTTCACTCCAATGCCGTAGTTCTTGTAGTTGTACCTCAGGTCGAATGTCAGATAGGTTGCCGCTTTGAAGTTGTTCTCCCAGCGGAAATGGTTGGAGTAGTAGCTCTCCTCAAACCAAGTGGCACTCTGCCGCTTGACCTCCACGTCGAAGGTGGCTTGTCCGTAGTTTTTGCTGCTGGTGCCGAGGTATTGTTTCCATTGGCCTTTGACGTCAAAGTCGCCGATTTGGTAGCCTAAAGTGATGAATTCGCCTTGTCCCGTAATGCGTGTCGACTTAAACAGGTTGACGATGATGCCGCCGTTCACGCTCAGTTGGTTGTAGCCGCACGCCAGCTGGGTCTCGCCTTCCACATAGTCGTAATGCTTCACGGTATAATAGCCGTGAGTGATGCCGGCATAGAGATAAAAGGGGATGTCGTCGTTGTATTTCTGGTAGCCCAAGCTGCTCCATTTCACCGTGTTCTTGATGGCTCTTACCAGCGTGGTGTCGGTCGTTTTCGCAGGATTCATCAAGGTGTCGAAAGGCTGGTAGTAACTTGCACTCGCCGATTTCTCGTTGTAATACAGCTTGTTGTTCAGGTAGCTGAAGCTGTGGCAGAGCCTTCCCAAGGTGAATTTCCTGTCTTTGGTCTCCGTGACGATGCGGGTCTCCTCCAGGTTTGTGATGCTGTCAGTCAACGTCACGACGGAGTCGTTTTCCGGACGGGGAGTTTCTTCTTTCACTGTTACGGTCTTTTTGGGGAGCAGGTTGAAATATTGCTCAAATCCCATCCCGCTTGAGACGACGTAGTTGCTGGCTGTGGTAAGGTTGACCGGGATAACGGTGTTGTCGGTCTCAGTGTGTGTACTATAGGTCTCGTCGTTGACGATGCCGCCGTTTTCGCCCATCTCAAGTTTGTTGCGGTACCAGTGGGCTGCCACGCCGTAGCGTTCGCTTTTTGTGATATACTTGGCGTTGATCCAAAAAGCGTTGTTGATGGTCTTGTTGTTGTTGAAGGTGGCTGGCGCGTAATCGGTGTCGAAGGCGAACGAGACGAGTAGGCGAGGGGTGAATTGTCGTCCAAACCTCGCGTGGAAATGCTGTTCCAGGTCGCCTACGGTCATTAGATAGCGGATTTCGGAGTAGGGCAGGACGGAAAGGTATGACGCCATGTTGCCCTCGTTCAGCAGGTAGGTGGAGAAGGCGGGTAGCGTCATGTCGAATCCTGTCTGGTGCCGGTAGTCGTATCTCATCGACTTATGGGCCATTCCTGTGTTACTCAGGGTGCTGTAAAGAGTGTGGCCACGTTGCAGGTAATCGAAGTCTGCGGCATGGAATGTGGTGGTGTCGACGGATTTCGGCGCGTTTAGGAAAATGCTGTCGAAAGGATAGGCGCTGTAGGTGACGAAGGTCGAATCGACGGGGATGGGAGGGGTGGGGGAAGGTCTTTTTTCGGCAATGCTGTCACGCTCAGGATCTTGTGAGAATCCTAACAAATTGGCAATCAGTAAAATAAAGACGAATACCAATCTTTTAGCCATGCTTCTGAATTTGGCTGTAAAATTAGTAAAAAAAGTTGGGAATGTGTGCAAAGCGTTGGTTAAAAGATGGAAAAGGGTAGGGTAGTGCCCTAAAAACAGTAAACCCC
Source organism: Candidatus Limimorpha sp. (assembly GCA_045132275.1). Taxonomy (GTDB): domain Bacteria; phylum Bacteroidota; class Bacteroidia; order Bacteroidales; family F082; genus Limimorpha. The sequence continues at coordinate 12,365 of JBGURY010000011.1, forward strand.
GGCAGCGTCGCTGTCGGGGTTCCCGTTACGGGTGGGCGGCGAACTACTTTCCCACGGTTTCCCGCAGT
>JBGURY010000012.1:0-213046 GCA_045132275.1 Candidatus Limimorpha sp.
AACGGAGAGCGGGTCTCAAGCGAGAATCCTTACAGTTTCGTGCTTGAAGAGGATACGGAACTTGTCGCCTATTTCTCGGGTACGGGCATGGATGAAAGGGAGCAGATGTTCGTTGTCTATCCCAACCCTGCCCGGGAAACGGTTACTATCGAAGGCATCGAGGTTGCCGAAGTGCAGGTTTACAACGCCCTTGGGCAGTTGGTGAAGACGGTGCGGGGGACGAATGAAATTGATTTTGGTGAATTGGTAGAAGGGGTTTATCTGCTGCGCCTTACTGACAAAGAAGGGAATTCCTATTTGGAGAAAATCGTAAAGGAATAGGGATTTCCCTTCGGGGAATGGAGTATACACCATATTATAATAACGGCGGCAAGAGCCACTACTAATCAGGTAGTTGTTCCTGCCGCCGTTTGATATTATAACCGTTACTCCATTCCCCGAGCGAAGCGAAGGGGAATCTCCTACTTCAACTGCCGCTCAATTTCCTCCATCAACTCCGCGCCTTCCAGGTTTCTGGCGACGATCATGCCGTCCTTGATCAAGGCGTTCTGTGGGATGAAGGAGATGGAGTATAAGGCGCCGGCGGCGTTGCCCCAGCCCTGCAGGTCGGAGACCTGCGTCCAGGTGAGGCCGTCTTTTTCCACGGCAGCAAGCCAGGCCTCCTTGTTGGTGTCGAACGACACGCCGAGCACATCGAAGCCCTGTTCGTGGTACTTCTGATAAGCCGCCACCACATCGGGATTGGCCTTGCGGCAGTCGGGGCACCACGAGGCCCAGAAGTCAACCAACAACAGTTTGCCTTCAGCCAACTGCGAAAGCGTCACAGGGTTGCCATCGGGGTCGTTTTGGGTGAAGTCGACGATGGGTTGGCCCGCTTGCACACGTTCCTGCTTTTCCACATATTCCTCGGCCAGGATTAGGTTGTAGGTCTCCATGGCGCTGTCGGCATGACGTATGTTGTCGATCATCGTGCGGATCTCGCAGGGACCGAAGGCCCACTTGTAACGGTAGAGCACATAATGCGCCACCGGGTCGGCGGGGTTCTCCCAGACATAGTCGAAGCAGTACATCTTTTGTAGTTCCTGCATGTCGTCGAGCTCGCGCTGGAGCCGTGCCATCTCTTTTTGGTTTTCAGCTTCCTTGGCTTCTTGAAGCTGTTGTGCGAGCGAGTCCATCGCGACATCATATTCGTTGAATCCCTCGGTGAAGGCGTTCAGACGGTCTTGTGCCTCCGAGCCTGTGACGACGATGGCGTTGGGGTTCTGTGCGTCGCCTTCGAGAGCCACGTCGGCGTTGTCGGTGAAGAAGGGGAAGGCTCTGCGCCAGCCCTTCAGCATGAGGCCGTAAGTCTCGGTGCCGTCGCCCACGGGTGCGTCGAAAGCGGCTTCCCAGTTGGTGATGACGGCCGAGTCAATCACTTCGCCGTCCCTTTGCAGGTAGACCATCTGCCCGTCGGCATTGGCGAGGTTTACGTCGACTTTAAAGGTCTCGATTTCGGGGGTGTTGTTGCAGGCGAAGAGCCCTAGTGCAAGTGCACCGAAAAGAATGAGTTTTGTTTTCATAGCGTGTGTTTTTACTATGACCACTGACTATGACTATGACTGCCTCGACTGGCTTTTAGCTTTTAGCAGTTAGCTATTAGCTTGGTGACTCTTATGCTAAAGGCTAATTGCTAACAGCTAACAGCCTTGCATGGTCATAGTCATAAGTCATGGTCAATTAAGAATTTCAGCCAGTTTTTTCGCCAAATCCTCACCTCTCAAGCCTTTGGCTACCATGGTGCCTTCTTGGTCGAAGAGGAAGTTGGATGGGATGTAATAGATCATGTAGTCGGTGCTGACCTTGTTCTCTGCGTCGCGCACTTGCGTCCAAGGAAGTTGGTCTTCTTCGACGGCTTGCAGCCAAGCGGCCTCGTCTTGGTCGACGCTGACGCCGACGACGTCGAAGCCCAACTCATGGAACTGCTCGTAGGCAGCCTTCACCACGGGGTTCTCGTGGCGGCACGGACCGCACCAAGAGGCCCAGAAGTCGACCAGCGTGAGCTTATTCTGCGGGACGAGCTGCGAAAGGACGAGCTCGGTGTCATCTTTGGTGTTCAAGGTGAAGTCGATGAAGGGCTGGCCCACCTCAAGGCGTTCCTTTTGGGCGATGTATTCGTTCAATTCCTTGGTATAGATCGACTCGGAGGTGAAGTTCGACATGAGTTCCTTCAGATAGGGAATCTCGTATTCCTGTTTCGACTCGTTGAGGATATAATGGGCCAGGAAGCTGTCAGCATGTTCCTTGACATATTCGTCGCGATAGGAGTTCATGTTGTCAAGCAGCGAGGTGCCCACGTTGGTGAGCGAGTCCATCATGATGGAGTCACCCTCTTCAATGGCGTTGTTCATGGCTTGGTAGTGCTCAATGACTTGCACCTGCAGTTCATGGAGATGGTCGTTGTAGGCGTCCAGCTCGGTCTGCGTCTCCGAGGCCATGATTGCTACGGCATCCGGGTTGTGCATGTCGCCCACGATGGTGACGTCCTGGTTGTCGGCGAAGAACGGCATGGAGCCTCTCATCCCTTTCACCTTCAGCGCATAAAGGATCTGCGGGTCGTCGATGGGGGCGGTCAAAGTAGCCAAGTCGTTTTTGATGACAGCCGAGTCAATAATGACGGGTGTGTTGTCAACAAACTTTTGCAGGTAAACGGTCTTGTCGTTACCGTTGGCCAGGCTCACGTCGACCTTAAAGCCTTTTGTTTTCTCGTTGCAAGCGCTCAACCCGAGCACCAGAGCAAGCAAGAATAATACATGTTTTTTCATTGTGAATCAGATATTTATTTGGTTTATTCCCTTTTCTTGTCTCGCTTGAAGATGTACAGAATCATCATAATCAGGAAGATGGACACGGGCACGCTGAGCAGGATGCGTAACAGCACTTGGCCGATGAGGCGGAAGCTGAACGACTCGAGGAAAAACAGCGCGAAATGGTGGATGAGCACCATAAAGAGTGTGTACCTGAAGAACCACATGCCGTCCAATTGTCCGAGGTTGGGCTCGGGGATGTTCTCGAATTTCTGGTTGCCCGAGATGAGTCGGATAATGCCGGGTCGGCAGAAAGCTATCAGCGTGGTGGCGCCTGCGTGGAGGCCGGGTGTGCCGGTGAACAGGTCAATGGTAAGACCTAGGGCGAAGCCCAGCACCAAGAGCTGCCACTTGGGCATGCTGAAAGGCAGCAACAGAATGAATGTCAGGTAGATATAGGGATGGACATAACCGCCCAAGCGGATATGGTTGATGACGAGCACTTGGAAGAGCACAAGCACGACAAAGCGGATGATTTGTAAGACGGTCCTGTTCATTGTAGTCTGGCTTTGAGAGAATCGAGCTCGGGTTTGTGCAAATCGTTAATCACATAGACATGCCGCAAGGTGGCGAAGTCGGTGGCATAGCGGATCTTGGCCTTGTTCAAGGCGTCGACGGCGGTGGGATAGAACTCCTCGACGGTGCCCACCATGAGGTCTTCGGGGAAGATGTTGGAGTGTGAGCTGGTCAGGATGGTGTCGCCTTTTTGCAAGATGATATGGGTCGGGATGTCTTCCACCATGCCGTAACGGTAATTGTTGGTTTCCCATTTCAGGCTGGCGAGTTCCTGACTCTCTTTGATACGCACGCCGACCACTGACTTGCTGTGGAGCAGGCTCATGACGGAGGCGTAATGGCGGCTTACGTCGGTCACCACGCCCACGATGCCGTCGGTCGAGATGACGCTCATGTCGCGTCTGATGCCGTCCAGTTTGCCTTTGTTGATGATGATGTAATTGTTGACCTGGTTGGTGCTGTTGTTGACGACTTGGGCGGGGATGTATTCGAAGAGGGTGTCGCCCTGCTCGACGTCATAGACGCACGTGGTGGTGTCGTAAACGACGGAGAGCTGCTTGCGGAGCATGGCGTTCTCTTCAGCCAGCTGTTTGTTGGCAGAGTTCAGGCGAAAGTAGTTGCCCACCTCGCCGCCCCATTCGTAGATTTTGCCCACCACGCCGTTGGTGGTGTTCACCATCCAGTTGCGGTGGAAGCTCTGGCTTCGGGCAAGCAACAGGATAGAGATCACCTCGAGCAAGATGAACAAGATGATGACGTGGTGCTTGATGATGAAACGCCGCAGGTTGTACATAACTGTTTAATTCGGAATGCTGAATGAGGAATGCTGAATGAGGAAGTCAACATTCAGCATTCCGCATTCATAATTCCGCATTTTATTTGATCAGGAAAGTGAAGCGGTCGAAGTTCTTCAGGGCGATGCCGGTGCCACGGGCGACGGCGCGCAGCGGGTCTTCTGCCACGTGGATGGGCAGCTTGGTCTTGGCGTTGAGACGCTTGTCGAGGCCACGCAGCAGGGCGCCACCACCGGTGAGGTAGATACCCGTGCGGTAGATATCAGCCGACAGCTCGGGCGGGGTCTGCTCCAAAGCGTTCAAGACGGCGGTCTCGATCTTCATGATGCTCTTGTCGAGGCAGTGGGCAATCTCCGCGTAGTTGACGCGGATCTCCTTCGGGATACCGGTCAGCATGTCGCGGCCCTGCACGGCGTAGTCGTCGGGCGGATTGTCAAGCTGCGGGATGGCGGAACCCACTTCAATCTTGATGCGCTCGGCGGTGCGCTCGCCCACGATGATGTTGTGCTGCTTACGCATGTATTCCTCGATGTCGGCGGTGAAGTCGTCACCAGCGATGCGGATGGACTTGTTGTTGACGATGCCACCCAGGGCGATGACGGCGATCTCGGAGGTACCACCACCGATGTCGATGATCATATTACCCGTCGGCTCGAGCACGTCGATGCCGATACCGATGGCGGCGGCCATAGGCTCGTGGATCAGACGCACCTCCTTGGCGCCGGCCTGCTCGGCCGAGTCCTTCACGGCGCGTTCCTCCACCTCGGTGATGCCCGAAGGGATGCAGATGACCATCTTCAGGCTGGGTGGGAACAAGGTGTTCTTGAATTGGATCATCTTGATCATCTCGCGCATCATGTACTCGGCGGCCTGAAAGTCGGCGATGACGCCGTCGCGCAGCGGGCGGATGGTCTTGATGTTTTCGTGTGTCTTGCCGTGCATCATCATGGCGCGTTTGCCGACGGCGATAATCTTCTTGGTGTCGCGCTGCATGGCCACGATGGAGGGCTCGTCGACGACTACTTTGTCATTGTATATGATAATCGTGTTGGCCGTACCGAGGTCAATGGCGATTTCTTTGTTGAGAAATGAAAATACTCCCATGGTTGTATCAGTTAATAGTTGTCGGTTAATGTTGTGTTTTCTTAATGTCTGAAGTGTCTAAATCCGGTAAACACCATGCTGATGCCGTTTTCGTTGCAGCAGTCGATGGATTCTTGGTCACGTACCGAGCCGCCAGGCTGCACGATGGCGGTGATGCCCGCTTCGTGGGCCAGCTCGACGCAGTCCTTGAAGGGGAAGAAGGCGTCGGAGGCTAATACCGCGCCGTTGAGGTCGAAGTCGAACGAACGGGCCTTCTCGATGGCTTGGCGCAGGGCGTCGACGCGAGAGGTCTGTCCGATGCCCGAGGCATAGAGCTGTCCGCCCTTGGCGAGGACGATGGCGTTGCTGCGGCTGTGTTTCACGATCTTGTTGGCGAAGATCATATCGTCAATTTCCGTGGCCGACGGCGCCTTTTTTGTGATGACCTTGAAGTCGTCGGCCGTCTCGGTGTGGAGGTCGCGGTCCTGAGCGAGGTAGCCGTTCAAGGCGGTCTTCACGGTCTGGGGTCTGTAGAGGTCGGCCTTGAGGCGTAGCACCACACGGTTCTTCTTCGAGAAGAGCAGGTCGAGCACGCCGTCGTCATAACCAGGCGCCACGATGACTTCGATGAAGAGCTTGTTGATCTCCTCTGCGGCAGCCATGTTGATGGGGCGGTTGCACACCAGCACGCCGCCGAAGGCCGACACAGGGTCGCCGGCCAAAGCGGCCAGATAGGCCTCCTTGACGGTGGGACGGCAGGCGATGCCGCAGGGGTTGTTGTGCTTGAGGATGGCGAAGGTGGTCTCGTCGAACTCACGGATGAGGTTCAGACCTGCGTCGAGGTCGAGCAGGTTGTTGTATGAGAGCTCCTTGCCGTGCAGTTTCTCAAACAGGGCGTCGAGGTCGCCGTAGAAGGTGCCGCGCTGGTGCGGGTTCTCGCCGTAGCGCAGGGCGGTGCCTTCCTCTTCGGTGATGCGCAGCGGCTTGCTGTCGTCGTCTTTGGCGAACCAGTTCATGATGGCGCTGTCGTAGTGCGAGCTCACGCCAAAGGCGTAGGTGGCAAAACGACGGCGGTCGTCGAGCGAGGTCTCGCCATGCTGGTCTCTGAGCAGCTGGATGAGCTCGCCGTAGTATTTCTGCGAAGGCACGATGAGCACGTCGTTGAAGTTCTTGGCGCCGGCGCGGATGAGCGAGATGCCGCCGATGTCGATCTTCTCAATGATGGCAGCGGCGTCTTCGGTCTTCGCCACGGTCTCCTCAAAGGGATAGAGGTCGACGATGACGAGGTCGAAGGCGGGGATGTCATACTCCCGCATCTCTTTCTGGTCCGACTCCAGCTGGGTGCGACCCAGGATGCCGCCGAACACTTTGGGATGCAACGTCTTCACGCGGCCGCCCAAGATGGACGGATAACCCGTGAGCGACTCTACGGTCTTCACCGACGGGTCGAGCGGTTGGATGAAGTCATAGGTGCCTCCCGTGGAGTAGATCTGCACTCCATTTTGCTTCAGAAGGTCTACGATAGTATCGATGCCAGTTTTATAAAATACTGATATTAAAGCTGTTTCAATCTTTTTCAAGGGTGTAAAATTTAGCTGATTTTAAACTGCAAGAATATCAAAATTCTGCAAACCTCGCAAGGGAAGAATACATTTTTTTTGAACAAAGATTTCAACAATTTTCGAAAGAAAACGCTTATGTAGAATCGCAAAAAAAACCACAAAAATAATTAGTTGAATATGAACGCGATAAATGAAAAATTGATTATAAACTGCAAAAACTTTAGGGCGGTATAGTTTTTCTTTTTATTTTTACCGATTCAAAACTACGCGGATGGAAACAAAGTGGATTTTACATCAACCAGCTGACAAACAGCAAGTTGAAGAGCTTGCCAAGGTGCTCACTATCGATGAGAACCTTGCCGCTTTGCTTGTCCAACGCGGTATTACCAGCTTCGAGGAAGCCAAGACTTTCTTCCGTCCGCAGCTGTCGCAGTTGCACGACCCCTTCCTGATGAAGGACATGGACAAGGCCGTCGACCGCGTGCTGGAGGCTATCAACAACGGCGAGAAACTTTTGGTCTATGGCGACTACGACGTCGACGGCACCACGGCCGTGGCAGTGGTCTACACCTACCTCAAGCCGTTCTTCAAGAAGAAAAAAATCGAGTTCTATATCCCCGACCGCTACGAGGAGGGTTACGGCATCTCATTCAAGGGCATTGACTATGCGGCCGACAACGGTTTCAAGTTGGTCATCGCCCTCGACTGCGGCATCAAAGCTAACGAGCGCATCGATTATGCCAACGAGCGTGGCGTCGACTTCATCATCTGCGACCACCACCGTCCGGGCGACGTCATCCCCGACGCTGTGGCGGTGCTCGACGCCAAGCGCCCCGACTGTCACTATCCTTACGACGAGCTCTCGGGCTGCGGCGTGGGATTCAAACTGGTGACCGCCCTGTCGATGCGAGGCTTGGGCACCATCGAACAGGTCTATGAACTCATCGACCTGCTGGCCGTGAGCATCGCCGCCGACATCGTCCCCATCACGGGCGAGAACCGCGTGCTGGCGCATTTCGGTCTGAAGCAGCTGAACAAGAAACCGCGTCCCGGCATCGAGGCCATCCTGCAACACGCCAACATCTATCGTCGCGACGAAGACCAGGTGGAGGACGAGGAGAATGTGCTGACCCGCGAGCTGACCATCAGCGACTTGGTCTTCCTCATCGGTCCGCGCATCAACGCCGCCGGTCGCATCGCCAAGGCCTCCGACTCGGTGCGTCTGCTGATCGCCGACAAGAAGGAACACGCCGAGAAACTGGCGGCATCCATCAACGACCTCAACGACGAGCGTCGTGAGTTCGACAACCGCATCACCGAGGAAGCCCTCGGCATGATCGACGCCGACCAGGATCTGAAAGACGCCAAGAGCACCGTGGTCTACAACGCCAAGTGGCACCGTGGCGTCATCGGTATCGTGGCATCGCGCCTCACCGACTACTACTACCGTCCCACCATCGTCCTCACTCGCGCCAACGGCCTCATCACCGGATCGGCGCGTTCCATCCGTAATTTCGACATCTATGACGCCATCGACCATTGCTCCGACCTGTTGGAGCACTTCGGTGGTCATAAATATGCCGCGGGTCTGTCAATGAAGCCCGAGAACCTGACGGAGTTCCGTCGCCGCTTCGAGGCATACGTGGCCGAACATCTCATCGACGAGGACTTCGTGCCCGAGCTCGAGGTCGACCTGAAGATCAATTTCGCCGACATCACGGCCAAGTTTATGCGCATCCTCAACCAGTTTGCGCCTTTCGGTCCGGGCAACATGGCACCCGTGTTCTGGACCGACCATGTCATTGACGCGGGCGGCTCGCGTCCCGTGGGTGGTCACCGTCACTTGAAACTCACCGTGTCGCAAGAGGGCGACGCCGAGCAAGGCGTGGCGCCGTTCTCAGGCATTGCTTTCCAGAAAGGCGACCTCTTCGACCGCATCCACGACGGCGAGCCTTTCAGCATCTGCTACCATCTGGAGTACAACACATGGCAAGGCAAGACCAACCTTCAGCTTAACGTGAAGGATATCAAGTTCGCGGAGGAGCTGTAAGTAGGAAAATCAGTGTTTTACCACTTTCTCGTAGGCCGGCTTACCGTCGGCCATTGTTATTTTCATGAGGTAGACACCTGAGGCCAGACGGCCCAGATCGAGGTCGAACTGCGTGCCAGTGACAGACGTCTCCATGACCACACAACCCATCATGTTGACCATCTGGCAAGCGATGGCGGGTACTGTCATCTCCACACGTACTAAACCCGAGGTGGGGTTGGGGAAGAGGCGAGCTTGTGAGGCACCGGGACGTTCCATGACGCCCGTCAGGTCGTTGCCTGTGGTCCAGCTCTCGGCGAGGCTGTTGTCGAAGTTAAGGTCTTTGAGCTCCAGGTAGGGACCGTTGCCGTCAGCCTCCGTGGGCCAAGGCTCGCTGTCGCAATAGCGCACCTCGTCGATGACATTGCCCCAGGCGTCGGCTAGCACGAGGTTTTCCGACTTGTTGGAGAGCTTGCGTGTGTATTGCCCGAAAGGCGTCATGTTGTAAAACTCGTTGAACATCAAGGAGTCGGAGCAAAGCACGATGGCCTCGTGACCTGCGATATGGCTGTTGTCGGGGAAGCAATAGGTGATGCCCAACTCACGGAAATACACGCCTGTCAGATCAACGTCTTCGTCGCCGTTGTTGGTGATCTCGATGAACTCGAACTTGTCGCCGTCGATGCCCCACCAGTCCATGGGGTGGTAGTGGATTTTGGAGATGACCAAAGGCGGCAGGTCAACATCGGTACAACCCGAGTCGGAGCCAATGTTGTTGTTCAGCCAGTTGACGCGCTGTTGTATCCACGTCTTCATGTTGTTCACATACTGGGCGTGTTGGTTCATCTGATGCCAGCGTTGGTTGTCGCGCGCGACGGCCTCGGCGATCCATGCGTCGATCTCGTCAATACGTGAGCAGACGAAGTCGTAGTTCAGGGGCTGTCCGGGTTCGGTCAGCTCAAACCAGCGCTTGGCGAGATAGCAGCGGAAGAGGTCGGTGTCAAACAGGTCTTTCCAGAACTTCGGGCCGTTGTTGTCGGTGTTGTTGAATTGCCACACGTCGTATTTGCTGCGGTTGCCAAAGGCGTCGTAGCCGAAGGCGAGGTTATAGTCCCACACAGGGCCAGCGCGCAGCTTGCCCATGCGGTCCTTATGGAAGAAAGTACTGAGTGAATACACGTCGACGTTGGAGGAAAACTCAGCAATCATCATGAAGTCGACAAATGAGGGAATGTCGATGACCGATGGGATGCCCGACGCTGTGGAGGTGTTATGTTGGTTGGCCACGGAAGCGAGGTTGGTAAACACGCCGTGGATGTAGTTGTTTTGCGCGTTGGTGATGTCGGAGGGCTTAGGGTAATGGTGGATGAAATCCGTGCTGATGCCCCAGCCGCCCCAGCCACCGCCACCATAGCCTTGCATCGTCCATGCCACGGGGTCGCCGCCCGTGGTCTTGTCGGCCTTGGTGATGTAGCCGCCCGTCACCTCGGGATAGTTGTTGCAGGTCTCGTCCATTTTCTCGATGTTGACGCGTTCCTTGTCGGGCTTGATTTTCTCCATCATGGCATACAAGCCTTTGTAGTCGCCATTGATCACCACCTCGCAATACACGCTTCGTGAGGCATATTGTCCAAGGCGGTTGGAGAGCTCGTAAGCAAGCACATCACGCATCCCAGTCTGGTCGTAGGCCAAGGAATTGAGGATCCAGTCGTTCTCTTCGGGCATGCCCAAGAGGCTGACGTTGTTGTTGGTGACATTGTCATCCTCACGGGTCTCAAAAGCGTACGGTTTCTTGTTGAAGTTCTGCGAGCTACTGCCGCGTCGTTCGATGCCGATGCGTCCGTCGTAATTGAGATATTCGGGGTTGTCGATGTCGCTCATGTAGTTGCGCGAGCCGTCCTGATGCCAGATGATCTTCATCGAGCCGGGAACCTTGGGCTCGTCGGGGATGTTGGCGCCACCGTCGGTCTCGATGACCACGATGGGCAGGTTGCTGTCGGTGAAAGTTTGCGCTGAAACTGACAACGAAAACAAAACTAATATGAATAATAATATCTTCTTATACATGCTATTACTCGTTATTTCCAGAATTGCCACCATCTCTTCTGTCGGCCTTCCACGACTCGGGCGTAACGGTTGCGCGATCTCCGCAGGGTGGAGAATTTGGTGACGGACCCTGCATTAGGTCCTTTAAGCGTAAGGATGTGAGAACGCGAGGCCACAAAGCCGCCTTCGTCGACATCCTCGATGTCGCCGTATTTGTTCTTCTTCGAGGCGTAGACGATGATGTTGTCGATGAACCAACTGGTGACATAGGCGCCGTGGCCTGTGAAATAGAGGCAGAACTGCGGCGACTTGGTGGGCCATTCCTCCATGTCGAAAGTGAGCAGGTATTGGCTCTGGCTGATGGCTCCCGTGACGGTGTCTTCCCAGATGCTCTCCCACTCCTCGCCGTTTTGCGAGATGCCGATGCCGAGGCGCACGTCAAGTTCACCCGGAGCGGCCTCAAGGGCGTGGTTGAACTGGAAGTTGATGAAGTCGTATTTCTCCAACTCCACAATGGGCGTCACAAGGCGCGTGGTGCCCTCGAAGTTGAAGTCGGGATACATCTGCATCTCGCGCGGCTTGCAGCCTGCGTAGGTTGTGTTGGAAATATACCACACCACCCAGTCGTCGCCCTTGGCGTCCCAGCCCTCTTCGAGCCAGGGGTTGAAGAAGCCCTCACACAACACCACGTCGCCCTGTTGTGCGAAGAGCGGCGAAGTGAGCAATAAGACAAGTAGTGTGAGTAAACGATGCTTCATCAACAACATATTTGGCGACAAAATTATTAAAAAACTCCAATAACATCTTCATACAAGGCTAATTTCTTATTTTTGCATGATAATACAGACGCGTTAGCGTCATCGCGAGGTACGAAGCGATCCAGACGTGAGGCCTTTTTCCTGGATTGCTTCGTCGTCCCTCCTCGCAATGACGCGAAGCGACGAAAAGCAATACATCATGCCAGCTAAAGATAAAACCGTCTTCTTCTGCAAGGAATGCGGAAACGAGTCGCCGAAATGGTTCGGGAAATGTCCCGCCTGTGGGGCGTGGAACACCTGCGAGGAGTCGACTGTCGTCACGGGAAAGGAGGCCAAGTCGGTGAAGAAAAACATCGAGCTTGAAAGCCAAAGCCTTCCTTTGCCCATCAAGGAAATCACCAACGCCAAGGAGCAGCGCATCGTGTTGCCCTACGAGGAACTCAACAGGGTTTTAGGTGGTGGCTTGGTGCTTGGCTCGCTTACCCTCGTAGGTGGCGAACCCGGCATCGGCAAGTCGACTTTGCTCTTGCAGACGGCCTTGCAACTGGCAGGTCGTAAGGTGCTGTACATCTCCGGCGAGGAGAGCCAGACCCAAATCAAGATGCGGGCCGATCGTATCGGCATCCACAACACCGACTGCCTCGTGCTCACAGAGACCAACACGCAGGAGATCCTGAAACACTTCAAGAACGTGCAGCCCGATATCGTGGTGGTGGATTCCATCCAGACTTTGGAGTCGCCATACGTGGACGCTGCGGCGGGCAGCATTTCGCAGATCCGTGAGACGGCCGCCGAGATGAACAAAATCGCCAAAGCTTATCAAGTGCCGGTATTCCTTATCGGCCATATCACCAAAGACGGCAGCATCGCCGGACCGAAGGTTTTGGAACACATCGTCGACACCGTCTTGCAGTTCGAGGGCGACCGCCATTATGGTTTCCGCATCTTGCGCACTATCAAGAACCGCTTCGGGTCGGCATCCGAGTTAGGCATCTTCGAGATGAACGCCACAGGTCTCCGTGAGGTGACCAACCCAAGCGAGATCCTGCTCTCGCAGCGTGACGAAGAAGTGAGCGGCATCGCCATCGCGGCCACTATGGAAGGGCAACGCCCCATGCTCATCGAGACACAGGCCTTGGTAAGCAGTGCGGCTTACGGCACGCCTCAGCGCTCCGCCACGGGCTTCGACCTCCGAAGGATGAATATGCTGCTGGCTGTGCTGGAGAAACGCGCTGGCTTCCGACTCTCCATAAAAGACGTGTTCCTCAACATTGCAGGCGGTTTGCATGTAGACGACCCCGCCATCGACATGGCCGTCATCGCTGCGGTGCTCTCGTCGAATGCCGACATCCCCATTCCCTCACGCTATGCCTTTGCCGCCGAGGTAGGTCTCTCGGGCGAAATCCGCGCCGTGACCCGCATTGAGGCCCGCATTGCTGAGGCTGACAAGTTGGGCTTTGAGAAGATTTTTGTTTCGAAATACAACGCCAAGGGGTTGGACACCAAACGGTTTAAGATTGAGATTGTTCCCGTGGCGTCGGTTTATGAGTTAGGGACGGAGTTGTTTGGATAGGAGAAACAAATCTGTAACAAATAAAAACGCCTGTCACTTGTGGCAGGCGTTTCATTTTTGTTTCTCCTTGCGCTGTTAGTAGAACGGGAAGAAGAAGAAATAAGCAGCTACCCATTCGCGGGGGATGCCTGCGGCCTTACCAATGCTGGAGCCAGAGCTGTTGCGCACGGTGCCATCGCTTTCCACCTTACCGATGCTGGAGCCAGAGCTGTTGCGGACGGTGCCGTCGCTGCAAAACTTACCGATGCTGGAGCCAGAGCTGTTGCGGATGGTGCCGTCACGGTCGATCTTGCCGATGCTGGAGCCGGAGCTGTTACGGATGGTGCCGTCGCTGTCGAACCGACCGACGCTGGAACCGCTGGAATTGCGGATAGTGCCGTTGCTTTCGATCTTACCACAGCTCGAACCGCTGCTGTTGTAGACAGTTTGAGCCATGGCACCCGAAGCCATCATGAGGCCGGCAGCCAGGATTAAAACGCGTAATATTTTCATGGTCGTTTGTGTTTTAAGGTGTTTCTAATCGAAGAAAAAGAAGAAGTAGGCCGCCACCCACTCACGTGGAATCCCCTGTACCCTGCCAATGCTGGAGCCAGAGCCGTTGCGGACGGTGCCATCACTCTCCACCTTGCCGATGCTGGAACCGCTACTGTTGCGGACGGTGCCGTCGCTGTCGAGTTTGCCGATGCTGGAGCCGCTTTTGTTGCGGAACGTACCGTCACGCTCTATTTTACCGATGCTGGAACCGCTACTGTTGTACACGGTGCCGTCGCTATTGATCTTACCGATGCTGGAGCCGCTCTTGCTGTACACGGTGCCGTCGGATCTGATCGAACCGCAACTCGAGCCGCTGCTGTTATAGACGGTCTGTGCCATCGCGCTTGAACCCATCATCAAGACCAAGGCCATGAGTAATACTTTTAATGCTTTCATTTTTCTAACTTTTGATGGTTAAACAATCGATGCAAAAGTAGTAATAAAATGACACAAAAACCATTCCAAACAAAAAATGCTTACTTTTGCAAAAAATCCATAATGAACCAAGAGAAAATCATCTTAGGCATCGACCCAGGCACCATGGTGATGGGCTACGGCGTCATCCGCGAGCAAGGCAAGCAGATAGAGCTCCTCACGATGGGCGTCATCAACTTGAAGAAGCTCGAGAACCAAGCGCTCAAATTGAAGAAGATCTTCGAGCGTGTGCTGGAGATTGTCGACGAGTATCACCCCGATGAGCTCGCTATCGAGGCGCCGTTCTTTGGCAAGAACGTGCAGTCGATGCTGAAGCTGGGTCGCGCCCAAGGCGTGGCCATGGCCGCCGCGCTCTATCGCGACATCCCTATCTTCGAGTACTCGCCCAAGACTATCAAACAGAACATCACGGGCAACGGTAACGCCTCGAAGCAACAGGTGGCCAAGATGGTGCACTTCATCCTCAAGACCGAGGAAGACCCCAAGTTTTTCGATGCCACCGACGCCGTGGCCGCGGCGGTGTGCCACTCCATCTCAAAAGGCAAGGACGTGAACTACACCAAGCATACCACCGAGAAAGCCAAGGCGCGCCGCAAGCCCGACTGGAGCAAGTTCATCGCAGAGAATCCTGATAGGATTAAGTCTTAAAGTTCAGATGACAAATGGTACCTCCCGCTGCCGAAGGTCTTCATCTCGTAGCCGTCAGCGGTTGGCAAGCAGACCTCTGCTGTGGTGTTGGCAGGGATGACGATGTCCCATTCAAAGCGGTTGCCTTCTCGTTTCCAGTTGCTTTCGATGCGTCCTGAGACGGAATTATAGGCGCAGTTCACATAGTCCAGTCCCTCGATGGGATAGGGCTTGAGCTGTATCTTGCTGTAGCCCGGCTCCAAGGCGCGGATGCCGCCGAGGTATTCATATTCCCAGATGATGAGGTCGCCGAGCAGCATCACATGGTTGCCCGAGTTCATGGCGGGGTCGGCGGTGTTGCCGTTCCAGAGTTCCCAGATGGTGGTGGCGCCGTTGCGGTACATGTAGCCCCAGCTGGGGTAGGTGTCGTTGGAGGCGATTTTGAGGGCGAGGTCGCCACGACCATACTCCGTCAGGCAGCGCATCAGCTGCTGTATGCCGACCACACCCGTCGAGACATGGCCGCCACATTCGTTCATGGTCTTGTCGATGATGCTTTCCAATACTTTGTCCTCTAACCCTTTGGGAACCATGCCGAACCACAAGGGCAGGATGTTGGCGGTCACCGTGTTGTTGGCATAGACCCCCGTCACGCGGTTGAAGTATTTGTCGTTGAAGGCCACGGTGGAAGTGGTGATCTCCTGGTTGAAAAACGCCACGTCCTCGGGCTTGTCCAACAGTTCAGCGAACTTGGCCATCAAGCGTGAGAGATAGCAATAGAATGGCGTGGAGATGACCGATGCATCGGTGATGCGGGTAGGATCTTTGGAGTGGATGAGCTCCAACGACTCGGGCGGCATGCACCAGTCGCCATAGGTGTCGCGGGTCATGATGCCGGCTCTCATGTAGTTGTCTTTCATGTGTAACAGCCATTTCTTCATGGCGTCGTAGTGTTGTTCGATGGGTTGGCAGTCGCCGAAACGGGTGTAGAGCATGTCGGCCACCGTGACGAAGGCGCCAGGCCAGGTCATGTTGTCGGTATAGCCGCGCCAGTAAGGCGGGATGACATTGGCCACCGATCCGTTTTCGAGTTGGCTGTCCTCGGCGTCGGTAAGCCATTTAGAATAGAGTTGGTGGTTGCCGAATACATACGACTCGCCGAAACTGCCTGTGGTATGGTCACCGGTCCAGCCCATGCGCTCGTCGCGTTGCGGACAGTCGGTGGGCATGCTGCGGTAGTTGCCACGGATGCCCCAATAGGCGTTGTGGTACACGGCGTTGAGAATCTCGTTGGATGTCTCGAAACTGCCTGTGGTGGGCATCTCGTCGTAGAACACGAGGCCTTCGAAGTCATCAAGGGTGGGCGTGGAACGCAGTCCGTTGATTTCAACGTAGCGGAAGCCGTGATATACAAACATGGGATGCCAGTGGAGTTGAGAGTTGAGAGTTGAGAGTTTAGAGTTGTTCGTGACTACGTATCTGTCCGTGCATTCCGCACCACGCAGGTTGGCGGTGTAGAGCGTGCTGTCGGCGTTGAGGAGTTCGGCGAAACGCAGGGTGACGACGTCGCCGGGTTGTTGGTCATGCAACTTGATATCCAGTACTCCGACCATGTTCTGGCCCATGTCGAGCATCCATTTGTCGCCTTTTTGGAAGACGGCAATAGGCTTTAGCACCTCCTGCACTTTGATGTTCGGGTTGGGTTGGGCGGAAAGTTCACCTTCGGGAGCCTCAACAAGTTCAGCCGGGAGCCAGGCGGAGTCGTCGTAGCCGGTTTGGTTCCATTCGCCGAGGTCATAATTCTCGTCATAGGTCTCTCCGTCATATTCGTTGGCGGTGCGGATGGGGCCTCGGTTGGTGATTTTCCATGTTTCATCGCTGACGATGGTTTCCTTTTGGCCGTCTTTGTAGGTCACCTCCAGTTGCAGCAACAGGCGTGGCGTGCCGAAGCCAAACACATTCTCTGTGCCGTCCCAGTTAGGGTTTTTAACATCGTAGCGGATGGTCGTGAAGCGTCCGCCTTCGAGGATGATGCCGATGGCGTTGTCGCCGCTGTTAAGCATCTCCGTGACATCGTAAGTGTTGAAATACACACGTTTGGAATACCAAGAGAGGGTGGGTTTCAGCAGTTCCTCGGGAGCAATCTCGGTGCCATTGAGGTAGGCGCTATACACGCCCATGCCGCTGACATAAAGTCGAGCGTCGGCCACTTCGCCGTTGAGTGCGAATTCTTTGCGGAGATAACGGGCGGCAAGGCGAGTGTGGCCTATCAAGACATCATCTTCAAACTCGTGGCCAATCCATTTCGCCTGCCAATCCCTTTGTTCCAGCAAGCTGATTTCAAAGGGCTGAACTTCGCTTTCTATCTTGGTTTTCCTGCCTCCGTTGGCTGTCACTGTCGTGATGACTTTCCAGAAAGCTTTGTCGCGGCTTTGAAATGGTTCGTAGGTGACAGAGAGATCCAGCATAGGGATGTTAAGCATCTGGTTGGAAGCCACCGTTTTGGAGTCCCAAAGGTCGCCGATACCCTTTTGGGCGTTCTCGGCGGTGGAGGCCACGATGATGCGGTAGTCTTGTTGCACGACGTTGCTTTCCGCCGATTCGTATTGCCAACTGAAGCGCGGCTGGTTCGTGGCTAGGGCCTGCGGATGCACTTGTTGCTCCACATTGGGGTTAACGATGCTGACATCCAGTGTGTTGTTGCAGGCAACAAGGCCGATGAGGGCTATAAAAAATAAGGTAATGCGTTTCATAGCGGTAGGTATGTAATATCGTTCTTTCAAATCAATTTGAGTGACATTCTTATTCTGGCTTCCAAACAAACAACCCCACAGCCCCGGCAAGTGTCCGAATCAGTTCCAGCAGGTCTTCTGATGGCGAATAAACTGTCATATTGGTGTCATCACGACTCAAAGTGATAAGGCCTTCAGATTTTCCAATGAGCAAACACAAATTGCCTTGGTTATCCTTGATATGACTTGCAAGCAATTCAGGCTCGGGGTTGAACATGCCTTCCGTATCGTCATCAACAAACAAACGCAAATCATAATAGCAATACAGCTTTAGCAGGATGTCGGAGAACCGCTCTCGCAGAACGGCATAGCGCAAGGGTTCCAAATAATATTCCTCTACGGAAAAGAACCTTCCGCCAGCCTTTTCCGGAACTTGTTTGGGGAGAAAATCCACCACCCAATACGCTTTATCAAAAAAGTCATCTAACATTGTGTTCTCTCCTTTTATTTAGCTAATCCAAACGCCTCCGAGAGTTCCTTCATCTGCGCCTCGCTCATGCCTTCCGGCTCGAAACCCATGCTGCGGGCGCTCATATAGATTTGTGCGGCTTTGTTGAGCACGTCCACTTGGTCGAAGGCCGACATGATGTCGGTGTCGACGGCAAACACGCCGTGTTTCTCCCACATCACTACGTCGTAGTTGTCGTCGAGGGTGCGGATGGTGGCCTCGGCCAAAGCGACGCTTCCGGGCAGCATATAAGGCACGATGCCGAGTCCGCGCGGACAGAAGGCCTTGGTCTCAGGGATCATCGACCAAAGGATGTTGGTCATCACGTCCTTCTTCAAGAAAGGCCTATGGTGCGTCATGGCGACCAATTCGATGGGGTGGGTGTGTAGCGAGGCTTTGTAAGGCGATCCTTTGGCAATCAAGTAATTATGGACACTTAAATGAGAAGGCAACTCCGAGGTGGGCATCACGGGCTTGTCGGCGATGATTTCAAAATGGGCGCAGTCGTCGCAGATGCGGATGATGGCGCTGTTGTCCATGGGCGTACGAGAGAGGTCGCGCATGCGGCGATTGGTGCCTTTGCAATAGAAATAGCAGCCTTTGAGGTGGGGCAGGGTGGTTCCTATGGGGATGGGGTCTGAAAGTTTAGAGTTGAGAGTTGAGAGTTGAGAGTTGAGAGTTGTTGAGAGTTTAGAGTTGAGGTGGTCGGTGACATTGACGACGATATTACCGCCGTTGCGCTCGGCCCAGCCTTTCTGCCAGAGGTAGCCGGCCACCTCGGCCACCTGCTCGATGCAGCGTTTTAATTCGGGTCTGTTGTATGTGATGCCTTCCATAATGTCGTTCGTTTGATTATTCTTCTAGAGCCTCCGCGCTGTGGTCGGTATTCGCCCAATCCATATTCTCATGGTATTCTTCATCCGTAGGAAAACTTGGCAACATTTTGCGTTTAAGGTTTTTCCATTGTTTAAAGCGCTTGGGATAATAATTGGCCATGTTGTCAACGGTTATCTTGAGAGGAGCGTTTTCAGCGCCCATAATAGGCTCCATTTTCTCCATGACTTCCACCGGGTACGAGGTTTCGATGTAAATGTCGTTGACTCCTGGCAGGTCCGCGTTGTCTTTCACGACAAACGTCCACGAATAATGTCCATCAGAGGCTACGTCTTCATAGCTTTCTTTTAAGTCAATCTGTATGGCAAACTCGTTTGTGCCATCGAAAAACCTCACGACGTCTTCATCGAATACGATTTTTGTGGCGTTCTGCAGCACTGGTGGGATGACTCTGGATCCGGCATCGGCGGATCTCTCGAAATCACAGTCTTCAAATACCAATCCAGAGGGAACTTCTTCTTCGATGGTTTCGACTTCCGCCACAGATTCTGGTGTGGGTTCAACAACGGTGGCAGTGTCCACGGATGAGTTCTCGACAGGTGGATTTTGTTGCTGTTGTGCTCCGCCACACGAAACCAATGCCAATGCGATGAGAGCTATAAAGAGATGTCTTTTCATGATATTGTTGTTTTTAGTTTTTCAATAATTCTCTCCATACCGTTCTTTGGTGATTTGCGCCAATGACTTGCCTCGGGTGTTGGGACAGCCGATGATGCCCACGATCAACGAGATGAGCAACAGACCAATCATGCAATAGGCGGCCACGGTGAAGCCTTCGCCGTTCTCGCCATAGATGAACGTGAAGACGAGTCCCCAAACAGCCGACAGTCCCCTGACGACAAAGAACATCAGCCCTTGGGCGCCGGCGCGGAATTTGGCGGGAAACAGCTCCGAGCCCCACAAGGCATAGAAGATTTGCACCGACATACCGCCCTCGATGCCCCACAGGATGGTGAAGAGCCATAGCCCCGCGGTGCCGTTCACGCCGATGGCGACGATAATCACCCAGGCGCTGATGGCGACGAGCAATCCCATGATGTAAATCAGCTTGTGGCTGGTCTTGTCGATGATCTTGGAGAGCAGGAAGGTGACGAACACGATGATGGCCCACTGGATACAGTTCATCCAGTTGGCTTGCTCGTTGCTGATGCCGCCCGCCGTCTCGTAGATATGGGGCTGGAAGAAGCCCAACACCGATGCCACGAGGTTCCAAGCGAGGTAGATGACGGCCAAGAAACACGCGGTCTTGATGGCGATTCTGTTGGAGAACAAGACCTTGAAGGCATGCCACAGCCCCGTGTTCTCGCCTTTGGCTTTGGCGGCCTCTTGGCTGGCCTTCCATTCGTGGCTCTCATCCAGTTTTCGCTGCATGTTCCAGGCGACGAAGGCCACGATGAGCAGTGAGAAGAAGACAATGCGCGAGCTGAACACATTGACGGCTTCGACGGGCAAGTCGGCACCACCAATGGCATGGGCGATTTTCTCGACCCAGCCGAAGAGATAGCCGTCGGGGGCGAAGAACATACCTAATAAGAGGATGATCATGGGTCCGAAACCCCACGACATCTGGGAGATGCAGATATTGCGGCCTCGGTTGTTGTTTTCAGAGCTCTCGGAGATGTAGGTCCACGAGGCGGGTACGCCGATGCCGACCGAGATACCCGTCACAAGGAAGCCCGCCAACAGCATGGGGAAGCTGACGGAGAGCATGATGAGCAGCACGCCCGTCATATACACGAGCAGGTTGTAGGTGTAGATGAACTTGCGCCCGTATTTGTCGGCCAAGAACCCGCCGATGATGGCGCCGAGGGCGGCACCCAGGCAGTTGGCGCTGATGAAGTTGAGCCAGCCGAGATGCACCTCGGTAAGACCCAGGTATTTCTGCCACAGCGTCAAGCCGCTGGCGCCGGCGACGATGGCACCGGCATCCAGATAGTTGGTTAGCGAGACGGCGATGGTGCTTTTCAAACTTCCTTTACTCATTTTTATTTATTCTATTGCTAGACAAGAGACCGAAGAAACACTATCCTAAAGCCCTTGACCGTCATGGCGGAGGAACATCCGCCATCTCCCAAGCGCGGAGACGAGTCCTTTCTGTTTGGGAGATTGCGGGTCAAGCCCGCAATGACGGTAAAAGCCCTGTCGTGTGTGTTTCGGTTTTGTGTCATTTTATCGTTTTGAAGTTACTTCCTTCTCATATTGTTGTACTTTGGCGATAAACTCCTCGCCGACAGGCACATTGTTCTTCATGTTGAAGTAGTCGTAAACGGCGCCGAAGGGTAGCGACTTCATCTCTTCCAGCAGGGCCAGTTTTTCGAAGCCTTGCCCCTTGTCCTCATATTGGCGCAGCAAAGGCAACGGCTCCAACAGGGCCTGCAGCAGGCATTTTTGCGTGGCTCGGGTGCCGATGAGGTAAGCGCCTATCCTGTTGATGGAGGCGTCGAAGTAGTCGAGGCCGATGTGGGCGCGGTGGAGGGCCTCGGCGCGGACGATTTCCTTGAAGAGGTCGAGGGTCTGGTCGTTCATGATTGTCACATGGTCCGAGTCCCAGCGGATGGGACGGCTGACGTGCAGCATCAGTTCGGGCACATAGAGGAGCAGCGACGGGATCATGTCGGAGACATTCTCCGTGGGCTCGTAATGGCCTGTGTCGAGGGTGTAGATGACCTTGCGCGTGGCGCAGTAACCCACGTAGAAGTCGTGTGAGCCGACGGTGAAACTCTCCAAGCCGATGCCGAAGAGCTTGGCCTCGACGCAGGATTTCATGTCGGGCAGGTCTTCCGCCAGTATCTCGTCCAAGGATGCTGCCAGCAGTTCGCGGTAGCGTTTACGTTCCACGGTGAGGTCTTTCAAACCATCATGCACCCAGATGTTCATGATGCAGGGGTCGCCCTGTGCCTTGCCCATGGCGTCGGCGATACGGCGACAGCGTTTGGTGTGCTCAATCCAGAAGGCGCGGATGGCGGGGTCGGGGTGGGCCAGACTCAAGTCTCCGCTTTTGGGGTGACCGAAGGAGGTGGAGTTGAAGTCGAGCTTCATGCCCACCGACTTGCCCCAGTCGATCCAACTCTGAAAGTGTTCGACGTCCACTTGGTCGCGGTCGACGAACTTGCCGCCGAAGTCGCCGTAGATCTCATGCAGGTTGACGCGTTGCGTGCCTGCGAGGAGGGTGTTGACGAACTCGAGGTCGGCGCGCACCTCGTCGATGGTGCGGGCGCGACCCGGGTAGTTGCCTGTGGTCTGGATGCCGCCCGAGAGACCGGCATTGCTCTCGAAGCCCATCACGTCGTCGGTCTGCCAGCAGTGCAGCGAGATGGGGGTCTTCTCGAGGGTGGCGATGGCCTTATCCGTATCGATGCCGAGGGCGGCGTAACGTTCCTTGGCGAGGGTATAGGCGTTGAGGATGTTGGTGGTGTTCATAGGCTGAATTGTTAAGAGCGAGAGAAAAAGCGTTTTAATCGTGCAAAATTACATTTTTTCGTTTCTTTTCGACATTATTTTCCCGTCCGTCATATTTATCTTTATATTTGTGTCGTTAAACTTACGATAATAAAACTGACATTATTATGAAAAGAATTATTGTTTTCATGAGTGCAATACTGCTATTTGTGTGCACCGGTTGCTTCAAAGACGAGGACTACAAGTCGACCGAGTTTTTCCTGAAAAACAACTGTGACCAAACAATAGAAGTGACTTCTTCTGCTTGGGTACGCTATTTTGATGACCAATTTGTTGAAGAGACATTGGTTGATTATGTTTCAAGCGGAGAAACCTTATCCATGAGGAAAATGAATCTTGTGGAAGACTTTTCGATGAACACTGTGTTCTCTAAAATTGAAATTCGCATGGGTAACCAACTCTCCCCTATTGATGCCCTCAATCGGGACAATTGGGTAAAAACACTCACCTCGGACAGCAAAGACGAGTATACATTAACTGTGGATGAGTCATTTTTTAAGTAGTGTTACTGTTTCGGAAGAAATTCAGTTACAGAAAATGCCTCTCTGATTATCTTTCTTATCGCCCATCTGTCTTTAACCAGTCCGGCGGCCTTGGCCTGTACCATGAGGTTGCCGATGGCGGTGGCCTCTGTGGGACCCGCCACCACGGGCATTCCTATGGCGTCGGCGGTCCATTGGTTGAGCAGGTCGTTGGCCGAGCCGCCGCCGATGACGTGGAGTTTCTTGATTTTGAACGGCGCGACTTCCTGCAGCATGTCCAACACCTCTTTATAGCGCTCGGCGAGGCTGTGGTAGATGCAACTCAACATCTCGGCGTCGTTGGCGGGAGCGGCATAGCCCTTGTCCGCCAAGGCGTTCTTGATCTCGGCTTCCATGTCGACGGGGTTGGCAAAGCGTGGGTCATCAGGGTTGATGCGGCCTTTGTAGTCTTTTGCCGACTGCGCCATGGCCGTCATCTCAGCATAGCTGTAGTCCTTACCCTGCGTTATCCATTTCTTTCGGCACTGCTCCACGAGCCACATCCCAGTGATGTTCTTCAGAAAACGTGTGGTGCCTTCGATGCCGCCTTCGTTGGTGAAGTTGAGCCGCGCCGACTGCTCGTTGATGATAGGTTCAGGCACCTCGATACCCATCAGGCTCCAAGTGCCGCTGCTCAAATAAGCGAAATGCTCATCCGCAGCTGGCACCGCCACGATGGCCGAGGCCGTGTCGTGACCTGCGACGGCCACCACAGGCACCTC
Organism: Candidatus Limimorpha sp.; assembly: GCA_045132275.1. Lineage (GTDB taxonomy): Bacteria > Bacteroidota > Bacteroidia > Bacteroidales > F082 > Limimorpha. Next base: position 23,640 of record JBGURY010000012.1, read on the forward strand.
GCCCAAGCCTGTCTCCTTGGCGATGTTATAGCGTAGTTTTCCCACGACCTCTCCAGGTTGTACCTTGTCGGGAATTTGGTCATCATTGAGGCCTACGGTTTCCATCAGCGAAGGTCCGAACCGTTGTGTGTTGGGGTTCATCAGTCCCGAGGTGGAGGCGATGGTGTATTCGCAGACCTTGCCGCGTGTCAGCAGGTAGGAGAGGAGGTCGGGCATGAAGAGGATCTTCTTGGCGTGACGGTAGGCCACGCTGCCTTCCTCCGCCTGGGCGAACATCTGGAAGACGCTGTTGAAGTTCATGGTCTGGATGCCTGTCAGCGCATAGAGTCGCTCTCGAGGCACCTTTTGGAAGAACTTCTCGGGGATGCCGTCGGTGTAAGGGTCGCGGTAGGCGCGGGGCAGACCCAGCAAAGTGCCGTCATGGCCAATGCAGCCGAAGTCGACGCCCCAAGTGTCGATGCCAATGGAATCCAAAGGGATATGGCGTTGGCCCAGTTCCGTCAGGCACTTCAGGAAATGCTCGTAGATGCTGTAGACGTTCCAATAGTACTTGCCGCCGATTTCAAGGGTCTGGTTCGGGAAACGGTAGACTTCTTCCATGCGGAAACCATCGTCGGCAAAAGTGCCAAGGATAGCCCTGCCGCTGGTGGCGCCGCAGTCGAAGGCGAGGAAACGGTAGTGCCTGTCCATGGTGGTCGGATTAGAAGACGATTACGGCACCGCCGCCCTTGGCGAGGTGGAACTTCACCTTGTTGCCCATCACTTGGGCTTGTTCCGACACATAGTCCTTGGCCATGCGGTTGGCGTTGGGACCGTCGCGGAAGATGTGTCCCGATTTAGCTCCGAAGTTGGGCAGCACGCCGAGGTCGAGCTCGATGTCACGTTCCTCCCAGTTGGTGATGGCACCCACATACCAACGGAAGTCCTTGCGGCGGGCGATGACGAGGTATTCACCCACCTTGCCGTCGAGCACGATGGTCTCGTCCCAGGTGGTCGGCACGTTGGCGATGAACTGGGTGCATTCGTCTTCCTTGAGGTAGTTGCTCGGGCTGTCGCAGAGCATGTTGAACGGTGACTCGAAGATGATGTATTCAGCCAATTGTCTGCAGCGTGTGCCTTGGCTCATCGGCTCGGTGTAGATGGCGGCAAAGTTGTTCTTGTTGGCGTTTTTCATCGCGCCTTGGGTGTAGTCGAGCGGACCGGCCAGCATACGGATGAAGGGGATGGTGACTTCGTTGGTGACGAGGTCGCTCTCGTTGTCCCACTTGGCTTGTTCGAGGCCGTAAACGCCCTCGTGGTTGAGCACATTGGGATAGGTGCGGTTGAGGCCTGTGGGCTTGTACGCGCCGTGGAAGTCGATGAAGAGGTGGTGACGGGCGGCGGTTTCAGCCATGCGGTAGTAAAAGTCGACGATCATTTGGTCGTCGCCGTCCATGAAGTCGACCTTGAAGCCTTTCACACCCATGTTGGCATAGTGTTGGCAGACATGTTCCATGTCCTTGTCGATGGCGGCATAGCCTACCCAAAGCACAATGCCCACGTTGCGCTCGGCACCGTAGTCCACCAATTCCTTGATGTCGATTTCGGGCACCACTTGGAAGAGGTCGGCCTTCTTGTTGACGGCCCAGCCTTCGTCCAAGATGACGTACTCGATGCCATATTGCGAGGCGAAGTCGATATAGTACTTATACGTGTCGTTGTTGATGCCCGCAGCGAAATCGACGCCATAGATGTTCCAAGCATTCCACCAGTCCCAAGCCACCTTGCCGGGCTGGATCCATGAGACATCCTCCACACGGCTCGGTGCACCCAAGAGATAGACCAAGTCGCTGTCGGCCAGTTCCTTGTCGCTTTCGGAGATGACAATGCAGCGCCAAGGGAACGAGCGTTTACCCTCCACTTTAGCGATGTAGTTCTCGCGTTCCTTCACAATCCATTGCAGGTTGTTATGTCCGCCTTGTTCGCGGGTCTTGGGATAGCCTGCATGAACGGCATGCAGATTTTTTAAACCCAAGGAGTTGCGAAGATACATCCCAGGATAATCTTCCAAGTCCGCCTCGGTGATGACCGCTTTCTTGCCCTCCTTGAGTTCGATGAGCAAAGGTAGGAAAGCCAATCGGTCTTGTTCCATCTTGCTCAATGGCGTGACGGTATAGGTATTTTCAAAAGAATTGTAAAACTGCTGTTGGATGAAGTTGCCATCGCCTTTGCGGGCGTTGACGTATGGAATCCAAGCAGTGTAGTCCTCGTCAAAGTTGAAATCCACAGTTTCTCTAATCACTTTGAAAGGCTTTTTGAAATCGGTCTGGAAACGATAGGCGACACCTTCGTTATAGGCGCGGAAAATCACCTTATAATTACCTTTAAAATTGAGCGTCAGTTCGTTGTATTGGTCTCGGATTTCGGCTCTCTTGTAAAAAGGTGCTTCAACGGTTTGGTTCACGGATTTGGTCTTAACAGAAGTGATGGATGGCTTGGAAGAAATACCAAGCGTTTTGCCGTTATCAATTTGCATGGCTATTTCCGACATGTCCAAGACGACGGTTTCCTCATGTTTTATGGAATAGTATAACCAGTACTCAGATCGTTCGGTACCCACCTCAACTATCTCTTCCTCCGAGACAGTCACGGTGATTTTCCCGTCAGGCGATTGCAGGGTGTATTGCTTTTGGGCGAAGGCGCTCACGCAAAGCATAAGGAGCGCAGAGAGTAGGAGTTTTTTCATCATGATGGAAAGTTTTTATGCAGGCAAAAATAATGTTTTTTGCCGCACTTCACAAAAAAAAGCCACCGAAAACCCTAAACCACACCTTGTTGTCAATAGGAGTGGTCCGGGCTTTCGATGGCTCTAATCTCCAATGATTTCTAAAACAAAACAATCCTATTCGGCCTAAAAAGCGAGCAAAAATGGTAGTCGCTGCCACCTTCATACCCCACATTCCTACCTTCAACGTCGGTGATGAACAAGGTCAAGCACGGTTCGGAAAGGTCAACAGCGTCATCAAGGTAAATATACCCGTCGACGACGATGTTACTTTCAGCGATGCCCATAGATTCGGCGATCTTGCCCCGTACATCCTTCGGCAGAGTAATCAGATACTTGCCGTAAGGGCTGTCGGTGACTTCCTTGCAGGAATAAGAGGTGTTCTTCACGATGGTTTCGCCGTCATACGTAACGCTGATGGTGTTGTTGTCCTTGAAATCGATAACGAGAGGCTTGTCCTGGTCGGCTAAAACATATCCTACAAAACCGCCCACGTAGGTTTGGCTCCAAAGCCATTCGCCTTTCAGTTCTGGGAGTTGCTTGATGAGGTCAATGTCTTTGGTTTTCGTGCACGAGCTGAACGCCAGCAAAGCGACGACAGCAAATAAAAACACTTTTTTCATAATACTATAATTTTAAGGTTTGTAATTGGATTGAAATTCATACCGCAAAAGTATAGCAAAAAAACGCTGATTTTTCAAGTCCAAAGTCCATTACAAACTTTTGTAAAACCATTGGTCTGATTTATAGTCTGTTACTGTTTCGTTTTACAACATTTAGTCATGCTCTTTAATCGCTTTCCCACCAAATTCATTATGAAGTTTGTTTAGAACCGATGCTCATAGCCCATCGTAAGAAACCCACCGAAGAAACCACCACCAAAAGAGGATTGGCCCTGCGTCTGCATAAAACCATTTGTACGTGAACTCGGCGCGTACGGGAATACGGATGAAATGCCGTAGTCCTTCTCTGCGATCAGCCTCGCTGAACCAACTACCAAGCGTGTTAAAGCCCCATCGGTAATTATACTCGACACCTGTCAGCAACGACCAATGCTTGTTACTTCACCACTATCCTTGCCGCATGGCTTTTCCCATCCGCATCCGTGATGCGCAGCATATAAACGCCTTCCGCCAAACTGCTCACATTGATTTCATGGCTGCCCTGAACACGCTTCATCAACTGCCCAAGGGCATTGTAAACCTGCACCTCGGCAGCTTCCACGCCTTCAATCCTCACGAAATCCTTCGCAGGATTGGGCCAAACGTTCAGAGGGTTTTCTGTCGGCTCGTCTAATCCATCCGTCGATGAGTAATTGAAATCAAGATAATAATACTCGCCGTCTTCGTCCATGATGAGTTGTTCCACCTTGTTATGAATCGGAATGCTCCTCCCAAACAAGTCCCAATACAAAGCAAGTCCCGCAATGCTCTCGATTTCGGGCGTTCCATAAGAGATATGATAGGTCATTTGCAGACTCCACGTTTCAAGAGCAACAAGGTAGAAATACTCATAGTAGTCGGTGCAGTTGTTATCGGCATCGAATAGGTACTCATATTTGTTGCGATTCGTCCAATCTTGGATCTCTGAATTGTAATAGTACTCGATCTCGCAAAGAAGATTTCCCGAGGCGTCGTGTTCATAGCCGTGTTTGTACCGTTCAATCCAATCATCCCCGTCCCATCCGTATTCGATTTTTTCATAACACTGCTGGGCATCATAATGGTAAACGGTTTTGTTGAGCGTATTCCAGTATCCGGCCCACTCGCTTTCGATTTCCTCGGTGCAAAGGCCTTCGTCGTAGTGGTATTCGGTTCTGCCATCGCCTTCCCATTCCCCGTTTGCATTGACGATGTAGGTGGTCGTCACTTGAAGAAGTCCGTCCTCATAGTCCCAGGTTTGCTTGCTCGATTCCACCCAATTTTCGTCTTCCATTCTGTATCCCATGGAAAGAACAACATGCTGGTCTTCATCGTATGTCAGGACGGTTTTCTTGTATGTTTGCCATGTCTCATCGAAATAGGAGTAATAGATTTCCTCCACAAGGTTTTGCGCATTGTAGTAATAATCTTCTTTCTCCTCGATGTCGTAGTCGATCATGGAGGTCAGGCGGTCTTGCTCATCGTAGGCGTATTCGTAGGCATAAGCCATCTCCCATCCGTCGTCAAGGTAATAAAAGGCAAACCAGGTACAGTTGGAATGCACGTCGTAATCGAGGACCACTTTCGTGTATTCGCTCGTGACGCTGTCCAATTCTGTGTTGAACACGTTTTCGTGGCGGTTCATTTTCTCCACTATCCGTAGGCTCTCTTCCCACGACCGTTGGGCTTGGGGCTTTTTATCGGGGTGTTGTGCCGAGGCCGTCATTATGCAGCACATCAAGGCTGCAAAAATCATGGTTCTTTTCATTGTTTTATGATTTGTCATTTGTTAAACATCTCCTTTGTAAGGATAAGGGTGTAAGTCCTGTCTTTTTCCGTCTCGCCTTCGGGGTCGCACTTCCAGGCCTCGCGGGTGAAGAAGTAGCGTTGTGCATCCGTGGCGTTCTCATCGTGGCGGTAGGTGATGGTTGAGGCGCCGTCGGAACGGCGAGTCAGCATCACGCTGTCGTAATCATTACACAAACTGGCGAAAGCCTGCTCTACTGAAATGGCGACAGAAGGACCGCCCATAGAGCCCACAAAACTTACTGTTACGTGATCCATGGTTTGCTCCCATTCCTGACCTGGCCGATTGGTGTATGGCGTTGTCATATTGACCACCCCAGTACCTTGCCACCCTACAAAATCAATGGTGTCATTGATGGGGTTTTCGACGTTAAAATAGACATCTACAAAATACTCGCACGAAGTCAAGCAAGGAAGGACGAAAGCCATTGCTGCCAAAACCACCAGTAGCCTTCTGAAACTAAATCTTTTGTTGTTCATGATACTTTAATTTTAGGTGTTAGTAATTGTTTTGAAAATCATGCCGCAAAAGTATAGCAAAAAACACCTGTTTTTTCAAGTCCAGAGGCCATTACAAACTTTTGTAAAACCACCTTTCTGATTTATAATTTGTTACGGTTTAGTTTTACAACTTTTTTCATTTACTTTAATAATTGGTAGGACAAAACGGCCAGCCGTCAGGACGCACTGGACGCACAGAAAAGCCTATGTATCGTTCGGCTGTGGCTGTGCTGTTGCCGATGACGTCAAGGTCGGCACCAATCATGAAGTTCCACGCACTGGTCGGGTCTCCCTCATAGAGCGAATTCAACCAGTAGTAGCCATGTTCGCCGCCCACTGTATTCCCGTCGTCATGGCGCATTCCAGCAGCGGGCAAGAAGATGCTGTTGCCGTTGTTGGCCTCGAAAAGAACGCCTTCCACGCCATTTAGAGTAGTCCACGTGTGTGTGGTGTATTGGTACAGTTCCTGCCATTGTTCCTTACTTGGGAGCCGTGGCCCTAGATTAGAATCGAAGTTGCACCAACCGGCATCATCGGGTCTCTCCAACACCGTCAGGGTGTCGGTGAAGTGGTTGTAGCCATAAGCGGGATCGTTGCAATACTTGGTCAACTGGTTGGCGACTCCGTTGCAGTGTTTATAATTCGCCCAGCTGTAAGACATCTTGGGCTCTACTTCTCCCCAAGCGAAGTAATCGCCCAAGCCTTCGGGTTTGTTGGTCCCTACGTTGCAGTTGGCCCACAAGGTGCGGCTCGGCAAACCGAGGTCGATGTATGCTTCTTTTTTGATCATCACCACATCGTGTTGCTGCACGGCGATCCATCGGTCCACACTGTAACTTTGCACGTAGTGGTATCCCGCCTTTTCGATATCCACACGATAGGAATAGCTGTCGTCGTTTTCAAACTTGATGGAATAGAAACCGGTTGCATCTGTCTTTGTACGGATGCCTGTGCCACCGTAAAAGCCCAACAAATTACCTCTCTTTATGCACATCAGGTCAAGACTCACATTTTCAACAGGTTGTCCGTCTTCGTCGGTGATGTGGCCGCTGATGGTAATGGTTTCGGGCGCTTCATACACCAGTTTGGTGCAAGAGCCGCAAAGCAGCATGGCTACGATAACGATTATTGATTTGAGTGTTGTTTTCATAACTATTTGATTTTTAATGTTTAAAGTCATAACCTAATGTAATTCCCATTCTTGGTAAATATCCGCCAAAATCACCTAAGAAATTGTTCGCATCTTTGTTGGAAGTCCAACCTGCGTAAGCCATGCCGTAAATACCTTTATAGAAATTCCACTTATAGCCCGCAGTGAAAGAGAAACCATAGAGGTCCCTAACCCTCACCCGATCTTGGGTTTCCATATAGCGGTATTTCCCAAGGACACCATAGTTCACGCCGCAGAAAAGCCCTTTATAAACGTAACCCTTTACCCCGACATCAAATCCCAGCCAGGGATTGCTGCCGACGATTTCCAGACCGTCAAAAGCCCTATGGTAGTATGCGGTTCCAATGGCGGCATTGGCAGAGATGAATTTGTACCGTATTTCGGTTCCGATTCCCACTGTTCCACCCAAGTTAGTGTAGTTTCCCATTCCGGCATACACCGAAGGCGTGATTTGTGCGATTGCACCATAGCCGCCCATCAGCATCAAGGCGAGGGCAAGCACCATTCTTTTTAATCTGCAAGTTTTCATAGTCGTATGTTTTTGATTGTCGCTTTCCCACCAAATTCATTATGAAGTTTGTTTAGAACCGATGCTCATATCCCATCGTAAGAAACCCACCGAAGAAACCACCACCAAAAGAGGATAGGCCTTCTTTGGTCTTAAAATTATCACATCCTTGAAATTGCAAGCCTATGCGGAGACGGTCTTTTTCCGCCAGCCGTATACGTCCGCCCAATTCCACCTCTGGGCCTATGCCAAAATCAATAGTCTCGTTGGCATCATACCGTGTGTTTGTCGCCCGTTCCACAAACATTCCTGCGTCTGCATAAAACCATTTGTACGTGAACTCGGCGCGTACGGGAATACGGATGAAATGCCGTAGTCCTTCCCTGCGATCAGCCTCGCTGAACCAACTGCCAAGCGTGTTAAAGCCCCATCTGTAGTTATACTCAACACCTGTCAGCAACGACCAATGCTTGTTGAAGCTGACCTTGGCATCCACGCCCGCATTCACGTGATAAACTTCATCCAAATCAACCGTACCATCCAATACATACCCTATCTTTGCGAAGGGAATAATAGACCATTCTTTTGAGTTTTGTGCCGTTACCGAGAAGCAGCAAAGGAAAGCGATAGCCATTGTGGCCAAAATCCGCTTATTGAAACTATTTGCTCTCATAACTCATTGATTTTAAAGTTACATATTCTATGGCTTATCTTATTACCGTGATGCGTTCCGTCTGCGAAACTCCCTTTGCATTCCTAATCCGCAGCAAGTAAACGCCCTCCGTCAAGTCTGAGATTTTGATTTCATTTGAGTTCCGCACCATCTTCACCATCTGCCCAACAGCATTGTAAACCTGCACCTCGGCAGCTTCCGCACCTTCAATCTTCACGTAATCCTTGGCAGGATTGGGATAGACGGAAATTTGGATAGGGCTCGCTTCGTTTTCATCCACCGACATTAGGTCATCCTCGATGAAATTGGTGAACTCGTTCCAATATGGTGCGTTCTGATAGTCGGCAAGCGTCCCAACGGGGATGTGGATGGGAATATCTCTCGAAACCCCACTAAATGCGCTGTACCAACACTCAGGCGGAACCTCGCAATGGACTTTCAGGCAGTTCAGCCTGTCGCAGTGTTGGAACACTCCGGATCCGATGCTGTCAACTTCCGACTGGATTTCCACCATTTCCAAGCGTGTGCAATTGTAGAACGTATTCCATTCAATGGTTTTCAGCGATTTGGGAAGATGGATTTCCGAAAACCCTGAATTGGTAAATGTGTATTCGCCAATAAAGGAAACACCGTCGGGAATATACAATGCCCCCGTGCAATAGGAGAAATAAAAAGCGTATTTCCCGATATACTGCAAGTTCTCGGGTAGGTTCAAGGTGCCAGTGAAGTGCGCATACTTGAAGGCTTCGTCTTCGATGGAGATAACGGATTGCGGAATGACAAGGTTCCCTTTGTTCTCAACGCCCACAAACGCCATCGCGCCAATAATGGTAATATCTTCAGGAATGACGGTGGTCTTTGTGGCCTGAACGAGTCTCTTCGTCTCCCTCTCGATGATGGCATTGCTTTCGGAATAATACACAGGATTGTTCTCATCGACTTCCAAAGTCACGAGTTTTCTGCAAGCCCAAAAAGCGCCTGGCTCAAGATAGGTGACAGACTCGGGAATCCATAAGGATGTGATTTTCCAAAAACTGGCAAAAGCCTGTTCTCCTATGGCAACCACCGAATTAGGAATGCTGACACTTGTAATCTCATTCATGGAATTGAAAGCCATTCTGCCAATAATGGTTACGCCATCGGGAATTTCCAAAGAGCCCGTGAATCGATAACAACCATCAAAAGCATAGTATCCAATGAAGGTCACTGTATTGGGGATCACCAAGGTGCCTGTCATTCCACCGCATTGCCTAAACGTTCCGTCGTCAATGACGGTAACGGTGTAGGTTTGTCCCTCGTAGGTCACCTCCGAAGGAAAAACGATGTCGCCCACAGGTTTGTCGTAACCCTCCCAATAATCCAGCGTTACATAACTATAAGGTGCGGGATGTGTCAATGCCACCTCGTAGTTGACAGAATCTATGATTCTATAATACAAGGTTTGCCCTGTTTCGCACTCGGTGCTGAAATCGTACCCCTCCCAAGGACTATAATATGTCCAAGGTTGGATTTGTCCGTAACTCGTCGCCGCCAAAACCATCAGGCAGCAGACCATCATGATTTTCTTTGTCGTTTTCATAGTCGTATGATTTTTGAATTGCACCGACAAAAGTATAGCAAAAAAACGCTTGTCAAGGGGTTTTCGGGGAGCCTAAAAAATCTGTCCATGCTTTTTTTGATTGTAAAGTTTTATTTCTTTGACAATCAATAATATGAAAACAATAGGGACAAAATTTTGTCCCTATGAAAATCTGTTAGTATTGATTCAAGAAACATGGCAAAAACACACTTTTTTCAATAAGACATAAAAAAGTGTTGTTTTGTGACATGATGCAAAACTATTACCTTGGAGCAGCACAAATCATACCTTGACCTCGATAAGAAGCGCGAATAAAGCCGTCTAATGCCCATTAGACGGCTTTATGATAACCAAATAATTATTACAGATCAGTTGTTGTTGACGGGAGAGCTGTTATCGAAGCCGTCCGTCTTCTCGGGGAGGGTTTCCGTAGGTTGATCAAGCACTCGGCCCTTGATGCGCAGCACCACAGTGGGGTTCTTGATGGCGTTGGAGGTAACCGTAACAGTCTTATTGAAGCTGCCGCAGCGGCTGGTCCTATAAGTCACCTTGATGACTTCCGACTTGCCGGGGAGGATAGGCTCGCTAGGCCAGGAAGGAACGGTACATCCGCAACTCGACTTGGGCTTTTGAATCAGCAGGGGCGCGTCGCCCGTGTTGGTGAAACGGAACTCACATTCGCCATTGCCGTTGTAAGGCACATCGCCGTAGTCGTGGACGATTTCCTCAAATTCGATTTCGGGACCGCTTTGGGTCTTTGCGTCTTGCGCCTTGGCCGCTCCTGCCATAAGGAGCATGATGCCAAGCAGAAAAATAACTCTTTTCATTGCTTTTGATTTTAAATTGTGAATAATTGGTGTTTTGATTTTGAAATGATGCCGCAAACCTACCGCCTTTGTCAAGCGGTCGGACAGGCATTCCAAACAATTTTGAGTTATAAATAAGTGTAAAATATTGAAAAAGAATAAGATAATCTAGTACCTATTCCATACATTTTTTGAAAAAAGTCCAAAGGTTTTTTAGCCTTCCTCCATCTTTTTTCTCCGTCTTCCGCGCAGTTTGTCAATCATATTGACAGTAGTGCCGAGATAGTCGGCTTCCTCTTGGCGCGAGAGTTTGAAATAGGAAAGGACGTAGGACTTCCGCTCGTCCTCGTCCAAGTCGGGATATTTCTTCAGAAGAGTTGCCATAAGGTCGGGATAGAGCTGGTCCACCACCTCAAGCATGGCCTCCCAATGATCCTTGTCAGCGTAAACGGCCGTTTCCAACTCTTTGAGAAGAATGGCTTTTTTGTTGCTATTCAGATAGTTGTCTAATAATAGCATAATGCGTTGTTCCTTTTTCAGGGCATCCGAAAGGCGATCGGCATAGTCCTGCTGTATTAGTTCGTGCTCAACGTGTTTTTGGGCCAAATCCTTGTTCTGCTGCTTGAAGTGGAACAGCTCGGCATTGATTTCGGCTTCACGTTTGCGCCGTCTTGCCAAACGGATTTGCGAAACCAACAAAGCGGCCAAAACCAAAGTCGCTACCAAACTGACAATGACGATGATGCGTTGCTTGATAATGATTTTACGATTCAACTCGTTCTGCATCACCTCGCTGTCGTATTTATGGCTGATAAGCGCAAGATTGTTCTCCTGTTGCTCTATTTCTTTTAGATTGTTGCCTTCTTCGTACAAACATCCATATTTGCAAGCGGTTTCATAATCGCCGAGTTCTTCGGCATAATCGGACAAGACACCGTAATAGAACCAAGTATCCGCGTTTGGCTCTGTTTGGGACACAAGTTCCTCCAAACGGCTGTAATAATAATCAGCAGAATCCAAGTTGCCGGACTCATAAAAGATGTTCCCCATGTCATGATAATAATACATCAGCAAGTTGTCGTCAGCATCTGCAATCGAAGCTTGCCAAAACTGGCTAAGGTAGTTGGCTGACTTTTCGTAATCTCCCGCATTGAAATACATGACATGAAAGGCTGACAAGCAGTCGCGCTTTGCTTCCAATGACCCGCTTTGTTCTGCATACTCTAGGGCCTGATCCAAATAATATGCTGAACTATCAAATTGTCCATGGTACTGATAGAAATCGCCCAACTCCCTCAATGCCTCGGCTCGGTCGGCGTAATCTTCGCCAAAGCCTTCGGCGGCAGACTTCAGTAACGAGACGACCTCTTTTTTGTCGGCATAGTAGCCTAAACATTGAGCAATATGATACCGCGCGTGAGCCACCGTCAGAGTTTGATTCGCCATAAGGCCATAATGCTCCGCCTCCTTGAACAACTTCATGGCCTCCACTTTGTTGCCTGAATCCAACTGAATACGAGCGTTTTCCAAGGCATCTTGGGCGACTTGCTTCACATCGTGGGACGAGGAATGGCAAGCGGCCAAAGCTGAAAAAAGGAAAAACAGTATCAAGTGATGTGGTTTCATGGTAACAAAGATATAGTTTTCTCCGCTTTTGTCATGCGGATGAATGGGCATTCCTAACTTTTTCCCTTATAGAAAAATGTAAATTATTGATAATAAAACGGTTAAGCAAAACTCTGTTCCAAACTTTTTGTTGGGGAAGTCCAAAGATGATGAGCTTTCCGTCATCAATTTCTCCAGAAGCTCCGAGAGAATAGTGTAATCAGCGAGAATAGCTCCACCCTGCCCAGGATCATCATGAGCATGAGGATCCATTTGGTGAAGATCGGGAAGGCGACATAGGAACCACCCGGTCCCACCAGTCCAATGCCCGTGCCTACATTGCTTAACGTGGCCACCGAGGCCCCGATGGCGGTGTTGAAGTCGACACCCGTGAAGAGCAAAACGACGGCCCCGATGAGGAAGACGAGGAAATAGATGAAGATGAACGAGACGTTCTTGTAGACGCCGCTGGTCGAGATGGATTTGTCGTTCACCTTCACGGGCAGCACGGCGTTGGGGTGGATGATGCGCTTCAACTCGAGCACAGAGTTCTTCACGAAAATAAGGTGACGGAAAATCTTCACACCACCCGAGGTGGAGCCGGAACAGCCGCCGATGAACATAAGCAGGAAGAGGACGACCCATAGGAACGAGGGCCAAGCCGTGTAGTCACCAATGAAGAAGCCCGTGGTGGTGAAGGCCGAGATGACGCTGAAGAACGACTGGCGGAAGGCGTTGCCGAAACTCAAGTGGCCAGCGAACAGCAGCACCAATCCGATGCCGATGCCAACAAACAGTGTGTAGAGCAGGAACGTCCTGAATTCCTGATTCTTGAAGATGGCGAACGAACGCCAGCTCAAGGAAAGCAGGAGGAGCGAGAAGTTACAGCCCGACAACACCATGAAGACGGTGACCACGACTTGCGAATAGTTGGAGAACGCCCCTATGCTCGCCGTGCGTGTGGAGAAACCGCCCGAGCTGATGGTGCTCATCGAGTGGCAGAGGGCGTCGAAGAAGTCCATGTCGCCCCTGTAGAGGAGGAGGGTCTCAAGGAGTGTGAAAAACAGATACAGCCCCCAGATACGCCAAACGGTGTGCATGATACGGGGGTGCAGCTTGTCGTAGTTGAGGCCGTTGATCTCGGCCACGAAGAGTTGCATGCCGCTCATTCCCAGATAAGGCAAGATGGCGATACTGAACACGATGATGGCCAGGCCGCCAATCCATTGCGTCATGCTGCGCCAGAGGAGGAGGTCTTTCGGGATGTCCTCGATATGCGTGAAGATGGTGGCTCCCGTGGTGGTAAAGCCCGACAGGGCCTCAAAGATGCCGTCGGTGAAATTGGGCACGCTCTTGCTCAACAGATAGGGCATGGCGCCAAACAACGAGAGCACGAGCCATGAGATGCAGACGATATACACGCCGTCGCGCGAGCTGGTCTTGTCGTCTTTATGTCGGCGGGTGGCGATGAGCAAAATGAAACCGGTCAGTAGGGTGATGAGGGCCGAGAAGGGCATGCTGAAGGTGTACAACCCGTGATGGAGATAGGTCACGGGAAGCACCGTCAGCATCATAAGGCCTTCGATGAGCAAGAGCTGGCCTTCGATGCGGAGCACTAACGGGTGGTTTATTTTGCTTTTGAATGCCATGGATTAATGGAACAAACGTTCAACCGCGGGGATGCCGTTAGGCAGTGCCAAGACTACCACCTGGTCGTCGGTCTCGATTTGGAAGTCGTCGTTGGCGATGTAGCTCTCGCCGTCGCGGGTGATGCCGCAGATGATGGCGTCGACAGGCATGGGCAGCTGGCCGATGGGCTTGCGGGTGACCGCCGAGCCAGCCCTCACTTGGAACTCCACGATGTCGGCGTCGATGCCGCTGAGGCTCTTCAGCGAGGCGACTTTGGCGCCCAAGGTGTATTTCACCATATAGCTGGCGGCGATGAGTTTCTTGTTGATGATGGAGTCGATGCCGATATTCTGCGAGATGTCGATGTAGTCGATGTTCTCGACGAGGGCGATGGTCTTCTTCACACCGAACGACTTGGCCTGGAGGCAGGTCAGGATGTTGGTCTCGGTGTTGTCGGTGACGGCGATGAAGGCGTCCATGTCCTTGATGCCCTCGTCCTCGAGCAGGTCGAGGTTGCGGGCGTCGGCGTTGACGACCAAGGCCTCCGAGAGGTAGTTGGTCAGGTCCATGCAGCGCTCCTTGTCGATTTCCAAGATCTTGATGTTCAACTCTTTCTCAAGGCGTTTGGCGGTGATGCGGCCCACACGGCCTCCACCCACAATCATCACATTGTGGACGTTGATCTGCTTCTTGCCGCTCAGCTTGATGATGTCGTTGATGGCATGGGGCTTGGTGACCACATACACCATGTCGGCCACTTGGAACACCTCGTCGCCTTGGGGGACAAAGGTGCTTTGGCGGCGGTGGATGGCGGCCACGCGGAACTCGATGTGCTCGTATTGGTCGACGACCTCGTCCACGGTCTTGCCGAGGATCTCGGCTTCGGGTTCCAGTTTTACCATGAAGAGCTGCAAGTTACCGCCCGCGAAGTCGTAGGTCTCCGACGAGGCATTCTTCTTCAGCAGCGAGATGATTTCTTGCGCGGCGATGTCTTCGGGCGACAGCAGTCCGTCGATGCCGAGGTCTTGGTACATGCGCCACACCTCGGGACTGAGGTTCTCCATCGTGTTGACACGGGCGATGACTTTCTTGGCGCCCAGCTTCTTGGCGATGATGCCCGTCAGCAGGTTGATGTGCTCGTCGTGCAGCACGGCCATCATCAGGTCGGCCTTCTTCACGTTGGCGCGTTGCAGCACCGCCGTCGAGGTGGAATCGCCCGTGACCGTCATCAGGTCGCTGTGCGATTCCATCATCTTGAGCAGCTCCTCGTGCGGGTCCACGATGGTGATGTTGTGGTTGCTGCGCACCAGGGCCTCCGCCAAGTGCATGCCTACTTCTCCGTCTCCAGCAATAACGATATTCATGGTTTCAAATGTTTCAAAACTGCAAATGTATGGTTTTTTCCAAAACAATCACCAAATATCCGACCAAGTGACGGAAATCACGTGGTTGGTCGATTTCTCGCCTTCCTTGAAGACATTGGCCAAACCATAGGTGTAGCGCACCTCGATGAACCAGTAACTGAAAGCAGCCGTGACGCCATAGTCGAGGCGGTTGAAACTGTCCGACTCCCAAGGTGTGATATATTGCTTCCGATTCTTTTTGATTTTCATATCGATCACCTCGTTGCCGCCGACGCAGAAACCTACCTGTGGTCCGATACGCAGGCGTGGTATCCTCGATTCGTCCTCGTCGTCATCGGTCCACTTGCGGAAGTAGATGTTGAGCAGCAACGGCACGTTGATATAGTGCGACTTCTCGGAGTAGCGGATGGTGTTGTTGTTGGCGTCCAAGCCTTTTTTTGAACTTGTTCCTTGCCTTGAGTAAATCACGTCAATCTCGGCGCCGATGATGGAACGCTTGGGGATGAGTGCCATACGGACGCCGCCGGTGAAGTCGGGGCGGAAACGCGTGCTGTCGTTGCCGCTGATGCTCATAGTGCTGAAAGCCGGTCCGAGCATCAGGCCGCCACCAAGGCGCTGGGCCATGGAGGGAATCATGCAGCAGAGGCAGAGTAGGACCAACAGGAACAGTTTTTTGTCTTTCATAGATGCAAAAGTACGTGATTTTTTTGAAACGAGCTTCTTTTTCCCAAATAATCGACAGCGCCGAATAATTGTGTATTTTTGCACGAGAATCAAGAAGTCGCATGAATCCAGTCGCCATACGTCTGCTCAACCAGCAGCTCATCTGTCCGCAGTTCGACACCCCTGCCGAGTTGGTGGACTATATGGGCGCTATGCAGGCGCAGGAATACCGTTTGATGCGATGGGCGGTGGCGATGCGCACCAAGAAGCCCTCCGCCAAGGCCTTCAAGAAGGCTTTCGACAACGGTCAGGTAATCCGTCTGCACCTGATGCGCGGCACATGGCAGCTGGTTTCTGCCGAGAACTATTGGCCTTTTGTCGAGCTTTGCGCGCCCAAGGCCATGGCGGTGACCCGAGGCTGGATGCACAGTAACAAGATCAGCATCCCCGAAGAGGAAGTGGAACGCATTAGGGAAATCCTGCTCCAGACTGCCGCCGACAAGGGCAGTGTCACCAAGGAGGACTTCGTCCAAGCCCTGGCGGAGAAGGACATCCACATGGACGACCACCGTCTGTCGTACCACATCCGCATGGCTGAGATCTTCGGTCATCTCTGCAGCGGTGAACTGCTGCCCATGAAAGCCACCTATGCCCTCACCGCCGACAAGGTGAAAACATACACGAAGCTGGACCGTGACGAGGCCTTGATGTTGTTTGCCCGCAAGTATTTCCAAAGCCACCAACCCGCCACTTTGGAGGACTTCGTGTGGTGGTCGGGGTTGAACATCAACGATTGCAGGAGGGGGATAGAATTATTGGACGATTACCTCCATGTTGAGACGTGGCGCACGGCGTCTCTACCATGCAGGGAGTTCTATCTGACCGACGATTGCCGCACCCGAGGCTTCCGCAAAGGCAAATACCTTTTGATTCCGCCTTACGATGAATACCTCATTGGCTACAAAAGCCGTGATGTCGTCCTGTCGCCCGACTATAGTCACAAGGCGCACAACAACAGCGGCATCTTCCAGCCCGTCATCGCCCATGACGGCTTGATTTGCGGCAACTGGACGCCGTTCAAGAAAGACTGTCAGGCGGAGTTCTTCATGGGAAACCATGACGAAGGTCTTCAAGAAGAATGGAATAGATATAAGAAATATCAAGCAAGATGAAACCGTTCAATCAATACCGATTCGAATTTGATGTGTGCCTTCCGGCCGCCTTGTTTGCTACGGGTTTTGCCGTATGCCATTTGATTTTTGCAATTGTGAATTTTATAAAATGATAAACCAATGGAAATGAAATTTTGTCAGAGCTGCGGAATGCCGCTCACCGATCAAATCCTCGGCACCAATGCCGACGGCAGCAAGAACGAGGATTACTGCATGTATTGCTATAAGGATGGAGCCTTCACTAAGGACTGCACCATGGACGAAATGATTGAATTCTGCGCCCAGTTTGTGGACGAAGTCAACAAAGGGCTTCCTCAGCCCATCACGAAGGAGGAATACATTGGCCAGATGAAGATGTATTTCCCACATCTAAAACGTTGGCGCGAGGCGATGAAGGTTACAGACGATGCCATACCCGAGAATCCCGCTTTGGCGCCTGTCAAGACGCTCATCGCCCAGATGGCCGACACCTTGCCGATTACGTATATCTCTTCTGTTGACGAAGAAGGCTTCCCCTGCACCAAGGCCATGCTCTCGCCACGTGTCCGTGAAGGCATCAAGGTGTTCTATTTCACCACCAACACCTTCTCGCTTCGTGTGGCCCACTACAAAGCCAACCCCAAGGCCTGCATCTATTTCAGCGACAACGAGGGCTTCAAGGGCATGATGCTGCGCGGCACGATGGAGGTGCTGACGGATGCCAAGAGCAAGGAGATGATTTGGCGCGAGGGCGACGAGCAGTACTATCCCGGCGGTGTCACCGATCCCAACTACTGTGTCTTGAAGTTCACCGCCACCGACGGCCGTTTCTATAGCGATTTCTATCCCCGCAGTTTTGTGTTGGATTGAACCCAAATAGACCAATAAAAAGGCAGCACCCGTCGCATGACAAGTGCTGCCTTTTTTGGTGAAATTAGCGAGTGTTATCTCTCGTTTAGAACTTGACGGAGTTCAAGATGTGGTCGCGAACCTCGCCGCCGAGTTGGGGCTCCCATCTGTCGGTATAGGCCACCAAGATGCTGATCTGTTGGTTGCCCTTGTAATAGACGTGGTGGAACTCTTTGATGTTATCGCCGACGGAGTAGGTGTACTCCTTCTTTTCCAAGTCAAGACTCTTCTCGGCCTCTTCGGGGATTTCTTTTTCAAAGTCCGATTGGATTCTTTCGTCGTCGAAGTCGCCCAAGAAGGATTCATACACGCTGCACTGAACCGTGGCGTAGATGGGGAAATCGTCGTCGTCCTCGGGGACTAAGGTCCAGACACCGCCATTGTCGCTGGTGGAGGGGTCGTCGGTACGGCGCATGCCCTTCAAGATGTCGAAAGTCACGCCATACTTCTCGATGCTGATTTGCTCGTAGGCCACCTCGGCAGGAGCCTCGTTTTTCGGCTCTTCGGTGTTGTTGGTGTTGTTGGTGTCGCTACCACCTTGGTTACCGCAAGCGGCAAAAGTCATTGCTATGGCCGCGATGATAAGATAAGATACCTTTTTCATTGTGTAGTAATGTTTTAGTTGGTAATAATAGTTAGTTGTTTGATTTTAAGTAGACGCAAAAGTACGATTATTTCTAATGGGAAAACAACATCGGTAAAAACGATGTTATTTCACAACGAACTTGACTGTCTCAAGGCATCTTTCACCCTTGATCTGCAAGATATACAGTCCCTTTTCCAAATCCGCCACGGAAATGCTTCCATGGGTGGTGCCCGTGGTCACCTTTTGGCCCAAAACATTGAAAATGGAGTACTCCACCGCTTCGTCGGGAAGGTTCTTCACATAGAGTACATTGGAAACGGGATTAGGATAAACTTCCAGCGGCTGTCGGGCGGTGGACTCGTGAACGGCCATAGGTCCCATGGTGGGGAAGATGTTGAGGATAATCCCTTCCACTTTGGTCATGCCGGAAAAGAAATTCGGATCTGGGATGTCGTACCAATTGTCCAATGGGCCACCATAGCCGATATTAATGTGGAACTTGCCATCCGATTCGCGATAACCGTCGACCACCACATTATGCCCAATTGTTCCAGCGGGATTCTCGACTGCCAAATGGGCAGGATAACCGGCTTGCAAATTGGAGATTAAGGTAGCATACATTAAGGAATCGGGATCACGAAACAACACGCAGTCCGTAAAGCCAAAGCGTTGGTAGGCCTCAAAGGCTTGGTCCACAAAGAAGGTGCCGGAGCCTTCCGAGGTATAGACCTGTGTGAGGGCTGTGCCGCAAGCAAAGACCACAGCGGCAGCCAACTCGCCGGACAATTCCTCGCCACGCTGGAAAGCGGCGTCGACGGAATCCAACATTACGTTCAGCATTGGGAAGGAAGGAAATTTCAAGGTTGCCCAATCGTCATCAATGACATAATCGCGCCCCGCATAGGAATGGTAATAGTCGTCATCGTCGGTAAAACGGGTGTCTTGTGTCGTTCGCAAGTAATTGATAATCTGTCCCATGGCGACGGCGGGGCATCCAGCGGCGCTGTAAGCATTGCTGTTCATTGGATCTCTTGGACAAAATTGATTGTAGGGAAAATCCTGTGACCAATGCGAGGTAAGCATGCCATCCGCGCGAAGCGTCGGAGTGGCCGCGTCTGGTTTTTCGACGGTTTTAAGAAGAGGAGTTTGCGCAAAGCCAGTTAAAGCACAGAACAAAAACAATACGGATAGAATTCTTGACATATTATTTCAGGTTTGATTAAGGCCGCAAAAGTATGAAATTTTCTATCTTTGCAACAAAATTATTCACTATGAAGACACTTGTTTTCAACGGCAGTCCCAAAGGGAAGAAAAGCGACACCTTGCACATCACCCGGGCCTTCTTGGAAGGAATGAAAGAGGTGTCGGATCAGGAAATCCAATTGATACATGTCATCGACAAGCGCATCGAATACTGCATGGGTTGCTTCGCCTGTAAGCGCAATGGCGGCACCTGCATCCATGATGACGACATGCGGGCGATTCTGGAGGAAATCTTAAATAGCGACTTGCTTGTATTCAGCTATCCGCTCTATTGTTACGGCATGCCGGCGCCGCTGAAGACTCTTCTTGACCGTACGATGCCGTTGTCGAGCATGGCGATGCAGAAGGTCGGCGATAGATACGAACATGTCTGCCAAGCGGATTTCTCCCGCTTGCGCTACCTGATGATCTGTGGCTGCGGCTTCCCCAACAGCAAGCACAACTTCGAGCCTGCCGTGGCGCAGTTCATGCTCTGCTTCCCGAACAACCACACCATCATCACCGTCCCCGAAAGCCCGATGTTCAACGCACCCGAAGCTGCCGTGGTGACCCAACCTCGTCTGGAGCTGGTAAAGAAGGCGGGAAGGCAATATGCCGAAAGCGGAGCCGTTGATGCTGACTTGCTTGTCGAGATTGGTTCGCCGATGATTCCAGAGGATATGTATGCTAGGATTGCGAATGGGGAACAATAAAAAACACCAATGAATAAAGCCAAACAAATCCTCAAAAAGTACACGAGCATTAGCTTAATGCTACGCATCTTCATCGGACTGGTCATCGGTGCGGTGTTGGGTTTGATTGCGCCATCGTGGACGGGCATCGGCATCCTTGGCAGGATGTTCGTGAGCGCTTTGAAAGGCATCGCCCCTGTGTTGGTGGCGGTGTTGGTGACTTCTTCCATCGCCAAGGCGGGCAAGGGGCACGGACGTCGCTTCGCCGCCTTGATAGGAGTCTATATGTTGAGCACCTTCATCGCGGCTATCTGTGCGGTGGTAGGCAGTTTCTTGTTCCCTGTGACTTTGCAATTGGTTGAGGTATCCGAGGTGGAAGGTACCGTTGGCACCTTGTCGGAGGTGTTCACCAACTTGCTGACGGGCATGCTCACCAACCCCATCATGGCCATCGCCAATGCCAATTATATCGCCATCCTGTTCTGGTCCATCATTATAGGCATTGCCTTGAAGAAGCTGGCCAGTAGAGCCACTATCGCCGTGGTACACGACTTTGCCACGGTGATTTCAAAAGTGGTGAAATGGATTATAGAGTTTGCCCCGTTCGGCATCCTCGGACTGGTCTTCACGACCGTGTCGGAAAACGGCCTTGAAGTCTTCACGACTTACGGTCACCTGTTGTTGCTTCTGGTGGGCTGCATGTTGGTCAACACCTTGGTTTTCAATCCGCTCATTTCCTTTGTGATGCTGCAGAAAAACCCCTATCCGTTGCTATTCACCTGTTTGAAGGAGAGCGGACTGAATGCTTTTTTCACGCGTTCCTCGGCGGCCAATATCCCTATCAATATGGCGCTGTGCAAGAAACTCAACCTTGATGAGGACTTCTATTCCGTCAGCATTCCCTTGGGTGCCACCATCAACATGGACGGTGCCGCCGTGACCATCACCGTCTTTGCCCTTGCCGTGGCGCACACGGTGGGTGTGGAGGTCAGTTTCGCCTCGGCGGTGTTTTTGGGTCTCATCGCCACCCTCGGTGCCTGCGGTGCCTCGGGCGTGGCTGGTGGCTCGTTGCTGCTCATCCCTATGGCCTGCTCGTTTTTTGGCATCGGCAACGACGTGGCTATGCAGGCTGTTGCCATAGGTTTCATCATCGGAGTGGTGCAGGACTCTGTTGAGACCGCCCTCAATAGTAGCGGTGATGTGTTTTTCACCGCCACGGCAGAGTATTATGATAGGAAGAAATCAGATAGACAAATGAATGCAAGTGAATTGCGATGATCGCCTCACGAAAAGAATAATAAAATGATGGCAATATGGCCAACATCATCACACTTATCCGAATTTTGTGTAGCATAGCCATCTTGTTTTGCCCCGTGTTCTCGGTGACTTTCTATTCGTTATACATCGCCGCCGGACTTACCGATATCGCCGATGGTTGGGTCGCTAGAAAAACGAACACAGTCAGTGTGTTTGGCTCCAAGTTGGATACAATTGCGGACCTCATCTTTGTTTTCGTTTGTCTATTCAAGTTGATTCCGGTTTTGGATATCCCTACATGGCTCTATATCTGGATGGGCATTATCGCGCTTATCAAAGTGATCAACATTGTCTCGGGATATGTCGTTCAGAAGCGGTTTGTGGCCATTCATAGCGTGATGAATAAAGTCATAGGGATACTTTTATTCGTTCTTCCACTAACGATTTCTATTATCGATGTGAAATATAGCGCGGCCGTGGTTTGTATTATTGCTACTTTTGCAGCGGTACAAGAAGGGCATTTTATTAGAACCAAAAAGCCAGTAGAATAACTATGGAAACCGAAAGAATACTACTCCGTCCTTGGCGTGACAGTGATGCCGAGGCGCTTTTCAAATACGCCAGCGATCCCGAGGTGGGGCCTCGCGCCGGCTGGCCACCGCATAAGTCCGTGGAAGAAAGTCTGGAGATTATCCGAACTATATTCGGCACTGAAACTATGTGGGCGGTTGAGTGGAAAGAAACATGCGAGGCCATTGGATGTGTGGGCTACCTCCCGGCATCCGCGTCGAACCTGAAGATAGAAAACGACCAATGCGAAGTGGGTTATTGGATAGCCAAACCTTACTGGGGAAATGGTATCTGCACGGAAGCGATGCGGTTGGTCGTTGATTACTGCTTCCATGCGAAAGGATTCACCGCCTTGTGGGGCGACTACTTCCTTGACAATCCTGCCTCTGGCCGCGTGATGGAGAAATGCGGCTTTTTGGACACGGGCGAAGAGACGGTTTGTCCGAACCTTTCAGTCGGGGCGGACCGCCCAGTCAGAGTCATGAAATTGGAAAGACCGAGTTGATTACAAATCTCCTTCATCAAAATGAAAAACAAGGAACCAAAAAAGCATCTCGTTCTCAAAGTGTTGCTTGCACTGCTGCCGATGGCGTACCGCATTTGGGCTT
This sequence comes from Candidatus Limimorpha sp., assembly GCA_045132275.1. Lineage (GTDB taxonomy): Bacteria > Bacteroidota > Bacteroidia > Bacteroidales > F082 > Limimorpha. Next base: position 46,365 of record JBGURY010000012.1, read on the forward strand.
CGCCTACGGAACTTTATGACGGAATGATATTGGTCTCGAACGCCCATCCGATAGAAATACAAAATTCCAAAAACCATTAAAAGCATGAATATCAGATTAGAACAACCCGAAAACTACCGCGAAGTGGAAAACCTTACGCGAGAGGCGTTTTGGAATGTGTATCGTCCAGGATGCACAGAGCATTTCGTACTCAACCAATACAGAAGCAATCCTGACTTCATCCCTGAGTTGGACTTTGTGATGGAAGAAAACGGCATAATCATAGGCCATGTGATGTTTTCGAAAGCCGAAATCATCCTTGATGACGGAACCGTATTTCCCTCATGGACCTTTGGCCCTATCAGCATCCATCCCGACTACAAGCGTAAAGGCTATGGCTTGAAACTCCTGAATTACGCGCTTGAAAAGGCCAAGGAGACGGGTGTCGGTTTGCTTTGCATGGAGGGCAACATCGACTTTTACAAACACGCGGGTTTCGATTTGGCCAGCAGGATGAAGATTCATTATCACTACGAGCCGAGAGAGGCTGAGGTGCCTTATTTCCTCGCTCAAGAACTGATTTCAGGCTATTGGAACGGTCATGAAGGCACCTATTGTCCTCCCAAAGGCTATTTCGTTGCTGACGAGAACCCCGAGGCTTTTGATGCTTATGAGGCTACTTTCCCGTACAAAGAAAAGAAAGTGTTACCTGGACAATTGTTTCAATGAACTAAAAAAGTCTTGAACCATTTCATGTATTTCGCCTATTAATACCGCTCCACAAAATCCCTCACCAGCCTAAACACGGGCTCATAGCTGTCGAAGACAGCGTTCTCATAGGTGTCGAAGATGGTGTGGTAATAGGGGAAGGCATCGCCCTCTTGGTTCTCGAGGAAGATGCAGGGCACGTGGCGCGTGGCGAAGGGGTAGTGGTCGCTGTTGCCAGCCAGCTCGCCACGGTTCAGGCTCTTGAAATGGTGCTTCTCGTTGTTGATCTTCTCAAACAAGGCGAAACCGCGCATGCCCTCGTCGCTGACCTCGCAGTATTGCACGGGGTTGTTGTCGCCAATCATGTCGATGTTGAACAAATACTTGATCTGCTCCAGCGGTACGATGGGGTTCTTGGCATAGAACTCCGAGCCGCGCAGGTTGGCGTCCTCGCCCGAGAAAGCGATGAAATACATGTCATATTCAGGGCGGTTCTTGGCGTAATAGGCGGCCAAGGTCACGATGGTGGCCGTACCCGAGGCGTTGTCGTTGGCGCCGGCGTAATAGACGCGTCTGCCAAGGTTGCCGAGGTGGTCGTAGTGTGCCGTGAAGACATAGCAGCTGTCATGCCTTCTGCCGTTCACCTTGGCGATGACGTTGAAGAGTTCGTAGTCCTTGAGGAATTTGTTGTCGACCTTCAGGCGGACGGTTTTCACGCCTTCGATGGATTCGGGGGTCATCCAAACGATGGGTTTGTCCACCACACGGTGGCCGTAGGCCTTGTAGAACTTGATGGGCGAGGTCCAGGTCTGGATGAGTCCGGCATTGGTGCATTCGCCTTTCTTCTGGAGACGGGAGAAGTCCTTGCCGTGACGGTAGGCGAACCAGAACTCGCAGGCCACGAGGCAGTTGGCGTATTCGGGCTTGGCCAGATCGGCGAACATCTTCTCAGGGTCGTAGTTGAGGGTGTCCACATGATAGACAGGGAACGTGCCGTAAACGCCGGGGGAGTATTCGCGCATGGAGAAGTCGACGCCGGGGGTGAGTTTTTTACCGTCGGCCCACATCTTCATCTTTCCGGCGAAGGTGTTGATGTCGATGGTGAACGGCTGGCAGATGACCTCGTCGACGCCCGCCTTGGTGAATTCCTTCTCGAGGTATTTGCCGGCCTTGTTGGCGCCGTCTTTGGCATAGCCGCGGCCTTGGTATTTCGAGGAGCTCAGCTCCTTGACAATCTGTTTGTAGCGCGCCATGTCTTGGGCGTTCAGCTGCAGGGCGGCAAAGGCCAGCAGGAAAAGGAATAGTTTTTTCATCGGTGTGTTGTTTTCAATTGAGGTGCAAAGTTACAAAAGTATTCAAGACATTTCTTCCCAAACGCCATTTTTCAGAATCTCATAATGGCCCCATTCGGGAGCGCCTTTGTCCCTGCCTTTCACTCGGACGGGGAGGACGCAGTCGTGCTGGCAATCAGGCATCGGGTCGGGGATTTCGTGCCACCCCTCCGCATCGATTTTGTCTTCCCACTCCTCCAAGGCGCTTTCCATGTCTTCATAGAAGAGGTCTTCGGCACAAAACAAGGCGTCTTTTGTGTCGTATAGAAATACCCATGCGCCTTCGGCGTTCTCATAGACCATGATTTTTTGGAAGACTTGGCCGCCGAAACGGGTATCAGGTAGAAGGTGGGACCATTTTCGCATGGTGATTATCCGTTTAGTCTATACGTCAAAGCGCCCGAGGGGCATTTCTCGATTTGTGAAATCAGTTCGGCGGTGGTGGCGTTTTCGGGTTTCACCCAAGGCCGCGCCGAAGGGTTATAGACTTTCGGTAGCAGATGCACGCAAGCGCCCGCATGAATGCATAGCTCGGGCTTCCAGATGATGGTGATTTCGCCGTTAGAATACTCTTTCATAAATCTAGGTTTTTAAATTACTATCAATTATACTTTTTCAAAACTAATTCTGGCAGTAGAACTGCAGTTTCTTCGGTGTCTTCCTTACCTTTCCATGCAACAATGAAGTTGATTTTTGCAGATTTTACAAAGTAACTTTTGTCGTTCCATCTTAATAATTCTTCTCGTATCTTGTTAGAAATGTAGGCTACTTTTTCGCCGGAAGGGAGTAGCAAATAACCATTGTCAAATTGTAACGGTTGACCGCTTCTCAATTTCAAAATTTGGTTTTTCTTGCCTTTGAAGAAATCCAAATACACATCTTTAAAAGTCAAAGGCAAGGTGATTTCTTCTGGCAGTGGATACTGGTTAGTGTCTTGGACAAACACAACGCTCTCCGACTTGATATGGTTGAAAATACCGGTGTTGCAATGGATGAAAAGACGCTGCTTGGCGCGGGTCATGCCCACATATAACTTGCGGGTTTGTTCGTCGCTATTTACCAATTCGCCATCCAAAAGCATATAAACCGTATCAAATTCCCTTCCTTTTGATTTATGAATTGTAGAGACAAATACTGTTTGATGGTCTTTGCCGCAGAAGTCTTCCAGATTTGACTCAAAAACAAATTCCATCAAATCGCTTCGATATTTGACACGATTGGTTTTTTCAAAGTTTTCAAATAACACTTTTATATAATCCAAACAAGTGCTTGTTTCATAATTCGACAAAGTATCCTGTTTGGCTTGCATCCATTGTTCGTCACTGATGACGGGTGAATCTTGGTTCTGGTTGACATGCTTAAGGAAATAGCGTACTTCCGCCAGATTGGAGAAACGGAAGCCTTCGGTGGATTGGATGAGTTTGGCTCGAATTCCTTGCTTTGTTAACAATCCGACGATTCGCGCTGCTTCCTCATTTTTGTTGGTCAATACGCAGGCCCGTTCATTATTGTAAGTAGCTAAAACATTATTGACTAAGGGAATCTCCAAATGTTCGGATTCATACTGGGTGATTTGCACCATCCCAGGGTCTTTACTGACGGCAACGCAAGACGAAGTTTTCATTCGACGGCTGATGCCTTGAGCAAAGCGGTTGGCGAAACTGACGATTTGTTGACAACTGCGGTAATTATCAGTCATTTCATATTTGGTGGCCTGCATTTCGTCAATGAAGGCCTGCATGTATCTGCTGTCGGAACCTCTAAACTCGTATATGTTTTGGTCATCGTCGCCCACAGCAATCACTCGCATTTCCTCGTTATTTTTCATCAAGGCACGAACAAGGGAATACTCGTCTTTGTCCATATCTTGTGCTTCGTCGATAACAAGGACTGCCTTGTTGATACGGCCCTGTTCGGCTTCGCCGTTTTCAATCATCTTGGCAGCACGGCGCACAACGTCTTCAGATTCTTCAAGGTTACCGATTTTCCCTAAAAGGTCAAAACTGAACGCATGGAAAGTCTTGATTTCCACGAAACTTGCCGCATTTCCAATGAGTTCTATGAGACGCTCCTTAAATTCTGTGGCAGCCGCACGCGAGAAGGTAAGCATTAGTAATTGTTCGTGCTTGACATCTTCCAACAACAGTAACGAAGCCAATTTGTGGACCAGAACTCTTGTCTTGCCGCTACCAGGACCAGCAGCCACTACAATATACTTAGATTGCTTATCTTCAATGATACTACGTTGTTTCTCTGAAAGCGCCCCAAATAGTTTGCGATATTTTTCAGGAGTAATGTTTCGATCAATCTCTTCGAGTCGTTTTCCATGGAAGTATTTGGAGATGAATTTTTTATAATCCATTTGGAAATAGTCCTGGACATATTGCAAAGCAGCATCATAATCCCGTACCATCATATTGGCATATTCACCAACGATATGGATTTGCTGGCGCTTCTGTTTGTAGAATTCATCCAGCATTCTATAATCCTCTATCTTATAGCGGTACTTCATTTCTTTCAAGCGATGCACCTCCATCGCGTTGTATATCACCAAGAAACCGCCCTCAAGTCGCAACGCGCCAATCTTAGATAAATACAGCAAGGAATCTTCAATCTCTTCAATGTGGTATTTTTCCTGTGATTGGAACAAAACATTATTTTGGTGCGCTTCCAATTCTTTCAGCAAAGTGATCACGGAAAACTGTACGAGAGTCCCTGATTGTTCGGGGGAACGAGGATTCGCCATGGCTGAAGCATAAAGCCTGTCAATGACAAAACGGCAAATCTCGTGTCGTCTTTGGCATCTTTGAAGTGTCTTTTCGGTTTCTTGGCACAAAACGGCGCGAACCATTCCGCTATAAGCGTTTTCTTTCTTTCTGATGTAGGCTTTTACCGAAAGATAATACAGCAACGACTTGATTCTCTTGATAGATGATACGATTTTTGCTTCCGAGGCTTTCTCGTTGATTTCCTTGAAAGAGAAGTCGTTTTCAGCATTTGCCAATGTGTTGAGCAAGAACAATTCCAATTTTGCAAATTGCTCAAAAACTTGTTTTGTCTTGTTTTCGGAGTGCTCGATGTAGGCCGACATATCCTTCGAATCAGCCAAAATACCTTCTTGGCGCATCAGGTTAATTGTTCCAATAACCGACTGTTTGCTCATGCCAAGACGATCGGCCAAATAATCCACGCGCGATTCGGCATCGTCTTCTAATGAGGTAGCCCTGCTCTTGCTCGAAATGAGGGACTTGATGATACGGATGGCATTTTGTTTCTCCTTGTCATCAACGAAAAGTCTTGATTTGTCGATACGTTGGTGCGCCTCATCCATGTTTTTCACCATGATGCCTGTGGCAAAAACATGTGGAACATTATTTCCTCGACTGACATACCCCGCTTCTTCAAGTGCGGCAATAGCAGTCCGTACTCGGGTCTCAATGTCGGATACTTCGTCATTCCAACCAGCCTCGCGCGCAATCTCCAATGCTGAACAAGAAACGTGTTTCCTTTGCTTGGTAAGGTTCTTTATGGCAGACCACACTTGTTGTATTTCGCTGATGCTCACCTTGGTTTGGTTCAGCAAGATAAAATGCTTGTCCAAATCATGATCACTATAAAGAACATAGCATTTTGCGGCAGTTTTTGGATCTCGACCCGCACGACCCGCCTCTTGAACGTAGTTTTCCAACGAGTCGGAGATGTCGTAATGAATCACCATGCCGACATCTTTTTTGTCTACGCCCATGCCGAAAGCAGAGGTGGCCACCATCACTTGCACATGGTTGGCAATGAAGTCATTTTGGTTGGCAATCTTTTCGTTGGCGTCCATTTTTCCATTGAAGGGTAAGGCTTCAATGCCGTCTGACGTCAACTTTTGGGCTAGTTCCCTGGTTTTGCGTGTTCGCGAAACATATACAATGGTTGGACACTGGTTGCCTATGATTAGGCTGCGCAATGTGTTGTATTTTTCTTCTTCGGTTTCCGCATATAATACAGAGTACTGTAAGTTTTTTCGAGTCGAAGAAGAAGCAAATAGTTCCAAATCCACATCAAGTTTCCGCTTAAAATAGTCGCTGATATCCGTGATGACTTTTTGCTTGGCAGTAGCGGTAAAACATGAAATGGGGATGGGACGAGGCAACCTCTTTTTTTCTTGCAGATTGTGGATAAAATCACCGATGTACAAGTAATCGACTCTGAAATCTTGGCCCCATGATGAAAAGCAATGTGCTTCGTCAATGACAAAACGTACCACATTACGTGACAGAAGCAACTTCTCAATGGTCTTTGAACGCAACATTTCAGGCGCTATATAAAGCAAAGCAGCGCTACCATCAGCCACCCTATCAAATGCGTTGGCTCGGCTGACGGGGTCAAGCAGTCCGTTGATAGTCACGACATCGGTAATTCCTTGCTCGGCCAGGTTGTCCACTTGGTCTTTCATTAACGACTGCAAAGGCGAGATGACAACGGTGAGTCCATGCACGGCTCTTCCCGTCATGATGGCTGGCAATTGGAAAGTGAGCGACTTGCCTCCGCCTGTCGGGAAAATGGCCAATAGCGACTCTCCATTTACTGCCGCTTGAACGGCTTTCTCCTGCAGGGGTTCTCCTTCGTAGGTGCGAAATTCGTCAAATCCGAATATATCCTTTAATCCGCTATGGATATTCAATTTGCTTTCGCAATGTTTGCAATGATGGTCGTGGCAAGGTGTACTGCATAGTAGTTTTAGAATATTCTCAATCCCTGGGAATTGATGCAATAGCCAGGGTGGTGTAACGGAATAATTGTCGCTCGTGGAAATCAATGCCAAGGAATAGGCCAACTCAATGGGATGTTCTTTGATGAGCATTTCAATTGGACTATGTAAACAGATTTTTCCTTGAAATGCTTGCGGAATTAGGGTGTCAAACTGGTATTCAGTGGGATTGAATTGAATAAAATCAAAAAACGACGCAAACTCATTTTTTTTGTGCAAAAGACCATGATATATGGACTGCAGTTCCTGCGACAATGCACGAAACGCATTCACTTCATCATAAAACAAGTCACGGGCTTTCAGACAATCGTTGAGAGGATTGTTTACTTCTTCGGTTTGCAACTTGTCGTCTTTCAGTAATTTGTGATAAGGACGCTTTGGAAATAACAAAGGTGAGAGATAAAGCGTGTCAATGGCTTTTTTGCTTTTTATCTCCTTGAAGTCCACCAAATACTTCAAATCGTGGTTAATGATATTGTGTCCACATACAAACTCGGCCTCGAAGATAAAACGTTCAAAATCACGTCTTGAGCCAGAATGAAACATGTTGTCGGGCTCTTTCATCGCCCCATAATCATGCACACTCTTCCCGTCAAGAGTGACTTCCAAATCAATAAATGCAATGCCCGACAATTGCTTTCGGCTGGAAAACAAGCCGTCTCTGAAGCGGTTGATATAGTCGTTGATGCTGGGCATTTTATGCTATTGCACATATTGATTAGGTTGCAAAAGTAAAAATATTATCTTTGCACTTCAAACAAATTCAAACCATTATGCTACAAAAAGGAGCGAAAGCCCCGTATTTCGAGGGCAAGGACGAAAACGGCAACGCCGTGAAACTCACCGACTTCGTTGGGAAGAAGCTGGTGCTTTACTTCTATCCCAAGGACAGCACTCCGGGCTGCACCGCCGAGGCCTGCGATCTGCGAGACAACTATGAACGTTTCTTGTCGCTGGGCTATAATGTGCTGGGTGTCAGTCGCGATAGCGCTGCCTCACATCAGCGTTTCATCGCGAAATACAACCTGCCTTTCCATCTCATCGCCGACACAGACCTTAGCATTCTGAAAGCCTACGAGGCCTGGGGCGAGAAGAAGATGTACGGCAAAGTGACCGAAGGCACGTTACGCACTACCTATGTTATTGACGAAAACGGCATTATCGTCGACGCTATCGGCAAAGTGGACACGAAAAACCACACGTCCCAGCTGCTCCCCACGCCGTGATAAGCCCAGAATTGTTATCTTTGCATCCTGATATAATTGCGATGGAAACCCTGACCCCGAAATTCGACACCTGCTTCTTCGAGCGCTACGCCATGGTCTCGCTGGCCACCCTGCTGGGCGGCCAGTATGCGAATCTGGTTAACCGCGACAGACCCGACCTGCAGGACGAGGAGCAAAGCATCGGCATCGAGGTGACCCGCGCCATCCGCGAGAACAAGAATGTGGCCAACGCCTTGGTGAACGAGATGGCAGGGGAGGCGGTCAAGGAGGTGAATGCCGACGACCTGCGCCACATCAACCAAAGCGGTTACGCTTATGGTTTGGGCGACGGCAGCATCATCGGTCGCAACGAATACGATTATTGGTCGTTGGCTTTGCCCATGAAACGCATCCTCGAGATCAAGATGGACAAGGTGAACAACGGCTTCTACGGCGACTTCCACGAGTTCGACCTCTTTGTCTTTACCAAAGAGGACCTCGACCTCGACCAAGTCAAACAGACCATCGCCTTCATGCAAGAGAAACAGGCGTTCCAAAACAGATTCTACTCACGTCTCTTCCTGTCGCAAATCCAAACGCTGTTCGATTGCGACCTCGAAACAGGACGCTATCGTAAATACAAAGTCAATCAGGAGCAACGCCGCTCGTTCTACGAAGATGCCATCATGGTTTGACCACCTTGGCGACGGATGCCCTTCTTGACCCTTGGATAACCAACAAATAGTTTCCGCCGGGTAAGTTTTGGAACATTTCTCCTATCCCGATTCGGTTAGTGCCGATGTGAGATTCTCCTAAATTATTGTTGGACAATAATTTGCCTTCCATAGAATAGACTTTTGCAATCAAATTGCAATCGCTTTCACATTCAATTTCGGCGTAACTCGAAGCAGTCACAGGGTTGCCGACGATACGGATCAGAGACTCGTTTTGGTTGGTTTCATGGATGCCCGTGAGGTCGTATTCATAGGCGCCCATGTCGATACGGCTGTCGCAGACACGTGGGTGGCCGTCCAGGTCGAGACCGTTGAGGATGGCTTCTGGAGTCGAAGGCGATCCGGCGTTGACGCAAGGGCTCTCGGCGCAGAGCCTATAGTCTTCGTTGTCGGGGTCGGCGAAGAGCGGGTCTTCCTCAAGGCAGTTCTCGTAGACTTGGATGTATTCGTGGCCCGAGATGTTTTCCAATCCATACTGTACTAAGCAGTTATGAAACTCTGGGGCGTAGTCGTCGTAAGTCCAGACCCACATCTGCACAGGCTCCTCAAGCGGGATGTCGTTGGCGTTGCCGTAGACGATGCAGTTCCACAAAACGGGAGAGCTGCATTGGTAGAAGAAGATGCCGCCGCAGTTGACGCCATAGGAGATGTTGTCGACGACGGTGAGGTTGCTGATCAAAGGCGAGGAATCGCTGATGGCCAGGCCGCCTCCGAAGTGTCCCGACATGTTGTTGGCGAAGAGCGAGTTGGAGATTTGGCAGTCCCAATCGTTGCTGCGGATGAGGTAGAGTCCGCCTCCGTTGATGCCGTAGTTGTGCTCAAACTTGCAGCGGTCGATGAAGACAGCGCAGCTGTCGAGGCTCAAAGCGCCACCGATGGCACTGGGGCCGTAATTGTAGCGAAAGTCTGTTTGGGTGATGTCCACCTCACATTTCAGGAAGCGCAGACCGCCGCCATACATGAAGTAAATGGTGTCTATCTCGCTGTATAATATGTTGTTGCTGACATTACAGTCATGAATCCCCACTTTGGAGTCTTCTGCGCTCAAGGCGCCGCCATGTTCTCGAGAGAAGTTGTAAACTAGGGTGCTGTGGTTGATCTCCACATCGTCGCATTTGAAGATGCGCAGGGCGCCGCCATCCTGGTCGTTGTCCAAGGCGGCTTTGCCATATTGGAAGCGGCAGTAGTCAAACCGAGAAAGGCCCGCCTTGTTGAGTCGTATGCCGTTCCAGCCGCCACGGCCCGAGTTGAAGAGGAGGAACCCCGTCGTGTCGGCCACGGTGAAGAGGATGGAGTCGGCGGCGGTGCCGAGAGCGGTCAACGTGGAGTTCTTTTCAACGGTGATGCTGTAGAAGTCGGTGAAAAGCACCGTGGTACCGGCCGCGATGCGCAGCGAATCCTCGACAAGCACGTTGCCAGTGACGAAGACGGTGTCCGCTTCCCAAGTTCCTGATTGTAAGCCTGATACTTCAATGTTTTGTGCCTGGGCTGTCATGCCGAAAAGCAAGAAAAAGAGCCATAGTTTTGTTTTCATGCGAGGGGAAATATGATTTGTTGGGCAAAAGTAGGGTTTATTTCCAAATAAAGGTTTCTTTTGTGCCGAAAAACTGTACCTTTGCACACTGAATCAAATGAAAGATTTATGGCAATACCAGTTGTAGGTGCCTTTGTCAAGGCGGTAGCAGAACTAAAGAATATACCCGTTGAGATTCGTCAGAACCACACCAACCCCATCCGCGCCCAAAGGCGTGAGTTGCGCAAGCTGCTGACGAAGGCCCAGTTTACGGAGTTTGGCAAGTTTTATCATTTCGATGAAATCCTCCTGTCGAAAGACATCATGGAGGCGTTTCGCAGCCGTGTGCCTGTGTTCGATTACAACAAGATGCACGACGAGTGGTGGTATCTCAACCTGCAAGGCAAGCGCAACATCGCTTGGCCTGGCAAGATCAAGTATTTCGCCCTCAGCTCGGGCACCTCGGAGGCGGCCAGCAAATACATCCCCATCACCAAGGGCATCAACAACAAAATCACCCGCGCCGGTATCCGTCAGCTGGTGTCGGCCACGCGCTACGACTTCCCTGTGGGCTTCTACAACCGCGGCATCCTGATGATTGGCGGCAGCACCGACTTGCAGTACAACAAGGAATACGGCTATTATGCCGGCGACCTGTCGGGCATCTCGGCGGGTAAGATCCCGTCGTGGTTCGAGTCGTTCTATAAGCCCGGACAAAAGATCTCGAAGGTGAAGGACTGGGCCGAAAAGATGGACCTCATGGTGAAAGAGGCCCCCAAGTGGGACATCGGCGTCATCGTGGGCGTGCCGGCTTGGGTGCAGATCCTGCTCGAGCGCATCATCAAGGAATACAACCTCAAGACTATCCACGACATCTGGCCCAACTTGATGGTCTATGTGCACAGCGGCGTGGCCTTCGCTCCCTATGAGAAGAGCTTCGAGCGCATCTTCGGCAAGGAGGTGCTGTTCGTCGAGAGTTACTTGGCCTCAGAGGGTTACATCGCCTATCAGGTGGACCTGAAACGCCGTGTGATGCAGCTCTTGGTCGACAACGGCATCTATTTCGAGTTTGTGCCGTTCACCGAGGACAACTTCGACGAAGACGGCAACATCGTGGCCCATCCCAAGACCTTGCTGCTTTCAGAGGTGGAGGAAGGCGTCGATTACGCCATCCTGCTGTCGACCTGCGCCGGCACATGGCGTTACCTCATCGGCGACACCATCAAGTTCCTCAACAAGGAGAACTGCGAGATTGTCATCACGGGACGCACTAAGCAGTTTTTGAGCATCACGGGCGAGCACCTCTCGCAAGACAATATGACCCGCGCCGTCGAAATGATGGCCGAGGAGCTGGGCGTCACCATCACGGAGTTCACCGTGGCGGGCATCCGTCACGACACGATGTATGCCCACCATTGGTATCTTGGTTGTGACGAACCTATTGACAAAGATTTGGCTATCAAGAAGATAGACGAAAACCTCTGCAAGCTCAACGATGACTATGCCGTGGAGCGCACCGAGGCCATCAAGGAGCTCTTTGTCGACGTGCTGCCCACCAAGTATTTCTATGAGTTCATGGAGCAGAAGATAGGCAAATGGGGCGGCGCCACCAAGTTCCCGCGTGTGATGAAAGGCAAACGTATGGAGATGTGGATGGACTATGTCAACAACCTGAAAATACAACACTGAAGCGTCATGGGTAATACAGAGATGGATTTGTTTGAGAAGATGCCCGAGATCAGTCGTATCGGGTCGTTCAGCTTCCTGTTCTGGGCCATCCTGATAGGCGTGTTCCTTTCGTTGATCGTCAATATGGGACCGGCGTTTATCACCTTGGTGCAGACCAGCCTCCATCGAGGCGCCAGGTCGGCGGCATGGTTCGCCTTGGGTGTCATCCTCAACGACGCCATGATTGTCTCGCTTTGCATCCTGACCTCGGTGCAGGTGGTCTTCAGCAACAATTCGAAGATCGACCCCGCTTTGTTCTGTATCGGCGCGGGTGTTATCCTCGTGATATTTGGTATCGTTACCTACCGAAAGAAAGTGAAGACTTTGGACAGCATCGACGAGGAGACCGGAAAGACGATCATCATCAATAAGGACATCAAGCCCAAGTGGTATGTGTTTCTCGGCAAAGGATTCGCTCTCAATATCTTGAATCCTTTTGTTTGGATCTTCTGGTTCTCGTCGGTGGCGATTGTGGCGGGCAATATGGGCGGCAACAAGTTGAGCACTTTGGTCTTCTTTGGGGTCATTTTGGGCACCACGCTCACCCTCGATCTGCTGAAGGCTTGGGGTGCGGCGCGTCTGAAGCGTTTTCTCAACCCGAAGCGCACTGTGCTGATGAACAAGATAGCCGGCGTGCTGTTGATGATTTGCGGAGCTTATTTCATTATCGTTGAAGGAGTTATAAAACTCATATAATCATAACTTAAATACTAGAGAAATGGAAGAGAAAAAAACAAATTCGGGCTGGATCGCCTTCCTCGTGAGCGGCATCGTAGCCATAGGTTATGGCGTCTTGGCCATTATGTTTTCAGAAAAGTTTATCGAGATTCTTCAAATGATCATGCGTATCTCCGGCATCTGCATCGCCGCGACGGGTGGTCTGTTTCTCATTGCTGCCATCATTCGCATGACGAAGAAATTGCCTTGGGGTTTGCTCCTTCTCGAAGCTGTGGCACTTATCGTGGTAGGAGTGCTTTCCGCTATCTATTCCTCTGAAGCCATGAAGTTGATAGTGATTCTCATCGGCATCTGGTCGGCCATGATTGGCGCTTTCATGTTGATGGTGATGGCGCGAACCAAGAATCTGTGGAACAAGGGTTTCTATATCGTGTGTGCCATCCTGAGTATCTTGTTCGGCGTGTTGCTCGTTGCGCATCCGTTCGGCTTCGTCAACTGGTTCATCATCTTGTCGGGCGTCATCGCTTTGGTGTTTGGTCTCATCATGATGATGTTCGGTTTTGCCGTCCATCGCGCTGAAAGAGAGGTCGCCAAAGAGACTTCCAAGAAACCCGTCGAAGACGTGCAGGCGGAGGTCATCGAAGAGCCGAAAGCAGAAGAATGATTGTCGCGGTTGTTCAATCTGACAACTGTTGAAATGCCGTCCAAGGCGCCGCTTCAGGTAGTGGCGCCTTCACTTCTATTTGTTCTTTCGTCACAGGATGCTCAAAGGCGATGCGCCAGGCGTGTAGGCTGATGGAGGCGTCGGGATTGCTGCGCGGATAGCCGTATTTCAGGTCGCCGCGGATGGGGCAACCCATGTGCGCCAGCTGGCAACGAATTTGGTGATGGCGTCCTGTAAACAACTCTACCTCGAGCAGATAGAAAGTGTCTGATTTTCCGACCACACGATAGCTCAGCCTTGCCAGTTTAGCCTCTTTGGTGCCTTCAGGCACGACGAACGATTTGTTCATCTTCTCATTCTTGACGATATAGTCCTCCAACACGTCGGCTTGCTTGGGCGGGTGGTTCTTCACCAGGGCCAGATAGGTCTTGCGGAAGTCGCGGTCTTTCACCTTGACGGTCATGCGAGAGAGCGCCTTGCTCGTCTTGGCGAAGACGACGGCACCGCTCACGGGCCTGTCGATGCGATGCACGAGGCCGGCGAACACGTTGCCCGGCTTGTCGTATTTCACCTTGATGTATTCCTTCACGTCATCGAGGAGGCAAACGTCGCCCGTCTTGTCGCCCTGCACGATCTCTGAGGGGAGCTTGTTCACCACGAGGAGGTGGTTGTCTTCGTATAGGATTCGGTCGGATATAGAGCTCATATGTTTTTTTGTTAGGCAGGGACTCACGTCGCCTGTTTACGGGTGTGTCGTCCCTACGGGACTCGTTAAAGGAGATAACGTTCGTCGAATTCGATGCCGTTCTCATTGAGGAACCGGATGAACTCAGCACGGACAGTTTCTTTATGGTGATGTTCTTCTTGTGTTTCGATGTAATGGATGGTCTTTTTCATTAGCGAGGGGCTGACACAGAATGCGCCATAACCTTCTTGCCAGGCAAAGGCCTTATAGTATTCGTCTAATGTCTTTACCCACCTGCTGCTGTTGGCCTTGATGGTCTTTACAAAGTCTGACACGCTTAAGGTTTTTGGCATAGTGGCTAAGATATGGATATGGTTGTCGACACCGCCCACAGTGACGGGATATCCGCCTATGTTTTTGATAACACCTCCTATGTATGCGAAGACCAGAGGAAGGTCCTCCCTCCGTAAGTAGACACTTGTGCTCTTCACGTGGAAGACGATGTGAATGTTTAGTTTAGTGAACGTGTTTGCCATAGTTTAGTGTTTTGCCAAGTCCCGTAGGGACGGTATATCTATATGCAGGCGGTGTAAGCCCCTGTGTTTCGAGTCAAGACCACCGACTTTAGTCAGTCCCATAGGGACGACAGAGAACGCCTCTGCACCGCCTAGTCCTTACCCCGCCACCGCTTCTTCTGTTTCACGGATAACACCGCTTCCCACCACAAACGGCTCCACCTCATGATAGACCACCCCGAACTGCCCAGGCGCCACACCCGAGATGGCCACCTCCGAGACGATGTCGGCGCCCTGCTCCGTGAGGCGGATGTGACCATAGGTGAACTCCGGCTGATGCCGTATCTTGAAGCGGACACGCTGTCCGTCGACGAACCGCAAGGCGGGGTTCATCGGCTGCAGGTCGCCCAAGGGGACGATGTTGGTGTACTGCGCCACAGGGTCGTAGCCCTGCGACACATAGACGATGTTGTTCGGGATGTCTTTCTTCACCACGAACCAGGGACCGCCGCCGAGGCCTAAACCTTTACGCTGTCCGATGGTGTGGAACCAGAATCCCTTGTGACGCCCCAGTTTCTTGCCTGTCTCCAGCTCCACGATGTCGCCGGGCATCTCGCCCAGATACTCACGGATATAGTCGTTGTAGTTGATCTTTCCCAAGAAACAGATGCCTTGGCTGTCATGGCGTTCAGCGCTCGGCAGCTTGTATTGTGCCGCCAGTCGGCGTACCTCGGGCTTGGGCAGGTCGCCGATGGGGAAGATGACCTTGCTCAGCTGGGCGTAGGTGATACGGCCCAGGAAATAGGTCTGGTCTTTGAAGGTGTCGGCCGCCGTACCGAGCCAGAAGACGCCGTTCTCGTCCTCCCACGAGCGGGCGTAATGCCCCGTGGCGATCTTGTCGAAGTTGTGGCCTTCTTTCTCTTCAAAGGCGCCGAGTTTGATCCAGCGGTTGCACATCACGTCGGGGTTGGGCGTGAGGCCTTTGCGCACCATCTCCATGGTATATTTTCCCACGGTCTCGAAATACTCGTGCTGCAGGTCCACGATGTCGAACTTGCAGCCATATTTCTTGGCGATATAGGTCGTGATCTCGATGTCTTCCTCCGACGGACAACTCGACAGGTCTTCCTTGCCCTCCATACCGATCTTGATATAGAAGATGTGCGGGTCGTAGCCCTGCTCCTTGAGCAGCGGCACCACCACCGAGCTGTCGACGCCCCCCGATACCAATGCGGCTATATTCATCGTGTTTTATTTTGCTGCAAAAATAGCAAGAAAAATCATTCTGTCATCGAATAAGGCTTGTCTTCCACTTTCAAACCTCTTTCAAGATTCGGCTCCGAACCCATCTCGAAGACCAACTCCCCACCCTGCGTCAACTGCTCGTGGGTGAGATACAATTGGCTCACTTCCTGTCCGTTAAGCGTCACTTTCTGCACATAGCGGTTCTCGTCGCTGACATCAGGCGCCTTGATCTCCAAGGTCTTGCCATTGCCCAACCTCACCTTTAGGTATGGCAGGTAAGGTGCACCGAGTACATATTGGTCACTGCCTGGGCAGACTGGGTAGAAGCCCATGGCGGAGAAGATGTACCACGCCGACATCTGGCCGCAGTCGTCGTTGCCGCAGAGGCCGTCGATGTTGTTTTTGTAGAAGCGGTTCATGATCTCGCGGAGCCAGTATTGGGTCTTGTAAGGCTGTGAGGTCCAGTTATAGAGATAGGCGATATGATGCGCTGGTTCGTTGCCGTGGTTGTAGCAGCCCATGAGGCCTTCCTCGGTGACGTCCTCGGTGTTCTCGAAGAACTCGGGCGGCAGCTGCATGACGAACAGGGTGTCGAGGTTGTGGATGAACCGCGCGTCGCCGTCCATGGCCTCGATGAGACCTTTCACGTCTTGCGGCACATAGAACGAATACACCCATGAGTTGCCTTCCACAAAGCCCTCGCCTTCGGTGTCGAAGAGGCTGAAGGGGGTCTTCCAGCTACCGTCGCTCATCTTGGGACGAGCGAAGCCCAGCTCGGTGTCGAAGGTGTTGCGCCAGTTGGCGGCGCGTCGCTGGTAGCGTTCAGCCATCTCGGTGTCGCCCGCTTTCAGCGCCGCTTGGTAGATGCTCCAATCGTCGTAGGCGTATTCCAAAGTGATGGAGACACAGCCGTTGTTCTTGTCGAAGGGCACATAACCCAGGCTTTGGTAGTCGTCGAGGTTGACGTAATAGGGGCAGGTCGAACTGCGTTGCATGGCTTTCAGCATGGCGTCGCTTTGGTCGGCAACGCCCTTGACATAAGCGTCGGCTAAGACAGGAACAGCGTGATAGCCTATCATGCACCAGTTGTCGTTGCCCATGTGCGACCACACGGGTAGCAGTCCGTGGACGCTCTGCTCGCTATGTTTCAGCATCGAAGCCACCATGTCGGCGTTGCGCTGGGGTTGCAGCACATTGAAGAGCGGATGCAGGGCACGGTAGGTGTCCCACAAGGAGAACACGGTGTAGTTGGTGAAGCCCTCGGCCTGGTGGATGTTGTGGTCGAGGCCACGGTATTGGCCGTCCACATCCATATAGATGGAGGGGTTGATCATCGTATGATAGAGCGAGGTATACAGCATGGCCTTCTGGTCTTCGGTGCCTTCCGCTTGCAGGATGGAGAGTTCCTTGTTCCATTTGGATTGGGTCTCGGCCAGGAGTTGCTCGAAGTCTCGGCCGTCGGTCTCGGCATGGAGGTTGCGCAGGGCGCCTTCGGTGCTGGTGGCGGCGAGGGCGACTTTCACCTCGAGGGTTTGGGGGTCGTTGAAGGTGAAATACGCCACAATCTTGCGCCCCGTCATCTCGGGGAAGTTGTGCTTGACGTCGAACTTGCCCCAGCCGCCGTTGTATTTGGGTTTCTGCAACTCTCGGTAGCCGTAGTCGGCGATGGGTTGGCTGAAGCTGATGGCGAAGTAGGTGTAGTTGGTCCGCGCCCAGCCGTTGGTGATGCGGTAGCCCGTCAGCAGGGTGTCGTTCTCCACACGGAGGTTGGCCCAGAGGGTCTTGCCGTCGTAGTTGTAGATGCCGTGCTGTAGGTCCAAAATAATGCTGCCGTCCTCGCCTGCGGGATAGGTGTAGCGGTGGATGCCAGCGTGTTCCGTGGCGGTCAGCTGAGCCTTGATGCCGTAGTCTTGCAAAAACACCTCATAATATCCTGGCACGGCAACCTCCGTGTCATGGCTGAAACGGGAGCGGTAGCCAGCGTCAGGGTGGGTCTGGGTGCCTGGATTAAACTTGATCTCTCCTGTGACGGGCATCACCAGAATGTCGCCCAAGTCGGAATGGCCCGTGCCGCTGAAATGGGTGTGGCTGAAGCCGACAATGGTGCTGTCTTTATGCTGATAGCCGGCGCAGTACTCATACACTCGAGGTTGGTATACGCCATCAATATTGTGTGGCACGGTGTCGGTGTCGGGACTCAATTGTACGATGCCAAAGGGCGCGCAAGCCCCAGGGAAGGTGTGCCCCATGCCGTTGGTCCCGATGATGGGGTTGACGTATTGGATGTAATCCGCGACAGGTTCTTCGGTGGCAGTGGGTGGTTCGGCGCAGCCGAAGCATATCAGGCTAAGAACGAAAAATGCAAAACGATGGAATTTCATGGGTTCGTGATTAGATTTTGCAAAAGTAGGAATTAATTTCGTAGTTTTGCAACACAAAACAACACGATGGCCATACCAAGGGAGACAGTTGAGCAGATCCTGCAAGCCGCTCGTATCGAGGAGGTTGTGGGCGAGTTCGTCACGCTGAAAAAGAAGGGGACGAACCTGTGGGGCGTGTGTCCTTTTCACAACGAGAAGACCCCCTCGTTCAGCGTCAATCCCGCCCGAAACATCTTCAAATGCTTCGGCTGCGGCAAGGCGGGCGACTCGGCCAAGTTCCTCATGGAGCACGAGCACTACACCTATCCCGAGGCCTTGCGTTACTTGGCCAAGAAATACAACATCAAGATCGAAGAGAAGGAGCAGACCGCCGAGGAGATCATGCAGCAGAGCCTCCGCGAGAAGATGTTCAACATCAACGAGTTCGCTGACAAGTATTTCGTCGACACGCTGTGGAACACCGAGGAAGGCAAGACCATCGGCTTGGAGTATTTTCGTGAACGCGGCTATTTTGATCCTATCATCGAAAAGTTCCACCTCGGCTACAGCCCTGCCGAATGGGATGCCTTCACGAAGCACGCCAAGCAGAACGGCTATGCCGACGAGCTGTTGGAGCAGATAGGTCTATCCCTCAAAGGACAGAAAGGTCTCTACGACCGCTATCACGGCCGCGTGATGTTCCCCATCCACAACCTGACGGGACGTGTCATCGGTTTCGGTGGACGTATCCTCACCAACGACAAGAAAAGCCCAAAATACCAGAATTCGCCCGAGTCGGAGATCTACGACAAGAAGCAGACGCTTTACGGCATCTATTTCGCCAAAAACGCCATCGCCAAAAATGACGAGTGCATCCTGGTGGAGGGTTATTTCGACGTGTTACGCATGCACCAGATCGGCATCGAGAATGTGGTGGCCAGCAGCGGCACCTCGCTGACGATGGAGCAGATACGCCTCGTTAAGCGCTATACGAAAAACATCACCATGCTCTACGACGGCGACGCGGCGGGTGTCCACGCTGCCCTGCGCGGCACCGACATGATCCTCTCCGAGGGAATGAACGTGCGTGTGGTGGTGCTGCCTCCCGAGCACGACCCCGACACCTTCGGCAAGGAGTTCTCGGTGGAGTATGTAAGCAACTATCTGAAAGAGAACGCCAAAGACTTCATCCGCTTCAAGACCGAGCTGCTGCTGAAGGATGCCGAAAACGATCCTATCAAGCGAGGACAGGTGATTCGCGACATCGTGGAGACCATCTCCGTCATTCCCGACAGCATCTTCCGTATCACCTATGTGAAGGAGTGCAGTCGCATCTTGGATATGCCCGAGCAGACGCTCACCAACGAGCTGAACAAGATCCTGAGGGCCAAGTTGAAGAAGACCTTGGGGATTGACGACAATGTGGTTCCCGAGACCGACACCACGACACCGCCCCAACAGCAGGAAAACGTGGAGGAGCAGTTGCCTGCGGGTTATTACCAAGAGCGTGAGTTGGTGAAGCTGTTGCTGATGTACGGAAAGGAGATGATCGTGGATGAGCGTGTTGACGAGAACGGCGATACCGTCTACGAACAAGTTTCCGTGGCTCAATTGATTATTGACGACATCAAGATGGACGACTTTCAGTTTACCAACGCCGTCAACAAGAAGATCTTCGACATCTTCGACCACGCCCTCGACGAAGGCCGTATCCCCGACGACTCCTTCTTTGTCTCGCATGAGGACGAGACCATCGCCCTGTTGGCCGCCGATTTGCTCTCGACGCCATATAAACTTGACCAATGGCACAAGTTCGGTATTAATGTCAAAAGGGAGGAAAACATGCTGAGAGTAACGGTGTTGTCGTCGCTTTACCGTTACAAGGACCTTATCATCGAGGATCGGCGCAAGGCCGTTGAAGAACAATTGAAAGCCGCCGCCGACCCCGACGACCAATTCATCCTGCTGAAGCAGAAGAAAGACCTCGACGACATCCGCAAGCAGATAAATGAGAGGTTAGGCATTGTCATAGCAAAATAAAAAACCGTATTTTTGCAGTCCAAATCAAAGTGATATGTTTACCAGGCGTAAGAGATGGCGTGTCCCGGCCGGACAGGAACCGACAGCATTGGATAGAAGAGTGATGGCGTTGGAGGCCAAAGGCGTGATGGTGCCCAAGCGCACCTTGATCCGTACTCCCGAAGAGATTGAAGGCATCAGGAAGAGCGGTGTCATCAACACGGCTATCCTTGACCTCGTGGGTGAGAAGATCCATGCAGGCATGAGCACGTTGGAAATCGACGAGCTCGTCCACAACTACACCATCGAGCATGGCGCTATACCGGCCACTTTGGGATATGAGGGTTACCCGAAGAGCGTTTGCGTCTCCATTAATGAGGTGGTCTGCCACGGCATTCCTTCGGCCAAGGAGATCCTCAAGGAAGGCGACATTGTCAACGTGGATTGCACTACCATTTTAAATGGTTTTTATGCCGATGCTTCACGTATGTATGTGATCGGACAAACCACAGCCCGCAAGCAGAAGCTGGTCGATGTGGCCAAGGAGTGCCTCGAGATCGGCATGGAGGCCGCCAAGCCTTTCGGCTTTGTCGGCGACATCGGCAACGCTATCCAGCAGCACGCCCACAAGAACGGTTTTAGCGTGGTGCGCGACCTCTGCGGCCATGGCGTGGGACTGAAGTTTCACGACGAGCCCGAGGTGCTGCACTATGGCAAGAAAGGCACGGGCATGCTGCTCGTCCCCGGCATGGTCTTCACCATCGAGCCGATGATCAACATGGGCACGTGGAAGGTCTTCATCGACAGCGCCGACGGCTGGACCGTCATCACCGAAGACGAGCTGCCCTCAGCCCAATGGGAGCACACCTTCCTTATGACTGAGACGGGACTGGAGATTTTGACGCATTAATCTCTAACCGAATAGACCCGAATCAATCCGAAATGAATCGGATGATTTCGGATTCATTCGGTTAGATGCTAATTATCAAAAATTAGAATTGGAAATAGATAAACGCCTGTAAGTCGGCGGTGATGAACTGGTAGATCACGAAGACGATGATAACGCATACCAGGATCATCACAGGGATGGGCATCTTGGCGAACCAGAGACGGTAACGCCGCTTGAACTTTTCAGGCAGCCAATGGATAATCATGCCTATCACGATGAGGATGAACACGTTTCGATAGTGCCATGCGATTTCTGGAATCTGGTTCACATTCCAACGTCCACCCATCTGGTTGACCATGTTCTTGGCGGTGTTCCATGCGGTCTCGTTGGCCACGGCGGGGTCGAGGTTGGAGCCGCTGCGGAAGAAGAGTCGGGTGAAGGTGATGAAGGTGAAGGTCAGGAAGATGGCCCAAGCGTCCTGCAGCCACTGCCACGCCTTCTTGCCGCCGAAGAGGTTGTATAGCATCCGTATGATGTTGCCCGCCAGTGCGATAAGACACCAGACGAAGAGTACGTTGAACACGGGTTGTGGCACATAGACACACAGCACACGCAGGCCGAAGGAGACCGCCATAAGGAACAAAGTTCGGCCGTAGACGCTCCAGTCTTTCCAAAAACGATGGAACAGCATGCCGATGCCGTTCAAGCCGCCCCAAATCATGAAGTTCCACGAGGCACCATGCCACAGGCCGCCAAGAAGCATCGTGTTCATGCGGTTGATCTCGGTGGTGATGGTCTTACGTGAGCTGGGCCTGAAGACGGCCAGCAGAACGAGGATGACCGTCACGACGCCCACACCCAGGCCGACCCACCAGCTGCCCGAGAGGAACACGGCGATGGCGGCTATCATGATGATGATGCAGAACGAGCCGAAGGTGCCGTTGCGGTTGCCGCCCAACGGGATGTAGAGATAGTCCTGCAGCCAGCGCGAGAGCGACATATGCCAGCGTTTCCAGAACTCGCCAGGGCTCTTGGCCTTATAGGGCGAGTTGAAGTTTTTAGGCAGGTAGAAGCCCATCAGCATGGCCACACCGATGGCGATGTCGGTGTAGCCCGAGAAGTCGGCGTAGACCTGCAACGAATAGCCGAACAAGGCCATCAGGTTCTCGAAGCCGGTGTAGAGCAGCGGCTGGTCGAACACACGGTCGATGAAGTTGACGGCGATGTAGTCGCTCAAGACGATTTTCTTCACCAAGCCGTTCATGATCCAGAAGACGGCGATGCCGAACTGCTTGCGGCTGAGGTAGTATTTCCTGTGAAGCTGCGGGATGAACTCGTTGGCCCTCACGATGGGACCCGCCACCAGCTGCGGGAAGAAGCTGACATAGAAGCCGAAGTCGAAAATGTTGCGGACGGGCTTGATGCGCCTGCGGTAGACGTCCATGATGTAGCTGATGGCCTGGAAGGTATAGAACGAGATGCCCACCGGCAAAAGGATGGCATCGACGCTGAAACGGTTCGACCGGGTGATTTCGTTGCCCACCCACGAGAACACGTCGAACACACGAAACTCCAAGCCCGTCAGGTTGTTGACCACATCGGTAATGAAATAGGCATACTTGAAGTAGAACAGAATCGACAGGTTGACGATGACGCTGAGGGCGAGCACCGTGTTGCGAGTGCCCGTCTTCTTTCGCGTATGCATCCATCGGGCCGCGAAGTAGTTATATAGGGTGATGAAAATCAGGATGAGAACGAAGAGTCCGCTGGTCTTGTAATAGAAGAAGAGGCTGACGAAAAACAGGAAGATGTTACGCAGCAGACATCTGTTCTTCACAAGGCAGAACACGGCGAACACGAGGGCGAAAAAAGCCCAGAAATAGAACTGCGTGAACAGCAGCGGCTGGGCCTTGTCGAACGAGAAAAGGTGGGTCAGGAAATCCAAGGCTATATGGGCGAAGTTCTCCATCGTTACTGTTTAGGGTTGGATTTCACGTGTTGTATATAGCTTTCTATCAGTGCGTTGTAGAGCAGGTCGCCAAGCAGTTTGTAGCCCTCCACGGTAAAGTGCACCTTGTCTTTCTGTGCCAGCCCGGCGTGTTCCCAGTCCTGCATCGAGCGCAGCCCGCCCATGATGTCGAACTGGTCCCACACGGCGGCGTTGTGCTCCTTGCCCATCTCCAAGAAGGCCTCTTCGACGATACGGCCGTTGACGTTCACCTCATAGCGGGTCTTCCTTTTCACCTTCACGCGCTTGTAGCTGTCGTTGTTGCTCAAGAAGAGCAGGGCGCAGTCGGGGTTGACGCGCTTGATGACACGGATAAGCTCGCCGTAGTTGCGTTTGAACGTCTGCTTGTCGAAACTGTCGTCCGCCGCGTCGTTGATGCCGATGCCGAAGATGATAAGGTCGGGGCGGATAAGTTTGAGGTCGCGCTCGAAGTCGTCGCAACGCAGGTAGGAGGTCACTCTGGCGCCGTTGACGCCTACGGTATGCACGCTGATGCCCGATGTCCCGTTCTCCAGCAGCACGCCTTGTAGCGTGAACTCGCCCGGCATGGACTCGAAGAAGAAGCGGATGGAGTCGGAGTAGCGAGGCAGGTCGAAGATATAGGCCGACTGGGATTCGTCATATTGTCCGCGCAGGGTGACGCCGTCGAGGCTGGCCACAGGCACCACTTTGTTGGGCTCGGAGAAGCCGATGAGGGTTACCTTGTTGAAATCGTAGGAGGGTGTCAGATAGCTGGGACGGCGCGAGCGGCTGATGATGGTGACGGAGGCTTTAGGGTCGGTGGTGGTGATGGCGGCGCCGGCCAAGCCCATGCGTCTGTCGGTGTCCTTGCTTACGGCGTTGCGGGTGTAGGACCATGCGCCTGTCGAGTTTACCATGAAATGCGACGGGTTGTTGGTGCCGCCTGCCGTGAAGGGGAAGACGAAGTTTTGTCCGCCGATCATGTCGGTGCCGATGCTGAGCAGGTTGTCGCGGAACTGCTGGGTGAACACGCCGGCTTGCACGTGCGAGCCGCCGATGTGCATGATGCTCACGTTGCCTTTGCCGAGAAAGACGACGGAGTCCATCTTCTGGAAGAAACGCTCCATGGCCACGCTGTCGCCGGGGAAGACAAGGTGGTTGCGCTCAAAATGGGCGAAGGAGCGGTCGTCGATGGGCTTCATCAGAGGCAGGTTTTGCGCTGCGGCCCATTGGCAGACAAGGAGCAACCCTATGGCAATCAGCAGTCTTCTCATTTCTTCTTGGTTCCGTAGGGGTTATAGGTGGGCAGTTTGATACGGCCTGCCGTGCGGATGGAGTCTTCGCGCTGGTCGAGGTTGACGAACTCGATGACTTTGTTGCTCGGCACGCGTTGGCGCAGCTTGTAGAAGTCGTAGTAAGTGGTGAACGATTTGGCTAGGTCGGTTCCTATCTCTTGCGCGCCCTTGAAGGTGAAGTGGATGTAGTCGGGGCCGGCCAGGGCGGGTTTGTGTTTCACCCATTGGGCCATCGACCCTTCGCCGCCCATTACGTGGAACATATCCCAATAGGCCACGTCGTTGCGTAAGGCCATGGCGCGGAGCGAGTCATTCAGCTCGGGCAGGCAGCGCCAGGTGCCCATCTTGCCGTTGTAGCTGCGTCCCATGTCGGCGGGGCCGATGAAGAGCAGCGTGGCTTTCGGGGCGACATGTTTCAGGTAGTCGACTTGTTTCTCGAGTTCGGTGATATAGGGCGGTATGTTCTTAAGCGAGGTGATGCTCGGCATGCGGTTGCCGCCAAACTGCATGATGATCAGCTTCGTGTTCAAGAGGTCGAACGACTGTTGCATGGTGGCTTCGTTGATGCGGGTGAAGATGTTGCCAGCGCAGCCGCGCAGGGCCACGTTGTCGACAGCCACGCCCGGCTCGCCGTCGAGGAGGATGGCGTAGATCTCGGCATTGCCCTTGAAGTTAATGGTGCCTCTCTTGATGTTGGCGGGCAGGTCCCAGCTGATGAGAGAGACGCCTTCGTAGGCATCCAGCGTCTTGGGCTCGACGTTGAGGGTGTCGCATTTCAGCGTGGCGGTGAAGCCAGGGCTGTTTTTGCCCAACAGCACCGAGACATGCGAGATGTTTTTGGCCTTGTCATAGGCCTGCGAGTGGTTGGTGCGGTTGAAGGTCACCGAGCCGCCTCCCGCCACCTGGCTGAACTGTGTCATCACGCCGTAGCGGTTGTGAGAGGCACGTGGGTTGGTGGCGTCGCCATAGACGGCATAGCGGCTGAGGCCTGACGCGTGTTGCGACACCGAGATGGTGGCCACGGGCTGCACGGCGGGGATCATGTTGGGTCCCGAGCCGCCGAAGAGTTCCTGCAGATCTTGGCGCAACACCGACGTGATGCGGTCCATCTCGATCTGCGAGTCGCCATAGTGCATGATGCGGTAGGTCTTGCCCGAGGCTTGCGCGTTCTCTAACTGTTTGAACAACGGGTCGAAGTAGGTGTAGTCGTCTTCAGGAAGATAGATGCGGTTGGGATTCTCTTTCAGGTAGTCGCGGAAGAAGCGCATGCTGTCCAAGAGATTGTCGGAGACAGTCATCTCGAAGCTTTTGTTCACCTTGTGCAGCACATCGTCGACGTCGACTTCCTCTTTGGCGGGTGCCGAGTCTTCGGCGAAGGAGGGGAAGCGCAGCGTCAGCCCCCCGACGGCCAAGCCCTCAGAAGGGAAGAAGAGCCAGGTGACTCCCAACAGGATGATAACGGAAAAGATGAATATTAAGACGCGAATGGCTTTCATTTCTTGATGATTAGTGTTTGTCCTTCACGGATTTTGTCGTTTTTCAGGTTGTTCCACCGCTTCAGGTCTTTGACGGTGACGTGGTACTTCGAGGCGATGCGGCTCAACGTGTCGCCTTTTTTCACTTTGTATTTTTGGGTGCTGGTGCCCGTGTTTTTCTTCGAGCCTGTGTCTTTCTTGGTCCCTTGGGTGGATTGCAGGGTCGAGGAGTCGGTGTTGTTTTTGGTCGTTTCGACAGGCTCCACGACCTTGTTGGTTGCGGGTCGGGGTCTCTCGACGGGCTCCACGATACGGGCGTTCTTGACGGCGGGTCTTTCAACGCCTTCGTAGGTGTAGACGCAGGCGATGAGGTTGCCGATGATGTGGGTGTCGGGCATCAAGCCGCGTTGGTCGAAGTCCCAGAGCGGGAGGTCGTCGCCGTTGCGGTCCAAAGCGTGATGCAAGGCATTGGGGCTGTTGGTGTAAGCCAAGATGGCATACCACCAGTCGCCGTATTGCTGGTACAAGTCTTTGAGATAGTCGAGGGCGGCGTTGGTGGAGGCCTGTATGGCGTAGCGTTCGTCACGCCGTTCGTCGACGGTGAGGCCATAACGCATGGCCACCAATGGCGGCAGGCTCCAAACGCCACAGCGGTCGCCAATGGCATAGTCGGTGCGCATCGCGCTCAATGCCAAGGGCAGGTATTTCATCTCCTTTGGCATGCCGCGCAGGGCCAAGGCCGAGTCGAGGAAAGGCTCACTCACCAGAAAGGCGTCGGGGAGGGCTTTGGTGGCGTAGGATTGCACCACCTTGTCGAGCCGCTCATGGTAGGGCATGGGCAGGGCGCTCTCCAGGCTGTTCAACTTTTTGACAATCCTATCGCTGTCCGACGACACACAACAATTGTTGGCCACCAGACAAAACACGAACAACCAAAGTATTTTCAACAATCTGATTTTCATCACGTTGTATTATCTTCGTCACAATGCGGTCCCCTTTTTTGAGGTTGCGGCAAAGAAGCTGCAAAAATACGTAAATCTTTTGGATTGGGAACACGGTTTTTTTACTACTTTTGCACCCTCGTTTTTTCGGGGCAAATATGGGTAAAACAGGTAACCATGGAGCAAATTGACAGGACAAGGGAATTGGAGACGCGCAATATCGGACAGCTGTTGTGGATCTATGCGCTTCCGAGCATCATCAGCCATATCATCGCCTCCATCTATAATATCGTCGACCGCGTGTTTTTGGGGCAGTATGTGGGGGCTTTGGCCATCGCTGGCTTGGCCATCACCATGCCCATCATGAACATCATCCACGCTTTCGGCTCTTTGGTGGGCGCCGGTTCGGCTGCCCGTATGTCCATCATCTTGGGTAAGAAAGACTACAAATGGGCCGAGGACATCTTGGGCAACAGTCTCTTGCTGACGTTTTTCTTCGGTTTCCTTTTCGTCACGGGCGGCTATCTCTTCATGGATCGCATCCTGACGGCTTTCGGCGCCTCTGCCGATACCATCGCCTATGCCCGCGAGTATATGGTCATCGTGTTGCCTGGTATGTTTATGACCACGCTGTCGTTCAACCTCACTGGTCTGATACGCGCCACGGGCTATCCCAAGAAATCGATGTGGATCATGGCGGGTGGAGCCATCCTCAATATTTTCTTGGACGCGCTCTTCATCTATGTCCTTGACTGGGGCATCGCGGGCGCGGCATGGGCCACCACCATCTCGATGACGTTCACAGGCGTCTTGGCGGTATGGCATTTCCTCAAGAAGAGCTCGTTCATCCGTTTCCGCCGCCATGCTTGGAAGCCTAAGTTTTACATCTTCCGCAACATCCTGCTCATCGGCATGAGTCCCTTCTCGATGAACCTCGCCGCCTCGGCAGTGGTGGCCCTGCTCAACAACCAGCTCATCCGTCATGGTGGTGACTTGGCCGTGGGAGCCTACGGACTGGTCAACACCTTCGCCAGCCTCATTGTGATGCTCATCTTGGGTCTCTGCCAGGGCATGCAGCCCATAGCGGGCTACAACTACGGTGCGGGACATCCCTTGCGCCTGAAAGAGGTCTACACGTTGACAATGAAAATCAACGTGTTGATAGGCTTCGTCGGCGCTGTGCTCGCCTTGACGTTGCCTCATGCCATGCTGCGCCTCTTCACCAAAGAGGAGGACCTCATACAAATCGGCATCCCCGCCATGCGCTTCATCTTGGTGATGTTCCCTTTGGTGGGCTTCACCATCACCAACTCCAACTTCTTCCAGAGCATCGACAAGCCCTGGATCGCCATCGTCACCAGCCTTTCGCGTCAGGTGCTCTTCCTCGCCCCGATGATCTACCTCATCCCGCCGCTCTTCATCAACGTGGGCGGTAACGGTCTCACGGGTGTTTGGGCATCGATGACCATCTCCGACGTGCTGGGCGCCTTGCTCGCTTTCATTCTCATGCTCACGCAACGCCATGTCTTCAAACCTGCTGAATAGAGTCATAGCATCCCCCACCAACACGCATATTTTGGACTCGTGTCTCGTCAAGAGCAAGCAGGCCATGCGCGACTTTTTGAAAGAGCTCTGCGATGAGGTGCCGGCTGAGATGGCTGTCAACCAACGTGACATAGAGTCGCAGGTGCATGAATGGCGGGCCCATAACTTTTTCTACAAGATCCATGTGTTCCGCAGCCGCACCCGCGACGTCGACCTCGAGTTGAAGCAAACATGGTATCGCGAGCTGTTCTGCCGCGTGGTGAGTTTCTTCTATTTTTGGGACTGGTCCGAATAAATAGCGCTGTTTTTGTTGTTTTTTTCAAAAAAGGCATTACTTTTGCAAGGTTAATCGCCGAATTACAAACAAAACAACATAAGTATTCACTAAAACCTTATCAAGATGAAAAAAACGAACCTCATCGCCGCAATGGCTATGGCCGTTGTGCTCGTGTTTGGCACTGTCACCGCCAACGCTCAAATCCGTGGTCTTGGCAAGAAAGCCAAAGAGGCCGCCACCCAAGGCGCCAGTAAGGTGGCTTCGAAGACCTTCGCCGAAAAGGTGACCTTCGAGAAATTCCCCACCACGCTGGAAGAATTCCAGGCCTTCCAAGCCGAATACGGCATCACCCCCGAAGGCGCTGTGGCTGTGCAACTCGCGGCTATGGAGATTTACCGTCACGACAAGTCCGTCGGTCAGCAATGCCTCGCGCTCTGCAACACCGATATCAACCTGTCGTCGGTGACCCGCCGTCTGAACGAGCTCTATCGTGAAAACGACAGCTATGCCCGTCCTTATCTGGTCGCCGCCATGTTGCAAGGCGCCAAGCCCTCGAACGGTTATAACCCCAACAAGCCTTACACCATCCGTTTGCGTAAAGACCCCACCAAGAGCGACGAGCGCTCACAAATGCTGAAGGGCTATGTGATCCACCTCCAGCTCTATAGCGATGGCTACGACACCCCGTGGCGCAGCGTTGACGTGGTGCAGCAACAAGGCGAGAAATACTATCGCGTGAGCAACTGCCCCGCCATCCTCACCCAATGCAAGGAGATCGACTTCGACGCCACCGATACCTGGCACGGACTGGAATAATTAACGATGGCTTATGGCTTATGGCCTATGGCTTGCCCAAAATGAGGGACTGCCATAGGCCATTGGCTTTAAGCCATAAGCGAAACAATAATTCATATGAAAAGGATTTCTTTAACTACCTTAATTCTCATACTTGCTTTAGGCATCGCGAGAGCCGGCGAAGGCATGTGGATCCCCATGTTACTGCAATACAACGAGAAAGAGATGCAGGAGATGGGCATGAGAATCACCGCCGACGACATCTATAGCATCAACCACAGCAGTTTGAAGGACGCCATTGTGCTCTTCGGCGGCGGCTGCACGGGCGAGATCGTCAGCGACCAAGGCCTGCTGCTCACCAACCACCACTGCGGCTACGACTACATCCAAAAACACAGTTCGGTGGAGCATGACTACCTCACCAACGGCTTCTGGGCCATGAACAGGGGAGAGGAGCTGCCCTGCCCTGGACTCAGCGTCATTTTCCTGCGCGAGATGCGCGACGTGACCGAGAAGGTGCTCTTCAACATCACGCCCGACATGGACGAAAACGAACGTCAAACCAAGGTGGACGAGAACATGAAGAAACTCATCGCCGACCTTGAGAAGCAGACGCCCTACAAAGTCAGCATCAAGCCCTTCTTCCTGGGCAACGAATACTATGTGCTGTTCAACGAGGTCTTCACCGACGTGCGCCTCGTGGGTTGCCCGCCGAGCAACATCGGCAAGTTCGGCGGCGACACCGACAACTGGGTGTGGCCTCGCCACACGGGCGACTTCTCCGTCTTCCGTGTCTATGCCGACAAGGACGGACATCCGGCGGCATACGACAAGGACAACGTGCCTTACAAGCCCGCCAAGCACCTCGACATCTCGCTGAAGGGCGCCGAGGAAGGCGACTTCGCCTTCGTGTTCGGCTATCCTGCCCGCACCAACGAGTATCTGCCTGCCGTGGCTGTCGACCAGGAGGCCAACCTCATCGACCCCATCACCGTCGACTTACGCGGCAAGGTGCTCGACATCTACAACCAATATCAGGAGCAAGACCCCAAAGTGCGCATCCAGTATGCCTCCAAGCACGCCGGTATCGGCAACGGTTGGAAGAAGTGGATGGGCGTCACCGAGGGCATCAACCACTTCCACGGCGTGGAGAAGAAAGAGGCCTTTGAGAAGGACTTCCAGGATTGGGCCATGGCCGCGCGCAACCGTTATATGTACGTCAACCTGCTGAAAAACTTCAAGAAGAACTATAAGGATCTTGAGCCTTACGAGCTGGCTTATACTTATCTCACCGAGGCCGGGCTGCGTATCGAGCTGGTCAGCTTCGCTGGCCGTTTCGCCCGCCTCTCGGAGGTGGACAAGGACACGCCGCAGGACAAAGTCGACCAGATGGTGGCCAACTTGAAAACCGCCATCCCGAGTTTCTACAAGGACTATTACGAGCCCATCGACCGCGACGTGGCCAAGATGCTGTTGAAGGAGTACCTGAAGGCCCAGCCCGCCGATTTCCGTCCTTCGTTCCTCAACGACATCAAGGACGTGGACAGCTATGTCGACAAGCTCTTCGACAAGACGATGTTCACTGACCAAGCCAAGGTGACGGCGTTGCTGGACGACTTCAAGGTCAAGGACGCCAAGAAACTGGCCAACGATCCGGCCATGAAGGTCTACCAGAACCTGATCGGTTTTTATATGTCGGAGGTTTATCCCAACATCTCTAGCCTCAACAAGGACAATGCCCGTCTGCAACGTGTCTATATGAAAGGACAGATGGAGATGCAGCCCGACAAGCGCCTCTTCCCTGACGCCAACTTCACGCTGCGTGTCACCTATGGTAAGGTGGAAGGCTTCCGTCCGAAAGACGGCATGAAATACAAGCATTTCACCACGCTTGAGGGCATCATGCAGAAGGAGAACCCCGACATCTATGACTATGTGGTGGAGCCTCGCCTGAAGGAGTTGTATAACAACAAGGATTATGGTCGTTATGCCGACAAGGACGGCACCATGCACGTGGCCTTTACGGCCAGCGTACACACTACGGGTGGCAACTCGGGCAGCCCGATCTTGAACGCCGACGGTCAGCTCCTCGGCCTCAATTTCGACCGTTGCTGGGAAGGCACGATGAGCGACCTCATCTACGACCCCGACATCTGTCGCAACATCAGTGTCGATATCCGTTACGTGCTCTTCATCATCGACAAGTTCGCCGGAGCGGGGCACTTGATTGACGAGATGACGATTATTGAATGAAAAAAGGCGGTGATTTCACCGCCTTTTTTTATTCTACAACAACCCGTTTTGTCACTGTTCCTTTTCCAGTTTGGATTCTAACGAGATAAACCCCGACGTTATGCGGACTGAAATCGTATTTGAAACGGTTGCCGCTTGTTGAGGTTTCAAACAGCATTTCTCCTAACATATTGTAGATACTGATGGCTTCGATGTTCTCGGCCTTGATTTCAAGTGTTCCACTGGTTGGGTTGGGATAAACGGTTGCCATCGTCCCATCAAGCTCCGGTACACTATTACAATCATCGATGATGGTGGTGAAGTAATCATGCCACTCGGAGTTTTGGTAGGCGGCGACGCAACCGCAAGGAACGGTTAGTTGGGTGCAGTTGGCTCCCGCGAACACATCTTCAAACGAAAACGTTGGCGGTACTGTGGCCAAGGAAATGACTTCGGTAAACCCGCTGCAGTTATAGAAGGTCTCCCCACCAATGCTTTCCAATGCGCTGCCAAGCGTCAACTTGCCTGTAAACCCGCTGCAATTATGGAAGGCGTTAGGTTTGACAACCGTCACGGAGTTGGGGATGGTCAGCGAGCCGGCAAAACCGGAGCAGCCCCAAAACGCGGAAGTGCCGATGACAGTCACGGCATCGCTTAAGTTCAAACTGGTAAACCCGTTGCACTTATAAAACGTTGCATCTTCGATGTGTGTCAAGCCGTTTCCGAAATTCAAAGCGCCGGTAAAGCCCTTGCAACCATAGAATGCTGCGGTCTCGATGACCCTCACTGAATTGGGAATGGTCAGCGATCCGGTAAAGCCCTTGCAACCATAGAATGCGGCGGGTCCAATCGTGTCTAATGAGTTGCCAAGTTCTAAAGATGTCAAACCGCTACATCCAAGGAACGCGTTTTCGCGAACGGAGATGATAGTATTGGGTATGGTTAAGTGACCTGTCAGACTGCTACACGATATGAAAGAGTTTTTCCCAATTACGGTTATGATATAGTCTTTTCCATTGTAGTTGATGGTTGTCGGGATGCTTAATTCCCCCTGCATTTCGGTGCCTTCAACAGGGCCTATTAATGTGGCAGAAACCCCATCTTCATTGATTTGATAATACAAATCCCCAATAGTGATATAAGACTGCGCGTCCAACTGTGTCGTTCCCAAAACGCATAGAACAAAAATGGATAGAACCATTAATGCCGCTTTTTTGAATGGCGGGAAAAACTCTTTCATAGTGATTCGATTTTAGCAGAGTTTTCCATTCGATGGAATACTCTTTAAAGAGGTTGTTTATTTTCCAAAAATACTCCCAAGGCCGCCCAGGATGCTGCCGAGGCCGCCTGTGCTGCTTTTGCCGCTCGACGTCATGCCGCCGAGGATGGTGCCCAGCATGCTCTCCAAGCCGGCTGCGTTGGTGCCGCTGCTCTGTTGGCCTTTGCCCAAGAGGGCGAGCAGGCTCGGAGCGATGGAGGCGAGGATGGAACCGACAAGGTTGGAGCCGACGCCTGTGTTCTTCGAGATGCCGTTAAGCACTGACGACAGGTTGCCACCAAAGATGTGGCTCAAGATTTTCTTACCGTCGACAAGGTCGGCGGACTTCAGGTTGTCAACGATGTTGCCCGCATTGCCGGCATGGTAGCCGAGGGCGTCGGCCAACGAGGCCGCGCCAGCCTGCGATGAGGCGTTTTTCTGCATGGCACCCAAGAGGAAAGGCAAGGCGGCAGTGATGACGGACGACACTTGTTTCTGGTCAATTTTAAGGTTTTGCGAGATGGCGCTGGCGGCTTCATTGCCTGTCAAGGCGCCTAAAATGTTTGTTAAGTCCATAATGCAGTGTTTTAATTGGTTGAAGACTGCAAATTTAGCAAAGAATCGGGAAAACAAAATGCAAAACCCCAGTTTTTTTCACTTACCGTTGTATCGGCAAGTCAACCCATAACACGTCGACCGCCCGACCACCCACGATGCCATAGCCGTTGGTGACGTTGGAATAGGTGTGGATGGGCTCGGCATAGATCTGCAAGGCCTCGTCGCCCTGGTCGCAGGTGTTCAGGTAGTTGTAGTATTCCTTCGAGAGGTGCTCCACCATGAAAGGCACCCGGTAGAATTCAGGATCGAAGTCTTCGGCCAACTCGCAATTAAACCAGACTTTCACTTTGATGCGATAGGATCCCCCGTCGAACAGTTTGTCGGTGAACACGCCTTCGGGGCGGGTGTCGAGGTCGCTGGCGTCGAAGAAATCATTCTCCGTCATCCCTACTTCGAAAATAGGGTCGTCATAGTCGAAACTGATGTAACGGCGGTTGTCGCCGACGGTCATGCTGCTGTTTCTACTCGTGATGAGTCTGAAGCAGTCGGTTTTCCCTGGATTAGGGTCGGTGATGGTGAAAGTCAAGTTTAAATACCCTCCAACATCCCAAATACTGCTGTCTGTTTCGTATTCTTGGGTATCGTAGTTAAAGTGACTAATATACCCGGCATTCCATTGTGTCACCTCCACTTCCATTTGGCTATTCAAAACTTTCGGCAGGGCGCTGGTCGCGCCTTCCACGTCTTCAAATCCGTTGGCTGAGGCGGTGATGGTCACGATGTCGCCTTCTTGCGGACGATAGTCGTTGTAATAGATGGGAATGAGATGGTAGTCGTAAGGCCAGTACAACTCCCAAATGGTGTCAAATCCCGGCGTCAACTCGCCGATGCGGTTGCCGTTCACGTATAGCGAGGCCACGAGGTCGTCAGGCGCTGCGGTGTTGGCAGGGTCCAAGAAGAAATAGCTCCTGCTGATGTAGGCATTGACCTGCTGCCCGGGTTCCACAATGCTGTTGATGACCAGTCGGGAGTCGGTCTGCTCGCCGTTGAATGGTATCTCTTTCTCGCAAGAGGTGAGGAATAATGCAGTGGCTATTGTGATAAGGGTTATGATGTTTGTTTTCATTGTTTTATGTGTTTTGACCCAGACCGTTGACCCAGACCATGACCGTTCGATGGTTTGGGTCAGGGTCAGCGGTCAGGGTTTAAATAATTAGAATTTATAACCATAAGAGACTGACGGAATGATCGGGAAGATGCTCGCCTGCATCAGCGCTTTGTGCTCTGAATGGGTGGCTTCGTCCCATTGGTAACTGGTGTAGACAACCCATGGGTTGTTGTGGTTGTATGCATTGTAGACGCTGATGTTCCAGGTGCGGATGCCGTGTTTCTTCTGCTTGTGGAAGTTCATGCTAAGGTCAAGGCGGTGGTAGTTGCCCATGCGGAAATTGTTGCGCTCCAAGGCGTTGATGGAGGGGATGTAGCCCCATTCATCGGGCAGGCCTTCGTAAATTTGTGTCCCGAGCGTGCCGCAGTTGCCACTGCTGAAGACCCAGGTGCCGCTCATGTCGAAGCGGTCGTTGAACTTATGCTGTACGGTGATGCTGAGGTCGTGGCGACGGTCGTATTTGGCGGGGAACACCTTGCCCTCGTTGATTTCCATGCCCTCGCGGTCGAACTTGCGTTTGGAGTGCGCCCAGGTGTAGCCAACCCATCCCGTCGTTTTGCCGAAGCTGCGCTGCACAAGGAACTCCACGCCGTAGGCCCAGCCTTTGCCCATGCAGACCTTGTTCTCCCAGGTGTCGGACGAGCCGAAGAACGAGGCGCCATCCTTGTACTCCAACAGGTTGTCCATCTTTTTGTAGTAACCTTCAAGAGAGATGTCGAACAGGTGTGGCAGCTCATAGAAGGCGCCGAGCGAAACCTGATGGGCGTTCATCGGGACAACCTTTTTGGTGACGGGCACCCAGAGGTCGGTAGGCAGACTCAGGCTGCTGTTGGACAGCAGGTGGACGTATTGTGTCATATAGGCATAGCCCGCCTTGAGCGAGAGGTTGGAGGCCAGCATGACGCTGGCGCTAAGGCGTGGCTGCAGGCTTTGATAGGTCTTGCCTTCGACGGTGAAGGTCGAATAATGCAAGCCCGCATTGATGCGGAAGATGTCGCCCAAGGTCATGTTGTCCTCGGCATAGAGGGCGGTCTCGTGGGCAAAGACGTTGGAAGAGCCGATGACGGTGTCGATTTCGACTTGGTTGCCATCGGTGATCTTCGCCGACTGCACCTCGGGACGGAACATGTGGTAGGTGTAGTTGCCGCCGAAACGGATCTCATGGTTAGGGCGGGGCGTATAGTCGAAGTCGACTTTGGCGGTCAGGTCGTTGATGCCCGACTTGTAGGCCATGTTGTACTCGTTAAAGACGTAGGCTCCGTAATCTTCATAGGTCGCCTCCTCTTTGATCTCCATGCCGAGGTTGTGGCGGTATTGCGTGTAGTTGACCGAGGCGTCCATGAAGAGCTGTTGCGACATCACGTGGTTCCAGCGCAGGGCCGACACCTTGTTGCCCCATTTCCAGTTGAGGCCCATGTTGTCGGTGTATTGGGCGTTGTCGGAGTAATAGTCCTTATATTTCACGCCGAAAAAGATGGCATCGTCGCCCGAGTAGAAACTCAAATAGAGGCGGTCCTTGTCGGAGATCTTCCAGTTGAGCTTGCCGTTGAAGTCGTAGAAGTAATAGCCAGCGCTCAACTTGCCCATCTCGGGGTCTTGCCGACGGGCGATCCACAGGGCGGGCTTCAGCAGCAGGTCGCTGTAGGTGCGACGGAACGAGAGGTTGAACGACAATTTGTCTTTCACGATGGGGCCCTCGAAGTTGAGTTTCGATGAGATAAGTCCCACGCTGACGTTGCCGTGGTATTGCTGCATGTCGCCTTCCTTCATGCGGATGTCGACCACCGATGAGAGTCGGCCGCCGAAATGCGCCGGGAAGCTGCCTTTGTATAAGGTGACGTTCTTCAGCGCGTCGGGATTGAAGACGGAGAAGAAGCCCAAGGCATGGTTGACGTTGTAGACGGGCACGCCGTCCAAGAGCAGCAGGTTCTCGTCGGGACCGCCACCGCGCACATACATGCCCGCCGATCCTTCCGAGCCATTCTGCACGCCGGGCAGCAGCTGGATGGCCTTGAGCACATCGGCCTCACCAAAAAGTGTCGGGATGCTCTTGATCTGCTGCACGGGCAGCTCCACCACGCTCATCTGCGGGCTGCGGGCGCTTACCGTGGCGCGGGTGCTTTCCACCACCACCTCGTCCAAGGTCGTATTGGTCTCAAGCATGAAGTTGAGGCTGGTGTTTTCGTTCAGGTCGAGGGTCTTATTTTGCTGCGTGTAGCCCACATACGAGACCTGCAGGTCCACCTGGCCTTGATCCAAAGTCAAGGTGTAGAAGCCGTAGCTGTTGGTGGCACAGCCCTTTCCTGTGTTTTTGTCAATGATGGTCGCCCCGATGAGGGTCTCCTTGCTGGCGGCGTCCATCACGTAGCCGCTGATGGTGCGTTTCTGCGCGAAGGACGGCAAACAAACCACCATCAATCCGATGACGATGAGCCATCGGCGAAAATAATGAGGTTTCATAGCGTGTTATTTAAAGCGTCAATCTGACGTTTTAACGGCAATATTTCAGTTTTATTGCATAATCCAGTCGGCAGCCGCCTCAATCACGTTGTCGATGCCTTGGGCGGTGGCGGCGGGGTCGAGGATGACGCGCACATCGGGCGGCACGCCGTTCTCGTAGTTGCCTCCGTCGATGGCGATGGTACGGCTAGTGCTGAAGCGATAGGTCCAGCCATTGGGCAGGGTGCCACCGTTGGGCAGGCCCATGCCGCCGCCTGTGTAATCGCCAAAGAGTTGGATGTTATCGTAGCCTTGCGTACACACCGAGAAGAACGAAGTGGCGCTATAGGAACCACGGTCGATGAGTGCGGCCACAGGCTTGGTGTAGGCATTGTCCTTTCCCAAAATGCTGCTGTCGGCGGCAAACACTTCCTGATAGTCGGTGAATTCGTCATGACCGGGGCCTTTCTTTACCTGGGTTTTATAGAGCAGTTGCTTGTGGTTGTCGAAGATGCTGAGCAGGTTGGCCACATTGGTGATGGCACCGCCGCCGTTTTGGCGCATGTCGATGATCATGCCGTCGCAGTCCTTGTAAAGTTCCACCAGATACTTCAAGGTCGCCTCGTCGACGTCGTTTGAGAACGAAGAATAACGAAGATAGGCCACTTTGCCATCGCGGATGGCGTTGTGGGCGAAACTGCCCGTGGTATGGTGATACACTGTCAGGTAGTTAAGGACGACGACGTCCGTGTTGATGTTTTTCTCGGCGTACATCTTGTAATACACCGAGTCGTTTACGGAACGGTCGAAGTCGGAGAACAGGTTGGTGTGGCCGTCGTTGAGCGTGTTGAGCATGGCAGCGCAAACGCGGAAGAGGCTGTCGTCGCTCATCTGGTCGTCGACCATCGGGCGATACACTTCGCGCACCGAGTCCCAGTCGATGCCTTTGATGTCGAAGAAAGAGTAGTTTTGATCCACCTGGTTCCAGAGGTAGTCAAACACGTTAACGGGGTTCGAGGGCTCGTCTTTTTCCATTAAGGCGCGCTCGCAAGAGGCGAAGGCGAAGAGCGAGGCCAAAAGGCTAATAATGATGATATGATGTTTTTTCATGATGGTAATCAATTGAGTCTGAACATAAAGGAAAGGTTGAAAGAGTGGATGGCGTTGTCGTAGCGATAGACGCCTTTCTTACCCGTGGTGAGGTAATCCCAACGGTAGGTCAGTCCAATGCGGTTGCCGTTGAGCAGGTTGAGGTAAAGGCCCAAGTCCGTATTGACGCCAGGGAAGAATTTGCCGAAGGTCTCCTTGCAGCTAAACAAGGTTTCCATGAGTTGCTGGTTGATGGCGGGGTCGCCCAAATAGGCAAAACCTGGACGGTTGGCAACACCACACAAAGGCATGTTCAACTTAAAATAGGTGGTCAGCCAGGGGTGGTTCTTGCTTTTGCTGATGGCAAAATCGTATTGCAACAAGCCTGTCGCGCCGAGGTCTCCGAAGATGGAAATGGTAGTGGAGGCATTTTGCAACGACGGTATGTTCTTTATATCGACGAACCCACCCAAAGTGGCGCCAGCCCAAAGGTGCAGGCGGTTGCTATTGTTGTCGTAGACACGATAGAGGAATTCCGTCGAGAAATCAAAGTCCCGAGCGGTGCCGGAAGGGTTCGTAAAGGTGTTGTTGATCATTCTGAAAGCCGGACGCAGATGGCAACGACCCCATTCGATGTTGAGACCCAGGTCATAGTTTCTGCCCGCTCCAAGATATTTGAACGGAATGGTGCTCACATCGTAGCAATCGGCATAATTGGTTCCTACCGCGAGGTCGAGCCAAAGGGGAACGCTAGCCTGCTGGGGGCTATAGATCATTGGCACCATAGGTTTTTCACCATTGGTATTTGAGGGTGTCTGGGCCATGCCATGGGCGGCCAACAGTAATGCACCCGCGAATAATAAAGATTTGAATTTCATACAATTAAAATGTTTTGGGTTGAGATTTAAACTGGCGGCAAAGATACGATTTATCATCGTAGTTTTTCCGCATTGCGAAATGTTTTGTATTTTTGCACCCGTTTTTCAAAATCTACAACACTATGGAATCAACGAACAAACACTTCAAGCGTTACACGGTAACCACGGCCTTGCCTTATGCCAATGGCCCCGTCCACATCGGTCACCTTGCCGGCGTCTACATCCCCGCCGACACCTATGTCCGCTACCTGCGAATGCGTGGCGAGGAAGTGCTGTTTGTCGGTGGTTCCGACGAGCATGGCGTGCCGATTACCATCAAGGCCGAGAAGGAAGGCTGCAC
This sequence comes from Candidatus Limimorpha sp., assembly GCA_045132275.1. Classification (GTDB taxonomy): domain Bacteria; phylum Bacteroidota; class Bacteroidia; order Bacteroidales; family F082; genus Limimorpha. The sequence goes on from JBGURY010000012.1 coordinate 85,636, forward strand.
GCCACAGGATATCGTCGACCGTTACCACGAGATCATCAAGAAGTCGTTCGAGGAGCTCGGCATCAGCTATGACGTCTACTCCCGTACCTCTTCGAAGATGCACCGTGCCACGGCCCAGGAGTTCTTCAAGAAGCTCTATGATGAAGGAAAGTTCATCGAGAAAGAAACGGAGCAATATTTTGACCCCGAACGTCAGAAGTTCCTTTCCGACAGATATATCGTGGGCACTTGCCCGAAATGCGGCGCCGACGGCGCCTATGGCGACCAATGTGAGAAATGCGGCTCTTCCTTGAGCCCCGACGAACTCATCAACCCGCACTCGCAACTCAGCGGCGCGGCCTTGGTGAAGAAGCCGACCAAGCACTGGTACCTGCCCCTGGATCAATACGAAGGCTGGCTCCGTGAGTGGATCCTCGAAGGCCACAAGGAGTGGAAATCCAACGTCTACGGTCAGGTGAAGAGCTGGCTCGACGGTGGCCTGCAACCCCGTGCCGTCACCCGCGACCTCGACTGGGGCGTGCCCGTCCCGATTGAGGGCGCCGACGGCAAGGTGCTGTACGTGTGGTTCGACGCCCCCATCGGCTATATCTCCAACACCAAGGAGATTTGTGAACAACGTGGCGAGAATTGGGAGAAGTGGTGGAAAGATCCCGAGACTAAACTGGTGCATTTCATTGGCAAGGACAACATCGTGTTTCACTGCATCATCTTCCCCTGCATGATGAAGGCCTATGGCGACTATATCATGCCCGACAACGTGCCCGCCAACGAGTTCCTCAACCTCGAGAACGACAAAATTTCGACCTCGCGCAACTGGGCTGTGTGGCTGCACGAATACCTGCTGGAATTCCCCGGCAAGCAGGACGTGCTGCGTTATGTCTTGACCGCCAACGCGCCTGAGACCAAGGACAACAACTTCACTTGGAAGGACTACCAGGACCGCAACAACAACGAGCTGTTGGCCGTTTTCGGCAACTTCGTCAACCGCACCCTCGTGCTGACGCATAAATATTATGAAGGCGCCGTTCCCGCATTGGAAAACCTTAACGACGTCGACCAAGCGACCATTAACGAGATGAACGCCTATCCTAAGAAGATTGGCGCCTTGATCGAGAACTACAAGTTCCGTGAGGCCCTCTCCGAGTTGATGAATCTGGCCCGCTTGGGTAACAAATACCTCACCGACAATGAGCCTTGGAAGCAAATCAAGACCGACCCCGAACGCGTGAAGACCGTGATGGCCGTGTCGCTGCAGATTGTGGCGCATCTTGCCATCTTGAGCGAGCCTTTCCTGCCCTTCAGCGCGAAGAAGCTCCAGCAAATGATTGGTCTCGAAGTGAAAGGCTGGAACGACGCCGAGAACACCGTCCTGCTGGCGGAAGGCCATGTCATCGGTCAGCCCGAGCTGCTGTTCGAGAAAGTCGAGGACAGTGTTGTGGCCGCTCAGCTGCAGAAGTTGGAGGACACCAAGAAAGCCAACCAACTCAACGCTTGGAAGCCCGCCGAGGTGAAGCCGGTGGTCAGCTTTGACGACTATATGAAGGTCGACATTCGTGTGGGTACCATCCTCGAGTGCCAGAAGGTGCCGAAGGCCGACAAGCTGTTGCAGTTCCTCATCGACGATGGCATGAACAAGCGCACCATCGTGAGCGGCATCGCCAAGTATTACACCGAGCCCGAGAAGCTGGTGGGCAAGCAGGTCTGCTTCATTGCCAACTTCGAGCCGCGCAAGCTCAAGGGCGTGGTCAGCGAGGGCATGATCCTCTCCGCCGAGGACAAGGATGGCCGTCTCGTGCTGCTCACTCCGAGTGACTTAGTGACTGCGGGTTGTTCTGTGGGTTGATTTAATGCGCCTCCAGCCAGTTCGCGCCCGTGTTCATCTCCACGATGACCGGCACCGACAGCGGCAAGGCATTCACCATCTTATCTTGAACGATCGCCTTTAAGGCGTCGAGTTCGTCGAGACGAGCGTCGAACACCAATTCGTCGTGCACCTGCAAGATCATCTTCGACTGCATCTTCAAACGTTCCAACTCCTCGTGGATGCCAATCATGGCGATCTTGATCATGTCGGCGGAGCTGCCTTGGATGGGTGCGTTGATGGCGTTGCGCTCGGCGAAGCCGCGCACGACGCTGTTGGCCCCGTTGATGTCACGCAGATAGCGGCGGCGGCCTAGGATGGTCTCGGCATAGCCGCGTTCACGAGCGAGGGCGATGCTGCGGTTCATGTATTCCTTGATGCCCGCATACTCCTCGAAGTATTTCTTGATGATGTCGGCTGCCTCGCTGCGCGAGAGCTCCATACGCTCGGCCAGACCGAAGGCCGACATGCCATAGATGATGCCGAAGTTGACCGCTTTGGCGCGGCTACGTTGCTCCTTGGTCACCTGGTCCATCGGCACGTGGAACACCTTGGCCGCTGTGGCGGCGTGGATGTCGTGACCGAGGTTGAAGTCGTTGACCATAGCGGGGTCCTGGCTCAGATGGGCGATGATGCGCAACTCGATTTGGGAGTAGTCGGCGGCGAGGAGGGTGTAGGCCTCGCCGCGCGGCACGAAGGCGCGACGGATCTCGCGGCCCTTCTCGGTGCGCACAGGGATGTTCTGCAGGTTGGGGTTGTTGGAGCTCAAGCGCCCCGTGGCGGTGACGGCTTGGTTGTAAGAGGTGTGGATGAGGCCGTCCCTCGGGTTGACCAGCGCCGGCAGCGCGTCGAGATAGGTGGACTTCAGCTTGGTGAACGAGCGGTAGTCCAAAATCTTCTGGATGATGGGGTGCTTGTGCGAGAGCTTCTGTAGCACATCCTCGCCTGTGGCGTATTGCCCCGTTTTGGTCTTCTTGGCTTTCTCGTCGATGCGCAGACGCTCGAAGAGGACTTCGCCCAGTTGCTTTGGCGAGGCGATGTTGAAGGGCATACCCGCCATGGCGTAGATTTCTTCCTCAATCTTATGGATTTCCCTGCCGAACTCCTCGCTGATCTGTTGCAAATTCTGGGTGTCGATCCTTACGCCGTTGGCTTCCATGCGGCTTAGCACGGGAACTAATGGCATCTCGATTTCGTAGAACAGTTTATCCACGCCGCTTTCCTTCAGTAAGGGCAGCAGTTTCTCATAGAGTTGCAGGGTGATGTCGGCGTCCTCGGCGGCGTATTCTTTCACTAGGTTTACTGGCACCTCTCGCATGGTCTTCTGCATCCTTCCTTTGCCGATGAGGTCCTCGATGGGGATGGTGATGTAGTTGAGATACACCTCAGCGAGGTAGTCCATATTATGGCGTTGCTCGGGCTCAAGGAGATAGTGGGCCAGCATGGTGTCGAACATCTTTCCCTTCACGCTGATGCCGTATTGCGACAGCATAGAGATGTCGTATTTCAGGTTTTGGCCTATCTTGAGGATGCTTTCGTTCTCAAACAACGGCCGCAGCAATTCCAGTTTTTGATGGCATACCTCTTGGTCGGCGGGCATGGGCAGATACCAGGCCTCATGTGCCTTGATGGCGAAGGAGAGGCCTACCAACTCGGCGGAGTAGACATCGATATTGGTGGTCTCGGTGTCGAAGACTAACTGCGGCTGCTTGGAAAGTTGTTCCACCAACGCCTTGATGTCGTCATTGCTCTCTACAAGCTTGTAGTCGTGTGTCATCGTCTTGGCGGAGTCTTTGTCGGAGAAGGCCAGCAAGTCGCCCGTGGCGTCGTCGCCTTGGTGGAAGAGGTCGAACTGTCCCGATGGGGTGGGGGCCTCGGCAGAGACAGGGGTTGGTGATGCTGGCTTGGGCGCAGGTGTCTCTATGGCGGGTACTCCTTCGTGGGTCTTCTTGTAGTCCTCCAGGAAACGCTTGGCGAAGGTCCTGAACTCCAGCTCTTCGAAGAGCGCCATCAACGCGGGCACGTCAGGCTCCTTGGCGCGGAGCTCTTCCTCGTCGAACTCGACAGGCACCTCCAGGTTGATAGTGGCGAGCGCTTTCGACATCAGTCCCTGCTCGGCAAACTCAATCACGTTCTCCTTTTGCTTGCCTTTCAGTTCGTCGGCGTGGGCGATGAGGTTCTCCACGCTGCCGTATTTGCCCACCAGGATGGCGGCGGTTTTCTCGCCGATACCCGGGATGCCGGGGATGTTGTCGGCGGCGTCGCCCCAGAGACCGAGGATGTCGATGAGCTGTTTGGGCTCTTGGATGCCATAGCGCTCGCAGACCTCTTTGGGTCCCCACACCTGTGCCGGTTCGCCGAACTTGGCGGGCTTGTAAAGCAGCACACGGTCGGTGACCAGCTGTCCGAAGTCCTTGTCGGGGGTCATCATATAGGTGAGGAAGCCTTTTTGCTCAGCCTTCTTCGACAGCGTGCCGATGACGTCATCGGCCTCGTAGCCTTCCACGCCGTAGACGGGGATGTTGAAAGCCTCGATGAGTCGGATAATATAAGGTATGGCGTCACGCAGGTCGTCGGGCATCTTCTCGCGATTGGCTTTGTATTCGCTGTATTCCTCCTGGCGCAGTGCGGTGCCGGCCACGTCGAAGGCCACGCCGATATGGGAGGGTTTTTCTTTCTGCAATATCTCGTAGAGGGAGTTGAGGAAGCCCATCACCGCCGAGGTGTTGACGCCTTTCGAGTTGAGACGCGGGTTCTTGCTCATGGCGAAAAAAGCCCGATATATGAGGGCGTAGGCATCGAGTAGGAAGAGTCTTTTCTCTGTGGTTTCCATAGGGTTTGTTTTGAAGGTGTAAAGATACGAAGAATAAATTGAACTGGAATTTTTTCGTCTCCAAAACGCCAAAAAAACGAAAAAATATGTCGTTATAAAAAAAAGTTGTACCTTTGCCGCCGAAAACGAGTTAAATTTATTCACTAAAAATTCAGAACTATGCAAGAAATTTTGAATGAAATCGTTCCGATCATCGCTGAAAAACTCGGCGTGGATCCCTCGGAAGTCACTATGGAAGCCAGCTTCACCAACGACCTCGGCGCCGATTCTCTGGACACCGTCGAGCTGATGATGGAATTTGAAAAGAGCTTCAACCTCTCCATCCCGGACGACCAACAGGAAAACATTCAGACCGTTGGCGACGTCGTGAAACTCATCGAAAAGATGCGTGCTGAGAACAACTGATTTTTAAAATAAATCATTCATGGAATCGAAACGCGTAGTCGTAACCGGCCTCGGTGCCATCACCCCTATCGGAAACACCGTCAAGGATTTCTGGGAAGGCTTGGTGAAGGGCAAAAACGGAGCCGGGGAGATTACCCGTTTCGATTCTGCTTTATACAAGACGCACTTTGCCTGCGAGGTGAAGGACTACAACCCTGACGACTTCTTCGACAAGAAGACCGCGCGCAAATACGACTTGTTCGCCCAATTTGCCCTCATCACCGCCGACGAGGCCATCGCAGACTCAGGCATTAATGCCGACAACTGCGACCTCGACGATGTGGGTGTCATTATGACTTCGGGCATCGGCGGTATCAACCACATGTACAACGAGGTGATGGAATACGCTCAAACCGACCTCACGCCGCGTTTCAGCCCCTTCCTCATCACCAAGATGATCGCCAACATCCCTGGCGGCGTCATCTCCATCAAATACGGCTTCCGTGGCCCCAACTACGCCACCGTGTCGGCCTGCGCCTCGTCGACGCATGCCATCATCGATGGCTTCAACCTCATCCGCTACGGCGCCTGCACTACTGTGGTGGCAGGCGGCGCCGGTGCTGCCATTGGCCAGCTCGGCGTGGGCGGCTTCAACGCCATGAAGGCCCTCTCGACGCGTAACGAAGACCCGCTGACGGCCTCGCGTCCTTTCGACCTCAACCGCGACGGCTTCGTCATGGGCGAAGGCGCCGGTTGTCTCGTCCTCGAGGAGTACGAACACGCCATCGCTCGTGGCGCCAAGATCTACGCCGAAGTCGTAGGCGGTGGTGCCTCGGCTGACGCCTATCATATCACCGCGCCGCATCCCGAAGGCATCGGCGGCGCCCTCTGCATGCAACGCGCTCTGCGCAACGCCGGGATCACCCCTGATGTCATCGACCACATCAACACCCATGGCACCTCGACGCCGATGGGCGACATTGCGGAGACCCTCGCCATCAAAGAGGTGTTCGGCGAACATGCCTACGATATCAGCATCAACTCCACCAAGTCGATGACCGGCCACCTCCTCGGTGGTGCCGGTGCGGTGGAAGCCATCGCCAGCGTGCTTGCCCTTAAGAACGGCATCGTACCGCCCACCATCAACCACTTCGACGACGACCCGCAAATCGATCCTAAACTCGATTTTACCTTCCACAAGGCGCGTCAACGCGAGCTCCACTACGCCCTCAGCAACTCGTTCGGTTTCGGTGGACAAAACGCCTCTCTCATTTTCAAAAAGTACGAGTCGTAAAAGATGCCTCTCTTCCTTCGCACTCCCAAAGACCCTTCCGACAAGGAACTTTATCAATACATCCATAATACCTTCGGCTTTTATCCGAAGAACCTCGCTCTTTATCACGTCGCCTTCACCCATAAGTCGATGGCGGCCGAGACGGTGGGTAGCTACCACGTCAGCAACGAGCGCATGGAATACCTCGGCGACGCCGTGCTCAGCCTCGCCGTGGCCGACTATCTCTTCCATACCTATCCCACTCAAGCTGAGGGCTTCCTCACTGAGATGCGCTCCCGCATCGTCAGCCGTGTGTCGCTCAACAAGCTGGCGCAGAAGCTCGGTCTCGACAAATACATACAGCATGCTCCTGACGGCAACGCTGCCCGCTCGATGGGAGGCAACGCCTTCGAGGCTCTCATGGGCGCTATCTACCTCGACCGTGGCTACGACTTCGCTCGTAGCGTCATCATCGACCGCATCGTCCGTGTCCATATCGACATCGACGAGCTGCAAAACACCGACGTCAACTTCAAGAGCAAGCTGTTGGAGTGGGCGCAGAAGCACAAGAAACACCTGGAGTTCCGCATGCTCGAGGAGATAGGCGAGGGCCATAGGAAGGAGTTCCACGTGCAGGTGTTCATCGACGAACAGCCTTATGGTGAGGCCACCTTCCGCTCCATCCGTGGCGCCGAGCAGCTGGCAGCGGAAAAAACATACAACATGTTGGCAAAATAATGTATCTTTGCCCCCATGAAACCCAAGAGCAACAAGATACAGATCCCCTCGTTTGACGACACCACCGTCATCGGCATCAACTCGAGCCTGCTCGACTACAAGTTGGCCTATAGCGTTAACAATGCCTTGACCATCGATCTGGCGCGCCACGACGACCTTGTCTTCGAAGGTGCCCCTTATGCCTTCTATTACTACACCGCTGGCGAGAACTACAACGTATATAACCTCGTCAGTCTCATCAGCCGCGAACGGGTGCTCTACTCTTTCAAGCCGCGTATCGACTACCTTCTTCTTATACAAAACTCACTTAGCCCCGAACGGCAAATGACCATCATGCGCAACCTGCGCCAAGCCGATGGCATCGTCCACGCCTTCCTGCTTGAAAAAGACAAGAACCTGCGTGTCGTGCTTGAGATCATTGCCGACTGTGAACAGAAAGCGATCGACAAGAAAAAGTTGCAGACAGATATCAATGCGGTCAGGCAACAAATGCAAGAGCAGGAGAGACGATTGGCCGAGCTTAGGGCTCAATCCTGATGATGATACCACTTTCTTCCGTCACGAAGGAAGAAACCCGGTCGCCGATGCCAAGGTTGAATTGGTGTTTGCCCAAACTGATTTGGTCCCCCACGACAGTATATAAGCTTCCATGATAGGTGGCGTGTGCCCCGAATTCCTGGATGTCCTGATAGACGCAGTAACTGATCTCGTCGCCGGGCAGGTAATGCGCCTTGATGATCATGCCAAAATCTTGATGATGGAAATCAATGGGCATGTCACAGGGATTGTAGATGGAGAAATCTACCTGGATTGTGTCGCCACGATGGAAAACGGGTGTTCGGCCTTCTTTGGCGTTCTTGATTTCAAAGGTGGTCACCAGACGGTTGGCTGAAGAGAAATCGTCGGCAAGGAAGCCTTCAATTTCCATGTCGTCCACTTGATATGACTTCGAGCGTTCGTTGACCGGACCGCAGACGAACACGGGCCCTCCGACCCATGCCTTGTCGAACTGCCAGAGGTCATATTGTGTCATGCGGTCGTAGTAGCTCCTTAGCGTCGAGCTTTCCTTGCCTGTGAAATAATGATAGAGTGCCGGTTCCTGGAACGAGCCGCGAAACACCACGGGACAATCGCCTGCTATCTGTTCGATGGCCTCGTAGCGTTTTTCTTTGCCATGATAGCCGTAGCGGTCGGCCAATGGGGTCAACAGCAGGATCCTGAAGGCTAAAACCAAGAGAAGGGAAGGCAGGACAAACCACTTGATATACTTCTTTAACTTCTCGTCAACCAATGCCTTGCGATAGACCAAAACCACAACAGAGATGACGCATACGATGGTCCAATGCGGCTCCACATGGCCACGGAACGCCATCAGCCAGAAGAAGACAAAGAAACCAATGAGGATGAACCGCAAACCCCGTTCAAAAGAGTCGGTTGCTTTGTGTTTGACAAGCACATACACCACCGCCCCAAACGTCAGCGGATTGAACACCAGCAGCTGGTTGGGCAGGTACTCCAGAAAATAGCTCCAACGGAAGGGTTCGCTACGTCCCGAGAGGTGGTAGCGGAAACTTGGGAAATCGCCTTGCACTTGCCAGATGATATGCGGTGTCAGCAAGGCCAATGCCAAAGCGCAGGCCGCCCATAACTTGCCGTCTTTCAGCAACTTAAGGTTGGATAACACGATCAATCCCAAGAGCAGGAAAGCGTGGTATTTGCTGTAGACCATCAACGACATCATCAGACCCATGAGCAGGGCGTTCTTCCATGATTTGTCGGCCAGATAGCGTTGGTAGAACAATAGGAAAAAGGCCGAAAACAGGATGAGTCCCGCGTCGGGTGTCGTGACGAAACCGTAAATGTTGAACATCACGATGGAGCATGCGATGACGAAGAATAGCAATATACTTTTAGGGTTAAGGTCCCTGAGCCTGTCGAAGGGCCGTTCCGAAAAAGTCGGCGTTTCGACAGGCTCAACGACCTTGGCTTTGTCATTAGGCCGACTTATGGCGATCAACCACATCACGAATAACGACAAGCATGACACGATAATCGTGAAAAACCGCACGCCCAGGTTTCCTGAAAAGAAAATGCTGCTGAGATAGGTCATTAATCCCACCATAGGCGGGTGGTCGTAATAACCCCAGGCGAGGTGCTCGCCATAGAGGGCGTAATAGGCCTCGTCTTCCTGAATCTCGGTAAAGACGCCTTGCAGCTGGTTGACGACAAACCAAATGAAAAGGCCACAACAAAGGCAAAATCTCCAATTGAATATCTTGTCCTTTGTCATGGCCGTTTTCGTTCTGTAGAGACGCGGCACGCCGCGTCTCTACGGTAGATGGTTTATCCGACGTGAATGTTATCCTTCACCAGTTTCATGATCTTCTCGGTGTCATTGCCCAGTTCCTTGCGGAGGTTGGCATCCTTGAAGTCGCTGAGGAACTTGATCATGTAGTCGATGATGGCATCGGAGAACACGCCTTTCTCGGTGTAGATCTTACGGTCTTTCTTGAGCTCCTTGGCGGCGGCCACGCAGCTGTCGGGCAGTTGCTCGAGGCTCTCTTGCACCTTCTTGTTCTTGGCGTCGTGGATGTTGACGCCGAGGCCGACATAGGTCTTCTCGGCCACCTTAAGGGCGTTGGGCATCTCGAAGCCATGACGCGCGGCGGCGCAGAGGGCGGCCATCAGCAGGTACATGTCGGCGCAGCCGTCGGAAGCGCGCCATTCGAAGGTCTGCTTCTCGCTGAAGTCCTTGTTCGACTTCTTCTCCAGCGGGTTGGCGTTAGCGGCCATGTCCTTGCCGTTGTTGATCCAGCCCAACGGCACGCGCACCAGGGCGCTGCGGTTGGAGTAGGACCAGCACAGCGAGGTCGGGGCCTCCTGATGAGGCACCAGACGCAGGAACGACAGCGGGTTGGGGTTGCCGAAAGCGGGCAGTGAGGTGCCGGCGTCCATGTAACCGGCGATGGCCTTCTTGCCATAGTCGCTGAGTTCGCCTTTCTCCACCATCACGCTCTTGCCGTTCTTCGTGAACTTGCAGTGGACGTGCATACCTGAGCCGGCCTTGCCCACGGTGATCTTCGGGGCGAAGGTTAGGGTGACGCCATATTCGTAGGCCAGTTGGCGCATGATCCATTTGGCGACCACGAGTTGGTCGGCGGCGTCTTCGATGTTGGTGGGCAGGAACTCGATTTCGTTCTGCTCGTAGATCTTGCCGTCGTAGGTGAAGTTACCGACTTCGGAGTGACCGTACTTGATCAAGCCGCCGGCCTGGGCGATGAGGCGCATGGCCTCGACGCGGTACTCGGTGAACTTGTTGAACGGAGCGCTCTCGTGGTAGCCGCGTTGGTCGGGCACCTCATAGATTTGCTCGTCGTCGGCGATGATATAGTATTCCAGCTCGCCCATGGTCTCCATGCAGAGCCCTGTGGTCTTCTTGAACACTTCGTGGGCCTTGTGGAGGATATGCTCGGGTGAGCTCTCGAAGGGCTCGCCGTCGCGGTTGTAGAACGAGCAGAGGATGTCGAGGGTCGGCGTCTCGGTGAAGGGGTTGCGGAAGGCGGTCTTGTACTTCGGCACCACATAGAGGTCGCTCTTTCCTGCCTCGATGAAGGGGAAGAGGCTCGAACCGTCGACGCGCTCACCGGCGGTGAGGATGTTCTCGAGGTGCTCGAGGCTGTGGATCACGAAGTTCAAGGTCTTCAACTTGCCGTCCCAGCCACAATAGTGGAAGTTGACGAATTCGATTTGGTTTTCCTCGCAATAACGAATGATGTCGGCGCGAGTGAATTCCGATGCAGGCTTTTGGAGGTACTGCACCAGACGATTGGGGTTCATGGCAATTCTTTGGTCCATTACGATTTGCTATTTAAAGATTTCAATATTTTAAATTTCAAGATCCGTTTGACGCGGGACTGCGGGACACGGGACGCGAGACTTTCTGCCGCTTTGCGTCACCGTGAGGCACGAAGCAGCCCGAGATTTTGCGCAAAGATAGCGAATATTCCGTCATAAAAAGTTCAAAAGAAAAAATATTGCAGTTTTTTCTTTCGATTAAAGATTTTATTTCTACTTTTGCAACGATAAAACGACAAAATAACGATTTGAACTATGAAAAAATCCATTTTATTCGCACTTGTGTTTTGCTCGACTTGGGCAAACGCGCAAACGCTTCTTGAAAGAATCGTGGATTCTGTTTCGATAAAGGAACGGAATGAATTCATTTTGTCGAAATTGGATTCGGCGTTTATTTTTGATAATGACAAGTTGGAGTTTGTCCGCCCCTTTGAGCCGGAAAACTGTGTCGTTTATGATATATATAACTGCCATGAGGGTCGGAGTGGGATAGGAGGAAGCAATTATTTCTACTATGAAGAAGCCCTTATCGACACTAACTTGTTCACCAAGAATTATTTTGTGAGCGGAAAGTTTTTGGAAGACTGGGTCAAACTAGAAGAACAGGGGAAGGCTGGAATAAGTGTGGATGATTCATTTGTATTTGATACTGTAAATAACAAAGCGTATTCTTGTGTTAAGAGATATCCTCGACTTGACAAGATTCACCATGTTTCTGATGATTTAGACACAGTTTTTTGCAAGTTTGGATACCCGATTCGTGAACTTGATCATGATTATGAAGAGTTTCTCGGTAAACTATTTAAAGCCGATGTGATAGATTTTGTGTTTTGTTTTCCTACTTTTTTTGGAAAGGCTGATTGGGTTTTTTCAAAAGACCATGTTTTTTGGAATCTCGGCTATTATTTTGCTATGAAAGGAGACAAATTCTTTTACATTGATACCCAAGAGAAAAAGATATATCCCATGGAAGAGGTCGTGGAAAACCATTGGGATTGGATAACGAACGTGATTGAAAAACAAGAATAAAACCAAGCATTATGGCACTAAAAGACTGGATGATCGCCTTCAACAACGCCAAGACGATGGAAGCCAACGGCGAGGAAGGCCCGGAATTGATAGAGGAATACGAGCGTGTGTTGGAGAAACTGGGTGAAGGTCCGTTGACCGAGGCAGAGGAAAACGTCCGAAAGGAGGTTGCTCGCAATTTGCATGAATTGTATGGCCTCAACGGAAACGAAGAGAAGGCAGAGGAATACGGAAAGATTTCGGAATGATTAATCCCGTTTCAGCATATTGAAATAAGCATCCAACAATTTCTGCGCTCCAATATAAGCGCTCATCCTTTGTCCGCGCACGTCGCTTTCGACCAAAGGCAACAGGTCGGCCACCAATTGGTTCTGGTAGAAATCGTTCTTCAAGGCGGCGTCCATGGTGTCGAACATCATCTGGACGTCTTGCTGGGCACGTTTCTTATAGAGATAGCCGTTGTCGCGGATGGCCTGCACGTGGTCGGCGACCATCTGCCACACCTCGTCGATGTTGAAGCCCGTCAGGGCGGAGCAGGTCAGCACCTTGGTCTCCTGTCCCGATTCGGGCAGGGGGAAGAGATGTAATGCATTGCGGCATTCTGCGGCGGCCCGGTTGGCACGCATCACGTTGTCGCCGTCGGCCTTGTTCACAGCAATGCCGTCGGCCATCTCCATGATGCCGCGCTTGATGCCTTGCAGTTCGTCGCCGGCGCCGCTGATGAGGATCAACAGGAAGAAATCGACCATAGAATGAACGGCGGTCTCAGACTGGCCCACGCCCACCGTCTCCACAAAGATAGTGTCATACCCCGCTGCCTCGCAAAGAATGATGGTCTCACGAGTCTTTCTCGCCACGCCGCCCAAGGTGCCAGCCGAAGCTGAGGGGCGGATGTAGGCGTTGGGATGCACAGAGAGCGTCTCCATGCGCGTCTTGTCGCCCAGGATGCTGCCCTTGGAACGTTGGCTGGAAGGGTCGATGGCCAGGACCGCCAGTTTCTGTCCTTTGTTGCACAGGTGCACGCCCAAGGCCTCGATGAAGGTGCTCTTGCCAGCGCCTGGCACGCCCGTGATGCCCAGTCGCAGCGCCTTGCCGGCATGGGGCAGGCAGGCCGCTATGATTTGTTGCGCCAGGTCCTGATGCTTGGGCAGGGCGCTCTCCACCAGGGTGATAGCCTTGCTGAGCGCCACACGGTCGCCTTTGAGGATGCCGTCGACGTACCATTCGAGCGGCATAAGCTGCTGATGGTGGCGGCGCATGCGCTCCAAGGCGTTCGGGTTGACTTGGATGGGTCCGTCGACACCCTCGGTCACCTTCAGGTTCGACTCCCATTCATGCTCCTGATTTTCAAAGTGTTCGTATTCCATGGCGGACTCTGATTTCAATCGGCAAAGATAAGGTTTTTCTTATTTTTTTGCATTATTCCAAAAAAAATGCGTAATTTTGTAGTTTCTAAGCAAGACAAACAGCCCATGACAAGCAAGACAAGAGTACTTTTCGTTCATCAGGAAATCGCCCCCTACTTGCCGGAAACGCCGATGAGTCTCGTCGGGCGCTACCTGCCTCAGGCCACCCAAGAAAGCGGTAAGGAGATCCGTATCTTCATGCCTCGCTATGGCGTCATCAACGAGCGTCGCAACCAGCTTCATGAGGTCATCCGCCTTTCGGGCATGAACCTCATCATCAACGACACCGACCACCCCTTGATCATCAAGGTGGCGTCGATTCAGAAGGCGAGGATGCAGATTTATTTCATCGACAACGACGATTTCTTCACGAAGCGAAAATACCTGATGTACGACGAAAACGGCGCTTTCTGCGACGACAACGACAGCCGTTGCGTGTTCTTCACCCGTGGCGTCATCGAGACGGTGAAGAAGCTCAACTGGTCGCCCGACGTCATCCACTGCCATGGCTGGATCTCGGCTCTTATGCCGGTCTACATCAAGCGCGCCATGAACGTGCGCGACAACCCGCTCTTCAACGAGTCGAAGATCATCTATTCCATCTACGACGACGAGTTTGAGGAGAGCTTCAAGGCGGGCTTCGACAAGAAGATGAAGCTGCCGGGCATGAACGCCAAAGACCTCAAGTATTTCAAAGAGGCTAACTACGTCAACCTGATGAAGGCCGCCATCGACTATTCCGACGGCATCGTGGTGAGCACCAGCCGCCTCAATCCCGAAATCGAGGCCTATCTGGTGGAGTCCAAGAAACCCTTCCTGTCGTACCAAGACCAGGTGCACTATGCGCAGGCCTGCAACGAGTTCTACGATTCCATCCTCGAAAAACAATAAGAAAGGCTTTTTTTGAGTTATTTGTCACCAAAAGAAAACATTTTGACATTCATGAAGACACGTCATTCAACGGCTCTGAATTGTTTGGCCTTATTGATTGGCACATTGCTATTGACCTTCGCCTCGTGCAGGAAGACGCCTGACACCATCGGCAACAACCTGATCGGCGAGAACGAATACATCGACATCTACCATACCGACACCGTGGCCATCGTGTGCCACTCGTATCTCGACTCGGTTAACACGACCAGTCCTTCCAGCGCGTTGCTGGGCGCGACGAAAGACCCCGTCTTCGGCACCTCCGAGGCCGGCTTCTATACCCAGTTCCGTTTCTCCGTGGCAGGTCAGTCGTTTGGTAGCAATCCCGTTGTGGACTCGCTCGTGCTGCAGCTCTGTCTGACAGGCTGCTATGGCGACACCATGGCTTGGCAGACCGCCCATGTCTACGAGTTGGCAGACACCTTGTCAACCAGTGAGACTTACTATAACCATAGCGTGGTAGCTACCAACGCCATCGACCACGCCAACGGATATCAGTTCCGTCCGCGTCCCCACACCAAGGCCACTGTCATTGGCACCGACACCCTGTCGCAACCCGTCATTCGCATCCCGTTGAGCCAAGAGCTGGGCAACCAACTCATGACGCTCGACACCAGCGTTTATTCGCTGCCCGACCTTTTCAAGGCCCAGTTCCCCGGCCTCTATGTGGCCTGCAGCCCCGTCAGCCAAAGCGGCGCCATCAGCAGCATCAACCTGACCAACAACGAATATACGCTATTGCAACTGTATTACCACAACGCTGCAACGCCCGACAAGCCTATGCGTTACAACTACTACGTGACCTCGTCGGACGTCTACTTCAACCATATCGACCACGACTACACGCAGGGCAGCGCCGACTTCACGAGTCAGGTGCTTGACGGCCAAACGGCTATGGGACAGCAGCAGGTCTACCTCCAGACCATGGGCGGCGTAAGGACTTATGTCCAGTTCCCCAACCTTGAGCATTGGACCGACACCCTCGAAGGCTGCCATATGGTGATCAACGAGGCGAAGCTCATCGTCCCCGTTGTCGCCGCCACGCTCGACTCGGTGTATACCGCCCCAAAGAACTTCCTCCTGGTGGGCTTCAACGCTGACAGCACCACCTACCTCTTGCCCGACTACTACGAAGGCAGCAGCTACTTCGGCGGCACCTATAACACGAGCCATCAGAGCGTCACCTTCCGCGTGTCGGAATACATGCAGAGCGTCATCATGGGCAAGAAAGAAAACAACGGCCTCAGCCTGGGTATCAACGGCGCCTCCTACAACGCGCAGCGCATGGTGGCGGCCGGCCCTGAGGCGACAGAAGGCGAGAA
The DNA here is from genome assembly GCA_045132275.1 of Candidatus Limimorpha sp. Taxonomy (GTDB): domain Bacteria; phylum Bacteroidota; class Bacteroidia; order Bacteroidales; family F082; genus Limimorpha. The sequence continues at coordinate 101,267 of JBGURY010000012.1, forward strand.
GATGCGCCTCGAATTAACGTATTCAATTGTAAAAGAATAAAATAGAGCATAAAATGAAGAGAATTATCTTAGCCGCTTTGGTACTGGTCGGACTGACCTGCCAAGCACAAAAAGCCACAGAGAAAGAGACCGTGGTGGTCATCAAGACAAGCATGGGCACCATCAAGGCCAAACTGTATAACGACACGCCCAAGCATCGTGACAACTTCCTTAAGTTGGTCAACGAGGGCTGGTATAACGGCTCGCCGTTCCACCGTGTCATCAAGGACTTCATGATCCAGGGTGGACAGAACAAAGACGGCCGCCTCGACCCGGGCTATACCGTCCCCGCCGAGTTCAAGGACAACCATTTCCACAAGAAAGGCGCTCTCGCTGCTGCCCGTCAAGCGGACCAGGTGAATCCCAAGAAGGCGTCGAGTGGCTCCCAGTTCTACATCGTGCAAGGAAAGGTGTATGACGACCGCACTTTGGATATGTTTGAGAGCCGTATGGGCAAGGTGTTCAGCGCCCGCCAGCGTCAGGCCTACCGTACCGTGGGTGGCACCCCGCATCTTGACGGCGAATACACCGTGTTCGGCGAAGTCATCGAAGGCCTTGAAGTGGTCGACAAAATCGCTGCCGTGGAGACTGGCCGCATGGACGTGCCTGTCAAGCCCGTCACTATTATTTCCGTTACGATTGAAAAGTAAATCTCGACATGAAAGAGAGAATCGAAGAAATACTATCCCAAGTGCGTAGCTTCGAGGCCGGAAGCAAAGAGGCCTTGGAGGAGTTTCGCATCACTTATCTGAGCAAGAAAGGCATTATCCCCGCCCTGTTCGCCGATTTCAAGAACGTGGCCCCCGAGCAGCGCAAGGAGATGGGCATGATGCTCAACGAGCTGAAGAACACCGTTCAGGAGAAGGTGGAGGAGCAGCTGCAGAAGTTTGAAAGCCAAAACAGCAACGACGCCGGTTTCGACATGAGCATGCCCGCCAGCGAGATGCGTGGCGCCCGTCACCCGCTCTCCGTGGTGCGTCGCGACATCAACGAGATCTTCGCCCACCTCGGCTTCACCATCGCCGAAGGCCCCGAGATCGAAGACGACTACCATGTCTTCTCGGCCTTGAACTTCCCGCTTGACCATCCCGCCCGCGACATGCAGGACACCTTCTTCATCAGCAAGGAGCCCAATGTCAATAAGGCGTCGGACGTGCTGCTGCGCACCCATACCTCGAGCGTGCAGGTGCGTGTGATGGAGACCCATCAGCCACCCATCCGCATTATCGCCCCGGGCCGCGTGTTCCGCAACGAGGCCATCTCGGCGCGCGCCCACTGCATCTTCCATCAGATCGAGGGCTTGTATATCGACGAGAACGTGTCGTTTGCCGACCTGAAGCAGACGCTCTACCACTTCGTTCAGGAGTTCTTCGGAGAAGGCACCAAGGTGCGTTTCCGCCCGTCTTACTTCCCCTTCACCGAGACCTCGGCGGAGATGGATATCTCGTGCAACATCTGTGGCGGCAAGGGCTGCAACATCTGCAAACACACGGGATGGGTTGAGATTTTGGGCTGCGGTATGTGCGACCCCAACATCCTCATCGCTAGCGGCATCGACCCGGAGAAATACACGGGCTTCGCTTTCGGCATGGGTGTGGAACGTATCGCCATGCTGAAATACGGCATCAACGACTTGCGCCTGTTCTTCGAGAACGATCTGAAGTTCTTGGAGCAGTTTGAGCTGGCTTGATGTCAAGCCAAGAGGTAAATTAGTTCTTCTTATAGGTTAATCGAACAGCCCGCCGTCATTCTTCGCGCGGGCTTCTTCGAATTTGGCCTTCATGGTCGGATTGTTTTGGGTCAATTTCTTGATGGTCAAGTCCTCAGCTTTGTCGTTGGCCAAGCGCAGGTTGTTCTCGGAACCAATCAACGCTTCCTTGATTTTTTGCAGATGGTCGATAGATTTGTCGATTTCTTCGATGGCTTTTTGGAACTTTTCGCTGGCCAAGCGGTAGTTTCTGCCGAATTTGTCCTTGAAATCCAGTAACTGTTGTTCAAATCTGGTCACATCAAGAGATTGACTCTGGGCTATGGCCAGCTGACGTTTATAGTCGAGGCTCTTTTTCGAGGTTTGTACCAGCAAAGTAATCAAAGGAATAAAGAACTGGGGACGGATGACATACATTTTAGGATAGCGATACGAAACATCCACAATGCCTGTATTGTATAGCTCGCTTTCGGGTTCCAACAGACTGACGAGTACGGCGAACTCGCATTTTTTGGCGTTGCGATCGGCGTCCAGTTTCTTGAAGAAATCCTCGTTTTTGTGCTTCGTTGAAGTCTCGTCCATTTCGTTTTTCATTTCGAACATGATGGAGACATATTCAATGCCGTCTTCGAAATCGCGGAAAATGAAATCACCTTTGCTGCCGCCTGAAGCGTCGTTGTCTTTCTCGAAATAGGCATTTGGGAAAAGCGGGCGCATGCGGTTGAACTCGGTGCTGCAATGTATCTCAAGTGTTTCGCCCACCATTTTTGTCGACATCCTGGTTTTCAGGTCTTTATAATAGTCTATCTGGTCTTGGGCGCTTTGCAGTTTACCCTCGTATTGTTCCTTCAACACGGCCATTCTCGAGTCTGCCTCCATCTTTTGGGCTTGCACGTCCGACTTCAGTTTGGTGATTTCCACCTCTTTTTGGCTCAGCACACTTTGCGCCTTTTGCCGCACTTCCATCACAGCCAGCTGTTGCTGGTTGCTGCTTTGGGCTAGTTGTGCGCGCAACTCGTTGATGGTTTTGTCTTTTTCGGCCAAAGCCAGATCCAGTTCCGATTTCTTTTGTTGTCCGATGCTTTGCAAATCCTTCTTGAGTTGTGTGATTTCCAGTTCCTTGCGGCTCAAGTCCTGGTCTTTCTTGCCCAACTCCATCAGATAGGTTTTCTCCAACTTGGCTTCAGCGGACTGCTGTTCGGCGAGGTGTTGTTGGTGCAATTCTTGTAACCGACGGTTCACCTCCGAATCAAACTCGGCGTTCTTAACTTGGTTGGCGATGGATGCATAGTCGGCCTCGTCCACTGAGAAAACACTTCCGCATTTGGGGCATTTCAATTCTTTCATGTCTTTATAGTTGTTTTTGTATTATTCGTTTCTTACCGTCCGATTCAGCCACTGGCAGAAATCCTTTGTCTTTTCGAATTCGCTCAACACCCAGTCGACGAGACGCGGGTCAGAGAGGCGTGCCTCAGGGAGGTCCTGCACCAGGAGCCAGTCGCGTTGTTTGAAGAGCTCGGCATAAGGGTGGTCCTTGGGATAGCCGTTGGGCACGCGTTTCATGGCGTTGCTGGTGTCCAAACCAAAGGTGTCGACCTTATTGATGCTTTCCACAAGCGGCTCGCCGTTAAAAAGGATCTCGTCGCGGATGGTCTTCAGCATGGATGTGTCGGGCATATACATCCCCGTGCAGAGCATATTGTGGCCCAGGTATTCCGATTCCTTGGCTTCCAGATGGAAATAATAGCCGCTCAGCATCGACTTCTTGCCTTCGGGACAAACAAACACGCCGAAATGGGTCTTGTAAGGTCGCTTGTCGGGCGAAAAACGCGTGTCGCGGTAGAAGCGGTAGGTGCAGTCCTTTAAGGTCAGACCTTTGCAGTTGTCGTCAAACTTCTGCACGCCGGCGATGATTTGCTCGGCGATGGCATTGAAGTGGGCTTGCGCCTGTTGGTATTGTTTCTTGTGCTCTTGGAACCAAGGGCGGTTGTTGTTGTGGAGCACGGCGTCCAAGAATTCGAGGATGTCTTCCATGGGGAGTTATTTTTGGCAAAGATAACAATTATTTCGTTGTGAACACCGCTTTCTTCGCCATCAATGTCATTGACAGGCCTCGCGCCACCATGAACAGCAGGAAGGCCACCCACAGGCCGTGGTTGCCGAAGCGCGGCATGAGTATCAAGGAGGCGGGCAGGAACACGCCGATGGCAGCGATGAGCATGGTGTTGCGTATGGCGCGGGCAGCCGTGGCGCCGATGTAGACGCCGTCCCAGAGGAAGGCGGCGAAGGTGATGAGCGGGATGAGGATCATGTAGATGTGGTAGGGCTGCGCTTGCGTCACGACTTCAGGTTTGTCGGAGATGAGGCCGATGAACCAGTCAGGGAAGAGGGCGTATAACAGCGTGAATGGCAAGGCGATGAGGAAGCCCCAGAGGAAGAGCAGTTTCACGGTCTGGCGTAGCTGTTTTGGGTCGTGGGCGCCGGTGAAACGGCCCACTAACGCCTCGCCCGCGTAGGCGAAGCCGTCGGTGAAATAGGAGAAGATGTAGAAGAACTGCATCAGAATCATGTTGACGGCCAGCATGTCGTCGCCAAGCTTGGCCGACTGGTTGTTGAAATAGGCGATGCTCAACACCAGGAGGATGCTGCGGATCATGAAGTCGGCGTTCACCTTGAAGAAACGCCTCAGTTTGTCGCTTTGCAGCAGGATGACGCGCCTGATGGGGACGAGATGGTGGCGGAACTTGGCGAAGAGGAAGATGACGGCCGTCAGCAGACCGCAATATTGGGCGATGACAGTGCCCAAAGCTACCCCTGTGACACCCATGCCCATGGCGTTGACGAACACGATGCTCAGTGCGATGTTGACCACGTTGGTGAGGATGGCGATGACCATGGGGATGGTGGTGTTTTGCATGCCGATATACCAGCCATTGAAGGCATAAAGGCAGAGCACCGCCGGTGCCGCCCAGATGCGCACGCGGAAGTAGGTGGCGGTGTAGGCCAGCACCTCGTCGCTGCCATGCAGCAGCTTCATGCTGAGCCATTCTATCGGCCCCTGCAGCGAAAGCACCAAGACGGTGGCGATGAGCGCGATGCAGAGCGAGCGGTAGAGCGAGTAAGCCATTTCGGCGCGATCGTTGGCACCATAGGCCTGCGCCGTGAAGCCCGTGGTGCCCGCCCGCATGAAGCTGAAGATGGAGTACATCACACTGAAGATGGTGCCGCCCAAGCCGATGGCGCCGATGTAGGCGATGCTGTCCTGATGGCCCATGAGCACCATGTCGACCAGTCCCAGCAGCGGAACGGTGATGTTGCTGATGATGTTGGGGATGGCCAACTTCAAGATGGACCTATTAAGGGATTCTTTCGCCATGACGCATGGGTTTTCGGCTTGCAAAAGTACGACATTCTGCCTATCTTTGCGGCATCAAATTCGATTGCTATGATATTTTACTACTCCGGTTGCGGCAACAGCCGTCATGTGGCCGAGACTTTGGCCGCGGGCTTGAACGACACGTTGGTCTTTATCCCCGAGGCGGCTCGCGAAGGCAGGTATGAATACACCTTGGCTGAAGGCGAGAAGTTGGGATTTGTGTTTCCCATCTATGCTTGGGGCCCGCCTAAATTGGTGCTTGACTTCGTTGAGAAGATGATGGTTAAGGTCCCTGAGCCTGTCGAAGGGCCGACTTATCTTTATTTTGCCTGCACCATGGGCGACGAATGTGGCCTGGCGGAGGATATCTTCCGCAAGGCTGTGGGGCAGAAGGGGTGGAAACTCGACGCCTGCGTCAGTTTGCAGATGCCCGAGACCTATATCGGCATGCCCGGCTTCAAGCTCGACACCGACGAGAACGCACAGCGCAAAATTGCCGCCACCGACGCACTCTTGGCCGAGTATATTCCGAGGATTCAAAACAAGGATCGTTTTTCGAGAATGACAAAAGGCGGAGCGGCATGGTTCAAGAGTCGTCTGATCAACCCGGGCTTCAGCAAGATGGCTACCAACGACAAGAAATATATTACCACTGACGCCTGCATCCATTGCGGCAAGTGCGTGGAGGTATGTCCCTTGAAGAACGTCACTTTGGAGGACGGCCGCCCGAAATGGAACGGGCACTGCACCATGTGCATGGCATGCTATCACCATTGCCCTGTCAACGCCATCCAATATGGCAAGGCCACGGTGGGGAAGGGACAGTATTACTTTGGAATAAAAGGATAAGCTGAGAACTGGAATTTCTTATTATCTTTGCCGCAGACGAAAATCCCAACGTGGTTAAATTATTCATTATCAAAATATAACTACTATGAAAAACAGACACCTTTTCACACAATTGATATTTGCCGTCGCATTGGTTCTCATGACGGCTGGCAATACATTCGCCCAGTGCGTGATTCCCATTGGCCCGGGCCAGTCCTACATCGAAGGCTTTGAATCTGGGGAGATGGAATGTTGGACGGTGGAGACGACGAGTTCCGCTACATGGGCCGTGATGAATGGCACATTATCCAATGTGGTGGCTTTCCAAAACGCTTCCTCGGGCGATGAGGCGCGGTTGGTCTCACCCACTTTCGACTTCTCTGGCAGCAGCGGCGCCACCTTCAGTTTCAGTTACGCCATGATGGGATTGTATGACGCCGACGAGCTGATAGTGAGCTATCGCACCTCTCCTACCGACAGTTGGCATCAACTCGGCAGCTATAGTTTTAGCGACTGGTCGAACACCTATGAGGAGACTTTTGCGTTGGAGGGTCTGACCTCTACTTATCAGATCTCGTTTTTGGGTCACAGCAACGGTGGATACTATATCTTTATCGACAATATTGAGATCACCTCCGCAGGCGGCTGCGCTCGCCCTGTGAGTTTGGAGGTCTCTGAGATCACATCGTCGTCAGCCCTTCTCGGATGGTCGACAACGGGTAACGAAGAGAGTTGGACCATTGAATTGAATGGTCATACGAGGACGGTTGACGTTCAGCCTTTTTTGGAGGAGGGACTGGAACCGCAGACCGAATATATCTTCCGTGTCAAAGCCAACTGTGGCGACGGACTGGAGTCGGAATGGTCATACCCATTGACGTTTACGACGTTGTGCGACGTGATTATCGTCACCGACGACTTGCCCTATTTTGACGACTTTGAGGCCTCGGAAGAATTCGTGTGCTGGCAAAGCGAGATCCTCTCCGGTGAAGACGGTTGGGTGATCGACCCGGGGTATCTCTTCCCCAACAATACGGCTTTCTTCATCTGGTTGGGCGAGGAGGCCATGCTCGTCTCCGCTCCGCTCGACATCACCGCCGTTTCCCATCCCGTCCTCACTTTCAAACACAGGCAGCGGTCGTTGGGCCAATTTGTGGACGAATTATCGGTTTGGTATGCCACTTCGATCAACGATTATTGGCATCTCCTCGGCGAGTACACCTATGCCTGCGAGGATTGGGAGACCATCTCCCTTGAGTTGCCCGAGGCGTCAGATGCCTATCTCATCGCCTTCATGGGCATATCCAACGCCGCCGACGGTGTGTATGTTGACGACGTATGGGTAGGCAACGATCCGGGTGTAGGCGTTGGGGAACAGCCGACCCTTGCCGCCACCGTCACCCCCAATCCTGCAACGGACAGGGTTATGGTAGAGACCAACGTCGCTGACGGCCAGATCGCCGTGTTCGATATGCTGGGCAAGCGGATGTTGACAGCCTCCGTTGTTGGTGGTCGTGCCGAACTCGACATGAGCGCTTTCGCCAAAGGTGTTTATGTGGTGCGCGTCTCGAGTGAGGCTGGCACAAGCACCATCAAGCTGGTAAAGGAGTGATCTTCCTACCGACTAGCTGTACAAGAATCTTCTGATACTGCGTTTGGGCGTCTTCTCGAATTCCTTGTCGACGAGGACGATGGACGACACCTTGGAATAGGTGGGCAGCATGGCGTTCAACTTGACGAGGTTCTCGTCCATCAACTCATCCATGCTTTTGTCTTGCAGGTCGTATTTCTCGTCGGGATAGACCAAGGCGACAATCTTGCCTTGGCGACCCACCACCAGCGACTCGACGACACCAGGCAGGTTGTTCACCTTGTCTTCGATTTCTTCGGGATAGATGTTCTGGCCGTTGGAGCTCAAAATCATGGCCTTGGAACGACCCTTGATAAAGAGCAGTCCCTTCTTGTTCAAGGTGCCGAGGTCACCTGTATGCAGCCACCCCTCTTCGTCGATGGCGTTACGGGTGGCTTCCTCGTTCTTGTAATAGCCCATCATCACATGCTCGCCACGGAACAGGATCTCGCCGACCACATGCTCCGGATCGGGTGAGTCGATCTTCAGCTCGTTGCGGGTGACGCAGGAGCCGCAGCAACCGATCATCTCGTTATACCAATGCTCGTAGCAGATGAGGGGTCCCGCCTCGGTCATGCCATAGCCCACCACGAAGGGGAATTTGATGCGGCGGAACACCTTTTCCACCTCGGCGTTGATGGCGGCGCCACCGGTGATGAGCCAGATGAGGTTGCCGCCGAAGGCCTCCATCAGTTGCTTGTAGATGGTCTTCTCCACGATCTTGCAGAGCAGTGGCGTGTGCCACAGGAACTTCACCATGGGTTTGTTGAGGGCGGGGAAGATCTTCGCTTTGAAGATTTTCTCCAGCACCAACGGCACGGTGAGGATCATATAGGGTTTTGTCTCTTTGTAGGCCTTCAACAGGACGGTCGGCGAGGGGGTCTTGCTCAAGAAATAGACATGGCAGCCGCCGGCAATCTGGTAGAGAAACTCGATCGTCATGCCGAACATATGGGAGAGGGGTAGCATGCACACCTCAGTCCAGCCGGCGTGGTTGGGGATGGTCTCCTGGCTGTATTGTACGTTGGCGGAGATGGCGCGATACGACAGCATGACGCCTTTCGGGGCGCTCGTGGTGCCTGAGGTGTAGTTGATGATCATCAGCTCGTCGAGGTTGTCGGTGGGCAGGTTGACATCTTCTTTGGTGAAGCCATAAGGATATCTTTCGTAAAACAGCCTATCGGCGTCTTCTTTGACCGTGTTCAGTCGCTCGTCTTGGGTATAAAGGACGTTGAAATTCTCCGTGCCGATGGCGATTTGGATGTTGGGCATCTTGTCGGTGTGGAGGCGTTTCCAAACGGCGGGTCCGACGAAGATAGCCTTGGCGTCGGAGTGGGTGACGAGGTTCTCGATATCGCTCTCGACAAAGGCATCCATAATAGACACCACCACGCCGCGATTGGCGGCGATAGCGAGGAAGGAGATGGCCCAGTTGGCGCAGTTCTTCGAGCAGATGGCGATTTTGTCGCCGGCCTTCAGCCCCGCGACCTCAAGCATGGCTTGCACCTGCATCATCTTGGCGCCCATCTCGCCGTAGGTATAACTCGTGACGTCGTCGTAATCGGTCAGAGCGGGTTCGTCCCAGTTTTTTGGAAGGTTCTCGTTGAAGTATTCAAAAAAGTGTTTGGTTGGTTCTACAGGTTTCGTTACTTTCATAGAAAAATGATTGAAGTTTTGAGGGCGCAAAGATAAGAAATGTTTTGTTTTGTTGAAAAAATTGGTGTGTTTTGTGGTGCGAAATGCTACTTTTGCCCATGAAAAGCAAAAGACAATGAAACGCGTACACCTTCTGGCGGCCCTCCTGCTGCTGCCTTTCTTCCTGAGCGCCCAGAGCGCCAACGACTACACCCAATATGTGAACCCTTTCATCGGCACGCAGACCGACGAGACGGGCGCCCTCAGCGGCAGCACCTTCCCCGGCGCCACGATGCCACAGGGTATGGTACAACTGAGTCCCGAGACGGAGCAGATGGTCACATGGGACCCTTGCTCGGGCTATGATTATAACAAGGACATCATCTATGGCTTCACCCATACCCACCTCAGCGGAACGGGCTGCACCGACCTCATCGACGTGAGTTTGATGCCGCTTTGTGCTGCTGTGACTCCCGAGCGGCTGAAAGCCGCCGACTTTGGGCAGCACTACAATCACGACAAGGAGTCGGCAAGACCAGGTTATTATCAGGTGTTGCTGCAAGAGAGCGGCGTGAAAGTGGAGCTCTCCGCGACCACCCGCACAGGCATCCATCGCTATACCTACCCTCAAGGGGAACCCCAGACTGTTGTACTCGACCTCGACAGGATGACTTATCGTGGAGACGCCTATTACTCAGGTCGCCGTTATTATGATATCATACAGGCCCAGATTCGTCTCGTCGACGACCACACCATCGAAGGCTATCGCGTCGTTTGCGGCTGGGCAAAACTCCGCAAGGTGTATTTCCGCGCCGAGTTCTCCAAGCCGTTTACCCAACACTTGCTGATGAACGGCGGTCTCAATGTGGGCAACAGCGATGTGGTCAACGGTCGCGCGCTGCGCGCCGCGCTCAGTTTCGACCCTGCCGACGGACAGGAGTTGATGGTGAAAGTCGCCATCTCGCCCGTCGACAATGAAGGCGCAAGGAAAAACATGCTGGCCGAAGCCCAAGGTTGGAACTTTGAAGAATATGTGCAAGCCGCCCACAACGCTTGGCAGCGTGAGTTGAGCCGTATTGACGTCGAAGGCACTGACGAACAGAAGACCATCTTCTACACAGGACTTTACCATGTATTGATGCAACCCAACACCATGAGCGACGTGGATGGCCGCTACATGACCACCAACTTCGAGATCAAGCAGATGCCTGAGGGACAGGTGTATCACAGTACCTTCAGCCTTTGGGACACTTTCCGAGCCGCCCATCCGCTGTATACGCTTATCGCTCCTGACATTGCCGCGCAGTTTGTCCGCGACATGGTGCTGCACCACCAGACCTATGGTTACCTGCCTATCTGGGACCTTTGGGGACAGGATAACTACTGCATGATCGGCAACCACGCCATCCCCGTGCTCGCCGACGCCATCCTCGCCGAGATTCCCGGTATCGATGTCGAGGAGACCTATAAGACTATGGTGGAGAGCAGCACCCGTAGCCATTTCAACTCGCCTTTTGAGGTGTGGGAACAGTATGGCTACATGCCGCAGACCCTGCAAAACGAGAGCGTGAGCATCACCATGGAACAGAGTTTCGACGACGCCTGTGTGGCCGCCGTGGCCAAGAAACTCGGAAAGATGGACGACTACGAGCGTTTCCATCGCCGCAGCATGTTCTACAAGAACCTCTTCGACTCGGAGACGGGCTTCTTCCGTCCGAAGGACGAAAAAGGCAACTGGATGGAGGGTTTCGACCCGTTGTCGTACGAGCAGCCCTGCTTCGTGGAGGGCAACGCCTGGCAGTATATGTGGTTCGTGCCGCAAGACCCACAAGGTCTCATCGACCTCTTTGGCGGCAAGAAGGGCTTCCTGAAGAAGCTCGACGAGAACTTCAGCCTCACGGCCACCAGCGGTGAGGTCAACGGCAACGCGAGTGGTTTCATAGGGCAATATGCGCATGGCAACGAACCCAGCCACCACACCGTTTATCTCTATAACTTCGCTGGCAAGCACGAGCGCACCCAGGAGCTGGTGGAGCAGGTGAGGAGTGAGTTCTACCGCGCCACGCCTTGCGGCTATGCCGGCAATGACGACTGCGGCCAGATGTCGGCTTGGTACATCTTCTCCGCCCTTGGCTTCTATCCCTTCCATGCGGGTAGCGCTGAGTATGTCATCGGCACGCCTTTGTTCACCAAGGCGACCTTGCATCTTGAGAACGGGAAAGACTTTGTCATCAGCGCGCCTAACAAGACGGCGGGGCGCATCCATGTGAAAAGCGTGAAGTTGAACGGCAAGCCTGTGAAGGACTACACCATAACCCACCAGCAGATTATGGAAGGCGGAACGCTGGAGTTCAGAATGAAGTAGAGACTTCGGGTGAGAGGCGGTCGAACATAGTGATTGAACACAAATAATTCTATTTTGAGAGCCCATTTTTTGTATTTTTGCTCCATCAACCAAACTTATTGACGTATGAAAAAATGTAATCTCTTTATTGTTGGCATCCTTTGCCTGATGATGTTTTCCTGCAAGGAAAGCGACAAGCCCATCATGACGATTGACCAGGTGAACGCGTCGTGGCAGACCGCGCCCATCAGCGGGGTGAAAAACGCCGAGGTCAAGGACATGGTCATGGCCTTCCAAAAACAATGGCCCACCAACTCCGTCGCGATGCTGCTGAAGGATCTGGAACTCCCTGAGGACCAACAGCAATACATCTCCGTCTATGACCAAGGGAACAACTATATGAGTTTTGCCGAGGGAAGCGACGACTGCGATGCGGAGAGCATGTCGGCCCATGTGTGGCGGCGTTCCGACGGCCATCAGCTTTTCGGCATCACTTTCTCCCAGCCTTCTTCTGCCGTGAAGTCGTTTTTGGCTTTCTATGACTACGACTCCTCGAAGGGCACGCTGACACCTGAAACCGGTCTGGCCAACTTGTTCACCCCGTCGTTTAAGAATGTGGAGGTGGGTTACACCCTTCCTCAAGAAGGCGATGAATTGATTGTGAATGAATATTTCTTTAATTGGTGGGAGGCGCTGCGGCATGTGTACAGTTGGGACGGCATGAAGCCATGTAATCCTAAGACCGAGTTCGATGGGATTGATGGGGTCATGGAAACGTTCAACGAAAACTATATGATCTATGAGATGGGTGATTTCAGCAAATACGCCTTGATTGACATTGATGAGGACGGCGAGCCGGAGCTGTGGCTGAGCACCGATGATGAGGAGTATCAAGCCGTGCTGTCTATAGTGGAAGGCGGGGTTACCCTTGCTGCGGGCAAGGACTACCAGCGTCATTTGATCTTCCACAAAGGCGTTGTCGGTGATGCCGGTGGCTGTGGAACGGGGTGTTTTTACGCGCGTTATATCCAACTGAAGAACAGCGCTCCTGAGTTCGAGTTCACCGACTTGCAGAATTACGATTTCGAACTGGAAGACATGGTGCACGGCTATTCCATGAATGAGGAACCACTCACCGATGAGGAAGGTTTGATTATCCTTGATTCGTTTGGCGACCCGTACGATCCCGAAGTGGAATGGCGCCCGTTAAAGGTGGCTCATTAATTCGGTCAGGAAAGGAGCGTTTTCAGCAGTTCTTCGGCAGAATTTGCGACTTTCAGCCCAGGAATACCATGCATATTACGATACCCCCATCCGACGGCGATGCCTTCGATGCCGCCGTTGGCGGCGGTCTCCATGTCGGTGTCGGAGTCGCCGACCATGACGGCCTCTTCTCTTTGGACGCCTGCTTTATTCAACACCTCTTCGACAATCTCAGGACTGGGTTTGTAAGGAAAATCAGGGCGGTTGCCCAAGACCGCCACAAAGGGGATGTCGGGGAAAAACTCCTTGATGAGGTGTTCGGTGCCTTCTTGGAACTTGTTGGAGGCCACGGCCAGCAGCACGCCTTCGTGATGTAGTGTGGTCATGAGGTCTTGTATTCCGGGGAAGGGTTGGGTGTGTATGTCGATATGGTCGGTGTAGTAAGCCTTGAAGTCGTTATAGGCGGCCTCCACCATGTCGTCGTCTTTATGGCCTTCGGGCAGGGCCTGTCGCATGAGGTTACGGGCGCCGTGGCCGACCATCCTCATGTATTCGTCGCGGGTATGCAGCGGGAATCCTCTCAGCCGCATGGCATGGTTGACCGCCGCGCCGAGGTCGTCGATGGTGTCGAGCAGGGTGCCGTCGAGGTCGAAGATGACGAGTTTTGGGTTCATGGCTTCAAGAAACGGTGCTTTATTCCGCAAATGTACAAATATTCCATTCATTGACCATTTGTTCTATACAATAAAGCACAAAAATCAGTGTTATCTGTTTATGAGACAATTTGTTAATTATTTATTTCTGACAATACTTGGCTTGGCGTTTCTGACTGGTTGCCAAGCACAAAAAGCTACCATTCGCGGCCCTGAAGGTAAGATTGCCTATAAAATCACCTTGCCCGAAGGATTTGACACGACGACTAACCAGTGTCCGATGGTGATCCTGATGCACGGCATCTTTTCTAGTAAAGACTATGGTCCCATGCCGCAGCTTGCAAAAGGTCTAGCCGAAGCGGGCATTGCCTCCATCCGTTTCGACTTCGACGGACACGGCAAAAGCGATGGCCGCAAGCAGGACATGACCATCGAGAAAGAACTGGCCGATGCGCGTGCTGTTTGGGACTATGTGCAGGGTCTGTCGTATGTGAATGGCGTGGGTTTGTTGGGCCATTCGCAAGGGGGTGTCATCGCCTCGATGGCAGCGGGACGTCTGGCTAATGAAAGCGCGGTGCCGTCGGGTGTGGTGTTGATTGCTCCGGGATCTGTCATTAAGGAAGCCTGTCAGGGAGGCAAGTTCTTCAATGCGACATTCGACCCCAAGGACCCGCCGGAATACATCCGATGTTGGGGTATCTATAAGTTGGGGCGCGAGTATCTTGTCACCACACAGGAACTCGACATCTATGGCACTGCGGCAGCCTACCAAGGTCCTGTGCTCCTCCTCCACGGCGACCGCGACGGCATCGTCCCGATGTGGTGCAGCGAGCGTTACTTAGAGGCATACGGCGCTCATGCCACCCTAAAAGTGGTGGAGGGCGAAAACCACACCATCACCCGTCGCCGCCAGCAGGTTGTTGCCGAGACGGTGGAGTTCTTCAAAAACGTGTTTGGTGAGTGATGTTTTAAGGGATAGCCAACGCGAAAAGAGGGAAGGTAACAGCTGGGATGAATTGGAGGTGAGACATGAGGCAATTATGGTTAGTTGTGGATAACATATTTCATCAGTTCAACCATAGAAATACCTTTTGGCTCAGCACTTGAACGGCCTTTGCCAAGAACTCCATCACTGATCATTTGTTTAATGTCCCATTTGACATTTTTAAATTCATCTTCCGTTCCCATTACATCCAAATCGAATACCACATAATAGGGTAAAGAAGGCGAATACAAATGGCGGTATGGTTTCTCCTCCAAATCCTCTTTTGGCATCATCCTTGGTCCTTGGTCGCTCAATTTGATGAAGAGTTGCTTGTCGCCTTTATGCAATAATAAGTATTTTGCAGAGGTGATTTCTTGTTTCAAGTGTACAGAGCCGTTTTTGGTGCCTGTACGCAAATTGTAAATGCCATTATTGAGTATCCATTGAAGATGATTTTCGTCTACAAATGAACCCAATAGTACAAAGGTTTTTTCCGGTATCAAATCACGGTTTGCTCCATAAGGTTCGGGCAAGGATTCACGCATCACAAATGGATCATTCTTATAGGTCTCGTATGTGTGATATGCGATTTTTTCTCGCTGGGAAGTCCTATTGAGCATATGTTTAACAATGTCTTGCAAGAACGACTCCAATTCCTTCGAGTCGTTTTCAACGCTATTGGGATTGAGGCAAAATGCTCCTAATCCAGGCAGAATCTCATGGAAACCTTTTAACTTTTTATGTTCAGTCCCGGGATAAATAATGTATGCTCCGCTGGTTCGTCGGATGGCATCCTTATAAGCATGCATTTTCAACAAGTCCACACGTTTGTAAATGCCTTTTTCTTCCTCGGCTTTTTCTTGGTTCATCAACATCTCTTCTTCGGAAAGAGCGTCATCATCCTCGTAATCAAAATGTTCCTCGGCTTTTTGTTCGTCAAGGATGATTTTGTGCAGCTTGTATTTGGCATCAAAGTGAATATGGACTATCAAGTCTTGCTCTTCGGCGTCTTTTTCTTCAATGTTTCCTGGCCATATCGACAAAGTGTAATCGGGACGCATGGCCGTTGTCCAAGAACCGCTTTCATCGATGGTTTTCGACTTGCTGAAAGTCCTGTTGTAATACAACCGAACCTTTAATGTTCGTGTGGGAGTTCTATAAACCCCACCTATCATTTTCATGTGTCCTTGCCGCAACTCCAAGTTGATAGTGTCCTTGTCTGTTTTGACGAGTTTTCCTTCGTCCGACTTGGTTTGCTCCAGTTGGAAGGTGCTTTTTACGATATCCAGTAGTTTGAAAAACACCCAATATTCGTATAATGCAGCGACATTTCTTTTTCCGGCGTTATACACGTTGTCGCCACCTTTCCAAGTGATCTGAGCAGCCAGTTTTGACATCATCCACGCTTGCAGCACTTCCCGATAGCCTTCTTTGCGTTGTAAGGCAGGACTGTTGAGCGAAGCTATCTGCAAATTGGAAATTTCGCGGAAGAAGTTGTTGTTTAAAAGGGCAGCCAATTTGTTGTTTGTCAGTTCTGCTTCGTTTTTCAGTCTTTGGGTTGCGTTTTTGCATTGTTGTATGACACTGCAAAATGATGAAAATGAAAGCAGAACGAACTTTACGAATTGGTTTTCGGCAACATCAACGGTGTCTTTTTTATAGGGAATAGTGATTCTCCTCGGTACACTTGGCAGGCTTACATCAATGCGGCTTCTCTCATCCAATGGTATCCTGTTATTGCTTGAAGCAACCTGCCTCAACTCATGTCTCCCTAATCGTTTAACGGAACAAATGTCTTTTTCTATCATTGTGCCCGTCCATTTACGGATGGGATTGTACAGGATTTTGTTCAAGGCGTCTTCAAATTCTTCACTGTCAATCAACGATTTCATGAAAGCAAACTGTTGGTAGAGTGTACGGCTGTCTTCATCGGGATTGACTTCAAATCGTTGGGTTACTGGAGCACCTTGCATCATCACCAACTCTGTAAAATGACGGGTAATGTCGTGAAGCATGGTCTTATAATCGGTTCTGTAGTCCACTTTTACGGAACGAACCTCAAATTCGACTTCGCCGATTTCGTTTTCTGCGGCATCAACGATCTTTAATGTCACACAACCAACATAAACACCTGTTTTTATTAGACCTCTTGATGCGTTGCTTTTTGAAGGGTTGACAAGTTCGTGCTCTTTAAAAGCATAACCGTTTGGGGTAAATTCATATTCGTATTCTTCTCCCTCCACCAATTGCCATCTCGATTCACCAGAAGACAGGTCGTTTTCCTCAAAGACTTTGGCTTTTGAGGATTGCGGATATACGATCAGTGTTAGATCGTTCTTTCCATTAGCAACTTGTATTTCGAGATAATCCGCCATTTTAATATGCTGTTTTTGTGTTGGATTTACCTAAAACTCGCCAAATCGAGCCAAAATCCGTCTAAATCATACCTAATACCTAAATTATGTCCGTTTTATGTTCAATCGAACTTATTTATATGATTCTTAAATAATTACAATTAAAATCGAGCCAAAATCGAGCCAAAATCGAGCCAAAATCCACCTAACTCTATATGCTTTCTTTCTTTGCTTTCCATTTCAATCCATCGAGGTAGACAATGTCTGATTCTTTGAGAAGGTGGAGCAAATAGCGTAAACGCCTTTTCTTTGCTTCCATCGTTTTGTCGGAAGACAATGTCTCTTGCATATACTCATAAATCTCATTCAGCATAATGCCTGCATCACCAGCATCTTCAACGACCTGTTGAAGCATATTCAATAGTTTGTTCTTGTCTAACCCTTTCCGTTTGGTATATTCTGGCACTTGATGGGTCTTTTGGGCAACTGCTTGAGAGATAATGTAGTTGGGCTTGTGCCATTCTATAAGTTTTTTGCCCTTCAATATTCTTAATGCTTCCTCTGTGATGGGGCGTTTCTTTTGTATGGCATCCAACCAAATGCATTCTTTTAGAGATAGCGAAGCATCCCGCTTAAGCAAATCCACATATTGTTCATCAATAATCCTTCCGTAAATCTTTACATTCACCTCTGGAGCATTCTCGTTGATTTCATAATCGGGCATGGGGAAATGACGTTCCTTCTGTTTGTAAAATATAGTTTGGATGCCGCTACTCACAGTATCTATCATGTTGTAGCTCACCATGCCTTTGCACAGACATTCATTCCGATAGAACTTTTGCTGTTTCAATGTGTCAAGGGCATTCTCTATCGTTCCCGGGTAGAACGTGCCCGCATTGGAGTAATACAAAAAGTCTGGCCCTTCAATGAAATTGATCCGCTGGCAAAGTGTATAGTCCTGATGCGCGATGGCGTTATGCAACACCTCTCTGATAATGAAGTCGTCGTATTGCATGAGTTTTTCAGGGAACAATGTTCCACCGGGCATCTCTCGCATGGTGAGATTACGTATTTTTCCCAGCACCTCATCTACGGTTAGGATGAATGGGATGGTAAAATGTTGGTAGTTGATTTTGCGTCCCTCCTCGTTTACCAAAGTCCATGTGATTTGTGGTATGGCAGGAGACAGTTTATATGCTACCGTTGGCTTACCGAGTAGAAGAAGAGCTCCTCGTGTCAACTTGCCGTTGTTTAGTAAACCGCTATGCCTTAGGAATTCTTCTTGTGACCACCCGTCAACCAATTCTGGTGGCAGTTTGTCATACACTTTCTTGAACTCAATACGAGCCTTGGCCAAAGCCAATTCATCCAAGTCGGTTTTGACCGTCGCATCCTCGACCACGTGGGCCGACCAATCGTCGACAGGACGTTGATGGCGTATTGCATCATACTTGTCTTGCGACAAGGGTTCAAGGCTTTCCCCGCTACGCCCGTAGGCGATTTCCTTCCATTTGGTGACTATATTCCTTGGCGCTGCTGGTATTTGAAACAACAAGACTCGTTTTCCATCAACCTCGATAGGGATAATATCACGAAAAGTCAATCCCCCCGTTGTGTTGGCGGCAATTTCATGCTTAAGCAATTGCCGTTTGGTGTCGTCCATCAAGAACTGGGTTCCTGTCGTTTCGCGATTGTTGTTAACACCCATCACGATCCATGCGAAAGTCACGTCACGTAAGTTCGCCTCGTTGCTTAAGGCGGAGAAATACTTGCCAAGCTTATCCCTGTCGTACTGATTCTCAGCCGTCTTGAACTCTATTACTTCATGCTCTACATTGGTAATGAGCCTTTGAAATATTGCTTTGTAGTCTTCCATCAACTTTTAACTCTTAACTGCTACGCCTCTGCAAAACTAGTAAATCCGTTGTCAATTACGGCATCGTACATCCGTTTGATTTTCTCGGCTGATTCAGGATACTTGAAGCTGTCTTGGAAATTGATTTCCTCTGTTTCTGTATCTATCTTTGTTGTATTGCCATCGTTTAGACAAATATCCCACAAAGCGGTCAATGTAGGAACGAGTTTCTTCCTGGAGCCATGCAGTTTTGGCAACAACTTTTGCAGAACGGCAGTGTCAATTGCTTCATCACCCTTTAGTCCGTTCTCATCTTCATCGTTAAAATGCAAATAACGGCTGATTTCGTTCACGGTGCGATAGCCAAACTCGGCATTGACTTTTTTCAACTCCTTGAAGAATGAGAGCAAAACATCTTTGTTTTTCTCGTCTTTTTCAACTTGACTATTGGCTTTGTTTACAAAATCGACGGCCATGTTTGCACAAGCGGAATAGGCGCTTTCAAGATTAATATTGACTTTTGTGCCCAAATATGCATCCATCTCATCAGCGGCGATTTTGAACTCGATCACATTGGCGCGGTCGAGCACCTTGGGGCTGAACATATATGTGGTTTCGTCCACGTTGATGGTGCCGATGATGAAGACATTCTTTGGAAGGGCTATTTCTTTGGGCACATCTTCATTTCCATTGTCCCAAAGTTTAATGGGTTCGCCCGATTCCATCGCGCTGAGGAAATCCGCAAAGTAGCGTTCCACCACGCTGAGGTTCATCTCGTCAAGAATCAGGAAGTAGGGTTTGGATAGGTCTTCGTTAGCACGTATCAAAAACTGTAGCACACCGCTTTCCGGCATTACATATTCATCGTCTTTCAGTGCATTGGGATAACCCAACAACGGTTCTCTATTGGTCCAATCGGCACCGATGGAAACTGTGCAAACTTGTTCCTCGATGTTCTCGCTCAAACACTTGGCAAAAGCCAAAGCCAATTGTGTCTTTCCCGAACCTGCCAAACCGCTAAGGATAACAAAAGGCTTGGCCATTAGTGAATAGGCGAGGCGTTTGATGAGGGAGGGGGAATAGATGAGGCCGGTCGAAAGAATCCCGTCCACAATCGGATTGATGTCAAACGAATCATTTAATCTTATGGTTGGTTTATAGGCCAATGTCGTTGTATTTACAGAAAAAATACTCGTAATTTCATCTTCGTTTAGCTGACATTCGTTATCTTCAAATTTAATATAAGAAGAATCAACAAATTGAATGGCTTGAATATATAGAGCATTACAGAAAGTGACTGAAAAGTTTTTTTTCAATGCTGTTAGTAATCCATTTAAGTTCTCTTCATCAATTCTTTCAAATCTCAGAAGCCAAACTATATAAGCCAATCTTAGTTCTGATGAGCCTAAATAATAAGAAAAAGCATCACGAAAATAGTCAGGACGATATATAAGTACTTGGTTCTTTATATCCATTACAGGTTTCCATCCTGATCGTTTTGGATACAAAAAAGTGTTGTTAGGGTTTGTTTTAGAATCCTTTACGGACGATTGAGAATAAAAATTACTTCCACAATCAAAATCCCTTCCATTTAAAGAAACGCTTAAATAGAAGTCTTTTGT
Organism: Candidatus Limimorpha sp.; assembly: GCA_045132275.1. Classification (GTDB taxonomy): domain Bacteria; phylum Bacteroidota; class Bacteroidia; order Bacteroidales; family F082; genus Limimorpha. The sequence continues at coordinate 121,499 of JBGURY010000012.1, forward strand.
GCAATAATCATCATTGATCATCACAATCTCTCCAACATATGATGAAAACAAATCTCTATTGGATGATATTTTTAGGTCGCAATTTTTATTGTAATTCTTATAATATAAGTCTAGTGCCGAAGCATATTTTAATGCGCTGACCTTTTGCGTAAGTCCTTGTTGTTTCTCTGAATCGATATTAGAAAGCAATTTATATGCATCTAATACGGTTGATTTTGCTAGGTAAGCCATAATTATTTCTTTTTGTCTTGTAAATAATTCAGTAATGCTGTTGCCACCACCCAAGCCATTACAGGAGGAACGGCATTGCCAATAACTTTATATTGTGATTGTAAAGGAATAGCGTTAAATCTAAAATTATCAGGAAATGATTGTATTCTAGCAATCTCCCGAACTGAATAACGTCTGTTTTCCACGGGATGTGTAATGCCACAATTTTCTGGTTGAGCAGACGCTGTAATCGTTCCATTGATTTCGCCAAAAGCAAAACGTCTGAAAAACTTAGGTGCATGGTATTTTTTGGGGTCATCCGCTATCTTTTTGAAACGAGGGGATAATTTTTCATAGGGAATGTCTTTCCACGAACGACCTTCAAATACGATAGGTGGTAGATCTTGTTTAGAATAGTCTTCACCGAATAAATCCATCGCTTTTTGCCCGTGTTGGCACCCGCCTATTAACTCAACAGTGTTCTGTGTTGTGGCACTATATTCCCAAACCACATCATCTTCCTGTTCATGAACACCTTGCAAAATACGTCCCAATAACAATTCTTCATCTTTACCAGTTAAAGTAGAAGGAATGTTGTGTCTGTTCACTACATTTAATAAAGATTCGAAATCAAATGAACCTAATCCAAGTTGTTTATCAATGCCAATGATTAACACCCTGTATCTTTGTTGGGGCACACCGTAATCACTTGAACAAACAAGTTTCATGCTGATGTCATAGCCGTGCGACTCCATCCGTTTTTGAATTTCTTGTGGTACCGTGGTCTTCCCATCAGGCATTTTTGAGGAAAGGATACCTCTTACATTTTCAAAAAGGAAGGCTTTTGGGCGTTTGTTTGAATTGACTTTTGCTTGTATGATTCTTTCACATTCTTCAAATAACGTTCCCCTTCCGTTGTCGTCATTCACTCCTTTTCGGTTGCCTGCATTTGAAAAAGGTTGGCAAGGGAAGCCAGCAAGTAAAATGTCGAAGTCAGGAATTTTGTCAGCATCAATATTACGTATGTCATCCAATAAACATTCAGCCCCATCATTAACCAACAATGGATTGGCATTATAGCACTTACATGCATCTACATCGAAATCATTCGCAAACACTATTTTTGTGTTCAATCGTTTATAATCTTTTCCTAAAAAGGTAAAACCTCCGGAAAAACCTAAATCAAGACCTCCGCAACCGGAAAAAAGGGATGCTATTTTATATTTTTTCTTTGTCATAATTTCAAATTGTTAATCACATATTCTGTATCAATATCCGGAAAGCCTATTCTATTGTAATATCGAATAAAACTTGATGTCATAGACTGGGCAAAGGGAGAATCTAATTTTGCAATTCTTTCGAAATCCGCCTTCAGCGAAGAATAATCTACTGTTGTTTTATCCTGAAAGTCTATAACTCTATTTGTCATAAAAGGAGTACCAGGCAAAAAGAAAAACCTGTCACTTTTTCCTGAATTGAGAAATTGGGAAAAAGATGCTTTCATATTAGAAATATTCGATACAAGTTTGTCTATTTTTTCTTTTAATTCTTGAATAGCAGTGCCATCTTCTCCTTTTTGTTCTAATTCGTCAATTTGGCTGGCATATTCATCTACTTCTTGCTGCTTTTCCTTAATGTTTGAAAACTTCTTAAACTCATCAGTTTGGTCTAATCTTACAGATTTTACTAATAGAACGTGTTCTGCCTTTCTTTTCCTGCCTCCACCCGAAATGAAGTCACATGATGGGGTTAGAATCACAAAAATATCATTGTTGCTTTTGCAACGTATTATCTCCCCGTTTTCAAACTCCTTTGTTTTTTCTATGGGATAAATATAAAACTCCATTGGATGAACCTTTTCAGGGCTTATCGTATCATCTCCGATAATACCCTTGATGTTTTCTTTTGAGAGGGAGTCGGCAAAATTGCGTAATAGAAGATATCCTAGGGAAAAATCATCTGCATCAGGAGTGAATTTATCATTTTCCTTTTGAATCACATCCCAAAAATATCTCCGAAATTCTTGCTCAATGTGTGCGTGAACATTATGTCTTAAAAAAGGAAGATTGTGTTTGGACAACCGTTCTATTTCTGAAATTAAAACGCTTGTATTATCTCCTTTGGACGCAACACCAATGACCTGTGATTTTAAATCTTTAACTCCATTTATGTTTCCCGAGTAGAAAATAATGGGAATAAATATATCTTTTTTCAACTCCTCATATACCTTACTTCCCATATCTACACCACCTTTTGTGGCATCTCCCCTATATAAATCCAATATGACTATATGATAATCATTACTTTTTACAATAGCTTCTTCAAAGGAAGATTCACAATCAATAGTCATGACAAGCCCATTCACAGTCTTGTCTGACAATACTTCAACAAGCTCTTGTTGATTATCAACATCGTCTTCAATGTACAATATTTTCAAATTCTTATCCATATTTTATATCCTTTTTCTAAATAATAGTTTAAATGAAGCACCTCCCAAGATGCTGTTTTTTACCAAAGATAATTCACCGTCATATTCAGCCATGATTTCACCCGCTATTGCCAATCCTAAACCTATGCCATCGGGTTTTGTGCTATAATATGGTGCAAAAATATTATCTTCGGTACCTTCTTTCACCCCGGGACCATTATCCGAAATGATAATGGCAAGTCCATCTTGCTCATCCATCACATCTGCATGAATCCTGCGCTCAACGTCTATCGTAGAAAGCCAATAGATTGAGTTTTGTATTAAATTCATAAGGATTACTGCCAATTCGCTCTCGTCAATGGTTACCTTGTGCCGGGTATTGGATATTGTATATGAGATGCTGTTGCGAGACAATTCTTCGCTATTCAATATAAACTGATTTTTTATAACATCTTCAACAACAATTGTTTGAGGGCGGCCTCTTCTCCTTCCTCCAAAAGGTTCTATGCGTTTGAAAAGTTGAGCAAAATTTCTTCTAACATCTTGAATTTCATTTGCTTTTTTGGCAATTTTCTCTATATTACAATTTGCATTCTGCGTTTCATCATAAATAATAGTGGACTTCAAATCTATCTTATGAAGATAATTGTTCCCATCATGAATGACTGGATCAACTAATGAACCCAAAGTTGATAATCTTCTGTATCTTGAAATAACCTCTTGTATTTTAGAAACCGTTTCTTTAATCTCAGCATCTTTCTGATTAATAAGATTGATTATTTCCGTTGAATCGGGCTTGCTCTCTTTGATTTCTGCTGAGAGCGAAGCGAGAGATAGTTTATCAAACAAACTGGCTTTTTTTGTCTCTTTTGTTTGATTCTCACGAGGACGTTCATTATATCTACGTTGTTCAACTTCATTTAAGATTATTTTAATACAATCTTTAAGATCTTCAAAAGCCTCACTTTCAACAATACCTTCGCGATTACTCTGATCTTTCAGATATGGGTTGGTGTCTAATCCGATGGAAATGTACCCTACTATTTGATTATTACTTAATCTTAATGTAGGATTATTCACACGACGCATGTCCAATCTAACCCAATCATTGTTGTGGTTTCCATACGGAAGAACTCTGATATTATCCCTATATATGCTTATTCCACACAAATCATCCAAATCCTTTTTTACATTCTTTACAATAGAATTGGTTTCTGAAGCTAATGAAAGCAAATCATCACTATCTCTATTCCATATTTTAAACTCAAAATCAAAAGGACCAACGGTATAAGTCTTATTGGTAGTAAAAAGATTCTCAGGCAAAGAAAGGACTTCCTCTTGACCTTTCATTTTACTGTAAAAGACTATGCCCTTGGGAAGCCCGTCTTCTGTGACATTTCCCTTAATATAATAATTGGGACGATTTAATGTTTCCGGTCTTTCGATTAGTCCTGACAGGGATTTTTCAAAACCATCAGGAAGGCTTATACTTATTAGAAAATCATCTGTAGGAACAATCGGATTCAACAATCTTGATAAGGCTACACGTAATTCGGAAATCTTTGTCTCATCCCAATCTTCATTTAATTCTTTTAACTTTAGAATTGTTCCACATTTTTTTATCTCTTGGGCTGGTCTAATGGTCCAATCAATTTTTACGTCATCTAAATAACTCTCTTCATTTGAAAAATCATTCCAATTGAATTTGACAACTATCTCATCCTTGTTTTCTTGTTTTGTAACCAATTCAAGATGGGAGGATAGTTTTGCAGAAGCAAATCTTCCGATACCTTTTTCTCCTGTAAACCTCCTTTTCGAATTGTTTTTATTCTCTTCTTTCTTTTTATAATTGGTTGCAGGTTCCATCCATGCTTTCTGAATAGTTTCAAAGTCCATGCCAACTCCTTCGTCATAAATTACGATAGAAGCACCTTCGGAAACTATGTATTTTTCTTTTATATTTTTCTTTTTCTCATCACCTGCTTTTTCCTGGACTTCTCCTTGAAAGGTGATTTCTACTATTGGGGATCCTGCATCGTAACTGTTTTTCACCAATTCAGTAATAGCAACATTGTCATTGCTGATCAATTCTTCACCAATAGTTTTTATTAACCGCGCACGGGGTTTAAAAACAAAACTTCCACTATCTATTATTTCTTCTTTCATGATAACATCTTTGAAATTTCTAATGCAATTTTATAAGCTAATACTACAGGAACTGCATTCCCAATTTGTTTGAAAGCGGCACTTCTGCTCCCTTCAAAATAATAATCATCAGGAAAAGATTGTAATCTTGCAGCTTCGCGAATGGTTATCGACCGCACATTTTCAACCGTTGGTTTAGGGTTAGGGTAAATATAATAATGACCGTCCATGGCAATATGCGCCACGACTGTATGACAAACGCCATTCGGATTCACAACAGAAAAACGATTCAGAAATGTTTCTTTATTCTTATGTTTCTGATGGTCTACGGGAATATCTTTATAAGATAGTTGTTTCCCTTCTTTATACCATTTTTGAATAGCCCACACATATATCTCTCTATCATTAAGATTGTTTGGTCTGGCTATGTGCTGTGTGGTAAAATCAAAATCATTATTTCGAATTCTAGCATTTTTCAAATATGGCATTTCCTCTAATGGCTTGGCGTATTTTATTGGTTTGCAAAGATCACCTTCTCCTGCCTTGCGAATCGGCAGGTCAGAAAACAAATCATTTAGAACTTTATAATTACAATTTTCTATTTCTAACTCAGGATAATGTAATTGAGAATCCTTTTTCCATCCAACAATAATCATCCTATGTCGTTTCTGTAAAACCCCATGCTCAGACGCTATTTGTTCTTTAAAACCTATCTCGTAACCTAAAGAACGCACAAGTCGCTGTAAATCTTTAAATGGTTCTCCTCCCTTCGCGGTACGTATGCCCAAAACATTCTCGAAAACAAACAGTTTGGGTTTATAATATTCAAGGAATTTTACATAGTATTTATACAATTCGTTGCGAGGATCCTTCTCAACGTTTTTTCCCATTCGTGCACGTCCAGCAACAGAGTATGCTTGGCAAGGTGGACCACCTATAATAACATCTACTTTTCTGCCTTTAACAACATTGTCAAGTTGTTTGAATATGTCATTTATTGTTTCTTCCCCAATAGTTGCCTGAATTACCGAGTCCGTTATTTCTTTTGGAACTTGATTCCACAATTTACTACCGTCTTCTTTTTCTTGTTTATCGTATAGATACTTTTTATAGATGTCTATTTTGCCGTTTGTTTTCAAGTAATGATAGGCAGCACGAGTTCTAAGTGTATCACAAGCATAATGATCCATTTCGATATGAGCTAATGGCACAAACCCTGCCCGAATAAAACCTTCAGACAAACCTCCCGCACCAGCGAACAAATCTATGAATGTATATTTCTTCTTTGGCATAATCTGCAAAAATAAGCATTTCCCCCGAACCCTTTCTAAAATTTCCGATAAAAAACGCATCCCATCACATTTTTCCCCTCAGCCCCTCACCCCTAATCTCCATGCTGCTGAAGGCGAACCGTTTCAAGGAGAAAGAACGGAAAGTATTCCAAGGGCATAGGAGATGGCGGGTTAAGCCCGCCATGACGGCATGGGGTTAAAGTGTGTGTCTATAGCGTTCATTTTTGTGAATGGCGTGGCGCTATAGGGAACGGTCCAAACCGTCCCGTCCGCCTGCAATACGCCTCATACTCTTCGCCGAAGTCGCGACGGAGGCGCTTCTCTTCGCTGCGTACTTGCAACAGCATGATAACGATGAAGGCGACATACACCAGCAGCGCCTGCCAGGTCCAGAGCCAGACGCATACGCCGGCGAAATAGACGAAACTGCCCGTCAGCATGGGGTTGCGGCTCAGGCGGTAGGGGCCCTCAGTCATCAAGTGCTTCGTGCGGGGCGCCACCTCGTGCCCGAAGGCGTCCATGGGGTTGCCGTCGCCCTTGCGCCGCATGTAGACGATGGACCACACGCTGAGCGACAGCCCAAGCACCGCCAACACAATGGCGATCACCATCCTGGCGATGGGAATATCCAACAGGTTGGGCATCCCCGAAGCCAACCACATCAGGGTCGGGATGAGGAGGACGAACATCAGGCCGCCGAGGGCATAGCCGAGGATTTCTCTGAGTTTGCGCATATCAGGAGAGCTATTCTATCGTCCGAATCTGGTCTTGCAGACATTGGTAATCGGTCAGCAAGTCGTAAACGGTGTCCTCGCTTAGGACCCCGCGCTTGAGGTCCTTGGGTAGCTTGCCGGCCTCGTCGGCTTCGAAGTCCTTGCGCCACTGCGGCGAGGTGTAATACGCCTCCAATTCGGCGATGTCGGGTTGGAGGGCGGCGAAATCCTCGAGGGCTTGCTCCAAACGGGCAATGACTTCCGCGCTCTTGTCGAGGAGACCCTCCATGTGGGTGATGCGTTCAATGCGTGTCATAATCAACGGTTTTGTTGAGGCAAAAATAGTGAATTTTGCGAAAAAACCGCCCCAAGTGTTCTACATTCAAATTAATTACGTACTTTTGCAGCCCGATTTTTAGGCAGAATGGAAAAGAAGAACGAATTCCTGATTCCGGTCAGTGGCCTTGCTCTCGGAAGCCATTCCTTTGAGTATGAGATCGATAACGATTTCTTCGCAGGGATGGATTACTCCGAAGTTCAGCAAGGAAAGGTGTCGGTGAAGTTGGATATCGACCGTCAGGAGACCATGCTGACCCTGCACTTCGACCTTCAAGGGAGCGTGCGTGTGCCTTGCGACCGCTGCGCCGACGAGTTCGACCAGCCCATCGAGAGCCAGCAGGACTTCTTCCTCAAGTTGGGAACGGAGAATGCCGAAGAGTCGGACGACGTGGCTGTCGTTTCGCCCGATCTGAACGAATACGACATCATGCCGTTGGTGTACGAGTATATCATCCTCGCCATCCCGATGCACCGCGTGCATCCCGAAGGCCAGTGCAACCCCGCCGTGATAGAGATGCTCAACAGCGAGGAAGCGCCCGCCGAAGAGGAAGAGACGCCCGACGCCGTTGACCCGCGCTGGGCCGCTTTGAAAGACATAGATTTGAACGATAAATAAACAATTGGTAATTAACTGGTTAAAATAACAAAGAAATGGCACATCCTAAAAGAAGACAGTCTCATACCAGAGGCGCTAAGAGAAGAACACATTACAAGGCTGAAACCCCGAACGTGACCATCGATCCCACCACCGGCACCATGCATGTGATGCACCGTGCTTACTACGTGGACGGCGACCTGTACTACAGAGGTCAGCTGGTCATGGCCGCCAAGCAGTGATTGCTGGCGCGTGAACACGGCTCCAACGTGGACGGGAAAGGGTGATTTGTACCCTGATGGGATATAAAATTGGAAAAAAATTCCAAAAAAATGTCCAAAAGTGTGCCGTGAATAAAAATAATGCTTATCTTTGCATCAGTTTTAGATGCGAGAGCATTTAGAAAAAATAAAGTCGGATTTTTTTCATAATCTTTATATTGTTTTTCCCCTCCTTTTTCCCCATCAGGAGGGGTTTTTTGTTTGTGTTTTTTCTATCTTTGCAACCTCGATTGCAAAATTCAACAAACACATAACACAATGAAAAAAGTTCTCTCATTAATCGCAGCATTATTGCTAACCCTGACAGTGGCCCGCGCCGACGAAGGCATGTGGCTGCCTTATGCCCTCAACGGACAAAACCTCGCCGAGATGCAAGCCATGGGCTGCCAACTCACGGCGGAACAGATCTTCAGTTTCAACCAACCCAGCATCAAGGACGCCATCGTGCAGTTCGGTGGCGGCTGCACGGGCGAGATCATCTCTCCCGAAGGCCTGCTGCTCACCAACCACCACTGCGGCCTGAGCTATGTGCAGAAGCACTCGTCCATCGAGCACGACTATCTCACTGACGGCTTCTGGGCCAAGAGCAAGGGCGAGGAATTGCCCAACGCGGGCCTCTCCGTCCTCTTCTTAAATAAGGTGGAAGACGTGACCGATGCCGTGCTGAAAGGCGTCACGGCCCAGACCAGCGAGTCCGAGCGCGAGGAGATTATCGCCAAGAACAGCCGCGCCCTCACCAAGGAACGCAAGGGCGACCGCAGCGTGCGTGTCGAGATTGTGCCGTTCTACAGCGGCAACCAGTACATCCTCTTCGAGTATGACGAATACAAGGACGTGCGCCTCGTGTGCTGCCCGCCTTGGGGCATCGGCAAGTTTGGCGCCGACACCGACAACTGGACCTGGCCGCGCCACAAGGGCGACTTCAACATCTTCCGCGTCTACACCGCTCCCGACGGCAGCCCTGCCGAGTATTCGAAGGATAACATTCCGATGAAGAGCAAGTGGTATCTGCCTATTAATTTAGGTGGCGTGAAGCCCGGCGACTACGCCATGATTCTTGGCTATCCCGGCTCGACCGACCGCTACTCGACTTCCTACACCGTGAAGAACGTCATCGAAGAGGAAGGTCCCGCCATCATCGACTGCCGCACCACCAAACTCGAGAACTACCGCAAGCACATGGACGCCGACCAAGAGGTGTTCATCAAATATGCCTCCAAGCAGGCCAGCGTGTCGAACTATTGGAAATACTACATCGGCCAGGTGAAGCAACTCAAGCGCAACCACGTCTATGAGCGTCGCCAAGCCCAGGAAGAAGACTTCGCCAGATGGGTCGGCGCCGACCCGCAGCGCAAGGCCGAATATGGCGACATCTTCAAAGGCGTTGTCAAGAAGTGGCGCATCCTCGACGAGATCGAGAAGTCGTTCACCTACCATCGCGAGGCGGGTTGGAACGGCGGCGAGGCTGTCGCCTTCAGCCGTAGGTTCATGCGCATCAACAAGATGTTTGAAGACAAGGCCGACAAAGCCGACATCAAGGCCGCTGCCGAATTGATGCAACCCCAAGTGGAGGCGTTCTTCAAGGACTATAGCATGCCTCTGGACCAAGACGTGACGGCTGCCCTGCTCGGCTTGTTCTACAAGAACATCCCTGCCAATCTCCGTCCGAGCGAAGTCACCCGCATCGGCGACGAAAACGGCGGCGACTTCAGCGCCTACGTGGCCAAGGCTTTCGAGAAGTCCATCTTCACCGACCAAGCCCGTCTGGAGAAATGGATGGAGAAGCCCAAAGCCCTTGACAAAGACCCCATCTACGCACTCTCGATGAACATCATCGACTCTTATCAAGAACTCTATGCCCGCTATGAGGAAGCCCAAAACCTCGGCAACCAAGGCGAGCGCCTCTATATGAAAGGCCTGATGGAGATGCAGAGCGACCGCAACTTCTATCCCGACGCCAACTTCACCATGCGTCTCACCTACGGCACCGTGGAGCCTTACAAGGCCGCCGATGCCGTCAACTACAACTATTACACCACCATGGATGGTGTGATGGCTAAGTATGTGCCTGGCAACTGGGAATTCGACATCCCGAAGGATGTCCGCGACCTCGTGGCCAACAAGGACTACGGCCGTTATGCCAACGAAAAAGGTGAGTTGGTCGTCAACTTCATCACCACCAACGACATCACGGGTGGTAACTCGGGCAGTCCCGTCATCGACGGCGAGGGCAACCTCATCGGTCTGGCCTTCGACGGCAACTGGGAGGCCATGAGCGGCGACCTCAGCTTTGAGAACAAGGTGCAACGCACCATCTGCATGGATGCCCGCTACCTGCTGTGGTGCATCGAGAAGGTGGGCAAGTGCCAGAACATCATCGATGAGCTGGTGATTAAATGAGCAGGGGTTTCATAAAAGAAGGCGATCAAGAAGAGATCCCGATGGTGCCGCCTAGGGCCTACCTGCCAGAAGGCGTGCCCAATTATGTCACGAAAGAAGGCCTCGACGCGCTCAAAGAGGAGCTGAAAAGCCTTGAAGAGGAGCGCATCAAGGCAGGTGACAACTACATCATGGTCAATTTCCTTGATGCCACCATCAAGCAGCTCGTTGGCCGTATCAATAGCGCCGTAGAGGTCGACCTCTCCAAGGTCAGCAAGGACACGGTGAGCTTCGGGGCTTGGGTGCGCTACAACGGGCGTGTGGTGCACATCGTGGGTGTGGACGAAGCCGATGTGAATAAAGGCCTCATCTCGTTCGTCTCACCCATCGCCAAGTCGTTGATGGGGAAGAAGGCAGGAGATGTCATTGAGTTGAAAGGCAAGGAAAGGATAAAGGTGGAGGAAGTGTCGTTCGAGCCGATGGCGCTCACGCAGATTGTCCATGACAAGCCTGTGGAAACGACGGCGCCAACAGAAATACAACAGCCAGAAACCATCGAACAAGAACTACCGCAGGATGAGGAAGAACAACCGCCTGTAGAGGCCGATGACGAAGTCTTGCCAGTGCAAGAAGATGGACCTCGAAGGTTTGAACCAGAAGAGAACCCCGTTGAGTTCCTGCCTATTGTAAACGAGCGAGGCAATATTGTGGGGCGGGCGATGTATGTCGAGTTGCACAAAGGGAACAAGATGCTGCACCCTGTTGCGCATCTGCATGTCATCAACGGTAAGGGAGAGACTACAAGGCTGTATTGGTGGCATGTGGCGTTTGGCGACACTCCAGAGAAGACCCTCAAGCGGAAGATGGCGGAGACATTGGGACTGCTGGGGGCGGTCCCAAAGTTGAAGAGACAATATATAAGAGAGTCCAAGACCGAGAAGGAGTTGGTTTACGTCTTCACGGTTATCTCCGAGGAAGACTTGCCTATTCCCCCTGAAGAGGCAGCCTATCTCGATCTTTTTGCGAAAGATTAGCTCTGTTTCCAATGAAAAAGTCGGGAAAGTGTTATGCTTCCCCGACTTTTACAAAACCGTATTCTAATTCGTTTACTCCATATCAATGGTCTGAATGGCCCATTCATGCACCATCCCTGTGCCGTTGGCTTTGGTGATGGCGAAGAGCCTGTCCCCGTTGGAGTGGGCGAAAACGAAATAAGGAATGGCGGCATACACCGTGTTGCCGTCGTTGCCGTCGACGGAGTAGTCCTCCAATCTCCGTTTGGTCTTGAACGTCAAGTTGTCGGAGTTGTAAACATAGACATACGGCGGGGCGGGTTCGTTATACCAACTGGAGGTTAGTAGCACGAGGTAAATCTCTCTCTTAAGGTCGAGTTGGTCGAGCCAGGCGATAGTTCTATAGTTGCCTTCTATGGGTAACGTGCCGTTGTAGACCATATCTGAACTCTGTATCTCGCTGGTTTTAAACACGGTGCCTGCTCTGGTGAACAGTCTTTCGCCGTTTTGTTCAAACCACAGGTCGCCGCCCATGCTGTAGTCGCCGTGATAGGGCGAGTCGTAGAGGTAGTGTGCGGTGCCGTCTTGGATGTCGTATTTCTCGATGTCGGCAGGCGACAAGCCGTTATCAGCTCCATAGATGTATTTTCCAGAGGGATGCAGTTTGCCTTTGGTGCCAGCGTAGATGTAATTGCCTGTATGGGCGATCTCCATTGCGAAAGGAGTGCTGATGTTGATGCAGCTGATGCGTGTCCACTGGTCGCGGCGTGGGAAGACGTAGGTCCAGCCGCTGTCGGTCAGCACGATGTCGAGGGCATCGCATGAGATGTCGTTGGTGGTGAGCACCGTCTCGGCCATCAGGTCCACGTAGGTGACGTGGGCGTCGTGACCCACCGCCGCCTTGGTGCCGTCGGGCGAAACCGAGACGCAGGTGGGGACGTAGGACAGTGCCACCGAGCTGAGTTCGCGCGTGTCGGGGTGGAAGATGTTGAGCGTTGCGTTGTCAGCCACATACACCAGCAGGTCGGTGGCCTTGGCGTATTCGGCATCCACCACATCGTTGGGTAGCATCAGCTTCTTCTCAATCATCAGCGGCACCTCGGTTGTCGTGCCGTCAACGGTGACAAGCAGTTTGGGTCCGATTTCACTAATCAGGTTTTCCCTGTCGATGCTGACGTTGACGTCGGCGCTTTGCAACATGGCTATCTGTCCCGAGGTGGGAGAAAAACTGGCGTAGGGTGTCGAAGCCGTGATGGTGTAGTCCAGCGTGGTGTTGCCAAAGTTGGTGATACGCAAGACGGCGTCGTTCTGCCCATCGGGGAAGTACAGCGCCTCCGTGATGGTATAATCTGCATAGTCCTCGGGCATGCCAATCAGTTTCACCTCTTTATTGTCGAAAGCCGAACTGAGGAATAACGTGCCCTCTTGGACGGTCAGAGGGTCATCAAGGTATGAGGTAAGGGTGAGTTCCACCGTTTCGCCTTCCGTGATGTGGCCCGAGTTTGGGTTGACCCTAATCCATTCGCAGGGGCTGTAGGCGTGAAACTCCCTGCGTTCCGTGTTGTCGGTGGTCACAGTGAGGGTGCGGGTTTGGTTGCCTTTAAAGACCAGTGTGTCGGCTGATAGCATCAGTTTGGGCTCCACCGGGTCCTTGCCGCAACTTGCTAGCAGCAGCGAAGCCACGACGAGAAAGAGAAGATGTTTGAACTTGTTCATGATGAAGTCGATTTGCTTGCAAACATTACCATTCGATGCCCACTCTCACAGCGATGCCGGAGGGGTTGATTTTTCTTTCCACAGTCTCGTGGTGCCAATAGCCTTGGGAGTCCGTCCATTCGTCATAATAAGTGCGAGTGATTTTGTCAAAATAGGTGCCGGCTACCATGACGCTGACGGCGAAATCGCGTTTCGAGGCAAAACGTACGCCGACGGCCAGGTCGCCATAAGCGCCGATGTTGTCACCGAGATAGGAACCTAAACGCAGGCTTGCGATGGGGCTGAAGACCTTACGGCTCATAAACACATAACGGATGTTGGCGAAGATGGGCACCATTTCAAAATCTTCGTTCCACTCGTAGGCGATACCTAGGCCTGCAAAGAGGTGCTCATTGAAAAAAGCGCCGTGGGTGGTTGAGATTTGGATGGTCGTGGGCATGTTTTCGTCAAAATGCCACAGGGTGTTGCCCAGTTCCACATAACCTTGGTATCCGCCAGGGATACGTACTCCGGTTGTTTCATCATTTTGGGCAAATGCGCCGACGGCGAAGAGCGCCATCACGAGGGTTAAGATAATCTTTTTCATTTTCATTTTATAGAAGTTTTAAAGTTTGTAGTTGTCTTTGTTCTTCGATGCAAAAGTAAAAATAAATAGCGCTTGTCAAGAGGTTTTCTGGGCTTTCCCAAGGCTTGTCCCTATGTTTTTTAGGTTGTCTGTTGTCAAGGTGTTGGATCTCAATGTTTTGAGTTTTATGGTGAAAAACTTTTGTCCCTATGATTTTGGCTTAATAACCTGTCAGATTATCTGTTGATGACCAGTTTGGTGCACGCATCCTTCGATTTCACGAAGTACATGCCTTCGGGCAATGACGAAATATCGATTCTGCCGGCGCCTTTCATCACAAGTTTGCCACAGAGGTCGTAGATGCTGACAGTCCCTTCAACTTGGATGAAATCTTTGGCAGGGTTGGGATAGACGGTCGCCTTTGCCTCTGTTTGTTCGTTGACATCGGTTACGTCGAGGGTACCGGTGAAGAACTTGGCGATTTCCTCGGTGTAGCTGATGTCGTTGTTGCCTGCCATATACCAGCGGTGCAGGCCGTTGTTCACCTTGATGAAGCTGACGCGGCTGTCGTTGGCGCCGTCCAGGTAGCTGTACATCTCGAAGGTGAGGCCATCGTTGACGAGGTCGGGATATTGCTCGACGACAGGCGTCTCGGCGCATTGGTTGAAGTTGCGCCAATATTCCACCGTGGCTTCGGCGGGGAGGCCGATGCTGTGGGTGCCGTAGCTTTGCAGCGAGATTTCGGCATTGTCGTAGGAGATCATCTCGTCGCTGGTGCCGAAGATCTCAAGCACGTTGATATTGGCGGCAGGGGTCAGTTCATCCATATCGTTGCCCACCACGCCGCTCACTGCGGCGATAGCGTTGATGCGGTCGCCGTGTTCGATGGCCATGCGGTGGCTCATGCAGGCGCCGAGTGAGAAGCCGGCGAAGAAGACGCTGTCGGGCTCGACGGCATATTCCTCGTCAAGGGTCTCCAACGTGGCCATCAGGAAACCGCTGTCGTCGGCGTCGGGGTTGACGGTGACGTCGAAGCTGAAGGGCATGCCGTATAACTCAATTTGGACAGTGACGGTAATGCCAGCGTTCCAGCTGGTGCCGAAGTCGTAACCGCCTAGAGGGGTCTGCAGGTTAAAGTCCAGGGCTTGAGGGCACACCACGATCCAGCCGCGTTGTTCGGCGACGGCCCTGACGTCGGTGGCGTTAAAGAAATTGGTGGCGTCATCGCCCAAGCCATGCAGCATGAAGAGCACCGGAGCGTGTGTCTCGGCGGAGTAGGTCGTAGGCACATATTCAAGGTATTGGCGTTCCTGACCGCCCCAAGTGAGGGTTTTCATGTTTTGTGCGTTCAGTGTGAAGGCCATAAGGGCCAAGCAGAGTAGGAGTAAGGTTCTTTTCATAGTGTTTTTGAATTGATTCGATGGCGCAAAGGTAATGAATTTTCAATTCATATGGGAATTCAATATGAGTTGTCGTTTGCTGTCGGATATATTGTTGTAAATCAAGTGTATTGTATTATTTCTTTTGAAGTGCGATTATTTTCCTATCTTTGTGCCGTTTTTGTGCAACAAACAATAAAATCTACCAATATGAAAAAAGTATTCACCGCAATCCTGGCTTTGGTCCTTGTTTTTTCCTTTGGGAAAGCCAATGCCTGCACCAATTTCCTCATCACCAAAGGCGCTTCGACCGACGGTTCCTGCATGATCTCCTATGCCGCCGACAGCCATGTGCTTTATGGCGAACTCTACCATTATCCCGCTGCCGATTGGCCGGCAGGCGCCATGCGTGACGTCTACGACTGGGACGGCGGCATGTTCCGTGGCCAGATCCCCGAGGTGGCTCACACCTACAACGTGGTTGGTAACATGAACGAATGGCAACTGGCCATCGGTGAGACGACCTACGGCGGCATCGAGAGCCTCTGGGAAGGCCAAGGCATCATCGACTACGGCAGCTTGATCTACATCACGTTGCAGCGCGCCAAGACCGCTCGCGAGGCCATCAAGTGCATGGGCGAGTTGGTCTATAACTACGGCTACGTCAGCGAGGGCGAGTCGTTCAGCATCAGCGACACCGAAGAGTGCTGGATCCTCGAGATGATCGGCAAAGGCCCGCAGAACAAAGGCGCCGTGTGGGTGGCACGTCGCATCCCCGACGGCTACGTGAGCGGCCACGCCAACCAGGCCCGCATCACCACCTTCCCCCTTGCCTCGCGCAAGTGCAAGACCAGCATCACCTTCAAGAACATCGACAAGTTGCTGAAAGACCCGAACATCGACTGCGTCTATGCCGACGATGTCATCAGCTTCGCCAAGCAGGCCAAGTTGTATAACGGTCCCGACGACAAGTTCTCGTTCTCCGACGTCTACAACCCCGTCACCTTCGACGGTGCCCGCTTCTGCGACCTCCGCGTGTGGGCCATGTTCAACAAGGTGACCGACAACATGAAGGACTATTGGGGCTATGCCACAGGTCGCGACATCAAGCGTGTGCAGCCTTATACCGCTAACATGTGCCAGACCCCTGACAACTTCCCGACCAACCGCATGCCTCTTTGGGTGAAGCCCAATAAGAAAGTCAGCGTGCTCGACATGATGGACTTCATGCGCGACCACCTCGAGGGCACCGACCTCGACATGTCGCAAGACGTGGGCGCTGGCCCGTTCCACTGCCCTTATCGCTGGCGTCCCATGGACTGGGAAGTCGACGGCGTGACCTATGTGCATGAGCGCACCACCGCCACCCAGCAGACGGGCTTCAGCTTCGTCGCCCAAAGCCGTGGCTATCTCGAATGGCCCATCGGCGGCATCATCTGGTTCGGTGTCGACGACACCGACAACTGCGTCTACTGCCCCATGTACACCTGCATGACCGAGATCCCTGAGTGCTTCCGTGAAGGCAACGGCTCGATGAGCGAGTGGTCGGAGACCTCCGCCTTCTGGGCCTTCAATCAGATGAGCAACTGGGCCTATACCAAGTACGACTACATCCACCCCGAGATTCGTAACGTGCAGCGTGGGATGGAGACAAAATGGGTGGAATCCGTCATCCCCGCTTTGGACAAGCGTGTGGCCACCATCAAGGGCAGAGAAGCGCAGCAGAAGGAGCTCACTCAGTTCTCGTGCAGCGCCGCCAACGATTTGACCGCCCTGTGGAAGCGTTTCTACCACGAGCTGTTCATGAAGTATGTGGACGGCAACCTCAACACCGCCCAGCCTCTGAAACCCGGCAGCAAATACACGCCCATCAAGAGCGAGCACCCCAAGTATAGCGACGAGTACTACCGCGTCCTCATCGAGAAGACCGGCGACAAGTACAAGGCTTATTAAGTTTAGAGTTTAAAGTTTAGAGTTTAGAGTTATGACAAACCCGGAAGAAGAAAAAGTAACGGAAAAGAAGTCGCTCAATTTCATTGAAGCGAAAGTGGAAGAAGACCTCGCCAACGGCAAGAACGGCGGACGTGTGCAGACGCGCTTTCCCCCAGAGCCGAACGGTTACCTCCACATCGGCCACGCCAAGGCCATCTGCCTCGACTTCGGCATCGCCGCCCAACACAACGGCGTGTGCAACCTGCGCTTCGACGACACCAACCCCACCAAGGAGAACATGGAGTATGTCGACGCCATCAAAGAGGACATCCAATGGCTGGGCTACCAGTGGGGTAACGAATACTACGCCTCCGATTACTTCCAGCAACTCTGGGATTTTGCCATAGAACTGATCAAACGCGGCAAGGCCTACATCGATGAGCAGAGCTCCGAGGAGATCGCCGCGCAGAAGGGCACGCCTACGCAGCCCGGCATCGAGAGCCCCTACCGCAACCGTCCCGTCGAGGAGTCGCTCGACCTGTTCCATAAGATGAACAACGGTGAGATCGGCGAGGGCAAGATGGTGCTGCGCGCCAAGATCGACATGGCCAATCCGAACATGCACTTCCGCGACCCCATCATCTACCGCGTCGTCGACACACCGCACCACCGCACGGGCACCAAGTGGCACGCTTACCCGATGTACGACTTCGCCCATGGACAGAGCGACTACTTCGAAGGCGTCACCCACTCTTTGTGCACGCTCGAGTTCGTGGTGCACCGTCCGCTCTACGACCTCTTTGTCGATTGGCTGAAAGAGATCCGTGGCGAGGGCGATAACATGGACGACAACCGTCCGCGTCAGACCGAGTTCAACAAGCTGAACCTCAACTATATCCTTTTGAGCAAGCGTAACCTGCTCGTCCTCGTCAACGAGGGTCTGGTGAGTGGCTGGGACGACCCACGCATGCCCACGATCTGCGGATTCCGTCGTCGTGGCTATACGCCGAGCGGCATCCACAAGTTCATCGACAAGATCGGTTATACCACCTACGACGCCTTGAATGACTTCGCTCTGATGGAAAGCGCCATCCGCGAGGACCTCAACGCCACCGCCACCCGTGTGGCCGCCGTGGTCAACCCGGTGAAGCTTGTCATCACCAACTATCCCGAGGGACAGGTGGAGGAGATGGAAGCCATTAACAACCCCGAAGATGAGACCGCGGGCAGCCACAAGATCGCCTTCAGCCGCGAGCTGTGGATCGAGAAGGAGGACTTCATGGAAGACGCTCCGAAGAAATACTTCCGCATGACGCCCGGCAACGAGGTGCGCCTCAAGAACGCCTACATCGTGAAATGCACGGGTTGCAAGAAGGACGAGAACGGCGAGGTCGTGGAGGTCTATGCCGAATACGACCCCGACACCAAGAGCGGCATGCCTGGCGCCAACCGTAAGGTGAAAGGTACCATCCACTGGGTGAGCTGCGAGCGTTGCTTGCAGGCCGAGGTGCGTATGTACGACCGCCTCTGGAAGGTGGAGAACCCGCGCGATGAACTGGCCCGCTTGCAAAACGAAGGCAAGACCGCGCTTGAAGCCATGAAGGAGATGATGAATCCCGACTCGTTGGAGGTGCGCCCCGTGTGCTATGTGGAAGAATATCTAGCCGACGCCAAGCCGCTCGACCACTTCCAGTTCCAGCGCATCGGATACTTCACCGTCGACAAGGACAGCACCGAGGATCATCTGGTCTTCAACCGCACTGTGGCGTTGAAGGACACATGGGCTAAGACAATGTAATTTGTAATCATCTTGAATTCATTGTTTTGTGGAGACGGAGTGCACACCGTCTCCACATCTTTTTTGCCCATTTCGGACAATAATCGTACATTTGCACGTTATTTCATCACGATGAAAGCCAGAGTCCTGCTCATAGTATCCCTGTTTCTTTTGCTGTCGCAAACCCTTGTGGCACAGCAGCAGGATACCGTGCAGCGCAAGAAGACGCGCATCCACATCGAGCATTACGACAAGGCCGTCTACTCGAAGAGCATGGGCGACGTGCAGCGCCTCATCGGCCATGTGAAGATGCGCCACGACTCGGCGTATTTCTTCTGCGACAGCGCCTATTTCTACCAGAAGACCAATAGCTTCAACGCCTATCAGAATGTGCATATCATCGTTAATGACAGCGTGGAGATCTTCAGCGACCTGCTCGACTACGACGGCGACCGCCGCTTCGCCGAGTTCTTCGACCACGTGAAACTCATCGACGACTCGACGACGCTGTACACAGAATACCTTACCTACGACCGCAATCTGCATCTGGCCAGTTATCCTGACAGCGCCACCACGGTGCGTGGCGACAAGACCCTGAAAAGCCATTACGGCTACTACCGCGACCGCTTGAAGGAGTTTTCCTTCTTTGAGAATGTGGAGGTCTACAGCCCCAAGTATCAGATGTATACCGATACCTTGTATTACAATACGGGTATTGAGAAGATGTGGTTCCAAGGGCCGACGACCATCATCAACAAAGAGAACGTGCTGGAGGGCAAGCGTGGCTATTATTTGGTGAACGAGGACCATGTGTACCTCTACCAACGGCCGTATATGCACAACGAGACCCAGCAGATGTGGTCCGACTCCATCTTTTACGACCGCATCCGAGGTTTGGCGCAGGCCTACGACCGTGTCGACATGATCGACACCTCGTATAAAGTCATCATGCGCGGTGATTATGTGGAGATGTGGGAGAACAAGGGCCTTTCCTTTGCCACCGACAGCGCCTATGCCATCAGTTACGACGGCGGCGACTCGCTTTACATTCATGGTGACACGCTGTTCATGTATTTCGACAAGCAGAAGGAGGAGGCCGAGAAACTTATCGCCCGTCGCAATGTACGCTTCTTCAAGTCGGATATGCAAGGCAAATGCGACACCTTGACCTATATCAAGGCCGACTCCATCATTCAGATGCGTGTGGCGCCGATCCTATGGGCGGAAGACAGCCAACTGACGGGTACCGACATTGACATCAAACTCAAGGACCACAACGTCGACTGGGTGCTGCAAAAAGGCAACGCCTTCATCATCTCGCAAGACAGCATCGAGGGCTACAACCAGATCAAGGGGCGAGACATCACCTCACGGTTCAAGAATGGCGACATCCACCGTGTCAACGTGGACGGCGACAAGGCAGAGACCATTTATTGGATACGTGACGACGACGGTGGACTCATCGGCATCGATGTGTCGAATTCCGAGACCATGGTCATCGAGATGGAAAAGCAGAGTGTGTCCATCATCAAGTCGTTCAAAGAAATCAACGAGACCATGTATCCTGAGGAAGACCTGAGCGAAAGCAGTAGATATCTGCCTGGTTTCAAATGGCACGACGAGGCCCGGCCCAAGGACAAAGACGACATCTTCCGTCGCGTGGAGGCCGAAATGCCCAAGGCGGAGGTCACGCCCGTGAAGCCTTCGGAGGAACCCGCCGAGGAAGCCCAGGAGGAGCAGCCCAAACGACATCGAGCAAGAAAAGACATCAACAACAATTAATACGAATCAATATGAAAAAACTCATCCTCATCCGTCACGGAGAAAGTGAATGGAACAAATTGAACCTCTTCACGGGGTGGACCAATGTCGACCTCTCGGAGAAAGGCGTCCAGGAAGCCATCGAGGCTGGTAAGGTGCTGAAAGAGAACGGCTACAAGCCTGAGATCTGCTTCACCTCCTATCTGAAACGCGCCATCAAGACCTTGAACCTCGCCCTTGAGGCTATGGACATGGACTGGCTGCCGGTGTACAAGTCATGGAGACTCAATGAGAAATCGTATGGTCAGTTGCAAGGCCTCGACAAGAAGATGACCGCCGAGAAATACGGCGACGAGCAGGTGCGCCTGTGGCGTCGCGCCTTCGATGTGCGTCCGCCCGCGTTGGACATGAACGACCCCAAGAGCCCTCGCATGGACCCGCGCTATGCCGAGCTCACCGATGAGCAGATCCCGCTTACCGAGGCCCTTTGCGACACCATCGAGCGTGTGATGCCTTACTATGAGAACAACATCATGAAGGCCTTTGAGACCCATGACCAAGTGCTAGTGGTGGCCCACGGCAACAGCCTGCGTGGTGTCGTCAAGGTGCTGAAAGGCATGAGCAACGACGAGATCATTGCCTTCAACATCCCGACGGGCATCCCGTATGTCTTCGAGTTTGACGACAACATGAAACTTCAGCAGGACTTCTTCTTGGGAGATCCCGAGAAGGTGGCCGCGCTGATGG
Organism: Candidatus Limimorpha sp.; assembly: GCA_045132275.1. Taxonomy (GTDB): domain Bacteria; phylum Bacteroidota; class Bacteroidia; order Bacteroidales; family F082; genus Limimorpha. Next base: position 142,771 of record JBGURY010000012.1, read on the forward strand.
CGGCTGTCGCTAATCAAGGGAAGGCGAAGTAAGGGAAACAAATCTGTCACAAATCTGTTACAAATAAGAATCGGTCGGCGATGAACTTTCGCCGACCGATTGCTTTGTAGACTATTTATGTAAGATTTATGTCAGATTTGTTTCCGAAAAATTAGAAGATGTAATTGAATCCGATAAACGTCTTCAGTTTCTCTCCATCGCGTTTGTCGAGGGCCTTGCCCATGTCGACCGAGACAACGAGGTTACGGTTCATGATGAGTTTCAGGCCGCAGCCGGCAGCCATGTGGATGCTCTCTTTGTCGCCGCTATAGTACATCGGGCCACAACCTGGGATGGCGGGCATCATAGGCTCCGCATCTATCATTTCCTTTTCGCGGAATTTTTGTGTCACCATGCCTGCATCGAAGAATGGATTCAAAGCCACTTGCCAGTTCTGGTTGATGAATTGGAAACCAACGATGCGCCAGCGCAGTTCAACATTGGCAAAGGCGAAGCCTTCGCCGAGCACGCCGTTGCGGTTCACGCCACGCATGGTCACGCTGCCGCCCAAGCCCTCGGTGTACATCTTCTGGAAGAACATCGTGTTCAGGTTGTTAATCATATACCAAGGCGTGCTGCCTGCAAGGCGGTTCTGGGCACCGAGACGGTAGGCAAAGGTCAACTTGTCTTTGTAGACAGGGATGTACTGTCTCCACAAGAAGGTGTAGGAAAGGTTGCTATACCCTTTGCGGTCGATGAGGTCGGGAGCGCCCACCAAAGTGGCTTCGGCGTAGATGCCTTTGGTCGGGTCGCTGTTGTGGTCGCGGCTGTCGTACATCATGCCGAGGCGGAGTTGTGTGGTGTTGCCGCCATGGGCCTCGTCTTCCTTGATGATTCCAGCGTTCACATAGTTCTCATAGAGTGTCACTTGTTCCTCATAGCCTTCCAGGTTGATACGGTCGACCTTGGTATTGTAGTAGGCCAGGCCCGCCGTCCAATAGAGGTTCGGCACTTGGAAGAAGGGCCGTTGCATGCTGCCCACAAAGCGGAACTGGTTGCGATTAATGAAATGATAACCGCTCTTGATGTCTTCCAGGCCCGCATAGGGGTCGAAAGTGCTGGCCTCAAAACCGTTGAAGCCGAAGAACTCGTATTTCTTGGCGTAGAAATAGGTGACATCGAAGAAGAGTTTGGTGTCCTTCACGACATAGGGCATATCGCTATAAAAGCGGAACACACCCGAGCCTTTCGTGTAGCGCGAGGCCTCCACGTTGAACTTGTAGTTGTAGCGCGGATAACGCGAGCCATCGCCGTAGTTGAAGATGTCGCAGCAGAGGCCGTACTGAAAGCCCAAATCGGCATCGTAGCCCACCACGGGCAGGGGACCGAAGTTCCAGCCTTTCTTGATGATTTCGCCTTTTTCGTTGTAGGTCTTTTCTTTCTTGGCTTTCTTTTCTTGTGCCATGCCGCCCACTGCCAACAGCAGGGCGAGCATTAATAACAATGACTTTTTCATATGGTTTAAATGTTGATAGACTTGTATACTAAGGACAAACTTTACGCTTTTACCGTCATGGCGGAGGAACATCCGCCATCTCCTACGCTGAAGGGAATCCCCCTTTCGCTTGGGAGATTGCGGGTCAAGCCCGCAATGACGTAAAGGCTCTAGTTTTCCTTTATTCGGCAAAAATATGGTTTTTCTTTAAGTGACGCGAAAAATAATTCTATTTTTGCCCCGCAATTCAATCGAAATGAACTTCATCGAACTATTACTGATAGCCATAGGCCTATCCATGGATGCCTTCTCGGTCTCCATCTGCAAGGGTCTGACCACGAAAAAGTTCTCTTGGCGCATGGCCTTGGTTTGTGGCCTTTGGTTCGGCCTGTTCCAAGCCTTGATGCCCATCATCGGTTACTTCTTGGGCGCGCAGTTTCAGGAGTTGATCGAGGCCTACGACCACTGGATCGCCTTCGGATTGCTCTTCCTCATCGGAGCCAATATGATCCGAGAGGCCATTTGGGGCAAGGAGGAGCAACAGGACGGTTCTTTGGGCTTCAAGACCATGCTTTTGCTGGCCATCGCCACCAGCATTGACGCCTTGGCGGTGGGTGTCTCTTTCGCATGTATCCAGGTGGAGTTGTGGTCGTCGGTGCTTATCATCGGCTTGACCACCTTCCTTTTCTCCGTCTTGGGCGTGAAGATCGGCAACGTCTTTGGTTCGAGATACGAGAAATCGGCAAGCATTGTTGGTGGTATCATCTTGATTCTCATCGGTTTGAAGATTTTGTTGGAGCATTTGGGTGTCATCAGTTTTTGACAGGAAAGAAAAAACTGAAAAACATTTTGCACACCATATCAAAAAAATATGTAATTTTGCAGCGCAAAACGGTTCGGGATGTAGCGCAGCCCGGTAGCGCGCTTCGTTCGGGACGAAGAGGCCGCAAGTTCGAATCTTGTCATCCCGACTGTAAAAAAACAGCTTGAAAATATTTCAGGCTGTTTTTTTGTTTAATTTTGCGCATGGAAAAATCAAATTTTAATACTATGAAAAAACTATTACTTGTTGCAATTTCCTTTTTTTGTGTGTTCTCTACTATGGCCCAAATTCCCCTAGAGAAGCCATTGATTTATATTGAAAAACTTGACAGTATAATAGGCGGATTGGAGAAATACCGCTTTGAGTATGACGATCAGTATAATATGAAGAAGGAAGAAATAGTCAGAACCGGTGACACCTATTATTGGATTTTTTCTTATGATACTCAGAATAGACTTGATTCCGCCACCTACCTAAGTTCTTTCCCTTATAAAGTTCAAGTTGATTATGAATACGATAGTTTGGGTAGGAGGTCAGAAGAGACATCAATTACGATTCAAAATGATTTCGTATTGGCTGAAGAGAAATCCATTTATCAATACAACGAAAATAATGATGTTTCAATGGTAACTACATCATGCTTGCAAAATGGGAGTTGGCGAGACGAAAGAAAGAGGGAGTATTATTACGATGATAAATATGATATTTATGAAATAGTAATTAGTACTGAGAATTCGGGGACGTGGCTTCCTAATACAAAGATTGTGAACACCTATGATGATTACCATAATTGTAAAATATCAGAACAATACCGTTATGAAAACTTAGAATGGTTGCTTGAAAGAAAATACAGTTATTATTATGATTTGAGCGTTTCTAGCAGTAACATTGCAGGCCTTGATTTCTTGTTTTATAATATGTATTTTATTAACGGTGTCAACAAATTCTGCCGCAATAAAATCTTGTATGTTGATAATGTGAGATGGTCTCGTGATGGTCTTTTTGAAAATAGTCGGTCGACACATTATTATTCTTCCATTACAGGAGTTAATGAAATTCCTGCAATTCTAATGAATGTCTGGCCAAATCCCGTGGACGAAGTACTAAATCTTGAAGTAGAGGATTTGCAACAAATAGAAATCTTCAGTTTGGAAGGGAAACTCATTCTGACAATTGCAAATGATTTAGAATCAATCAATGTTAGTGATTTGGCGAAGGGTTGCTATTTACTGAAAGCTACTATGAATAATGGTTGGGTGGTCGCACAAAAGTTCATAAAGCATTAAGCTGCTTTTAGAATAAGTCGTACCTTTGCAGCCATGAAACCAACCATCGAAATCATGGCCCCCGTGGGCTCTTACGAAGCCCTGTCAGCCGCCATACAGGCCGGCGCTGGAAGCGTCTATTTCGGCATAGGCAAACTCAACATGCGCTCCCGCTCGGCGAAGAACTTCACCCTCGACGACCTGCGCCAGCTGGCCGAGACCTGCAACGAGAACGGCGTTAAGAGTTATGTCACGGTCAACACGGTGATCTACGACGAGGAGATGGAGGAGATGCACCAATTGCTCGACGCCATCAAGGCCAATGGCATCTCGGCCATCATCGCCTCCGACCAGAGCGTCATCCAATACGCCCGCCAAATCGGCGTTGAGGTACACATGTCGACTCAATGCAACATCACCAACCTCGAGGCGGTGAAGTATTATTCCCAGTTTGCCGATGTGATGGTGACGGCCCGTGAGTTGAACATCGACCAAGTGAAGCACATCACCGAGGAGATCGAGCGTCAGCAAATCCGTGGACCTCACGGCAACCCGGTGCGCATCGAGGTGTTCTGCCACGGCGCCTTGTGCATGGCCATCTCTGGTAAGTGTAATTTGAGCCAGGATATCTACAACTCCTCTTCGAACCGTGGGGCATGCATGCAACTCTGCCGTCGCGGCTATGACGTGCGTGAGCGAGAGGAAGGCTATGAGTTGGCCCTCGACAACGAATACATCATGTCGCCTAAAGACCTCTGTACCCTGCCTTTCTTGGACAGGGTCTTGGATGCCGGCGTCGAGGTGTTGAAGATAGAAGGCCGTGGCCGTTCGCCGGAGTATACCAAGGTGACGGTGGCGGTCTATAGCGAGGCGGTGAAAGCCATTCAGGAAGGCACCTTCACCCAAGACAAGATTGACGCTTGGATGGAACGCTTGAAGAGTGTCTACAACCGTGGCTTCTGGGACGGCTATTATCTGGGTCGCAGGACCTTCGAGTGGTCGAAACAATATGGCTCGCACGCCACACAAAGCAAGGAGTATATCGGCCTCATCACCAACTATTACAGCAAATTGGGCGTGGCCGAGATTCGCATGGACAGCCACGAGCTCAAACTCGGCGAACAAATCATGATCATCGGCCCGACGACGGGCGTCTACGAGGACACGCTCACCGAGATCCGTGTGGACTTGGGCTCCGTGGAGCAGACCGTGAAGGGCGAATACTGCTCCATTCCCGTGAAGTCGTTGGTGAGAAGAGGAGATAAGGTCTATAAAGTGGTTACCAACGAATAAGGCCATGCAGAACTTCAATCTTCATACCCACAGCGTTTATTCCGACGGTAAATCCCAACCCCGTGAAATCGTGGAAGAGGCCATCCGTCAAGGTTTGACCACGCTCGGTTTTTCGGAGCATAGCCCGCTGCCGTTCGATAATAACTTCTCGGTGAAGTCGGCCGATATGCCGAGTTATGTGGCCGAAATCGCCCAACTGAAAGAAGAGTTCAAGGACAGAATCGACATCTATTGCGCCTTGGAAGCGGATTACCTCACGGGCGTTTCCGAGCCCTTCTCCGTGACGCAAGAGAAGTACCATCTTGACTATCTGATAGGAGGTGTGCATCTTGTTGTGGATAAGGCCCTTCGACAGGCTCAGGGACCTCTAGCCGACGAAATCTGGTTCATCGACGGGCCAAAATGGGAAGTCTACGATGAAGGCTTACAAAAGTTCTTCGATGGCGACATTCGTCGTGCCGTGCGTCGCTTTTTCGAGCAGTCGAATGAAATGATTGAAAACGAGCGGTTCGATATCATCGCTCACTTCGACAAAATCAAGATGCACAACCGTGATAGGTATTTCCATGAGGACGAGTCTTGGTACCGCAATTTAGCACTTGAAACCCTCGACCTCATCCGCGAGAAAGGTCTGGTGATGGAGATCAACACGCGCGGCATCTACAAGAAACGCTACAACGGCTTCTATCCTTCTCCTTGGTTGATGGAGGAGGCCCGCAAGATGGGCGTTCCCGCCATCATCTCAGCCGATGCGCACCACTTCAGCGAGATCACGTTGGAGTTTGCCGCCGCCGAGGAAGCCCTCAAGAAAGCCGGCTATCGCAGTGTGGTCAACTTCAAGGATGGGCAGTGGATGGAGGTTGCACTATAAAATGATTATGGCCGCCCTCACCTTAGTAAGAGCGGCCATAGTCATAGGCCATAAGCCATAGTGAAATTACAGTTTCAAGTAATTCAAAACATTATTCTCAATTCGCTTGAGCAGGTCTTCCGAATCAGGCGCCTTCTCAAACTTGTGACCCGTGACTTTCTCATAGAGCTCGATGTAGCGCTCCGAGACGCTGTTGACGTATTCGGGCGTCATCTCGGGCACTTGTTGGTCTTCCTTGCCTTGGAAGCCGTTGGCCATCAGCCACTCGCGGACGAACTCCTTGGAGAGTTGCACCTGCGGCTCGCCTTTGGCGAAGCGTTCCTCGTACTGGTCGGCGATGAAGTAACGTGACGAGTCGGGGGTGTGGATCTCATCCATCAGCACGATTTGGTCGCCAATCTTGCCGAACTCATATTTGGTGTCGACAAGAATCAAGCCCTGCTTGGCTGCGATTTCGGTGCCGCGTTGGAAGAGCTTGCGGGTGATATCCTCGATTTGAACGTAGTCCTCTTCGCTGATAAGTCCCCGGCTGATGATTTCCTCGCGTGAGATGTCCTCGTCATGGCCTTCCTCGGCCTTGGTGGTCGGGGTGATGATGGGCTCGGCGAAGCGTTGGTGTTCCTTCATGCCGTCAGGGATCTGCACGCCGCAGATGGTGTGTTGTCCGCTCTTGTAGGTGCGCCACGAGCTGCCCGTGAGATAGCCACGGATGATCATCTCGATAGGGAAGGGCTTGCAGAGGCGACCCACGGTGACCATCGGGTCGGGGGTGGCGAGCTTCCAGTTCGGGACGATGTCAGCGGTGGCGTCGAGGAACATGGCGGCAATCTGGTTGAGGACCTGTCCTTTATAAGGGATGCCCTTGGGAAGGATGACGTCGAAAGCCGAGATGCGGTCGGTGGCGACCATCACCATGTATTCGTCGTTGATGAAATAACAGTCGCGGACCTTGCCGTGATAGACCTTGGTCTGGCCAGGGAATTGGTAGTCTGTTCTGGTTAATGCGTTCATTGTATGTTTTCGTTTGATTGTTGTTCTGTTTCAGGTTCTTCCACGTGGTGTTTCCTATAGGCGTTGATGATATCCGTCACCAATTTGTGGCGCACCACGTCCTTGTCGTCCAACATGATGAATTCGATGCCTTTCACGTCTTTCAAGACCTCCATGGCCTGAGGCAGTCCCGAAGGCGTCTTGGGCGGCAGGTCGATTTGGGTGATGTCGCCGGTGACGATGAACTTGGCCGAGCGGCCCATGCGGGTAAGGAACATCTTCAGCTGGCTGCGCGTGGCGTTTTGTGCCTCGTCGAGGATGACGAAGGCATGGTCCAAGGTGCGGCCGCGCATGAAAGCCAAAGGCGCGATTTCGATGGTGTGGTCTTCGAGGTAGCCTTCCAGTTTGGCGGAGGGTATCATGTCGCGCAAGGCATCGTATAAAGGCTGCAGATAAGGGTCGAGCTTGTCTTTGAGGTCGCCGGGGAGGAACCCGAGGTGTTCGTCGGCCTCCACGGCGGGACGGGTGAGGATGATGCGTCTCACCTGTTTGGCTTTCAAGGCCCTGACGGCCAAAGCCACGGCGGTGTAGGTCTTACCAGTTCCGGCGGGACCTATGGCGAAAACCAGGTCTTTCTGCTCTGAGGCCGTCACCATGCGCTTCTGGTTGGCGGTGATGGCCTTGACGGGCACGCCGCTGCGTCCGAAGACGAGCACATCGCTCTCCGACATCTTCTGCTGCAATTCAGTGTCCGTGCTGGCCATCATCACATCCTCCACGGTCTGCGCGGTGAGCTTGCCGAAACGCTCCAGCTGCACCATCAGGGTCTCGTAGCGGTTGGTGAAGTATTCAATCTCCTCGTCGTCGCCGATCACCTTCACGAAGTCACCGCGAGCGATGATTTTCAACTTTGGGAACATGCTTTTAACCAACTCAAGGTACTTGTCGTTGGGTCCGTGAAGTTCCTGAGGGTCAACATTTTCTATCTGTAGAATCTGTTCTGCCATGGTTGCTGAATTCGTCGAAGTATGCTTGCTTTATTTGGTCGCAAAGATAAACTATTTTTGTGAAAGAATCCTCGTCGTGAGACGCAGAAGAAAAAATGAAGAAAAATTGTGTTTTCGTATGGCAAGTTTGGTATAAATAATTTACCTTTGCAAATTCAGAATCAGAGCATACCTCGACCAGTAGTTATTTATGGCAATTATTACATTAACAAGCGATTGGGGCACCAAGGACTATTATGCTGCCGCGGTGAAGGGTACCATTTTGTCGCAGCTGCCGACGGCGACTATCGTCGACGTGACGCACGAGATAGAGCCTTTCAACGTCTCGCAGGCGGGTTTCACGTTGAAGAATTGCTATCGTTGCTTTCCTCCCGGGACGATCCACATCATCGCGGTCGATACCATCGAGTCGGCGGAGTGTCCTCACGTGGTGGTGAAGGCCGAGGGTCAGTTTTTCATCTCCACCGACAACGGTATCTTCAGCCATATCCTTGACGGGAACTACGATGAGGCGGTGTGCATTGACGTGATGCAGGACTCCGATTTCTTCACTTTTGCCACGCGCGACCGTTTCGCCAAGGTGGCCGTGATGATTGCCAAGGGCGAACCGTTGTCGAGCATTGGCGAACCGAGACTGAAGCTTAACCCGGGTGGCACCTTCTGCGCCGTGGCCCGCGACAATACCATCGAGGGTGTGGTGATGCATATCGACTCGTACGACAACCTGATCACCAACATCTCCAAGGAGCTCTTTGAGCAAGAACGCCGTGGCCGCGACTTCACCATCATGGTCAAGGGCGACCTTTATACGGTGGATGAAATCTCCGACAGCTATCTCGATGTCGACGTGGTGGATTTGGTGGCTATTTTCGGCACGCATGGCTATCTCGAGCTGGCATTGAACAAAGCCAAACTGGCCTCGCTCTGCGGCATCGAGCTGCAGTCGACCATCAAGGTGGTGTTTGACGACGGCAAACCGGCCAATACATCAAGCTCCTTGTTCTGATTTCCAAACTTTCTTTACGATTACAAGCTGAAACACCTTCCAGAGGATCAGCCCGATAAGTATGCCCAAAAGGGCGCCGCAAGCGATGTCGCCCGGGTAGTGGTAGCCGATGTAGATGCGGGTGTAACTGGAGATGAAAGCCCAGGGATAGAGCACAAACCCCATCCATTTGTATCTTTTGCGCAGAGCCGCCGTCAGAAAAGCGGCCACGGCAAAGGTGTTGGCGGCATGCGAGGACACGAAGCCGTATTGTCCGCCCGCCATGCCTTTCGGGAGATGTATCAAGTCTTGGAGATCAACATTATAGCAGGGTCTCAGCCGGTGAAACAATGGTTTGCAGACATGAGAGGCCAGTTGGTCGGAGCAAAGCACCACGATGGCAACGGCAAGGATGATCCACCAGCAGCGTTTGCCGTATTGTTTTACTGTCCAGTATATTAATAAGAGGTAGAGGGGGAACCACACCCACATCTGTGTGATGAGCACCATCACCTTGTCCATCCATTCGGCATGGAGGCCGTTGAGGAACAGGAAAAGGTCGGAGTCGAGGTGGGCGAGGGATTCCATTTACCAGTCCTCCCCCTCGTCGTTTTTGTTCAGCGTCAGCCAGATGAGGTCTTTCAGCTCGTCGATGCCTTGTTGGGCCACGGAGCTGATAAAGACGTGTGGCACCTTCTTGGGCAGGTGTTTCTTGATGTCCTTGATGGCATCCTCGTCGACAAGGTCGCACTTGGTGATGGCCAGGATGCGGTCTTTGTCCATCAGTTCGGGGTTGTATTTCTTCAACTCGTTGAGCAGGATGTCGTATTCCGCTTTCACGTCTTCGGTGTTGGCGGGCACCATGAATAACAAAGTGGAGTTTCTCTCGATATGTCTCAAGAATCTGATTCCTAAGCCTTTGCCTTCTGCCGCACCTTCGATGATGCCGGGGATGTCGGCCATGACGAAGCTTCTATGGCCACGATAGCTGACGATGCCGAGGTTGGGCACGAGGGTAGTAAAGGGATAGTCGGCGATCTCGGGCTTGGCCGCCGAGACGACGGAGAGCAGTGTCGACTTGCCCGCGTTGGGGAAACCGACCAGTCCGACGTCGGCCAGCAGCTTGAGTTCCAAGGTGATCCATTCCTCTTGGCAAGGCTCGCCGGGTTGCGCGAACTTGGGCGCCTGCAGTGTGGCTGTCTTGAAGAATGTGTTGCCTTTGCCACCACGACCGCCTTTGAGAAGGATGACCTCTTGTTTGTCTTCGGTGATCTCGCCCATCATGGTGTGGTCTTCGGCGCGGTAGGCCACGGTGCCCAAAGGCACGTCGATGTAGATGTCGTCGCCAGCGGCACCGGTGAGTTGGTTGCGGCCTCCCGGCACGCCGTCGCCGGCGAAGATGTGTTTGGTGTAGCGCAGGTGGAGCAGCGTCCACAGCTGGGCGTTGCCGCGCAGGATGACGTTACCGCCACGGCCGCCGTCGCCGCCGTCGGGGCCGCCTTTGGGGATGTATTTCTCCCTGCGGAAGTGCAGCGAACCCGCACCGCCTTTGCCCGAGCGGCAGAATATTTTGACGTAATCAACGAAGTTTGAGGTCATAGTGGGTATTTAATTATGAATTATGAATGCTGAATGCGGAATGAATCGATAATTCAGCATTCCACATTCAGCATTCCGCATTTCTTTAGAATAGGTCATCATCAATAGACTCCACACCGTCGAAGCTTTCGCTCTCGTCGTAGCGGTTGCAGTTGAAGTCCAAATCGACGCCGGGGATGTTAGGTCTTGGGAAGTCGCCCTGGCTGATGTTGAGGCTCTTGTCGGCATACACCTTCTTCATGTAGATGGCCCAGATGGGCAGACCGGTGCGTGAGCCCTGTCCCAAAGCGGTGGAGCGGAAGTGCACGGTGGGGTCGTCGTTGCCCACCCACACGCCGGTGGTCAGGTCGGGGGTGATGCCCATGAAGTAGCCATCGCTGTTCTTCTGCGTGGTGCCGGTCTTGCCAGCGACGGGGTTCTTGATGCCATAGTATGTGCGTAGGCGTCCGCCGGTACCGCTCTGCACCACGCCCTTCATCAGTTCGATCATCTTGTAGGCGGTCAACTCGCTCATGGCCTCCGACTCCTCGGGAGTGAAGCGTTGGATGACGTTGCCGTTCTTGTCTTCGATACGGGTGACGAACATAGGCTTGATATAGACACCTTGGTTAGCCAAGGTGCTCAAAGCGCGCACCATCTCGATGAGTTTCAAGTCGCACACACCCAGACAGATGGCGGGGACGGGCTCGATGGGCGACTCCACGCCCATGCGTCGGGCTTGGGCGATGACGGCGTTGGGGCCGAATTGGTTCATCAGATAGGCCGAGATCCAGTTGTTCGACATAGCCAAGGCGTATTTCAAGGTGATCTCCTCGCCCACACGGCCGCCTGCGTTACGAGGCGACCACACTCTGCCGTCATCCAGCACGATGTTGTACCTGATGTTGGGGATTCTTGTGCAAGGCGTGTATTCGCCTTCCTGCATGGCCAACGAATAGAGGAAGGGCTTGAAGGTGGAGCCCACTTGACGGCGTGCCTGGGTGACGTGGTCGTACTTGAAGAAGCGGTAGTCCAGGCCGCCCACGTAGGCCTTCACGTGGCCCGTGTGCGACTCGATGCTGACGAGGCTCGCCTGCATGAACCATTTATAGTAACGGATGGAGTCCATAGGCGACATGACGGTGTCGATGAGGCCGTCCCAAGAGAAGACGGTCATGCGCACGGGACGGTCAAACACGGCCTTGATGGAGTCGAAGGGCATGCCTTCGTTTTTCAGCACACGGTAGCGGTCGCTGCGCTTCATCGCAGCTTCCAGGTTGGCGTCGATCTGGTCGGCGGTGAGGTTGGAGAAGGGTGCGTTTTTGTGGCCCTTCCAGTGCTTGTTGAAGGTGGGTTGCAGCTCCTTGCCCATGAATTCGGCGACAGCCTCCTCGGCATAGCGCTGCATGCGCGAGTCGATGGTGGTGTAGATGCGCAAGCCGTCGCGGTAGATGTTATAGGGCGTGCCGTCGGCGCGGTAAGTGGTGTCGGCCCAAGCGGTGAGGTAGCCGCGCAAGAACTCACGGAAGTAGGTGGCTTGGCCCGTGTTGTGGTCTTTGACGCTGAAATGCGTCATGTCGATGGGAATCTGCGAGACCGAGTCGCATTCCTCTTGGGTGAGGAAACCGTTTTCGGCCATCTTGCGGAGCACCAGGTTGCGGCGTTCCAACGAGCGTTCGGGGTTACGGATAGGGCTGTAACGGGTGGGCGCGTTGACCACGCCGGCCATCAAGGCGCACTCTTCGACATTCATCTCGCTGGGTTTCTTGTCGAAGAAGGTGTTGGCCGCCGAGCGGATGCCGAAGGTGTTGTGGCCGAACTCCACGGTGTTGAGGTACATCGCCACGATCTCCTCTTTCGAGTAGTTGTGCTCTAACCTTGCGGCGATGATCCACTCCTGGAATTTACGCAGCACGAGGCTGTGTTTGTGTTTCTTGCCGTCGGCGGTATTCAGGCTCTCTCTCGTCTTGAAGAGGTTCTTGGCTAACTGTTGCGTGATGGTGGAGCCGCCTCCTTTCTTGTTGCCTGTCAGCACGCCGTAGGCCACACGGAACAAGGCTTTCGTGTCGATGCCCGAGTGTTCGGTGAAACGCTCGTCCTCGATGCTGATGAGGGCTTCGGGCATATAGTGCGAAAGCTCGGCATAGCGCACGTTGGAGCGGTTCTCGACGAAATACGTGCCCAACAGTTTGCCGTCGGCCGAGATAATCTCGGTGGCCAGGTTGGTGCGCGGGTTCTCCAGTTCCTCGAAGGTGGGCATGGTGCCGAACACGCCTTTCGCGACGCAGAAGAAGAACAGGATCACGAGGAGTATAAGCGCTCCGAAGATGATCCAAAGGTTCCTTATCGCGTGCGATTTGTTGGGTGTGGTTTCCTTTTTATTTTTCATGGTATTATTGTTTTTCTATGTACAATCCTATGTCAGAAATGCCTTTCAGCTTGGGCTCGCGCATGGCTTGCTCAATCTCGAAGTGGTAGGTGCCTTTCAGCGGGAACAGCAGGTTCTCGTTGAGGGGGACGATGAGGTCGCGCATCGAGCCGCTGCTCTTGCCGATCCAACGGCCTTCGGGTGTGGCCAACGTGCATTCGATGGTGTCGATGGTACGGTAGCCATTGGGCTTCGTCGTGTGGAGGAACACAAAGAGGTTGCTGTAGCGGTAGTTCTCCAGATGGCGTAGCCCGATACCGATTTCGTAGAAGCTCAGCGTGTCGTCGATGGTCACGTCGAAGGCGACACGGTTCTCTTGAGCCCACTCCGCCTCGGGAATCACGGTGCGTTTGTTGAACGAGTCGCTGGTACAGGCCGCAAGAGCCAATGACAAACCAATAATTAAAGTAACAATGCTGAATGCTGAATTATGAATGCTGAATTTGGCCAAAGGCCAATTCATGTCATTCTGCATTCCGCATTCTGCATTCCGCATTCTAATATTAACACGTTTCATATCAGTCACTCATTTTCTTCAGGTCGGCTTCGCCATAGCCCTCGTTGGTGTTGGTATGGGCCTCCGTGGTCACGGCGTAGTCTTCCAGTTTGGCGGGTTTCTGTCCTTTCTTGTTCAAGGCGATGATCTCCTTCACTTTGTCGACGGGGATGGCCATGATATTACCCCTGTCGGTGGTGTAGGAATACCACATGATGCCCTTGAAGACGTCGTTCTTCTGGTGGATGGCGTCGCCGCTCTCGAAATGCAGCACGATGTTGGGGTCGGAGAAGGCCTTCAAGGCCTCCACATAGGCCTCATATTCGAAGTTGAGGCAGCATTTCAGCTTGCCGCATTGACCTGCCAGTTTTTGCGGGTTGGGCGAGAGCTGCTGCACACGAGCCACGCCGGTGGTCACCGACTGGAAGTCGCTGATCCACGAGGCACAACACAATTCTCGGCCGCATGAACCGATGCCGCCCAGCTTGGCCGACTCCTGTCGCACGCCGATCTGTCGCATCTCGATGCGGATGTGGAACTCCTCGGCCAGTTTCTTGATGAGTTCGCGGAAGTCGACGCGGCCATCGGCGGTGTAGTAGAAGATGGCCTTCGTCTTGTCGCCTTGGTACTCCACGTCGTTGAGCTTCATCTCCAGCCCGAGATTATCGATGATGGTACGGGTGCGAGCCAAAGTGCTGTCTTCCAACTTGATGGCCGACAGGAACTTTTCCACGTCATTCACTCTGGCGCGGCGGTAGATTTTCTTCATCTCTTCCAGCGGCGTGCGGAAACGCTTGCGTTTCATCTGGCGTTTCACGATCTCGCCCAGCATGGTGACGATGCCGATGTCGTGCCCAATGGCGGTCTCCACGGCCACAAACTCGCCCACCTCCAACTCCAAGTCCTCAGGATAAGTGAAATAGTCCTTGCGGTCGTTCTTGAAACGCACCTCGGCTAAACAGACAGTACCTTTAACCTCTTGGTTCTCATAGTCTTTAAGCCAATCGAACTGGCTCAGTTTGCAGCGACCGCACGAGAGCACTTTCTGTCCGGTGCTGTAGGTGGGTCCGAGGGCGCATCCACGGTTCAACAATTGTCCGTCAATGCTTTGTATATCGTTTTTCTGTTGATTCTCAGTCATTTGATAAAAATGGTTTGATAAAATGTATAACTTGCAAAAATACGAAAAAATTGTTTACCTTTGTGGCCGATTTATAACAAACGGAATTATTTACTAAAACATCAATAGTTATGAAGAAACTTCTCATCATCGCCATTGCGGCTCTGTTCATGGTCATGGGCTTATCGTCCTGCGGCTACAACACTATGGTTTCCAAAGATGAAGCGGTTGCCTCGGCTGTAGGTAATCTGCAGACTGCCTATCAAAAGCGCGCCGACCTGATCCCCAATCTCGTCGCCACGGTGAAGAACTATGCCGAGTATGAAGCCGGTACCCTGACGGCAGTGGTGGAAGCCCGTGCCAAGGCCACGCAAGTCACCCTCGACGCCGAGAACCTCACGGAAGAGAACCTGAAGGCTTTCCAAGCCGCCCAGGACGAGATGTCGGGTGCACTGTCGCGCCTGCTGGTCACGGTGGAGCAGTATCCCGACCTGAAAGCCAACCAGAACTACCTCGACCTACAGTCGCAACTCGAAGGCTGCGAGAACAACATCGCCAATGCCCGTAGGGAGTTCAACGAGGCGGTGCAGAGCTACAATACGTTTATTCGTATGTTCCCCACCAACCTCATCGCCAAGATTTTCGGTTTCCATCAGAAACCGTACTTCGAGGCCTCGCAAGGTGCCGAGAATGCGCCTGACGTGAAGGAACTCTTTAAATAAACGTCTATGTGTGGAATTGTTGCTTATGTAGGCCACCAGGAGGCCTACCCTATCCTTATTGAGGGCTTGAAGCGCCTCGAATACCGTGGCTACGACAGCGCCGGCGTGGCTATGCTTAACGGCAACAACGAACTCAACGTCTACAAAGCAAAGGGCAAGGTCTCCGATTTGGAGGCCTTTGCTTCTTCTAGGGACGTGAGCGGACATATCGGCATCGCCCACACCCGCTGGGCCACCCACGGCGAGCCTAACGAGGTGAACGCGCATCCCCATCGCTCGCAGAGTGGTAACATCGCCCTGATTCATAACGGCATCATCGAGAACTACCTCAGCATCCGCAAGGAGCTGGAGAAACGTGGTTTCACCTTCAAATCGTCGACCGACACCGAGGTGCTGACCAACCTCATCGAAGATGTGCAGCAGAACGAGCACGTCGACCTTTTTGAGGCTGTCCGTATCGCCTTGAACCACGTGGTAGGAGCCTATGCCATTGCCATCGTGGAGAAAGGTCACCCCGACCAACTCATCGCCGCCCGTAAGGGTAGCCCCATGGTCATCGGTATCGGCGACGGCGAGTATTTCATCGCCTCCGACGCCACGCCTATCGTGGGCCGCACGCAGAAGGTGGTCTACCTCGAAGACGAGCAGGTGGCGCGCATCAAGTTGGGCGAGGAGCTGCACATCAAGACCATACAGGATGTGGAGGCCATGCCCTATGTGCAGGAGCTGAAGATGAACCTCGATAGTATCGAGAAGGCGGGTTTCGACCACTTCATGATGAAGGAGATCTATGAGCAGCCCACCATCGTGCGTGACACCATGCGCGGCCGTCTGCATCCCGAAACCAATACGGTGAGTTTGGGCGGTATTCATCAGTATGAGAAGCAGTTGCTTTATGCCGACAATATCGTCTTTGTGGCTTGCGGCACCTCGTGGCATGCTAGCCTCGTGGGTAGCTATCTCATTGAGAATCTGGCCAAAATCCCCGTCAAGGTGGAGTATGCCTCCGAGTTCCGTTATCGCAACCCGGTCATCACGCCGCACGATGTGGTGATAGCCGTGTCGCAGTCGGGCGAGACCGCCGACACCCTCGCCGCCATACAGTTGGCGAAGGAGAAGGGCGCCGTCGTGTTGGGCATCTGCAACGTCATTGGATCGTCCATCTCAAGGGCTACCGACGCGGGCATCTACACCCATGCCGGTCCCGAGATCGGTGTGGCGTCGACCAAGGCCTTCACCTCGCAGGTGACGGTGATGGTGATGTTGGCCCTGCGTCTCGCCGAGCTGAAGGGCTCGATGAAAGACGAGGAACGCCGACAGTTCATCGAGGAACTCGACCGCATCCCCGAAAAGATACAATGGACCCTCGACCACAGTGGTCACGTGAAAGACATCGCCGAGAAGTACAAAGACGTGCATAACATGCTGTATCTCGGTCGCTTGCAGAACTACCCCGTGGCTCTCGAAGGCGCCCTGAAACTGAAAGAAATCTCCTACATCCACGCCGAGGGTTATCCCGCCGCCGAGATGAAACACGGTCCCATCGCTTTGATCGACAAGGACATGCCCGTGGTGTTCATCGCCACCAACCACAGCACCTATGAGAAGGTGCTCAGCAACATCCAGGAGGTGAAGGCGCGCAATGGTAAGATTATCGCTGTCATCAGCGAGAAGGACGTGCTGGCCCGCAAGATGGCCGACTACGTCATCGAGATCCCAGAGACCGAGTGCCTCTATTCGCCGCTGCTGGCGACGGTGCCCTTGCAGATCCTGGCCTACCACATCGCCGTGATGCGGGGTTGCAATGTCGACCAACCGCGCAACCTGGCCAAGTCGGTGACGGTTGAGTAAAAAAAGTCTCCCATGACGTTCCGAAGGCCTTCTGCCGAGAGGAATCCATGGGAGTTTTTTTGTCCCTTTTTCCTGTGACGAACCTAAAAATTCGCCCCCGTTTTCACATTTTCGTCACTATTTTCGTCACTTTTGTCACAAAATGGCTGTTTTTCGTCCCTTTTCGGGACCTTCCGCAACTTTGTTGTCTCATGCCGTTGCGGTGACCTATTTTTGCGGCATCGAAACAAGGAAAAAAGAGATGAAAAACAAGATTTGCACATTCGGAGACTCCATCATGAGGGGTATCGTATCGGAGCAAAAGGGGACCGACGGACGACCTGTCTACAAGATATCGGACTCCAATTTTGTGAGCCGTTGCGAGCAGCGTTTGGGTGTCAAGATCATGAACTTCGCCTGTTTTGGCAGCACCACTACGCAAGGCATGAAATATATCAACAGGTATGAGGACGAGGTGAAGGCGACCGACATCGCTGTGTTTGAGTATGGCGGCAACGACTGTGACTTTGACTGGAAAGCCGTGGCTGCCGAGCCCGCGCAGCCACATCAACCCAAGGTGACGTTAGGCAACTTCGTGAAGCAATACGGTGCATTAATAAATAAGGTACGGGAGTATGGCATCCGTCCTGTCATCATGTCGATGCCGCTCATCGACCCCGACCGTTTCTTCGAGTTCCTCTCTTTCGGTCTCAACAAGGATAACATCTTAGATTGGTTGGGCGGCAAGACCATGCGCATTTACCAATGGCATGAGATGTATAACGTGGAGCTGTTTAAGTTGGCGAATCAATTGCAGGTGCCCATCATCGACATCACGACGCCGTTTTTGGAGACCGTTAACTATAGCGATTATCTCTGTGCCGACGGCATCCATCCCAACGAGCGGGGTCATGCCTTGATCGCCGACACTGTGTCGGACTTGGCGCCGAGCTATCTTCGATAAGACACACAGGGCCTGTGGCCGGTTTTTCCATATCCACATCTACCCCTACAACAGTCATGGGCCCTTTTTTCAGTTGAACACATAAAAAAACAGCCTCCAAAGGGGGCTGTTTTTCGTAGTACCGAAGGCCGGGATCGAACCGGCACGAGTGTTACCTCATCGGTTTTTGAGACCGACGCGTCTACCGATTCCGCCACTTCGGCATGGGGTTCATCGCGTCAAACGCGGCTGCAAAAATACGCTTTTTTTCATTCACCACAAGCGACACAAGAAAAAAATCTATTTTTTTGACTTGTCCGCTCAAAGAAAATCCCTACTTTTGCAGCCCGAAATGCGAAGCATTCAACGAAGTTAAAGAACCCATAACATCCAGTACCATGTCAGGAAGATTCGTTTCCATTTTCGCCGGTAGAGCCACGAAGGATTTAGGCACTAAGATTGCCGAAGCCTATGGTACTCAACTAGGTAAGTCACAGGTCGTCGTCTTCTCCGATGGCGAATTCCAACCTTCATTCGAAGAGAGCATTCGTGGTCATCACGTGTTCATCGTGCAGTCCACCATGCCTTCCACCGATAACCTGATGGAGCTTTTGCTCATGATCGACGCCGCCAAGCGCGCCTCGGCACATAAGGTCATCGCTGTGATACCTTATTTCGGCTGGGCTCGTCAGGACCGTAAGGACCAGCCTCGTGTGAGCATCGGCTCTAAGTTGGTGGCCAACATGCTGACTGCCGCCCACGTGGACCGCATCATCACAATGGACCTTCACGCCGACCAGATCCAAGGCTTCTTCGATATCCCGATGGATGCCTTGTATGCCTCCAGCATCTTTATCGACCATATCCAGAAGATGAACATCGACAATCTGCTGATTGCCGCTCCTGACCTTGGCGCCTCCAAGCGCGCCTCGGCCTATGCCAAGCGTTTGGGTTGCGATCTGGCTGTGTGCCACAAACAACGCGCTCGCGCCAATGTGGTGGAGAGCATGACCCTCATCGGTGATGTGAAGGACAAGAACGTCATCATCCTTGACGATATCATCGACACCGCCGGCACCATCGTGAAAGCCGGTCAGGTGATGATGGACAACGGCGCCAAGAGCGTCCGCGCCTTCGCCACCCACGCCGTGTGCAGCGGCCCCGCCATGGAACGCCTCGACAACTCGGTGTTCAGCGAAGTAGTGGTCACCGACACCATCCCGCTGCCCGCCAACGCCTCCAAGAAAATCCGTGTGGTCAGTTGTGCACCCTTGTTTGCCGACGTCATCCACCGTGTAGAATCATATGAGAGCATTAGCTCACTATTTAAATAACTAATTTATTAACAACCAAACATTTAAACACAATGAAAACTGTATCATTGAGCGGTTCTCTTCGCGAGAACGTAGGGAAAAAGGATACTAAGGCCTTGCGTAAGGCTGAGATGGTTCCTTGTGTCATGTACGGCGCTGGCGAGGAGCAAATCCACTTCGCCACTCCGGAGAAGAACTTCACCAAGATCCTCTTCACCCCTGAGACGTACATCATTGAATTCGAAGTCAACGGTAAGGTCTACAAGACCATCCTGCAAGACATCCAGTATCACCCTGTGACTGACAAGGTGCTGCATGCCGACTTCCTCATCGTTACTGAAGACAAACCCATCACCGTGGTGCTGCCTATCACCCTCGAAGGTTCGGCTGCCGGTGTGATGCGTGGTGGTAAACCCAAGATGGGCATCAAGAAGGTGAAGGTCTGCGGTCTGATTAAGGATCTCCCGGACTATGTGAAGGTCAACATCAGCGGCGTCAACATCAACGATTCCATCAAGGTGAAGGACCTCGACATCGAGAATGTCACTCCTGTCACTCCTGGTTACACCGTCATCTTCGCCGTCAACGCCGCCCGTGGCGCTGTCGTCACCGAGGAAGAGACCGAAGAGTAAACAATTATTTATTCATAGGAAAAGGCCGTCTTCGGACGGCCTTTTTTGTAGGGGCTGACTCGTGTATCAGCCCATTATTCAAACAGATTCTGCCATGTCATTTATTAATAGTATCTTTGCGCGTCTTTTTCACAAAGGGAAACAAAGCGAACCCGATCCAATGAAATATCTGATTGCCTGTTTGGGAAACATCGGCGCCGAATACGACAACACCCGCCACAACATCGGCTTCAAGATCGCCGACCGTTTGGCGAAGGACTTGGAGTGCTCGTTCACCACGGGACGTCTGGCCCAGACGGCGGAGGTGAAATACCGTGGCAAGACCTTGGTCATCATCAAGCCGACGACCTATATGAACCTGAGTGGCAGGGCGGTGAAGTATTGGCTCGACCAGGAGAAGATACCCATGGAGAATCTGCTTGTCGTGAACGACGACATCGCTTTGCCTTTGGGCACGTTACGACTCCGCAAGCAGGGTGCCGACGGTGGCCATAACGGTCTCACCGACATCATCGAGAAACTGGGAACCAATGTGTTCTGCCGCCTGCGTTTCGGTTTGGGCGACGACTTCCCGCGCGGCCGTCAGGTGGATTTCGTGCTGGGGCAATGGAAGGCCTCCGAAGAGCCCATCGTCGACCAGAAGTGCGACGAGGCCGTTGAAATTATTAAGAGTTTCGTCGTGCAGGGAGTGGACAGGACGATGAATCAGTACAATAAGAAGTAATGCCTTTTGGTCATTGCGAGGAACGAAGCAATCCAGGCAAAAAAGCTATATTCCCTGGATTGCTTCGTCGTTCCTCCCCGCAATGACGTTAAGATTCAGCTTCTCTGGCCTTTTTATCCTTTAAGGATCCCTCAAAAATATCGAACCTGACGAAGCGGCACTCCAACGGGCCGTTCCAGACGGGTATCTTGGCCGTGGGCTTCAGTCCCACATGGCGCAGGGCCACGGCGTCGTCGGTGATGAGCCAGCACTGGAAGCCCTGGAAGTTGTGCTTCAGCGTGTGGCCGATTTCCTCATATAGGTTGTCGATGTCGTCTTCCTCCAGACGGTCGCCGTAGGGCGGGTTGATGATGACGATCCCACCGCCTTCGGGCGGGGTGAGGTCGTGCATGTCCTTCTTCATCAGGTGGATGTCGTGCTGCAGGCGGGCGTAGTTGATGTTGCCCTCGGCGATGGCAACGGCCTTGGGCGAGCGGTCGGAAGCCCAGATCTCGTAGTCGAAGTCGCAGATGTTGGCGTCGGCTTCCTGACGGATGCGCTGCCAGAGCTCGGCGTCGTAGTCGTCCCATTTCATGAAGCCCCATTCCTTGCGGTAGTAGCCCGGCGGGATCTTCATCGCATACATCGCCGCCTCGATGGGCAGGGTGCCCGAGCCGCACATGCAGTCGAGGAAGTTGCAGTCGGCCTTCCAACCCGTGAGCAGGATGAGACCTGCCGCTAGCACCTCGTTCATCGGGGCCTTGTCGACCTGCTTGCGGTAGCCGCGATGGTGCAGGCTCTCGCCCGAGCTGTCGAAGAGCAGCGTCACCTTGTCCTCTCGGATGTGCAGGTTGATGCGCAGGTCGGGGTTGAGGGTGTTGATATTGGGTCGGATGCCGTAGACGTCGCGGAACTGGTCAACGATGGCGTCTTTCACCGTTAGGCCTGCATATTGCGAGTGGGTGAAGAAACGGCCGCTTGTCACCGCGTCGACGCAGAAGGTCTGGTCGGTGCGCAGCAGCTCGCACCAGTTGATCTCCTTCACCTTTTTATAGAGCTCTTCGGGGTTTTTGGCAAAGAAGTTCTTGAAGGGCTTCAGCACCTTGAGGGCGGTGCGCACCTCATAATTAATGCGGTACATCAGCTCTTTGTTGCCTTCGCAAAGCACGGCGCGATGCATGCAGCGCACGTTCTTCGCGCCTAAGGCCTTGATCTCGCGGGCTAAGACGTCTTCGAGTCCGGCGGCGGTCTTGGTTATGAGTTGATAATTGTCTTCCATGGAGGTCAAATTTGGCGCAAAGATAGTGATTATTGTTGAAATTGGAGATTCCCTGCGGGAATGGAGATATTCTGTGTGTTAATAAGCGGCGGCTGATAAAGTGTGCGGAAGGTAAACATCACATACCGCCGCAGAAAAAATGAAAACGATTCTCCATTCCCGCAGGGAATCTCAAGAAGTTATAAAGGTATTGAATAATTCCTTATCTTTGCACTCGCCCCCAAGGGTACGATTGTTTATAATTATCAGATACACAATAAATTAAGTTAAATCAATGAAGAAAGTATTAGGAATCATCGCGATGGCCATCATGGTTTCGGTGGGTCGCGTGTATGCCGATGAAGGCATGTGGCTCCCGATGTTTGTCGAGCGCCTGAACTATGTTGACATGCAGAAGATGGGGCTGCAACTGACCCCTGAAGATCTTTACAGCATCAACCACAGCAGTCTGAAGGACGCCATCGTGGGCTTGGGTAGCGATGCCCAACCGCGCGGCTTCTTCTGCACGGGTGAGATCGTCAGCGAGCATGGCTTGCTGTTCACCAACCACCACTGCGGCTACGGTGCCGTGCAAAAGCTCAGCTCCGACCAGCACGACTATCTGCGCGACGGCTTCTGGGCCAAGAACTATGGCGAAGAGCTGCCCGCACCCGACATGACCGCCAGCTTCCTCATTCGCATGGAAGACGTGACGAGCGAAGTCCTCGGCGTGGTCACCAGCGACATGGACTACGAAGAACAGCAGGCTGCCATCCGCAAGAAGGTGAAGGACCTGGAGACCGCCGCTTCGGAAGAAGGCAAGTACAACCCCGTCATCAAGGGCTTCTTCGAGGGCAACGAATACTACATGTTCGTCTATCAAGTGTTCCCCGACGTGCGTCTCGTGGGCGTGGCCAACTCGTCCATCGGTAAGTTCGGTGGCGACACCGACAACTGGATGTGGCCTCGTCACACCGGCGACTTCAGCATCTTCCGCGTCTATGCCGATAAGGATGGCAACCCCGCCGCCTATAGCAAGGACAACGTGCCGCTGACTCCCAAGCACCACCTGCCCATCAGCCTCGATGGCGTGCAGAAGGATGACTTCACCATGATCTGGGGCTTCCCCGGCAGCACCGAGCGCTACATGTCGAGCTATGGCATCGACTATAATGTGGATGTCTTCTATCCTGCCATTATTGACATCTTCGGCACCGAGCTTGCCGCTATGGAAGAATACATGAAGGTCGACGAGCACATCAACCTGATGTATGCCGACAACCATGCCGGCCTCGCCAACACTTGGAAGAACTTCCAAGGCCAGTGCCTCATGCTCCGCAAGAACAAGGTGAGCGAAAGCAAGGTCGCCTTGGAGAAGGACTTCACCAACTGGGTGAACAGCAACAACAAGACCGAATACAAGGACGCCCTGCCCAACCTGAAGAAAGCCTATAAGAATATGGGTGAGGTGGCCAAGTACATCTTCTACCCCAACTTTGTGGCTCAGACGGGTCCCGCTGGTATCGCCCTCCAGTTTTCTACCTATTACGATGCCTGTTTAGACAAAGATAAAACGGCTCAAGAAATGTCGCTGATGCTGCTCCAGCAGATGGATGTGGACGGACTCTTTGCTGAGACCGATCCGCAGGTGGAGAAGAAGATTTTCGCCGATATGTTGAAGACCTACAAAAATGCCTTCAAGGCCGAAGAGTTGCCTGAAATCTATTCGGTTATCGACAAGAAATTCAAGGGCGACATTGATGCCTTCGCAGATGATGTCTATACCAACTCCATCTTCGCCACGCCCGAGAGCATCAAGGCTTTCCTGGCCAAGCCCAACCCCAAGAAGATCGGTAAGGACTATGCCTATATCCTGAGCGCTTCGATGAGAGATATCCTTAGAGAACATGTCGCTGACTACAGCGCTGCCCAAGCGGCTATCAGCGAGAACGACCACGTCTTCGTGAAGGGTCTGCGTGAGTACTATGCCGCCACCCAACCTGGCAAGAGCCTCTATCCCGATGCTAACTCGACGATGCGTATGAGCTATGGTTCGGTGCAGGACTACATGCCCGCCGACGCTGTGCATTATGACTACATCTGCACCGCCAACGGTATCCTCGAGAAGTACGTGCCTGGCGACTACGAGTTTGACGCTCCCAAGCGCCTCATCGAACTCATCGAGAAGAAAGACTTCGGCGCCTATGCCGACGACAACGGCGAACTCGTGGTTTGCTTCCTGTCGACCAACGACATCACGGGCGGCAACTCCGGCAGCCCCATCATGAACGGCAAGGGCGAGCTCATCGGCTTGGCCTTCGACGGCAACTGGGAAGCCATGAGCGGCGACGTCAACTTCGAGCCTAGACTCCAGCGCACCATCAACGTGGACATCCGCTACGTGCTCTTCATCATCGACAAGTACGCCGGTGCCACCAACCTCATCGACGAACTCGACATCCGTCAGGGCGAACCCAAGCCGCTGCGCGTGGAAGAAGAGAAAATCTAATTGGTGATTGCCAATAGAAAACCTTTGTAGAGACGCGGTACGCCGCGTCTCTACATTTTTTGTATTTTTGCGTCGATAATGTCACGTCATGCGAAAACGTCTTTGTTTCATATTATTCGCCTTGTCGGTCGCTTTCGGGGTTAAGGCCCAAAACGACACGGTGGTCTTCTCGGCCACGGGCGGTTTTTATGAAGACGTTTTCGCGTTGGAATTGTCCAATTCCTATCCCCAGCACCACATCCGTTACACCACCAATGGCAACCGTCCTACGGCGCAGTCGTCCCTATATGAGGAGCCGTTGCTTTTGGATGCCAGCAAATACTCGAATGCTGACATTTACACCATCGTGAATTGTCCTGAGCAGGATTTCTTTTTGCCCGATTCCGTGCCGCATTGCATCGTCATCCGCGCGGCGGTGTTCGATGAGAACGATAGCTGTGTCAGCAGGGTGATGACCAACAGTTATTTCATCCACGCTTTGGGTTGCGACACGCATGGCTTGCCTGCTGTTTCGCTCTGTGCCGACTCGTTGGATCTGTTCGACTATGAGACGGGTATCTTCGTGCCAGGAGTGAATTTTGACGCGTCGAACCCCTATTATACGGGAAACTACTTTCAGAGGGGAGACGAGTGGGAGCGTTTGACAAATATTGAGTTTTACGAGCTCGACAACCATGGCGTCAACCAGCTAGTGGGTATGCGGACGCACGGGAAGCAGTCGCGTTGGCGTCAACAGAAAGGGTTGAAGGTCTATGCCCGAGAGGAGTATGGAGAGAAGCGCCTGAGACATAAGTTTTTTGAGACGCTGCCCATCAACAATTTCAAGCATCTCTGTTTAAAGCCCTATGGCGCCGCATGGAATGGATCGGGCAGTAAGGACTATATCTGCAGCCGTATCGCCCAGCATCTCAATATGGAGTCGCAGGCCTCGAGAGCCGCGGTATTGTTCCTCAACGGCGAGTATTGGGGTGTGTATTATGTGGCCGAGAAACCCGACGAGCGTTTCTTGGAAGACCATCTTGGTGTCGACATCGAGGCGGTGAACCTCATCAACATTTGGAACAACCTTGAATGTGGCAATTCCGACAACTTCTATGCTTTACGCACCTGGATGGAGGATGCCGACCTCTCCGACGAGGAACAATATGCCTATGCCGAAGCGCATATAGACATTGATAATTTCATCGACTATTATGTGTTTGAACTGTTTTCCGCCAACCTCGACTGGCCTGCTTATAACGTGAGGATGTGGCAACTTGGTGACGGCAAATGGCGGTGGATCTTCTATGACGGCGACGCTTGTCTCGAGACCCAGACCTTCGACGTCTTCGCCAATGCCACCTACGACGGCGACGAGGGTTATCCTGCCAGCCGCAGGTCGACGTTGTTCTTCAGAAGGCTGTTGGAGAGCCCCCGGTTCAGGGAGCGGTTCGCGAGCCGCTTCAATCAGCTGGTCGCCACAAAACTGTCATACGAAAACACTAAGCCCTATTACGACTATATCAAACGTACTTTACAAGGGGAAGTGCCCAACCAAATCGCTCGCTTCAACATGCCCGCCAATTATGCGACATGGGAGTATTACTGCATGGCGGTGATTGACCAGTTTTTGCGGGAGAGACCCGAGAAGATCATCGATGAATTGAATCAATTCCTTTCGGTAGAAGAGCCCTTGGTTCAACAGTTTCAGTGCTATCCCAATCCCACCTCGGGTGAGATACACCTCAGCTTCGATGCCGAAGGCTTCGGCGCGATGGAGATTGGCATCTACGACATGATGGGCCGTAAGGTGTTTGCTGTACCGGTATGCAGCGAGCAGGGTATCACTGAAGTGACCTTGCATCCCAACATAGAGGCTGGTGTTTATATGTTGAAAATCAGTGATAAAGCCGTTAAAATCGTGAAACAATGAGAAGAATCCTATTGATATTGTGTCTGTGTCTTTTGGTCATGCCTCAGGTGTGGGCGCAATACGACACCCTCATCTTTTCAGCCCCTGGAGGCTTTTACGATGAAGTTTTCACATTGGAGTTACGTTGCGATAACCCGAAGTACCACATCCGTTACACTACCAACGGCGGCGATCCTACCGCGCAGTCGACGCTCTACACCGGGCCACTGGTGCTTGATGAGCGTATGTTCTCGAAGTCGGCCTTCTTCAAGTTGCGCAACTGTCCCGAAGACCAGTTCAGGAAGCTCGACGCCGTCGACCGTTGCATTGTCATCCGCGCCACAGTCTTCGACGAAGATGACGTGTTCGCCAGCGAGACCTATACCAATAGCTACTTCATCCGCGCCTTAGGCTGCGACACACACGGTCTACCCGTCGTGTCGCTTTGCGCGGACTCTGTCGACCTGTTCGATTACGACAAAGGCATCTTCGTTGCCGGTGCCAACTATGACCCCGAGAAGCCGTATTGGACGGGCAACTACTACCAGAGAGGCAAGGCGTGGGAACGCTGGGCCAACTTCGAGTTCTACGAGTTCGACAACACGGGTGTCAACCAGCAATGCGGTTTGCGTACCCATGGCGGCAACGGTCGTCGATTCCAACAGAAGACGATGAAAGTCATGGCGCGAGAGAAATATGGCAAGAAGCATTTCAAGCACACTTTCTTCCCCAACCTCACTGAACGCAAGTTCAAGAACTTGGTGCTGAGACCTTTCCTGAGCAGCAACGGTGGTTGTGAGGACTACATCTGCAACCGTCTCGCCCAGCAGCTGGGTCTCGACTTCATGGCCGACCGTCCCTCCGTGCTGTTTCTCAACGGCGAGTACTGGGGCATCTATTACGTCAAGGAGAAGCCTGACGAGCGTTATGTGGAAGACCATTACGGTATCGAGGCCGACTCCGTCAACCTGCAGTGGGGTTGGTGGGGCGATGTGGAGAGCGGCAGCCCCGACAACTTCAAGGCGTTGTTTGAGTGGATGAAGACCGCCGACCTCAGCGACGAGGAACAATATGCCTATGCCGCCAAATACATCGACATTGACAATCTCTTGGACTACTATCTGCTGGAGATGTTTGTGGCCAACTTCGACTGGCCGGCCAACAACGTGCGGTTTTGGCAGTCGGGCGACAGCAAGTTCCGCTGGTTTTTCTACGATGGCGACTCGGCCTTGGAGAACTATAGCTTCGACGTCTATGGCAACGCCGTATACAACGGCGACGAAATCTATCCCTCAAGTCGTGTGGCCACCCTGTTTTTCCGCCGTCTGCTGAAAAGCCCCGTCTTCCAGAAAAAGTTTTCCCAACGGTTCAATGAATTGATGGTCACCACGTTCTCGTTTAAGAACACGGAGCCTATCTACGATACCATCTTGGCCATGCTCGACGGTGAGGCCCACCGTCAGTTTGAGCGTTTTGACCCGCCCGAGGAGTTCTACCCTTCGAAGTATTCTATTTGGCATGACAAACACATGAAGATGACCCGCGATTTCCTGAAAGAGCGGCCCAAACAGAATTTCCTCAGCCTGCCTAATCCCAACATCACGGCGATGACGAGTATCCACAAGGGCAATACGGTCGTCCTACAGGTGGAGTCGGAGAATTTCGGCAGCGAGAAAGTGCGCGTCTTCGACATGAAAGGAAAGAGGGTCTACTCGCAGGCTTGCGTGCTGGCCAAGGGCAGCAACGGCATCCTTGTCGACGCCGATTTGCCTGCAGGCCTGTATATCGTAAGGGTAAGCAACTATTACACTAAAGTCTTGTGGCTGTAATCTATAGAACACACATCATGGAAAAGAAGAACAGAAAATATTTGTGGCTGCTGCTCCTTTTGGGGCTTTTCCTGCTGAAAACCAATTATTTCCGCCCGATGTCCAACTTCGGACGTGGCAGGACGGTCACCCTTGACATGGATATGGACAATGCCGTTTTGGAAGGCGTTACCTTGCCCTCCGTCCAGCAGACCAAAGACGGCTCGGGACTGTTCGAGTTTCGGTTCTTCACTTTATCGAAGAAATACAAATACTATAAGATTTACTACCAGAACGAGAGCTACAAATTCCCCGATACCTTGCCCTTGGCCAACGAGAACTTCTACGGCAGCTGGGAGGATGTGAGCGTCGGCTTCAAGCCTATCGAGCATCACCGCACGAAGGATGCCTTTCGTATTGTGGGTAATCCGCGCGACGAGAAGAAATACTATGGCGCCGACCTGAGCGAGAACAGTTTCAGCCAGGCCCATATCCATAAGGTCATGGAGTCGATTCGCAATCAGGAGAAATGGTACAACTCCATCGTTGAAAAAGCCGAACGTAATGGATGCAGCATCGATGAACAACTCTACAAAGACGCGTTATGGGTCATTAACGACAAAAAAAGCCAAGGCGAGGTGAACCACCGCTGGAAACGCAACCCACGTGTGGGCGAATACAGCTTTATCTTGGTGCTTTGCAAGGAGAAAGGTCTGGAGGAGATTCCTGATTATGTTCAAAATATCGGCCAAACCGATGAGAATGGGCAGTTTGTGAACCCCTACGGTTGGTTTGAGACGCACCCTTCGAAGAACATCAAGGTCATCCGCTCGAGGCGCAAACTGAAGACACGTGCCGTCATTGCCGTCGACAAGGGCGTCTTTATCGACGAGTCGAAGGTGGACAATGTCGGTTACCACCTTGACACGACAAGCTGCGGGTGCGGTGCCAGCGACTCATTGTATCGTACTGCGCTCTACGAGCAGTTCTTCAGTTCCATCAGCAAACAATATACCCTGCGCAACATCCCTGTCATTCAGGATGTGGTGGGCGACAATCCTTATACTCGTGAACAATACGAGTCCAATCGTGGTCGCTTCGACAGCACCGAGTTGCAAATGAACTGGCCCGTGACGAGCAAGACACCTTGCCAAACCGTGCGATTGGCCGACGATGGTAACTATATCTCCCTCATCAATCCTGGCAACGACGATTTGAGCAACCTGCGCAAGGAGTCGACAGGCATCCGCACCCGCGTGGGTTTCACCTATGGCAAGTTCCGCGGCAAGATCAAATTCCCCGTGATGCTCAACGAAGAGAACATCTGGAATGGCTTGACGTATGCTTTTTGGCTGATTTACAGTGACAACCATGCATGGAACAACCGCCGTCACAACGAGGCGGGAGGAGGTTATGCTGAGAAGAACGACAGCTCGAAAGACCCCGTCAGGATGGCCGACTACCATTATTCGGAGATTGATATCGAAATCGTGAAGGCATCGCGTTTCTGGCCCAAGAACTACTATGGCCACCGTGCCGACAGCATCAAGGTGGAGGAGGACGAGACCTTGAACGACGACGTGATGTATTGCTGTACCAACTGGGACCTCGCCGTGCCATCGCCCAAGTATTTCTCTTGGGGCATCGACAGCATCCCTTACGACAAGGAGCATAAGTTTGAGACGCTGCGCTGGGACCGCCTCTACAAGGCCTTGACTGAGCGTACACCCATGAGCAACAAAGCCTTCAAGGAGCAGTGGTATTACTACGAGATCGAGTGGCGCCCCACCGAAATTATCTGGCGCCTCGGTCCCGACCCGAAGCATATGCGTGTGATGGGCTACATGAACGACCAGTTCACCGACATCCCGAACAACCAGATGAAGGCCATTGTCACGCAGGAGTACCACTATAGCGAATGGTGGCCGCCCATCGTTTGGGAACAGGGGCTGATTCCATACAATAAAACTGATATCGAGGGTCGGGTGTACGAAATAGTGGTGGAATAAAGTGCTGCGCTATTCTGATTCTGTTTCGGGCAATACAATCTTCCCCTCGTGGATTTGTTGGTTCACCATGTAAACGGCGTTGTCGTGAACCCATTGATCCAAGGGAATGCTTTTCTCCTCGGCTTGTTTCTTCAAGGCTTTGAGCCAATCCTTGTCGTACCTGATTTTCTGCTCCATCTGCTTGATGAGGATCTCGCGGTATTCTTTCGGACCTACGTTTTTGTTGCGTAACGAAGGAAGCCCTTGCATGACGTGATCTGTCTCGGTGTCGATGGCTTGCTGTAGCGAGAGGCCTTCGAGGGCCATCTGGCCCGAAACGGCGAGCATCCATTGCGGGTCGCGCTTGATTTGTCGGCGTATGTCGCGCCTTCTCCAGCAGTCGTCGGTCAGAAGGATGGGGTTACGGGCGGCAGGGATGCCCTCACCGGCAATCTCGGGGAAGTAGGCCTCGGGGTTTTTGCGCATCATAGCGGTCAACTCTTTGTGGCTTTTGTCTTTGTAAGGCTCACTGTCTTTCAGCTCGTTAAGCCTTTGGTTGAAACGCTCCTCTCCGATGCAAAGCTGAATGATGGCGTCTTCGGCGAAGCCTTCGGTGGCGCGGTACATCTGACTGGCGCTCGAGAACCATACGATGTAGTCGGCGTCGAGCAGGTAATCCAAACGGTTGAGGAACGAGACGCTGTCGATGAGTTGGTCCAAGCCTTGGTAGGCCACTTTGTTGTAGTACCAGAAGTTGAAGTCGGAAAACACCTCCTTGGGAGGCACATAGGCGATGGTACGCAGCAGGAAGGAGTTGCCGATGAACAAGGCCGATGGCTTCACCGTAGTGGAATCACTGACGAGGTGATAATCAAGTTCCTTGTAGGCGTATTTCGGGTTGTATTTGATGGGTCGCAGCAGGTTGAGTTCGCCTTCGAGGTCGCGGTTCTGGTCTTCGCCGATGCGGCATTCCGTGTGCCATTCGTTGCCGTAAGCGATGTGGGGCATTTCGATGCCGCGTTGGGCTTCCATGAAGTGTATCAATGAGTCGGTGGCATAGACGCAGGAGAAGTTCCAATGGTCGCCTGTGGGTGGGAACAGGAAGAACGAGCAGGTGTCCTTCATCCTGAGGAAGTAGTCGTTCATCTCGAAGCAGGGCATTCCTGTCTCCTTGAAACGTCGCGCGAAATACTCCCTTGGGTTGAGGGAGGTGGTGTCTTTTTCGCGTCGGGGAAGGTATTCGGGATAGATGACGTTTTTGCTTGGTGCGATGAAGGTCATCACAGTCACGTTGTAGTCTTGCAGGACGCCTCTCACTTTGTTCAGCAGACGCACCTCTTGTTCGTAGCCTTCGCGGGCGGCGTCGGTGTCGGGATACCAGTTGTACATCTCGGTGCCGTAGTAGTCGCCGATGTTGTGGTCGTAATAGAGCCACTTTTCCTTGCCCGAATAGATATAGCTCACATATTCCCTGCTGTAGAAATCCCAGCAATACTGGTGATAGAGCCTGATGATGGGTTCGCGGAACCCGTAATTGTTGGTGATGTACTTCTCTATGCTTTTCTGGAGGTAGCCGTTCTTGTACCAATCCCAACGGAACTTGGGTTTGGCAGGCTTCTGGAAATACCCCATCAGCTCCTTGGTCTTGAAAGGCTTGAAGTGTTCCTGCACCATGAACGAGAACAGGAAGATCATGAGCAGGCCGAAGAGGATGGCATAGAATATGGAATCGCGTTTTTTCATCAGTCAATGTCTTTGGGCTCAAGGTTGGAGCGATAGGTATATTCAGCGGCGTTCCATAGTGCCTGCTCTAAGGTAATCTCTTTTTCTATGGCATGGCTCTTTACGTTCTCAAACCATTCGGGAGAGTCCTTGATATGCTGGATGATGGACTCGATCCTTTCATTCTTATATTCGGAATAGAGGCTGTCGGCAGTGTCGTATTGGTTAGGTTGCTTGTTGCGGAAAGCGTTGTCATAGGCACTTAAATAGCGTTCGATGAAATTATAGGGCCAAATATTGTTGGAGGCCTCGGTGCAGACCAAGAGCACAAACTCCTGGCTTTCGATTTCTTTCTTGTAGTTAATGGATTCGATGGTTCGTGGTGGATCGCTTTTTGGATAGATGGTCTTGTTGTAATACCAATAACCACCGTTGGAGAAGAGGTTCTGATGCAATGCAATTTCCTTAGCAAAGACAGACCACCAATAGGAGTCGGAAATGGCCAGCACCTTGGGCTTGTAACCTTCGGTGTAGCCGAATTTGGGCTGGTCGACGATGTCGTGCTTTATCGGAAACATGAGATTCATGGTGCGATAGATCTCGTTGTCCTGCTCCCACAGATAGCTGCTGTCGAATTCTTTAATAACGGCATGAACCTGCGTTTTGTGGGTCTTGGTTTCCATGTAGTTTACCAAGGAATCCATGGCCAACGAGGCGCCATAAACGGTCCAGTGGGTGCCGATGTTGCAATAGACGGGATGATCCTCGGTGCCTTTTCGGTCGCAGAACCAGCGGTTGAAGTCAATCATCTCAACGTCTTGCTCGGCAAAGGCTTTCAGGTATTCCTCGTAGTTGTTGGTCTCGCGGCACTGTTCGATATACTTGTCGGGGATGAGCTCGGGATAATAGGAGGCTTTACCCGGTACGAAGACGGGAAGCATAGTGACACCCTTGGTGCTGAGCATGTCTTGTATCAGCTTGATTTGCTGCGTCTTTTTCTGGATTTGGTCTTGGCCTAGATAGGTCAAGCCCATATAGCTCTTGATGTAGGGCATCATAAAGAAGCTGTATCCGTCTTTGCCTTTCACCACGCCATCGGCCGTGGTTTCCCCAAAGACAGAATACATCAGTTGGTTGTTCAGCCGTATCATCGACTTGCGGAACCCCGTCTGCTCGGTGCACCAGGTCATCAGTGAGTCTTGTAGGGTTTCGTTGATAAGTCTGTCGATGGCAATGACAGGCTTTTTCGCCTCCACAAAGGCTCCTTTCAGAGGCTGCTCGTTCACCAAATGGAAACAGGTCTGCATCATTGGCAGGAAGAGCAGCGCGAGCAAAACCAAAAACCATATTCTCTTGAACGTTTTCATCAGAACTTAAAGTAAATGAAGGGGTTGAAGCTGCCTTTGAGGATGAACGACGCAGAGAGCACCAGGAGGATGATCATGATCAATCCGACCCAGATGACTTGTCCGGTATTGTATTCTTTGCGGTTGAAGAAGAAATCCAAGGCTTTTTCGCCCGCTTTGGTGAGGCCAAAGAAGGAGAAGAAAGCTGCGATGATTATGGTGACGACAAACTGATTGTTGACGAAGAGGGCGGGAGTGCTGCCGTTGGCGCCGAACATGGCCCCGACGTATTGCACGGCGTAGCCTATGGTGTCGGAACGGAACAGTACCCAGCCTATCATCACGATAGCGAAGGTGATGATGACTCTTGGAATCTTACCAATCTTCTTGCTTGCCTTGTGCCAGAACAACTTGTCCATAACGATGAAGAGCCCGTGGAAGGCGCCCCAGGCCACGAATGTCCAAGCGGCACCGTGCCAAAGGCCCGAGAGGAAGAACACAATCCACAGGTTGAGGTAGGTGCGGCCTTTGCCTCCGCGGTTGCCGCCCAGCGGGATGTAGAGGTAGTCCTTCATCCAGCTGCCGAGGGTCATGTGCCAGCGTTTCCAGAACTCCGAAACGCTTTGGCTGATGTAAGGATTGTTGAAGTTCTCGGGGAACTTGAAACCTATCATCCGCCCGATGCCGATGGCCATGTCGCTGTAGCCTGAGAAGTCGAAATAGATCTGGAAAGTATAGGCGAGGATGCCCAGCCATGCCGTCGAAAGGCCGATTTCAGCGGCGGGCAGGGCAAAGACCTGGTCGACATACTCTGCCATGATGTTGGCGATCAGCATCTTTTTGGCCAAACCGATGACGACGCGGTAGAAGCCAAGGATGCGGTTGTCGGCGGTCTCATTGGCGCTGCGGTCGGTGATTTGGTCGGCGATTTCGTTGTAGCGCACAATGGGACCTGCGATGAGCTGCGGGAACAGCATGATGAACAGGGCGTAGTCGGCGATGTTCTTCAGCGGTGTCGAGGTCTTGCGGTAGACATCGATGCTATAGCTCATCTTCTGGAAGGTGAAGAACGAGATGCCGATGGGCAGCACCACCTTGGTCCAGCGGACGGGTGCCGTGCTAAAGGCGCTTAATATCGCGTTGAAGTTGTCGACGAAGAAGTTGGCATATTTGAAATAGGCCAATAATCCAATGTTGAGGATGACGGAGAAGACGAGGAACATCTTACGCCGTCTCGTCTGGGAACTCTTGTCGATTTGTCGTACTATGAAGAAATCGATGAGGATGGACAGCAGCAGCACCAGCAGGAATCTGGGGGAGCCAAAGCCATAGAACAGCAGGCTGGCCAACAATGCGACAGCATTCTTGTAGCGCCGGTCCACGAGGAAGTAGACCCCCAGGAATATGGGAAGGAACCAGAAGAGGAATATGCTGCTACTGAAGACCATGACCTATGTGTTTCATCCTAGAACCTAAAGTAAATAAATGGGCTGAAGCCACTGGCGTTCAAAGCGCCGAGACAGAATACGAAAGCGCATATGCTAACGATGAAGGCGACGATGTGCTGCCACTTGTTGTACTCGGTGAAATAGACCTTGTCCTGCACCTTGAGGCCGAACTTCGACAGGGTGAAGAACGAGAAGAAGGCCGCCACGAGCATGGTAACGTAGAGGTGCGGGTTGTCGGAGAAGTGGAACGGCGCGAAGTCGAACGCGAAGAGGCGCTTGATGAAGAGCCACGACAGGTCGATGCGTTCGATGCGGAAGAAGCAGCGTGTCAACACGATGATCAAGAAGGTGAAGAACACGGCTGGGATGCGCCCGATACGTTCATTGAACTTCTTTAGGAACAGTTTGTCGGCGCAGATGAAAATGCCTTGCAAGGCGCCATAGACCACGAAGTTCCACGCCGCGCCATGCCATAGACCGCTGATGAGGAAGCAGAACCACAGGTTGAAGTACTTGCGGGCCTCGGTCTTCACGCGGCTGCCGCCCAAGGGGAAATACAGATAGTTTTTGATGAACACGCTGAAGGTTTGGTGCCAACGGCGCCAGAACTCGGAGATAGTGGTCGACACATAGGGGTTGTCGAAGTTCTCGGGGAACTTGAAGCCCATCATTCGGCCGAGACCGATGGCCATATCGCTATAGCCCGCAAAGTCGAAGTAGATCTGGAAGGTAAAGGCGAAGATGGCAATCCAGGCCGTGGTGCTGTCGATGGTGGCAATCTTGTTGGCGATGTCGGCGAGTTGGGCCGAGGTCAAGACATCATAGTTCGATGGACCTAACACTTTGTCGACTTGGAAGCCGATGACGTCGGCAATGAGCACTTTTTTGGCCAGACCGATGACGAAGCGGTAGAAGCCATGCAAGCGGTCGGTATAGAGCGACTCGCGATCCCTGATCTGGTCGGCGATGTCGCAGTAGCGCACGATAGGGCCGGCGATGAGCTGCGGGAACATGACGATATAGAGCATGTAGTCGCTCAACCGTTTCATCGGCTCGTTCACCTTGCGGTAGGTGTCGAGGGTGTAGGTGACACTCTGGAACGAGAAGAACGAGATGCCGATAGGCAGCAGGATCTTCGTCCAGGTGAGGCTCTTGAAACCCGTCCAGCCCAGCACGGCGTTGATGTTGTTCATCGTGAAGTTGCCGTACTTGAAGTAGAACAATAGCCCGATGCTAATGGCGATGCTGATGCCGCAGAGCACTTTCTTCAGCCTGGGTTTCTCCGTCTTGTTCATCCATCGCACGAGGTAGAAGTTGGCGATGACGGAGATGATGAGGTGGATGATGAACTCGGGAGCACCGTAGGCATAGAAGACCAACGAGGCCAACAGCAGGAAATAGTTGCGGACTTTCTTCGGCAGGATGAAATACACCAGGAAGAAAACCGGCATGAAGTAGAGGAGGAATACGTTGCTGCTGAATACCATATCAGTCGTTCGATTTAAGTTGCAAAAATAGTAATTATTTCAATTGAAAATCTGAGGGTAGAGGAATAACGGCATCGGGGTCGTCGACGAGACGGCAGTGGTCGAGGCCGTATTTTTCCCTGACCAGCCATATGGCGGCGTCTTCGATAGCTATATCGAGGAGCTTGTGGCGTTTCTCGGCGTCTTTGCGTATGTGTTCCATAAGCTCGGCATTGCCAGGGATACGTTCCACACGCTGCTTGACCTCCTCTTGACATAAGAGCGAGAAGCGTATCTCGGCTTCGTTGTCCCTATAGAGCGGTTTGCCTGCCTTGATGCGCTCCACCTCGGCGTGGAGAATTCTGTCCATGGTGGCGGTGCGTAGGAAGGCCTGTGCCTCCAAGGCGGCCATCCATAAGCTGTCTTTGCGGATGTCCTTGATGTATTTGGCATAGGGGATGTCGCTGTTTTGGGAAGTCAGGGTGTCGGTGTTCAATTCAGGAATGATCTCAGGATGGTTGTGAAGGATGGCGATGGCCTCTTTTCTGCGGACGGAATCGGTCATGACCATTGGAAGCGTGTCGGCGATACGGTCGATGTAAGCCCTTCTGAGGCTATCATCAATGCCGAGAGTGAGTATTGTCGACTGGGCGAAGCCATTGGTACCTTTGTTTAGCTGATTGCCCGTGGTGAACCAAACGATATAGTCGAAGTCGAGCATCTTCTCCAGCAGATTGAGGTCGACGACAGGTTGGGTCTCGTTCAGGTCCTCGCCCGAATAGGCAGTGGAGAAATAATACCAAAACTCCACGTCGCTGAACAGCTCCCGCATCGGCACTTGGTTGGTGATGCCCCACATGAACGAGTTGCCGACAAACAGCACTTTTGGTTTGACACTATTGAGCCCGCTTTCCACCCTTACCTCTGCCGTGGGACTGTAGCCATGTCGTTTCCTGATGGGCAGCGACAGGTTGAGCAGCTGCTCCAGGTCGTTGTCGGCGCCGTGGTTCTCGCTCTCGTGCAACGTGCCAATCTTCAGCTTGGGCAATTCGATGCCTTTCAGATTGCCCATGTATCGGAACAGCGAGTCGGCAGCATAGACGGCTGGGAAGACCCAGTGTGCACCGGTCTGCGGAATCAAGGGATAGCTTACGGTGTCTTTCATCTGCCCGAACCATCGTGTCATGTCGATGCAGGGGAATCCAGTCTCTTCGAACTGTTGCAAAAAGTATTCGCTTGCGTTGAAGGTAGTCGTATCGTGGTCTCGCTCAGGGAGATATTCCGGATAAAGGAAGCTCTTCTCGGGTGCAATGAAGGCAAGCAGCTCTACGTCGTATTCCTTGAGGATGCTACGCACATGGTTCATGTACCTGATTTCGCGGTCGAAGTTGCGTTGGGCTTCTTCGGGTGAAGGCTGCCAGCGTCGCATCTCGGTGCCGTAATAGTCGCGGACGCTCTCGGGCGTGTAAAGCCATCCTCGTTTGCCTGCCACCACATCATGGGCGTAGGTCTTTTTATAGAAGTCCCAGAGGTATTGGTTGTAGAGTCGGATAACGGGCTCGCGGAAGCCGAAATGCTCGCTCACATAGGCTTCCTCCTGCTTGGCGTAGTCGCCTGAGCGATAGGATGCAAGGCTGAATTCGGGCTTCTCTGCCTCAAGAGTCACGCCGTTCAAGGGCTTCAAGGGGATGTGCAATAGATGCCGTTGCAGCATGGGCAGGAAGAGCAACACCATGAGGATGCCGAACAGGATGAGGTCGTATGTTGTCTTCCTTTTCATCACTTAGAATCTGAAATATATGAAAGGACTGAAGCTACTGGCGTTGAGGGCGGCCACACAGAAGATGAATACCAAGATAGCGATGATCCAGATCCAAATGTGCTGGCGGTCGCTGTAGTCAGTGTAGTAGACCTTCTGCTCCAGTTTCTTGCCCCACCCCGTCAAGGTAAGGAAGGAGAAGACCGCCGCAATCGCCATGGTGGTGTAGACTAAGGCGTTACCATTGAAGGCAAAGCCACTGAATTCGAAGGCAAACATCCTTGTGACGAAGGTCCAGGCCAGCCCGATGTTCTCGATGCGGAAGAAGACCCAAATAACCGTGACGGTGATGAAGGTGAGGATGACGGACGGCACCGTGCCAATTTTCTTCATCACCTTGCCGAGGAAGAGTTTGTCGAGACAGATGAAGAGGCCGTGCAGGGCGCCCCAGACGACGAAGTTCCACGCCGCGCCGTGCCACAGGCCCGACAGCAGGAAGCAGAGCCAGAGGTTGAGGTACATGCGTCCTGTTCCTTTGCGGTTGCCACCCAGCGGGATGTAGAGGTAGTTCATGATGAAGGCGCCGAGCGTCTTGTGCCAACGCCGCCAAAACTCGGTGATGGAGCGTGAGGTGTAGGGGTTGTCGAAGTTCTCGGGGAACTTGAAGCCCATCACGCGACCCAAGCCGATGGCCATGTCGGAGTAACCTGCGAAGTCAAAGTAAATCTGGAAGGTATATGCCAAGGCGACGAGCCACGCCGTGCCCGTGTCGAGGGAGGCGATGTTTGCGGCGACTTCAGTGAAAACTTCTGCGCTGAGGTCGGCGGCACCCAGTAAATGGTCGACGCGCATGCCGATGACGTCGGCGATGAGGATCTTTTTAGCCAAACCTATGACGAAGCGGTAGAAGCCCTGCAGGCGGTCGGCCATAGTCGACTCGCGCTGGCGGATCTGGTCGGCCACGTCGCAGTAGCGCACGATGGGACCCGCGATGAGTTGCGGGAACATGGTGATATACAGCATGTAGTCGCTCAGCTTCTTCAATGGCTGGTTGACGCCACGGTAGGTGTCCAAGGTGTAGGTCACACTTTGGAACGAGAAGAAAGAGATGCCAATGGGCAGCATGATGCGTCTCCATGACAGCGGCGCGTGCCCTGTCAGACCTATGAGGGCGTTGAGGTTCTCAAGAGTGAAGTTGCCGTATTTGTATACCAATAACAACCCGATGGGGATGGCGATGGAAAGGCCGCAAAGCCATTTGCGCCCGCGGGTGTTTTGGGTGGCGCACATCCACTTGACCAAGAAGAAGTTGAGGATGGTGGAGACGACCAACTGTATGATGAACTCGGGTGCGCCCCAGGCATAAAAGATGAGAGAGGCTAGCAGAAGCACATAGTTGCGGGTCTTCCGTGGCATGAGGAAATACACCAGGAAGAAGATCGGCATAAAGTAGAGAAGGAATATGTTGCTGCTGAATACCAAGTCCTTGTATTTTATTGGTTGTCAAATTGTTTTCGTTTCAATTCTTGTAGTAACCGCTCGCTGAAGCCGTTGCTCATCTTGTAGAGCGAGACGGTGGAGTAGGCGAGCATGACGAAGTCGGCGTCGATGACTTCCTGAAGCACGTCGATGTCGCTGATTTTCTGGGATACGGTAAGGTCGTCGCCGTCGAAATAGACAGTGCTGAAATAGTACCAATAGGGCACGCCGTCAAAGACATCCCGCATGGGGGTAAAGTTGAGGATGTTCCAATAGAACGAGTCGCCGACGGTGATGAGCCGTGGCCGCCATGCGGTGGTGTCGTAGTCGTAGGAGGACGCTGCCAAATAATTGGGCGCTTTCTGCAAGGGCCAGATCAGGTTCATCAGACTCTCAAGGTCGGCATCGGGCTTCAACGTCCTTTTGAAAGTCCTGTCAATAAAGATATTGATCATATTGGAGTCGCTCAGGTGTTCCATATAGCGCACGAGGGTGTCGGCGCTGTGGATGGCGGCCAAGTTGCTCCAATGGGTGCCTGTCTGAGGAAACAGCGGATAGCTCACTGTGTCTTTCATCTGTATGAACCATTCGCCCAAGTCTATATGGTTGACTCCTAGCTCTTTAAACCGATTCTTGTAGAAGTCATAAGCTGTGATCTTCTTGTCGAAGAAATACTGGGTGTTCTTGGGCATATGCTCGCC
The DNA here is from genome assembly GCA_045132275.1 of Candidatus Limimorpha sp. Classification (GTDB taxonomy): domain Bacteria; phylum Bacteroidota; class Bacteroidia; order Bacteroidales; family F082; genus Limimorpha. The sequence goes on from JBGURY010000012.1 coordinate 182,619, forward strand.
GCAGACCTGTTCCTTGCCGGGAAGCAGCGCCACGAAGAGATGGGTGCCATAAGGCTCAAGGAGTTGTTGGATTTCAAGCAGCCGCTGGGCCTCCGCCTCCAGCTTTTCAGCCATCTCGGCCGAGTCTATGGAATGCTGGTAGGCATGGCTTTGGTAGTATTCCTCCACTGTCCACGGCTCGAAGATCCAGTTGTCGGGGGTAATGACGATGCGCTCGTCCTCAGCCACTTGGGAATAACGGAAAAAGGTCCATCGTGTTTGGTTGTGGAGTCGGGTCAGCGGCTCTCGGAAACCATAATGCTGCTTGAGATAGGCCTCGGTCGAGTCTTGCAGAGTGCCGTCGCGGAAATTGGCGAAGTTGGCCTGTGGCTTGGGCGTCTCTTTCGTCACGCCGTCAAGCGCCTTGAAATGAAACATCCCCGTCGCCTGCTGGAGCATCGAGGCGAAAAGCAGGACGGCCGTCAGGGCGAACAATATGACTGGGATGCGACTTTTCATTTTTAGAATGAAAATAACCTGCAAAAATAGGAATTTTATCGGCATCGAGCCGAAAAAGCTTAATTTTGCGGCATGAATATGAAGAAGATAGAACTGCTTTCCCCGGCCAAGGACTGCGAGGTTGGCATGGCGGCCATCAACCATGGCGCCGACGCCGTCTATATCGGCGGCCCGTCTTTCGGCGCTCGCGAGAAGGCATCCAACAGCATAGCTGACATTGAACGTCTCTGCCGTCATGCGGCCCTCTACGACGCCAAGGTCTATGTCACCCTCAATACCTTATTATATAATGACGAGTTGGAACGCGCCCGGCAGTTGGCCTATGACTGCTGGAACGCGGGTGTCGACGCCCTCATTGTGCAGGACATGCAGCTTCTCGACCTCGACCTGCCGCCCATCCCATTGCACGCCAGCACGCAATGCGACAACCTTACTCTTGAAAGGGTGCGGCAGCTTGAGCAGCTGGGCTTCAGCCAAGTCGTCCTTGGTCGTGAGTTGAGTCTCAAGGAGATTCGAGCCATCCGGGAGAAGACCACCGTGCCGTTGGAGTTTTTCGTTCACGGCGCCCTCTGCGTCAGCCACAGCGGACAGTGCTATCTCAGCCAACACATCGGCAACCGCAGCGCCAACCGCGGCGCCTGCGCCCAGCCCTGTCGCCTGCCTTACGACTTACTTGACGCCGACGGCAACATCCTCCTTAAGAACCGTCACCTGTTGTGCCTGAAAGACCTCAACAACGGCGCGCATCTGGAGGAACTGATTGACGCTGGCATCACCAGCTTCAAGATCGAAGGCCGTATGAAAGACGCTGATTACGTGAAGAATGTGACGTCGTTCTATCGCCAGAGACTGGATGAAATCATCAACCGTCGCCCCGACTTGGACCAGGCCTCGCGCGGACATTGCCATTACACCTTCGAGGTCAACCCTGAGAAATCGTTCAACCGTGGCTTTACCGATTTCTTCATCAACGGGCGGCAGAAGGGCATCGACTCGCCCTTCACCCCCAAGTCGATGGGCGAATACATCGGCGAGGTGGCCTGGTGCAACCCCCTCCGCATGGAGATCGACACCGACAAGACCTTGCACAACGGCGACGGCCTGTGCTTCTTGAACAACGACAATGAATTGGTTGGCCTTCGCGCCGATGTGGTGAACGGGAAGACCGTTTCATGTAACCGCCCCCACGGCGCTCATCGCGGCGCGAAAATCTACCGCAATTACGACCTCGAATGGCAGAAACAGGTGGACGCCTCCACCGGTAACCGCAAAATCGACATTGATTTGGTGTTGAAGGAAACCCCTGATGGCTATGAACTCGTAGACAAACTTTCAACTATCAACTATCAACTGACAACTGATAAAATCGTTGCCACCAACCCCGACAAGGCCACGGAAAACATCCGTAAGAAGGCCTTGCAATGGGGCGACACGGTGTTCAACCCCGTCCATCTGGAATTGCAATTCACCGAGCCGCGCCTCATCCCGGCGTCTCTCGTCGGCGAGATGAAACGCCAGTTGGTGGAGAAATTGACGGATGCCTTGGTGGAACAACACCAATCGCAAAGAGAGTGTAGAGACGTTTCCCGAAACCCCTCAGAAATGGAAACGCAAGCCATCGCAACGGACCCCGACGCCATCCCCGACCACCTCATGACCTGCCACCACTGCGTCCGTTATGCCAACGGGATGTGCAGCAAGGAGACGGGTCAACGCGCCACGCCGCTTTTCATCCGTAACGGAGCCCACACCTTCCGCCTCGAATTCGACTGCCGTAACTGCCAGATGTATGTATGTCCCACAGGAACAAATAATGAACAATAACATATGAACCTCTTTCAACTATTCAAAAATGTCAGCCCCTTTGTCAAGCCGTACAAATGGCTGGTTTTCATCACTTTGATATTGACCCTATTAGGGTCTTTGATGGCCCAGGTCAACGCCATCGTCCTCGACTGGACGGTGGACAAGGTCAACGGACTGGTGACCAACGGCGTGGAATGGGGTGTGCAGGCGGTGCGCATCATCACCATCATCTCGGTGGTGTTGCTGGGCAAGGAGATCCTCTCCGCGCTGATCACATTCGCACAGAACTACTTCGGCGAGCGGATGCGTATCTTCGTCAGCCGCGACCTCGCCCAGAGCGTCATCGAGAAGGTGCTCACCTTCAAGATGGCCTTCTTCAACACGGGTGACAACGCCACGGGTAAGCTCCAGGCCCGTATCGACCAAGGCGTGAGCAGCCTTTCTCGCACGGTGCAGAATTTCTTCATCGACCTGTTGCCGCTGTTCACGAGCGCACTCTTGGCCTTGATACTGATGTTCATCGCCAACGTCTATGTCGGCTTGGTGGCCCTCGGCATTGTGCCCATCTATTTCTGGATCACTTACCGTCAGGCCCGACGTCTCAAAGGATGGCGCCGCGAGATGCGCAGCCACCTCGAGAGCAAGAGCCAGGGCATCAAGAACATCATCGACTCCATCAACGTCATCAAGAGCTTCAACCGCGAGCAGATCGAGGCGCAGAAACAGCTGGATATCCAAAACCAAGTGACTGAAAACCAGATGAAGACACGTAAAGTGGCTTTCTACTACAACGGCGTGAAGAGCTTTGTGAAGCAGGTGGGTACCGTGCTGGTCATCATCTTGACGGCCTACCTTGTGTTGATGGGCTATCCGGGCATGACTATCGGTAAGATCATGTACCACGTGATGCTGTTCAGCAACGTTATCGCCCCCATCACCCAGCTGCAGCGTATCTTCGACGACGTCAACGACGCCCTTATCTACGCCGAGGGCTTCTTTGGCATCCTCGACTCGGAAGAGGACATCGAGGCCTCGGGCAACTACCGTCCCGAGAAGATCCACGGCAAGTTCGAACTCAGCCATGTCGACTTCACCTATCCCAACGGCAACCAAGCTCTCTTCGACGTGAACATGGTGATCGAGCCGAACAAGATTACGGCCTTGGTGGGTCTGTCGGGCGCGGGTAAGAGCACCATCGTCAACCTGCTCGACAAGTTCTACGAGCCGCAGGTGGGCACCATCACCTTGGACGGCGTCGACTTGTGGGAATACGACACCAAGTTCCTCCGCGACCATATCGGCCTCGTGCTGCAGAAGAACCATATCTTCGACGGCACCATCGAGGAGAACATCCTCTACGGCAACCCCAACGCCACGCACGAGGAGGTGGTGGAGGCCGCCAAGAAGTCGTACATCTACGACCAGATCATGGAGCTGCCGAAGCAATTCGAGAACAAGGCCTCCGACCTCTCGGGCGGCCAGCAGCAGCGTATCGCCATCGCTCGTATGTTCCTCAAGAACCCGCCCATCATCTTCTTGGACGAGCCCACGGCCAGCCTCGACGCCATCGCCACAGAGCAGATCAAGAACAGCCTCGACGCCATCAAGAAAGACCGTACCGTCATCATCATCTCGCATAGCATCTCGCAGATCATCGACAGCGAGATGGTCTACGCTTTGAAGACAGGTCACGTGGAAGAGTCGGGCGACCCCGATAGCATCTACAAGAAAGGCGGCATCTACAAGGAAATCATCGACGCCTCGGCACGTAGCTTGAACATCGAGAAGATTGCCAGGACGATCGACGATGGGAAGGATTGAGGTCAAAACTTTTTTTCTCCCCGTTTTGCCTAACCAATCCAAATAATTCCTATTTTAGCCGATTCTTTTTGAAAAACAAACTAAATCAATATGAGCACGAATTTTGACCCGCGCGCCAACTACGAGCAGACCAAGCAACAGGCCGGCTATGTGGAGCGCAAGAAAGCCACTCAGGAAGACTATGACCGCATAGGCTTCATGTCGGGACTCGAAGTGCACCAGCAAATCAAGACCAAAGAGAAGCTGTTTTGCCGCTGTCCCGCCGGAAAATTCAACAAGTTTGAGGACTACGACGCCGAGCTGATCCGTCACATGCGTCCCACCCTTTCGGAGCTGGGCGAATACGACGGCACGGCCTTGATGGAGTTCAAGACGAAGAAGGAAATCGTCTACCGCATCAAGAGCGGCACCGCCTGCACCTACGACATCGACGACACCCCGCCGTTCCCCATCAACCGCGAGGCCTTGCACAACGCCATCATCATCGCCCTGCGTTCGAACCTGAACATCGTGGGCGAGGTGCATATCACCCGTAAGCAATATCTCGACGGCTCCATCCCCACGGGCTTCCAACGTACCGCCATCGTCGGCGTGGAAGGCCTGCTCAAGCTGCCGAAGAAGGACATCCGCCTCATCCAGCTGAGTATTGAAGAGGACGCCTGCCGTGAGATCAGCGACGTCGGACACCGCCGTATCTATCAGACCGACCGTCTGGGTGTGCCGTTGATCGAGACTGTGACCTACCCCGACTGCAAGAACCCCGACGAGCTGCGCGAGACCTGCGAATACATCCGCTTCCTCGGCCGCAGCACGGGCCTTGTCCGCACGGGCATGGGCGCTGGTCGTCAGGACGTCAACGTGAGCTGCACGGGCGGCACCCGCATCGAGTTGAAGGGTGTGCAACACGCCAAATGGATTCCCGAGCTGTCGCACAACGAGTGCTTCCGCCAGTGGTCGTTAGTCCAACTGCAAGAGCGCTTGAACCGTGAGATCGGCAAGGAAGGCTGGAAGGTGGAAGTGGCCGACGTGTCGTTCCCGACCGACTACCTGCCTATCCTCGACAACAAGGCCAAAGGCGGTGCCATGAAGCTCATCAAGCTGCCGAAGTTCCGTGGCGTGCTGTCGCACTTCACCCAACCCGGCAAGATGTTCGCCGACGAAATCGCCGACCGCCTGAAAGTCATCGCCTGCCTCGAGCGTCCCAACATGCTCCACGACGAGATGTTTGAACCTGTCTTGACCCGTGCACAGTGGCACAAACTGGGCAAGCGCCTCCATGCCACCGATGAGGACGCCCTCGTCCTCGTGTGGGGTCCCAAGGAAGACATGCCCACCGCCATCGAGACGGTGGAAGAGCGTTGCCTCATGGCCTTCGACGGCGTCCCGAAGGAGACCCGTAAGGCCGTCTGCAACGGCATCACCATCTTCGAGCGCGTGCTCCCCGGCGCCGACCGAATGTATCCCGACACCGACTCGGCTCCCATCCCGCTCGACCCCGCCTTCATCAAAGCCTTGCGCGCCGAGATGCCTACCGAGATCATCGACCGTTACTACCAACTCAAAGAGTGGAACGTGCCGGAGGACTGCTTCAGATATATCTTCGCGAAGAACTGGTATCCCGCCATGGCCGAAGTCGTCGAGAAACTCGGCGTGGATGGCCGCACCGTGGGTCGCTTTGTCGGCATGAGATTGAAGCACCTGCTGGGCAAGAACGCCGCTTCGAAGTTCAACGGCGAGACTCTCTTCAAGCTCTTCGCTTTCCTGAAGGAGCAAGGTCTGGACAGCCGCTTGGCTTGGAACATGGCTCCCGCCTTGGTGGAAGACGCTTCAATGCCGATGCAACAGGTGCTCGACAAGATGGGCTTCAAGCGTTACGCTAAAGACGACCTTTTGACCAAGCTCGACAACCTCTGCGCTGGCTTCGCCCCGAAGAAGAAGTCCTGCACCGACCTCGACCGCCAGAACTGGATCATGGGTCAGATGAAGGAAGCGATGGGAAACATCGAAATGAAAGAATTGGCTAACAACATCAAATAACGAAGAACATGGCTGAAGATTTTTTCCAAGGATATTGGGGCGCCGCTCTTGAGGTGCTCAAAAGATACAACTGCCGCGTGTGGAGTCAGGCCGAGTGCCAGACCACGGGTGGCCTCTTCAAAGGCACGATCCTGCCTCGCGCCGCCTTCCAGGACGACCAGCACATCGTGATGAAAGTCAACACGGGCTATAACATCGGCGTCGACATCAGCACCATCACTAGCATGGTGGAGACCGACTACAAGAAAGCCAACTACCACATCCCGGAGAAGGAATTCCCTTACACTGAGGGCCTTCCGCATGTGAAGCTGCTCGGCACGGGCGGCACCATCGCCTCTCGTTTGGACTACCGCACGGGTGCCGTGATTCCCGCTTTCTCGCCTGGTGAGCTGTATGGCGCTGTGCCAGAACTGGCCGACATCTGCAACCTCGACACCGAGAAGGTGTTCGCCGTGTTCTCCGAGAACATGTCGCCCAAGGAGTACATCGCCCTGGCCAAGAAGATTGGCGAGGAAATCCAGAACGGCATCGACGGCATCGTCATCGGTCACGGTACCGATACTTTGGCCCATACTGCCGCCGCTTTGACCTTCATGTGCCAGAACCTGCCAGTGCCGATCGTGTTGGTCGGTTCGCAGCGTTCGTCAGACCGTCCGTCATCCGACGCCGCCTTGAACCTCATGCATGCCATGACAGCTGCCGGTCACGGCGACGTGGCCGAGGTGATGGTCTGCATGTTCGGTCCCACTTCCGACGAGTACGGCTTCCTGCACCGTGGCACACGTGTGCGTAAGATGCACTCCTCGTACCGCAGCACCTTCCGTACCATCGGCGACACACCCGTCGCCACCGTCGACAGAAAGAACGGTGTGGTGCCGATCAAGGAGGAATACAACCACCGCCGCAAGGACCGTGACGTGAAGATCATCCCGACCTTCGACGACCGTGTGGCCATCCTGTACTACTATCCCGGCATGAAGCCCGATGTGCTTGACGCGTTGGTCGACAACGGCTATCAGGGCATCATCTGGGACGGCACGGGCCTGGGTCACGTCAACAAAGGAATGTTCGATGCCATCCAGCGCGCCACCGACAAGGGCGTGCACCAGTACATGACCGTGCAGACCATCTGGGGTTACGCCCACATGTTCGTCTACGACACCGGCCGCGACCTGATGAACCGTGGTATCATTCCGGCGCAGAACATGCTCGCCGAGACCGCCTACATCAAGTTGGGTTGGGCCTTGGGTCAGACGCACGACAGGGAAGAGGTGAAGAACATCATGTTGACTCCCGTCAACAGCGAGATCACACCTCGCGAACCTTACGACGGCTACCTCGTCTACCAAGGCGGTGTGCCTGAGGTGGAGAGCTTCGTCAGAAGGGTTCACAAGTAAAACCAATTCGGTTGAAAACCGTAAAAAAGGGGGCAAGAATTTGCCTCCTTTTTTTGTTGTAAACCTCAATTAATTGTTATAATTTTGCACCCGATATCAAATACGTATTTTTTTAACAATCAATTATTCGAATAAATTATGCAACCCACTCACATTGAGCACATTGGAATTGCCGTCACAAGCTTGGACGAGTCCATTCCTTTCTTTGAAACGCTGCTTGGCACCAAGTGCTATGCCATTGAAGAAGTAGCCGACCAAAAGGTGAAGACCGCTTTCTTGCGTTGCGGCCAGACCAAAATCGAGCTTTTGGAGCCCACCAGCCCCGAGAGCACCATCGCCGCTTTCATTGAGAAGAACAACGGTCGCGGCGGCATGCACCACATCGCTTTCGCCGTGGAAGACATCGAAGGCCATCTTGAAGAGGCCAAGGAAGCCGGCATCCGTCTCATCGACCAGGCCCCGCGCGGCGGTGCCGAGGGCTTGAGCATCGCCTTCCTCCACCCGAAATCGACCTTCGGCGTGCTGACTGAGTTTTGTGAAAACAAGAACAAATAAAAACATATATCATGTTAATCGAACAGAAAATACAAGAACTGTTGGAGAAGCGCGGTGAGGCCCGTCTCGGTGGCGGCCAGAAGCGTATCGACTCCCAACACGCGAAGGGCAAGATGACTGCCCGCGAACGTATCGCCATCCTGCTCGACGAAGGCAGCTTCGAAGAGACTGACATGTTCGTGACCCATCGCACTGTCGATTTCGGTCTCGACAAGCAACAGTACCTCGGCGACGGCGTCGTCACTGGTCACGGCACCATCGACGGCCGTGTCGTCTACGTCTACGCTCAAGACTTCACCGTGTTTGGCGGTGCCTTGAGTGAGACCATGTCGCTGAAGATTTGCAAGGTGATGGACCAAGCCATGAAAGTTGGCGCTCCCGTCATCGGCATCTGCGACTCGGGCGGTGCCCGTATCCAAGAGGGCTCCCGTTCCCTCGCCGGTTATGCTGAGATCTTCCAGCGCAACATCAACGCTTCGGGTGTCATCCCGCAGATTTCGGCCATCTTCGGTCCCTGCGCCGGCGGCGCCGTGTATTCTCCCGCACTCACCGACTTCATCATCATGACCAACGTGGGCAGCTATATGTTCCTCACGGGTCCGAAAGTCGTGAAGACCGTCATCGGCGAGGATGTCAGCACCGACGACCTCGGTGGCGCCCGCATCCACAGCCAGAAGTCGGGCGTGGCCCACTTCGCTGCCGAAACCGAGGAGGAAGGTCTTGCCATCATCCGCAGACTCATCTCCTTCATCCCGCAGAACAACATGGAGAACGCTCCGCTCGTGGAATGCAACGACCCCATCGACCGTATGGAGGACGCTTTGAACCAGATCATTCCCGACAACCCGAACAAGCCCTACAACGTCGGTGACATCATCAATGCCATCGTCGACAACGGCGACTTCCTCGAGATCCATAAGAACTACGCCAAGAATATCATCGTCGGCTTCGCCCGCTTCGATGGTATGTCGGTCGGTATCGTGGCCAACAACCCGGCTTTCTTCGCCGGTGTGCTCGACTGCGACGCCTCTCGCAAGGGCGCCCGTTTCGTCCGCTTCTGCGACGCCTTCAACATCCCGATCGTGACCTTGGTCGACGTCCCCGGCTTCCTGCCTGGCACGGGTCAAGAGTACAACGGTATCATCGTCCACGGCGCCAAGTTGCTCTATGCCTATGGCGAGTCCACCGTGCCGAAGGTCACCGTCACCCTGCGTAAGTCCTATGGTGGTTCCCACCTTGTGATGGGCTGCAAGCAGCTGCGCAACGACGTCAACTACGCTTGGCCGACCGCCGAGATCGCCGTCATGGGCGCCAGCGGCGCTGTCGAGGTGCTCGATGGCAAGAAGATCGCCGAGATCGAGAATCCTGAGGAGCGCGCTGAGTTCATCGCCCAGAAGGTGGATGAATACACCAAGAAGTTCGCCAATCCTTACGAGGCTGCCAAGTTCGGCTACATCGACGATGTGATCGAGCCGCGCAACACCCGTTTCCGTGTCATCCGTGCCTTGCGCACCCTTGAGACGAAGCGTCTCGCCAACCCCGAGAAGAAACATTCGAACATCCCGCTGTAACCGTAAATCCTTGAAACGATGAACCTGTTACAAATATCATTACTGTTGGCTCACGAAGACTGGGTCTACACCAAAGGCTGGATTGTGACTGTCGCCGGTTTCCTCATCGTCGTCATCGCCCTCTTCATCCTTTCGACCATCTTCCGCGGCGTGGCTGCCTATTTCAAGAAGCAGGACGCCAAGAAGAACGAGGTGAAGGAGATTAAGCCTGTGACGGTGAAGCCCGCGGTCAAAGTGGCCGAAGGCGAGATTCCCGCCGAGGTGCAAGCCGCCATCGGCATGGCCCTGTACCTCTCGACCAACCTTCACGACGAAGAGAGCAACGTCATCACCATCGACAGGAGGGTGACGTCTTGGAATGACAAAAATTACGGAGTTAGACACTGGAAACGTTAAATCGAACAATCATGAAAAAATTCAAATTCACCATTAGTGGTAAACCATACGAAGTAGAAGTCCAGAACATTGAGGGCAACATCGCCACCGTCAATGTGAATGGCACTGATTATCAAGTGGAGATGGAAGAGCAAGCCGCTCCGGTGATCGCTCCCGTGGCCCGTCCGGCCGCCAAGCCCGCCGCTTCGAACTCGGCTCCTGCCGCCCCGAAACCTGCCGCCGCTGCCAGTGGCGCAGGTCACAAGATGGCCGCTCCGCTTCCCGGAACCATCATGCAGATCTTCGTCAAGCAAGGCGATGCCGTCAAGAAGGGCGACAAGCTGCTTATGTACGAAGCCATGAAGATGGAAAACAACCTGCTGGCCGAGATCGACGGTACCATCACCGCCATCAACTGCCGCCAGGGCGACAATGTGCTTCAAGGTGATACTTTAATCGTAATCGGATAAGACCATGTTAGGCAAGAAAAGTATTTACAGAAAGCCTGCTGTCATCCTCGGCTCGTTGGTGCTCCTGATGCTGCTGAACATGCTGGTTGTCAACAACCCGATGTTCGCCACCAGGGTCGCTGACTTGGGAGGGAAGACCGAGCAGGTAAGTGAAATGACTCCTGAAGAAAGCAACAGCCAGTTGGCTGAAATCGCCGACGCCATCGTTGCCGAATCGGAGAAGGCAGACGCGCTCAACCAACAAGTCCATAACCTTGATAGGCGCATCACCGCTTTGGAGAGACAAAGCAACAGGATACAAGCCGTTAATAAAGATGAATCTCAAGTGATGTCGACGAAAGACCGTCTGTACGAGGGTCTGCACAACTTCTGGCTGCTGACGGGTTTCCGCAACTGCAAGCTGGGTAACATCATCATGATTCTGGTGGGTATCCTCTTCATCTTCCTGGCCATCCGTTTCGAGTTCGAGCCTATGCTGCTCATCCCGATTGGAACAGGTATCATCTGTGGTAACATCCCGTTCTTCCAAGGCTTCGGTATTGACTTTGCCGCCGCCATGGACTTCGTCAACAACGCCAATCCGGCAGACCTGCCATTCGACATCGACACGGCCAAGGCCTTGTTGGTGTCTGTCTTTGGCGACAACCCGGGCGACAAGCACATGGTGCTGAGTGAGGCCATCAAGCAAGTGGATCACATTGATCTGACAGCGTTTGGCCTGGCTGCCAACGAGGTTGAAAGCGTGAAATCCTTCTTGACCGAGGTGTTCCAAAGCGGAGAGCTGAACCTCCAGACGGGTCTCTACCAAAAGGGTAGCGTCTTGAACTACCTGTACTTCGGTGTGACCTCGGGCGTGTATCCACCGTTGATCTTCCTAGGCATCGGCGCCATGACCGACTTCTCGTCGCTCATCGCCAACCCGAAACTGATGATCCTCGGTGCCGCCGCACAGCTTGGCGTGTTCATCACCTTCATCGGTGCCTTGTATCTTGGCTTCAACCTGCGTGAGGCTGGCGCTATCGGTATCATCGGTGGTGCCGACGGTCCTACCGCCATCTTCCTGTCCTCGCGTCTGGCCAACGGCATGAACGGCACGCGCAACCTCATCGGCCCCATCGCCATCGCGGCTTATTCCTACATGGCTTTGGTGCCCGTGATCCAGCCGCCTATCATCCGTTTGATGACCACCAAGAAGGAGCGCCTCATCAAGATGAAAGCCCCGCGCATGGTGAACAAGACCGAAAAGATCATGTTCCCCATCGTCGGCCTCATCCTGACCACCTTTATCAGCCCCACGGCTCTGCCGCTGTTGGGTATGCTGTTCTTCGGTAACATCATCAAGGAGTCGGGCGTCGTGAAGCGTCTGCAGAACACGGCCTCCAACCCGTTGATTGATATCGTCACCATCGTCTTGGGTCTCACTGTGGGTGCCTCCACGCAGGCCTCCGTGTTCCTGACTTCGAGCTCCATCAAGATCTTCGTCCTCGGTGCCGCTTCGTTCTGCGTGGCCACCGCCGGCGGTCTGCTGGGTGCCAAGTTCATGAACCTCTTCCTGAAGGAGAAGATCAACCCGATGATCGGTGCCGCTGGTGTGTCGGCAGTGCCCGACAGCGCCCGCGTCGTCCAAGTGGAAGGTCAGAAATACGACCCGTCGAACCACCTGCTCATGCATGCCATGGCCCCGAACGTCTCCGGCGTTATCGGCTCGGCAGTGGCAGCCGGTGTGATGATGTCGTTCTTGATGATGTAAACCACAACAACAATGTTTTTCAAGGGAGCCGAAAAGGCTCCCTTGTTTTAATCAATAAATACCAAACACAATGAACAAGAAATCCTTTATCCTTGTCGCTTTGCTGGCGCTTTCGTCGTTCAGCCTGAAAGCCCAACTTTTCGATCTTTCGAACAACCTCACCGATTTCACCATTGGAGTGAATGTGGGTGTGGTGGGTTATGACTTCAACCACGGTCAGATTGACAAGACCTTCTCTGGTATTGGCGTTGGCGCAAGCGCTTCCATACTGGGCGTTTATATGGACTTTATCTACCAATCGCCTGAACACAAGTGGGGCAACAAGGTTACCCCCGACATGTATAACGACCACTCCGCGCTGACCATTAACGTGGGTTACAAGATCCCTGTCACGTCGTGGCTGAATATCACGCCGTTGATTGGTTATAGCAACGAAACCACGGGTTGGACGGATTGCAGCACCGTCAATGTGGATTATGAGAACCATTCCATCTACCACGATTATGATGTGGAGTATCGCTACAACCACTTCAACTACGGTCTTGGCCTCTCGGTGAAGCCTATCAGATGGATTGAGATTGGTGGCGTTTGCACCTCTCACGCTGTTTATGGAAACCTGTCGTTAAACCTTTTTGAACTTCAATAACATTGAAAAGACTCGCTCTTGTCGTCCTGTTGCTGGTGGCCTCCATGACGCTGCCGGCCCAAAACAATAATAACATCCGCCCTCCACGCCTCAAAGTAGGCGTGGTGCTGGGCGGCGGTGGCGCCAAGGGCGCTTCCCATATCGGCGTGCTGAAATACCTCGAGGAGATGGGTATCCCCGTCGACTATGTGGCAGGCACCAGTATGGGCTCTATCATTGGTGGCTTCTATGCCATGGGTTACTCTCCCGACGAGCTCACCGAACTCATCGGCGGTATGGACTGGTCGGCCTATATCGGCAACAAAATCGACCGCTCCATGATGTCGGAAGAGATGAAGCGGCGCAACAGTACCATGCAGCTGCAGGTGCCTTTTAGCGACAAAAGCCTGTTCGACAAAGACCCCAACTCGACTTTCATCAGCCAGTTGCCGAGTGCCTACGTCAACAACAGCTCGCTCATCAACCTGTTCAACGACCTGTGCGTAGGCTATCAGGAAGAGATGGACTTCAACGACCTGCCCATCCCCTTCGCTTGTGTGGCCACCGACATGATTACGGGCGACGAGGTGGTGCTGCGCAGCGGTAGCGTGCCTACCGCCATGCGCGCCAGCATGGCCATCCCGGGTGTGTTTTCTCCGGTTCAAATGGACGACAAGGTGCTCGTCGACGGCGGCTTGGTCAACAATTTCCCCGCCGACGTGCTCCGCGAGATGGGCGCCGACATCATCATTGGCGTTGAGGTGACCTCCACCAAAGACGTCACCATCGACGACTTGCAGTCGTTACCCCAGGTGTTCGCGCGTCTGCTCATTAACAGCACGAGCGCCAAGAGAGTGGAGAATCGCGAGTTGTGCGATGTGCATATCATCCCCGATGTCTCGGGATACGGCATGCTCAGTTTTTCGACCGAAGCTATCGACGACTTGGTGAATAGAGGCTACAAACGGGCTGGCGACTTCCACGACCAACTCCTTTCCGTCAAGCGGGCTGTGGACGCCTCAGCAGGACACCCCGTGAGCAAGAAGCTGCACGCGCCTCACGCCAAGAACCTGACCCGTGAGTCGGTGCTGGTCCGTTCCATCACCATCAACAATGTGAACGACAGTGATAGCCGCTGGCTTATCCGTAAGGGCGGGCTGAAAGTGGGAAGCCATTATTCGGAACGCGACATCGAAAAGGCTATGAATGTGTACCGCGGCACAGGCTGCTTCGACGAGGTCACCTATCAAGTCAAGGAGTGCGACTCCATTCATAAGAACAACCGTCTCGCGGACGCCTACGATCTGAGCATCAACATGAAACAAGCCAAGCCGCATGTTTTTGGCATGGGTGTACGCTACGACACGGAAGACGGCGCCGCCATCTTGCTCAATATGGGTTTGAACGAGAAGAAATTCAACGGATCGAAGCTTAATCTTACCGCGAGATTGAGTTACAATCCGCGTATCAACCTGACCTACACCTATTCAAAGGCGTCGTTGGCCAACTTTAACCTCGCCTACGATTATAGGAACGAGCATTTTAGCATGAGGTTTGACAATTCGAGAAACATTAATCTGCGGTATTATCAGAACAAAGTGAGCGGTTATGTCTCGCAGTTCCATCTGCTCAATGTCAGTACGAATGTCGGTCTGTCGTATATAAGCACAAAGTTTGACCTGTTCACTTTGGATCAAGAGTTTGATACCATCTTTTTTTCACCCAACAGGCTGCTTACACCGTTTGTGGACGTAAAATACGACAATCTTGACGACGCCTATTTCGCCAAACACGGCATCAAGGCGCGTCTGTCAGGTCGTTACAATATCGACACGAAGAATTTCAAAGACACCTACCCGGAGATCTCCCTTTCTTTCCAATCCTACCTCACGCCTGGCGACAGAAGGTTCACTTTCATTCCCCAAGTGTATGGTTACTACGTGGTGGGTTTTCCTCAATACTTCAATCTGTATGGTGTGTTTGGCGGACTCATGGAAGGACGTCATTTCGAGCATCAATTGCCTTTCGTCGGATATGCCTCTGTTGAAAGCGGTACCGATGTCATCACCGTGCTGCGTTGTGATTTGCGATACAACTTCTACAAGAAGCATTATCTGACCGTCATGGGTAACTACCTCATGAACTCGTATTGGGGCGAGCCTATAGCCGAATTGTTTGACAATTCCGTGCAAGGCGCCGGGTTGCAGTATTCCTACAACAGCTTCTTGGGCCCTGTCTCACTGACGGCGCATTGGTCTAGAAGGTATGCTGAGAACCATTTCGGGGCGTATTTCTCATTTGGCTATAACTTCTAATACCCCGTTTTTCTTCATGAACCCGCGGATCTCCTCGGCGTGTCGTCCGCGGATGATGACGTGGTGATTGCCGATGGAATGTAGCAGCAGATAAGGCTTCAAATTTACATTCAGCGTGATCTGCGTGCGGCAGAAATGGTTGCTGTAAGGCGTCGCGACGGCTTGCGCCTCGGCGACGAAATAACGGTCCAGCCGTGGACCTCCCCATTTAAACAAGGTGTAATCGGTCAAAGGCAGCAGACCTTGTATGGCCACGCCGATGCCCGACTCGAAATGCGAGCGGACGACGGTCTCGTCGCACATCGTGAGCGGGATGGTGCAATGCGCCAGCATGGAGGATTGGTCCGTGAGTTGCGAGGGGTTGGCCATGAAAGCCACCTCGCCGCATACACGCTTGGCGAGCAGCATGCTGAGCAAGGTCTGCATGTCGCCTTCGCAACCCGCCACGACGCCTTCATCGTTGAGCAGGGCCAAGGCCAGGCAACTCGTCGTGCCGCAGGCCTTCACGATGTCGAAGCAGCGGATGGTCATGGCGTCCAAGCGCTCCTCTTGGCAGATGCGCTTGATGGCGAGATAGGCCTTGGCGGCTTCCAGCAGGTCGGCATCCGAAGGCTCAACAACGCCTTTGGCGCGTTTCATCAGGGTTCGTGCCACCTCCTCGGCCTCGGTTTGTGGCGCGTTTTTGATGCCCTCAATGAGGCGTCGCAGGTCGATGTCGACGGTCTCGATGCCGTAGTGTTGGCGGAGGGAATCACGGTCGACGCCGCTGGCGATGAGCCAATCGGAAGGCTGGCCGAACAACCCGATTCGTCCCTGTAGAGACGCAATGCTTTGCGTCTCCACCAGGGCCGAAATAATTTCATCATTCGTTCCGTGCACAATCCGTCCCTCCATGCCGTTGTTGCCCAGGTAGGTCAGGATCTCCAAGGCGGCGGCCAAGGAATTGTTGCGTCCGTCGGCGATCATCGTGACGGTTTTGGGACGGTGTGGTGAACACGTCATCTCCACGTCGATGGCGGACCAGATGCGTTTGAACAGGTTCTCGACGCCGCCGGTGGCGATCATCACGGCGTCGGGTAACATTTTTTGTAGAGACGGTGCATGCACCGTCTCTACCATTTCGTCACCGATGATTTGTATTTCAGCATGGCATTCCTTTTCCAGCCTTTGGATCAGTTCGGCATATTCCGTCCTGACAAAGTCGTCGGTCTGGAACGAGGAACGAAGGATGATTGTTTTCATTGTCTATAAGGGTTAGAAACCCCACCTTCAAACGTCATTGCGGGCTTGACCCGCAATCTCCTGCGCAAAAGGGATTCGTCTTCGTGCTCAGGAGATGGCGGATGTTCCTCCGCCATGACGTATAAGGGTGGGGTTTTATCGTTTTCAGTTTAATGTCTTACCACAAAACGTAGCGTCGCCTCGTCCGTCTTGACGAAGTACACACCATTCTCATAGCCGGTCGTGTTGATGCGGAGCTCGCTGCCGTTGGCCTCGAATTCCTCCACCTTCTGACCGAGGGCGTTATAGACGCGCACCGTGCCGAGGCTTTCGCCGCTGAGGGTCACGTAGCCATTGGCGGGGTTGGGATAAACCGCGATGGCTTGGCTGTCATTTTGACCCACGAGGTCTTCGCATTCATACTGCTCGTAACCTTCGGCGTCCATGGCTTGGAGGATGTATTCCATCGTAGGCGGATAGATGTCGCGGTTGGCGAAGGTGTGGTCGGGACGGATGAGCATGATGGTGGGATAGTAACCAACAGGGATGTCTTGGGCGATCTGATTGCCGCCACCGTCACGGCTGATGGTGGGATACTGCACACCAAATTGCTCGACCCAGGCATGGCATTCGTCGTCGTGGCCGTTGGGCGAGATCTCCATGAAGAACACGTCGTGGGCGTTGCAGCCATAGAGGCGGTAGGCTTCAACCATGTCGCGCATGACACTCTCGCTGATCTCATCGCCGTAGAGGAAGAAATTGATCATCACGGCCTGACCCGCGTCGAGGATGTCGTAGAGGTGGATCTCGTTGCCGTCGATATCGATGGTGGTGAAGTCGGGCATGATGTCAGTGCCTCCGCCAGGTGTAGTGGTGACAGGTTCCTGGACGACTTCGCCGAGGTTGCCGTCGGGATCGGCGGCCACGGCGTAGATGACATAGTCCGTGTTGGGTTCCAACTCCGTGAAGGTGTGGGAGATGGCTTCCTCTGCCGGGAAGCCATAGGTGTTCAGGTACTCGGGCAATTCGAGTCCGAACAGGCTCAACCACTGCTGAATCTCGCTCTCGGTGGCCAGCAAGTAATGATACTCGGCGCAGTCCTCGTTGGGCGTGAAGGTGGCCGTGACCTCGGTCTCCAGTACCTGGTCGACGGTGATGGTCACCTGCGGGTCGTAAGTGACGGCGTTGCAGTCATGCGGTTGCAAACCATGTTGTACCAAAGCATTGACGACCGTCTGGGCATTGCTGATGGGCCACAAGTCTTGGATGACGATTTGGCGGTTGGGCATGATGAGGATGACCGTGGGGTAGGCACCGATTTGATAGGTGTTGCAAATGCTGGAACCACCGGCAGCACCGCTAATGGTGGGATATTCCACGCCATAGTTGGTAGCCCAGTTTTGACAGGCCGCATCGCTATCGCGGTCGGAGATTTCCACATAGAACACATCGTGCATGTTGCAGCCCATGGTATAGTAGGATTCCACCACTTTCGGAGTGGCCTGTTGGCAAGGGCCACAGGTGGTGAAGAAGAAGTCGATGAGCACGGCCTGGCCCCCATCGAGGATGTCGAACAGATGGACTTGAGTGCCATGGCAGTCGGTTGCCGTGAAGTCGACGGCTTGTGTGAGCGGACATTGCGCTTTCAGGCCTAAACCAAAGGCCAGTGCGAGCATAAGGGTAAAGAGTTTTTTCATAGCGATGATATTTAAGTTGTTATTATTCCGATGCAAATATAATAATTAATTATGAATGCGGAAATCGAAGATTCAGCGAAGCTAATGCGGAATGCGGAATTATGAATGCGGAATGTGGAATGTGGAATGCGGAATGTAGAATGCGGAATAGTGAATGCGGAATGTGGAATGCGGAATGCGGAATAGTGAATGCGGAATGTGGAATGTGGAATGCGGAATGATGAAATCGAAGATTCAACGCAGTTAATGCGGAATGCGGAATGTAGAATACGGAATTCGGAATGTGGAATGTAGAATGCGGAATGTAGAATGCGGAATGCGGAATTATGAATGCGGAATTATGAATGCGGAATGTAGAATGACGCGAAGCGTCAACTCTAAACTCTAAACTCTCAACTCTCAACTAATTATCACGATAATCCTTCTTCTTCTCATACTTCAAGTCCTTCAACGCCTGTGCCTTCACGTTGATGGTGAAGTTCCAGCTCTTGTAGCTGCCGATAGGAATCCAGTTGAAACGCATCTCCCAGCAGTGCAGGTCGCGGTAGACGCTGAGGTTGGTGTAGGTGATTTTGTTGTTCACGAAATCCCAACCTGTCGAGAAGGTCACCTTCCACTTGGGCGTGATGCTGACGTTGCCGTTGAGGCCGACGGTGTGCACATAGCTGTTGGTGGCGATGCCCATGAAGGCGGCATAGGCGATGGAGGTCGTGTAGGTGAGGTTGTAACTCACCGAGAGCGACCATGGCGTGGTCCAATCGATGTAGGCGTTGGGGTTGCCTAAGATCTCGTTGAGCTCGTCGGGGTCGAACATACCCGATTTCCTGGCGTTCTCGTTGATTTCGTCACGCAAGGCCTGGCTGCCTTTCTTGCCTTGTAGTTTCTTGAGGTCGTTTTGGCTGAAGGAATAGCTCATGCTGAAGCGCCACGACGAGCCGGTCTTGCGGAAGAGACGCTTGTTGTCGACGATCTCGAAACGGTTGATGCGGTTGCCCAACGAGTCGGCGGCGTAGGGATCCCATGAGCTGCTGTAGTTGATGGCCAGTTTCTTGAACAGGGTGGTGCGGCCGCTGATGGAGACAGGCGAGAAGTTGACCGAGTCTTTGGTGACGTCGTAGTTGCCCGAGATGCTGAACGACTCCAAGATGGGTATCTTCTTGATGCCCGTGATGGTGTCGGAACTCGACGGCACCTTGATCTCCAGGTTGTTGCCGAAGCTATAGGTCAGCAAGCCTTGTTGGTTTTGGGATGGCGTGCCGTAGAGCGCCCTCTCGTATTTGTTGTAGACCTGTTCCCTGCCGTTGCCGTCGACGTAGGTGCCGTAGACACCCCATTTCGGGTCGCTGAAGTTGGGCCGGTAGGTGAAGCCGATGGTCGGGGTGAACACATGTCGGATGGCGCGGATGGGTCCGTTGGCGAAGTTGACCATGCCATAGATCTTGGTGGTGAGGTTGGAGCTCGCGCTGAAGTCGACCAGGTTGCGGAAACCATGGATGGTGTCGGTCTGCAGGAATCCCGTGGAGTCGGTGTCCTGCACCCATTGCTTCTCGAAGCGCTTGAAATACATGTAGTCGTTGAAGGTCAGGTTGTTGGTCCACGAGAAGTGCTTGAATAGCTTGATGGTGGCGTTGATAGGCACACGGTGCGAGATGCCCGTCTGCACATGGTCGCGCATCATCGTCCGGGCCCAGTCGCCGAAGTCATCGTAGATGCCGCGGAAGAGCGTGGTGTCCGCGCCGCTGACATAAGCCTTGCCGTTCATGGTATAGCCCATGCTGAGGCTTTGGTACCAGTGTTTCTTGCCCGCCTTGCCGACGTTCTTCAGGGGATAGAAGGTGTTGACGGTCAGGGTCATCTCGGGCAGCGAGGCGGTCAGCTGTCGGGTCAGCGTGTTTTGGCTGTGATTGGCGTTGAGGGTGAGGTAGACCTTACCGCCGAAGTTGGTCTGGTAGCTGATACTCGACTGGAAGGTGTTGCTCAGCTGGTCGGTGGTGGTTTGAGCGTTGTATTTGTTGAAGTTGGAGCTCACGATGTTGACGTTGGCCGAGAAGTTGCGCCGTGGGTGGGCCTTGGGGTCTTGCTTGTGGGTCCAATGGATCTTGAAGTCGTTGCTCTCCTGGTAGTCGGCGGCGCCTTTCGTGCCGATCTTGTTGACGGCGAAGCCCAACGCCATCGAGCCGTTGAAGCGGTAGCGTTTGTTGTAGCGGAAGGTCGGCTTGATGCCCCACGAGCCACGGGTGTAGATGTCGCCCAAGACCTGCAGGTCATAGTTGTCGTTGATGGCCCAATAGTAGCCGCCGTTCTCGAGGTAGAAGCCTCGGTTGGCCGACTCACCGTAGGTGGGGATGATGAGGCCCGACTTCTTGCCTTTCGTGTTGGGGATCATGGCGAAAGGCAGGGCCAGCGGCAGCGGGATGTCGGCGATGGTCATATAGATGGGGCCCGTGACGATCTTGTCGTCAGGGATGACCTTGGCCTTGGTGAACTTGAACTGGTAGTGCGGGTGGTCTTTGAGGTCGCAGGTGGTGTAGCCGCCCGTGCGGATGTGGATGGTGTTGTCGTCCATGCGCTTGATGCGCTCGCCGTGGAGGTAGCCGCCGCTCTCCTCGGTCCACACCTTGGTGATGATGCCTTTCTTCGACCTGAAGTTGTACTGCATCTCCATGGCCTCGAAGGTCGACTCGCCTTGGGTGAAGACGGGGCGGCCGTGGACCTTGCCCAACGAGTCGGTCACACCCCGAGCGAGGCAGGTGCTGGTCTCGAGGTCGAATTCCAGGTAGTCGGCCTCCAGGGTGATGTCGTCGTATTCTGCTTTGGCGCCGCCGTAATAGTAGATCTTCTTCTGGTTCATGTCGCGATACGACGAGTCGGCGGCAGAGCAGACGACCTTCGTCTCGATGGCCGATTCGGAACGCCGTGGCGTGATGCGTTGGCGAGTCACGGTTTTGAGGGAGTCGTTGGCCGTCGTATCCTGTAGAGACGCAATGCTTTGCGTCTCTACAATGGAATCCAAAACCGCCGTCAACGAATCCGCGACCATCGTGTCAAGGGTGTCCATGACAGGGTCTTGTGCCGTCACCACCGAGTCGGCGACCAAGGTAATCGTGTCAACGATGCGCTCGTGGACTAAAGCGGCACTGTCCACCTCCGTCGGGGCGGGGCTGTGCTTATGTGCTTCAATATGAGCGGTTTGCTTGCATCCACAGAACAACACGGCTATGCCAACAAACAGACAAAAAGCCGCTGTTGAAAAATATTTCATGTATGTCGTGCGTTCTGTCAACGTGAAAACGATTACTTTTGTGCAATGAAATTCCGCTGCAAAGATAGTTTTTCTTCGCGCATTAATTAAGAACTCAGTATGATAGAACGAAAGATTTCGCGATTTGGTGTTTTTTTCCTGATTTTTCTCCTGCCTTTATGTGCTTTGGCGCAGAAGGGCGAAAAGATACAGACTGTCGTTATCGACGCGGGTCACGGCGGCAAGGACACGGGTGCCTTGGGCAAGCTGACCAATGAGAAGACGCTCAATCTGGCTGTCGCTCTCAAGTTAGGCGCCTATATCGAGGAGAACCTGCCCGACGTGAAAGTCATCTATACCCGCAAGACCGACAAGTTCATCGAGCTGAGCGAGCGCGCGGCCATCGCCAACCGCAACAACGCCGATGTGTTCATCTCCATCCACTGCAACTCCACGGAGACTCCCAATTCCGCCTCCGGCGCCGAGACCTTCGTCATGGGTGAGTCGAAAAACGAGAAGAACTTGGCTGTGGCAAAGAAAGAGAACGCGGCCATCTTGCTCGAGGACAACACCGACGCTTACAATAACTTCGACCCCAACAGCACCGAGGCCTATATCCTCTTTTCGCTATCCCAGAGTCTCTATCAGACCCAAAGCCTCGATTTGGCTGGCAAGGTGCAACAACAGTTCGCCAGCAAAGGGCGTCACGACCGCGGTGTGCAACAGGCGGGATTCCTGGTGCTTTGGAAGACCGCCATGCCGAGCATCCTCGTGGAGTTGGGCTTCATCAACCATGCCAAGGAGGAGCAGTTCCTCAATTCCGAGAAGGGTCAGACCCAGATGGCGTTGGCCTTGTATCGCGCTTTCGAGGAATACAAGCGTGAGTTTGAGGCCGAGAACCATACCGCCCAGCCCGAAGTCGAAGAGAAGCCTGCCGCTCCCAGTGGCACCTACTTCACCGTGCAGTTTGCCAGCCGCGACAAGAAAGTGGCCGATACGGGCAAGGCCTTCAACGGCGTGAAAGAAGTGGATGTCTATGAGTATAACGGCGCCTTCCGTTATGTCTCAGGCAAGTTTACGAGCAAGGACGCCGCCACTCAACGCCAAGCCGAAATCCGCGTCTTGGGTTACAAGGACGCTTTCGTCGTCGCCTTCGTCAACGGCGAGCGGGGCACCATCAAACAGGCGGAAGAAGCGTTGAAGAAATGATACATGTAGGGCTGTCATATTATGGCAGCCGCATAATACGAATTACGTTATGCGGCTGCCACGGTGTGACAGCCCTACAAATCCATTACCAAACAGGGAAACTGATTGTTTTGTCGTTGCTTCCCGCCACAAGGCCGAAGCCGTTCTTCACATTGGAATATATGCCAACAGGCTCGCTGTAGTATTGTGACAGGCTGTTGCCCGAAGTGATGGTGGTGTAGTAATTGTATGCCCCTTCGGTCAAATGCCGTAACTTGATTTCAACAAAGGCATTGATGCTGTCGTTGGCCTTAAAAAGCGTACTAGTGACCATCGGGATTTCCATGCGATAGCTGCCCCCGTCAAAGGTGGCATCGTTGAAGGTGCTTTTTGAGCGGTTGGACAAGCCTACATTAATGCCGAACTGGTCTTCCAACTCCACCGTCGAGGTGCCGATGATGGGGTCGTTGAAATAGACTTGGTATAACTCGGCGGGCTGTTCATGGTGTTCCAAACCATCGGGGAAGGTCCAGTCGCCTTCAGTGCGCATAGAGGCCTCAAGGCAATAAAGATCCAACGCACCGGGATTGGGGTCGGTGATTTCTATCGTGACGGTGAGGTGTTTGCGATAATGAGTGAGCCAAACGATTATGGTGGAGTCTGTGTCAGGCACAGGGATGTGATAGCCGCTTGCGCTCGTGGTGTCCCATTTTGTGATACGGGCATCTTCAAAACTACATATGGGCTCATTCGGTAAAGCTTCCGAACTGCCTTCTATCTCATCAAATCCCGGGGCTGTCACGCTGATTTTGACCACATCGCCGACTTGCGGAACATAATCGTGGGTAAAATGATATCTGATAAAGAACACGGGAGGATTCAGATAATCATAATAGGTTGTGTCACCTTTCAGCTGCATCTCGCCTTTGCTTATACCGTTTACGAAAAGGAATGCTTGAGTACCCTCTGGCATGGTGTAGTCCGTGATGGTGTCGAAAACAAAGTCGCTTTTGTAAACCACTGCCTTGATGGGTTCGCCAGGGACAGCGATGCAGTTGACGACCAACTTGGGTTCAACGTATTCACCTTTGAACTTCAGGGGTTTCGTGCAGGCCGAGAGAAGTGCTACGGTTGTGATGGTTATTAGGGTTAGAATGTTGGTTTTCATTGTTGTATTTTGTTTTACTATGGCTTATGGCCTATGACTATGACCGCTTTTACGATATGGAAACGCTTACCTTTTTAGTGAAGCGGTCATGGTCATTAGCCATTGGCCATAGTCGGATTAGAATTTATAACTGTAGGACACTGAAGGAATGATCGGGAAGATGCTGACCTGCTGCAGCTCTGGCAGCCCTGTGTTTTGGTCATAGCCACGAATGACGATGAAGGGGTTCTGACGGTTGTAGACATTGTAGATGCTGATATTCCACACACGCTCGCCGTGCTTCTTCTGCTTGCGGAAGTTCATGCCGAGGTCGAGGCGGTGATACACGGGCATCCTGAAGTTGTTGCGTTCCACATAGCCGATGATGGGCGTCCCGACAACACTGCCACCATATTGTGAATAATAGGTGATAGGAATACCCGGATAGGCTTGTGTGGATAAGGTGCCGCAATTGCCGCTGCTGATGACCCAAGTGCCACTGATATCGAAGCGGTCGCTGAACTTGTGCTGCACGGTGATGCTGAGGTCGTGACGACGGTCGTACTTAGCGGGGAAAGGATTGCCGTTGTTGATCACCATGCCTTCGCGGTCGAATTTGCGCATGGAACGCGCCCAGGTGTAGCCAACCCAGCCCGTGGTCTTGCCAAAGGAGCGTTGCACAAGCAGCTCGATGCCGTAGGCCCAGCCTCTCCCGAGGTTCACCTTGTCTTCCCAGCCCTGGCTGGTACCGAAGAAACTGGTACCGTCCTTGTATTCCAACACATTGTCCATCGTCTTGTAATACCCTTCCAGCGAGATGTCGAACAGGTTGGGCAATTCATAGAATCCGCCGAGCGAGAACTGGTGTCCCTTTTCGGGTGAGATACGTGCCGTGACAGGCACCCAAAGGTCGGTGGGCATGGTGATGTTGCTGTTGGATAACAGATGGATGTATTGCGTCATGTAGGCGTAACCCGCCTTGAGTGAGAAATGGGGTGCCACCATCGCACTCATGCTGAGACGGGGCTGCAATGAGTGGTAGAAGTTGCCTTGCACCGCAAAAGCGGAATAGTGCAGTCCGACATTCATCTTGATGGCTTCGCTCAGCGTGATGTTATCCTCGACATAGAGCATGGCTTCGTGGGCATGCACGTCGCCAGTGTTGGCCACGGTGTCCGTGTTGGCTTCCGCTTCGGTGAAGTTGATCTTCATCGACTGCACCTCTGGACGGAAGAAATGATAGGTGTAGCCACCACCAAAGCGGATGTCGTGCCTTGGGTTGGGCGCGTAATGGAAATCGGTGCGCGCCGTAAGGTCATGGATGCCTGAATGGAAGTTCATGGCCATCTCGTCGGTGGAGGTGTAGGTGTTGGGCTTGAACTCCTCGTAAGTGTAGTTTTGGTCCATGCCGAGGTCGTGGCGGTATTGCGTGTAGCTCGCCGAAGCGTCCATGAAAAGTTTGGGCGAAATGATGTGGTTCCAACGCAGTGCGCCCACCTTGTTGCCCCATTTCCAGTTGAGGCCCAGTTTCTCGTGGTCGGCGTACATGTCCTCATAGGTATAGTCCCATTTCACGTTGGCGTAGATCTTGTCGTCGCCGCTGTACCAACTCAAATAAAGTCGGTCTTTGTCCGAAATCTTCCAGTTCATCTTGGCGTTGAGGTCATAGAAATAATACCCCAACGAGAACTTGTCGATGGACTTGTCAGCCATCTTCCCGATGAGGCCATAAAGGTTGGTCAAAGCATCGGAATAGGTGCGACGGAACGACAGGTTGAACGAAAACTTGTCCTTCACAATTGGCCCTTCCACGTTGATTTTGCTCGAAATCAGGCCGAGGCTGAAATTGCCGTGGTAACCTTGCATGTCGCCGTCTTTCATGCGCACATCCACCACCGAAGAGATGCGCCCACCATATCGGGCGGGGAAACCACCTTTGTATAAGGTGACATTCTTCAGCGCATCGGGGTTGAAGACGGAGAAGAAGCCGAACATGTGGTTGACGTTGTAGAGCGGTACACCGTCCATGAGGAGCAGGTTCTCGTCGGGGCCGCCGCCACGCACATAAAGTCCGGCCGAGCCTTCCGAGCCGTTCTGCACGCCCGGCAGCAGCTGGATGGCTTTCAGCACGTCGGCCTCGCCCATCAGGGTTGGAATACTTTTGATCTGCTTGATGGGTAACTCGATGATGCTCATCTGGGGATTGTTGGCGCCCACCGTGGCGCGGTTGGCCTCCACCGTCACTTCCTGCAACTGTATGTTGCTGCTCATCTTCACCGTGATGACAGTGTCGGCAACCAAGTTGAACGCCTGATTCACGGCATCATAACCCACAAAGGAAAACTGCAGGTCGACAGCGCCTTCTGGCAGCGTCAAAGAATAATAGCCGTAGTTGTTGGTGGCGCAACCTTGGCCAGAGTTGCGGTCAAGCACCGTCGCCCCTATCAAGGTCTCACGGCTCGCGGCATCCATCACATAGCCGCTGATGCAATGCTTCTGCGCCATTGCTGAAACTGACAGCAGCAGAAGGAAAAGAAAAGGAATTGGTTTTCGCATGATGGTTCGTTTGTTCGATAACGTCAGAAAGCCTAACGTATTATCTCCCCACCATGTAAATCTCCAATCTCGAAATCGTGCGAGGATTGAAGGAGGCGTCGAACAGCGTGGTGTTGTCGATGTAAAGTCGTTCAAGGCGTTGGCAGTCGCGCAGATTAGGGACGACGAGCATCCCGCCGCTGCCGGCCACGTTCAATTCCACCAAGTTGGTGAGTTGGGCCAAACCGAGGGGCAACTCCTGCAGCAGGTTGGTGCCGATGTAGAAAAACTCCAATGACTCCAGTTTCCCGATGTTGTTCGGCAGGTGGTGCAGGGCGTTGTGCGTGACGGAGAGGTATTCCAGTTTCTTCAGTTCGCACAGTTCGTCGGGCAAAGACTGCAGGTCGTTGTAGTCCAGTTCCAGATGTTTCAGGTTCTTGAGTTGGCCAATCTCGGGCGGCAGCGCCTTGATGTCGTTGTGCTTGAAGGAGATATGCTCCAACTCGGTCAGTTCGCCGATGACAGGCGGGACATAGGTGAGGCGGTTGGAACTGACCACTAGTTTTTTGAGGTGTTTCAGTTGGCCAATCTCCTCTGGCAGCGAGTCGAGGCCGTTGCGGAAGAGGTAAAGCGTCTCGGCGTTGGGGTTGGCCTCGATTTTCTCCACTAAGCGTTTGGCACTGCGGTAGGTGATGCGGATTTTCTTCTTGCCCTGCGCTTGGGCGTTGCCGCCGATGAGCATCAAAGCGGCGAGAAAGAGGATGATGGTTGTTTTTTTCATGATGGTTCTTTTTAGATGATCTTATTCTTTTACAAACTTTCCCGAGGAAAGCGTTTTCTTATTGTCATAGATTTGATAGGTGTACACTCCGACGGGGAGGCTGGCAACGCCCACCGTAAGCACATTCCCTTCGCCTCGGATAAATCTGTCCACACTAGGGCGGCCAAGGGCATCCGTGATGCTGATGCGGCAGCCTTCAAGACTCGTAAATCCGCTGATGTCAATGTTCAACTCGTTTTTTGCTGGATTGGGAAAGGCCAAAGCCTTTATTGCTTCTTGCGAAACTTCCTTTACACTACAAGGAATAGGATTGAAATCCTCGCGCGAGAAACGGATAATCTTTACTGTGGGTTCGACATACCAAGAGTCGCCTTTAATGCAGAACACACACCCACCGTCGTTTGTAGGAAATACGGCTTGGGGATAGTAGTCCATTTCGTCCCAAAGTTCAACCTTTCCAAGGATTTCCAATCCTGTGCTCACAAGATAGGCGCATGGATAGAGTGGGTCAAGCCAACTCTCCGTATGGCATCTCGTTGATACATAGACAGTGCTGTCGTTGGCGTATGCCGTTCCTCCAAAAGCGTAAAACAAAGTATCTGGTTTGTTGATTTCGGCCTTCTCTATGATTTCTCCCTCTCGGTTCATTTTCCCGATAAGCAAATGTGGCTTGTTGTGGACAACTGTATCTTGCTGGTCCGCAACAAGAAGCATCTCGTTTTCATTGTACCAACTAACAATGTGTGGGCGGTTTACATACTTGCCTGAACTTAACTCCGGTAGAGATATGTCGTCGATAAAAAAGTCATTCGTCAGATTGAAGTCGTAATCGAAATAGAGCAAGGATTGTAGCCCGTTTCGCCCTGCACACACTCCAATGATTTGGTCACTATACGGGTCGTTCCAAAGTATTTGGTTACGAATTTGATGTATGTAGCAAATCGGGTCTGGCGGGTCGGCCAACAGATACCGACAATTCAGGCTGTCTCCTGATTGGGTGAACCGAAACAACGCCCCTCTTGACTCGTAGCCGCCTTGATAATTGGGCATTTCTCTTCTTGCCGTTTTCAATAGGACTATGGTACCGTCGTCGTCCATGACGGCGGCACCATCTGTGAAACCCAAGAAACCTTCTGCCACTTGTAGGGTATGTTCTTTCACCACATTCAAGTCGTCATCGAGAATCATAATCTTAAGTTCGCCCGAATCATTCAGTCGATTGGTCATAATTCGTCCCGAAACGAAACGACCTCCATCGTCCAAAGGGGTTAAGGTTTGCAAAACCAGTTGTTTCCCTTCTGGCGCAGGGAATGTGGTTGTTTGGTATTGCCCATCGCCAAAAACCTTGAAATAGGCACCATCATTACCTGAACAGCCAACGAGTTCCATAGTGTTGTCCTCGTTAATGAAACCGCTACTGATAGAAACACTATCCGGCAAAATGGTTTCCCATTGTTGGGCTCGGCCCATAACCGCCAAAACCATCAGGCAGCAGATCATAATGTTTTTCTTTGTCGATTTCATTGTCTTGTTGGTTTTATCTGTCCTATTCGTTTTATTTGATTCTCTGAAATATTGATGATATCAGTTCATGGTTTGCTGCGTTTTTGGCCCTTTCTCCGTCCACGAGCAACAAAGAAAGGCGCTCGCCATTCGTTTGTTTGCTTATTCTGATTGAAGGCGTCTGGAAAAGCCTGTGAGTAAATAAGCACGAATTAGTTCACGCCTAATACGCGAACTTTTCCGCTATCTTATTCTCACTCATAAATTGTTTTCCAGACTTTTCAATCAGAGAACAAGAGCGTAAAGCCCTTTATTATGTCTTTATTTGTCTGCAAAAGTAATACTTTTCTGTTTTCCAACGGTCCAGTTCAATAAAAATCCACTATTTGCCATCTTAATACCCTACGATTATATCGGCGAACTGACTCTATCCCATAGCGGACTTGTTTTCATATTTCACGGGTTTTCTTTATTATCGGCAAAGGTAAGCATAATAAATGCTTGTCAAAGAGTTTTTGAGGTCTCGCATGGTTTTGTCCCTACTTTTTTCAGATGGTCCGTTGTTATATTTTTGAGAATCAACATCATGAAAAAAAGCACAAGGTTTTTTTTGTCTCTATGATTTTTGTTTTCCACCTATCATTTATTGTCTGAAACGGCAAAAAAACCGCCACGCATCATTCGTAATGGCGAGCGAAGCGTGGCGGTATAGTTGAAAGAGATGGGGTTATTCCACCACCACCAAGTAGTAGTTCTTCTTTCCCTTCTGCATCAGGATGTACTTGCCGTCGATGAGGTCGTCGGGGGTCATCACCTTGTCCAGGGTGACCTTTTCCTTGTTGACGCTCACGCCGTTGGCTTGGGTCATCTTGCGGGCCTCGCCCTTGGAGGGGAAAATCTGCGTGTTGACGGCCATGAAGTCGACGATCGGGATGCCGGCCTCGAGCTCGGTGCGGGCGATATGCTCCTGCGGCACGCCGTCGAACACGTCCAGGAAGGTCTCCTCATCGAGCTTCTCCAAGCCTTCCTTGGTAGACTTGCCGAAGAGGATGTTGGAGGCTTCGATGGCGGCATCGAGGGCTTCTTGCGAGTGCACCAACACGGTGACCTCTTGGGCGAGGCGCTTTTGCAGCACACGCATGCCCGGGTCTTTCTTGTGTTCCTCGATGAGGGCGTCGATGGTCTCTTTATCCAGCGAGGTGAAGATCTTGATGTATTTCTCGGCGTCCTCATCGCTGACGTTGAGCCAGAACTGGTAGAACTTGTAAGGCGTGGTGCGCTTCGGGTCGAGCCAGATGTTGCCGCTCTCGGTCTTGCCGAACTTCTTGCCGTCGGCCTTGGTGATGAGCGGGCAGGTGAGGGCGAAGGCCTCGTTCTCGAATCCCAACGTTCTGCGGATCAACTCTGTGCCCGTGGTGATGTTACCCCACTGGTCGTTGCCGCCCAACTGCAGTTTGCAGTTCTTGTGCTGGTAGAGGTAGAGGAAGTCGTAGCCTTGCAGGAGCTGGTAGGTGAACTCGGTGAAGGAGAGGCCGTCGCGAGCGGTGCCGTTAAGGCGCTGCTGCACGCTGTCCTTGGCCATCATGTAGTTCACGGTGATGTGCTTGCCCACCTCGCGCGCGAAGTCGAGGAAGGTGAAGTCCTTCATCCAGTCGTAGTTGTTCACCATGATGGCAGCATTCTCGTCCTTCGACTCGAAGTCGAGGAACTTAGCCACCTGAGCCTTGATGCACTCCTGATTGTGGCGCAACGTCTCGTCGTTGAGCAGGTTACGCTCCTGTGACTTACCGCTGGGGTCGCCAATCATACCTGTGGCACCACCCACGAGGATGACGGGACGGTGGCCACAGCGCTGCAGGTGACGCAGCATCATGATACCGCAGAGGTGACCGATG
>JBGURY010000013.1:0-557095 GCA_045132275.1 Candidatus Limimorpha sp.
AAAATTGATATCGTGGAAAAATCGTGGAAATTCGGATCTTCAAAATTCCATTAGCCTTTTTTTGCAAAAAAAAGCCTGTTTTCCGAAAATTTTACTCGTAAAACAGGCAAAAAAAAGTAGCGGGGATTGGATTCGAACCAATGACCTCCGGGTTATGAGCCCGACGAGCTGCCTCTGCTCTACCCCGCATCGTGCGTAAAATCTCGGAAAAACGAAAAATTTCGTGCCGAAATCGGCTGCAAAAATAATAATTTTGTTTCTTTGCAAGGCAAAAAACAAGAAAAAAATTTCATTATGACGCATAAAGCAGGCTATGTCAACATCATAGGACGCCCTAACGTGGGCAAGTCAACCCTTATGAATCAGCTCGTTGGAGAGAAGATCTCCATCATCACCTCGAAGGCGCAGACCACACGTCACCGCATCCTCGGCATCGTCAACGGCGACGACTTCCAGATCGTCTTCTCCGACACACCAGGCATCATCAAGGACCCGGCCTACAAGATGCACGAGGTGATGAACCAGTTCATCAACGTGGCCCTCATCGACGCCGACCTCATCCTGTTCGTTGTCGACATCACCGACAAGAAGATTGAGGAGAAGACCGTGGAACGGCTGAAGACCACCGACATCCCTGTCTTTGTGCTCATCAACAAGATCGACCTCTCCACCCAAGAACAAGTGGAACAAGCCGTGAACCAATGGCGTGAGACCCTACCCAACGCCACCGTCTTCCCGCTCTCGGCGCAATACAACGCCAACGTGGAGTTCATCTTCAAGCAGATCCTGGAGAAGCTGCCCGAGTGTCCGCCCTACTTCCCCAAGGACGAGCTCACCGACCGCTCCATGCGTTTCTTCATCACCGAGATCATCCGCGAGAAGATCTTACTCAACTACCAGCAAGAGATCCCCTACTCTGTGCAAGTCGAGGTGGAGAGTTACGAGGAGACCGAGCATCGCATCCATATCCGCAGCGTCATCTATGTGGCGCGTGACTCGCAGAAGGCCATCATCATCGGCAAGGGCGGCAGCGCCATCAAGAAGCTGGGCATGCAGGCCCGCACCGACATCGAGGAGTTCACGGGAAAGAAAATCTTCCTGGAACTGTTCGTGAAGGTCGACAAAGACTGGCGCGACAACGAGGCCGAGCTGAAGCGGTTTGGCTACGAAGCCTAATTTTTCGTATTTTTGCAGCCGATTTAAACTCAAAGAAATATGTCAAACATTGTAGCAATAGTGGGAAGACCCAATGTGGGAAAATCGACGCTCTTCAACCGTCTGCTGAAGCAGCGCATGGCCATCGTGGAAGAGACAAGCGGCGTGACGCGCGACAGGCACTACGGCAAGAGCGACTGGAACGGAAAGGAATTCACCGTCATCGACACCGGCGGTTATGTGGTGGGGTCGGACGACATCTTTGAAGAAGAAATCCGCAAGCAGGTGGATCTGGCCATCGACGAGGCCGACGTCATCGTATTTGTGGTGGACGGTCGCGAAGGCGTGCACGTCCTCGACGAAGACGTGGCCGTCATCTTGCGTCAACAGAAGAAACCTGTCTTACTGGCTGTCAATAAGATAGACGAGCCTAATAAAGAAGTGTTGGCGAGCGAGTTCTACGCCCTCGGCCTAGGCGAGCCCTTCCCCATGTCGGCCATGACCGGCACGGGCACAGGCGAGTTGCTCGACAAGGTCTGCGAGCTGCTGCCCTCCGACACCACCGATTTCGACACCGACCTGCCTAAGTTCACCGTGGTGGGACGGCCCAACGTGGGCAAGTCCTCCCTGATCAACGCCTTCCTCGGCACTGACCGTCATATCGTCACCGACATCGCTGGCACCACCCGCGACGCCAACTACACGCGCTACAACGCCTTCGGTATGGAGTTCATGCTTGTCGACACCGCCGGCCTGCGCAAGAAGAGCAAGGTGGAGGAAGACATCGAGTTCTACAGCGTGCTGCGCTCCGTCCGCGCCATCGAAGACTGCGACGTGGCCATCCTCATGCTCGACGCGCAGAACGGCTTCGAGGCCCAGGACATGAATATCCTGCGCCTCATCGAGAAGAACAAGAAAGGCCTGGTGATGGTCGTCAACAAATGGGACCTCGTGGAGAAAGACTCCAACACCCACCTGGAATACGAGCGCTTCATCCGCGAGCGTACCGCGCCCTTCACCGACTATCCCATCGTCTTCACCTCGGCCATCAACAAGCAACGCATCTATAAGGTGCTGGAGACCGCGCACCATGTGTACGAAAACCGTGAGCGCCGCATCCCCGTGCGCGAGCTGAACGACAAGATGCAGGAAATCATCAACTCCATCCCGCTGCCGACGGCCTCGCGCGGACGTTTCCTGCGCATCAAATACATCACCCAGCTGAAGAGCATCTCACCCCAATTTGTCTTCTTCTGCAACCTGCCCAAGGACGTGAAGGAGTCGTACAAGCGCTTCTTGGAGAACAAGATCCGCGAGACCTGGGACTTCCACGGCGTGCCGATTCAGTTGATTTTCAAGGAGAAATAATTTGACACGCTTCGCGTCATTGCGAGGAGGAACGACGAAGCAATCCAGAGTAGGTGCTTATTAAGAAGTTCCATCTCTGGACTGCTTCGTTCCTCGCAGTGACGTCAAGCGATTGAAAAGAACAACACAATGGATACCGAAGAAAACATCGTAAGGATGGACAAATGGCTGTGGGCGGCGCGCCTCTTCAAGACGCGTAGCATCGCCGTCGACGCCATCAAAGGCGGCAAGGTGAAGGTAGACGGCAACGCCGTCAAGCCGGCGCGCGAAGTGAAGGTGGGCGATGTCATCCATGTACAGATCGAACAACTGCATAAGGTGGTGGAGGTGAAGATGGTGATCAAAAACCGTGTCTCCGCCAAGCAGGTGCCCGAGGTCTACACCGACCTCACTCCCAAAGAGGAATACGAACGCATCGAGTTCATGCACGCCTACAGGGCCGAGTGGCGCGACCGTGGCGCCGGGCGTCCCACCAAAAAGGAACGCCGCATGATCGAGAAGATGAAAGACGACATGTAATCCCATTTGCCATGAGAAAATGGTGGCTCATAGCGCTTATGGTCCTGGCAGCCTCTTCGCTGTCGGCACAGGGTCTCTATGTGGAGCCCGGTTTCCGCTATGCCCGCCACCTACCCCTGCCCATCTACGCCGACTACCCCGTATATGGCGCCGACGTCCGCCTCGGGCGACAGACCGACGGCTCGGAGGCCTGGGAAAAGTTCTTCAACTACCCATGTATCGGCGTCGACTTCCGCTTCGAGCACCACACGATGAAAGACTACTTCGACGAGGAGAGCCAGAAGATTATCGACTTGGGCAACAGCTACGCCGTGTTCGGCTACTGCAACGGCCACATCATCAACCGACCCAAGTTCCAGTTCGACTACACCTGGGGCATCGGTATGGCCTACTGGCCCAAAGGCCACAACCGCTTGGTGAGCTCGCCGGTAACGGTGCACCTCAACCTCGACTTCGGTCCCACGTTCCGCCTCAACGACCAGTTCGATCTCTTCGTCCGCGCCGTGTTCTCACACGCCTCCAACGGTGCCCTCAAGGTGCCCAACAAAGGCATCAACATCTTGGGAGCGCAGACGGGAGTGCGTTATTTCCCCAAAGGACGCGTCAGCGAGATCCGCGACAAAGACTACACCTTCGAGAAATACAACCTCATCTACGTCTTGGACGGCATCGGCGTGCGTGAGTCGAACACGCAACTAGGGCATTATTGCTTGGGTAACACCTTCGAGATAGGCTATTCAAGAGCTTTCCATCCCTGCTTCCGCTACGGCGGCGGCATCGACGTACTCTACACGGGCGAGAACAAGGTGATGTACGAATACAACCATGCCGAAGAGCAATACAAAGCCGTTGACGCCTTCAGCGTCGCACCCTACATCGCAGGCGAACTGTGCTACGGCAACTTCATCGGGCATCTCTCTTTCGCCTACTATGTGTGGCAGCCCGCCGAATACCTCCCCCGCCATTACCAGAGATACTACGAGCGGCTCTCGTTCCGCTACAATTTTGGCAAGACGTTCTTCGCCGGCGTCGGCATGAAGGTGCACGCCACCAAGATCGACTACATCGAATGGACGGTGGGGGCGAATCTTTACAAATGGTAATAAACACGTAGAGACGGTGCATGCACCGTCTCTACAAAGGTTTTTCCGAAGATTTTCAGATTACACCATCAGTGCGCCGACGAGGCCCAAGATAGCGTAGAACTCGGGAAGGGCGGCGTAGATCAGCGTGTTGGTGAACACGTCGTGACCCTGGCTGAGGCCGACGATACCGTTGGCGCAGACTTGACCTTGACGGATGGCCGAGATCATGCAGGCGAGACCCACACTGAGGCCCACGCCGAAGATGATGAAGCCCTGCGTCGGGTCCTGGCCGGCGACAGCCTCACGCATCTTGCTCAGCAGCATGAAGAAGGCCACGAAGCCGTAGATACCCTGTGTGGCCGGCAGTGCCGACAGCACCATGAAATTGCCCGATGCCTCGGGACGTTTCTTGAGACCGCCCTCGGCGGCGTTGCCCGCCGTCGAAGTGCCGATTGAACTACCGATACCTGCCAAGGCCAACACGAGGCCAAGACCGAGATAACCTAAGATTGTTGCTAATACCATAGTGATTATTGTTTAATTGTTGATTGATTGTTATTGCAAATTCAAGATTGTAGAGGTTTGTATTTTCTGCCCGTGCCCTCGTAACCCGAGTTCTTGAAGAACTCCAGGAAGTTGAGTCGCAAGGGATGCACGAAGGCGCCCAGGATACACATGGCGATGTTCAACACGTGGCCGATGACCACGATGAGGATGAACCACACCCAGCCGACGCCACCGTCGCCTAAGGCCTGCAAGCCGATGGCGTTAAAGGCCTCGCCGAGCTTGGCACCTGCCAGACCCAAGGCGTAGAGACGTAGGTAACTCAACACGTCGCCGAGCAAGCCCGTCACGGTGTTGTAGGTCTCCCACAAGCCCGCACCCACGTTAAGCAAGGGGTTGCGATGCAGGTCATTGAGGAAGAAGATGCCCAAGGCGGAGAGGCTGCCCAGGATGATAATGACCCATTTGGTCACCGCCTTGTCCATGACGCCCATCAGGGCGAGACCAGCCACGATGACACCGCCCACGATGAGCAGGGTCCAACCCCAGGTGCCCAAGGAGTTGGCAAAGCCTTTCACCTTGGTGCTCTGGTAGGTCTTCACAATCAATGCCAGGCAGATGTGGAAGATACCGACGAAGATGGCCAGCACCATCGGGCCGTCGAAACCGAACAGCTGCCGAGGCACCATGCACTTCTTCACCACATCGGGAATCCAACTCCATTCAAGCATGTCCATCGAGAAGAAGGTGTGGAACAACACACCGATGATGGTGGTGGCGATGCCCAAGGTGACGCCCAGCGGCGCGATCTTGCCCAGCTTCTTCTTCAAAGCCAAACTGCCCAAGATGAGCACGAGGCCGTAGCCCGCGTCACCCATGCAGAAGGCGAAGAAGAGCATGAAGAAGATGGAGATGAACACCGTCGGGTCGAACTCATCGTACTTGGGACGGCCGTACATGTCGGTCAGCAACTCGAACATCGAAACGAACTTGTTGTTCTTCAGCTTGATGGGCGGGTTGTCGTCCTTCTTGGCCTTGTCCTCTATGTAATAGACGTTCTCCTTCTCGAGCATGTCGCGTAAGGCGGGCACGTTGACGGCGGGAGCGAAGCCTTCGAAGACGGTAAGATAGTCCTCGGCGGCCTTCTCACCCGACACGTGCGCCAGATGCAGGTCGAGTTTCGAAAGGGTCTTGTCCAACTCGCCTTGCAGCACCGGCTCATGCCATTTCAGCTGCGCCAAGCGGTGGTCTTTCTGTTTGATCTCGCCTTCCACCTCGGCGATCTCCTTCTCGAGGGAGGCATAGTCGTTCTCGGGAGCGGGCAACTCCTTCAAGGGGAAGTCGTATTCATCGCTGTCGGAGACGACCACGAAATAGCTGTAGCCGTCCACCTTCGAGATCTCACTCAAGGCGTATTGCTCCTTCCATTCGGGCTCAATGGCCTTGGCCTTGTAGAAGTGGAGCTTCAGCCCGTTCTCCTTGAGGCGGTCGAAACTCGTGGCGTCGAACTGTCCCCAAGGACGGCGTTCTTCCACGTCCTTGTAGAGCTGCGAGAGGCGTGCCTGCAAAGCTTCCTTGTCACGCACGGACTCCATCACCTCGACGGCGAAGTCGGTAGGCTTCTGACCCGGATCATCGGCCTTCTCGACACCCTTCAGCTGCGAGATGGCCTTGCGGTAGACCTCGGCGCGAGCCGAGAGCTTCTCCGACTGGTCGTCGACAGGCTTCAGCGAACGGGTGATGTCGACCACACCCACCGATTGCAGCTTCTCGAGGAAGGCGTCGGCGTCGCCGCTCATGAGGATGAAGTCATATTTCGTCATTTCAGTTACCATGGTCTTCCTCCTCTTCTGCTATGTGTTTACCTTTCACGATCTTCTGGGAGGCCTTGGAGAGGTTCTCCTCGTCTTCCATGTATCGCTTGATCTTACGTATGGCTTCGTTATAGCCAGGAATCTGCACTTTCTCGTAAAGGTTGACTTTCTGGGTGGTCTTCTTACGCTGGTAGTCGAGGATGCGCGCCACCTCAGTGTAAACCTCCGACTCGATGCCGAGTTGGGCGAGGTTCTTGAGAATCTGCACGCCGTCGGCATACCACATCGGCTTGGTGAACAGGTTGATGTCCTTCACGTCGAAGAGCACCTCCTCCAAAGCCGGCGTCGGCACACCCGCAATCTTCACGGTCTTCAGTTTCACATCGGTCACGGAAATCAGTCCTGGCTCAAATTCATTCCAAAGCCGGGCCATGTACTCATACGATTTGAGCTGGTCCTCTAACTGCGCGACAAGACGCTCCGAATGCTGCTTGGCTTTCTTCACCTCAAGACGCAGGGCACTCTCCTTACTCTTCAGCGTGGGGAGCGCTTTCACCCTCGTCTTCAGCTGCTTGTTCATCTCATTCAGCGAAGTCTTGTTATATTGAAATTTGATGGCCATTTGTTTTAGTTTAAAACGCGCATGGGTTGTACTACTTTTAACCTATTACCGTCATGGCGGACAAGGATCCGCCATCTCCCGAGCGCAAAGGCAGTCCCTCACGCTTTGGGGATTGCGGGTCAAGCCCGCAATGACGGTTAAGGGTTATGTTAGTTGTTCCCATGTCGATTATTGTAGATTCACTCTTTCCAGTATTTTTGAATCAAAGCTTCTTTCAGACCCGTCTCGGCCTTGGTGAAATACTTGGCGAACAATTCCCAACCCGTGTCAAGCATCTCCTCGATGGAGATGTTGACGTCGATGGCGAGAAGTCGGGTCGCGTATTCCTTGGCGTAGTCGAGGCAGCGCAGGTCGTAGTCGCTCAAGTCGAAGCCGTTCTCCAACTTGGTCTTGGCGTTGGCGGCGTCGGCATAGAGACGCACCGAGGTGTTCATCACGGCGCTGTGGTCCTCGCGGGTCTTCTTGTTTTGCACATGTTGTTTCAGTCGCGACAACGAGCGGAACGGGTCGACGATGACCTTACCCGAGTCGGGGTCGGCGCGGAGGAACAGCTGTCCCTCGGTGATGTAACCCGTGTTATCCGGGATGGCGTGCGTGATGTCGCCATCGTTCAGCGTCGTCACGGCGATGATGGTGATGGAACCGCCATCAGGCAGCTGCACGGCCTTCTCGTAGATCTTGGCCAAGTCGGAGTAGAGCGAGCCGGGCATGGAGTCCTTCGAAGGAATCTGGTCCATACGGTTGCTCACGATACTCAAGGCGTCGGCGTAGAGGGTCATGTCAGTGAGCAGCACCAGTACCTTCTCGTTCTTGTCGACGGCGAAGTATTCCGCTGCCGTCAAGGCCATGTCGGGGACCAACAGACGCTCGACAGGCGGCTGGTCGGTGGTGTTCACGAAACTGACGATCTTATGCAGGGCGCCGGCGCTCTCAAACTCGTTCTTGAAGAAGAGGTAGTCGTCGTTGGTCAAGCCCATGCCGCCGAGGATGATCTTATCCACATCGGCGCGGAGGGCCACCATGCTCATCACCTGGTTATAAGGCTGGTCGGGGTCGGCGAAGAAAGGAATCTTCTGGCCCGAGACCAAGGTATTGTTCAAGTCGATGCCGGCGATACCCGTCGGGATCAGCTCCGAAGGCATGCGACGTTTGTAGGGGTTCACGGAGGGACCGCCGATCTGGCGCTTCTCGCCTTCCACAGCCGGACCGCCGTCGATAGGCTCGCCATAGGCGTTGAAGAAACGGCCGGCGAGGTCGTCACTGACATTCAAGCAAGGAGGCTCGCCAAAGAAGGTGACTTCGGCGTTGGTCGGGATGTTTTCCGTGCCGCCAAACACCTGCAAGGTGACGCTGTTGTCTTTAATCTTCACCACCTGTGCCAGACGGCCTGCCACAAAGGCCAGCTCGTCGTTGGTCACGCCTTGTGCCTCAAGGGTCACAGTGGCCTTGGTGATGGCGCTCAGCTTCGTATAGATGCGTTGAAAGGCTTTCTCACTCATGTTTCAGTTCCTCCTTAAGCTGGTTCAAATATTTGTTGAATTGTTCCGACTCGTATTCCGAGTAGTTCATCTGACGGCAGATGTTAATCAAGCCCTTGAAGAAGGTCATGCATTCCTCGAAATTGTCGAACTTGAAGCTACGATCGCAAATCTCAAGCATCAAGTCGAGCATGAACTTCTGGCGTTCGAGCGGAGAGCAACCGTCGATATTGTCGAAAGCGTCTTGCTGAAGAATAACATAATCGATAAGTTCCGACTTCCAATACTGCTCATGATAGGACATCGGCACGCCGTCGTCGCCCAAAATGTTGATCTGCTCGTAGGCGTCCTTACCTTTTCTGATGATGTATTTCGTCTTGGTGACCTTGTCGACCCAACCCTTCTCGATTTTCTCATCAAGATATTCTATGATTTCCGGATATTCGAGGTATTTCGAGTAGGAATCCACGGGGTCGACAGCGGGATAACGTTTCTTGTCGGCGCGGTTCTGCGAGAGGCCGTAGAAGCAGCGGGCCGCCTTCTTGGTCGACTCGGTGACCGGCTCCTTCAGGTTACCGCCGGCGGGCGAGACCGTTCCGATGAAGGTGATGGAACCTGACTCGCCGTTGTTGAGTTTCACATAGCCTGCACGCGCGTAGAAGTTGGAGATGATGGCCGAGAGGTCCATGGGGAAGCCGTCCTGACCGGGCAGCTCCTCCAGACGGTTACTCATCTCACGTAAGGCCTGGGCCCAACGTGAGGTGGAGTCGGCGAGCAACAAGACCTTCATGCCCATGGCGCGGTAGTACTCGCCCAAGGTCATGGCCGTGTAGACGGAGGCCTCACGAGCGGCGACCGGCATGTTGGAGGTGTTGCAGATGATGATGGTACGCTCCATCAGGCTGCGACCTGTGTGCTTGTCCTTCAGCTCGGGGAACTCGGTGAAGATCTCCACGACCTCGTTGGCGCGCTCGCCGCAGGCCGCCATGATGATGACGTCGGCGTCGGCTTGCTCGGCGAGGGCGTGTTGCAACACGGTCTTACCGCAGCCGAAAGGTCCGGGAATGAAGCCCGTGCCGCCTTCGGCGATGGGATTCAGCGTGTCGATGGTACGTACGCCCGTTTCCATCACCTTGAAGGGACGCGGCTTCTCGACATAACCACCCACGGCCACCTTCACAGGCCATTTTTGCGTCATCGTCACCTTCACCTCCTCGCCTTCCGCGTCAGTCAGCGTGGCGATGGTGTCGGTGATCTTGTATTGTCCGGCGGCGGCGACACTCTTCACGGTGTACGTCCCTTTGAAGTTGAACGGCACCATGATTTTGTGAGGCAGCCAGCCTTCCTTGACTTCGCCCAGCCAGTCGGCGGCGACGACTTGGTCGCCCGCCTTGGCTATGGGTGTGAAGTCCCAAATTTTCTCTTCATCAAGGGCCTTGGTGTATTCACCTCGTTTCAGAAACACCCCTTCCATGGTGGCGAGGTTGTTCTGCAGGCCGTCGAAGTTGCTCGAAAGCAGACCAGGTCCCAAGGTCACCTCAAGCATGTAGCCTTGGAATTCCACCTTGTCGCCGATCTGAAGGCCGCGGGTGCTCTCAAACACCTGCACGGAGGCCTTGTTCCCGTTCACCTTGATGACCTCCGCCATCAGCTCGACGCCGTCGAGGTCGATGAAGCAGATCTCATTCTGTGCCACAGGGCCGTCCACCTCCACGGTGACCAGGTTCGCAATGATTCCTGTAACTTTTCCTGTTGTTTTCATATAATGTTGTTTCTATTTATTTCACACTTAAATCCAATTCCGCATTGGTCCCTCGGATCTCCTTGACGAGCTTATGGAACATCTCCTCACCCTTCGCGGGATCGAGTTCAGCCCAGCGCTGTACGGTCTTGGCCTTGACCAAGAAGGCGAGGATGGCATTCATGTTGAAGTAGTCCATGCGGGCAATGTCACTGGCCTTCTCCCACTTCAGCTCATCCATTTTCTGCTCGCGCTCAACAAAGTCGGCATCAGCGAGGATTTCCTCTATCTGTTTGCCTTCCTCGAAGTCGGCCTCAGGCAGCTCCACTTGGTAGTCCTCCCCTCTTTTGCCGAGGCGCTTGGCCAGGTAGTTCACCTTCATGTTGCGCAGGCGACCGTCGAAGTCGAAATACTCGCGGATGAAACGGTTCTTGCTCTCAGCGGCCTTGTCGTAAAACTCCGCACCGAGGCTATCCTCATTGAAGCCTTCCTCCATGAGTTCAACCAACTGCTGGTCTTTCTCGGAGAGCAGCTCCATGATGGACTCCTTCACGGCGGCATAGTCGAAGCCTGTATTCTCGAAGCCCGAGGTCAGTTCCGGCAAGCCGGCCACGATATAGACGTAGTTATCCATCAGCCGAAGAGGATTTTCTTGGTGGCGGGACGCAGGTAGTTGGCGATGAGTTGAGTGAACTCCTCGTCGGTGAACTGGAGCATGTAGCCGCCGTCCTTAGGCGAAATCTTGAAGCCTCCATTCATCTTTTTGGAGTAATCCACCTTCACCTCACCCCTAAATTGGTTGGCGATTTCGCTTTTCACGAAAGGCTCCAACTCCTTTTTCAGGGCTTCAGGAAGGATAAGGTTCAAGTCGACAGGCGATGCGTTCTGTGGATTGAAGGCCTTCACCACGCTCGTAATCAGTTCCTTGACAAAGGCGGCATTGCTCATGTTAGCTTTCACGCCTTCGGTGGCAGCTTTGGTCACCACCATTTTCTCGATTTCCTGTTTCGTCACGGCGATGCTTTGGGTAGCAGCCATCTTGACATCGGCGTTCACCTTGGTTTTCGTCTCCTCAGCCTCTTTGTTGGCTTGGGCGATGATACGCTCCGCCTCAGCCTTGGCGTAGGCCACAATGCGGTCAGCCTCAGCTTGTGCCTTTTGCACGAGTTCTTCGCCATCGTGTTTTCCTTTCGACAAGCCCTCGTTGTAAAGCCTGTCGGTCAATTCTTGCAGTTTGTCTTGCATATATTTTTCGTTTTGTTTGATATTTCTGAAATAGGTTGCAAAATTAGGCAATCCGCAATAAATAAACAAACAAAAAAAATAAAAAACAGCAGGGGGTCCCGAAAGAACGGAAACTCCCTGCACTGACAGCAAAAAGTGTACAAACTCAAAATTCTATTTCTCTATAAATAGCTTCACCCTTGCTGTTCTAAAAAAGTATAGATTTTAGCTATTTCTCAATGAACGCAATCGTTTCGCCCTTGGCGACGCGCTTGCCTTGCTCAGCCGTGGCTTCCACAATCTTGCCCGACCAAAGTGCATAGACAAGTTCCATGCCGTGCTCGCTGTTGATGGCGCAAAGCAGGTCGCCTTCCTTGTAAACAGTGCCAGGAGCAGGCGAAATCGATTTGTCGTCAAAATCGACTTCCCACATCACGATGCCGCTTACTGGAGCGATGACAGGCTCGGCATTCGGGTGACGCAAAGCACGTAGGTCCGGAATCTTGGCCTCGCCGCCAGCTTTTTCAAACTTGGCCTTCATCTTGGCTTCCAACTCTTGGTTGAAGCGACGCTTGGCCTCGCCCGACTTGTACTCGCGGTACTGTTTCTCATGCATGGCGAACTCAAAGAGCTCTTCGTCGTCCTGTCCACGGTCCCAGCCTTCTTTCTTCATCTCTTCGATGAAATGCGGTAAAGCATTGGGGTAGTTGTCCTGCGGGTTGCCCGTGAAGAACTTCAAGCCCTTCTTCTTGGCCAGTTCCACAATCTCAGGAGCCAAGGTGCCAGGCAATTTGCCGGCTTTGCCGAGAATCATGTCCCAAGCGGCGGGGTCGATGCTGGTCTCGTAACGCGGTTCACCCTTGCTCAAGGCAAAGAGGTTCATAAGGGCGATGTTCTTGGTGTATTGGCTGAACGGCGTCACCAAGGGCGGGTTGCCGAGTTTCGGCCAAATATCCTGCACCTCTTGGAACAGTTCAACAAGCATCTCGTCTTCGCTGAGTTCCGGAAGGCCGTCTTTCTTGCGGTTCATATTGATGGCAGCGTGTACTGGTTTGAGGTCTGCCATAAGCGAACCCATCATGCCGCCAGGAAGACCACAACCCAGCAGCAGCGAGTTGATGTAACGGTTGCGCGGGTCAATCCAGTAGCCGAGGAAGTCGTCGATAAAGCTCTGCGTCATCGAGCGGGCAGCCATGTAGGTCTTCATGTCGATGTCCTTCACGAGGAAACCGGCATCTTTCAGCATAGCCTGCACGCTGATGACGTCGGGATGGACGGTGCCCCATGACAGCGGCTCCATGGCCACGTCAACGTAGTCGCAGCCGGCCTTGCAGACCTCGAGCATCGAAGCCATCGAAAGGCCCGGGGTGGTGTGGCCGTGGTATTGCACCTTGATATCAGGGTGTTGTGTCTTGATGTGGTTCACAATCTTACCCAACGAGGCGGGACGGCCTACGCCGGCCATGTCTTTCAGGGCAATCTCCTTGGCGCCGGCTTCGATGAGCTTTTCAGCCATGGCAATGTAATATTCGGCAGTGTGAACCTGCGAGTATGTAATGCTCATGGCAGCCTGCGAGATCATGCCAGCCTCATTAGCCCATTTGATAGATGGGATGATGTTGCGCACGTCGTTGAGGCCGCAGAAGATACGGGTGATGTCGACGCCTTGTGCCTTCTTCACTTTGTACATCAGTTGACG
This sequence comes from Candidatus Limimorpha sp., assembly GCA_045132275.1. GTDB lineage: Bacteria > Bacteroidota > Bacteroidia > Bacteroidales > F082 > Limimorpha. Next base: position 13,210 of record JBGURY010000013.1, read on the forward strand.
CACGTCGGCGGGCACGGGGTTCATACGCAAGGCATTGAGTGCGCGGTCGAGCATGTGGCACTCGATACCGCCTTTATGCAATGCTGCCGTGAAAGCGCGGACTGATGGGTTCGGGTTCTCGCCATAGAGTAGGTTCACTTGTTCGGCGGCGCCACCGTTGGTTTCCACGCGGTCGAAGCAGCCCATCTCGATGATCAAGGGAGCAATCTTCTCCAATTGGTCCTTACGTGGCACATATTTGCCTGAGCTTTGCCACATATCGCGGTAAACCAGGCTGAATTTGACTTCTTTTTTCATTGCAAAAGGAGTTTATCCGTCGCTTAGGCGAGACGCTTTTCAAGGCGTTCGCGGATAGCGGCGATGAAGTCGGCAGAGTTGACGGGCTTGGGCGTGATGCCTTCCATGAGGTTCACGAGGTCTTTGGTACAGATGCCCTCGTTGAGGACATCGAAGCAGGCACCTTCGAGTTGGTCGCCGAAGTTCATCAAAGCCTTGTTGCCGTCCTTCTCGCCACGTTTGCGCAAAGCACCGCTCCAGGCGAAGATGGTGGCCATTGGGTTGGTGGAGGTTTCTTCGCCTTTCAGGTATTTGTAGTAGTGGCGGGTTACGGTGCCGTGGGCGGCCTCATACTCGTAGTTGCCGTCGGGCGAAACCAGCACGGAGGTCATCATGGCCAGCGAACCGAAGGCGGTGGAGACCATGTCGCTCATCACATCGCCGTCATAGTTCTTGCAGGCCCAGATGTAGCCGCCCTTCGAGCGGATGACACGGGCAACAGCGTCGTCGATGAGGGTGTAGAAGTACTCAAGATCTTGCTTTTCGAACTCGTCCTTGTATTCCTCAAACACTTCGTCGAAGATGATACGGAACTGGGCATCGTACTTCTTCGAGATGGTGTCCTTGGTGGAGAACCACAGGTCTTGATGGCTATCGAGGGCGAACTTGAAGCAGGAGTGTGCGAAGCTGCGGATGGACTTGTCCAAATTGTGCATGCCTTGCAGCACACCGGCACCCTTGAAGTTTTGGATGACGACTTCTTCATGCTTGCCGCTCTGACCGTCAAACACCAACTTGGCTACGCCAGGCTCATCGACACGCAGTTCAACGCTCTTATAGACGTCGCCGTAGGCGTGACGGGCTATGGTGATAGGCTTCTCCCAGTTCTTCACCACAGGCTTGATGCTGTCGATGATGATAGGGGTGCGGAAGACAGTGCCGTCGAGGATGGAACGTATGGTGCCGTTGGGCGACTTCCACATTTCGTGCAGGTTGTATTCCGTCATACGCTGGGCGTTCGGGGTGATGGTGGCGCACTTCACGGCAACGCCATACTTTTTGGTGGCTTCAGCCGAGTCAATGGTAATCTGGTCGTTGGTAGCGTCGCGCTGCATCAGGCCCAGGTCATAGTATTCGGTCTTCAGGTCAACAAAGGGAAGGATGAGTTCGTCCTTGATCATCTTCCAAAGGATACGGGTCATTTCGTCACCATCCATCTCGACGAGCGGGGTGGTCATCTGGATTTTATTTGTCATGATATTATGATTGTTTAATTGTTGAAATGTTTAGTTGTTGAAGTGAATTCTTATTTATTCAAATTCTTGTAATAATTCATCAGGCAGCCGTCGGCCAAGATTTGGCGCTCGTCGGCGGTGAGGTTCTGAAAGTTGAGATGCAGGTCGTTGACACCGTTCTTGGTGATGACCTTGGCGTTGATTTCTTCCTTGCCTTCGAGGATGGCTTTGCGCAAGCCAGGAACGAACACCATATCACCGGCTTCGTACTCGAACTTGGCATCCTTATCGAGGGTGAAAGGCACGATACCCCAGTTGATGCAGTTGGAGCGGTAACGCTTGGTGGCATACTCGATGCAGATGTTGGCGTCGCCACCGAGCACTTTCTGGCAGGAAGCTGCTTGCTCACGAGCCGAGCCATCGCCGGGACGGTTGGCATAGACGCATGAGCCAAAGGAAGTGTTTTCGGGAGTGGCACCCACTTTCTTCAAGGCTTCCATCACATGGGCGGGGCACTTGCCTTCACGACGTTCGAGGTCTTCCTTCTGGATACGCTTGGCGATGCCGACGTACTCGGGAACGCGGCGGCTCAAAGCGAACTCGGAGAGCTTCAGCGGGTTGGAACGGTATGAGGAAGTCTCGCCCGAAGGAATCAGTTCGTCTGTGGTGGTCACGGGGTCGTGGATGACAGCGGCCAGTTCGACCAGCATGTTCTCTTCCAAAGGATACATGGTCGGCCAATCCTTGATGTTGGGACCGTAGCGCAGCGCGACGCTGGCATCTTCCTTACCGAAGCCGTAGAAGAGGCGGCTGCGATAGATGTTGGCATCGAACTCGTAAGGCTTGTGGTTGTCGGTGTAGTCCACATCGGTGGCAGCGGTAATGGCACCTCCGTTGGCGGCAGTGGCGGCGATGGAGCGGGCATCCATCAAGCAGACCAGCGACAGCTGACCTTGACCAGGCTTCGAGCCTTCGCGGTTCGGGAAGTTACGGGTGGTGTGGCGGATGCTGAGGCCATTGTTGGCAGGCACATCACCGGCACCAAAGCAAGGACCGCAGAAAGCGGGCTTGATGACCACGCCGCTTTCAATCAGCTCTTCGGCGATGCCGTTGCGTGTGGTGGCCATATATACCGGCATGGATTGCGGATAGGCCGACATGGTGAAGTAGTCGTTGCCGATGGTCTTGCCCTTCAGGATGGAGGCAGCCTCGGCGAGGTTGTCGTACATACCTCCCGAGCAGCCGGCGATGATGCCCTGGTCGGCATAGACCTTGCCGTCGATTACCTTGTCAACGAGGTGGACATCCACTTTGTCGCCAAATTGCTTCTTGGCTTCTTCTTCGATCTTCTTCATGATTTCAACGGGGTTGGCCTGCAACTCGTGGATGGTGTAGGCATTCGACGGGTGGAACGGCAGGGCAATCATGGCCTCCTGTGAGGAGAGGTCGATGCGAATCATCATGTCGTAATAGGCAACCTTACCGGGCTTCAGTTCGCGGTAGTCCTGTGGACGCTTGTGGGTCTCGTAGTGACGTTTCACCTCGTCGTCGGTAATCCAGATGGAGCTGAGGCAAGTGGTCTCGGTAGTCATCACGTCGATGCCGTTGCGGAAGTCGATAGGCAGGTTTTTCACGCCCGGACCGGCAAACTCCAGCACCTTGTTTTTCACCACACCGCTCTCGAAAGTGGCTTTCACCAATGAAATAGCCACATCATGCGGACCGACACCTTTCTTGGGCGAACCTTCGAGCCAAACCAACACGACCTCGGGGGCGTTAATGTCCCAAGTGTTCTTCAGCAGCTGCTTCACCAGCTCACCGCCGCCTTCGCCTACGCCCATGTTACCCAATGAACCGTAACGGGTGTGGCTGTCGGAGCCGAGAATCATGTTGCCGCACTTGGCCATCTCTTCACGCACATACTGGTGGATGACGGCTTGGTTGGCGGGAACGTAGGTGCCACCGTATTTCTTGGCAGCAGAGAGGCCGAACACGTGGTCGTCTTCGTTGATGGTGCCGCCCACAGCGCACAACGAGTTGTGGCAGTTGGTCATCGCGTAAGGGATGGGGAATTTCTCCAATCCGCTGGCACGGGCCGTTTGGATGATGCCGACATAGGTGATGTCGTGCGAAGCCATAGCGTCGAAGCGGATGCGCATTTTCTTGCCTTTGCCGCCGTCCACGTCATGCGAACGCAGAATGCCGTAGGTGATGGTGTTTTCGCGGGCCTCGTCAGAAGTGATGGACTGGGGCTCGGTGGTGATTTCAGAACCATTGAGGAGGTAAACTCCATGATTGATTACTTCTATCATAATTATTTGATTTAAATTGTTGATATATTGTAGTTTAATTTATGATTGAATCGATGAATAAGGTCAATGCCAACATGTCGGCACAACCGCCTGGAGAGATGTTGCGAAGGATGAACTCGCGGTTCATCGCTTCGAGTTTTTCTATGCTGAAATCCATCAGTGCTTCCTCTGCCTGTCGCTTCACCCATTGGGCAGTGTCGGCATCGGTACGGTGATAGATATTGGTGTCGTCGAGGGTGGCCATGATGCGCAGCAAGGTCATAATCAGTGCGTAAGGCTCCTTGCATACGTTTCGGTAATAAGGCAGCCAATCGTTGAAAAGCTGGGGATAGCCTTCAACGGCGTTTTCCAAAGCGCCTTTGATATGGTATTGGCAAACCGCATTGCTGCCATGTGTGTCTTTTGCTTTAGGAAACAGCTTCGCTATTCCTTTGATGCATGTTTGCAGGTCAAGAGATGAGATGCATGCCGCTGCCATCGTGATGCCCATGGAGAAAAAGGCGCCTTTATGGGTGTTCACGCCACCAGTGGCTTCCAACATGGCTTTTTCGGCTTGGATGCCAATGGCTTGCAGGTCATTGACGTATTTTTGTGGTGTCGTAAAAGGCGTGGTGACCACATTTACAAAATAGGGGCGCAGGGCTTTTATGCTTCGCTCCATCAGGTTGTAGTCCATATCGCGATGGGCACCGTTGTCGTGACGATCCACCAATCCAGGCTTGGGCGTGGTGTCAAGTTCCAGGGTCAAAGCTCTGATGGCCAGTTGGACGATGAGATAAGGAACGGTTGTGTCAGGCACCAACGGAATGGCACGATACAGGCTACCCTTGTCCAAAGCATCGCGGACTTCGGTGGCCGACACCGGTTTCCCATACAGGGTCTTCCGCTCTATCGTTTCCACACGGGGGAGCATCTCTCGCATCAGTTCGTTGTAGCGACAAGTCAGGGTGTCGGTAGGCTCGCTGCCCACAAAGCGCACGGTGGCGTTGAGGGCAGGCATGATGTGCCGACGGAACAAGTCAAGGTCGAGGCACATTTGAGTGTCGCTGGCCTCGGACAGTTCTTTCAGGAAATAGGTCGGGAAGGTGGCTGCAGAGATAGCGTAGTCGCTGCCTTCGCAAACGGTCACCCGCTGAAGGTCGGCGCATCCTTGTTGAATCATGGACAACCGCTCATGGCAAGAGAACATCGAAATCTCTTCTTTAACGGCTATGACAAATAGGTGCGCCACCTTCTGCAAGGCTTGTTCGATCAGATAGCGGTGCCCAAGGGTAAAGGGATTGGCGTTCATTACGATAACACCATTTTCGCCCTCAGTGCGAAGTGACCGCAAATAGCGGCAATAGTCTTCTATTCCATTGGCGCCTGTTTCCATCAGGATGGCTTGTGGAGTCTCGGCCAACAAACGGAAACCCAAACTCTCGAAAATGCTACGGTTGGCAGGTTTGGTAAATACCTTGACGTTTTTGTAGCCTCTTTCGTGTGCTGTGCTGATAAGGTGGGAGACGAGTCGGTTGGAAAGACCTTCATCTCTCAAGTCAGGCGACACAGCGATGCACTTGATGACATTGCCGGACAGCCCGCCACCTGCCAGCATCTCCTCCCCTTCGAGTTGGAACACGCCGACGTAATAATCAACTGTATCCAAACGAAGGCCGTTGGCGGCCAAAAACCGCTCAACCATCTGCCGATGGCGAGGCAAGTTCAGTCGCAGCTCGCGTATTTCAAACTCGGTGTACATAGTTGTCGATGAGGTTGGAGATATGAGTTTGCAGTTCCTCTTGGGTATGGGTATGGTTGCGCATACAGTAGCGGGCTTCGTTTCCGCAAATGATGCAGCATCGGTTAGGCAAGCCCAATTCGGTGCGTGATATAGGCGTTCCGTCAGGTCGGATGACATCAAGGTCAAAGAGGCGGCCCAAGGGATGTGTTTCTTCTATTTGGCAGACGCGCCGTTTGGCATCGAGCAATTCCGTAGTACAAAGCAGATAGGCTTCGAAGCCAGTCGGCAGGTCGCGCTCCTCGATGGAGACGACTTGCTGACCGAACTCGTTTCCAAGTGCTTCTATGGCGGCGTGTGCCACGATAAGCGACGCGTCGTTTCGCTTGACCTTCCCGGGCATCACTACGGTCAGGCACACCAAGGTCCTATCGGGATGCTGTCGAAGCAGTTCCTGCTGGTGTTGCCAGCGTGCGTCGCGGCTGGCCAAGAGAAGGTCAAGCGTCACTTCCATATTATTCTACAATGTTCTTGATGACATCCATTACTGAGCCGTCGCGGTTCATCACCACGCCGACCACCTTGTCACCGAAGGGCAGCGGGTCGGGGGTACCGATAACTTTGAGGGCACGGTCGCGCAGTTCTTCCAAGGTGACCAAGTGCAGTCCGGCAGCCTTCAAGCGCTCGGCAATCAACGGACGGGCGGGATTGACGGCTATGCCGTACTCGGTAACCACCACATCAACAGTGTTGCCGGGAGTGATGAGGGTGGTCACTTCATCGACCACGCAAGGAATGCGGCCACGCAGCAGCGGGCATACCACGATGGAAACGCCACTGTCAGCTGCCGTGTCGGGGTGACCGCCGATGGCACCACGAATGATGCCGTCGCTGCCCACCAGCACATTCACGTTGAAATTGACATCCACCTCCAAAGCAGAAAGGATAACAATGTCAAGGAAATGGGTGGCTGATCCAGGTTCATCGGCACTGGCGTAGGCAATGGCCGACACTTCGCGGTGGTTGGGGTCGTGCATGATGCTTTCGGCAGCGGCACGGTCGAACGACTGCACGTCAATCAAGCGATCGATAAGTCCTTCCTCGTGCAGTTTCACCATGTGAGCTGTAATGCCGCCCAATGCAAACGAGGCTTTGATGCCTTTCTCTATCATGCTTTCGCGGATGTATTTCACCACGGCCAACGAGGCGCCGCCCGAACCGGTCTGGATGGAGAAACCATCATAGAAATAGCCGCTGTTGATGACCACCTTGGCCGCTTCTTTGGCAAGGAGGATGTCGCGGGGATTCTTGGTGTCGCGGATGGCTCCCGATGCAATCTTGGAGCTGTCGCCCACGCTGTCGCACACCACTACATAGTCAACGAGATGCTCCGAGATGGAACATGGTGTGTTGGGATATTCTACCAGGTCATCGGTCAGGATGACGACTTTGTCGGCGTTTTGAGCATCGGGAATGGCGTAACCTAACGAGCCGCAAATGCTCTTGGCATTCGGGGAAGTCGAGAAACCTTTGGCGTTGCCCAAGGGGTCGCTCGACGAGGCACCGATAAAAGCTACGTCAATATGGAGGTCTCCATTGCGGATAGCACTGCCGCGTCCGCCGTGCGAGCGAAACACTACGGGCTTATCCATCAGGCCACGCGAAATCTCGTCGGCCAGCTTGCCACGCAAGCCGCTCGTGGAAATCTCGGTGATGACACCGTTCTTGATGTGTTCAATCAGCGGTTCGTGCACGTCTTGAAGGCTGGAGGCGGCCAATGAGAGGTTCTTGAATCCCATCTCAGCCAGTTTGTCCACCACCATGTTCACCACTTTGTCGCCGCCACGGAAGTGGTGGTGGAACGAAATGGTCATGCCGTCTTTCAGTCCGCACTTGCGGATGGCCTCTTCGAGGGTGGCCATCTTGGGACTGTTTTGTTTGAATTCCGCTCGTGGCATGTTGGTCTTGACACGGTCGCTGGTATAGGTTTTCTTTCCCATGCGGGCGGCAGCCTGCTCCACGAGGGCTGCTCTTTCTTTGATACTACTCATGCTATGTCCTCCTTATTTAATACTCCTGATGCAATGGCTAACTCAATGGTGCGCTGGGCGCGGATGACGACGGGTTTGTCCACCATCTTTCCATTGACAGCGATAACTCCCGAACCCTTCTTTTCGGCTTCTTTGATAGCGTCGAGGATGGTCAGAGCCTTGTCGATGTCTTTTTGCTTGGGAGCAAACACTTCATTGATGATTTCGATTTGGCGCGGGTTGATGATTGACTTACCATCGAAGCCCAAAGCCTTGATGAGTTCCACTTCCTTGCGGAAGGTCTCCATGTCGTTCAAGTTGGAATAAACCGTGTCGAGGGCGTCAATGCCAGCGGCGCGGGCGGCCACAACGATGGTCTGGCGGGCCAGCAGCAACTCGGTGCCTTCAGGGGTACGTTGGGTCTTCAGGTTGGCGCAATAGTCCTCGGCACCAAGGGCGATGCCCATCATGCGCTTGGAGGCCACTGCGATGTCGTAGGCGTTGACAATACCCAGCGTGCTCTCAATGGCGGCCATGATTTGGGTGCGGCCAAGGCAGCCTATTTCTTTCTCTACTTTTTCAATCTCGGCCTCCACCTCGCGAACCTCGTCGGCGGTTTCGGTCTTGGGCATACGGATTACGTCCACACCGGCTTTCACCACTGCTTCGATATCTTTCTTGCCGTAGGGCGTGTTGAGCGGGTTGATGCGCACTACCATTTCGGTATTGCCATAATCAATGGTTTTCAGTGCGTTATAGACCAGCAGACGTGCTGCGTCTTTCTCGGCCATGGTGACGGAGTCTTCCAAGTCGAGCATAATGGAGTCGGGGCCATAAATATGGGCGTCGGCCATCATACCGGGGTTGTTGCCCGGCACAAACATCATGGTTCTTCTTAATCTCATGTCAAATTCCTTTCTGATTTTAAGATTAATCCTTCCATACGTCTTTTCCCGTGGCACGGACTGCAGCGGCAGTCACACGGGCGCGAATCGTACAGTCGAGGGCACCTTTGTCCATAGCCTTCACTTGGGCGTCATGGATATCGAGGCCCTCCAATGTTTCAGTAATCACTTGCTTGATCTGCCTGCCGAATTGGTAGGCCACGGTGCTCTGCAACTCTACGTGCAGGCCCTTTTCTTCCGAAGGCGAGATGCGAATCATGATGTCTCCTGATTCCAAAGTGCCTGCAAAAGCTTCTTTAATTTCCATAATATTATGAATTTGATTTATGTTTGTTGAGTTCATTTGTCAACCCTTCCCTGAAGTCGGGATGGGCAATGGCGATAAGGCTCTGAGCACATTCATTGAATGTCTTGCCTTTTAGTTTGGCGACACCGTACTCTGTGACCACGTAATCCACGTAGCTGGGAGCCATTGAATCAATGCCAAGGGAAAGCACAATGTGCGACTCCTTGCCGTCGGTTGAAGTGGATGGAATGACCGCAATACTGATACCGCTATAAGGTTTGGAAGTTGGTGCTGTTTGAGCAGCCCGGCCCATGATATCAACTTCTTTGCAAGTATTGATGGATACCAGATTATCATACTGTCCAATGACCCGAGGATCGTTGACATAATCCACAGGATACAGGTTGACTCTTAAATTGTTGTCAACGAAATTGTATGCCCTTCTTGTCCCGCGAACGAAAGCGCAAACCGACTTGCCCTTGTGTAGGGTTTTCTTTGTGTTGTTGATGACTTTTTTCTCCATCAAGTCAGCCATGCGGTCAGTGAACACCTCTGTGTGGAGGCCAAGGTCATATTTGTCGTCGAGAAACAGCAACACTGCCTCAGGGAGAGTGCCGACGCCCAAATTCAGGGTGTCGCCGTCTTGGATGAGCGATGCGCAATGCCTACCGATAGTCTGTTCCACTTCGCTGAGCGTCGGGTTAGGCGTTTCAGGCAAAAAGTAAGCACACGGCACGATATAATCGATATCGGAGACATGGATTTTATTCAAAGGACCAAAAGCGTAGGGGGTCATTTCGTTCATCTCGGCAATGACTGTAGTGGCTTTTTTGGCAGCCTCTTGGGCATAACCGCACGACGTACCAAAGCTGCAATAGCCATCCGCATCGGGATTGGATACGGAAAGCACAACCACGTCCACAGGGGTGTCGCCATCAGGTTTCATATACCGTCCTCCGTCGAGGGGTTTCACGGAATGGATATGGATATGAGGATAGTCCTGATGACACTTGGCCAGCGTCTTCCCTATCAGTTGAGGGAAGCCAGCCCCTTCGGAAAACACCACATGATCATTGTCTTTGATAGCCTTGATGGCTTTTTCCGCTGTGGTGATGCGGTTTTTGTAAGTATCCTTCCAACTCATTGCACAAATGACTTTTGTTGTCAATACAAATTATTGTATGACAGATAGTTAATAATTACGAAAGCATAAATGGCTTGTGCTTCCGCAAACACAACTATACCTCGTCACGAAGGACAATGGGGAGTCGGATTGTAAGGAAGAGAAGGGGAAACCGATGTTGACATCGGAGAATCCTGAAAGTAGTTTTCAGAATACCCTTGATGAAGAATCATCAAGATGTTGAGAATTGCTACTTGACGCTGCTCTTTATCGCGAAAGCATTGCCAAACCGACATGGGCAGGTCTCCTGGCTTGTTCCACTTGTGCGCCTTCCCGATAACGAATATCAGTGACATTGTTGCACAAGCCCTTTAAGGAACTTACAGTTGCGCGACAGCTCGTGATTCACACACGATTCCCTTTTAATTTCACTTCATTAATACTTAATAAGGTGAAAACCTCTGCGGTTGCTATTTCAAAGAACGAATTCGGCGGCAAAGATATGGTTTTTTTTATTGATGCGTACATTTTTGGATAAATATTTCCGCAATTCAAATGAAAGACCAAATTTCCATAGCCCTACCTTACACCTTGTAATATGCCCCCAAAATGCGCACAAACCATTTAGCTGGCAGGATGCGCTTCAGCAAAACGGAGAGTTTTTGCTCAAAAGAAGCAACCACATAGCCGTTTCGAGGATTCTTTTTCTGGAGGATTTGGCTGATTTTTTGGGCTAAAACAATGGGCTTCAAGCCACCGTTTTCATCGTGCTCCACTTTTTCGATAGCGGTTTTATATATCGGGTAAGCTTGCAGGGCGGCTTCGTCGGTCTCTTTTTTGCGACTGCCTGTGAAGCCCGTGGCGAAGTCGCCAGGACGCAGCACAACTACCTTGATTCCAAACGATTGGATCTCCAAACGCAAGGCCTCACAATAGCCCTCAATGGCGAATTTGCTGGCGGAATAGAAGCCTTGGAAGGGTAGTCCCATCAGGCCACCGATGCTGCTTAAGGCGATGATTTTGCCGCTGCCTTGCTTGCGCATGTAGGGCAGCACGGCATCTACACAATGCACCAAGCCCATGAAATTGGTGTCCATCTGCAAACGAATTTCCTCCTCGGTGGCGAACTCCAACGGACCTCCAATGCCCATGCCGGCATTGTTGACCAATACATCGATACGGCCTTCTTTTTCAATGATTTCGGTAACGGCTTGCCTCACAGCCTCGCGGTCGCGGACATCCACCTTCATATAATGCACGTTGGGCAGCGGCTCCACTTCGCGGCGCACGGTGCCGTAAACGGTATAGCCTTCCTGTGAAAGCAACTTTGCCGTCTCAAGGCCAAAGCCTGAGGATATGCCAGTAATGAAAACTACGGATTTCACGGATGATACGGATTTTCAAATCATATCACTCCAATCTCTCTAAAAGCCTTGGTAATCTTCTCCAAAGCCTCGTCCACCTGCTCAAAAGTATGGGTGGCCATCAGTGCGAAGCGAATCAGGACATCCTCCTCGGGCACGGCGGGCGCAATGACGGGTGTGACGAAGATACCATCGTCCAAGAGCCTGTTGCACAGCCAGAAAGCCTTCTCCGAATTACGCACAAAGAGCGGAATGATGGGCGTTTCGCTGTGGCCCGTGTCGAAGCCACGGTCTTGGAACAGCTTGCGGGCGTAGTTGCTCAAATTCCAAAGGTGCTGGATGCGCTCCGGCTCGCTCAGCATAATGTCGATGGCGCAACTCACCGCAGCCACATTCGCGGGCGGCATACTCGCGCTGAAAATCAGGCTTCGGGCATTGTGTTTCAGGTAGTTGATGATGTCGAAGTCGGCGGCGATGAAGCCTCCCAACGAGCCGAATGACTTGGAGAAGGTGCCCATAATCATGTCCACTTTGTCGGTGAGGCCGAAATGGTCGGCAGTGCCACGCCCCTGGTTTCCAAGTACTCCCAAAGCGTGGGCATCGTCAATCATGATGTCGGCATTGTATTGCTCGGCGAGTTCCACCATGCGCGGCAGCGGCACGATGTCGCCCTCCATCGAGAAAACGCCGTCGGCCACGATGAGTTTCATCGCGTCGGGAGCGCAATTCTTCAGCTTGGCTTCAAGCGCGTCCATGTCGTTGTGGTTGAACTTCCACACCTTTCCGAACGAGAGGCGGCTGCCCTCGATGATGGAAGCATGGTCGAGACTGTCCAAAAGCAGGTAATCGTTTCTTCCGCAAACCGCCGACACCACGCCGAGGTTGACTTGGAATCCTGTGCTGAAGCACACGGCTTGTTCCTTGCCGACAAGCTTGGCTAATTTTTCCTCCAACTCCACATGGATGTCGAGTGTGCCGTTCAAAAACCTTGATCCTGAGCAACTTGTGCCGTATTTCTTGATGGCCTCAATGGCAGCCTCTTTCAAGCGCGGGTCGCAAGCCAAGCCAAGATAGCTGTTGGAACCAAACATCAGCACATCCTTGCCTTTGATTTTCACCACGGTGCTTTGCTCGGATTCGATGGGTTTATAATAAGGATATATGCCCTTTGCTTGAGCCTCTTGCGGGGCTCTGTAACGGGCGCATGACTTATTAAAAGGTTAGTTTTCATAGTTTTACTTGATAGTTTTTACGTATGTTCTGGCTCTCTTGGTCAAGTCGTGTTCAAGATAACGCCAGAGGTTCTGCACGCTCGTGTTGTCCTCCAACTCGCGCGTCGATTCAATAAATTTGATGCCGTTTTTGGTGATGCCTTTCGCAAATTTGTCGAAAATCATGGCATTCACGCCTTTGTTCTTGTATTTCTCTTCAATGGCAATCAGCAGCAAATCGATGGTGTCGTTTTGCTTCAAAGCTTTCAGAATGTGCATCCACCCTAAGGGGAAAAGCGAGCCATTGGCTTTTTGCATGGCTTTGGCAATCGAAGGCAAGGCCACACCGAAACCCACCACCTGTTCATCTGAGTCCAAGACGATAGAGACGTAATCGACATTGATGTTGGTCACAAACTGCTTCTTGAGGTCTTCGCACTGGCCAGACGACAGCTCCGAAAAACCGTGCAGCTTCGAATAGGCCGAGTTGAGGCAGCGGAACACGCCGTCGAGGTAGGGCTCCAGCTCGCTACGTTTGCGGAAAGGCGCCTGGTGCAGGCTGTTTTTGATGGAGACCAGCTCGGCCATGCGGGCATAACGCTCGGGGATGACCTCGGGCACTTTGATGAGGTACTCGACATAGTCGACGTCCTTGACGTAGCCCAAGTCCACGAGATGCCGCTCGTAGTACGGCGCGTTGTATTTGCCGTAGGCGGTGGGCAGCTTGTCGTAGCCGTCAACCAGCACGCCGGCGGCGTCAAACTCGAGGAAACCCATCGGGCCGCTCATCGTGTCCAGGCCTTTCTCGCGGGCATAGCGTTCGACGGTGTCCATCAAGGCCTTGGAGACCTCACTGTCGTCGACGAAGTCGATCCACCCGAAACGGCATACCTTCACGCCATTCCTCTCGTTGTACCTGTGGTTGACGATGCCCGCCACACGGCCCACGATCTCGCCCCGCTCGTCGTAAGCCAGCCAATACTTGCCCTCGCACACCTCAAAGGCGTGGTTCTTTCCAGGCGTCAGCGTGTCGATGTCCATCGACTCGATCTGCGGGACATAGTAAGGGTTCCGCCTATACAGGACGTTCGGAAAGCGGACGAAAGCCTTCAATTCCTTCTTCGTTGTGACTTCTTTGACGGTTACGCTCATCTAGGGCTTCTTTTCGATGCTACAAAGATACCCCATTATCCTTTCGGGATACTCAACTTTTCATCATAACGCCCCTATTTCTCAACCAATGCCGTGTTCTTCTTGCTTCAAAACAAGGCGGGACGCCGTGGAGAACTATTTTTTTCTTTTTTGTGGAAATCGGTATAACGGAAGACATTATTTGGTAAATTTGCGGCTTAATTTAAAGATTAAAAACAACACAGCATAACATGTCAAAAGGTATTATCACACAGATCATAGGCCCCGTGGTCGACGTCTACTTCGAGAGCGGCGACAACAACCTCCCGAAGATCCACGACGCCCTAGAGGTCGTCCGTCCCAACGGCAAGCGTGTGGTGCTCGAGTGCCAGCAGCACATCGGCGAGGACTCGGTGCGTACCATCGCCATGGACTCGACCGACGGCCTCATGCGCGGCATGGAGGTCAACTTGATGGGCAAGCCCATCTCCATTCCCGTCGGCAACCAGATCAAAGGCCGCCTGCTCAACGTGACGGGCGACGCCATCGACGGCATCGGCAGCCTCGACCGCGGATCGGAATATCCCATCCACCGCGAGCCGCCTAAGTTTGAGGACCTGGCCACCTCGAAAGAGGTGCTCTTCACCGGCATCAAGGTCATCGACTTGCTGGAGCCTTACCTGAAAGGCGGCAAGATCGGCCTCTTCGGCGGCGCCGGTGTGGGCAAGACGGTGCTCATCATGGAGCTCATCAACAACATCGCCAAGGGACACAACGGCTACTCGGTGTTCACCGGCGTGGGCGAGCGCACCCGCGAGGGCAACGACCTGCTCCGCGAGATGATCGAGTCGGGCATCATCAAATATGGCGACGAGTTCGTCAAGGCCATGCAGGAAGGCGACTGGGACCTGTCGAAGATCGACAAGGAGGCCCTGGCCACCTCGCAGGCCACCTTGGTGTTCGGCCAGATGAACGAGCCGCCCGGGGCGCGTGTCTCGGTGGCCCTCTCTGGCCTCACCGTGGCCGAGTCGTTCCGCGACGACGCCAACAGCGGACAGAGCGACATCCTGCTCTTCATCGACAACATCTTCCGTTTCACGCAAGCGGGTTCCGAGGTGTCGGCCCTGCTCGGCCGTATGCCTTCGGCCGTGGGTTACCAGCCCACCCTGGCCACCGAGATGGGCCAGATGCAGGAGCGCATCACCTCCACCAAGGACGGCTCCATCACCTCGGTGCAGGCCATCTACGTGCCTGCCGACGACTTGACCGACCCCGCCCCCGCCACCACCTTCTCGCACCTGGACGCCACCACCGTGTTGAGCCGTAAGATCGCCGAGCTGGGCATCTACCCCGCCGTCGACCCGCTCGACTCCACCTCGCGCATCCTCGACCCGAACATCATCGGCGAGAAACACTACAACACCGCCCAGCGCGTCATCCAGCTACTGCAACGCAACAAGGAGCTGCAGGACATCATCGCCATCCTCGGCATGGAAGAGCTCTCGGAGGAGGACAAGGTCGTCGTCCACCGCGCCCGCCGTGTGCAGCGTTTCCTGTCGCAGCCCTTCCACGTCGCCGAGCAGTTCACCGGCATGAAGGGCGTGATGGTGCCTATTGAAGAGACCATCCGCGGCTTCAATATGATCATGGACGGCGAGGTCGACCAATATCCCGAGGCCGCCTTCAACCTGGTGGGCACCATCGACGACGCCATCGCCAAGGGCGAGGAGATGCTCAAAAACATAAGTAAATAATCAATAGTTATGAAACAGAAATGCGGAATTCGGAATGTGGAATTCGGAATAGCGCAAAGCGACGCTGGGCTTCGCCCCTTATTCCGCATTCATCATTCCGCATTCCGAATTAAGTAAATATGGAAGTCGAGATCATATCTCCAAGCGAGACCCTGTTTGAAGGCGAAGCCAGCACCGTCACGGTGCCGAGCAAGATGGGAGCCTTCACCCTGCTGGAGCATCACGCCCCCATCGTCGCCATCCTCGAGGCCGGCACGGTCAGCCTCACCGACGCCAACGGCGAGCGTCAAGAGTTCGCCATCAAAGGCGGCTTCACCGAGAACCACAACAACCAACTGACTATCTGCGTAGAGAGATGAAGAAGAAGAACAACATAATAACAAAATATTTGGCGGTATTCCTGCTCATCTGCCTGCTCTTGGACGGCATCCTGCTCTGTTTCTGTGCCGACAAGCCGTGGTGGAACAACTGGATGATCACGGGACCTAATCTCTACATGGTTTTAGGCGCCTTCTACTGCCATCTGATGAAGAAAAACGTGGACGAGCAACCCAACAAGATGACGTGGCTACTGGTCTACAAAGGTATCAAGCTGATGCTGACCATCCTCGTTTTGGCGCTTTACATCCTCTGCATCAGGACGAGCGGCAAGGCTTTCGTCATCATCACGGCCTTGGCCTACCTCATCGCGTTGATAGCGGAGACATGCGTCTGTAACCACTATATCAAGTACAAGAACAAAGGGAACGAAGCATGAAATATGTTTTGAGACATAGTATCCTTTTTCTTTTTCTCGTCTTGCTGACGCTGACGCCCTGCTTGGCCCAGGACAGCATCCCCGCCGCTGAGGCCCCCGTCCCCGCCGAGGAGAAGTCCGAGAAGTTCGACGCCAAGTCGTTCATCTTCGGCCACACCAGCGACGCCTATTGCTTCCATATCACGGAGATCAAAGGCAAGCCGATTTGCGTGTGGCTCCCCGTCATCGTCAAGTGCAAGGACGGCGGCGGCTGGCACTGCTTCTCGTCGAAGCACGTCTGCGAGCTGAAGGAAGGCGAGACCTTCGAGCACAAAGGCGCCCGTTTCTACGTCGCCCCCATCAGCGCCGACAAATACCCGGGCAAGCTGGTGGAGGTGAAAGGCGACGGCAGCCTCTCGCGCCCCTTCGACATCTCGTTCACCAAGAACGCCTTCGGCATCTTCCTGGTGTGCGGCTTCCTGCTGGCCTTCTTCCTGCCCGCCGCGAAGAAATACAAGAAAGACCCCTTGGCCCCGCCCACCAAGTACCAAGGCCTGGTGGAATGGCTCACCTGTACCGTCCTCGACGGCATCATCCGTCCCAACATCCCCGAAAAGAAAGTGAAGAAATTCGCGCCCTACCTGCTGACGGTGTTCTTCTTCATCTTCTTCTCCAACCTGTTCGGACTCATCCCCTTCTTCCCCTTCAGCGCCAACGTGACGGGCAACCTCAGCATCACCATCGTGCTGGCCCTGCTGACTTTCTTCTTTGTGAACATTTTCGGCAACCGTCACTACTGGAAGGACATCTTCTGGCCCGATGTACCCATCTTCCTGAAGGCCTTCCCGCTGATGCCCATCATCGAACTGGTCTCTGCCATCATCAAGCCCTTCGCCTTGATGGTCCGTCTCTTCGCCAATATCCTCGCCGGCCACATCGTCATCATGGTGCTCATGGGACTGATTTTCGTCATCGGCGGAATGTATGGCACGGGCATGGCTGGCGTGACGAGCATCATCAGCATCTTCATGACCATCTTCATGTTTGCCCTGGAGCTGCTGGTAGCCTATATCCAAGCCTACGTATTTACCATATTGTCATCCCTGTTCATCGGGTTGGCGCAACATGAACCGGAGCATAGTTGAAAGTTGAGAGTTGAGAGTTTAGAGTTTAGAGTTATATAATTGAAAATTAAATAGTTAAATAAATAATCATCCATTAACAATTTAAATTTAAATATCATGTTACTATCAACCATCCTTGAAGCAGTATCGTTCGTGCCGGGTCTGGCCTCCATCGGAGCCGCTATCGCCATCATCGGCGCCGGTCTCGGTATCGGTAAAATCGGTCAGTCGGCCATGGAAGCCATGGCGCGTCAACCCGAGGCTGCCAGCAAGATCCAGTCCGGTATGATCATCGCCGGCGCTCTCGTCGAAGGCGCGACGTTCTTCGCCCTCATCGTCTGCCTGCTGGCCGTGCTGCGCTAATGGGGCTCGCCCCAAGACGTGAGACTACGAGACTACGAGACCACGAGACAATAAATCTCGGAGTCTCGAAGTCTCGGAGTCCCGAAGTCAAAAAAAACATCTTAGACAACTAGAAAAACATCTAACAATGGATCTATTTCTTCCCGAAAGTGGATTAGTGATATGGATGCTCATCGCCTTCCTCATCGTGTTTTTCATCTTGGCGAAGAAGGCGTGGCCGATGATCATGGGGGCCGTCGAGAAACGCAACGCCCACATCAGCGAGTCGTTGCTGGCGGCGGAAGAAGCCAACAACGCCCTGGCCGGCATTGAGCAGAAGAAACAGGAGACCCTGGCGGCCACGCAAGCCGAGCAGCTGCGCATCATGAAAGAGAGCCAGGACCTGAAGAACCAGGTCATCGAAGAGGCCAAGGCGCAAGCCCGACAAGAGGCCGAGAAGATCGTGGCGGAGGCCCGTCTGAAGATAGAAAAAGAACAGGCCGAGGCCATGGCCAACATCAAAAACGAGGTCATCGCCCTCAGCGTCGACATCGCCGAGAAGGTGCTACAGCGCGAGCTCAGCGACAAACCGGCGCAGAGCGCCTATATAGAGCAGCTGCTGAACGACAACCAACCCCGCATTGAGGCATAAGCTATGGACAACGGAAGAATATCGGTGAGATACGCGCGCGCTTTGTTCCAGCTGGCCCAGGAGCAGGGCTGCGAGGACGCCGTCTACGACGGCCTGACCCGCTTCGCCCACAACTACCTCCTGGCCATCGCCCAGTACAACGAGGTGCTGTCCGACCCCATCGTGGCCAACAGCGAGAAGGTGAAGCTCATGGAGATGACCGTAGGCGAGCCCATGCACGACCTGCTGCGGCAGTTCATCGCCTTCGTGGCCGAGCGGAAACGCGAGGACAAGATGTTCCTCATCACCATGAAATACATGGAGATGTACCGCGCGAAGCACAACATCATGAGCACGCGGGTGACCACCGCCACCGAGCTGCCCGAGGCGACCTACGAGCGCATCAAGGACTTCATCAAACAGTCCTTCGGCGCCGAGGCCGAGATGGAGGCCCATATCGACCCGAGCCTCATCGGAGGCTTCATCCTCGACATCGAGAACACGAGGATGGACGCCAGCGTGGCGGGGCAACTCAACGCGCTGAAAAA
Source organism: Candidatus Limimorpha sp. (assembly GCA_045132275.1). Taxonomy (GTDB): domain Bacteria; phylum Bacteroidota; class Bacteroidia; order Bacteroidales; family F082; genus Limimorpha. The sequence goes on from JBGURY010000013.1 coordinate 31,938, forward strand.
CAAGTTGAAGCAAAAATAAAACACTACATATATGGCAAACATCAAACCAAGTGAAATATCGAGCATCCTGCAGATGCAGCTCCAGAACATGAGCAACAAGGTGCAGTTCGAGGAGATCGGCAAGGTGCTGCAAGTGAGCGACGGCGTGGCGCACGTCTACGGACTCGACAAGGTGCAGTCGAACGAGCTCGTCGAGTTCGAGAACGGCACCATGGGCGTGGTGCTCAACCTCGAGGAGGACAACGTCGGCGTGGTGCTGCTCGGTCCCACCGAGGGCATCAAGGAAGGCGAGACGGTGAAACGCACCCAGCGCATCGCCAGCGTCATGGCGGGCGAAGGCATGCTGGGCCGTGTCGTCGACGGCCTCGGCCGGCCCATCGACGGCAAGGGTCCCATCCAAGGCGATACCTACGAGATGCCGCTGGAGCGCAAGGCCCCGGGCGTCATCTTCCGCCAGCCCGTGAACCAGCCGCTGCAGACGGGCCTCAAGGCCATCGACGCCATGATCCCCATCGGCCGCGGCCAGCGCGAGCTCATCATCGGCGACCGCCAGACGGGTAAGACCGCCATCGCCATCGACACCATCATCAACCAGAAGGAGAACCACAAGAACGGCGACCCGATCTATTGCATCTACGTCGCCGTGGGCCAGAAAGGCTCCACCGTGGCCAACCTGGTGAACATCCTCGAGAAACACGGCGCCATGGACTACACCATCGTCGTCAGCGCCACCGCCTCCGACCCCGCCGCCATGCAGTTCTACGCCCCCTACGCCGGCGTCGCCATCGCCGAGTACTTCCGCGACACGGGCCGTCACGCTCTCGTCATCTACGACGACCTGTCGAAGCAGGCCGTGGCCTACCGTGAGGTGTCGCTGATCCTCCGCCGTCCCCCGGGACGCGAGGCCTACCCTGGCGATATCTTCTACCTCCACAGCCGTCTGCTGGAACGCGCCGCCAAGATCATCAAGAACGACGACGTGGCGAGCCAGATGAACGACCTGCCCGACAGCATCAAGGACATCGTGAAAGGCGGCGGCAGCATCACCGCACTGCCCATCATCGAGACACAGGCAGGCGATGTGTCGGCCTACATCCCCACCAACGTCATCTCCATCACCGACGGACAGATCTTCCTGGAGACGAACCTCTTCAACGCCGGCATCCGTCCCGCCATCAACGTGGGTATCTCGGTGTCGCGTGTCGGCGGCAACGCCCAGATCAAGTCGATGAAGAAGGTGGCCGGCACCCTGAAACTCGACCAGGCCCAGTTCCGTGAGATGGAGGCCTTCTCGAAATTCGGCGCCGAGCTCGACGCCGCCACCCTCGCCATCCTCGACAAGGGCCGCAAGAACGTGGAGCTGCTGAAACAGCCGCAATACTCGCCCATGCCCGTGGAGAAACAGATCGCCATCATCTTCTGCGGCACCAACGGCCTGCTGAGCAAAGTGCCCGAGAACAAGGTGCTGGAGTTCGAGAAACAGTTCCTCGACCTCATGGAGGTGAAGCATAAAGAAGTGATGGAACAGCTGAAAGCAGGCAAGATCGACGACGACATCAAGGCGGTTTTGAAGGAAGAGGCGTTGAATCTGAGCGAACACTTTAATGGATAATGCTGAATTCGGAATGCAGAATGCGGAATAACGCAAAGCGACGCTGGGCTTCGCCCCATTATTCCGCATTCCTAATTCCGCATTCCTAATTAAAAACAAAATGGCATCACTAAAAGAAATACGGGCCCGCATCGCTTCCATCGCCTCGACGCAGAAAATCACGAGCGCGATGAAGATGGTGTCGGCGGCCAAGCTGAAGAAGACCGAAAGCATCACGACACGGTTTCTGCCCTATAAGAACAAGCTGACCGAGGCGCTGTCAAACTACCTCGGCTCGCTGGAGGGCGAGGTCAGCATCCCGCTGGCCGAGCGCCGCGAGGTGAAGCGCGTCGCGCTGATGGCCTTCTCATCGAGCGGCGGCCTCTGCGGCGTCTACAACTCCAGCGTCAGCAGGCTCTTCAAGCAGGTGTACGACGAATACGCCAAGAGCCTGGGCGCCGAGAACGTCACCGTCTTCACCGTGGGCAAGAAAGTCAGCGACTACGCCAAGAAAAACGGCATCATGGTGGAGAAGCAGTACGCGCCCCTGGCCGAGAGCATGTCGTACGACCTCGCCATGGAGATCAGCGACATGATGGTGGACCTCTTCCTCAGCAAGAAGGTCGACCGTGTGGAGCTGGTGTTCAACCACTTCAAGAACGCCGGCGTGCAAGTGCCCTCACGCGAGGTGATGCTGCCCCTGAAGGCCGAGACGGGTGGCGAGGCCAAGAGCTTCGACTATATCGTGGAGCCCGACAAGGAGACCTTCGTCAACGACTTGATCCCAAAAGTGGTGCGCACCAACTTCTACTCCATCATGCTCGACACGCTGACGGCCGAACACGGCGCCCGCATGACGGCCATGCACATCGCCAGCGACAACGCCGACCAGCTGTCGCAAGAGCTGAGGATCCAATACAACAAGGCCCGCCAGAATGTCATCACCAACGAGCTGATCGACATTGTGGGTGGCGCTGAAGCATTAAATGGTTGAGCAAACTCAACCATTTAATGCCCAAAATGCTTGTAAACTATTTCCGCCTTGGCGGGTCCAATGATTTCGGTAAGTCGCTCTAACGACGCCTCCTTGATGCCTTTCACCGACTTCAACTCAAGGAGCAGCTTCTCGGCGGTCTTCTTCCCTATCCCCTTGATATCGGCCAGCTCGGAGTGCATGAAGCCTTTCTCGAACTTCTTCCTATGGAAGGTGATAGCGAAACGGTGCACCTCGTCCTGGATATGTGCCAGCAGACGGAACACCTCCGAGTTGGGCTTCAGACCCACCACACGCGGCGGGAAACCGAAGAGCAATTCATTCGTGCGGTGGCGGTCGTCCTTGGCCAAGCCCGCGATGGGGATGTCGACATGCAACTCGTCCTGTATCACCTGACGCACCACCTCCATCTGGCCCTTGCCGCCGTCGGTGATGATGAGGTTGGGCAAAGGCTTGCCCTCCTCGATCAGCCTTGAATAGCGGCGACGTACCACCTCTTTCATCGAGGCGTAGTCGTCGGGGCCTTCCACCGTCTTGATGTTAAAATGTCGGTAACCTGCCTTGTTGGGCTTGCCCTTCACGAACTGCACCATGCCCGCCACGGCATAGTCGCCTTGGAAGTTGGAGTTGTCGAAGCACTCGATGACCTCGGGGATCTCCTCTAATTTCAGGGCCTCCTTCAGCAGTCCCAGCACACGTTTCTGGTGTCGTTCGGGGTCGACCAGCGAGCGTTGTTTCTCCAAGTCGATGCGGTATTGCATGGCGTTGCGACGGGAGAGGTCGAGGAGTTTCAGCTTGTCGCCACGTTGCGGCACGGTCATCAAGGCGTCGTCGACAGGATAGTCGAGCTTCATCGGCACGATGATCTCGGGGGCGTGGTCGCCAAACTGCTGCCGCAGGTCGGTGACAGCCAGCAGGAGGACCTCCTCCGGGGTCTCCTCCAGCTTGCGTTTCATCTCGAAGGAATGGCTCTGCACCACGGCGCCGTCCTTCACCTTCATATAGTTGACGTAGAACGTCTCCTCGTCGTCGACATAGGAGAACACCTCCACGTCGTGGATGGTCGAGCTGACCACCGTAGAGCGGCTGCGGTAGTTCTCCAAGAGGTCGTATTTCTCTTTGATTGACTGCGCCTGCTCAAACTCCATGCGGGCGGCGTAATCCATCATCTGAGCCTTCAGGTCGCGCAACACGCCGCCCAGGTTGCCTTTGATGACCTCGCGGATCTCGGCGATCATGGCGTTGTAGTCGTCCTTGGAGATCAGGCCCTCGCAGGGGGCGTTGCATTTGTGGATATGGTAGTCGAGGCAGACTTTGTACTTGCCTTTCTCAACGCCGGCTTCCGTCAAGGGGGTGCGGCAGGAGCGCACCTTGTAGACCTGTCCGAGCAGGTCGAGCAGGATATGCGCCGTGCGCACCGAGGGATAGGGGCCGAAATACTCCGAGCCGTCGTTCACCTTGTGCCGGGTGAGAAACACCCGCGGGAAGGCCTCCTTCTTGATGCAGATCCAAGGGTAGGTCTTGTCGTCCTTGAGCATGATGTTGTAGCGAGGCTTGTACTGCTTGATCATCGTGTTCTCCAGCAGCAGGGCCTCCGCCTCGCTGTCGACGATGCTGTACTCGAGGTCGGCGATCTTGCTGACGAGGACGCGTGTCTTGCCCGTCTGTTCCTTCTGGAAATAACTGCTGACGCGGCGCTTCAGGTTCTTGGCCTTGCCCACGTAGATGAGGGTGCCGTTCTTGTCGAAATAGCGATACACACCGGGCTTGTTGGGCAGCGCGGTGAGCTTTTGTTTCACTATTTCAGGCAGTTCTGGCATATCTTATTTTGCTTTTCAAGCCTATGGCTTATGGCCTATGGCTTCCCCACCGTAGAGGCAAGCCATAGGCCATTGGCTATAGGCCATAAGTTAATGCTTCTTCATATGATCCCAGCCCTGGGCTTTGATGGGGATGACATGGTTGTCGGGGGTGACCATTTCCGCCACACCGGGGTTGTCGGTCATGTAGCCGATGACGGTCACATCCGCCGATAGGGTCTGTATCTTCTCGTAGTCTTTCTGGTCGATGGTGAAGAGCAGCTCGTAGTCCTCTCCCCCGCTCAAGGCCGCCACCGAGGGCACGATCTGGAACTCCTTGGCCATCTTGTCGGTGGTCGGGTCGATGGGGATGCGCTCCTCGTAGAGCTGGCAGCCCACGCCCGATTCCTTGCAGAGGTGCAGGATCTCGGAGGCCAGGCCGTCGGAGATGTCAATCATCGAGGTGGGCTTGATGCCCAAGGTCTTGAGCTGTTCCACGACATCCTTGCGGGCTTCGGGTTTCAGCTGACGCTCGAGCACATAGTCGAGGCCCTTCAGCTGAGGCTGCATGTTGGGGTTGGAGAGGAACTCCGCCTTCTCGCGCTCGAGGATGAGCAGGCCCACATAGGCGCCACCCAAGTCGCCCGAGACGCAGAGCAGGTCGTTCTTCTTGGCGCCGCTGCGGTAGACGATGTCCTCGTCCTTGGCCCGGCCGATGACGGTGATGGAGATGACGAGACCCGAGCGGCTGCTCGTCGTGTCGCCACCCACCATGTCGACGTTGTAACGCTCGCAGGCCAGACGGATGCCGGCATAAAGCTCGTCGAGGGCCTCGACGGAATAACGGCTCGACACGCCCAGGCCCACCACGATCTGCGTGGGGGTGCCGTTCATGGCGTAGATGTCGGAGAAGTTGGACACAGCCGCCTTGTAGCCGAGGTGCTTCAAGGGACAGTAGGTCATGTCGAAGTGCACGCCTTCGATGAGCATGTCAACCGAGACGAGCGTGCGGTAGCCCTCGTTGTCGATGACGGCGGCATCGTCGCCGACGCCTTTCAGCGAAGAGGCGTTACGCAGCGGGAAGTCGGCGGTCAGCTGGTCGATGAGACCGAATTCGCCGAGTTCGTCCAGCTCGGTCAGGGGTTTGGGGGTGCTTTCTTGTTCCATAGAGGTCGATTTGATTTGCAAAATTACAGTTTTTTTCTTAATTTTGCAGCGTCATGACACGAGCAGAATACATAGCACAACACGCTTCACTGTTTTGGTACACCCCAAAAGCCAAAAAGGATGAAATCAGCGACAGCCTATTGGTGGAGACCATTCTCAACTACGGCACAATGGACGATGTCAAAGCTCTGTTTGACCTGATGGGCATAGAGAAGGTGGCCGACATCTTTTTTTCAGCAAAAGGACGACAAAAACTGAATTATTTCCCCCAGATATACAACTTTTTCACCTTGGTCTTCAACCGCTATGTTCCACAAAGAAATCCTGAACGAAAACCAAATTGAGCTCTTGCCTTTGATAGGCGAGTTCAAGCGAGAATATTACCTCGTCGGAGGCACTGCCATAGCACTTTACCTTGGCCATCGTCGTTCCATTGATTACAATCTATTCAAGTTCTCGGTGCTCAACAGAAAGAAAAACCTTGACAAGATCCAATCCCTTGGTTTCAAACCCATTGTCACTTGGAATGTCGCGGACCAAATGAATCTGATTGTCAACGAGGTGAAACTCACTTTCTTCCAATATCCTTTCCAGATCAAGTCCAACAATGTCTTTGACGGTATTGTCCGTATCCCTGACTTGTTGGATCTGGCTGCAATGAAAGCATACGCTTTGGGACGACGATCCAAATGGAAAGACTATGTGGACCTGTATTTCCTGCTGAACGACAAGTTCACATTGGGTGAAATAAGCAACCGGGCAACCGAAATCTACGGCGACCTGTTCTCCGACAAACTATTCCGCTCGCAACTATCTTATTTCGAAGACGTTGATTATTCCGAAGAGGTGGATTATCTCATCCCCACACCGCCTACTGAAGAGGAAATCAAAAACCGATTGATTGCCATATCAACAACTATTGAATTATAGCATTTTTTGCCTTTCATCATACATTCTGCACCGTGAAAACCATCAAAGATATTTATAAAATAGGTGTTGGCCCTTCGAGCAGCCACACCATGGGACCGCAGAAGGCGGCCTCGATATTCAACACTCGTTTCCCCAATGCCGCCTCGTTTGAGGTGACACTTTACGGCAGCCTCGCCGCCACAGGCAAAGGCCACATGACGGACTGGGCCATCCTCAGCACCCTTCAGGCGCCGACAGAAATCATCTGGAAGCCCGAGGTCATCCTTCCCTTCCATCCCAACGGCATGCTGTTCAAGGCTTTCGACGCAGCGAAGAACCTTCTCGGCGAATGGCAGGTGTACAGCATAGGCGGCGGCAACCTGGCCGAGGAAGGCAAAGTGGACGAGTCACCTGATGTCTATCCCCTCTCGAAGATGACCGACATCCTCGACTGGTGCGAGCGCACAGGGCGCACCTATTGGGAGTATGTGTACGAATACGAGAACCAAAAGGATATCGAGGACTACATGCTGGAGGTCTGGAGGGTGATGCAGGCGGCGGTGCAGCGGGGCTTAGAGGCCGAGGGCGTCCTGCCCGGACCGCTCAACCTGAGCCGCAAGGCCGCCACCTACCACATCAAGGCCTCGGGCTACACGCATACCCTGAAAAGCCGTGGCCTGGTGTATTCCTACGCCTTGGCCGTCTCGGAAGAGAACGCCTCGGGCGGCGTCATCGTCACAGCGCCCACCTGCGGCTCGAGCGGCGTGATGCCGGCGGTGTTGTACCATCTCTCCAAGAGTTACGAATTCACCGACCAACGCATCATCCGCGCCTTGGTGACGGCGGGACTGGTGGGCAACATCGTGCGCACCAACGCCTCCATATCGGGTGCTGAAGTAGGCTGCCAAGGCGAAGTGGGCGTGGCTTGTGCCATGGCCGCCGCCGCTGCCAACCAACTGTTTGGAGGGAGTCCGGCCCAAATCGAATACGCCGCCGAGATGGCGCTTGAGCACCACTTGGGCATGACTTGCGACCCTGTGTGCGGCCTTGTCCAGATTCCCTGCATCGAGCGCAACGCCTATGCCGCCGCCCGCGCCCTCGACTCCAACATCTACTCCACCTTCTCCGACGGCCACCACCGCGTTTCGTTCGACAAGGTCGTAGAGACCATGAAAGAAACCGGCAAGGACCTGCCATCCCTTTATAAGGAGACCTCGCAAGGGGGATTGGCTCGGGATTATAGGCAGATGGGGTAAAAAAGGCGATTAATCGGATAACGCTGTGAGGTTCGCATACGCATATATTATGACAAACAAAGGGCACTCTGTTCTATACACAGGATGCACCAATGATTTGGTACGCAGGGTAGGCGAACACAAAAGTCATAAATACAAAGGCTCTTTCACCGACAAATACAATTGCGAGTTTTGTGTATACTTCAAAGAATTCACCAGCTATCAATCCGCCATCGATGAAGAAAACAGAATCAAAGGGCTGACTCGAAAAGCGAAGATCGAGATAATCGAAGAGAAGAACCCTGAATGGAAAGAATTGGTAACGGAAAAAGGATTTGTTTACGACAAAACCCCTTGGAGTGAAAAGGTAAAACAATTCTTGGACGACTTAAAGAAAGACGAATGAGATTCCCTTCGGGAATGGAGTAATCCGTGTTGCTATTAATGCGGCGGCTTGTGACACTTACGGCCAGGAATTGTTTCCCGCCGCCGCTATATTAGATACTCACACTCGCCATTCCCGCAGGGAATCTCACAAGCTAGTTTCACCGTAAATTCAGGGGTTTCCAGCAGGGAGCCTAAACCACCCCTTCTTTCAGTACGCCATTCTCAAACAAATTACGCACCAGTTCTTCTCGTTTAATATGATAGGTGTTGATTCCCAATGACTTGGCGACCTTGATATTTGCCGCCGTATCATCAATAAACAAGGTTTCTTCGGGCAACAGGCCTTCGTGGTCAAGAATCAGCTCAAAGAAGCGCGGGTCAGGTTTTTCGAGATGTTCGGCAAAGGAAAAATACGACTTGTTAAAGAGTTCGTCAAATTCATGATAGCCAAAACGCAGTTGCAAATCCCTGACGTAGAGGTCATAATGTATTACGTTGGAGTTGCTCATCAAGAAGATCTTGTAGTGTTTCTTTACCTTTTCGATGGCTTCGATGCGCTCGCGGGGAATGTCCAAGAGCATGGAGTTCCAGATGGCATCAAACCTTTGGTCCGTCATCTTCTCTTGGCCAAGCAGAGCCTTGATCTTTTTCCGGAACGTTGGGGCGGTGTAGACGCCGATGTCGAATTTGCTGAAGATATCCATAAACTCCTTTGAACGAGCCAATTCAGCGGTGCTGATGCCCATTTTCTCGAGTTCCTTGTATACGATACTTTCGTCGATGTCGAGGATGACGCCGCCGAGGTCGAAGATGATGTTCTTGATTTTTGCGCTCATTTTTGAAAAATTTCAATCTATTTCGGTGCAAAATTGTAACTTTGCAGCGCAAAAAGCAAGAAAAAAGGCGATTATTTGCGTTTCGTTCTTGTTGTTTTTGCGGTCCCATAGCGCAGTTGGTTAGAGCAACTGACTCATAATCAGTAGGTCCTAGGTTCAAGCCCTAGTGGGACCACAAAAAATCCCCTTTCTTGACGAGTTACAAGACAGGGGATTTGTTTTTTGTATATCACGAGATTCCCTTCGGGAAATCCGAGATTCGACGAAGTCAATGGAGTAATCCGTAACCATTATCACGCGGCGGCTTGTGACACCCACGGCCGGGAATTGGTTCCCGCCGCCGCTATATCAGACTCTTACACCCGCCATTCCCGCAGGGAATCTCACAAAACAGTGTCACTGCGAATTCAGGGGATTCCCTTCGGGAATGGAGTAATCCGTGTTGCTATTAATGCGGCGGCTCATGACGTCCACGAACTACATGCACCTCTTGCCGCCGCTATATTAGACTCTTACACCCGCCATTCCCGCAGGGAATCTAATAATAGCCTTCTATCTCCTCCAAAATCCCATAAACCTGCTCCACCTCCAGCGTCTCCATCAACCGCATCTTAAATGGCTTGAAGTTAGGCAACCCCTTGAAATACGACGCCCAGTGCTTGCGGATTTCCAACAAAGCGATATGTTCTCCTTTCCACTCGATGGAACGTTGCAAATGAATCCGACTGACACGCACACGCTCCGCCACGTCGGGCAAGGGCAGCTCCTCGCCTGTCTCCAGGTAGTGTCTGATCTGGCTGAAGATCCACGGGTTTCCATAGCTGGCACGGCCAATCATCAACCCATCCACACCGTATGCATCTTTGAAATGCTTGGCCGAGGGGCCGTCCACCACGTCGCCGTTGCCGATGATGGGGATGTGCATCCTCGGGTTGTTCTTCACGGCGCCGATGAGGGTCCAGTCGGCGGGCTCGCTGTATTTGGTCGTGCGCAGGCGACCGTGGATGGTCAGGGCGGCGATGCCCACGTCTTGCAGGCGCTCGGCGATGTCGACGATCTCGCGGTGCTGGTCGTCGTAGCCGAGGCGTGTCTTCACCGTCACAGGGGTATGCACCGCCTCCACCACGGCCTTGGTGATGGCCACCATCTTGGGGATGTCGTTCATGATGCCCGAGCCGGCGCCCTTCGAGGCCACCTTCTTCACCGGACAGCCAAAGTTGATGTCTATGATGTCGGGATGGGCCGTCTCGGCATAACGCGCCGCCTCCACCATGGGGTCGACGGCGTTGCCGAAGATCTGGATGCCCACGGGACGCTCCATCTCCTCGAAGTCGAGCTTCTTGATGCTCTTCACCGAATCGCGGATGAGACCGTCGGCGCTGATGAACTCCGAGTAGACCACGTCGGCGCCAAACAGCTTGCAGACATAGCGGAACGGCGGGTCGGAGACGTCCTCCATCGGGGCGAGGAGCAGCGGGTAATGGTCGAATTCAAGTGGGCCGAGCGAAGCCATCGTATTAGGATTTCCAGACGATTAGTTGGGAGATTCCCTTACGGGAATGGAGTACTTTTGCATCTTTATTCTTGCGGCGGCTTGTGGACTATACATTATCGTAAACCCTACCTGCCGCCGCTAGTAAAACCACCATCAAACTCCATTCCCCGAAGGGGAATCTCATTGTTGATTCTGTATATTGTTACTCATACCGTTTGTCTAACGCTTTTCTGACCTTTTCAAAATACTCCTCCACAGACAAGCTGTCCTTGCGGACCTTCTTGGTGGGCGTTGGCGTCGTACTCACATACGCGACACTCGGTTCGCTTGCCATGGTGACAGGGTTGTTATTATCATATTGTTCGCTTGCCATAACGGTACATTTATGTCGCAAAAATAAACAATTTTCACAATTTCATGGCCATCGCCTCTAGGATTTCGAGTTTTTCGGGGAAAAAACACAAAAAGTGTATCTTTGCAGCAAAATTAAACTACAACAACATGTCAGAAAACTTGAAACAATCCACTGGAATCAGAATCCTCCTCTTCTTGGTCATCTTGCTGGTGAGCGGCCTGATCGGCGTCGCGGCCAGCGCCCTCTTCATCTTCGGGGGCGACATGGGGATGAGGATAGGGCAAGGCATCAGCTCCATCTTCATGTTTGTGGTGCCGCCCATCGTCTATTATATCGTCACACGCAAGGAGCGTCAGATGCGCGACCTGGGCTTCCGCGGCATCAACAAGCCGTGGCCGCTCTTCCTTCTGGTCGCCGTCGCCTTGGTATTCGTCTCGATGCCCGTCACCACCCAGCTGGGGCTGTGGAACGAGAACATGAAACTCGGCCCGGCCTTCGAGAAGATCGAGGAGATCATCAAGTCGTTGGAGGAGACCGCCGCGGCCGCAACCGAGAAGTTGCTCAACACCGACAGCATCGGCGGGCTGCTGGTCAACCTGATTGTCATCGCCTTGATCCCCGCCGTGGGCGAGGAGCTCACCTTCCGTGGCGTGGTGCAGCAGGGCCTGACGCGCAGGATGAACCCCCACGTCGCCATCCTCCTCTCGGCGGCCATCTTCTCATTCATCCACTTCCAGTTCTACGGCTTCCTGCCGCGCCTGTTCCTCGGCATGGTGCTGGGCTATATGTTCTACGTCAGCGGCGCGCTGTGGACCAGCATGCTGATGCATTTCCTCAACAACGGCTTCGCCGTGGTGGTGTACTACCTCAACAACAAGGGCGTCATCGACGTCGACGTCGACCATCTCGGGCAGACGCAGAGCGTGTGGCTCCTCGTGGGCAACGCCGTGGTGACGGTGGGGCTGATCGTTTGGTGCTGGAGGAAAAAGAAAGCATAAGAGATTCCCTTCGGGAATGGCGGCGTCCGCAGACGCCTAAAACAAAAAAAAGGCGCCGTTGGCGCCTTTTTTTGTCAAGATCGACAGATCATTCCTCTCTGCGTTTCTTGCCTACGAGGTAGGCGCCGCCGAGGACGGCCAGCACGGCGATGCCGGTGCCCATGGGCACTTCGTCACCGTCTTGGTTGCCGCTCATGTTGTGGCCGGGCAGCGTGGGTTGTCCGGTAGTGCGGTTACCCATGAAGCCGTTCTCCTCTTCGGGGTTGGCACCACGTTGGAAGAGGCCGCCACCATCGGCGAAGGTCGTCATGCTCAGTCCGAGGACGATTGCGATTGTTAATGCTAGTTTCTTCATCGTATTTTAGGTTTTATATTTTGTTCAACTTTTACTTTCGTTTTTCGGTTTGGTTGGCTTTAAGCTGTAAGCCGTAAGCTATAAGCATGGTTGCCTCTGTGCTTATAGCTTACTGCTTATAGCTTACAGCTCTTATCTCACCACGATCTTCTGCACCTTCACGTCGTTGCCGTTGACGAGGCGGAGCATGTAGATGCCGGCGGTCTCGTTGAGGTTGATGGTGGCGTTGCCGTTGATGGTCTCGCTGCTGACGAGGCGGCCCATGACGTCGACGACCTGCAGGGTGGCTTCACCCTGGTTGCTGACGGTCCAGCTGGTGCCGTTGAAGTAGGCGAAGGTCTCGGTGGTCTGTTCCTCGGTGCTGTTGCCCTTGAACACCAGGCGGAAGCGGTTGGCGTAGTCGCGGGTGCTGGCCTCGAAGGTGTAGCTCGGGGTCTGGAGCAGGTCGACGTCCATGCCGGTCATATTGTCGATGAGGTGGAGGTAATCCATCTCCATGTTCTCGGTCTCGACGGCGAGGGTATAGGTGCCGTTCTCGCTGGCCTTGAAGCTGACGGGCATCTCGCCTTCGTTGGCGCTACGCACGATAGCGAAGTCTTGGTTGCCCTGCGGGATGTAGAGCTTGGTGCTGTTCTCGAAGAGTTGGAACTTGGGCAGCTGGCTGCCTTCGCCGAAGCGGACGATGGCGCGGTCGACAAGGTTGCCACGGTTGCGGCTCACGTTGAGGGCGAGCTTGCCTTCACCACCATTGTTGGTACCAGTGGCCTCCATGAAGATGACCGAAGAAGCACCAGTGGTGTTATTCACAAACACGCCTTGCATGGCTGCAACGTTGGTGCTGGCCGTAGTAGCGATAAGCTCGGTGGCATCGGGAGTCAGAGCATAGTAGTCCATGCTGATTTCGGCTGCCACTCCGAAGGGGTTACCCACGAGATTCCAACCAGCGGCGAGTCCAATTTCACCGTCTCCATTATAAGGCGTGCCGGTGAGGGTAAAGCTGAAGGTCTCGCCAGCAGTCGTGGCCTTCTTGGCGTAGAGGTAACCCGTGCCAGGTTCAAGGGTGGTGAAAGGATGTGTCGAGCCACTTGCAGGTTCGTAGTTAATCCATTCCAAATCTTGACTATTGTCATAAGAATAGAGATCGAAGGTGCCGTCGGTCAAACCTTGGACATTGGCGATATCCACAGTGACGGGCGAAGCGATGAGGTAGTAACCAGTTTTGGCGTTGTCATTGGTGTAGCCGTTGATGGTGAGGGTGTAGGACTCGGTACCAAGAGTGTAGGAAATGTAATAGCATTTCACTCCCTTGGCGATGTCGGTGACGGTGACGGTCAGGACCGTTCCTGTTACCATTGGCAACGTAGAAACCGTGACATCATTTGTCTCATCCAAAGAACCCGTTCCAACGGTGGTTTCACCGACCATTAACGTAATCGTACCAGCAGTACCGCTAAATCCACCAAATTTTGCCTCAAAAGCAGAAACTATTGCCTCAGCAGGAAGCGTTGTAGTAAATGTGATGCTTGTGGCAGGGTTCTTCGAAGAACCAACTTGAGAATAATCTGTGCTTTGAGTGAAACTAGTCGTTCCTACAGTGGTAATCGTCCACGTATTATTTAAATTATCGGTACCAGTAACACTTGCATCATTGATCTTCGTTCCATTATTACCAAAGTTAATCGTTCCAGTGCCACTTGTGATAGGTTCTGCAATAGTATACGTAGCTGTTGCTACTTCACTGTCGTTATAGCCAGTCTTGGTGGCTTTTGCCCAAACAGTTGTGGTTTCACTGATAGTGAGAGCTGTGGTATAGGCTTGCCATTCGCCATTTTCGGTGAGTTTGTACAGGATAGAAGCACCTTCAGTTCCGCATGCGATGGTCACGTTTTGGGCTTCGGTGTAAGTGCCAGCCGCAGGATTGAAGGTAGGCGTGGCAACCGAAGGAAGATTGATGACATAATCAGCTGTAGCCACAGCACTTGATTCTGTACCAACATAGGCAATAGCCTTAATGGTAGTGTTTTCAGAAACCGTAATGGCTTCGGTGTATTCATTACTCTCATCGGTAGGCGTTGTGCCATCGGTGGTGTAATAAATGGTTGCACCTTCGGTAGCGCATGTAATGGTCACATTTTGAATTTCATTGTAGGTGCCGGCCACAGGGCTGAAAGTAGGAGCTGCAACTGCAGGGGCTTCGGTTGAAAGGGTCAGGTCATCGATGTTTCTGACAGCTGTGGAACCACTATAATAGACTCTGACATAGACGTTTGTGTATTGTGAAAGGTCAGCAGTAAACTCCACCCAAGTTCCTTGGCTCATACTCGTAGCGTCTTGAGTGGCAACATCAGTCCATGTTGAACCATCTTCCGAAACCTGAATATACCAAGTAGAGGCAGTGGTATTGGTGCTTTGCTTTGTAACATAGCAGGTCAAGAGATACGGTGTGGCAACAGCAGTTTTGGTGGCAACAGCAGCAGTGGTCTTACCGCCAGTGGTGCCATAATAGGTGTCACCGTGAGCATTGACATTGCCATTGCCAGTTTGCTTAGACATCATGTTTGTGAAAATCCAATCCGTGTATAAAGAAGCCTCATTTTCAAAGTCAATTGAATAGCCAGTGACAGGAGCAAAGGCAGCACCCGTAATGGTCAAAGTTTGAGTTTCAGCGCCAGTGCTTGTGGCGGTAACGGTTGCATTAATGTTACCTGCCTCGGTGGGGGTGTAAGTCCAAGTAACCGTTGTAGGTTCGGCACCTTGTTCAATAGTGTTGGGGCTTAAATCACCAATAGTGGCGCTCAAATCAATACCTTCAGTAAGATTGAGTTGTGACACGGTGAAAGTCGTAGAGATTTCTTCTCCCACAGGATTGTTTTCACCAACATTGATAGATGAGTCGCTCAAAGTGATAGTGGGCGTTGTGGGTTGGCTTTCCAACATAATGTCATCGACCTCCCATGTGGCAGCAGCCGAAGTTGTGGAAGTGTATTTGAATCCAATATAGCATGCAGTGCCACTAAATTCGTTCAAAGAAATCTCACCAGAAGAAGTGAAATCAGTGTAACCGCTTGTAGGTTTAGCAGGAAGAGTGCAAGTGAGCTCAGTCCATATAGCGGTTGTGGGGTCACCATTGTAGTTGTTGGAGAAATAGACTTGCAAATCATTGCCATCATGTTGAGATCTTGCCGTAGTGAAAGTCAGCACGGGGTTGGTATAGTCTCCAAGACTGAAGGCAGGTGAAATGCACCAGTCTTCATTGGCATAGTTGCTACCACTATAACCACTCATCTTTGCGTAATGGTTGCCCGAATAAGAGGCAATGCTCCAAACTTGGTCGCCAGTAACACTAACAAATGTCCAGCCATTTGTGGCGCCTTCCCAATCTTGGTTAAAGGTGGGAGTGAGGAAATTATAAGTGGCTTCAGCAACTTCACTGCTGTCGTAACCATCCTTCATGGCAATAGCCTTCACCGTAGTATTTGTGCTAATGCTAAGCGGATTGCTATAGACAGCACTCTCAGCCGTAGGGGTGCTACCATCAGTGGTGTAATGGATGGTTGAACCTTCCGTAGTGCAGCTGATGGTTACGTTTTGTGCAGTATAGTAGTTGCCGCCAGCAGGATCAAAGGTAGGAGCAGCACAAGTGGGAGTGCCACTAGGATTATCGTAATAATACACAACCATGGAAACAGTAATCAGGCCATTGCTAGAACCACTTGCACAGTCAAACTTAATATCATAGAATTTGTCTGCTGCAGGATTCGCAATTTCAACTGTTTGAGTACCTACTGCTTTTTGGAACTCGCCTTCAACAGTAGTGATGCTGTTTGAGGAAATACCAGAATACAATTTAATAGAATTAATCTTTGAAGCAGTAAGTGCATCAATGGTAAGCTCGACTTTAGTGATAGCTTCAGAATAAGCTGCATTAGTCGTGATTTGACCTACCGATTCGTAGCTTTTACGGCCAAATTTCACTTGACCATGACCAGAACCATTGGTCCAGCCATTATTGTTATTGTTACCATTCACAACTGTCCAGGAAAAGTCACCATTCGTGGCCACAAAAGAACCTGTGTAACCAGAGTTGTTTGGATTATAGACGGCACCGAACAAACAAGTCGAATAGACTTCTTCAGTCCTAGTTTGTCCCCACGCCACCATACTCGGTGCGATGAAGACCAGCAGCGCGAGGGCTGCCAAGAATTTTGTAATGTTTCTTTTCATTTTTTAGGTTTGATTTTTGTTAATTTGTTGATATTTATTTGATTATATTCTTATTTTCGGGTCTGGTTTCTCTGCATTTTTTGAGCGTGCAAAGATAGGGAATTAATTGGTACGCGCGTGGGAAAACAGAGGAAATTTTGAAAAAGAATTTTAAGCGAACGGAAAGAGGGTTGAAGGGAAAGAAATGGGGTATGAAAGGAATTTCTTGTCCCTTCTCCTTGATGAGAAGGGACCGAAGAATCAAGGCCAAAACCATCGGCCCTCCGCACGGCCTGCCTAAACGCCTGACTTTCAAGTCGGGTAGTGCATTCCAAGGAATGCAAATGCTTGCATTCGACGTAGTCAAACGCAAGCGCCCCTCCGTGAAAGTCAAGCGTTTAGTCCATCCCTTGGGCAACCGCTGCCCCGGGTTTTGGCCAGGCCTGCCCGCCCTACCCGGTGAAGGGCAGGCGTTCCCGTGTTGTTCAATACAGACGTGCTCCGCACGTCATCGCGAGGTTGAGCCTGCCACGAGCGAAGCGTGGTGGAAGCGATCCAGTACGGCCGTGGCCCACGCACCCAACCCGGTCTGGTGTAGGCGTGCCCGGTGGAGATTCCCTGCGGGAATGGAAAGGCCTTTATGATGTTTATATGCGGCGGCTATGGTAGTTAAACGAAAAAGAATCTCTCCAGCCGCCGCCACTATAATATTGCCCATCACTCCATTCCCGAAGGGAATCTCATAATGTCGCTTCAACCGAATTGATTACCAGCAATAAACCCGACAACAAACGATAACAAACGTTTACAGTCGACTACAAACGTTTGTTCAACGGCTTTATCTTGACAGATGGTGTTTCTTTGCGGCATAATTCAAATTTATAAGATTATGGCCCAAAAGAAAAAGACCCCCACGGACATTGTTGTCACAAAGGATGACACCATGATGCAGATACGAGAAAATGAAATCGTGCTTTACCAACCGGATGATTCCATCCATCTAGAGGTAAGAATGGCAAATGAATCGGTATGGCTGACACAATCACAAATCGCATTGCTATTCGGAGTGAAACAACCTGCTATTTCAAAACATTTGAATAATATTTTCAAAAGCGGCGAACTAGATGAAAATTCAGTTCATTCCATTTTGGAATATACTGCCGCAGATGGCAAACTCTACAAGACACGGTTTTACAACCTCGACGCCATACTTTCCGTTGGCTACCGCGTTAACAGCATTAACGCAACGATGTTCCGCAGGTGGGCCAGCAGTGTTCTGAAAGATCACCTCCTCAAAGGCTACAGCTTCAACCAACGTTTTGAGCGGTTGGAACACAGGATGAGCCAAGCGGAGGAGAAGATAGATTTCTTTGTTCGCACCGCGCTGCCTCCTGCGGAAGGGATCTTCTACGACGGGCAAATCTTTGATGCCTACACTTTTGTCAGCGAACTCATCCGAAGTGCCAAGAGGCGCGTCATCTTGTTCGACAATTATGTTGATGATACAGTCTTGACCCTGCTTGACAAACGCAGCGACGGGGTGAGCGCTCAAATCTATACGCACAGCATCACGCAACAGCTGGCACTCGATCTACAACGCCACAACGCACAATACCAGCCTGTCGCCATTGACGAGTTCCACAAAGCCCATGACCGATTCCTCTGCATCGATGACACCGTCTATCATATCGGGGCTTCCCTGAAGGACTTGGGGAAAAAATGGTTCGCTTTCAGTAGAATGGAGATAGATGCTGATACGCTGCAGGCGAGAATGTAAAAAGATCACTTTTTCTTCAACCCGCAAGGGGATCGGGGAATTTTCTCCATCCTACCCCAGCATCTCGGCGTAGGCGGGCAGATGGTCCATCGGCACAAGGGCCTGGCCCTCGGCCTTGTAGCAGTAAACAGCAACACCGTTGGTGAGGAGAAGGAACCTGGGGGACACTATAGATACACTCGCCCCCTGGGCTCGGTATGACATGGCGGAGTAGTACCTCAACGCCTGGTCGAGGACGGCGTCGGTGAGGGCCACCGTGGCGGCCTTGCACTCCACCACCATCAACGGCAGACCGTCAGCGCCGAAGACGACGGCGTCGGCGCGCTTGTCCAAACCGTTCACCTTGAGGGAATACTCCACCGCTAACCGCCCCGCCGGCACCCGGAGGTGCTCCACCAAGAGGTACAAAGTCTTCTGACGCACCTCCTCCTCAGGCGTCAAGGCGACATAACGGCGGCGCAAAGGGTCGAAGACCAGGGTCTTGCCCTCGCGCTGCTCGGTTTTGAACCATATTAACTGCTGTTCAGGCATAATCATTTTTTCAGGGACAAAGGTACGGAATTAATCTAAATGAGATTCCCTTCGGGAATGGAGGTGTGTTTGCCAGTTAAAAAGCGGCGGCTAATGGTGTCAGCGGTCAGTAGGCATTACCTGCCGCCGCTGAATAACCACCACGGATATTCCATTCCCGCAGGGAATCTCCTCCCCTATTCCTCGCCCTCGACGAACCTCAAGCTGTAGGCGATGGCCTCGAGCTGGAGCATCGGCATGCGCTTCTTCTGGTTGGGCTCGTAGTAGAAGCCCTCGACGGTGACGAGGTTGCCCGTGCGGCTGTCGGCGAAGGTGTACGACACGAAGGGACCACCCATGTAGTCGTTCTCCACCTTCCACATGCCGCGCATCTCACGGGCATAGCCCGCGGGATAGTCGTTGACGGTGGTCACCAAAGGCGGCACAAACTCGGTCTCGGTGCCCATATAAGAGCCCTCCGACGGACCCGGGATGTACTGCCCCTCCATCATGTTGCGCATGGCGATGAGGCTGGGGGCCTCAAACTGCAAAGTGTCCTTGTAAGGCGTCTGGTAGATGACGAGGTCGGCGCTCGACTTCTCCAGCTCCTTGCGCAGCCACATGAAGTTGGGCTGGTTCTTGGCGATGTAGAAGCCCTGCGGCACGGTGAGCTTGAAGCCGAACTTCTTGGCGATGGCGTCGACGACGGCGTTGTCGACATCGGGACGGAAGAAGTTGAGGATGCGCTCGCGCTCCACCTTGTCGTACCAATTCTTGTAGACCTCCTTGTTGCGGTCGAAATACTCGACCCAAGCGGTGATGCTGGGGGCGCTGATCTTCACATACCGCTGCGGCGCGGCCACGGCGTCCTCCGAGGTCTCGGCCATGGCCTTCTCAAGGCTCGGGTTGATCTCCACCTCGAGGATGCACTTGTGCTTCTTGAAGAGGTCGGAGAAGCCCTGCGTGGTGACGTGGGCCAGCTCGTTGCGCGACTCGGGCTGCGGCAACCCGTACTGGTAGTCGAGGAAGAAATGACGGATCGAGTCACCAATGCGACCGTCCCACTGGTCTTTGTTCTGGGTGACGACCAAAATCTCGGAGGTGCCGCCCACCGAGCGTTCCTTGCGGTTGGGGCGCTCCTCGCCGCACGAAGCCATCAGGCCGACAATGAGGAGGAGTGCCGCGATTCTCAAATAGTTTTTCATGGTATTAAGTTTTTTGTAGGGGGTGTCTGTTCTTTATTTAAGGCGGCCCTTCGACAGGCTCAGGGACCGCTATTTTTTTCGGCCCTTCGGCCCTTCGACGAGCTCAGGGACCTTAGTTTTTACTTCTTGATTTTCAGTTTCTGGCCGATCGTCACCTTGTCGCTCTTCAGGTTGTTCCAAGTCTTGAGCTCCTTGACGGTGCAGCCGTACTTGCGGGAGATGGAGCTGAGGGTCTCCCCTTTCTTGACGGTATGGGTCTTGACGGACTGCTTCGAGCCGCCCGACTTGTTGCTCTTGCTGCTCTTACTGCTGGAGCCGCTGTCGCTCTTCACCTGCGCGCCAGAGCCGCCCGAGCGGTAGATGGTGAGCTTCTGTCCGGGACGTATGGTCTCGCGCTTGAGGTGGTTCCACTTCTTGAGGTTCGACACAGTGCAGTGGTGCTTGCGGGCGATGCTGCCGAGGCTCTCGCCTTTCTTGACGGTGTGGATGAAGCTGTCGCTGACGGTCTCAGCCTTCTCCTCGATGACCTCGCGCACTTTCTCGGCCTTGCTCACGTAGTTGTAGATGCTGTCCTCGAGTTGGATGTAACGCAGGGTGTATTTGGTGGGCATGCGCAGCTCGTAGGGATAGTCCGGGGTGCCGGGGATGATGCCCTTGGTGTATTGCGGGTTGAAGAAGCGGAGGTCTTCCATAGGCACGCCGATGCACTCGTGGAGCTGGTCGAAGGCGACACGGTTGCGCACCGAGACGGTGTCGGTGCCGTGCATCAGCAGGCCGGGGTTCATGGGATAGAGGTTGTGCTCGGGGGCGTAGTTCATCACGTAGGTGACGGCGATGAAAGCGGGCACGTAGCCGCGCGTCTCAGCGGGCAGGTACGGCCAGATGGCCCAGTAGTTCCTGACACCACCGGCGCGCAGGATGGCCTTGTTGACGGTGCCGGGACCCGAGTTGTAGGCGGCGAGCACGAGGAACCAGTCGCCATAGCGGGCGTAGAGGCTCTGCAGGTATTGGCAGGCGGCCTCGGTCTCCTTCTCGGGATCGAAGCGCTCGTCGACCAACGAGCTGACCCTCAGGCCGTATTCGGCGCCCGTGAAGCTCATGAACTGCCACAGACCTTTGGCGCCGGCCTTCGAGCCCGCGGTGGGGTTCAGCGCCGACTCGACCATGGCGAGGTACTTGAGCTCCAGAGGCAGGTTGTGCTTCGCCAGGTATTCCTCAAACATCGGGAAATAGACGTAAGAGAGGCCCAACATGCGGCTCGTCTGCTTGCGGCGGCGGTTGGCGTACAAATCGATGAAGCCCTTCACGTGGGCGTTGTAGGTCAACGGCACGGTGGACTCATAAGCCAAAGCCTGGATGCGACGGATGTAGACGCTGTCGTCGTAAACGGGCACCTCGTCCTCCGCGAAACCGTACTTGTTCCACACATCCCTGTCGATCTCCAGATAGACGTCCTTGGTGACACTGAGGTTGCTCACCAGGTCGAGCATCTCCATCACCGTCGACTCTTCGACGACGTCCTTGCCCGAGTTCGGGTCGTGGATACGCTGGTCGTCAAGGGTGTCGGCACCGGGCGTGGTAGGCACATAGTTTTGGGCCGTCAGGGGTGCGAAAACAAAGAGGGACAGTATCAGGAAAAGAGAGATGCGCTTCATTGGGTTGTGTGTTTTTTTGATTAGGTGAGACTTATTTTTAAGCGAACGCAAAAATAGCAAAAATCGTGTACAGAGACAGAAAAAATACTATTTTTGTCACACAAATCACAACCGACAGCCTTATGGAAAACGAGAAAAACACCAACAAACTAGCTGGTTACATCATCAAGTTAGCGGGATTGGCGGCCGTCATCGCCCTTTGCTGCATCTTCAAAAACGTGCTGGTCTACATCCTGATCGCCGTGGTGGTGTCGCTGATTGGGCAACCGATCATGAAACTGTTCAGAAAGGTCCGCATCAAGAAGTTCCATATCCCCGACTGGCTGTCGGCGCTGCTGACCATTCTCATCATCATCGCTTTGCTGGCGTTGATCATCACCGTACTAATCCCCATGGTGGGACACATCATCAACGACGCCACAGCGGCCAGCGAGACGACCGCTCCGGGGACGAATTGGGTGGACGGCATCAACCAATGGCTGATCGGGCTGTTCCCCAGCCTCGGACAAGATTTCAACCTGGTCACCGTCTTGATGTCCAAGCTCTCAAAGCTGGTGAGTTTCAGCGGCGTGACGGGCTTTGTGGGTTCCCTGGCGGGTGTGGTGGTCGACATCTTCGTAGGCCTCTTCACCGTGTCGTTCATCTCGTTCTTCTTCCTGAAAGACCCCAACCTGTTTGGCAAGATTGTCTGCGCGTTTGTACCCGACAAAATTGAGCCGACGGTCAGCAAGACTTTAGGCGAGATCAGGCAGCTGCTCTCGCGCTATTTCGTGGGCTTGGTGTTGGAGATGCTGGGAGTGGCCTTGCTCGACTTCCTCGGGATCTGGCTCATCGCCCGCTTGGACGTCAGCTATGCCATCGGCATCGCCGTCATCGCGGGCATCCTGAACATCATCCCCTATGTGGGTCCCATCATCGGTGAGGCCATCGGCGCCATCTTGGGTATGATCCTCAAGGTCGGCGTAGGCGCCGGGCTCGATGTGAACGTATGGGTTTTCGGACTCATCATCTTGGCTATCATGCTGTCCGTCCAGCTGATCGACAACTTCGTCTTCCAGCCATTGATCTACTCCACGAGCATCAAAGCCCATCCCCTGGAGATCTTCATCGTCTTCCTTATGGCGGGCCATATCGGCGGCGTGGTAGGCATGCTGGTGGCCATCCCGGCCTACACGGTGATACGCGTCATCGCCATGCGCTTCTTCTATCGGTTCAAGGTCATCCAACGGCTCATCCCCGACTTGAGCGAGGAGGATAAAATCATCGAGGAAACCGAATAGTATTTAGTTTGTATCTTATCGGCAACGTTTTTGGAAGGCCAGCCGCTCGTCCCCGTTGAGCAGGTGGATGATACCGCAGTATTGGTAACCGTGTTTTTCCAGACCCTTGCGCATGATGACATTGGCCTCGTGCGTGTCGATGCGGATGTTGTCCACTTGGCTCTCGCAATAGTCCAAGAGGGCGTCCAAAACGCCGTGCGAACCCGGCGTGCTGGCGATGCGGTGGATGACATAATACGGCGCGTCGTCGAGCCACTGGCCGTCGTAGATGACGTTATAGGTCACCTCGGGGCTGGGCAGCAAGGCGAAGGTGCCCACAACCGTCCCGGCCTCGTCGAGCATGACATGGCTGCCGCCCAATTCGATGTCTTTCCGAAACATATCGTCACGCGGATAGCCGTCAGGCCATTGGAAGACGTTGCCATAGCTGCGCATAATCTCGCGCGCCTGGTCACGAAGATTCAAGATGGTCGGCAGGTCGGCCAAGATGGACTTGCGGATAGTGTAACTCATTTCTGTCCGAGTTCGAAGATGGTCAAGTCGGCGACGGTCATCTCCACCACCTGTATCAAGTCTTGCGGATTGAGCTTGAACTGGAGGCCACGTACGCCCGCGCTGACGTAGATGTAGTCGAACAGCTCGCAGGTCTCGTGGATGAAGGTGGGGAACGGCTTCTTCATGCCCACGGGCGAGCAGCCGCCGCGCACATAGCCCGTCAGGGGCAGCAGCTCCTTCATCGGGATGAGGTCGCAGCTCTTGTTGCCCGTGGCCTTGGCGGTCTTCTTCAGGTCGAGCTCGTCGTTGCCGGGGATGACGCAGACGAAATAACCGATTTTGTCGCCTTTCAGCACCAAGGTCTTGAACACCTGGTCGATGTCCTCGCCCAGCTGGTCGGCGATATGCTGCGCCCCGAGGTCGTTCTCGTCCACCTCGTAAGGCACCAGCTCATATGATATCCCCTTCGCGTCGAGGATACGGCAGGCGTTGGTCTTGTTGATTTTCTCCTTCGCCATAGCTCACTTCCTGTTCTCCTCCACCCACTTGCGGGCGTTCACGAAGGCCTCCATCCAGGGGCTGACTTCGTCGTCTACACGCTCGTCGGGATAGAAGGCCCACTGCCAGGGCAGGAAGGCGCGCTCGAGGTGCGGCATCATGGCCAGATGGCGGCCGTTGTTGGAGCAGATGCCCGCCGTCGACCAGTCGCTGCCGTTGGGGTTGCCTGGGTATTCGTCCTGACCGTAGTTCATCACGATCTTGTACTGGTCGCGGTAGCAGGGGAAGTAGAAGCGGCCCTCGCCGTGGGCGATCCACACGCCGAGGCGGCGGCCCGACAGCGACTTGAGCATGACGCTCTCGTTTTGGGCGATCTCCACGTTGAGGAAGCCCGACTCGAACTTGTGCGAGTCGTTGTGCATCATCACGGGGTGCTCCTCGTGGTCGGGATAGAGCAGGCCGAGTTCCATCATCAGCTGGCAGCCGTTGCAGACGCCGAGGCTGAGGGTGTCCTCGCGGGCGTAGAAGTCATCGAGGGCTTTCTTGGCCTTCTTGTTGTAGAGGAAGGCGCCCGCCCAGCCCTTGGCCGAGCCCAGCACGTCGGAGTTGGAGAAGCCGCCCACGAAGGCGATCATGTTGACGTCCTTGAGGTCTTCGCGGCCCGTGGCGAGGTCGGTCATAGTGACATCCTTCACGTCGAAGCCGGCGAGATAGAGGGCGTAAGCCATCTCACGGTCGCACTGGCAGCCCTTCTCACGGATGATGGCCGCGTTGATGCCCGAGGGCTTGCGGCGGTGCAGGTCGACGCCCATGTCGGCGGCCTTGCCCGTGAACTTGCGGCCGAAGCTATAGTGCAGGTATTGTTTCTTGTAGTTCATGAAACGCTCCATGGCCTTGCGCGCCCCGCTCTGCTTGCGGTCGAGGAGGTACGACGACTTAAACCACGTGTCGCGCAGCTCGTCGATGTCGAAGATATAGTTGTGGTCGCCATGCACCAGGGCGATATGTCGCTTGGCCATGGGCTTGCCGATGACCTTGAAGGCGATGCCCAGCTCGCGCAGCATGCGGTTGGCGATGCCGTCGTTCGACACTTGGATGACCACCGAGGGCTTCTCGCAGAACAGCACGGCCATGAGGTCGTCCTTGTCGAAGGCGCTCAGGTCGAGGTTCATGCCATAGGTGGTGTTGGCGAAGTTCATCTCCAGCAGCGTGGTGATCAAGCCACCCGCCGACACGTCGTGGCCGGCCAAGACGAGGTTGCTCTCGATGAGCTTCTGGATGGCGTTGAAGCACTTCTTGAAGTAGTTGACGCTCTTCACGTCGGGCACGGCCTGACCGATGGCGCCGATGCTCTGGGCGAAGCTGCTGCCGCCCAACTCGAAGCCGTCCTTGGAGAAGTCGATGTAGAGCAGCTCGGTGTTCTCGTCGGCCTTCATCACGGGACGCACCACCTGACGGATGTTCGACACCTCGCCGGCGGCGGAGACGATGACCGTGCCGGGGGCGACGACCTTCTCGCCGTCGGGGTATTTCTGCGTCATAGAGAGGCTGTCCTTGCCCGTCGGCACGTTGATACCCAAGGCGACGCAGTAGTCGCTCAGGGCTTTCACGGCTTCGTAGAGACGGGCGGTCTCGCCTTGCTGCTTGGCGGGCCACATCCAGTTGGCGCTCAAAGAGACGCCTTCGAGGTTCCCCTCGATGGGGGCCCAGAGGATGTTGGTCAAGGCCTCGGAGACGGAGAGACGCGAGGCGGCGGCGGGGTCGACAAGACCCGCAATGGGGGCATGACCCAAGGCCGTGGCGATGCCGCGCTTGCCGTTGTAATCCAAGGCGCTGATGCCAAGGTTGCTCAATGGCAGCTGCACCTCACCCACGCACTGCTGCTGTGCCACACGACCCGTCACGGAGCGGTCCACCTTGTTGGTGAGCCAGTCCTTGCAGGCCACGGCTTCCATCTGCAACACGTTGTTGAGGTATTTGTGTATGTCGCGCTTGGTATAGCTGATCTTCTTGAAGTGATAGGGCTTGGTCTTGTCGATGAGCACCGTCTTGGGAGCGCTGCCGAAGAAGTCGGAGATGGCCAAGTCGATGGGGGCCTTGCCTTTCTTGCGGACAAAACGCAGACGCTCGTCGCCCGTCACCTCGCCCACCTCGTAGTACGGGGCGCGCTCACGCTCGGCGGTCTCCTTGATGAGAGCGATGTCCTTCTTGTTGACCAAGAGGCCCATGCGCTCCTGCGACTCGTTGCCGATGATCTCCTTGTCGGAGAGCGTCGGGTCGCCGACGGGCAGGTTGTCGACGTAGACCACGCCGCCCGCGTCTTCGATGAGCTCGGAGAGGCAGTTGAGGTGGCCGCCGGCGCCGTGGTCGTGGATGCTGCGGATGGGGTTGTCGCCGCTCTCGGCCATGGCGCGGATGACGTTGCTGACACGCTTCTGCATCTCAGGGTTGGCGCGCTGCACGGCGTTCAGCTCGATGGCGTTGCTGTATTGGCCTGTGTCGACGCTCGACACGGCGCCGCCGCCCATGCCGATGCGGTAGTTGTCGCCGCCCAGCACGATGATGACGTCGCCCTCCTCGGGTTCCAGTTTCTTGGCGTCCTTCACCTTGGCGAAGCCGATGCCGCCCGCCAGCATGATGACCTTGTCGTAGCCCAGGACTTCTTTCTCGCTGTGCTCAAAGGTCAGCAGGCTGCCGTTGATGAGGGGCTGGCCGAACTTGTTGCCGAAGTCGGAGGCTCCGTTGGAGGCCTTGATGAGGATCTCTTCGGGCGTCTGGTAGAGCCACTGGCGCGGCTCGATGTCCTTCTCCCACTCACGGCCTTGCTCCGTGCGGGGATACGAGGTCATGTAGACGGCAGTGCCCGCCAGAGGCAGGCTGCCCTGACCGCCGGCCAGACGGTCGCGGATCTCGCCGCCCGTGCCCGTGGCGGCGCCATTGAAGGGCTCCACAGTGGTCGGGAAGTTATGCGTCTCGGCCTTCAGCGAAATCACCGTCTCGATGGGCTTGATCTGGAAGGCCGAGGGCTTGTTGGGCTCGGCGGGAGCGAACTGCTCCACCTTGGGGCCGAGGATGAAGGCCACGTTGTCCTTGTAAGCCGACACGAGGCGGTTGGGGTTCATCTTCGAGGTCTTCTTGATGAGGGCGAAGAGCGTGTTGGGCATGCGCTTGCCGTCGATGACGAAGGTGCCGTTGAAGATCTTGTGGCGGCAGTGCTCCGAGTTGACCTGCGCGAAGCCGTACACCTCGCTGTCGGTGAGTTTACGTCCAATCTTTGCGGATATGCCTTTCAGGTATTCCACCTCATCCGCGCTCAGGGCCAGACCTTCCTGTTCGTTGTAGGCCTCGATGTTGTCGATGTATTGCAGCGGCTCGGGCTTACGGTCGACGGTGAACACCTTCTGGTCGAGGTTCTCGTAGCGGTTTTGCAGCATCGGGTCGTAGGGAGCCTTCTTCGACTCCACACGGAAGAACTCCTCGATGCGGACAATGCCCTTGACACCCATGTTCTGGGTGATCTCGACGGCGTTGGTGCTCCACGGGGTGATCATCTCGCGACGCGGACCGACAAAATGGCCCTTCACCGTGTCTTTTTCGATTTTTTCGGCATTACCGAAAAGCCATGACAGTTTGGAAACGGTTTCCCCTGAAAGCTCGGATTTGGAATCAACGGCTATAATGCGTTGATTATCAGGTTGGAAAAAAGAAATCATAAGCGCAAGGTTTTATGCATAAAACGTTGGCGCGAAGATAGGAGATTTTTATCTAAAATGACCTAAAACTATACAAAAATTCCGAACACAAACCTGCGTTCGGAATTGTTTTGTAGTAAACAAGTCAAACCTCTTACTTCACTAAAATCTTTTTCACCACATCACCTGCCTTCACGAAATAGAATCCACTTGAAAGGCCTTCCAGGCTGATGGTTTCTTTTCTGGTCACGAACAGCGTTCTTACGACGCGGCCCATTTCATCGACAAGGGTCACGGGACCTTCGGCTTCGATGGTGAGGGTCTCCGAAGCGGGATTGGGATAAACGTCCACTTTGGCCATCTCGGATTCTCCGACGCCTACATGGCCGCAATCGTCATAGAGTTGCAGTCCTTGCCATTCCTCGGAGGCCTCGAAGGCTTCGATGCAGTTGCAGGGCACCACGATATGCACATGGTCGTTGATGTCGGCAAAAGCGTCATCCCAAAGGAAGAAAGGCTCTGTGTCATGAATGAAGATGTAATCGAGTTCCTCGCAATAGCTGAAGGCATTCGAGTTGATCTGCTGCATGCCGGCAGGGATCTCGAGATACTCCAAAAGAGGGCAGTTGGCAAACGAATGGAAACCGATGTTCACGATGGTATTGGGCAAGGTGACGCTAGTGAGGTTGACGCAACCGTAGAAAGCCTCGCTACCGATGTAGGTCACTCTGAAGGATTCCCCGTTGATGGTCTCTGATTCGGGAATGACCACATCGCCCGAATAGGTGTTCTCGTAGTCGTCATTCACCACGATGAGGATGGTTTCGCCACAACCGCCACCAGGAAGTTGTTGGGTGACTTTGCGATAATAGATGCCATTGACATAATAATCCCAGGCAAACGCGCTCTGGCTGAGCATCATGAGTGCCAAGGTCAGAACTGTAAAGATAAATGTACGTTTCATACTTGTAATCGTTTAGTTGTTCAAATAATAGGTCTAACAATTATATTTATTTAGGTGCAGAAAAACGAAAAACATAACAAAAGCAAGAAAAAAAAGTTGAATTATGGAAAAAATGCAGAGTCGTGTTATTATTCAAAACACCTTTGCACCTAAACCAGCAAAAGACCGACAAAAAAATGGAGTCTTCCGAATCATACGGAGCCAACATGAGCAACTCCGGAACAAGCCAGGCCGACTTTAATGCCCTTGTGCTGCGACACAAGGCTATGATTTGGCATATCTGTTCCGATTACAACGTCGGAAAAGCATGGAAGACAGAAGACTGCATGCAAGAAGTGTTGATCAGTCTATGGAAAAGCTTCGGGACCTTCGAGGGACGCAGCTCGGAAAAGACATGGGTATGGCGCGTGGCGACCAACACCATGTTGATGTTGAGACGCAAAGATGACAGAACGCTACAAACGGAGCCCCTTGAAACGGTCGGTACAGAGGAAAAGAACGAAGAACCGGGCAACGAGAGTTACCAGCAGCTGCAACAGCTCATCGACGCATTGCCTGAAGAAAGCGGCACGACCATCCGCGCGTTCTTGGATGGCTTCTCCTACAAGGAAATCGCCGACATGACCGGCAGTTCGGTGGGTGCGGTGGCCATGCGCATCGCCCGCGTCAAACGGAAACTCAAACAGATGTATGAAAAAGAAAACAACACAATACTATAATGGACACAAACAACAATAATACGATGGACCCCAAACGACACGACGACTTCCAAACCATTTGGAATCGCCGCAAGCAAGACTGGCAAGAGCAGGCCGAGAAAACACTTCCCGACGATGCCGCCTTGTTGCACCTTGCCGAACTTGCCCAACAACAAGCCCAGCAACAAGAGACTGTGGACTTCCCCATCACACGACGTCGCAAACGTTGGATACCTTACGCGGCAGCAGCCAGCCTTGTCGCCGGCGTTGCCGTCATCGGTCTGACCCGCCAAGGCCAACCCGAGAACGAACTTCCCGTG
The DNA here is from genome assembly GCA_045132275.1 of Candidatus Limimorpha sp. GTDB lineage: Bacteria > Bacteroidota > Bacteroidia > Bacteroidales > F082 > Limimorpha. The sequence goes on from JBGURY010000013.1 coordinate 61,356, forward strand.
GCCGAGGAAGTGACCGTGGAGAACCAAACCATCCACTTCGTCTGCAACAACGGCTGCACGGTGCAGGACATCATGCTTTTGGCCAACAAAGTCATCAAATAACAAAACTCAAAACGATGAAAAGCCTCGTTCCATATCTCGTTTTGCTCCTTGCGATGGTGCTGTCGGCCTGCAAGGAAACGACGGAAACACACGAGAAAACCTGCGAAAAAGCGGCGCTGGAGATCTATTGCAAGTATGCCGACAACGCCAACCTCACGGTGGCTTATCTCGGCGACTTGTCCGTCAACGGGAAGAGCATCGACGCCTTGATGCTGCAAGCCGACAATGAATCGGATTGGGAAACACTGAAACGGGATTTCGGCTTCATGTCTTATGACGCCGTCGACTTGAATTGTCCCAGCGACGACAATCCTATGATGGTGGGAGTCGGCCTCGAAACCGATTTCTTAGACGACGCCGTCCTCGATACTTTGACAGACATCAGCCTGATACCTGAAGAAGACATCGAGAAATACACTCTCGTTGTCGCCGAGAAGATTCGTGAGATCATGAACAGCTTCCAAACTCCCGATTCGTTGCTGCCTAGTACCGCCATCATCATCGGCCAAGGCGAGGTTGAGCATGAAGCCACGGACAATTCCTACGACGACTACCTTCTGACCGTTTCACACGCCATCGTCGTCGGGTTGATAGAGGAGAAAATCCAGGAGAACTCGACCGCGGGAGACGGAGAGATTCCTTCGGCAATGACAAGGGCCGAAGACTCGGCGACCTATGGCTTTTTGCAGCGGCAAAAAGAGCAAGGCGACCGCATCATGGACGACGCCCTAAGTCACGGCCACATTGGATACATCACAGCCGCCGACTACGACAGCCGCGCCTTATGGCTCTTCTTCTACGACGACCAAGAGGAATGCAACACCATCATCACCCACATTAGCGAGGATATGATCATCAATAAATAACCATTCATAAAACCTTATTAGTATGAAAAAAAATGTACTCTTCTTCCTGATTTGCGCTTTTGCCACGATCAGCATGGCACAAGCACAAAACCGTGGCGAAATCCAATTGAAAGCCATGGAAATGAACAATGTCGCGATTACTCAAGACCAGCTGCCTTCCGAGGGTTCTTGGTTCTCCTATGTGGGTGATTATTCCTCACCACAGATTATCGGCATCGGGATGCCCTTCAGCTGGGGTTACATGTTCCCCGCGGAGCTGATGAACGAATACAAGGGCTGCTCCTTCACTCAGTTCGCTTTCTTGGACGCTGGCGAGGAACAATTCGCCACCACTTACACCGTCAACTTCTACCTTGGCGGAGAGACCGCTCCAGAAACTTTGGTTGCCACCCAACAGTTTGACATCTCCGGCACTGTCGGCGATGTTGTCACCTTCAGACTCGATACGCCTGTAGAGATCGACGGCACACAAAACATCTGGTTTACTTTCTACCATGACGGTTCTATTCAATATCCCGCTCCCGCCGTTGCCGATGTGGGCAACCCCAACAGCCGTTGGCTCGGCATCGAAGGCTATGGCTGGATGGATGTGGCTTCTGTGAGCAGCGAGGTTTACAGCTGGCTGGCATGGATATATGTAGACGGTTACGACTGGATCAGCGAAAACAACGAATCTGTCTCCGTATATCCCAACCCCACCACGGGCAACGTGAATATCGCCGCACCGGGATTAACCCACATCACTGTGTTGAACACCCTCGGCCAGGTAATCTACGATAGCGACGCCGATGGAAACATGACCACCCTCGACATGAACCAATATCAAACTGGTATCTATATGGTACGTGTGGCAACTGAAAACGGAGAGAGCGTGAAATTGATTTCGAAACAATAAAGACGAGCTTTTTTAGTTTACAAATTGGGGATTACGGGGCTACTAACGTAGCCTCGTAGTCTCGTGATAAAAACACGAAGTTTAATCTTGAACAACTACACAACATGAAAAAACTTTACATTCTCCTTGCCTTCCTGCTCTTTGGCGCGGGTCTTCGCGCCCAGCAGACCAACCTCACTGAGGCCGTCGACTTCACCGTCACCGACTGCCACGGACAGACCTACAACCTCTTTGAAATCCTTGACCGCGGCCAGGCCGTCTTCATCGACTTCTTCTTCTATTCCTGCGGCCAATGCCAGGTGATCTCGCCCTACATCACGGGTTCCTATACCCAGATGGGCTGCAACATGCATGATGTGTTCTATATCGAGATCTCTTACATCGACAGCGACGCCGTCTGCCAGCAATGGGCCAACGAATATGGCGTTGAGTTTCCCACCGTCGGTAAGGACGGCGGCGGCAACGAGGTCTTCAATCTCTATGGCATCAACGCCTGTCCCACCCTCGTGCTCATCATGCCCGACCGTAGCATCCCCATCCAAGGGCTGATGCAGTTGTATCCTTTCTCGGCGCAAGATGTGGTCAATGCCATGCAGCAAAACGGCCTCCAACCACACGATTGCACGGGCACTCTGACTGTCAACCCACAAACATTACGTATCTACAGCGACGAAACCACTTACGAGCCCGGCCTGCTGACCATTTCCAACATGACCGCTGACGACGTGACCGTCAACGCCTTTACCGCCGACCCCATCTTTGCGTTACGCTGCATGCATGAAGGCCAGGATGTCACCGAAGGCATGTCGGTAGCCGCAGGGCAGTCCGCCACTGTGGAAGTCTATGTCGACGTTCCCGTGAAAGAGTCTTTTGAAGGGAAAATGTATATCAACACCTCGGCAGGCAACTTCGAAGTCAATATCATCTACGAAACGACCCTTGGCATAGGCGAAAGCAACGCGACACTGACCCTGGCGCCCAATCCCGCCAACGAGAGCGTCACCATTCAAGGCGAGAACCTTGGCGTAGTAAGCATTTACAACGCATTGGGCCAAAAGGTCGACACCTTCGTTTCCGAGGAATCGCGAATGGTCATCCCGACCTCCAAATACCAAAACGGCATCTACTTCGTCAAGACCAGCAGCGGAGAAACGCGACGTTTGGTGATTGCACACGAATAAGCCTTTAGGGCATCTTTATGATGAAAAAACCGCCACATTTGTGACGGTTTTTCTTTTTTAATACCCTTCTTCGGATTGTTGCTCCTCTCCGCCTCCACCGCCTTCGTCGTCATAACCGTCGGGACGGCCACGCTTGATGTTCTGCTGGTTGATACGGTAGTTGAAGTTGAGCGAGAAGGAACGGCGGTTCCACGTGCTCGTGTTGTACTGCCAGAAGCCGTCGCCCCACGACTCGCCGCCCCAGCTGCGTGAGTTGAAGAGGTCGCGCACGTTGAAGGTGATGGTGCCGTTGCCATGGAGGATTTCCTTGCTCACGGCCAGGTCCATCCACCAGTTGCCCTTGTGCGTGCCTAACGGCTCTTTGTGCGGTCCCATGATATGGGCCGTCAGCTGCAGATCGAACCAGTCGCTCACCTTGAACTTCGAGACGGCGCGTCCGAAAAGCATCCAAGTGGCGTCGTCGTACGGCTTGTCGTTGATCGTCCCTTTGAATTGGGAACGGAAGAAGTTGACATTGCCGTTGAGGTTCCACCACTTGGTCATCTGGCCTTGGGCCACCATCTCTACACCGAAGTCGTCGGCTTTGCCGAAGTTGATGGGCATGCTGTAGAACACGCCGTCATCTTCGAAGGTATAGCTACGGATCATATTGGTGCCATGGCGGTAATAGGTCGTGAAGTTGAAGCTGGCCTTGTCCCAAAAGTGGATGTAACCCAACTCGTAGCTGTCCATATAGGTCGGCGTCAAAGCAGGATTGCCCATGCGGATGTTGCGGTTGTCGTTGTACGACCGGAAGGGACTCATCTGCCAGAAGCCGGGACGGCGGATACGGCGCGTGTAGCTCACCTGGAATTGGTTGAACTCGTTGACCGAATAGTTGAGATGCGCGCTCGGGAAGAAGTCGACGAAGGGCTTGCCTCCGTTGATGGAGTCGGTGCCGTCGTGGGCATAGCCCTTCAGGTTGGTCATGACGTCGGTCATCTCGGCGCGAAGACCCACCTGTCCCGACCAGCGGCCCCATTCGTTGCCGAGGCTGGTATACACGGCCGCCACCTGTTCGTTGTATTCGTAGTCGTAGCAGTAGTCGGTCAAAGGATGATAAAGTCCTGTGCTGTCTAGCTCCGTCACCTCCGAAACGCTGTTGATGTTGCGGTTGGTGTATTTCGCGCCGATCTCCCATTGTGCCTTCTCCCTAAAAGGATGCACATAGTCGACGCTGGCCTGCAGATTGCGCATGCGCTGGTCGTTGCCGGTCTTTTGATAGAGTTCGTCCAAGACCTCCAGCATCTCCTTGTTGGGATAGACCTTCTCGGTGATGTCGGAACTCGAGTTCTCGGCGTTGGTGAAATAACGCACGTTGGCTTTGAAACTACGGCCCTTGCGCTCGAAGGTCTTGTCGTAGTCCATCGTGACCTCGTACATAGGCTCATATTCCATGTAGTCCTCGGCGCGCTCGTCATAGGTGGAGGTGCCCGTCAGTGGGTATTCGTCGAAATACTTCACCACGGGGTGCGTCTCCAGTCGGCCGTAACGGTAGACGAAAGCGGCGCTCACAATGTCACGGTCCGTGATATAGTAGTCGGCGCCCACACGCACGTTGTGGCCCATGCGGCGCATGCGGCGCTCGGTGGTCTGGTCGGTGAGCTGGGTGAAGAGGGTGTCGCCCTCGATGATGTCGCTGAAACGCTTGGTGAGGTTGACGCCGCCGCCGATGTTGGAGCGGCTGTTGAAGCCATAGCTGCCGAAGAGGTTCCAACGCTTGAGGCGGTAGTTGCCCGAGAGGCTGGCGCCGTACATCCAAGGATAGCCCGTGCGCAGATTGACCGCGCCGTTGAAGCCCTGACGTTTGTCTTTCTTCAAGATGATATTGATGATGCCCGCCGAGCCCTCCGCGTCATAGCGCACCGAGGGGTTGGTGATGACCTCCACCCTCTCGATCATGTCGCCCTGCAGGGTGCGTAAGGCGTCTTGTGTGCTCATGCCAGAGAGGCCCGATTCCTTGCCGTCGATGAGGATGCGCACGCCGTCGTCGCCACGCAGGCTGACGTTGCCCTCCACGTCGACCGAGACGGCGGGGATGTTCTCCAGCACCTCGATGGCGTTGCCGGCCGTGTTGCCCACGTCCTTGCCCACATTGAAGACATGCTTGTCCAAAGTCATCTCGTAGGTGCTCTTTTCGGCCACCACGTTCACTTCATTCAACAATTGGCTGTCGGGCGAGAGATTGATCTTGCCCACGTCGACGGTGCTCTTGGTACCGTCGAGGTTGATGGTTTTGTGGGTGGTGACGAATCCCATGTACTGGATTTCCAACTCATAGCGGCCTTTCTCGAGTTCCATGGTAAAGTGTCCCGAGGGGTCGGTGACACAGCCCGACACGAAGGTCTTGTCAGGCAAAACGCTGGCCCGCACCGTGGCGTATTCCATGGGATGGCCCGTCGAATTGTCGTACACACGGCCTTTCACCGTGATGGCGGCAAAGGAGAATTGGGTAATACAAAGGAATGCCAGTAAAAAAAGGATATTTTTCTTCATAATTTGTTGCTGCTCGTATAAACTGCAAAAATAGGGTTTTTTAGACAAAAACACTTTGGATTCTTTGGACAAAAGGGTTTGTTTGAAAATGAAACGGGAAAGTCCAGTTGTATCCGTGCATTGTCAAAACACAAACGACAATCCCAACGACAGCTTATCAATCGTCGTCGTATAGTTTTCGAAAACAGGATGACCGTAAAAACCTTTTTGGTAATTGAGAGAAAGCATGACAACCTTCATTCTTAAATCGACTCCATATTCATACGAGAGGTTTAAATTATCTATCCAGTGTTTGCAAAACACATCAGTGAGGGGTTCTATATTGGAATTACGGCTATAGGTAAGTCGGTTGTAGATACCCCAGTCTATGGCGAGACCGCCATGTAAATACAAAGCAGATTCGCTGCTGAAAGGGATATGGAATGTCAAGTCAAGGGGGAAATTCAGGTTCATCTCCATATACTTGTCATAGTAATTGCTTGGGGCGGAGTCCCATTTGTTGAAGAACATCTCGAAATTGACGCCCGTGTTCAATCCGAACATGCCCATGTTCATCCAATCGCTGGGGTCGAAGAGGAAGCCAAGCTGGAAGCCGGGAATGACCTCGTTCTCTTCACCGAACATGTCGATGTGGACGGGCTCATCAAGGTCGCCGCCCGTAACCCGCAGCGAGCGTTGAACATATCCGAGGCGGAAGCCACAGATGGGATTGGAGTAGTAATAGGGCCAGCGGGAGTATTTGCTTTTGTAGTTGGAGGTGCTACTAGAAGAATTAGAAGTGGAAGCGTAATAGGAGCGGGTGGGATATGTCGACAGATGAACGCCATAATGATTAGAATTCTCATATTTTGTCATGCTTACATGTATAGAATGCCCGTCAAGTTTCCCACCATAGTCCAACACATAATTCTCACCCAGTTTCTTTGTTTCCAGTGTTGCGCCTGCCAGTTTCAGTTCATCACAGATGATTTCTGTAAACGCCATCACATCTTCTTTGGAATAGTCATTGCAATTAAAAGTGAAATAATACCTAAAACCGGATAGGTCTTTATCAATAAAATCAACGTCACAAGACCTTACTCTTTTCCCACGAAAAGCCAAATAAGAAGGGACCTGGTCATCCCAAAACCCAAAATCGTCATATTTATCTTCTTTCACATTTACGTTTGGGTATTCCTCTTTAAGAATAGACTTGAATTCACGTTTGGTAAGTGTGATTGGGTTGATATGCGTATTGCCTAAAGGATGGCGTACCAAATCCGCAATATTGCAGTCTTTAGTGTTGGTCTCGTTGAACCTCATTGTCTTTTTCTTTTCGGCGCTTATGATGGGCTGATAATTCGTTGATGTGTTCGAATTCACTCCTCCATTCTTGTTTGTGCCCTGTCGTGGCCGGATTGTAGAGGCTGAATTGCTCGATGAAGATGAGTTATTGGTTGTCTGTGAAGATCTTGCCGACGGTGTTTTACCCGTAAGCTCATCCTTGGTAACAGGGTCAAAGTAGTTGGAGATGCCAAAATTGGTCTCAATCCGTTTTTGCAGTTGGTTAAATGTTGGTAATTCTTTTTTTCTTTGCGTAGTAATTCCATTGGGGTATTTTTCAGCCACTGTTTTCAATGAATTCATAACATCGCTTTTTATTTCAGCATTGGCTTCAATACAAGAATAGTAAGAATTATAATATGCCCAATTGGCAAGATAGTCTACCCAAGAGAGGTCGTTTGTTTTAATAGAATAGCTATAATAAAAATCATAATCATCATAATAATAATCAAAATAATACCACCATGACCAATCATATTCATATATATCGATATTATTTGGATGGTTCAAGTCAACGCTAATAATAAAGTCTGAGTTTTCTATATTTAGAACAATCTCATCAAAGTAATTATCAAAAGAGACATTTGTAAAGAACTCATCACATATCAGTTTATTTTCATCATCATAGAGCTGCATTTCCATGACAATAACATCTGCTGTCTCTTTAACCCCAGTCTTGATATAACCAGGTTTGAAAACAACCGTCATTGGCTTTGTATAGTCGGCTTTATCCCTATCGCCTTTTAAGCCTTTAACCTTAATCTCAATAGGACAGATTGTTTGGAGGGATTCTATTGTTTTGTCTTTTGGGCTGGCGGTCATAACTTCTTCATAGCAATAACCTAAACGAGGCAAAGCATTCTCATGGCCTTGTTCAGCCGCTTTGGAATACCAGTAGATAGCTTTGTTAAGGTTTTTAATTGTTTTCCAATAATTATACATTTCGCCAAGTTTATATTGTGAATCAACATAACCTTTTTCAGCAGCCTTAGTGTACCACTCTATTGCCTTATTTATATTTTTTTCAACGCCATTTCCATTCTCATAACAACGTCCCAAATTATATTGTGCCATAGCATTACCTTGGTTGGCAGCCTTTGTGTACCAATAAACTGCTTGCGTATCGTCCCGTGCCACCCCATCTCCTTCAGAATAGCATAATCCCAACAAAGTTTGAGCACCGGCATGCCCTTGATTGGCAGCCTTGGTATACCAATAAACAGCTTGCGTATAGTCCTCTTCTCCTTCAGAATAGCATAATCCCAACAAAGTTTGAGCATCGGCATGCCCTTGGTTAGCTGCCTTGGTGCACCAATAAATCGCCTGCTTGTAGTCTTGGGCTACTCCATCGCCGCTCTCATAAAAAACACCCAATAAGTATTGTGCATCAGCAAAACCTTGGTTAGCTGCCTTGGTGTACCAATAAATCGCCTGCTTGTAGTCTTGGGCTACTCCATCGCCGCTCTCATAGCAAACACCCAAACCGAATTGTGCAGCAGCAAAACCTTGGCCGGCTGACTTCGTGTACCAATAAACCGCCTGCTTATAGTTTTGAGCCACTCCAGAACCCTCGTAATAACAACTTCCTAGCATGAATTGAGCCACTTTATCTCCCTTATTTGCCGCAGCGCGGTAGTCATCCGCCTTTTGCGCCCATAATGACAGATTAGAAATTAAAAGTAAAACTATAAATGCAATTCTATAAAGCTTTTTCATTTTGAAATCAATTAGTTTTTTTTACAAACACAAAACTCGGAGCCTTTCCGAACAACTGCTTACAAAGATACAGAGTTTTTCAATAGAAAGATGGTTTTGGTGGAAAACGTTGAAAAATAATCTGGCGTGACGCAGCCATAGATCCCATGCCCCCCACATGCCCCCGCAGGGATGACATGGCTGCTGAAGCCCTACCCAAAAGGGGCGATAGAAATCACATCGGGTCGACGTCGATCTGGACCTGGACGGATTTGTAGTCGGTGCTCTGCTGGAACAAACGGATCTGCTCTGCGATCAACTCCTTCACTTTTTGGGTGTTGTAGTCCCTACGGAACTTCACCATCATCTGTTTGATATACAGATTCTTGACCCTTGAAACAACAGGGTATTCCGGGCCCAGCAAATCCTGCTTGAAGATGGGGCGAAGCATAGCGGCCAACTCGGCAGCGGCGGGGTTGAGTTTCTGGTAGTCCTTATGTTTCAGACGGATGAGGATGAGGCGGTAAAACGGCGGATAGCCGAACTGCTGACGGATGACCATCTGCTTGTCGTAGAGGCTACGGAAGTCGTTGCGCAGCACGTCCTGAAGCACAGGGTGCGCGGGCTCATAGGTCTGGATGATGACCCTGCCCTGCTTGCCTTTGCGCCCCGCTCGACCCGCCACTTGGGACATCAGCTGGAAGCTGCGTTCATGGGCGCGGAAGTCGGGGAAGGAGAGCATGTTGTCGGCGTTGAGGATGCCCACCACCTTCACCGAGTCGAAGTCCAGACCCTTGGTGACCATCTGGGTGCCCACGAGGATGTCGGTCTCCTTATCCTGGAAGCGTTCCAAGATGTTCTGGTAGTCGTTCTTCGAGCGGGTGGTGTCGAGGTCGAGGCGGGCCACCTTGGCCTCGGGCATGACGAGGCTCAGATCCTCCTCGATCTTCTCGGTGCCGAAGCCATGCATCCGTATGTTGGGGCTGTGGCACACGGGGCACTCGGTCGGCACGCTGGCCGTGTAGCCGCAATAATGGCAACGGAGCACATTCTGGCTCTTGTGATAGATGAGGCTCACGTCGCAGTTGATACACTGCGGCACATGATGGCATTCCTCGCACTCGATGCGCAGCGAGAAGCCGCGGCGATTCTGGAAGAGGATGGTCTGGTTGTGCTCTTCGAAGGTCTCCTGCATGGCATCCAACAGGGTGCTGCCGAAGTCGGCCTTCATGGTCTTGCGGCGCCGTTCCACGCGCATGTCGCTGAGGATGATCTCGGGCATCTGTACGCCACCATAACGCTCGGTGATCTCCACCAAATGGAAGCGCCCGTTCAAGGCGTTGTAATAACTCTCGTACGACGGCGTGGCCGAGCCCAACAGGATGTTGGCCCCATGCATGGCGGCCAGCACGATGGCGGCGTCGCGGGCGTTGTAGCGCGGAGCGGGGTCGATCTGCTTGAAGCTGCTGTCGTGCTCCTCGTCGACGATGACGAGCCCGATGTCAGAATACGGCAAGAAGATGGACGAGCGCGAGCCGATGATGATCTGATGCTTCGACGACCGGGTCAGCTCAAAGTCGCGCACCTGACCCCATACCTCTACCCTTTCGTTGGTGCCGTAACGCGAATGGTACACGCCCAGCCTGTCGCCAAAATATTCCTTCAGGCGGTTGATAATTTGTGCGGTAAGGGCAATCTCGGGCAAGAGATACAGCACCTGTTTGCCTTGGTCGACGGCTTCTTTGATGAGCTTGATATAGATCTCGGTCTTGCCCGAAGAGGTCACGCCATGAAGCAACACGGGCTTTTTCTCGTTGAATCCCGCCTTGATGCCTTCATAGGCCTTCTGCTGCGCCTCGGTGAGTTGTATGGAGTCGACGGAGGTCTGCTCCTTGAATTCCTTCAGCCTGCTGACTTTGCGCTCGCCGACCTCGAAGATGCCTTTGTCGACCATAGCCTTCAGTATGGTGGAGCTGGCGTTGGCTTTCTCCAAGAGGGTCTTGACCATGATGTCGTTGTCGGCGTCGCCGCCAAGGGTGAAGAAGGCCAGCAGCACCTCCAGCTGTTTGTAGGCGCGTTTTTCCAAGCGGTCCATGAGCTCCTGCATCTTGGCCTCGTCGCGGTATTCCGCCGCGAGACGCGCGAAGCGCTCGTATTTGGCCTTGTATTTCTCGTTGAGCTCCTCCTCCATCACGAGAATGCCTTTCTCCATCATGCTGTGCACGAGCGGCATCACCTTCTTGAAACCGATGATCTTGCTCACCTCGCTGACGGTGATTCTCGGCTTGATCTGAAGGGCTTCCACGATGAGATATTCGAAGTCGTTCAAGGCCACGGAGTCAACCACATAATCGGGCGAGAGGGCGACCGTCGTCTCGCTGCTCAGCTTCAAAGCCGAGGGCAACGCCGCCTGCATCACCTCGCCGGTGTGGCACATGTAGTAGGTCTTCACCCAGTCCCAGAACTTCAGCTGTTTCTCGTTGACGATGGGCTGGTCGTCGAGTAGGTCCGACAGAAATTTCACCTCCACCGACGGCACCGTCTCGGTCAGTCCCACGATGAGACCCGACATGATCTTGGTCTTGCCGAACTGCACCACGGCCCGTTGGCCCACACGCACTTGGTCGTTCAAGGCATAGGGCACTCGATAGGTGAAGGTGCCTGGCACCGGGATGGGCAGCAGGACCTCCGCGAAAAGGGTGATTCTATCGGACGATTGGGAGTTCATATCTGGATCGCTTCGTTCCTTGCGATGACGCGAAGCGTCAGTGGGAGTTGACTGTGGCATAGCCTATCAGTTCGTCGTAGCCTTTGAGGGCGTTGTAGAAGTAGAAATACAGCTTGTAGACGTTGTTGGTCTCCCAGTGGTTGCCCGCGGTGAGGTCGGTCGTGATCTCGTAGGTGGCGCGGTCGGCGGTGACGAACATGAAGTTGTAGTAGCCTTGTTTGAGCATCATCGAGCAGGTGTAGCCGTGCAGACGATAGTCGTAAGTCATCTTGTTGCTCTCGTTGAAGCACCAGTCGTTGAGGGCGCCCATGATGTAGAGGTCCTCGTGCGTCAGCGGCGCCTCGCTCTTGTAGAAGAAGTTGACGAGGCAGTAGTCGGCCTCGGTGGCGTTGTCGAGGTCTTCGTTCTCCACGTAGATGAACTTCTCGCCGTGGATGTCCTCGTAAGAGGCGTAGGCCTGTCGCGCCCGCGACTGGCAGGTGGCGATGTCGATTTCATACGACACGTCTGTCTGGCGGATATGGGCCAGGTTCTCTGATTGGAAGTAGAAGTTGCTGGTGTTGAAGCGGCGGTATTGGTTGGCGGCCTCAAAGACGGTCTGGGGATGGTGCTCGAACGAGAGATAGTCAGGATAGACGTAAGTAGGCTGCAGACCCACGGCGGCGTTGTCCCAACGTCCGTTCTGGCGGATGGTGAGGTGGCTGTATTGCTGTGTGTGGCCTGTCAGATAGTTGTTCATGTTCACCTTGACGTTGAGCTGTTGGTGGGTGTCGGTGAGCGTCAGCTCGTCGGGATAGCGGGGCACGGTGGCGCCCACGTGGGCCTTCTCGTCGACCACCATAAACCGGCGGGTGAAGTAGAGGTCGTTCATATCGTCGCCATACACGATGAGGAGGTAGTTGCCCGAAAGCATCGGCATCATGTCGTCCTTGGGGAACCTGAGCTGGTAGTTGACGTAGTCGATCAGCGTGTTACGCGAGAAGGCGTAGTCGTCAAGACGGTCCGACTCGAAGCCCGTGGCATATTGCAGCCGGTGCAGGTCGGTGGGCCGCCAGTCGTGGCTGCAGTGGATGAAGGTGTAGTTGAGCACCTCGCCTGAGCCATCGATGATGTCGAACGAGAGGGTGAGGCGTTCCGTCATGTCCTCCAAGGGGATGACGGGGTCGTTGAGCTGGTTGTCGTCGGCAAAGAGCAGCACGGTCTGCACCTCCGGCTTATAGTTGATGTTACCGCAAGGCAGGTCAAAGTCCTGGGCGAAAAGACCCGTCGCCAGGCATAGCGCGCATATTAATAAGGTGATTCTTCTCATCAGTCTGTATTTTCGGCAAAGGTAAAAAAAATGTAGAGACGGCGCATGCACCGTCTCTACAAATCCTATACCACGAAAAAGTTACAGTTGCTCCACGATGCGCCTTTGCACCTCACGGAACTCCTCGTCGCTCATGTGGACATGTTCCTTCTTGAAGTCCATGTCGCCCTCTTGGGTGATGGGGATGAGGTGGATGTGGGCGTGAGGCACTTCGAGGCCGATGACGGCCACGCCGATGCGTTTGCAGGGCACGGCCTTCTCGATGGCCTTGGCCACTTTCTTGGCGAAGACCATCATGGCGCCGATTTCGTCGTCTTCCAGATTGAAGATGTAGTCGTCCTCATGTTTGGGCACCACCAGGGTGTGGCCGACGGCCACGGGGTTGATGTCCATGAAGGCGAAGAAACGCTCGTCTTCGGCGATCTTGTAGCAAGGGATCTCACCTTGGATGATTCTTGAGAATATGGTAGCCATGACTGTCGGTATTAACGGGTGATCTCAATGATTTCGAAATTCACTTTGCCGGCAGGCACCTGTATCTCGGCCACGTCGCCCACTTGCTTGCCCAGCAGGCCTTGGCCGATGGGCGAGTTGATGGAGAGCTTGCCTTCCTTGAAGTTGGCTTCCTTCTCGGGCACGATGGCGTAGGTCATCACCATTCCCGACTTGACGTTCTTGATCTTGACCGTCGAGTAGAGCAGCACCTTCGAGTTGTCCATCTTCGACTCGTCGAGGATACGGGCGTTGAAGATGAGGTCTTGCAGCTCGGCGATTTTCGCCTCAAGCAGGCCCTGCGCTTCTTTGGCGGCGTCGTATTCGGCGTTCTCCGACAGGTCGCCCTTGTCGCGGGCTTCCTGGATGGCTTGCACGATGCGCGGACGCTCGCGGAGGATCAGGTCGTCGAGCTCATCCTTCAGTTTCTGTAACCCCTCAGGGGTAAAGTATTTAATTTCTGACATGACTTTGGTTTTACTCAAAAAAAGTGTCAAAAAAGGAGACCCTTACCGAGATAAGGGTCTTCCTTTGGTTTTGCGATGCAAAAATACGAATATTTTCTTAATCTGAGGTCAGATTTAGAAAAATATTCTTGCTCCGACGCTGTGCGTGCCGTTGAAGACGTAGGTGTCTCTGTAGGAATAATCCACAGCGAACTTCATGCCGTTTTCCTTCTTCGACAGCGGCACTTGCACCGAGACGCCTGCGCTGAGGCCTCTGTTGATGTTCATGCACTCGTCGTTGTCAAGGGCGCCGCCCTTGGCCCAGATACCATTCTCGTAGGTATAGCCGGCGCGGACCATGAAAATGTCCTTGAAGCCGTATTCCATACCCAGCGTGAACTGGTCGTTGGTGAAGGAGTTGGAGCAGAAGTTACCTGCGATCGTCAGACGGCTGGTCTCACCGAGCAGCCAGTCGTAACCGGCGGCGATGCTCAGCTGCGTGGGCAACTCGAAATCGTCGACGCGCTGCACCATCGTGAACTGCTGGTTACTGTTGCCATCCATGAACACGCGGAGCGAGATACCGTCGCCCGAGAACTTCATGGTGGGTCCGATGTTCTTCAGCGTGATGCCGAAATGCACGTTGTCGTAGGGACCGGTGACATACTGGATGCCAGCGTCCAAAGCCACGCCGACACCACCCATATCCTTGATGGACTCGCTGATGATCTTCAGGTTAAAGCCGCCGCTGATGCTGTTCGAGAACGACTTGGCGAACGACAGGTTGATGTTCATCAGGTTGGGTTTGTAGGTGCCGAGGGTGCCCGGGTCGGGGTTCTGCACCGTCGTGATCGGGATTTCACCGATGCTGAAGGTCATGAGCGAAAGGCCCAACACGCTCGACTCGCCCACGCGGGCCAGAAGGCCGAACGAGGAGATACGAGTGTCGTTGCCAACGCCCACGAGCCAACTGGTGTGGGTGAAGTTCAGGTCGAGGCTATTGCAAGATGCGATACCAGCCACATTGCCGTAGATGGCTTCCACGCCGTGGACAAACGACATGCCGGCATTGCCCCAGCCCGACGAAGCGGCCCAGGGGTTAATCAACAACTCAGCTGCGCCAGCTTGTCCCGAACGGTCCTTATTACCTGCAAATGCTTGAGGAGTACCTAATCCAAGAAGGATTACGAAACTCAATACGATATATCCAAATGATTTCTTCATGATGATAAATTATTTACGGGTTAGCAATTACATTTGTTTAGAATGTGTTCAGGTCAACTTGACGCATAGCTCCGAAGAACTTGATGACACGCTCGCCGCCGCTGGTCAGGTCCTTGATGTGGATCAGATAGAAGCCGCTGGCCACGGGCGTATTGGCGAAGTTGGTGAGGTCCCAATCAATGTTCGGGCTGTCGTTGTCCTTACGGAACTGACGCACCTTGGTTCCACTCATCGTGTAGATGGAGACCACGCACTTTTGAGGCAGGTTGGCAATCTTGACCTTGTTGGTCAGTGCGTTGCCCTCATAGCTGTCGTAAGCATAGTACGGGTTGGGCACCACCGTGACGAGGTTAAGGTCGCTCTCTGTCTTCTCAGGATCGTTGAGGGTCGGATCCCAACCTTCAATCGAGAAGAGGTACTTCGGATTCAGGTTGTTGATCATCAGGTCCTCATTTGCAGTCTGCATTTCGTAACCGTAGCCAGGACCGTAAGGCTTGGCCAGACGGATACGGATGCGGCAGGCGTTGTCTTCAGGCAGCCATTCCATACCTTCGACACCCATCGGCATGCCAATCCATTCAATCAACTTGTAGAAGTGAGTGTTCATGGTCTTGGCAGCACCAGTGTTGGTCATCTGCTCGATGAAGTGCATGGTGTTGTACAACAGCTGGCCGCCGTCGTAGGCGTAGTTCTTCACCTGCTTCCAAGGAGCTGAGTTAGGCATGGCGATGGAGTCCATACGCCAGATGTAGACGAAGTGCTTGCCACCGAAGACAGGCTCAGAGTCGGCACCACGGAAGATAGCTGGGTCAACCATTTGCATATAGCCGGTGTTGTCTTCTGCCGTGACTTTTTGCACCTTAGCGGGGTTGAAGATCATATCGCGACCGTTCATGTCGGCTAGATAGGAGTCTTCACCATAAGCCACATTCAGACGAGCACCAGTCTCAACATCGATGACGTAGCCCGGGAACCAGCCCATACCCGTTTCACCGATGAAGGCCGGGTTGTTCGGGTCGGTCGGATCGGGAGCAATACCGAGGTCGGCACATGTCTTACCGTCTTGGTTGATGGAACCGTGTCTACGCAGGAAGAAGCGGTCGGCACCACCTTCATTCAAGTTCTTGTCCATACCCATCTCGATGACGGGGCAACGGCTCCACTTTGACTTATCGGCAGTCAGCACGATGTCGATGCTAGCGGTGTTCTTGAAGGCTTCCTCGTAACGCGAACTAGCGGAGAACATAGGACCAGGATTCCTACTGTCGTCACCTTGGCTTGAGAAGGTGGTCAGCAGTGCAGGCGTCCAAGTGCGGTTGGCGAGTTTCTCAAAGTTCTCACTCGGGTCCCAAGGCTTGCTGTCGCCCTTACTGTTCGTCTTTGACGACATAGCGTAGTCGTTGTTCGAGGCATTGTCCATATCGACATACGTACCAGAACGAATCCAGTTCAGGAATGACTCAGGAACATCGACGTCCTTGATACCATCGAGCCAAGGCTCACCGGGTTTCTCAAACTCGATTGACGAAGTGATCACACCATTATTGGGAGCAATCACATACTCATAGGGGTGATAGTCTTCAGGACCGACGCCTTCAGGCTCAACATCGTTAAAGAACGTACCCACATAGACACGGCCGATGTCGTAAGTCTGGCTCACATTGATGGAGATACCGCGATCGATGAACATCTGCTCATTGGTATAGATGGTGGTAGTGTCACTCACGCAGGGGTTGATTCCCAAAGTATCAACAGGCTCGTCGAGGTCTCTCAGATACCAGTGGTTCACCAAACGCGCGGCGGAGTCGCCGAACACTTCAATGTCGCCAGTGATGTTATGAGTATACACCTCTTCCATGTCACCGAACCACAGCTCGTAGCGATGCGACTTGACATTCAGCGGGTCAACGATCTTAACATCGATAGGACCGTAGCCAGCTTCGTAAGTCGGGTGGTAGGCAATCGGGTAGTTGGGGTTACCAAAGCGGTTGGTCGAATCGTTAGCCATAGGCTTGCTCAAGATCTCGTCGATAGTCTCTTGTGAGAGTTCGAGTTCGTTGCCACCGTTGCCGACACCAACCAAACGGGTGATAGAGGGCTTGTCGCCATAAGTCGCATTCAGCACCGTACCGTTGACAATCTTATGAGGCACTGCGGAATACACTTGGATGTTCTTTCTACCTTCAAGGTAGGGCTTCTTCTGGCCAAGGAGGCCGTTTTCAACACCAGGCTCCTGCGAATAAGGCAGGTAGTTGTTGTAGGCGTAAGCCACAGCCATGAAGTAGTAGGTTTGATGGTTGACGAGGTTCGGGTTGTCGCCCGTGGCGAACTTGTCTTCCGTGATGACGAAGCTGTGGGTGACACCGGCATCGCCGCCGTTGACCTTCAGCTTAGGCACGTTGGCTTGCAGCGACTCGTCAAACTCATAGTTGAGGATGCGGCCCACGTTGTTGCGGATGTCGCACTGGAACACGAGGCGAGCCTTGTCGGTATCGCTCAGCTCATCGGCACCCACTTCAGCGTTAGCCAACTGATACACCTTGTAACCCTCGAAGCGGTACTCTCTGTCGCATTCCATCTCAATGGAATGGTTGCTGACGGGAACGAGGAAGATAGTGTCGTGACCGTTCTCAAGGGTAGCGTGAATCGAGTCGTAAACGACTTCGACAGAAGTCACGATAGAAGTCGGAATCTCAGGATCGACTTCGACGTAACCTTCCTTATAGTTGTTGGAGATGGCCGTATTCGACAGGTAGATAATCAGTTCTTGGTCGAGTTCGCGGATGGTCAGGTCAGGAGCATTGGGGCCGTCGATGACCTTGAAGCAGTTGTCGAACAGAGCTTGGCACTTGTCGTCGACCACACGCAGCAACTCAACGGAAGCCCAGGCACCGCCAGAGGTGGCACGAGCCCACGGCACACCGAAGGTGATATAGTTAACTGCACCAGGTTCAAGGGTGAAGGGACCAGCCGACTGCATGAAACGACGGTCGTTAGGTGCGTTTTGGCATTGCTCTTCAGACCAGTAGAGACCATCGGTATTGTAGCCGCCATTGGGCGGGGTGCCTTGGGTACCCCAGTTCCACGGGTCAGAGTCGCCAGGGAACATGAAGTCGCACTCAGGACCCACCACGTCGCTGCCGGTGAAGGCATTGCCGCCGTAACGCATCTTGGCGCCGTTCTTCCAGATACCACGCAGATAATTGTAGTATTGAGGAGCAGTGCTCGGGTCACCGTTATCGGCAGAGCTGTTGTTGTGATACACGAAACGGCGCATACCGAAACGTTCGTCATCAACGATGCCGTTACCGAAATTCACACCATTGATGCTCTCGTCGACCACCTGGGTCTGACCGATAGTATCATAATAATAGATGGTGTCAGAGGTAGCGGGATCAATCTCGAAGTGATTGATTTGAAGGTCGAAAGTATACTTGGGGTTGTCGATTCCATCAGCATCCATATAAGGACCCTGGAAGAAGTCGATACCAATCGCCGGAGGCTGGGCACCGTAGGCTTCAGGTTCACCGCTGCCGTCGACAGCCGAACCGTTGTAGCCGTAACCGAGACCACGAGCCACGTCGCAACCTACATAGTCATCCCAGCCGTAGCCGAGGTCGACGTCGGTCCAAGGCGAGAAGTAGGTGCCCGTCAAGGTGTAGGTCGAACGGTTGATGATTTCGTAGCTATAGAACGTCATGTTATTGATTTCGTCGTTCGTGGCGAAAGCGAAGGCTTGGGCACGGACTTCGATACCGATGGCTTGACCGCCCGACTCAGTGTGCGAAGCACCTTTATCGTTGAAGATCCACCACAGGGTCTGGTCACCTTTCAGCACTTGGTCGGCAAGGATGGAGCCGTGCATCGTACCGAAGAGTTCCTCTTCCATGGTCGGAATCTTGGTGTGGCAGAGTTCGTTGCTGATGTCGTAGTAGGGATAGTCACCGTTTTCGGGGCGATACTCACCGTCACCGTCTGCATCATAGAAGGGTGCCAGATAGTAGGCAATACCTTCCGGGTCTTCAGCGGCGCGCGTGGCAGGCCACTTCTCGATGATGGACGGCATCTGGTAATCTGATTTGAGTTGGCCAGTGGCAGGGTCAAAGGCATTAAGGAACTCATCGACCTCGGCACGGGTGATCTTGAAGATCTTGTCCCAACGGGCGCAGGTCTCAGGAGTGATGGATGCCATACCATCGACAGTCAGAGGACCAGTGTAGTAGTCGTTACCAACCTGACGGAAACGCAGGGCAGCGCACTTCAACTGGTTGTTGACGTCGACGCCAGCGATCCACAGCGAACCAGCGAACAGGGAGGTAGCGGAGCCGTTGGCAGGGATGAAGTACTTGGAACCAGTACCTGCAGGCAGGTCCCACCACATGTCACCACCAGAGTTAATACGCGTTCTAACGTTGTTGATGTCGAGCCATTCGAATGAAGACGAAGGCGTACATCCGGCTGCGGTCTGAGCGCGCTGGCCTTTGTCAGTCTGCTCATACTTGTACATCTCAGCCTTTCCAGGAATCACAGCGCCAACCATGATCAGCGCCGCAAGCAAAATTCGGAATATATTCTTCATAATACTAATAATTTATCGTTATGAATTCTCTCGCATTTTAGAAGTTGAAGCTCATACCGAGTCTGATGTGACGAGGCATCGAGTAGTTGCCGCCTGCGTTGACATACAGCGAATACATCTGGATGAAGGCCTGCGGGTCGATCTGGCTGTTGATTTCACGCTGCCATTCAGGAGCGGAGAGGTAGCCGTCGTCATCGGGGTTACCCGTGGCATTGTACACATTAGTGATGTTCTTCGAGTTGAGCAGGTTCAGCACTTGCAGGTAGACGTTCACGAAAGCGTCGCGGCCTTTCTTGCCTTCTTCCTTGCCACCCATGGTGAAGTTGAAGTCCTTGTCGATACGGAGGTCGAAACGGAACGAAGCGGGGATACGCGAACCGTTGTAAGTACCTTGCAGCAGGTTGTTGCCACCCGAGATGGGAGAGCTGACCGTACGAGAAGCGGTGAAGGGCGTGCCCGAACCACCGTTGACTGTCAAGGCGAAGCCGGTGTTCGACAGGATCTGGTGACCCTTGATGGTGGGACCATCGTAGTTCTTGCCGTCAGCATAACGGTAGTCGAGAGTCAGGTTGAAG
The DNA here is from genome assembly GCA_045132275.1 of Candidatus Limimorpha sp. Lineage (GTDB taxonomy): Bacteria > Bacteroidota > Bacteroidia > Bacteroidales > F082 > Limimorpha. The sequence goes on from JBGURY010000013.1 coordinate 81,306, forward strand.
CTGTGACGACGGTCGGCATTGGTCGGGAAGGTGGACCTCAGGTTAGGCACACCAGCGGCGATCAGAGCCGAAGCGGTGGAGGTCGACGAACCGGTCATGTCGGCGAACTGTAGAGTGTAACTGGCGCGGATACGGGCGTTCTTCGTACGACGCATATCGTAGCTGGCGGTCAAACCCTTGACGGTACCGAAGTCGAGATTGCTGAAGGAGTTGTAGGCTTTCGGGAAAGCACCATTGAAACGGTACATCTGAATCATGTTACGCAGCTCGTGGTAGTAACCCGAGATGGTCAGCGAAGAGGTTTTGGTCACCTTCTGCGTGAAACCGAGTTCATACTCGATGGTCTGAGCGGGCTTCAGGTTGGGGTTGGCGATGTCGTCGGAGAGTTCGTTGAAGCGATAGTAGTACAGCGGGCTGCAGTAGAAAGCACTGGAAGGACGCTGCGTCAACACATCATAGTGGGCGAAGAACAAGGCCTCGTCGGAAATCGGGAACGAGAAAGCGATACGGGGCATGATGCTCCAAGCGGGATCGTAGTCCTTGAAGGAGTTGATGTCGACATTACGCTTGTCCATGTCAATGTATTGGTCCTTGATCCAAGGCGAAACGCCGGTACCCATGTCGAGGACGTTCGGGTCGCTGATTTCATCACCGACTTCGTTGTACCAGGTGTTACCGCTACGGTAACCGACAACGGCGGTCTTTTCAGCCAGTTTGTTGACGTAGATGGCGTAGTCATCGCCGATGTTGTCCGGGATGTCGACAGCCGACTGGTCGTCGAGATGGATGCGGCCGGCTCTCAAGTCGCCCACAGTATAGTAGTCATAAAGGATATAGGGGTCTTTCAGCACGTCTTGGTTGGCATCGAAGCGGTCGACACGGACACCGATGTTGAAGATCAGGTCCTTGAAGGCGAACTTGTCTTGGATGTAACCAGCCATGTAGATGGGCTGCTGGGCACCGATCGGGCGGGTGAAGACACCCTCGTCATCAGTATCGTTGAAGAAGTTGGTCAGCGAGGGACGCTCGGTCAGACCATACTTTCTGTGACCGTCGTAGGTGTAACCATAATAGTAGACCGAGAAGTTGCCGTTACGGGTGAGTTCGTCGGCGCCAAACATGCTCATGTCGAGGCCTCCGTCGACCTTACCGGTCTTCAGGTTACCGTTGACGTCATAATATTGAACGGTGTTGTTGTCGAAATCGTAGGTGTCAATGAGGATCCACTCCTTACCGTCGACGGCCAGACCCATGGCTTTACGCAGGCGGGCGTCGAAGGTGTACTGCATGTCGGCGTCATACAATCTGTTGTACATGACCGTGTCGGCGAAGCCGTCGTAACTGGTCGCATAAGGATTGTTGAGGTCGAGCTCTCTGATGTGGTAGTTGACATAGTCACGCATCAGGGTCCAGTAGTTGTAGTTGTATGAAGTATTGACATACGACATCTGGCTGTTGTTCTGTTGCTCATACTGGAAGCCCAACTTGATATCGTGCGAGTTGTCGCCACGACCCAGGGTCAACGAACCATTGACGTTGACGGCGATTTGGTCGTTGATGACCTTGCCGTAGTAGGTCTGGATGGTGCCGGGCACAGCAAAGATGCCATAGACACGGTTGGGCGACATGCCGTTGATCAGACCGTTGTTCAGGATGATGTTGGAGAGGTTGTTGTAGTAACCCTCAGCACCATATTGTCTGTACAGGTCGAAGTAGTTGCTGGCGTAGATGGCCAAGTTGGGGTTGTAGTCGGCAGGGGTGAACTCGACGTTGGTGTCGTAGTAGTTGTTCAGCACCCAGACGTTGCTCAACGATTTGTATTGTCCGTCGACAAGCACAGAGTCGATGCTGCCCTGCAGGAAGTAGTAGTTGGGCTCGCGGGTGGTCTTGAACTTACCAAGGTAACCATAGCCGAAGATGTTGTCCCACAGGTCGGGGTCGCCCGACTGGCTGGTGTAACGCGAATAGTCAGCCTGGAAGCTGTAGTACACGTTGGAGACCAGCGAGGTGCTTTCGGGGTCTGACGGGAAACGCTGGCTGAAGCGGACATAGCCTCGATAGGTGCCCGACTTCGACAGGTAGTTCTTTTCGGTGTTGAAGTAGTACTGGCCTCTGCCGTTGGCATAGTGGCCACCCGACAGCACCATCGAACCACCGAAGGTCAGGTTGGTGTTCTTACCCGTCTTCACGTCGATCTTACCGGTCAGGTTGACGCTCTGGTTGGCCGTGTTGCTGAGGAACCTGGTGTCGTAGAGGTTGTCCTTATGCGTGTAGGCAGCAGTCTGGTTGGAGCCGGTGCCGAGGCCCGAGAGGGTCAGCGGGTTTTGGGTGATGTTCTGCATCCAATCGTCTTTGGCTTGCCAGTAACCCACAGCGGAGGAGTAACCGTACTTGTTACGCGTGATATCGAAGGCGAGGAAGAAGCCGAGGAGGGCGTCTTTCTCTTCTTGGCCTTCGGCGTTGGTTCTCTTCACCGTCAAGAGCGGTCCTTGGAGGCTACCGCCGAGACGACCGTGGCCGTAGCCGTCGATCGAATACTCAGCTTCGATGCCACCACCCCACTGACGGCTGGGGCCCTTGGTGGTCATGTTGATGATACCACCCATGGCGTCGCCGTACATAGCGGGGGTACCACCCAAGATGACGTCCACCTGGTCGATAGCGCTTTGAGGCACGCTCGAGCTACCAATGACCTTCACACCGTCGATGTAGTAGACAGCGCCTTCACGAGAACCACGGATGGAGCCGACTTCACCGTCTTGCGAGAACACGCCACCGACGCTGGCGGCGACGCCTTCGGCCGAACGGACCGGCAACTTCGCGATTTCTTCTGAAGTGATGGTAGCACCCTGTGTCGTGTTATCCGCCGAGATCAGAGGAATTTCGTAATCGATGACCACAACTTCGTCAATCTTGATTGCACCGCTGGTCATCTTGATGGGGTAGAAGGTGATCTTGTTGGCCGGAATGACGATGTTTTTCACAACAAACGCATTGTAGCCAATACAGCTCGCCTTGAGGTCATACGTTCCCGGAGGAATCGGGTTGATGTCGTAGTTACCGTCAAAATCCGAGGAGCCGCCCGCCACTTGCGATCCGCCTTTTTCAACAATGACGTTGGCAAATGGTACGCCTTCTCCTGTTTCATCGGTAATCTTGCCTTTGAGTCTTCCTTGCGACTGAGCCATGGTCATCGTGCAGGTGGCCAGGACGATGGCAAGGGTCATTAGTAAATTTTTAAACATACCTTGTAATTTTATGTAATACTACTTTGTTTGGTGCATAATTGTGCATTAAAAGTCAACAAAATTACAACCTTATTTGAAAGTACACAAGAAAAATATGCTTTTTCAGCGTTTTTTTTTCAATAAAAAATATTCATTCCTTTTATATTTTTGATTTTCAGTCATTTGGAAATAAATCATTTCGAAGCGATTTTTTTCCGCTTCAGGCATAATTTTTCGTGACAAACCCGTTTTTGGGCGTTCTATCTTTCTGATTAATGGACTTAACTCCCTTTCTACCAAGGTCAGAAGTAAGGATTGGTGCGCTGGTGGCGGCGCATACGCTCGGCATGGCGCTTGTCCTTCTTAATCATCCGCTTGGTCTTCTTCGCCTGGTGCTTGTAGTGGGCGGTCTTGGCCTTGCCGTATTGCTTGGCGGCGTTCTTCTCCTGACGCTCCATCTGACGCTCGGCCTTTCGTATGGCACGCGATTTCGAGGAGGCGCAACCGCTGAAGAGCAGCAGCAATACCATCAGGAAGGCAATGAGTTGGGTGGATTTCTTCATGACGACTCTTATTTGGACGCAAAAATAACATTTTTCCCGTAATGGGATACGATTTTAGAAAAAACAACGTTTCATTGGCATGATGAAGCACACGAAACTATACCTATTAATATTAATGGCAACCCTCCCCTTTCTCCATGGATGCCATTCCTTCCCCGAAAACCCCGTCAGACCTATCCTGCCGACCAACATCACCATCTATCCCAACACCCTGCAATACCAGGAGCTGAACTTCGTCAGCGGATGGCTCTACCTGACGCCCGACATCGAGAGCACCAGCCGAGGCATCATCGTCTACAAACTGAGCGACTACGAGTTTCTGGCCTACGACCGCATCCCGCCCAACGACCCCGACGCCTGCACCGACAGCCAAGGCAACACCACACGCCTGGTGGTCGAGTTCCCCTATGTGGTCGACCATTGCAACAACGCCTACTACAACATCCTCAACGGACAGATCATCATCAGCGAGGACTTCAACATGGTGCCCAACTTCCCCATCGATGGCACCACAGTCTATCCCCTGATCCAATACCACACCATGTACGACGGTAGCAAATTGGTGATCTCCAACTGAGTAAAAATCACATCATCTTATTTGTAATCAGCAAATTATAACCAATTTGTTGATACTTGTTGAAAAAGTGGAGACGGTTTTTCTTGCCCAGTTTTTGGGCTTGGTCTACTTTTGCAACGTAATCGTAATACTACTGAATTTGGTGCATCAAAATATACGCGGCGGCGTATAACGGCAAGGCTCGTCCCCCAAGGGCGGGCCTTAGTCGTCTTCCATGACACGGCTCTGCCTTTCGATGGACTCCTGATGCACGGCCTCGAACACCTTATTAATTAATACGGGCGACAGTCCCAGTTCCTGACCCGAGGCCATGAGCCCGTCGAGAACCTGCTTCCATCGGTCCATCTGCACCACTGTGACATTATGCTCTTTCTTGTATTCGCCAATCTGGACGCTGACCTCCATGCGGCGCGCCAGCAGCTGCAACAGCTCGGCGTCGATGTCGTCGATCTCGCCACGCAGCCCCGCGAGGTCGCGCTCCACCCCACCCGACTGCTTGGAACGGAAGACCAGACCATCCAACATCATCTTCAAGGCCTCGGGGGTAATCTGCTGCTGGGCATCGGTCAACGCCCCATCGGGATTAATATGACATTCGATCATTAATCCGTCACAAGCCAGGTCGAGGGCCTTCTGCGCCGTGGACAGCAACAACTCACGATTGCCACAAATGTGGCTCACATCGGTGATGACGGGCACGTTGAGACGCCGCGTCAACTCAATGGGAATCTCCCACATGGGGAAGTTACGGTAGGGCGACTCCTTATAGTATGAGAAACCGCGATGGATGGCGGCCAGCCTCGTCACGCCCGCCTTCTGGAAACGTTCGAAGGCACCCACCCACAGGTTGAGGTCGGGCGAAACGGGATTCTTAATATACACAGGGATGTCGGCGCCCTTCAGCGCGTCGGCGAGCTGCTGCACCGAGAACGGGTTGACCACCGTGCGGGCGCCAATCCACAAGGCGTCAATGCCATATCTCAGGGCCAGCTCCACATGTTCGGTTGTGGCCACCTCGGTGATGACAGGCAAGCCCGTCTCACGCTTCGCCTCACGGAGCCAGACGAGGCCCTGCTCTCCCCTGCCCTCGAAGGCGTTGGGGCGGGTGCGCGGCTTCCAAATGCCGCCACGCAGCATCTTCACCTCGGGGATTTTGGCCAAGGCTTGCGCCGTGGCTAGGATTTGTGCTTCGCTTTCTACGCTACACGGCCCGGCGATGATCGTATGTGTAAAAGCAGGGGATGAATCCACCTGCTTAATATCCTGCGCCCCTACGGGGCTTTGTGTACTATAAACCTGCAAAATCGTTGTATATCCTTCCTTTGTCGTTACATTGTTCAAAGTTTGAACGCATACAAATCCATTCTTTTCCAAAACCTTGATGGATGCCGCATTTGATTCATATACCTTCGCTACAATTCTATCCAACAATAATTCACGAAACGCAATCCCACAAATCTGGGAAACCATCTCCGTAGCGATGCCCTTTGACCAATGCTCCTTGAGCAACATATATCCGACTTCGCCTTCATTAGGGTCTTCTAGACTACGTTCAACAGAAATGCTTCCAATAATTTTCCCATCCACAACAATAGCACGAAAAACTCCCTTTTTACCTTCATTCAATTCAACCATTCCCAACCACCAATCGGCATCCGCATCAGTATAAGGATAAGGCAATCTGTCCGAGAGATATGTTCTATCCACAGCATTGCACAAAACTATCAATTCTGCCTTATCGAATAATGTCCATCGTTTTAATAACATATTCATTTTCATCCTTTTTTATCTGTGCAGCAAAGTCCTGTAGGGACGCAGGACGATAGGCAGGTTGTGGAATGCAATGAAACTCCTGCCGACAAACGAAAATCCGATTCCGATAAAACCCCGTAGGGGTGACGGAGATCAGTCCGTTCAATCCCCAAATGCATATCGTTCATCATATTCGATTCCATACGCTTTCAACGTTTCGCAATATTCGTCATGATACGTTTTGGTTTTATGATGCTCCGCCTGACCGAAAATATATTTTGTAGTCCGTTCCATCAAAGATGGGCTAACACTAAAAGCACCATAACCTTCCTGCCATTGGAATGGCTCATAATACGCATCCACTGTTTTCAACCACTTACTGCTTTTCGCCTTGATGACACGAACAAAATCCGACATGGTGACAGTCTTCGGCAACGTCATCAAAATATGAATATGGTCGGCAACACCACCAACAGCAAACGGTATAGAACCTTCACTGCGGATAATGCCACCTATATATTCAAACACACGATTTAAATCCTCATCGCGCATAACAATACCCGTGCTTTTCGTGTGGAAAACAATATGGGTGTACAATTGTGTGTAAGTGTTTGCCATAAGAACAATGTACATTGTAGGTTTTGCAAATATACAGCAATTTTGACTGACCGTGACGTTTTTTTTTGTTACTTTGCAGTTTAATTAGTTACGCTTTTAAAGAGAATATCAACATAAAATGGAAAGAGTAGAAATCAAGCAAGCCTTGCAGATGCAAGCCTCTGACAATCTGATTACTGTAATGGGCTGGGTGCGCAACAAGCGCGGCAGCAAAAACGTGGCGTTCATCGCCCTCAACGACGGCTCGACCATCAACAACCTGCAACTGGTCGTCGACTTGAACGTCATCCCGGAAGAAAAACTGGCCTTGATGCACGCCGGCGCGTCGCTGTGGGCCAAGGGCACCCTCGTCGCCTCGATGGGTAGCGGCCAAGCCGTGGAGCTCTCCGTCAAGGAGATCGGACTATTCGGCCCCGCCAACCCCGATGAGTACCCGTTGCAACCCAAGAAGCACTCGTTGGAGTTCCTGCGCGACATCGCCCACCTGCGCTTCCGCACCAACACCTTCGGCGCCGTCATGCGTCTGCGCCACGCCATGGTGTTCGCCATCCACAAGTTCTTCACCGAGCGAGGCTTCTATAACATCCACACGCCATTAATCACCGCCTCCGACGCCGAAGGCGCCGGCGAGATGTTCCAAGTGACCACCCTCAATCTCGACAATATCCCGCGTGACGAGCAAGGCAACATTGACTACAAGCAGGACTTCTTCGGCAAGTCGACCAACCTCACCGTGTCGGGACAGCTCGAAGGCGAGTTGGCCGCCACGGCTCTGGGTAAGATCTACACCTTTGGCCCCACCTTCCGCGCTGAGAACTCCAACACCACGCGCCACCTGGCCGAGTTCTGGATGATTGAGCCCGAGATGGCCTTCTACGACATCAACGACAACATGGACCTCGCCGAGGAGATGCTGAAATACTTAATCCAATATGCTCTGGACAATAATATGGACGACCTCCAGTTCCTCAGCAAGCGCCTGCAAGACGAAGAGAAGGGCAAGAAAGAGGAAGAGAAGTCGATGGAACTCATCAGCAAGCTGCACTTCGTGCTCGAGCATGAGTTCGTGCGCCTGACCTACACCGAGGCCATCGATATCCTGCGCAACTCCAATTACAACAAGAAGGGCAAGTTCCAGTATCCCGTTGACGGCTGGGGCGTCGACCTGCAGTCGGAGCACGAGCGCTACCTCGTCGAGAAGCACTTCAAGAAGCCCGTCATCCTCACCGACTACCCGAAGGAGATCAAGGCCTTCTACATGAAACAGAACGAAGACGGCAAGACCGTCCGCGCCATGGACGTCCTCTTCCCCGGCATCGGCGAGATCATCGGCGGCTCGGAGCGTGAGACCGACATCAACAAGATCCTCGACCGCATGCACGAAGTCGGTATCCCCGAGGCCTCCATGGACTGGTACCTCGACAGCCGCCGCTTCGGCTCGGTGCCGCATTCGGGCTACGGCCTCGGCTTCGAGCGTCTGCTGCTCTTCATCACCGGCATGACCAACATCCGCGACGTCATCCCGTTCCCGAGAACACCTAAGAACTGCTTATATTAATGAGGAATTCGGAATGCTGAATGCTGAATTGAGAGTAAATCCTGCATCATTCCGCATTCAACATTCCGCATTCATAATTCGATAATGAGATGCCTAATCAACGATTGACTCAAACCCAGCGGCAGGAGCTGAAGCTCTCGCCACAGCAGATCCAGCTGATGAAGCTGCTGCAACTGCCATTAATCGAACTCGAACAGCGCATCAAGGAGGAGATGGAGATCAACCCCGCCCTTGAAGACAGCCACGAGAACGATTACGAAGACAACGAGCCAACCGTTGACGACACCGACAACGGCGAAAACGACGACTACAACGACGACGAGGTCGACTTCAGCAAAGACGACGAGTTCGACATCAACGACTACCTATCGGAAGAAGACCGCGACGATTATTCATACCGCCTGCAAACCAACAACTACAGCAGCGACGACGACCCCTACGAGGCTCCCATCGCCAACGAGGAGACCTTCCAGGACTACCTGAACCAGCAACTCGCCTACCACGACCTCAGCGATGAGCAACTCTTGATCGGGCAATACATCATCGGCAATCTCGACGACAACGGCTACCTCAGCCGTCCCATCCCCAACATCGTCGACGACATGCTCTTTTCGATGAATGTGGCCACCACTGAGGAAGAGGTGACCGAGGTGCTCGGAATTGTGCAACAGCTCGACCCGCCCGGCATCGCCGCCCGCGACCTACAGGAATGCCTCCTGATACAGCTGAGTCGCCTCCAGGAAGAGAACCCCTACTACGACTACAAGCTGTCCATCACCATCGTCAAGGACTTCTTCGAGGAGTTCACCAAGAAACACTACGACAAGATCGCCAAGAAGCTGGAAGTCAGCAACCGCGAGCTGAAAGCCGCCCTCGACGAGATCCTGAAACTCAACCCCAAGCCCGCCGACGCCTCCAGCTCGGGCACCAAGAACATCCATTACATCACGCCCGACTTCTTCGTCTTCGTCAGAGACGGCCGCGTGGAGCTCTCCCTCGACGGCCGCAACGCCCCCGAGCTTCACATCAGCAAGCAATACCTCAAGATGCTGGAGGAGTTCTCGAGCAGCAAAGACTCGCGCAACAAGCAAGAAGCCGTGCAGTTCGTCAAGCAGAAAATCGACGCGGCCAAATGGTTCATCGACGCCATCAACCAAAGGCAGAACACGCTGTATGTCACCATGAAAGCCATCGTCGACATCCAGGAGGAGTATTTCCTGACCGGCGACGAGACCAAACTCAAGCCCATGATCCTCAAGGACGTGGCCGAGAAAGTCGGCTTGGACATCTCCACCATCTCACGTGTGGCCAACAGCAAATACGTGCAGACGCCCTACGGCACCTTCCTGCTGAAATTCTTCTTCAGCGAAGGCATCACCAACGAGGAAGGCAACGAAGTGTCGACCCGCGAGATCAAGAAGATCTTAAAAGACGCCGTCGACAACGAAGACAAAGCCAATCCCATGACTGACGAAGAGCTCATGCTGGTGCTCAAGGAGAAGGGATACCCCATCGCCCGCAGAACCGTGGCGAAATACAGGGAACAGCTGGGCATCCCCGTGGGTAGGATGAGGAAGAAGATATAATATTTAAGCCATAACTTCGTTTTTATCTTTGTGAAAACGAACCTCTATACAAACAAGAAGCGCTGGAAGTGGGCCTTGGCCATCATCGCCCTGCTCATCATAGGCGCGTCGTTGTGGTACACCAACCACCTCGTGAAGTCGCTGGCCGAGCAAGAGTCGCGACAGGTGAAGATGTGGGCCGCCACCATGGAGCAGCATGCCGTCATGATGCAGTCGACGGAGGAGTTCTTCAACAAGGTGAGCGAGCAAGAGCAACTGCGTGTCGACCTGTTGGCCAACGCCTATCGCCGCCTCATCGACATCTCGAGCAACGAGAACACCGCCGTCTACCTCGACATCATCCGTAACAACATCAGCATCCCGTTGGTGCTCACCGACGGGAAAGACAACATCCTGTCGTCAAACAACCTGCCTCCCGAGCAAGAGGGAAAGAAGGTCTTCGACGACGAGATGAAACAAGCCTACTCCAAGTTCCCGCCCATCAAGATCGACCCAGGCTACGGCATCGTGCAATGGCTGTATTACAACGAGTCGCTGAACTACACCGAGCTGAAGGCCGTACTGGAAGGCATGATCGACCACTTCATGGACGAGATCACCCTCAACTCGATGGGCGTGCCTGTCATCGTCACCAACGAAGACCAGACACAGATCCTCAGCTTCGGCAACCTCGACTCGCTCATGATGCAGGACACCAACTACGTCAAGCAACAGTTGGCCATCATGCGCGACGAGAACGACCCGCTGCAAATCGAGTTCATGAACAAGGGCAAAGCCACCATCTTCTACCGCACCACCGACTTGGTGCAGCAGATGCGCTACTACCCTGTCATTCAGTTTGTCGTATTCGCCCTATTCCTGCTGATTGCCTATCTGCTCTTCAGCTACGCCCGTCGTTCGGAGCAGAACCAGGTGTGGGCCGGCATGGCCAAGGAGACCGCCCATCAACTGGGCACACCCCTCTCCTCGCTGATGGGCTGGGTCGAGTTGCTGAAGATGCAAGACGAGCCTTTCGTGGGCACTTACGAGATGGAGAAAGACATCGAGCGCCTGCAAATTGTCACCGACCGTTTCTCGAAGATCGGCTCCGTGCCTACGCCCGAGCCCACCGACATCAACTACCTCATCCGCGACACGATGGACTATCTCGAGAAACGCTTCTCCAAGAAGTTCGAGTTTGAGGTCAACCTGCCCGAAGGCGAACTGATCATGCCTTTGATCCCGTCGCTGTTCCGCTGGGTGCTGGAGAACCTGACCAAAAACTCCATCGACGCCATGGGCGACCACGGCAAGGTAACGCTCAACCTCATCGACGACGGCGACCACATCCACCTCGACCTGAGCGACACGGGCAAGGGCATCCCGAAGTCAAAAATCAAGCAGGTGTTCAACCCGGGCTACACCAGCAAGAAACGCGGCTGGGGTCTCGGACTTTCATTGGCCAAGCGCATCATCGAGGACTACCACAAAGGAAAGATCTTCGTCAAGTCCTCCGTGGTGGGCGAAGGCACCACCTTCAGAATCACCTTAAAGAAGTAAACAAAAAAAATCCCCCGGCGTTGCCGAAGGATTTTTTGTAGGGTTTGCCGCGCTCATTTCTTGAGCACGTCAAAATAATAGGAGTAAGACCAACCTGAAGAACCGCTATAAAAGTAGTGATGGCCTTGCAGGCGGATCTTGCCATCCATTTTTGAGATGTTGGCAATCACCGTGCTCTCATTAGGCGGGTACTTGCCATATCCGTAATCGTACGACATCCTGATAACAGAATCGTTCTCATTCTGGAAAGGCGCGCCATTAAAATGGGCACTGTGTTCCTCATTAGGGCATGAGAGCCTGAAATCCACGGAATTCTTTCCATCTCTGGTAATGGTAATGACCGCATCATCGCAGAGATAAGTGTACTCATCCGTTTCCAAACCGTCAAAAGCATCGGCAGCATTGGAGAAAGTGTACTCCCCAACGATGTCCTTGATCGTGTAACCTTTCTTTTCCTTGTTGCAGGACACCGTTACAAAGCCCAAAAAGACCAGGAGTCCGATAAGACATATCTTTTTCATGGCATTGATTATTTTACTACGAAGCGTTGCGTGGCGCAGCCGCCTTGGCGGTCATAGACTTTCATGACATACAGGCCCGACGACAAGGCGCTCACGTTCATCTTGTCGCACAGACTCTCCATTACCTTCTGTCCAGTAAGACTATAGATCTCTGCCTTCTGTAAACCTTCCGCCTCGATGTAAATCTCATCTTGTGCCGGCACCGGGTAGACCAAGAAACTGAAGACTTGGGCGTTTTCTTTGACAGCGGTGAGGTCGACATACTCCACATCGGCAAGATAGCCATAGTATTCGTTGCTCTTTTCGCCATTGTCGAAGACCATCTCGATATCGCCATCGGCTGTTTCCCAATTGCCGCCGTCAAACGCGGAGCATTCGCCGTGTTTGGCATTGCCATTCTCATCATATTCGTATGTGAAAAGAAGGTTATCAACCCAGGCCGAGCCTTCCCATTGTTTAATGGTCTTTGTTGTAAACACACTGCCTTCATAGTTATAGCTCGTCAACTCACTATTCTCCCAAGTGGTGCCAGCCCAGCTTTGGTCAAGGATTTCCTCCACTTTCTCATCAAAATTAAGGGTAAAGACCGCCCTCTCGTCGTTTTGCCACGCGCCACCTTGCATATACTGAATGATCAGTTCGATGGTGTCGTCGGTACGCGTATAAGTGTAGAGCTCGTTGGACGACCAATTGTTGCCATTCCAGGTCCAATAGAGGATGGTATAGACATCACCGCTGTAATTATACACAGCCTTCTCATCGTTCACCCAATTGCCGTCTTCCATGTATTGGATAACGATCTCGCTGACCAGGTCGTCTTCGTATGAATAGGTGGCTCTCGCCATGTCCATCCAGTCCTCACCATCAAAATCCTTCACGAGCATTTCGATAACATCCCCGGAAAAGCCATACTCGTAACACAGCATTTCATAAGCCTGCCAGACGCCATCCCAATACACCTCATAGACTTCGGTGGTGAGATAGTAATCGTATTCGTCATATTCATAGATGACACGGTACTTTTCTCCATAGGTATCCTCGAAATAGGCAGTCTGCGGGACTATGTCGCTCCTGTCGCGAAGGCCATAGTACTCAAACATGGAGGCCTTTCCCATGGATTTCAGGTTGATTCTCTGTTGGGCCATGCCCACATTTCCAAACGCCATCACAAGGATAGCCAGGGTAACAAAAACTCTTTTCATCGTTGTAGGTATTTAATCTTTTATGACATCGAAATAATAATAGGTGCCGTTGTCGGGTATGGTATCTATCCCGCCGTTTTCATAGGAGACAATCTTGTAGATGTTGACCGCGGCGAAGCCATGCATACGCAGCTCTTGTTTCGCGTTCTTGAACACATAGCCCGTCAAGTTGTAAGCTCTCAGCTTCCCGTTACCATAAGGTTTATAGCCACTCGTCATATGCACCATGAAGTCACCGTCGTTGGGCGAAGGCACACCCGTGAACTTGCGGCTGAAACCCTGACTCGGGCAATTAATGTTGAACTCGACTTGGCTCGTCGAATAACGACTGATGCTGATTTCGGCATCCTCGCAGTGATAACGTCCCACCCCCTCAACGCCATCAAAGGCGTCCGACACATTGGAATACGAGTAGGTGCCAATGATGTCCTCGTTGGTGTAACCGTAATAGTTCTCCCATTCTGATTCCTTTTTCTCATCGCACGAGGCAAGGAAGAGGCCCAATAAACAAAGCAGGGCCAAAAGTCTGTAGTTTTTCATGTTGTAGTTTATTTGATGATTAATTTTTCAGTTTCTATTACTTGTCCGTCGTTGGCGACACGCACCAGTGTGCACCATCCTAGGGGCAGACCGTCGGTCGCGATGTCGACGCCTTGGGCTTGGCGGAATCCGACACGGCGCAACTCCTTTCCTTCAGAAGAGAGAATACGTATTTCTCCGTCAGCGACCCCATTCCATTTCACGTTGACATGACCCTCGGCGGGGTTGGGATAGAGTTGCATAGTCTTTTGCTGGTCGAGGTCTTCCTCAAGGCTCAGGGCTTCCTTGTCCCAAACGGCGATGGCATACTCGCCAGCGGGGAAGTTCTCCACGACCAAGCGTCCGTGGCGCCATGTACTGCCAGGAAAGACGGTATGGGCGATTTCATGCCACGCCTCAGAGGCATTGCGGCGATAGACCAAAGTCGCAGAGTCGTTTTCCGAGTGGATAATGTCGCTTTCCGTTGTGTTCGTATAATCGAAAGCTGCCGTTAGGTCGGCCTCGCCGAAGTCATAGCGGTTGACAGTCCAGAAGTGCTTGGACGAAAGCGTTAAGTTGGGGATGAGCGGATCGTCGTAAGGGCCGACAAGATGATTCTCAATAGCCACGAAGACCGAGTCGCCTATCGATTGAGGTTCAATGCGAAGATTGGCGAAACTTTGCGTTGAGGTGGTCTTCAGCATCATGCTTTTCTGCGTTTTTCCGTCAAGCCAGCCGTTGTTGAAGTCGCCGACAACGCCGATGGGCTCGAAACCTATGGAAACCGATGTTTCATACTGTAAACCATGCCAAACGACTCTCGCGGTTTCCAACTGGAAATCGGGACCGATGAAAGTCAACTCATAGGCATTTTGTTGTCCAATATGGGTATCGCCGATGTGCTGGTAACGCAGTTCCACCGTCACATCATACCAATCTTCCACCTGCTCCACCGACTTGATAGCGGCATAAAGATGTGGCATACCGCTTGAATAGACGTAGGTGTCGAAGAACCCGTGCATGTCGATGCCCGTGTATTGTGTCAGGGCCTCGCACAGCTGTTCGGAAGTGGCTGCCTGATAAGCGTATTCATCGAAATATTGGCGCATGCCGTATAAGAAACTCTCGCGTCCCATGTAGTTCATCATCGTGTTGACGATGACGGCGCCACGGTCATAAATGGCATCGCCATCGTAGGTCATATCCAAAGGCATATTGTTTAGCGGCATCCAGTTGCTTTCAACGCTACACCACGAATTGATGGTGTTGACCAAGCTGGACATCACGTTTTGATAGTCCTGCTCTCCATAGACGCTCGAGCGATAAAACTTGCCCCAGAACTGGGCGAAGCCCTCGTTGAGCCACATATCGCCTGCCGTAGCGCAGGTTACTTTGTTGCCCGACCACATGTGCGACAGCTCATGGGCCAGATACTCCTCGTTGCTGGTGTTGCCACTGATGACGCTGGTGGCCAAGGCGATATTGTCGGTGTGCTCCATGCAGCCCTTGCTTGTGCTAACGTAGCCTATGCGGTTGAAAGGATAAGGGCCCAGGTTCTCCTCGAAGAACGACACGATCTCATGGATATGCTGGAAGGTGGCCTCCACGCGACCGCTCAAAGCAGGCGTGGTGTAAACTTCAATCGGAATATCGCGTTCGATGCCATGGTAAACATCTTCCCATAAAACGAAATCACCGACGACGAAAGAGATATGATAAGTGGCGATTTCTTGCGGTGTGTTCCAATGCCAGGTTGAAGTGCCGTCGCCGTTGTCGACGGTCTCGACGAACGCGCCGCCGCAGATGGCCTTCTTGTCGTTGGTCGCGGTGACATAGACATCATAGGTGGCCTTGTCGGTGAAGTTGTCGACGCAAGGGAACCAAGCCTTGCCAAGGTTATGAGGCTGACTCTCGAAGCCCACGCCGAGGTTGTAGACGTAGTCACTGCCCCACCATTCAACGCCGCCCCAGGTCTCGCTGAAGGTGTTGCCTCCATAGACGATGTCAAGGGTGGCGCTTTCGGTGGCCTCTATAGGCTCGGCGAAAGTGATGGTCAAAAAATCACCCTCCTGGCTGAAACTCTCCACTCCGACGAAGTCGCAGTCCACCTCGGTGACGGTAAGATATTTCAACTCTAACACGACAGCGGGCACTCTATCCGTGGCGGTGAACTCCACGAAAGTCTCGCCTTGCAGTGTGCGGTTGGCGAAGTCAAAGCCTCCGATATGAATCTCATAATGGTTCACGTCGATGTTTTCGCCTGGGGTTTGGGCCTTCAGCGCCAAAAACGGCAGCAGAAGCATGGCTAATATGAAGGTTGCTTTTTTCATTGTATGGTAGGATTTGTATAAATCGGGTCTGTTTGTATCACATTGCTTTCATGAAGGGCTCGGTCGAGGATGCGAATCTCGAACTTGATGGTGTCGTCGGGCGAGAAGGGGTTCCGCACCGTGAGCTTGTAGTCCATCGTGCCGCTGATGGCCTTGGGCTCCTCCGAGTCGCGGAGCCGCTTGAAGCGCGCGTTGAAGGACACCGTGTCGTACAACACAAGGGTGTCGTCAGGACTGGTCGGCACATGCGGACTCAGCAGCGGGGTCTTCACGAACACGCCGTTCTCGCACCGCAGGTAGTCGACCACCATATTATAATAATGGGCGTCGTTAAAGCCGAAAGGAGGAAGCGTATCGCTCTCATCGAGGCCGAGGTCGCCGTCGCCATCGGTATACGAGAACGAGACGACACCTTCGCCGCTGAAGGTGCTGTCGGCATTAATCAGATAGGTAAAGCCCTCGTACGTGATCTTGGGCTCGACAGGGTACTCCACCGGCTTCTGGCAGGAAAGCACCGCCAGGGCCAAAAGGACTATTCCGATGAGGGTTCGTGTTCTCATTGCGATCGTTTGAGGCGGTAAAATTACAATTTTTTTGGGAAATGTGGACAAACGTAGAGGAATTGAATATACTTTGACTATCAGCCAATTAACCGCCTCTTCTCGAAAAAAATCGTGGAAAAGTGTGGAAAAGTGTTGACATATTCACATTTTTTGTAATTTTGCAGCGTGGTTTGGCATGAAAAATGCCTTATCGAAAACGAGCAAATCAATCAATTGATGCCGAGTTTGTATATCATATCAGGATGTAACGGAGCGGGAAAGACGACCGCCTCCTTGACTGTTTTGCCTGAGACGCTGCAGTGCAAGGAGTTCGTCAACTGCGACGAGATCGCCAAGGGTCTGTCGCCGCTCAACCCCGACGGCGCCAAAGTCGCCGCCGGCCGCCTGATGCTTTCTCGCATCAAGAAACTCATCGCTGACAAAGAAGACTTTGCCATCGAGACCACCTTGGCCGCCAAATCCTACCATTCCCTCATCGTCAGAGCGCGCGAGCAGGGCTACAAAGCCAGTTTGATCTACTTCTGGCTGCAGAGCCCCGACCTGGCCATCCAGCGCGTGGCTGAGCGTGTGAAGCATGGCGGTCATCATGTGGACGACAGTATCATCCGCAGGCGTTACCGCTCGGGCATCAAAAACCTTTTCAACCTCTACTGCCCTGTCGTTGACTACTTCCTGTTCATCGACAACAGCATCATGCCCTCCGAGATCATCGCCGAAGGAAACATCAAATCCATCAAATTTTACAATGAAGAAAAATTCAAAAAAATCAGACAATATGACAACAGTAACAGTGAATGCCAAGAAGAATGAAGTCTCATCCTTCACCAAGAAACTGATGGGCGGCCTCGACCTCTCGATGCAACGTTTGCTTGCCCTGCGCTGCCGCCACAATGGTACCTTCTGCTTCTGCGATGCCGATGGTAACATCTACACCGTGAAAGCCAAGGAAGTCAGAGCCCTGATGGAGCAGGAATAACCTTCCGGCGTCACATAGAAATCCCAACCACGACTTGCAGGGTCGCCCTGCGAATCGTGGTTTTTTCGTATCTTTGGCGCCATAAAAACCGCATTCCATGAACAAAAAAGCCGTCCTTCTTTTATTAATAGGCATCCTCTGCACAACCGCCTTCGCCCAATCCGACCAAGACCCCGAAACCGACCCCGTTATCACGAACCGCATCAGCCAATGGCAGGACTTGAAGTTCGGCTTCATGATGCATTGGGGCATGTACGCCCAATGGGAAGTGGTGGAGTCGTGGTCCATCTGCAACGAGCCTTGGATCAACCGCGACGGCGCCGACTACTACCAATATAAGACTGATTACCAAAACCTTAACAAGACCTTTAACCCCAAGAATTTCCACCCTGAAAAATGGGCCGAGGCCGCCCAAAACGCAGGAATGAAGTATGTCGTCTTCACTACGAAACACCACGACGGCTTCTGCCTATTCGACACCAAGGAGACCTCCTACTCCACCGTCGACCCGAGCTGTCCGTTCTCCAAGAACCCTAAAGCCGACATCACAGGCGAGGTGGTGAAAGCCTTCCGCGACAAAGGCTTCTGGACGGGCCTCTACTTCTCCAAGCCCGACTGGCACTGCGACGACTACTGGGCACACGAATGGGCCACCCCCGACCGCAACGTCAACTACGACCCGACCGTCATGCCCGAGCGTTTCGAGAAATACAAACAATTCACCCACAGACAGATACGTGAACTCACCCATAACTACGGCGACATCGATATCCTGTGGCTTGACGGCGGCTGGGTGCGCCCCGAATGGAGCGTGAACGACGAGACCCGCCCGTGGCTGGGTTGCCAAGGCTATATCCAGGACATCGACATGCCCACAGTGGCCAACATCGCCCGCGAGAACAACCCCGACCTCATTATCGTCGACCGCTCGGTGGGTGGCAAGTACGAGAACTACCAGACCCCCGAGCAGCAGGTGCCCGACTCGCTCCTTCCCTATCCCTGGGAGACCTGCATGTCGATGGGCAATTCGTGGTCGTATGTCTCCACCGACCAATACAAGAGCACCAACAAACTCATCCATCTCTTGTGCGACATCGTGGCCAAGGGCGGCAATTTCCTCCTCAATGTGGGCCCCGATGCCGACGGCAACCTGCCCGACACGGCCCTGCTCCGCATGAAGGAGATCGGCAAATGGATGCAAGTGAACGGCGAGGCCATATACGACACAAGGCCCATCTATCCTTTCACCTACGGCAAGTTCCGCTTCACGCAAAAGGGCGACAAGGTCTACGGCATCTTCCTCTTGGACGAGCAGGAAAGCCCGGTGCCCGACACCTATTGGTTCGACGGCAAGGGCATGAGCCTGAAGACGGGAAAAATCAAGGTTCTGGGCAGCAAAAAGAAAGCCTCCCTTTGCAAGGAGGCTGATGGTCGTTACCGCATCGACTTCCCGAACTCGTTCGAGATGCCTCATGCGGTGGTGTTTGAAATGCGGTAGAAATAATTACCCTACCACAATATTCACAATCTTCTTCGGCACGAAGATCACCTTGCGGATCTGCTTGCCCTCGATCCATTTGGCGGACTCGGGAGCGGCCAGCACGGCGGCTTGCACCTCGTCGGCACCCATTGTGACGGGCAGCTCCATGTTGAAGCGCATCTTGCCGTTGAAGCTGATGGGGTAGTTGAAACTGTTTTCCACCGTTTTGCTCTCATCATAAACGGGGAAGGCGGCATTCACCACCGAGGTATCGTGACCCAAGAGGTGCCACAGCTCTTCAGCGATATGCGGCGCATAAGGCGAAATCATGACGCACAGCGGCTCGAGCACCTCACGTTTATTGCACTTAAGGTCAGCGAGCTCGTTGACGCAGATCATGAAGGCCGAGACAACTGTGTTGAACGAGATGCTCTCAATGCCGTCCTCTTCCTTCTTGATGAGTTTGTGCAGGCTCTTCAGCTCGGGTGCCGTGGCCGGCTCGTCGCTGACGCAGAACTCGTTGTTCTCGTTGTGGAACAGTCTCCAGAACTTGCGCACAAAACGGAACGTGCCTTCGATGCCTTGCGTGTCCCAGGGCTTCGACTGCTCCAAGGGGCCGAGGAACATCTCATAGAGACGCAGCGTGTCGGCGCCATATTTCTCCACAAGGTCGTCGGGGTTCTGCACGTTGTATTTCGACTTCGACATCTTCTCGACTTCGGTGCCGCAGACGTAAATGGCGTTGCCGTCCTTGTCCTTCTCGAAGATGAACTGGGCGCCCTTCAGGTCGTCGCGCCACTGGCGGAACTCGTTCACATCGAGGACGTCGTTGTGCACCATGTTGATGTCCACATGGATCGGATCGCTGAACTCCTCGCGGCTCGGGATGTTCTTTGAGATAAACAAAGGCACCTGCGGCAGGGGCTCGCCTTCTTCGAAGACCGGAACGTCCTTACCGGCAATGAGATCCTTTATCTTTTGTTCCACCTTATTGGTGCCTCTCATGTAGTCCATCACGACATCGACGATGGGGATCAGAAGCAGTTTGTAGCCCTTCTCTTTGGCATATTCCGTCCACGGCTCTACCACCTTTTCCAGGTTGCCCATGCGGTTGATTTCGATCAAGATACCCTTCTCGGGGCAGAAGAAGTCGAAACGACGACGGCCGTCCTTGAAGTCCTTCTCGAATTTCGCGCCCATCTTGTTGTCCTTGATGTGATGCCATACGGCGAACTCACACATCTTCTCCATGTTGACACGATAGGCAAAGCTCGAACGGCCTTGGATCATGCCTTGGTTAATCATACGCTGGAACGGCTCGTCCTTGCAAGAAAGACCGATGTCGAACAAGAACTTGCACCAGAAGCGGCTGTAGATCAAGTGGCCGGTGGCGTGTTCGGCACCACCGATATAGAGGTCGACGTTCTGCCAATAGTCGTTGGCTTCGCGGCTGAAGTATTCTTTGTCGTTATGCGGGTCTTCGTAGCGGAAATAGTAACCGCTCGAACCGGCAAAGCCCGGCATGGTGTTGGTCTCGATGGGATAGCCCTCCTCCGTGACCCAGTTCTTGGCGCGGGCCAAAGGCGGCTCACCCGTCTCGGTGGGCTTATACTCATCAATAGCAGGCAGCTCGAGCGGCAGCTTCGACTCGTCCATGGCGTAAGGCATGCCGTCCTTGTAATAGATCGGGAACGGCTCGCCCCAGTAACGCTGGCGGCTGAAGATGGCGTCGCGCAGGCGGTAGTTGGTCTTGCCCGTGCCGACACCCAGCTTCTCCAGCTCCTCGATCATGCGCAGGATGGCTTTCTTCACCGGCAGGCCGTTGAGGAAGCCCGAGTTGACCAGTTCGCCGTCTTTGGCGTCGAAGCTCTCTTCCCAGGTGGCGGGGTCGGTCGGCTCGGTGCCAGGCTGCTTCACTACTTGGATGATGGGCAGGTTGAAATGACGTGCGAAAGCGAAGTCGCGGCTGTCGTGGGCGGGCACGGCCATGATAGCGCCAGTGCCGTAGCCCATCAACACATAGTCGGCAATCCAGATGGGCAGCTTGGCACCCGTGATGGGGTTGATGCCGTAGGCACCCGTGAAGGCGCCGCTCACCTTGCGGACCTCGGCCATGCGCTCACGCTCGCTGCGGTTCTTGGTGCGGGTAATGTATTCCTCCACCTCGGCGCGTTGCTCGGGGGTGGTGATCTCGCTCACCAGCTCATGCTCGGGAGCCAGCACCATGAAGGTCGTGCCGAACAAGGTATCGGCGCGGGTGGTGAACACCTCCAGGTCGATGTCCTTGCCGTCCACCTTGAAGATGACGGAGGCACCCATCGACTTGCCGATCCAGTTGCGCTGCAGGTCTTTCACCGACTCGCTCCAGTCCACAGTCTCAAGGCCTTGGAGCAGGCGGTCGGCGTATGCGGTGATGCGCAGTTGCCACTGCTTCATCGACTTGCGTTCCACGGGGAAGCCACCACGCACGGAGAGGCCGTCGGCCACCTCGTCGTTGGCAAGCACCGTACCCAGACCAGGGCACCAGTTCACCATAGCCTCGGCTTGATAGGCGAGGCGGTAGTTCATCAGCACCTCTTGCTGTTCCTTCTCGCTCATCGCCTTCCACTCGGCGGCGGTGAAGCTCAGCGGCTTGCTCTCGGCCACGTTGAGGCCTTCGGTGCCTTTCTCCTCGAAGCGGGCAATCAGCTTGCTGATGGGTTGGGCCTTCTGGCAACCGTTACAGTAGAACGAGTTGAACAGCTGAAGGAAAGTCCATTGCGTCCATTTGTAGTAGCCCGGCTCGCAGGTGCGCACCTCACGGTCCCAGTCGTAGCAGAAGCCGATCTTGTCCATCTGCTCGCGGTAGCGGTTGATGTTCTTCTCGGTCGTAATGGCAGGGTGCGTGCCCGTCTGAATGGCATATTGCTCGGCAGGCAGACCATAGGCGTCGTAGCCCATGGGATGCAACACGTTAAAGCCTTTCAGGCGCTTGTAGCGCGCATAGATGTCGGAGGCAATATAGCCCAGCGGGTGACCCACATGCAGGCCAGCGCCCGAGGGATAAGGGAACATGTCCAAGACGTAGAACTTGGGCTTGCTGTGGTCGATGTCGACCTTATAGATCTTGTTGTCGCGCCAGTATTGCTGCCACTTCTTCTCGATTTCAATGAAATTGTAATCCATATAATAGCGATGTTATTTGCTGTTTCTGAAAGAAACTGCAAAAATAGTGTTTTTTGGAATATCTATTGGAATATTATTCAAACAAACTCATCTCTCCAGTAGGCTTGATGCGCGTCTTGCCCAAATGCTTGTACGCCAAATCGGTGCACTCGCGGCCACGGGGGGTGCGCATGATGAAGCCTTCCTGAATGAGGAAGGGCTCGCAGACCTCCTCGATGGTGCCGGGGTCCTCACCCACCGCCGTGGCGATGGTGTTGACACCCACAGGACCGCCCTTGAACTTGTCGATGATGGTCGAGAGGATCTTGTTGTCCATTTCGTCGAGGCCATGCTCATCCACGTTGAGGGCCTTCAGGCCGACGCGAGCGATGTCGATGGTGATGGTGCCGTCGCCTTGGATCTGGGCGAAGTCGCGGACACGGCGCAGCAACATGTTGGCTATACGCGGCGTTCCACGGCTACGACGGGCGATCTCGAAGGCCGCCGTGTCGTCGATGGGCACTCGCAAAATGCCTGCCGAACGCTTCACAATCTTCGTCAAGGTCTTGGCATCATAATACTCCAAACGCTGCTTAATACCGAAGCGCTCACGCAAGGGTGCCGACAACATGCCACTGCGGGTGGTGGCGCCAATCAGCGTGAAAGGATTCAGCGTGATCTGGATGCTGCGCGCGCTAGGACCCGTCTCCAGCATGATGTCGATGCGGAAGTCTTCCATAGCGGAATAGAGGTACTCCTCCACCACAGGGCTCAAACGATGGATCTCGTCGATGAACAGCACGTCGTTGGGCTCAAGGCTGGTGAGCAGACCCGCCAGGTTGCCCGGCTTGTCCAAAACGGGGCCCGAGGTCATCTTCATGCCGACGCCCAACTCATGGGCAATGATATACGACAAGGTGGTCTTGCCCAGACCCGGAGGGCCATACAGCAAGGTATGGTCAAGGGCTTCGCCTCGTTTGACAGCGGCCTTCACGAAAACACGCAGGTTGTCAACCACTTGTTGCTGTCCCGCAAAGCTTTCAAACATATCGGGACGCAAGGCGTTTTCAAAGTCTTTCTCGGCCTTCGAGAGATGGGAGGCGTTGGCGTCGAGGTTACTGTTCATCGGTTCAAAAAATTTGCACAAAGATACAACTTTCGGCGGAATTTGGGATATTCTCAAAAAAATGTATCTTTGCAGCGTAAAACAATCGCATCATGAAGCGCATACTTTGCCTCAGCATATTCGTCGTCATGGCCACCTTCGCCTTCGCGCAAAGCCGTGGCTCCGTACACGTTGACCAAGACAGCCGCATCGAAAGCCTCATCGCCAAGCAACGGTCGCTCTACAAGATCGACAGCTCGTTCAACGGCTATCGCATCCATATCTTCATGGAAATCGGCAACGACGCCTTGGACCATGCCAAAGCCGTGAAGGCACAATTCGAGCGCGCTTTCCCTGACGTTCCCATCTACCTCACCTATTCCGAGCCGTATTTCCGTCTGCGCGCCGGCGACTTCCGTAACCGCGTGGAGGCAGAGAAATGCCTGCGCCGCATCAAGCCCCGCTTCAAAGAGGCTTTCGTCACGGCGGACAGAATCTACAGACCGAAGTTCAATAGTGGAACAAAGAATGAGGAATGAGAAATGGAGTTTATTCCATTCCGCATTCATCATTCCACAATTCTAATTTAAATATTCTTCAACGTTTCTCACCACAATTCCCAGCCGTAGGACAAAGGCTTCCTCGGTGGCGAAGCCGATGTGCGGCAGCATGATGAGGTTGGGCGTCTCAAACAAGGGGTTGTCCTGTTTCAGAGGCGGCTCGGTGCCATAGACGTCGGTAGCGGCACCCGCTATCTTCCCTGTCTTCAAAGCGTCGGCCAAAGCCAACTCGTTGACGACGGGCCCACGCGCCGTATTGATGAGTATGGCGCTCGGCTTCATCAAGGCGAAGTCCTTCTCGGTGATGAAATCGCGCGTCTCGTTATTCAAGGCGATGTGCAGGGTGACGATGTCGGACTCTTTCAACAAGGTCTCCTTGTCGACAAAGGTCACACCCTCGACTTGCTTCGGGGTGCGGTTCCAGGCCAGCACCTTGCAGCCGAAAGCATTCGCTAACTTGGCCACTCGTTGTCCGATATTGCCCATGCCGATGATGCCGATGGTCTTGCCGCCGATCTCACGTCCGGGCATGATGCCTTTGCGGTTGCATTGGCGTGTGATGGCATCGTTCTCAAGCACCTTACGGTACACATCGATCATCATGGCGATGGCGAGTTCGGCCACGGCCTCGGTGCTGTAGCCAGCAGCGTTTTTCACGACGATACCACGCCTTTGGCACTCTTCCATATCGATGTGATCCAAGCCCGTGAAGGCGATGGAGAGCATCTTCAGGTTGGGACAAGCATCGAGGAAGTCCTTGCGCAGCGGGATGTTGCTCTCGATGATGACGTCGGCGCCTTCGGCGCGACGTTTCAGCTCGTCAAGGTTCTCGTTGCGGTCGGGATAGACGATTACCTCGTGACCCGCCTTCTTCAGTCCTTCGCAGGCCGCCTCGATCTGAGGGACCTTCAAGCCCAACGGCTCCAAAAAGACGATTCTCATTTCGCGGCAATCATTTCGATTTCGACCAGGGCCTTCTTGGGCAGCTCCTTCACGGCGAAGGCGGCGCGAGCGGGATAGTCGCCCTTGAAATATTTGCCATACACGGCATTCATCTCGCCAAAGTAGCTCATGTCGGCAAGATAGCACACCGACTTCACCACATTGTCGAAGGTGCAGCCCGCCTCGTGGAGGATGGCCTCAAGGTTCTTCATGCTCTGCTCGGTCTGGGCCGTGACGCCCTCGGGCATCTCGCCCGTGGCGGGATTGATGGGCAGTTGGCCCGAGATGAACACCATTCCGTTGGCCTCAATGGCTTGGCTGTAAGGCCCGATGGCACCCGGAGCCTTCGTTGTTGCGATCACTTTTTTCATATTGCTGAGTTTAATTGAATTATTGTTGATAAATTTGATGGTTTTATTGGGTGCAAAAATAAGAAAAATGTTACTTTTGCAAACTGAAAAACGAGTATAGCCATGTCGACATTCAAGAATATACTACGCAAGCTCAACAATCGCTACGTATACGCCACCCTGCTCTTCCTCCTGGTCATTCTGGTCATCGACCAGTTCAACCTCTTCGAGCAACGTCGACTCAAGAAGTCGCTGAACGACCAGAAGCAGCAGATCGAGTATTACGAAAAAGAGATCTCGGACAGCAAGGAATACCTCAACGCCTTGCAAAACGACACCGCCACGATGGAAAAAGTAGCTCGCGAGCAGTATCTGATGAAACGCGACAATGAGGTCATCTACCTAATAGAGACGCAAGAATGAGACCCACCCATGGCATAAAGGCATTCCTGCTTCTCTTCCTATCCCTTCTCTCGGTCAACGCCCTTTTCGCTCAACACACCCTCAGCGGCAAGGTCACCGACGAGCGCAACCGCCAGCCCCTGGCCTTCGTCAACGTGGTCGTCAACGAGGGGCTGCAAGGCGTTATTACCGACATCGACGGAAGATACAGTATCACCGCAGGCGAGCCCATCACGAGGGTGAAGTTCTCTTCCATCGGCTACGAGCCCAAGGAGATCACCTTACAAGCCAACCAAACGAAATGCAACGTCGCCTTGACGCCCAAGACCTTCGAGTTGGGCGAGGTGGTCGTGGACGCCGGCGAGAACCCCGCCCACCGCATCATCGACAGCCTGATGGCCCACCGCAAGGCCAACAACCCCAACTCGCTCGACTCCTATAGCTACAATATCTACGACAAGATGGTCATCACCATCGACAGCAGCAGCTTCGGCCAAGCCGTGGCCAACGACACCGCCATGGAGATGACCAATCTGCACTACTTCGACAGCATCATGAAGAAGAGCGACCTGATGGTGATGGAGACCGCCTCAGAGGTGTTGTTCAAAGCACCCGACCGCAAACTGCAACATGTGCTCGGCACCAAGATATCGGGCATGAAAGAGCCCACCTTCATGTATATGGTGAACAGCATGCAGAGCGTCAGCTTCTACGACGAGACCGTCAGCATCACAGGCACCGACTACGTCAACCCCATCAGCCGCGGCAGCAAGACGCGCTATTTCTTCACTCTGGAGTCGGTGCACCCCATCGGACAAAGTGACTCGCTCTATGTCATCTCGTTCCACCCCATGCGCGGCAGCTCCTTCAACGGACTGCGCGGCACAATGACCGTCAACAGCGACGGCTGGGCCCTGCAGAGCGTGAAGGCCGCCCCCGACGGACAAGACGCGCTCTTCACCGCCGACATCCAGCAGCTGTACCAGAAAGTGGAAGGACAATGGTTCCCAAAACAACTGAACCTCAACCTGATATTCCCCAGCATGGTGGTCAGCATGGACGGTTCCACCTTCCCCATGGCCGCCATCGGAAAGAGCTATCTGAGCGACATCCAAATCAACCCCGACATCAGCAAAAAGCAGTTCTCCGACATCGAGATCAAGGTGGACCCCGACGCCGCCTATCGCGACGAGACCTTCTGGGACGCCCACCGCATCGACTCGCTGACAGAACGTGTGAAAGCCACCTACCTCCTCGTTGACTCGCTCACCCAAGGCACCGACATCTTCGACCGCGCTTTAGGCCTCACCGACAAGATTATGTTTGAATCGGCGCTACCCATCGGCTGCATCAACATCGACCTCGACAAGATCGTCCGAATCTCGGCCAGCAGAGGGTGGTATTTTGGCCTCGGCGCCAGCACCAACGACAGACTCTCACGTTGGTTTGCCCTCAACGGCTATTTCGGCTATTGGACGAAGCTTAAGAGTATGGACTATGGCGGCGGGATGAGATTCAAACTCAACCGCCAACGGCAGATGGAACTCGACCTGCAATACTCCTATGGGTCGGAACCTATCGGCGAGTTCGGCGGCATGCTAGAAAAGGAGAGCGGCTCGTCCCTCGCCTCGGCGAACTACAAATACGCCTTCTACGAGAACATCTACGCCCGCCGCGAGCGCTTCGACATCAACTACTCGACCCGCTTCGCCCGCCATTTCAAGGCTTTCGTGAACCTCAACACGAACCATAAATACTATGGCACCCAGTTCTTCCTCAGTCCCGCCGACACGATGGCCGAAGCGCGCTACACCGTCGCCGAACTGAAACTCAGGTTCGCCTACAAAGAGAAGTTCCTCAGCACCCCGCAAGGCATCCGCTCGTTAGGCACCACGTCGCCCATCGTATGGGTCTCCTATCAACACGCCTTCCCCAACCTCTTGGGCGGCCAATACGAGTACGACCGCTTCAAGTTCGAGGTCTCCAAGAACTTCTACACACGCTATATCGGGGTTTCCAAAGTCTTGCTGCAGGCTGGCTATGCCACCGAGACGTGTCCCGTGATGGAGACCTTCGACATCCTCGGCACCTACGACCGCTTCGGCATCTATTCGCCTGGCAGCTTCAGCACTATGCGCTGGGACGAGTTCTTCTGCGACCGTTTTGTGGCCATTTACCTGAGCCACAACTTCAGCGGGATGCTGTGGAAGACCAACTACCAAATGTTCAAGCCCGAGTTGTCGATCATCACCAACATCGGATGGGGCGACATGCGACGCGCCGAGGGCTGTCCCGATAAGAACTTCAAGACGATGGAGCGAGGCTACTTCGAAAGCGGCATCATCATCGACGGCCTGCTGTACTCGCCTATCTCCAAGATCGGAGCGGGCGTGTTCTACCGCTACGGGCCTTACAGTTTGCCCAGGGTGTGGGACAACTTCGCTTGGAAATGGAGCGCGACTATTGATTTTTAGTTGAGAGTTTAAAGTTGAGAGTTTAGAGTTATCGCAAATCAAGTTTGAATGATATGAGAAAGGCGTTTGTTTTAATAATAGGTTTGGCGTTTTTGACGGCATGTTCAAAACCACAGAAGACCATCCTCCAAGGCGAGGCCCAAGGCTCGTATTATGCCGTCACCTACTATGACGAACTGGGACGTAATTTCCAGCAGGACATCGACTCCATCTTCCATGCCGTCGACGTGTCGGTCAACCTGTGGGTCGACACCTCGGTGATCTCGAAAGTCAACCGCAACGAAGACGTGACGCTCGACAGCATCTTTGTCGACAACTTCCGCATCGCGCAGGAGGCGGCGGCTTTGTCGGACGGCTATTTCGATCCCACCATCTCACCCATCGTCGCCGCATGGGGCTTCAGCTATAAACATGGCGACACCATCACGGCTCAACTCATCGACAGCCTGAAACAACTGGTCGACTACCGTAGGATCCGTATCGAGGACGGGAAAGTGGTCAAGGAAAACCCCGATATGAAGCTGGACTTCAACGCCATAGCACAAGGCTACACTTCCGACTTGATTGCCGCTTTCTTGGAAAGCCGAGGCATCAAGAACTACTTGGTCGACACGGGCGGCGAGATCATGGCCAAGGGCGCCAAACCCAACGGTCAACCTTGGATTGTGGGCATTGAGAAACCTGCCGAAAATATGTATTCAGAGCAGGTGGTGCAGACCCGTATCGCCTTGCGCGACAAGGGCTTGGTCACCTCGGGCAGCACCCGCAAATACGTGGAGCGCGACGGCAAGCGCTATTCGCACTGCATCGACCCCAACACCGGCTACCCTGTCGAGCACCAACTGCTCAGCGCGACCGTGCTGGCCGAGAACTCCGTCTGGGCCGACGCACTCGCCTCCATCTGCATGGTGATGGGCTTGGAGAAGTCGCTGCCGCTCATCGAGAGTATGGACGGCGTTGAAGCCTATTACATCTTCGTCAACGAAAATGACGAGCTGGAGATCTTCGCGACAGAAGGATTCAAGAAACTTGTGGTGGAATAACAAAAAAAGCCGCTGATTAGCGGCTTTCTGTACTCCCGCAGGGGGTCGAACCCTGGACACCCTGATTAAGAGTCAGGTGCTCTACCAACTGAGCTACGGAAGCATCGTTTTGTGGGTGCAAAAGTACAACCTTTTTCGATACAATGAACCTTTTTCAACAACTTTTTTTTCATAAGTATTTCAACTTTTTGTTATTCAAATACTTACAAAACAATTAATCCGTGCCGAAACTTCACTTTTACCGTACAAACATGGCTCAACCTTAACAAAAATATAGTATTTTTGCCGCTCCAAAACACCCACAAAAACCAATGAAGAAAAACCGCATCGAGCACACCAAACCTTTTTGGCAGAACGACATCACCACAATGCTGCTGCGCCTGTTGGCGGTGTTTATCTTCATGGGCATCATCGACTTCGCCTTCTACATGATCGACAAGCCCTACTTGGGCCATATCTCCGGGCCGGCCGAGTCGTGGAGCATCATCAAAGGCTCGGCTCGCTTCAACATGATGTCGCTGCTGCTGGCCAACACACCGTTCATCCTCCTCTCCATCCTGCCTTTCCATTTCCGTGAAAAACGTTGGTATCAAGGCGTTTTGTACGCCATCTACCTGATTACCAACTCCCTTGTCATCATCCTGAACTGTGTTGACATCGTCTATTTCACCCACACCATGAAACGCCTCACCCTTGAGGACACCCATTTCGCAAGCAACAGCAACAACCTCCCCATCATCCTCGACTTCATACAACGCAACCTTCCCGTCATCATCATAGGCTTCACGCTCATCGGCTTGCTCATCTATAGCTGGCACTATATCAAATATCGCCCCACACTCATCAAAGACAACCGACGTTACTACCTCGTTAATTCTATTGCGGCGTTGGTGGTAGTCTTACTTACAGCATGCGGCATCCGAGGCACCTTCAACCCCGCCAAGCCTTGGACCAAGATGAGCGAGGCAGCGGAATACTCGCCCGAGAAGACCTGGCTCACGCTCAGCAACCCCTATTGTTTCTTCCGCTCACTTGATAAGGAGACCGAATACGACCACGTCACCTATTTCGGTGACGAGGAATGCGGCCGCTTCTTCGGTCCCGAACACCACATCGACAGCAGCCGCATCGACCTGGGCCAACGCAACGTGGTGGTATTCATCATGGAGAGCTTCAGCAAGGAGCACTCCAAATACCTCTGTCCCGACCTCTACGGCCACGAGACGGGCTGCACGCCCTTCCTTGACTCGCTGATGCAGGAGGGCTACACCTTCACCCACGCCTACGCCAACGGCATGAAGTCCATCGAGGCTATGCCCGCCATCTTCGCCTCCATCCCCTCGTTCAAGACTTCTTTTGCCACCATGCCCGAGACCTTCGGCGAGTTCGAGGCCTTGCCCGAGATTCTGGCCAAACGAGGCTATACGACCGCCTTCTTCAGCGGCAGCGAGCGCAATTCCATGGGTTTCGAGGACATGGCCCAGAGGTTCGGCGTCGAGAAATGCTATTGCAGGGAAGAATACGAGCGTGACTATCCCGTCAACGACAGTACGATAGAGCCTTTCTGGGGCGTCTACGACATGCCTTACTTTTTGTTTATGGCCGACGAGCTCAACCAGATGCCGGAGCCGTTCTTCGCCTCGGTCTTCAACCTGACCTCGCATCACCCCTACCGGGTGCCGCCTGACTACGACGATATCGTGCCCAGCGGGCACAACCCCGAACAACGTGTGGTGGCCTACACCGACATGGCTTTCCGCGCCTTCTTCGAACAGGCCAAGGACGAGCCTTGGTTCTGCAATACTGTCTTCGTCTTCGTGGCCGACCACGTGGCCCCGCTTGCCTACGACCCTCAGACGCGCACCATGAAAGGCCGCTCGTCCATCATTCAGTTCCTCTATACCCCCGACGAAGCCTTGCACGGTACCGACAGCACCACCGTGCAGCAGCTCGACCTCATGCCCACCCTCTTGGGACTGCTCGGCAACAAAGAACCTTATTTCGCCTTTGGGCGCGACGTGTTCAACGAGCCGCGACGCCGACCCGTCGCCTTCAACTGCATCAACCAGTTATACCAATGCATCACCGACTCGACAACGTTCTATTATGACACCGAGAAGGTGGTGGAAACCATTGAGGGAGAACCACAAAAAGAAGACGAGGACTTTCTGAAAGCCGTGCTGCAACGCTACGCCGAAAGCCTCGCCAACAAGAGGTATACGATAAAGGAATAGGCTTAGGAAACGAACCAAGTCTTGAACTCAGCCACACGGGCCTTGCTGACGATGACCTTCTCAGGGGTCTCGACAACAAGGTTGATGGCCAACTTGTTACCAAACCATACAGAAACATCCTTGACCGCATTACGCGAGACGACGAACTGACGGTTGGCGCGGAAGAACATCTGCGGGTCGAGCTGTGCCAAGATGTCGTCCAACGTCTGGTTCATGTAGAACGTCTTATTGTCGAAGGTCACCAGCTTCACCGTCTTGGTGTCGATGTAGGCATAAGCGATCTCGCTCGTGGGCAACGGCACCAGCTTGTCTCGCTCGGGAAGCAGGAAACAGCTCTTGTATTTCGGCTTGGCGCCCAACTGTTTCAGCAAGACGTCAAGCTGCTTTTGCCCGAGGCTATTGCTCGAAATGTTGTGGTATTTGCCGATGGCGCGCTCCAGGGCCTCCTTATTGATGGGTTTCAGCAGATAGTCGATGCTGTTCACCTCAAAGGCCTTAAGGGCATACTCGTCATATGCCGTGGTGAAGATGACCGGACAAGTGACCGTGACTCGGTCGAAAATAGTGAACGACGTTCCGTCGGCCAAATGGATGTCCATGAAAATAAGGTCCGGCATGGGATGCTGACTGATCCAATCGACGCTGTCCTCGATCGACTCGAGCACGCCGATGACTTCGGTATCCGGGCTGACTTCTCCGAGGAGCTTCTTCAGCGTCTTCGCAGCCATTATTTCGTCTTCGATGATAAGAGCTTTCATGATATCAATTGTTCAGTTTAAGTGGCAAAGTTACTCTAAAAATCGTTCCGTCGTCAAAAATTTCAACATTTTCATTCCATTTTATGCGATATCTCTCCGCAAGATTGGCCAATCCAATACCCGTTCCCTCCTCTTTTCCGATTTTAGGCTGGATTTTATTGCTGACAATCAAATGATTATCGTCATCCGTTAAGATATTGATCGTCAGAGGCTGTTTCGTGGAGATGACATTGTGCTTGATGGCGTTTTCCACCAGACCTTGTATGGAAAGGGGCAAGACGTGGTAGGCGTCATATTTCTCGTGGTCGATATGATGGTCGAAGACGAGGTTGTCGCCATAGCGTATCTTCATCATCTGGCAGTAAGGACGCACACAATCCAGCTCTTGGGACAGGGTAACCACTTCCTCGTTCTTCAAGGTGTAGCGCAACACCGTCGACAACTGATGGACAAAATCGCCGGCCTTGTCGACATCGACTTCAATCAACGACTTCAAGGTGTTCAGCGAGTTGAAGAGAAAATGAGGATCCATTTGATTTTCCAAGGCCTCGTAACGCGAGGCCATGTTCTCGGCGCGAAGCTTCTCGTTCTCCACATCGGCCACCTTTTCTCGGTACTGCAATCGCACCAGATAAACCGCCATAATGGCTATGGCCATCAACGAGCAGTCGCCCAGATAGCCCCTCATGATATACTGGAACGTCGTCCTTCGAGGCCCTGGCCGGTCGGGGAAGACGTATAGCTGAAACAGGGTACATAAGGCGCTCAACACGAAAACTATCAATAATGTCCCCACGACAACCAACGCAATCTCGTCACCGCGCCGCTTGATGTTACGGGCAAAGATATACCTGCAAAATAGTAATACCGTAAATACCATGATGAAGGTCATCGGGATATTCAGTAATACCTTCTTGTAGAAATACCTCCTCATCTTTTCCGGAGACTCGGGAACATCCGCCCTTCGCTCTTTGGAAACGGCTCGAGCGTCATCAAACTGTAGGGTCTTCGCTTCATCCTTGGCATCATTCTGCAATTGTTCGGCCTCGCGTTCGTCGAAAGAAGGCCTCGCAAAATAATGGTTCAGCGTGAACAAGAAATAGTATGCCATCGTAACCACCAACGAAAGAGTGACAATTCTTTTGATTGGCAGGTATTTATCGACGTCGATATGTGAACGGATTCGGCTCATATAACCATATTATTCGTAACGTAAAGCATTGATTGGGTCGGTGCGCGAGGCCTTCAAGGCAGGGAAGAATCCCGAGATGAGGCCCAGGATGGCGCACGAGAAAAAGGAGATGGCCATCCACATCACATTGACCACGAAGGGCAACGACATAGCCATCGAAACCACATAGGACAACAAGACGCCCAAGAGCAAGCCGATGACACCGCCGATGAGACTCAGGATGATGCTCTCCGCGAGGAACTGCATCAGGATGGCCGAGTTCTTGGCGCCAATGGACATGCGCAGGCCGATTTCCTTGGTGCGCTCGGTAACGGTGACGTACATGATGTTCATGATGCCGATGCAGCCCACCAGCAATGAAATCAAGGCTATGGCGACCAACACCGTGGTGATCATACCCGTCATCGACGACATCATCTCAAGCATCTCCTGCTGGGTACGCACGTCGAAGTCGTTGTCACCACCCTCGGGAATCTTATGCGAGGCCCGAAGGATACTCTCTATCTCCTCCACAGCGGCTTCAGCCACGTTTTCCGAGGCCGCGGAACACACAATCTGTTGGATGTAGTCAACACCCAACATACGTTTCTGTACCGTCGAATAGGGCATCACCACAAGGTCGTCCTGGTCCATGCCCATGCTGTTCTCGCCGCGTTCCTTCAAGGTGCCGATGACCTTGAAGGGCATGTTGCCCACACGGATGATCTTGCCGATGGGATCTTCGCCATCGTCGAACAATTCCTCAACGATGGTCTGGCCTATCAGTCCGACCTTGGCGTATTTCTTCACGTCGTCGTCAGTGAAATTGACACCCGTGGCGATCTCATATTTCTTGATGGCAAGATAATCGGGCGAACCGCCGTACACCGTTCCCGACCAGTTTTTGGAGCCGTTCACCAACTGTCCGCCGCTGTTGACCACAGGGCTGACCATGGTGACGTTTTTGGCGTTTTTGGCAATTAGTTCGCAATCCCTGACCTTGAGCGACTGCACGTTAGAAGAGCCCATACTGACGCCGCCACGCCGTTGGTTGGCGCGCATCACCATGATGAGGTTAGTGCCCATGTCGGAGAGTTGGTTGGCCGTGCTTTGCTTCAAGCCTTCGCCCAAATTGACCACGGCGATGACAGCGGCGATGCCGATGACGATGCCGAGCATGGAAAGGGCCGAGCGCGTCTTATTGCGCAGCAGGGCTTTCGCCGAAATTCTTATGAGGTTCAGTATATCCATGGCCGTCAATAATCGTTATCTTTGGGTAATGCCGCCAGCGCTTCCGCCGCCGACTTGGTCGAAACGGGCTCGTCGCGGAGGATATGACCGTCGCGAAGGAAGATGGTCCTACTTGTAAAAACGGCGATATCGGACTCATGCGTCACAAAAGCGATGGTCTTGCCCCGCTCATGCAGGCTTTGGAAGAGACTCATGATCTCGTAGGAAGTGCGTGTGTCGAGGTTACCAGTGGCCTCGTCAGCCAACACAATGACAGGGTCGTTGACTAAGGCCCGGGCGATGGCCACACGCTGCTGTTGACCGCCCGAGAGCTGGTTAGGCATATGGTCCATGCGGTCTTTCAGACCCACAAGTTCCAAAGCATGCTGCGCCCTCTCGTGTCGCTCGCGGTGCGAAACCTCAGGATTGTACACCAACGGCAACTCCACATTCTCAAGCGCCGAGGTACGCGGCAAGAGGTTGTAGGACTGAAACACAAAACCGATCTTACGGTTGCGGATGTCCGAAAGCTCGTTTTTCGATCGCTCTCGTACCGAGATGCCATCGATATAGTATTCTCCCGACGTGGGCTGATCGAGACAGCCGAGGATATTGAGCAAGGTCGACTTGCCGCTGCCCGACGAGCCCATGATGCTCACGAACTCGCCTTGGCAAATGTCGAACGTCACGCCCTTAAGAGCATGCACCTCCTCGCTGCCTACGACGAACGTACGCTTGAGGTTCTCAACCTTGATAATGGATTTTTGTTCGCTCATAGGAATTACATCGGCGGACCACCGCCACCTTTATTGTTGCTTTTGTTTTTAGGCGGACTGGGCATGAATGGGTTGTCACCCTTCTTGGCGGCTTTCTGCTTGACGACATATTGTGCCGAGAGCACCACCGAGTCACCAGCCTGCACTCCTTCCTCGATGATCTTGTATGCGCCATCGCTCGTGCCCACCTTAACAGGACGCGGCATGATGCCACCGTCTTTTTTCACCCATACCATGTTTTGGCCTGACATGGCCTTTCCTTCCATCTTGGGCCGTTCGCCTTGCGGTGCCTCTGGCATCTGACCCTCGGGCTTCTCGGGCTTGCGCAAAGCTTTCATCACCGCTTCGTCGGGGGTGAAGTTGAAGGCCTCAGCCGGCACGGCCAGACCCGTCTCCTCCTCCGTGACGATGGTCACGCTGGCGGTCATGCCGGGGAAGAGTTTCTGGTCGGGGTTGGGGGCATCGATGATGACGGTATAAGTCACCACATTGCTCGTGGTGGTGGGTTTCATGCGGATTTGGCTTACCGTGCCCTCGAAACTGTCTTCCATGTAGGCATCCACGGTGAAGGTCACTCTCTGCCCCGTTTTCACCTGTCCGATGTCGGCCTCGTCGACGTCGGCCTCCACCTGCATCTTGGTAAGGTCGTTGGCCAAAGTGAACAAGGTAGGCGTGCTGAACGAGGCGGCCACCGTCTGTCCCACTTCCACGGCACGGTCAAGCACGATGCCGTCGATGGGCGAGTAAATCTCGGCGTAACCCAAGTCGACCTTGGCTTGGTCGTAGGAGGCCTGGGCGTTGCGCTTGCTCATCTGCGCCTGCGTGTAGCTGTTCTGTGCCTCTTGATAGGCGGCAAGCGTGGCGGCGTTTGCCTCATAAAGTTGCTTGGTACGCTCATAGGTGAGTTTGGCGTAGTTGAGTTGGCTCTCGGCAGAGGTGAGGCTGGCCTTGGCACGACTCAGGCTCTGGTTGAGCGTCTGCTTGTCCAACTCGGCCATCAGCTGGCCCTTCTTCACCACGTCGTTGAAGTCGACGTAGATCTTCTCTACCTTGCCCGACACCTGTGTACCGACTTCGACGGTCTCCACCGGCTCGATGGTGCCCGTGGCGGTGACGGTGTTCTCAACAGTGTATTCCTCCACCACGTGGGCGCGGATCACCAATTCCTTGTTGGCTGACTTGGTCGCCCTGATAATCAAAATCGCAGCCACGGCCGCGACCACGACGCCCAAGATAATCAGCCATATTTTCCCTTTTTTCTTCATAGTTTATAGTGTAATCTTTTTGCCCATGTAAATATCCAAAATCTTGCGCTGCATCACCAGAGAATACTTGTTCTGGATGTAGGAATTGAGTGCGTTCAGGTAGTTGTTCTGCTGCTGCAGCAACTCCACCGTGGTAATGGTGCCATATTGATATTGGATGTTGTATGCGTTAAAGCTCTTGCTGTAAGCGTTCTCCTTCACTTGTGAAACCTTATAAGCGTTGAAGGCCGACAGCACATTGCGGTAGGCTTGCACCACCGTCTGACGCACCGACAGCTGCGACTGCTCGTAATCGAGTTGTGCCTGTTCCAAGGCGATGCGGCTCTTCTTCACGTTGGCCTTGGTCTGACCTCGGCTATAGATGGGAACGCTCATCGACACGCCTAGCGACTCGGTGGGGGTGCCATACCATCTTTGGTTGCCCTCGCTGTCATAGGAGAGCACACCCATGCCCACGTTGGCGTTGGCCGAGATGGACGGGAAATAGTTGCCCCGCGCCATATCGACACTCTTCTCGGCCAGACGGATGTCGTAGTCGCCCATGCGCAAGTCGGGCATGTATTCCATGGCGAGGTTGATGGCTTCTTCCTCGGTAGGCAACGACTCTTTCAGACCATCGAGGTCGTCGGTGTTGGGAGAGATAATCTCCAAGTCGTCGGTAGGCTCCATAGAGAGCAGCACTTTCAAATCGAGCAGGTTGTTGTCGATGTTGATGCGCGTGTCGACCACGTTGTTCGAATCGCTGTAATACTGTGCCTCCAGCAGCAACAGGTCGCTCTCGAGGATGGCACCCAATCTATGACGGGCGCGACCTTGGTTCAGCTGCGCGCGGCTGGTGTTGAGCACCTCTTGTTGGTAATTTAGCAACTCCTGGTTACCCAGAATGACAAGGAAACTCTGCAAGATTTGGGTGGTGAGTTGGTTGTCGTAACGCTCAAGTTGCACCGCATTGCGTTCCAAATTGAGACGGTTCTGCTCGATGGTGTTGTTGATGTTGCCGCCTTGGTAGATAGTTACCGAGGAGCCCACGCCCACATTACCCGAAGTCGACCAGCCATTCTCGTTGTTGGAGAAGTTCTGCCCCACCGAGGCGCTCACATTGGGCAGTCGTTGCTGTTTCGACTGCTCATAGGTCGTCTCCAGCGATTGGCCCGTGAGTTCCATCGACTTACGCTCGTAGCTGTTGGCGTAGGCGTAACGCAGACAGTCCTCCAACGAAAAGCGATAGGAATGCTGCTCTTGAGCCATACCCAAAACGCTCCAACCCATGAGAAACACAAGAGCCAAGATTCTATTAAACATCCTCATAAGTCATTTATTATTGATTCGCAAAATTAAAAAACGAGAACAAAACTGATGCAAAAAAACTCTAAAAATTGTATTCATTCAAGATTTTTGTATTTTTGCAGTATCCAAAAGAATTTGGTCTTATGATTTTTTGTTGATA
The DNA here is from genome assembly GCA_045132275.1 of Candidatus Limimorpha sp. Classification (GTDB taxonomy): domain Bacteria; phylum Bacteroidota; class Bacteroidia; order Bacteroidales; family F082; genus Limimorpha. The sequence continues at coordinate 119,218 of JBGURY010000013.1, forward strand.
AAAAAGAAAACCAATCAACTTATAACTAACTAAAAATTAAACAGTTATGAAGACAAGTAACAAATTCTTCGCCGAATTGTTCGGCACTTTCGTTTTGGTGTTTGGCGGTTGCGGTACCGCTTTGTTTGGCCATGTTGGCTTCCTTGGCGTAGCCATCGCTTTTGGTCTCACCGTGGTGGCCATGGCTTATGGCATCGGTCACATCTCGGGTGCCCACCTCAACCCTGCCGTCAGCTTTGGTGTATTTGTCAACGGCCGCATGAGCTTTAAGGAAATGCTCATCTATTGGGCTGCCCAGTTCATTGGCGGTATTATCGCCGGCGCTTTGCTGTTAGCCATTTGGAATGCCATCGGTGGCGGTGCCACTGGCGTGTTTGCTTCCAACGGTTTTGGCAAAGAATTCGCTGCTGCCACTGGCAACGCCGATTACCAAGCCATCTCGATGTGGGGTGCATTCCTTGTTGAAGCTCTGCTGACCTTCGTATTCTTGATGGTTATCCTCGGCGTTACCGACGATCGTCACGCCAACGGCAAGTTCGGTGGCCTGGCCATCGGTCTTACCTTGGTGCTCATCCACCTCATCAGCATCCCGCTGACCAACACCTCTGTCAACCCTGCCCGTTCGCTTGGCGTCGCCCTGTTCTCGAAATGCGATGGCTGGAGCGCTATGGGTCAAGTGTGGCTCTTCATCGTAGCTCCGCTTGTTGGTGCATGCCTCGCCGGTCTCTGCTACAAGTGCCTCGGCGGCTGCAAGAAAGAAAAATAACCCATAACTAGAACCTCATAGGCCGTGTCATTCGCTGGTAATACCGGCAAAGGCACGGCCTTTTCATTCCATCAAAAACAACAAAAATATGAAAAAGACACTATTGCTTCTAGCAGCTATTCTTCTCACAGCCAATAGCATCTTTGCGCAGCAACCCGCGACACGGGCTTATATTGATGAAGAAGGCGTGATCCAAACCGAAACCGTACTCACTCAACTGCCTCCAGCGAGCCGCGACGGGCTGTCACCTATGCCCGGATTCCCGCTGGCCTTTGGTTCCAACACCACCTATAAGCCGATGCGAGGTGTGGCCCTGGCTGACCTCGACAACGATGGCGCTGACGAAATCATCCTCTGCCACAACGAGGAGATTAACGTTATCGACGGACAAGGCAACGTGCTTTGGACACAGACCTTAGTCGGTGGTATGGCACAATTTCCAGCTGCTGTAGGCGACATCAATAATGACGGCGTGCTTGAAATCGTGGTTCTCACGGCCTACGGCAATGCCCGTGGCGGCATCAATGTCTTCGATGCTTCGGGCAACGTCTTGATGTCGACGGTCACCAACAACAATCCGCTTATCTGCTCACCTGTCTTGGCCGACATCAACAATGACGGTGAGCAGGAAATCATCTTCAACGGCCGCGGAAAGGCCTCGGCAAGCGTCTCTGCCGGCATCCATGTCTGGAACTTACAAGGAGAAGAACTCCCCGACTTCCCGTTCGAGATGCCTTCAACCCCATCTTTCACGCCTACCTTGGCTGATATCGACGGTGACGGCTTCCTTGAAATCTTCACCGCCACCACCTCCGCACTCTACTGCGTCAGCCACACGGGCGAGGAACTGTATACCATTGATAGCCAAGAGGCTTATAAATACTCATACCAATCGCCTTTGGTGGTCGACCTCGACGGCAACGGCGAATGGAGCCTCGTTGGTGCATGCCATGGTGACAACCCAAACCATTACATCCGTGATGCACGCACTGGCGACTACCGCTCGGGCTGGCCAAAACCCGTTTCAAGTTGGACCTACTCAGCACCGACGGTGGTAAAAAATGATGACAAATACGCCATCTTTATGGGCATGTCAGGCGAAGGCAATGTCTTCTACCAATACGACGCCGACGGCAATATCGCTCCTGGTTTTCCGCTCAACCTGACCTCTGGCGTCGAAGGCTTCATCGCAGTGGCCGACATCGACGGAGACGGAGAAAATGAAATCATCACCGACTTCAATATTATGGAAGACGGTCTGGGCTATATCCGCGCTTGGGAGATGGACGGCACCGAGGTCACCACGGGCTTCCCTCTCCGTCCACAAGGCCTTTCGTATATGAATGGAGCCAATCTCGGCGACATCGACGGCGACGGGCAATTGGATCTTGTCACCTTGACTTATATCCAGACCTTCTCACCTGACGACCCAGTCTATGTCACAGCCTATGCCTTGAACCAACCCGTAGAGAATCTGGTCTACGGCACCTACAAAGGCAGCAATGACCGCATGGGATGGATTCGCGAGGAGGAGGTGGTCATCAGCTGCAACCCAGTCCGCGACCTAACGGCCGAATTTGGCGGAGATGTCGCCGAAGTGTATCTACACTGGACCGAACCCGAACCTGGTTCGACAGGAAATCTATCGGGCTATAGGGTTCAAAAAAACGGCGAACTGTTGCCAGAGTTCTTGGAAACAACTGACTATGTAGATTTAGAAGTCTCTTTCTTCGAGACTTATGAATATACCGTCATTGCCATTTATGACGACGGATGCGAGTCGGCTAGCGATTCGCTGTCGGTAACCCCAATTCCAGATGCCATCCAAGAGAACGAAACACGCTTCATCGTCTACCCGAACCCAGCGAATGAAACGCTTCACATCAAAGGCAACGGCATTCTTCAGGTCGAAGTGTTCAACATCATGGGGCAATGCGTGATGAAAATTGATGAAAACTTCGAGAACATCCGACTCAACGCTTTGCAAAACGGAGTCTATTTCGTTCGCCTCAAGACCAGCGAAGGTGAAAAGGCCATCAAACTAATTGTCAAGAAGTAAGGTGGCCGGCATCTACATCCATATTCCTTTCTGCAACTCGAAATGCGCCTATTGCGGGTTCTATTCGCTGCCCTCCTTGAAACTGAAAGAGCGCTTCTTGGAGGCATTAAAGGTGGAGATTGTGGAACGAAAGGAGTACCTTCGGCGCGGGAGATTGCGGGTCAAGCCCGCAATGACTCCCGCGCTTGAGGACAATCATAACACCCCCTCTATCAACACAATTTACTTCGGAGGCGGAACGCCTTCGTTGCTGTCTATAAAGGAGATCGGCGAACTGTTACAACTAATCAACACGCATTATCCCGTCGCCACAAACGCCGAAATCACCCTGGAAGCCAACCCCGACACGCTTTCGTTAGAACACCTTGAAGGTTTACGAAACCTTGGTGTCAACCGCCTCAGCATCGGCATACAAAGTTTCTTCGACAACGATTTGAAATACTTGAGTCGCCGCCATGACTCACAACATGCCCGTCAATGCCTCGACTGGGCCAAGCAAGCCGGCTTCAGCAACATCAGCATCGACCTCATTTATGGCCTGCCCACCTCCAATGCCGACCAATGGAACCGCAACCTCGACATTTTCTTTGAGATGGACCTCCCCCACCTCTCTGCCTACGCGCTCACCTTGGAACCCAATTCCATATTGACCAAGCAAATCGATTTGGGCAAAGCGCAACCCGTCATCGAGGAAGATGCCCTGCGCGACTATGAAATACTATGCAGACGTGCCGCCGAAAACGGTTATCTGCATTACGAGATCTCCAATTTCTGCCTTTCGGGGATGCACTCCAAACATAACGCCTCGTATTGGTTCGGCACGCCCTATGCAGGTTTTGGACCTTCGGCACATTCTTTCGATGGGACTTCCAGGCAATGGAATGTTTCAAGCGTTGAGAAATATTGCGCAAGGGTCCCTGAGCCTGTCGAAGGGCCCGTCTTCGAAAAAGAGCAACTGACCCTAGAACAACGCTACGACGAATACGTCATGCTACGCCTGCGCACCCACTGGGGCATCGACCTGAAATACATGAAACGCGAGATGGGCGAACGCTTCTCCGTCTACTGCGAGCAACACGCCCAACCTTTGATTGCCCAAGGCCGCCTCTCTCGGACACGGGAATTCCTCTACCTCACCGACCAACAGATGCTCTTCGCCGACGGCGTGGCCGAGGAATTGTTCTGGGAATAAATTAGAAATAGAAATACGCTGCAATTGAGCCACTATTCCACCTGAATCCAAGTGATTTACTTTCAAAAAATGGCTCGTCAGAATCGTAATACGTACCATGGGTATACTGCACATCTCCAGCATTCACACCCAACGAGAACCTCTGACTCACTTTAAACTGGAAAGCCAACAAATTGGCATACAGGCTATATCCTCTATATGGATATGTCGTTGACCTACCAACAGTCTCTTCATATACATACTTACCAAAATCAAAACTAGCTCCGATTTCAGGCGTGTAATAGAATCTGTCAGCAAGTTTGACAAAATAAGAAATATTTGGGTTGAGTTGGACACCTTTATTGACATCGTTCAACCAAACAGACGAAGCCTCCTCACGTGGTGATTTCACCGAATATCCTGAAACAACAAGTTCTAATCGAAAATTGTTTGCAACAAAGTAACCAAAACCAATTCCCAAGCCCAATTGGGTGTCCATAGGCTGCTCCGCATATAATGACGAATGATTGTTGTAAATCTGGTACGATGACATCTTACCAAATGATGCTTTTACCGAAGTCAAAACATACATGTCTCCCTTGTTCTGTGCAAAAACATTCATAGAAAGGATAACCACTCCAAATAGTAACAATAACTTTTTCATAATGCTTGATTTTAAGTGAATACTGAGTGCAAATTTATACTATTTTTCCATTAGTCTTACTATTCCACAAAAAAATCCCAGTTTTATCCTTATCAACCATTTTCTTTCCTATTTTTGGACTCCCAAATCATTATGACGGACTAAGGTCCCTGAGCCTGCGATCCCTGAGGCCCCTCGAAGGGTCGAAGGGCCGGTTTCTTGAATACAAACACAAACACATTCAATATGCTTAAATTCAAATCATTAATCCTATCCGCTCTTCTGCTCATCGGCCTGAACACGATGGCACAAGACGAAAACGAACGCCTCGTCGGCGCTAACTGCACCAGCATCATGGTGGGCAAGAAAGCCTCCACCGATGGCTCCGTCATCACCTCCCACACCTGCGATGGCCGCTACCGCACCTGGATGCGCTGGGAGCCCGCCGCCGACCACGAGAAAGGCGAGATGCACAAGGTCTACAAAGGCACCATGCACACCGAGGACCCCTTCGACAACCGCAAAGTGGAACTGGCCGGCGAGATACCGCAGATAGCACACACCTATGCCTATCTCAACACGGCTTACCCCTGCCTCAACGAGAAACAACTGGCTATCGGTGAGACCACTTTCTCAGGTCCCGACACCTTAGTAAACTCTAAAGGCATGTTCTTAATCGAGGAACTGGAGCGTGTGGCCCTCATGCGCTGCGACAACGCCCGTGATGCCATCCAACTCATCGGCAAGCTGGTGAAAGACTACGGCTACGGCGACGGCGGCGAGTGCATCACCATCGCCGACAAGAACGAAGTGTGGCAGATGGAAATCCTCGGCGAAGGCCCCGACAAGATCGGTGGCGTGTGGGCGGCTAAGCGCATCCCCGACGACGAAGTGGGTGTCAGCGCCAATATCGCCCGCATAGGCAAGCTCGAGCGCAAGAGCAAGGATTTCTACTGCTCCGACAACTGCGAGGCCGTAGCGAAGAAATATGGCCTTTGGGACGGCCAAGGCGACTTCATCTTCTGGAAGGCCTTCCGCGCTTCCTATGGCGGCGGCAAGAACTACAGCGACCGCGAGTTCTTCATCCTCAGTCAGCTGGCGCCTTCGCAGAACTTCAACCGCGACATGCCCGAACTACCCTTCTCGGTGAAGCCTGACGAAAATGTCGACGTGCGTAAGGTGATGGAGCTGTTCCGCAGCACCTACGAAGGCACCGATATGGACATGACCCGCAACGTGAAGATGGTGAGCAAGAAACGTCTTGACGACGGCACTGTGGTCGACGACACCATCGTCAGCCCCGTGGCCAACCCCTGGGTGGGCAGCGCGATGATGAACACCCTCAACTATCTCGCCCCCGGTACCATCAACTTCCAACGCACCGTGGCCGTGGCCTGGAGCAGCTACCACCACATCATCCAATGCCGCAATTGGATGCCCGACGAGATCGGCGCTATCTGCTGGATGGCCTGCGACAACCCGGGACAGAGTCCTCGCATCCCCATCTTCTCCGGCTCCACCACCCTGCCAGAGGGCTTCGACAAATGCGGACAACGGCGCTATCGCGAAGAGGCCTGGATTTGGCATTACCGCAAGGCCAACAAACTGGCCACCGTGCAATGGGGTCGCACCAAGGAGACGCTGCTCGGCACCGCGAACCGCTTCGAGCAGAAGGCCTTCGACGAGATTCCTGCCGTCGAAGCCCGTGCCAAGACCATGATCGCTGAAGGCAAGACCAAAGAAGCTACCGAGACGCTCAATCAATACACCTCCGACTTCGCCGCCTCCACACGACAAGCCTGGAAAGAGATGGAAAACAAGTTCTGGTATTGGTTCAGCATGGGGTTCTAAACCATTTGAAAACAATAAAAAAGGAGAGCGTTTGCTCTCCTTTTTTATTTGGTGTTGGGTCCCTTTAGTGTTGGGTGATGATGATGGTCACCTCGTTGCCAGCCGAGCTGCCAATCTTAATCCGTCCTGTTCGCGGTTGCGGGCTATTCATCTCATCCACCGTAACGGTCAGGTCCGCTTGGGCGAAGCCATTCATCGGAGTACAATGCACCCAATCCACATCAACGGTCACCCACCACGACAGGTTGGATGTGACATGCACCGTGTATTCACCGCCTTCGGGACGGACATCTAAATCGGTGATGTCGACTTCCAAGATATCCTGATGTCCTTCTTGCACGACCGCGACGGCGTCAAGCAGCTGAGTGCCATGGATAACATTCACAAAGCCAATACGCGGCTCCGGATTCGCATTGCTGTTGACCACGATGTCAAACGAGGCGTCACCCTCTCCCGAGGTTGTAATCATGGTAATCCAGTTGCTCGCCTCAAGACGCCACGTCGTATTTGACGTCAACTCCAAGTGCCGCACGCCACCTGTAGCGACGGCGAACACCGTATCCGTCGTAAACTCGGCAAAGACCATTTCTGTGCCAGCCTCTTGTGTCACTTGCAATTCGTATGAAAGCATACCCGACTTGATACCGAACCCGAGCGACCTCGGCTCCATCACGACATTGGGCTCGGCGGTCAAAATAACGGTGGCATTGCCCGTCCCAGTCAATTGCGAGACCGACAGCCAGTCACACTCCATGTCAATCATCCAGTCGGCGTCGCAACCGATATGTATCTCCGCTTCGCCACCTTCCTTCGTGAAGTGGAATAAAAGCGGTGTCACCTCCAAGAAATGCGGGTCAGGAGAAGCCTCCTGCCTCACCACGACCGAGGCTTGCATCTCTCCAGCCGTGACAAAAGTGACCACAGCCTGACGTGGGATGTACTCGGGGTTCTCGCCGACAGTCACACTGACCACAGCATCGCCCTGGCCTTCCGCCTGACTCAGGCTGACCCAGTCCGCCGTGGCAGAGGCCGACCAAGCATCCTCAGTGGTGATGGTCAAGGTATGCGTCTCGCCTGTGCAAATATAGTCAAGACTCGCAGGAGAAACCTCGATGTTCAAAACAGGATCGGTGGTCTGCACCACATGCACCTTGTCGAAAGTGGCGAGATTCCCGAAAAAGACTTGGGCCTCGCGCATCCCACCGATATCACCATCGACGACGGCTACCGTCAATGTCACCGTACCGTCATTGGAGCCTTGCGAGACAGAACTAGTGATCCATGAGGGCGTGGTGACCATCCACTCGATGTTGGACGACACCTGAACGACATACTCACCGCCTTCGGTGCCGCAATAGATTTCTTTGGGGGTGACATTGAGATAGTATTCCGGGGCCTGTTGGGTCACGGTCAACACAGCGGTGTTGTCCTTGGTGGACGCTGTGATTTCGGCCTCCCTAGTCTCATTGAAGGTATTGGCCTCTGCGGTAAGGGTCAGCGTGGCATCACCATTACCCGAGGTAGGAGTCACCACGAGCCATTCGGCTGACGAGCCAATGGTCCATTCGCCATTCGACTTCAACGCAATCTCGATGGAACCACCTTGCGCCTCGATTTCTTGTGTGGCGGCGTCGAACGACACTTCGACGGGCTTTTGGCAACCGATAAGCGACAAGGCCACGGTCGCGACTAACAACAAGCATTTCAGTTTTTTCATATCGAACAAGTGTTTAGTTATACTTTCGTTGTTTAAAAGAGAACGGCAAAAAGCCGCCGATAGTATGGCATCTTACAAAAAAGGGTGGCCACAGTAAAGTGACGCACCCTTTTCCTACCATGAAAACAATTATACTTATTATTCTTAATAGACTTCGGTTCTGTTATCCTTGATCTTGGCGTTGTTTCTCAGAGCGTTGTAGATGTTGCCACCCACCACCTTGTTGGTGAACTGGCTGGTCTTCTCTCTGACGATCTCGCTGTAATCGTTGGTGGCGGCAGGCTGGGTGAATCTCACGTTCTTGATGATGAAGGCGCTGGTGTTACCCGCGATGGGGCCAACCTCTTCGCCTTCCTTCATGCCCAGGAGCGTGCCCACGATGTCGGCTTCCACACCGAAGTTACCCAACACGCGCGATTCAATGGTGATATCGCTCACCGTAGTCGACTCGGCACCGAGCTCGTTGACCATTCTGTTCACATCGTTGCCGCAAGCCTTCAGCTTCTCGACAGCCATCTCACCCTTCTTCTTGTTGAGGATCTGGTATTTCGACTGATCGGCGATGACTTCCAACGGAGCATAGCCCTCGTGGACGATACCCGTCAGGGCAGCCACCACAAACATATTGTCGAGTTCGAAGACCTTGTTAGAGACATCACCCTTCTTGGTCTTTTCGTCGAAAGCCCAACGGACGATTTCGCGCGGGTTCTCGATGCCGGCGATCTGATAGGTCGCCTTGTTCATTCTCGGCATAGTACGCTTGGTGAGACCTTGGTCTTCGATGGCCTGGTTGAATTGATCGTAGGTTCTGTTCTGCGAAACGAACTTGTTGGCCTCGGCAAAGACATTCTGATAGGTCTTGTTGCTATAGTTGATCTCGTGGGTCATGTAGGCCAGACGCACCTTAGGCTGGGGCTGAGTCTTGCCTGTGACTTTCACGACATGATAGCCAAACGGAGTCTCCACGACGCCCAGGCTACCGACGGGATTGTTGAGCACATATTGGTTGAACTGAGGCACCATGGCGCCATCAGTGAACCAGTCGAGATCGCCGCCTTTGTCCTTGGTGGCGTCGTTGTTGTATTGGGCAGCCATTTCGGCGAAGAGCTCGTCGTTGTTCTTGGCGGCCTTCAGTTGAGCCAGCAGCTCGTTGGCCTTGGCTTCAGCCTCTTCCTTGCTGATGGTGTCTTGGCTGGCATAAGCGCCGTTGTAGCCAATCAGGATGTGGCTGGCCTTCAGCGAGTCGGGACGGCTCTCCATGTCGACGATACGCACCAGGTTGAAGGCTTCGTTTTCCTCGAAGGGGCCGTACACGGCACCCACGGCGTTGCCACCGTCAAAGGCGAATTGCTCCACCAGCTCGGAAACGTCCTTACGGCTCAGCCAAGTGCTGTCGTAACGCTTGTCGGAGTTGGCATTCACAAAGCTGACCACGTCTTCTTTAGAGGCGAATTCAGGTTTCAGCTCTTCGATAAACTTCAGGGCTTCCTGACGGTCTTCCAGCGAAGGCTTAATATCGAAGACGACATACTCGATGTCGCGACGCTCGTCAGTCTCAAAGCGGGCTTTGTTCTCCTCATAGAAGGCCTTGTTGTCGGCGTCGGTCACGACCACGGTCGAATCCGGAATGGAAGTATAACGCAGGGCGATGACATCGGCAGAGGCTTTCATGTTCTTATTCTGATAATACTTCTCAGCCAAAGCGGTAGGAAGGAAGTAGGAAGCCTTCACCAGGTTTTCGAACTTGGTCTCCAAGCGGTTGTCTCTAACCGCGTTTTCAAAGTCGAGCCAACGGTCGTAATACTCGGCCGGCAGGCTGCTGAGGTTCTGGAGATATTGGGAGACCTGGTTCTTGTCGAACTCGCCACCCTGGCTGAAGCTCTGCACCACCCACTCATGCGGATGATCGCCCGTCATCTGGTCGAGAAGCTCCTCGTTCGTGACGCCAATACCAGCGGCTTCATATTCCTTGGTCATGATGTTGTTCTTGATCATCTCTTCCAGCGTGTTGTTATAAATGCTGTAGGTCTCAGCGGAAGAGAGATTGCCCGTGCTCGACGAAGACCGTCTTTGCTCAAGAGCCTTATCCTTTAGTTGCTCAAAGTCTCTCACCAAGATTTCATCACCATCGACGACCGCGATCTTGGGGCCGCTCGAATTTCTTCCTTGACTTTGGAAAAGGTCTTGCAAGACGAACGCTAACAATGCGAGACCGATAATTGCGATAAGCAAACCGGAGTGTCTTCTGATTTTTTCAATTGCTGCCATAATGCTATTTTCTAATGATTATTAAACTTCAAATTTGAGCGTGCAAATTTAGTAAAGATTTCCGCTCGCTCGGATAAATGTTTAATTTTTATTTTTCAACCCTTTACCGCCTCCGTCTAGATGGGTCTTATTAAGTTGAAATTCATTTATTTAGAGACGATTTTCAATTCCACTTCATCCAACTTCATGTGGGATGCCTTGAGGATTTTGACCCTATAATTGCCTATTTGGAGCACCTCTCCCGGCTCGGGAATGCTCTCACAATAATGCAAAATCATGCCTGCGAGGGTCTCATAATCGTCGCTGACGGGCAAGTCGAGCTTGTAGATATCGTTGAGATAGTCTATCTCAAGACGGGCCGAAAAGACAAAAGTGCTGTCGTCGATGACCTTCTCCACTTCGTCCTCAACGTCGTATTCATCGTCGATCTCGCCAAAGATCTCCTCCACCACGTCTTCCATGGTGACGATGCCTGCCGTGCCGCCAAACTCGTCGACGACAGCGGCCACGCCTTGGCGTTTTTGGATGAAGTGTTTCAAGAGTCGGTCGGCGGTATAGGTCTCAGGGAAGAAATCGATGGTTCGCACCAAGTCGTCAAGGGTCACGTCAAGGTGCTCGGCGATGGCTCGCACCACGTCGTTGAGGTGGACATAGCCGACGATGTCGTCGATGCCCTCGCCTATCACGATGAGTTTCGAGTGTTTGGTCTCCTCAAAGCGGGCTTTTACCGCGTCGATGGTATCGGTCAGCTTCACCGACTCAATCTCGTTGCGCGGTCCCATGCACTCACGGAGTTTCACTGAGCGAAACTCCATCACATTCTGGAAAAGCTGTATCTCCTGCTGCATATCCTCGTCGGCCTCCTCGGGATCGGCATATTCGGCGATGTAGTCGTTGAGGTCGACGGTGCTGAACTTGTACTGTTGACGATCGACCTTCAAGCGTAACACATAACGGATGATGAACTCGGAGATGCCCGTGTAAACCAAGATCAACGGATAAAGCAGGCAGTAGCAAATAAAGGCGGGTAGAGCAAAGAACGACAAGATGGCGTTCGGATTAATGCGAAACAGCATCTTGGGAAGAAACTCGGCTACCAAAAGAACAAGCAAGGTGGCGAGGACGGTCTTGACCAACAGCACCATGAAATCGTTGTCGAACGAGATGGCCTGCAGCCAATGGTTGACGGGTGCGTCCAAAATCTGCGACATGCTGATGCCATAGACGATGAGGGCGATGTTGTTGCCCAAAAGCAGCGACGTGATGAAACGCGACTGGTCCTTCAGAAACAGTCTGATGATTTTGGCGGAGAACGAGTTTTTCGTCAGCTCCACCTCCAGCTGCAGGCGGTTGATGCTGTTGAAGGCAATCTCCAGGCCCGAGCAGAGGGCTGAGAAAAACAGGGTGATCGCTACAATAATCCAGTTGTTCATGGGTTATTCCTCCTCATCAACGTCGAGCAGGGCGCTACCCGAATACATGGTGTATTCCGAGAAGTCCTCGCGAGCCTCGAGGCTGTCGGCCTCGATCTGTTTGTCGGGCGTGACAATCCTGACATGCGAGCGTGTGTAGATCATCTTCAAGTCCTGATACCAGAACATTTTGTCGGAATACATCGTCTCGTCGCTACCGAAGTTTTTCACCACCACATTGCCCCGGGCTTCAAGCAGCCCTTTCGAGCCATAACTCTTGCCATAGTCGGCATGCAGCTCTGTGGTCTTCTTCTGGTTGTCATACATATACACGTCGAAACCCAAGGGGAACTCCATGACGTCCTCGTCGGTCTCCCAGCGCACCATGCGCGGGGTGTGCAACTCAAGGTTGACGATGCCCGAGTCGCTGCGATAGAAAACCACGCTGTCGGCGATGATGCCCGACAGCGTGTCGTCCGACCCCATGGCTTGGATGAGCGCGTCAGGGTTTGAACACGAAAACAACATCACAGCCACGAAGGCTGTGATGTTGAGTGTCAGTCCTATTTTCAGTAGGCGTTTCAATTACTTCTTGGCTCTGATGGTGGTCGTCTCGCCAATCCAACCGCCCACGTTGAAGCTCTGTCCCTCGTTGTAGTCGTTGAAGAAGATGGTCTCCATCGACGGGAAGTACTGTGAATAGGTGGAGATGTAGCTGTTGGCGCGGCCCGCCACCGAAGGATCCATATTCTTGGCCTTCACGAACTTGTCGACAGCGGCCCAGTAGACGGCTCTGCTTTCGATCTCACCGCTGAACTGCTTGGCGCTTTCGGCATAGAGCAGACCGATGAGGAGGTAAGGCTCGCCGTTGGTCGGGTCAACCTGAGCGGCTCTTCTGAACAGGTCGCGAGCGCGGCTCAAACTGCCCATGTTCTGGTAGCACAGACCCAAGTTACGGTAGGCGCGATACTTACGGTCGTTGTTGTCGGTCTTCGTGGCCTGGTCGAAGAAGGTGGCAGCATCGCTCCACTTTCTCTCCTTGAAGAACTTCTGGCCCAAGCTGTAGGCAGCCTCCGGGCTGGGCTCGAGCTCGTTGAGTCTGACAGCGGCGTCGAGGAAGAGCTTCGAGTCGGTGCAGTCCTTCTTATCAAGGATGGTGGTGATGCGCTTGAGCAAGGTCACGTCGTCGGGCGTCTCTTTCATCTTGGCGCTGAACACCTTGATCAGGTCGTCGCACGAGGCGAAGGGCTGGAACAGGTTGTCGAGGTTGTTCTTCGTGCCCTTGTTGTTGTTGATCGACTTCTCGTTCTTCTCCAACTGCTTGTCGAAGCTTGCCACAGCGTCGGCGTCACCGCCGGCTTCGGCTTCTTCTCTTGCGGCCACCAGCTCGGCCTCGGTCTCGGCCAAGGCGCCGATGCTGTTGTCGACCACTTCGGAGAGCTCCTGATAGACATTGATGACCGTCATCTTCTCAGCCTTGTCGTTGTTCACCATGTCGATGGTGGCGCGGAAGTAGGCGTCGATATAGGCGGCCTGCATCTGCGAGGCGTCCAAGGCGACGGCGTCCTTCAGCACGTTATAAGCTTCTTCATAACGGTTCTTGTTGTAGGTGTAGATGAGGAAGCCCTTACGGCCCATGACGTTGGCCACTTGCGATGCACCCGTCTTAGGATCGGTCGGGAAGTACTTCGCGCGGTTGTCCATCATCATGCAGATGGTGTCGATGTAGGCGTCCTTGTCCTTCGGGTTGGTGCGGATGAAGTAATCCAAGATCTTCTCACCTCTCGTGTAGATGAGCTGGCTCGAGCGAGGGCAGTTGAGGAGCACCTCACGCCAGGCCTTGACCATTTCCATGCTGATGGATGTAGGGTCAAACTTGGCCGCTTCCCACTGCTTGTAAGCCTCGCCATAGATGGAGAGGTTGGTCACGCAGGCCACGCTGTCGGCACCGTATTTCGACTCCGAGGCCTCTTGGGCGGTTACGCTCATTGCCATTCCTATCGCAACGGCAATCATCAATAATTTCTTCGTTTTCATCGCTTCTTATTTTAAATTGTTCGACTTGTTTTGTTCTTCTCTCAAATATCGTTCCAAAACGATTTCGGCAGTGTCGCTTATTTGTATTTCCGTTTCATGAACCAGTGCTCAAACACCGAAATACCTACGTTCATCTTGGCATAGCGCTCCTGAATCAGACCGCCCTGATGGGTGCCGTATTGGCCCACTTCCATGGCGAGATTGACTTTGGAGAGGGTGCGAGGCAGCGGGAACGACATCCCTGCCGTCAGACCCACCTTATTAATATTATATTCTATGCCGTCGTTGCCAAGAAGGCGCACGAAACCTTTCTCATAGAAACCGCCAAAGCGGTAGGTGACCCGTGAGAAATAGCCGCTGATGGAGGTGTGGCGCGGCGTGAACTCAGCGCCCGCCGACACGTTCCATGAGTCGGCGAGGCCGGTCGTGTGGCCTTGACGGGCGAACTGCGACCATTGTGTCCAATTGAAATCAGCGCCAACAGCCCATCGGTCGTTTTTCCTCAAAGCCACGCCAAAGCCGATGCCCTGGGGCATGGTGAGCTTGGTGTCAGAGGTCTGGTAAGCAATGGTATCAATGACATATTCCACCTCGGTGTCGATGTCTTCCTCGATGGAGCGGATAAACAGGGATTGATCACCTTTCAAATTAAGGCTCTGCTGGTAAGTGAGACCGAGACTGAGGTGCATATCGTCGCCAAGCCCCGTGTCATAGAGCAAGCCATAGTCAACCATGAACGACTTCACCATCACGTCGACGCTGCGGCGCGACCCGATGTAATAAGACGAGTCGGGGAAATAGAGCGTGGTCTCCGACTGGGTGTCGCCAAAGACATAATAGCCGTTGACACCCAAGGAGAAGTGATCGCCGATTTTAAAGGCGGTTCCCACGAAGGCTTGGTTGAGGCCGCCCTTGCCTTTGAAGCGTGTAGTGGTATAGCCGATGTCGGGCAGGGTCTTGCCGACGAGCATGGTATAGCCAGAGGTGCTATAGGGCTGCACGCCGAGCGCCATCTTCCACCATGGAGTGAGGCCGAAGGCCATCGCGACGTAATCGAACGAGGCGTTGCTCGACTGCTCCGAGAGGCTTGATGTGCTGAAAGTCGACGACTTGAAGTAAAATCCAGCGTCGAAGAGGAAAGCCAACGAGTCAATCTTGGCGTAGGAGGCGGGGTTCTCGACATTAATCATGCCTTTGTCGAACATGGCGTTAGCCACGCCTCCCATGCCTTGCAGCCTGCCATTCATCGATTTCTCTCTCACCTGCCCGATGCCGAACAGGGAATAGGGCGAATCCACGTCGGCTTGGGCGAAGGCGTTGAAGCCCATGACGACCAGCAAACAGACGATTCCTACATATCTCAGAAAAGATGTTCTCATAAACAAAAATAATCTAAGGCACGTTCTACCCCACCTTCCACTTGGGAAATTTGAGGGTGGTTAGAGCGTGCAAATATCCGATTTTTTAACTCGTTGAGCAAGTATTTATTGCCTATTTTCTCGGCCAGGTTCGCTATTTTATTGATAATCAACATGAAAGATTTTTAAAATCAAAAAAAATGTTCTTTTTGGCGATTTTTTGTTGCCGTAAATGAAAAAAGTCGTATTTTTGCAGCCACAAAACGGAGGTACCGTAGCTCAGTTGGTAGAGCAGAGGACTGAAAATCCTCGTGTCACTGGTTCGATTCCCGTCGGTACCACCACAAAAGAGACGCAAGTGTTGCGTCTCTTTTTTTTGCCCTGGCCGAAAAAACAAAGGCACAAAAAAAAACACCTCCCAATGGGAAGTGCTTTTTATTTAATAGTAATTCTCTATTAGACGGGGTTAGAAGGAGCAAAACCTTTAATGACACCAGGCTTGATGCAGTAAGATGCTTTGGGGTTTTGATAGTTAGTAATCGTCGTCATAGAACCATCCTTGAAGTAGACGTCAACAAAGAAGCCCTTGATCAAAGCACCCGGACGAACCGAGATGAAGAACGGGGTTTGTGTGCTGGATGACAGTTGAACACCTTGGCCGTTATTTGCATTGGAGCAGTCAAGAGTGATCTGCTTGCCCGTGCCATTGGTCTCCCAACCCAAACGTTGGAGATATTCATTCATTTGGGCGATGTGGCTATCGTTGTCCAATGAATAAGCATCCAGAATCTCGGTCAGTTCTTCAGTGTCAACTTCATGAAGCTTCATCGAAGCAGTACCGGACAGCGTGATTTGATTGTCTCTGATCACGATATGGTCGACAGCTTTCGTTCCTTTCAGCTTAAGGCGAAGAACGCCAAAGATATGCTGCATCGTGAAATTGTTAGTAATTGCGCTGACAGAGCAGGCCATCGACAACGAATTGGGATCGATGGTCGGATTGCCATTCCCATCCAACGTATAGGTTTGAGTGTCGCTAACGGAGAAAGTTTCTCTATTTTGAGCGTCTAAGGTACCGATAGCTCTATCGGCAGGATAGAAATAGAAGAAACCATCCTTCTTGGCGCCAACAGAATTACCGCTAAATCTCGTCGTGGTTTTTCCTTCAGCATTGGCATCCGTAGTATAAACTTCTTTTACTGATTGGGTACCATCCGTGAAGTTCAGGTTATAAACCATGATGGCATCATTGCCATTCCACTTGAACACACCACCATTGGTGAAGTCGATATAAGCTCTTTCATCCTGTCCGTCTTCAACAATCATTTCAGGAAGACCGACCATGAAAGAAGCATTTTCGTCCTTGTCTTTCTTGCACGATGACATCAAGCAAGCCATAGCACCTGTCAGGCACACCATGCAAATCGTTCTGAAATTCATTTTCATCTTTATTTACTTTAATCGTTAACAAATATGAAGATTAACTATTCAATTAGCCTTATTCTTCATCGTCTTCACCGCCACCCATGTTTTCGCCGCCACCTTCACCAGTCTGGTCGCCAGCGGAAGCCATCAAAACGGTAGGCATTTGCATTTCGATCAATTCAGCCTTAGGAGCTTCGTAAGTTTTGTTCATCTTTTTCATTTTCATTAAGTTTTAGTTGTTTGACTTATTGTGTTATTAAATTGTTTTCTATGTCTTCTTTCCATAGTCTTTGAGGCCGCAAAAATAAACAATTAATTGATACGCAGAGTAAAAAAAACGTTTTTTTAAAAAATTATTCATTCTTTTGCGTCTTTCTCGATTTAGAAAGCGCGTATTTTAGTGATGTTCTCATCTCTCGGAAAGCAGCGGAGGGAAACACCTGCGCCCTATAAAAGAAATCAACAAAGACGCCTATAAAAGCGTGCAACTTGTGCAAGATACGGTGTTTGGGCTTATTACGCTTAAAGCTACTGTTTCGCTTGAAGTTGCCTGTTTTCATAATGCGTCGGTATAGTCTTCGTGCCTGGCGCTTGCTGCGAGCGTCGTAAAAGGACATCTCGGCTTCGGGCAGACCCAATGTGTTCACCATCAAATAGCCAAACACCTGCCAAGGCTTCATCAAATGCATGGAACTCAACCATTGCCTCAGTTTGTCTTGATCGAGTTGGCCGTGATAGGCATGAAGGGCCATCGCCACATCGGAGACTTGTCTTAAACCCACACCGGAAGTCATAAAATGGTGCCAAGCGTGGAAGAAGGTGAAGAATACCTGAAACTCTTTAGAAGGGATGGTCATTTCAAAACCGTCAAGGTCGACGCTCTGTGTGTTTTCAAACAGGCCATCTTGCTCTATAAGATCGTATATTTTGTGTTCTTCGGGATCGATTACATCAGCGCTGATGCGATGCACCTCCAAAGGATATTGTCCGAAGTCAATGTTATAGTGCCGGCCCACATCCGCCTCCTCACACCAGTAATATGCGCCGGGCAAGGTACGAAGCAACGCGCATGACTCATGGAAATTAGCAAGCCCTATGAAGAGGTCGACATCACCAAACTGTCGAAGACTCGGGTTAGGATAAAGCAACGCCAAACCAAATCCCTTGAGCAGCACCGGCTCGATGTTGTGTTCGCTCAGCAGCTGAACCGCCGAGACAAGAATCTGCCTCTGGCGCATTTGATGGAGTAAGCCGTTGCGCAAAGCGGTCTGCATCTTGGCAAGCATCTCCGGGGCGGGTTTATTGTCGCCCGTCATCCGAACAGCCACATCTGAGACCAGCCCGTTGTTGCCATGATGCTTGGCTATCTTCATGACGGCCTTCCAGTCGATGGGGCCTTCTATGTCGACAGGCATGTCCCAGAGAGCGGCTCGGAGCAGCGTGAAATATTGGGATTCGGTGGTGCTCATATGATTATTCGATCACACCGGCATTCTGCCAGGCCTGGAGCAATTTCGTCACATCATTTTCAGCCACCTCGCGCATGATGCCATATTCCTCCACTAAGAGGTCGGCCAAGGTCACTGCATCAAAGTCCTTGCCCTCGACAGCCTTCCACAGGAACGCCGCCGATTCGTTCATCGAGACCATATGGCTGGCTTCAACGGCCTCAAGGCCCTCGGCCACCAAAATGAATTCTTTGCCTAATGAACGTAGGATAAAACCTTTCTTTGTTTTCATAGTGTATTGTATTTCAATATTTTGTTTATTCAGGATTCCGTCCCGTCAGCTTATACCATTTACGACGCAACTTTAGCATCAGTCGTCTGGCAGGAAGTGTGTGCCGCCAAAGCCACGCCTTGCCTGGTTTTAGGCAACGTCCGTTCGGCTTGACAATCCGCACCGCTGTAGCCATCACCATCACAGCGTCCACCTCCTCAGTGCCTTTCAGGTTGCCGTCGCCCATCAGAGTGAGTCGCCTCCCGTCGGTGTCGTAAACCCGATGCAGGATGAGACGGCCATCGTAGGGTGCCAACACGATGTCGCCGACCTTGACCTTGGCCTCTTTCCTCACCAACACCTTGTCGCGCCCGCCTTGGATGAATGGCAACATGCTGATACCCAGCGGCGCTATCTGTACCACTTTGCCCTGTGCGAGCCTTTCTTTCGTCTCCTCGTCAAGCGTCAACGGGTTCTCCATCACTGTGCAACGGTTTGGTAGCAAAGTAAAGCCGCCTCGGCGTTGGGCAGACAATCAAGCGCATAGCACGGCACGGCGCTGACCACTTTTTCGTTAGTGTCATGCAAGCCGTCGGCCATCTCTTTGATAAAGCGATAGCCCGAATAGGAGACATACATGGCAACATAGGCCAGCACCAAAGGCAACTGCCGAATTTGGTTTGTCTTGGCCTGGTGCAGGTCTACGATGGCTCCCACGGGGTAGTCCTGGTTACGGTAACACGGCGTCTTGCCGCTCCATGGCGAGCCATAGACACGCACCTCGCCGTCATCTCCGACACGAACCACAGGGTTGTCGTCGTTCAACAGCTCGCATCCTTCTATATTATCGATCCACAGTTGGCTGTGAGTGCTCTTGCCCGTGCCGCTCTTGCCCAAGAAGAGATAGGCCTTGCCGTCTTTCACCATCACCGACGAATGCATCAACAGCGTGTTCTTTTGCGCCGTCGAGAAAGCGAACATCAGCATCAATACCGTCCCAATGGAGAAGCGCATACTGCCCAGCATCCTGAATTGCGCTTTTTTGAAATCCTTTTCGGCGAACAAACACACACGAACCGGCGCCTCAAGGGTGGGAGCGATCTCCATAAGCCACCGCCCGTCGCATTCATAAAGCTCGATACGCGGGGAGTCGGAACCTTCGCAACTCACCGTAACTTTCTGCTTCGCAGACGTATCAGG
Organism: Candidatus Limimorpha sp.; assembly: GCA_045132275.1. Lineage (GTDB taxonomy): Bacteria > Bacteroidota > Bacteroidia > Bacteroidales > F082 > Limimorpha. Next base: position 138,844 of record JBGURY010000013.1, read on the forward strand.
CATCGCGTCAATCAATTCGAGCGTAAAGACCACCTCGCCACTCTCGTCCGCCAAGAAGGGCTGGTAAGGAAGCATCTCGTTCCATGCCAGATGGTTGTCAGGCATGACGACAGCAAACTTATGACCCGCTACTTGATACACGTTCTTCATCGGACAAATTTTTGTGCAAAGATAGGCCAAAAAAGCGTAACTTTGCCCGAAATTTTGGAAATTCGTCATGAAGAAGCAGAAAAAAAGAAACAAGACGGCGGGGCTCGGAAAACGTGACCACCGTTTTTCCAACATCATACTTGCCATACTGAGTGGAGGTTTGCTGACAGCAGCCTGGCCCACCTGGGGCGTCGTGCCGCTTATTTTCGTCGGACTGGTGCCGCTGCTGCTCATCGAAGACCGCGCCGCGCGAGGAGAGGGAGGCAAGGTGTATTTGCTCAGCTTCCTCGCTTTCCTGATTTGGAACACGGCTTCGACGTGGTGGGTGTGGAACGCCACGCCGGCCGCCGTCATGGCCTGGGCTCTCAACGCCATCTTCATGGCTACCGTGTTTTGGCTGTTTCACCTCACGAAGAAGAAAGTGTGTAACAACCCGTGGGGCAACCTCTTCCTCATCCCTTATTGGATGGCCTTCGAACTGCTCACCTACCTATGGGCAGCCAAATGGCCTTGGCTCAACCTAGGCGGCGTGTTTTCAAGCCAAGTCGAGTGGGTGCAGTGGTATGAATACACCGGCCTGGCCGGTGGCACACTATGGGTTTTGTTAGCCAACGTATTGATTGTCAATATTCTCCTGTTTTTCAATACGAGAGAGGGGAAACAGATTATCATCAGCATCGGCTTGGAGGCTCTCATCCTCTTTGTGCCCATCATCGTCAGCAAGTCGATCTACAAACACTACGAAGACCAAGGCGAGGACACCGAGGTCATCGTCGTCCAGCAAAACTGCGACCCATGGAACGAACAGTTCGACAGCCATTTCTACGACCAAGTCATACAGAACAACATTAATCTATCACTGCCTTTGGTGACGCCCAACACGCGGTTCATCGTCAGCTCGGAGTCGGCCATACAGGAAGGCATCTGGCTAGACAGAACCCAAGACGCGCGCGCCTTAAAAACACTGCACGACTATGTCAAGCGTTTTCCGCAACTGGCCTTCGTCATTGGTGGCACCACCTACGAATGGGTGCCCAAAGGCATGGAGGACGATTTTCCAGCACGACAAATTGGCGAGACCGACAAATACTACTACTGTCACAACTCGGCACTGCTTATCGACTCAATTAACATGCAGCACCGCAACAAGTCGCAGCTCACGCCGGCAGTGGAAGCCATCCCCGAATGGATGGGGTTCTTGCGTAACTTCAGCCTCACCATGGGCATCGCGCGAGGCACGCTGAAAGGCGACCCTGAAGCCAAGGTAATGACATTCGGCGACCACAGAATCGGTGCCGCCATCTGCTACGAAAGCGCCTTCGGCGAATATGTCAGTTCGTTCACGAAGAAAGGGGCCGACCTGCTCTTCGTCATCACCAACGACGGCTGGTGGGGCCACACGCCCGGCTACCGTCAGCACTTCGCGTTTTCGAAGCTGCGCGCCATCGAATGCCGTCGCTGTATCGCCCGCTCGGCCAACACAGGCCGCTCGGGCTTCATCAACCAACGCGGCGACGTGTTGCAGCAAACTCACTACTGGGAACCTGACGCCATCCGTGAGACCTTGAAAGCCAACACAAAAGTCACGTTTTACGCCAAACACGGCGACTACCTCAGCCGCATCGCGGTATACCTTACCTTCGTGATGTTCATCACTTTGATTGCCAAAACATTCATAGACTTGGGCAAGAACAAAAAGGCCGCCAAGACTGGCAAAAGCAAAAAGAAATGAACGAGCCGTTTCTTTCGTTAGGACCCTTCCAAGGCATCACCGACGCACCCTTCCGCAACGTCTTCAAGCGGCATTTCGGCGGTGTCGACAAGTTCTACACCCCGTTCTTCACCGGCATACACAAAGATGACCATGCCAAGAACCTACAAGGCGAGGAAATCGACCCGCTCTGCAACGACGTGGAGACACTCACGCCACAGATCCTCAGCACCGACGCCGAGGAGATCCTGCGTTTTGCCAAGCAGTGCAAGGAATTGGGATACAACGAAATCAACCTCAACATGGGCTGCCCGTTTCCAAGGGTGGCCAACAAAAAACGAGGTAGCGGTCTCCTGCCCTATCCCGACAAAGTGGAGGAAATGCTGGAAAAGGTGTTTGAGAAAATTGACATGAAATTCAGTGTGAAATGCCGATTAGGGTATTTCAGCCCTGACGAGACAGACGCCATCATCCCCATATTCAACCGCTTTCCACTGAGCGAATTGATCATCCACCCCCGCATCGGGAAACAACTGTACAAAGGCGAAGCCGACGTGGAGCGTTTCAAAGCGCTGATTCCTTCTATTAATGCGCCGTTGGTGTATAATGGAGACATTTTTTCCGTTGACACTTTCAAGCGCATCCGCGAGGCGGTGCAACCAGTGGAGCTGTTTATGTTGGGACGGGGCGTTTTGGCCAATCCGTTCTTGGCAGAAGAAATTAAAAACGGGAATACAAGCGACGACAAAACCCAACGCCTGCACGCCTACGTCCTCGACTTGTACGACGACCGTCTGCGACATGCCGGCGGCAGTCCGAAGGTCTTGGGACGCATGAAGGAACTGTGGTCTTATCTGATGAACAGCTTTGAAGAGCCGCAAGTGGTTTGGAGGAAAATAAAAAAGATTAATGCGTTGAAGGAATATGAAGACGCGGTTGAGTTCATCTTCAAAGAAAACGCATTAATCCTATAAAAAAAGCCTCCCTTGCAAGAGGCTTTTTCATTAATCCATGATCAGAATCATTCAAACGAGGCGATGGCCTTCTTGATGATCTCGATGGCTTCGCGGAGCTCGGCCTCGGTGATGACCAAGGGCGGAGCGAAGCGGATGATGTGCTGATGGGTGGGCTTGGCCAGCAGGCCGAGGTCACGCATCTTGAGGCACACGTCCCAAGCTTCCTTGCCGTCTTTGGGTTTGATGATTACTGCGTTGAGCAGACCCTTACCGCGCACCTTCTCAATCATCGGGCTCTTAATCTTGCTGATTTCCTCGCGGAAAATCTTACCGAGGCGCTCGGCGTTCTCCATCAGGTGCTCTTCCTTGATGACTTCAAGGGCGGCGATGGAAACCTTGGCAGCAATCGGGTTGCCACCGAAAGTGGAGCCGTGCTCACCGGGCTTGATGTTCAGCATGATGTCGTCGTCGGCCAACACACAGGAGACCGGCACCACACCACCACCGAGGGCCTTGCCCAGGATCAGGATGTCGGGGCGCACGCCTTCGTGGTCGCAAGCCAGCATCTTACCCGTACGGGCGATACCACACTGCACCTCGTCGGCCATGAACAGCACGTTGTACTTCTTGCAGATGTCGTAGCACTTTTTCAGGTAACCGTCATCCGGCACGTAGACACCAGCCTCGCCTTGAATAGGTTCCAGCAGGAAACCGGCAATCTCCTTTCCTTCCTTGGCCAGCACTTCCTCCAATGCGTCGGGGTCGTTGTAGGGGATACGGATGAAACCGGGAGTCATGGGGCCGTAGTTGGCATAGCTCTCGGGGTCGTTACTCATCGTGATGATGGTGATGGTACGGCCGTGGAAGTTGCCTTCGCAGCAGACGATCTTCACCTTGTCGTTCGGGATACCCTTCTTGACGACACCCCAGCGGCGGGCGAGCTTCAGGCCCGTCTCGTCGGCTTCGGCGCCCGAGTTCATGGGCAGCACCTTGTCGTAGCCGAAGTATTCGGTCACATATTTCTCCCACACGCCAAGCGCGTCGTTATAGAAAGCGCGGCTGCTGAGGGTGAGGCGCTCGGCCTGGTCGGTCATGGCCTTGATGATTTTCGGGTGGCAGTGGCCTTGGTTGACAGCTGAATAAGCCGACAGGAAGTCAAAATACTCTTTGCCTTCGACGTCCCACACCTTGGCGCCCTTACCTTTGGCGAGGACGACCGGCAGCGGGTGATAGTTATGGGCACCGTACTTGGCTTCCAGGTCCATAGCTTGTTGCGATGATGTGATTTTCTCGATCATGATTTGGTATTTAAGATTTAAAGATTTAAGATTTCAAAAATGAAATTGCGTGCAAAGGTAAGTTTTTTTTCAACCCTTTTCTTTTTTGACCCGATTTTTCCCAACAATTTTGTAGGCAATCAACAAAACAAGGGAAAACAAGGTCAGGGCCAGTAGCCCGAAGAAAGCCAAGCGGTAATGATCGCGTTGGGATTGGAGGGCTTCGATTTTAACATTCTGGGTCTCGTACTTGGATTGAAGCCATTGCGCTTCGTCTTCAATGGAGCTTATTTGGTCATACAAATCATTATTCTCGCGCAAAAGTCCATCGTATTCTTCTTTATAATCCTTAAGCTCACGTTCCATATCATCGTATTTGCCAAGACGAGCATAATTCAAAACAAGGGGAAGTTTTATTGTAGAATAAGCGATGGTGATTCCGGATTTTGACTCCAATTCGTCAATCATATTCAAATAATAGAGAGACTTAACAGGCTTTGAAAGATAAGAATAAACCATCCCTAACCCAAGACACGCCAACATCTGACCCGAAGCGTACGAGGACGTTTCCGACAGTTTAAACGCTTTTAAATACCATTCTTCAGCCTCTTTATAATTGCCATCATTATATAATGCATTTCCCATTTCAACTAATAGATCAACCTTACTGTTTGCCTCAACACTAATACCATTTGATTCCAGGAATTCAAGAATAGAATATGCTTTCCCATAATAATAACTAGCCGAATCAAAATCGTGATAGTCTTTTACAAACAATTGACCATAGTTCTTGTATACCATAATCAACCATCCATAGTCACCGAAATCTTCCAATTTAGGGATGACGTCCAAAAAAAGGGCTCTCGCTTGGGAAGCCTTGCCCCACTCCATATAAAGACAGGCAAGATTAGCGTCAATATGAACAACCATAAGGCTATCATTAAGCAAATCGTAACTTTTTCTTGCTGCTTTAAAGGTATTCTCAGCTTCTTGATACTTTTGCTTTTGATATTGTAAAATGGCTTTGTTGGAATTCACTTTTGCAATTCCAAGAGTATCTTCCCGTCGTTCAGCGAAGGACAGCACTTTCTCATACATACACAAAGCCGTATCAACATTTCCATAAACATGTTCAAAATAGGCTTGTCTCCATATGTCTTCAAAAGCCTTCTCTTCATCTTTTATCGACTCATGCAAATCAAAAGCTTTCTTTAGATAAACATAAGATAAATCCAGATCAATGTGATAACCATAGTGTTCACCTAAAGTATGGTTGGCTTCCGCTTCCAAATCGGTATGGCCTTGAGATTTTGCCTCTATTATGGCTTTTTCGCCCCAGTCAACACATTCGTCAAACGAGAAATCAAAGAAAGCCTTTGAGAGTTGGATCATGGTCTCCACCTTCTCACGACCTTCTTGTTGTGCCATCGCGCTTTCCAAACTATCCACCACACGCATTTCCTCCTGGGCGGAGGCTGCCGAGATCAACACAAGGAAAGACAGTATGGCAAACAACCTTTTCATCAAAGAAACATGTTAAACCGTTGTTCGTCAAAAATCGTCGTGCTTTCGCCGTGGCCAGAATACACCTCTGTGTCGTCAGGTAGGTGGAACAGGCGCTCTATGATGTTCGCGCGCAGCTGCTCGTAGCTGCCGCCGGGGAAGTCAGTACGCCCGATGCTTCGGCAGAAAAGGGCGTCGCCGGTGAAGACCCAACCCTCTATCTCGGCATAGAGGCTAACGCTGCCCATGGCATGGCCTGGCGTGCAGATAACCTCAAGAGTGCTCTCCCCTATCTTGATGACTTCGCCATCCTCCAAGTCGATACCGGGCAAATCGCAGTCGCCCGCAAACGGCAATCCGAACATGGCCGCCTGTTGGCGCGAGCGCAAGAAATCGCTCTTCACATCAGGATGCGCCGCCACCTGGATGCCATAACGCTTTTTCACGGCGTCGTTGCCCACGATATGGTCAATATGGCCATGTGTATTAATGACCATCAAAGGCTTGAGACGGTGACTGTCAATGAAGCCGAAGAGTTCGTTTTCCTCGCCCGCATTGGAGCAACCCGGATCGATAATGACACATTCTTTTGTATTGTCGTCATAAACGACATAGGTGTTTTCCGCAAAAGGATTGAAGACAAAAGATTCGAATTGGAGCATCTTTATGATTTTGCTGGCAAAGATAGTGCAATTTTGGAAGCGTTACAAAGAAAATACCTATCTTTGTCCGCTAATTTGGGATTAATGTTGTCGAAAACGAAATACGCGTTTCTGTTCCTGCTGCTGTTCGCCGTAGCGCCCATGGCCTATGCCCAGTTCTACAACGGTATGAACATGCCTTTCGGGAAAAACCGTGTGCAGTATGGCGACTTCCATTGGTCATACTACATGAACGACAACTTCGACGTGTATTTCTACCAAGGTGGCGACGACCTCGCGCGCTATGCGCAGGCCTACGCCAAAGACCAAATCCCGCGCCTCGAGACCCGCCTCAACAGCCGCTTCCGCAAGAAAGTACAATTCATCGTGTTCAACAGCAAGGCCGATTTCAAGCAGAGCAACATCGACCTTGACGAGGAAGAGAACGGCAACACAGGCGGCATCACCAAAATCATCGGATCGAAAGTCATCCTCTATTTCGACGGCGACTACACCCACTTCGAGGCACAAATCCGTGAAGGCATTGCAAGGCTGCTGTTCAACCAGGTAATGAACGGCATCAGCATCGGTTCACAAATACGCAGCTCTTACCGCTACAACATCCCGCAGTGGTTCCAAGACGGCTTGGTGGCCTATATCGCCGGCAACTGGGACAGCCACAAAGAAGCCCAACTGCAGCGCGGCATCACCTCTGGAAACTACAAGAAGATCAACCACCTGCGCGACGACGACGCCTTGATCGCAGGCTATTCGTTCTGGAACTTCATCGACGAGCAATACGGCAGCCGTTCGTTCAATGATATCATGACCTTGGCCGAAAACACACAAAACGTAAAGAAAGCCCTGCTCTACGTCACGGGCAAGGAATACAAGGCACTGATTGAAGAATGGTACAACTTCTACAAGGCTCGTTATGAAGCGCTTTTGGCCAACCAGCCCACCGACGCCATGCGTCTGAAATACAAGAAATACCGCACTTTCACGCAGCCCAGCATCAGCCCCAACGGCAAGATGATCGCCTACGTCAGCAACGACGAAGGCAAGATACGCCTTTGGGTGGAAGACCTGCAGACGGGCAAGCGGAAACAGCTTTTCAAGGCGGGCTACCATTCCGACGAAAACATCGACACCTCGTTCCCGCTTTTGGCTTGGCATCCCAACGGCGAGATCCTGTCGTTCATACTAGAGGAAGAGGGCAAGATACAACTCTACAACCTTGACGTCAACACAGGCAAAAAAGCCAGCACCTATCTATTTGACTTCCAAAAGGTCAGCTCGTTCTCATACGCCCACAAGAGCCGCAAGATCGTACTTGCCGCCACCCGCATGGGCAAACCCGACATCTACGTCTATAACCTGTTCTCGAACACCGTGGAGCAGATCACCAACGACTGGCACACCGACTTGAACCCCGTGTTTACCTATGACGACAAGCAAATCGTGTTTAGCTCGAACCGCGACAACGACACACTGAAAGTGGACGAAGAAATCGGTTTCCAAAACAAACAGTTTGACCTGTTCGCTTTTAACTATATTAATAAAGGTACGGTGCTCCAGAACCTGACGCGGCAGCGCTACTCCAACAACATCCTGCCCGAGCCGATGAAAGACGGCAGCTTGCTCTACCTCAACGACACCAGCGGCTACTACAACCTCTACCAAATCCGCTTCGACAGCGCCATCAGCCACATTGACACCATCGTACACTACCGCTATTTCGGTAAACGAGAGCAACTAACCGACTATTCCGCCAATATCATCGACTACGCCTATCAGCCGCGCGACCACAAAGCTGCCCTGCTGATGGCCGACCAAAAAGGCGAGAAGTTTTTCATATCGCCCATCCTCCGCGGACACGAGGTCGGTCTCAGCCAGATGAGTCCCTACGCACAAAAGAGGCTGCTTGACGAGCTGATACAAAAAGAGAAAGACACGGTAGCCGAGCCCCTGTCGCGACACCGTTTCTCCTCAAGCTACCGCTTCGCGCGTCGCAAGCAACCCGTCGGAGGTCCCATCGGCAACGATTCCGCCCGAATCGTCCAAGGCAACGGGTCCGCGCCAAAGCCACAACAGAAAGACACCATCCAACGGCCTAACAACTACTACGTGGAGCTCTTCGCCGACGAACTGATGAGCCAGATCGACTTCACCAGCATGAACTACAGCTACCAGCCCTTCACGGGCGGCTCCTCCCCCATCTACCTCTACTCAGGCTTCAACATCTTCCTCGGCACCAAAATGAAAGACCTGATGGAAGACTACAAAATCGAGTTGGGCGTGAAGCTCAACACCAGTCTTACCAACAACGAATACATGCTGCGTTTCAGCGACTACAGCAAGCGCATTGACAAAAGCGTCACCCTACACCGCTACGTCACCGACGACTACTCGAGCTACTACTACCGCACCTTCACCAACGAAGCGTTCTATACGTTAAGCTATCCCTTCAACGAGATCCTAAGTCTTCGCGGCACCGCCATCTACCGCAACGACCATAGGGTCAACCTGGCCATCGACGATTACAGCCTGGCTGACGAAGACGTATATGAAAACTGGGGTGGCGTACGCGCCGAACTCGTCTACGACAACTCGAAGAAAATCGGGACCAACCTGCTCGTCGGCGCGCGCGGCAAAGTCTTCGCCGAATACTACCAGCGCATCGCACGCAACACCAACAATATGGTGGTGGTCGGCTTCGACTACCGCAACTACACCCGCATCAGCCGCAACTTCATCTGGGCTAACCGCATCGCGGGAAGCAGCTCGTTCGGGCAGCAAAAACTCATCTACTACATGGGCGGTGTCGACAACTGGATCCTCGCCACCTTCGACCAAGGCGCGCCTGTCGACTACAACCAGAACTACGCCTACCAGACACTTGCCACCAACATGCGCGGCTTCAGCCAAAACATCCGCAACGGCAACAACTTCGTGGTCCTGAACAGTGAGCTGCGTTTCCCCGTGTTCAGCTACTTCACCAACCGACCCATCAACATGAAATTCCTCCGCAACTTCCAAATCGTGGCCTTTGGCGACCTTGGCACCGCATGGACGGGTTGGAATCCCTACGACCCGAGCAACTCTCTCTATAACACCCACATCAGCGACGGCAATCTGGACATCACCGTCACTGAGATGAAAGAGCCTTTAGTTGGCGGCGTCGGCGTTGGACTGCGCACCAGTATTTTTGGTTATTTTGTTAGGGGTGATGTGGCTTGGGGTATACAAGACGGACAGATCGCGAAGCAACCGCGTTATTATCTGTCGTTCAACCTCGATTTCTGAGTCTCCGATTTCCGCATCGCGTGACGCACGGTAAGGAAAGCCGAAGTGCAGCCCACCACGAGGATGGTGGCAAAAATCAGCAAGACATCTTTAAATCGTAATAAGACAGGATAGGTGTCCACGACATAATTGCCGCCGCCCGAACCGAACTTCACGAAACCGAACTGCTGCTGCAGAAGTACCAGAATGATGCCCAACAGCAACCCGATAAGACCTCCCACCACAGAGATGAGCAAGCCTTCGTTCATGAAAATCCTATGAATCAGTCGGTTGTCAGCGCCCATAGCCTTCAGAATCTCGGTGTCCTTACGCTTGTCGATCATCAGCATGGAAAGCGAGCCCACCACATTGAAGGTGGCCAAAATCAAGATGAAAGTGAGGATGACATAGACCGCCCACTTCTCAGAACGCATGATTTTGTATAGCGTCTCCTGTTGCTCCTGCTGGTTCTTCACGGTGAAGTCCTGTCCTACGATGGCAGAGACCGATTTCTGCACCTTGTTGATATCGGTGTTGGGGGCGAGGAAAAGCTCGACATTGTTCGCTTTATCCTCATATTCAAGTAGCTCTGAAAGCCAATCGAAAGGCACAAGCACCAGTTTCTCATCTTGTTCCTGCTCGGTGGAGAAGACGCTTTGGATGGTCAGCGCGTCGGAGTTGAAACTGTTCTCAAGGTTCATCAGCGAGGCGTTGCCACGCTTGGGCACATAGACCCGCACCATAGCGTAGGGGTTATAGGCATTGATGCCGAGATACCAAGCCACGCCGGCTCCAGGCACAGCGAAATAATGCTCGTCTTCGTCGGATAGCACCAAATCGCCGCCACCAAAAACCACTTCGTTCAAGCGGTCGATGTTCTGATAGTCAAGCCCGACGCCCTTCACCTGACCGATATGCTGCTTGTCGTTGGCACGAAACAACGCGTCTTCTGTAATCGTAGGAATCACATAATCGACGCCCTGAACCTCTTGGAGTCGGCCTAACGGGAAAGCCGTCAAGTCGATGGTTTTGCCCTTCACGGCGGCAATTTGCAAGTCGGGCGTAAGGCGGTTGTTCATGGAAGAGATGACCTTCTCCAAGCCGTTGAAAGCCGACAGCACCACAATGAGCGCAAAAGAGCCCACGCTAATACCCAGGATGGAGATCCATGTGATGATATTAATGAGGTTGTGGCTCTTCTTGGCCAGCAGATAACGGTTTGCTATGAACAGCGGGAGCCTCACTTGTCGGGATGCAGCAGGTTGTCAATGTTTTCGATATAGTCAAGCGAGTCATCCTCAAAGAAGCGCAACTCGGGGATGACACGCATCTGATGGCGCACACGGTTGCCCAACAATCCACGGATGGCCTTGGAATTTTGGCTCACCTCCTCCACCACCTTCTTCTTGTCGTCGACGCCGAAAACGCTCAGATACACATTGGCATAGCCGAGGTCGGAGGTGACCCTCACATGCGTCACAGTAATCATCAGCATCGGGACGGCAGGCTTCAGCTCCTTTTGGAAGATGTCGCTCAACTCCTTCTGCATCAGCTTGTTGACTTTTTCTAATCGTTTATTATCCATATGTTAGATTCCAAGATTGGGTGCAAAAATAGACATTTCTTTTGAAATCTTGCGTATTTCAATTCTATTGAATACTTTTGCCGCCTTAACTGAACAACAATTCTTGTCTTTTTTAAAACTATCTAATATGAAACACATTCTCTTATTTGCCCTAATGCTTTTGTCCTTGTTGTCATTCGCGCAAGAGCCACAAACAAAACCATCCGCCACTTATGTGGAGAATGAATTCATCATTTGGTTGGAGCAGGGTGTCGACGTCTCAGCTTTCGCCGTCAATTCCGGTGTTGAAATCACACCCAAAAGACTCTTATCCGAAAGACTGAACATCTGGCTTTTCGAAATCTCCGACAGCAAAGAACCCAGGGAAGACAAAATGCGCCGTCTGGCCGCCAGCAACGACGTGCGCGTCATACAAAACAACCATACCAACATCCAACTTCGTGAAGCGATCCCCAATGACCCCGGCTATGGACAGCAATGGGCTCCGGCCATCATGAGCCTACCGCAGGCATGGGAGGAGTTCACCACAGGAGGCGTCACCGCCACGGGCGACACTATTGTAGTGGCCGTCATCGACAGTGGCACCGACTGGACCCATGAAGACTTGAATTGCTGGGTCAACACCCATGAAATCCCCAACAACGGCATTGACGACGACGAAAACGGCTATATCGACGACTATCGCGGATGGAACGCATACAACCACAACGGATATGTCAGCAGCAGCAACCACGGCACCCATGTCGCGGGCATCATCGGAGCTGTCGGCGACAACGGCAAGGGCGTTTGCGGCGTGAATTGGAACGTACGCATCATGCCCATCTGCGGCAGTTCGGGCAATGAGTCCATCGTCGTGGAAGCTTACGCCTACGTCTTGGAGATGCGGGCGCGTTATAATGAAACCAATGGCGAGGAAGGGGCTTTCATCGTGGCCACCAACTCTTCCTTTGGCGTCGACTACGGCAACCCCGACGACTATCCCATCTGGTGCTCGATGTACGACGAGATGGGCGATGTCGGCATCTTGAGTTGCGGCGCCGGTCCCAACATGAACGTGAACGTCGACGTAGTGGGCGACGTGCCGTCTACCTGTCCAGGTGAATATTTGATTGGTATTACAAACACCAATTCTTCCGATGAGAAATACGGCAGCGCCGGCTACGGCATCAACAACATCGACATCGGAGCGCCCGGCACGTCTATCTATTCCACTATTCCTAACAACAGCTACAGCAATATGACGGGCACCTCCATGGCCACCCCGCAAGTCACAGGGACGATCGCCCTGATGTACGCCGCCCTGCCCGAGGAGATGATGCAAGCCTGCAAGGACGACCCCGCCAGTTTCTGCCTCACGATGAGATACCACCTCCTTAACGGCGCTGATCATCTACCATCTCTTGAAGGATTGGTCGCCGAGGCAAGAAGGCTGAATGCTTACGGCGCTATAGAAAGCATGCTATACGACAGCATCGTCATCACCCCGACCTTGACAGGCGAAGTCAATATCATCGGAGAGCCCTTCTTCGGCGAGACGCTGACGGCACAAACGGCATTGAGCTCCACACCTTTCACCCCTGATCTGGGCGAATTGAGTTACCAATGGAGGAGAGACACGACCGCCATCGAAGGAGCCGTAGATTCTATCTATACTTTGACGGAAGATGACATTTACGATAGCGTCTGCGTGCAAGTCACCGCCGCCAACTGCTTAGGCACCATCACCTCCCCCCTATTCGGCCCCATCAAAAAAGCGGAACAACCAGCGCCTGAAGCCCCGCAAATGGAAGACTGTACGGAGTCGAGTATCACCCTCATCACCCTGGAAGACGGCGAATACAATATGAATGGTGGTGCGTGGCAGCTCTCCCCTGTCTTTGAAGGCTTGGAACCAGAGACCTCCTACACCTTCACCCAACGAAAGAAGGAAACACGGTCACATTATGCTTCCCCCGCCAGCCCCGAAGCCGTGTTTAGCACAAGACCCGACCAACTTGAAGAAATCCAAAGGAATGCATTCAAAGTGTATCCCAACCCCGCCAAAGACTATATCATTATTGAAGGAACAGGCGTCGTAAGCCTCACGAACGCCCTTGGCCAAACCGTTTTGACCAAGGAAATCCATGGCAAGGAAAAGATGGAATTGCCACAAGGATTGTATTTTGTGAAAATGGGAAGCGAGACACGAAAAATCGTGGTGGAATAACGCATTATTCCCTGTTTTTCGAGTCCATGATGATTGTCACCGGCCCGTCGTTGAGCAGCTCCACGGCCATCATCGCGCCGAACTCGCCGCTTTGCACGTCACGACCTGAGATCTCGGCAAGGCGTTTCAAGAACAGCTCATACAGTGGTATGGCCACCTCGGGACGGGCGGCGCGGATGAAACTCGGACGGTTGCCTTTTTTGGTCAAGGCGTGAAGGGTGAACTGGCTCACCACGAGGAATGAGCCTTCAACTTGGTTGATGTCAAGGTTCATGGCGTCATTCTCATCGCTAAAGATGCGGAGTTTCGTCAGTTTCTGGCAGAGCCAGTCGACATCCTCGTACGTGTCGGCCTCCTCGATGCCGAGCAATACCAGCATACCCAAGCCGATCTCCGACTTCACTTTGCCGTCGATGGTGACGGAGGCATGCGTGACCCGTTGTGCTACAATTCTCATAATATGATAGGCGGGCCCTTCGACAGGCTCAGGGACCCTAGATTAATGCATTAATTTGAATATCATTTCGCGGTACAAATCCTTCTCGCTGACCTCGCCGTTCCCATAGCCCTTCGACTTCAAATCGAACTCACGCAGGATGGAGATGTTACGGATGCAGATCTGCGGCGGATAATTGCGGGCCGCCGTTTGGTAGTCCCTCACAAAGTAGGGATTTACGCCCAAAAGACTCGCCAAGCCACCTTGCGACTTGTCGGTGGCGAAGTGCAGCTTCAAGATTTTGGCGAAATAGCCGTACAGCGTGATGGCCGTGACAAGCAGCGGGTTGTCCTTGCTCTCACCAAAATAGTTCACGATGCGGTTGGCCTTCAGCACATCGCGGCTGCCGATGGCGTTCTGTAATTCAAAGACGTTGAAATCCTTGGAGATGCCGATGTTACGTTCCACGTCGGCATCGTCGATGCTTTTCTTTTTAGGCAGGGCGATGATGAGTTTCTTCAACTCGTTGGTGATCTTGTGGAGGTCGGTGCCCAAGTAGTCGGCCAACATCTGCGTGGCTTTGGGTGTGATACTATAGCCCTCGCCCTTCATGTAGTTCTCGATCCACCCGGGGATGTTGCTGTCGTACAGCTTCTTCGACTCAAACCAAACGCCTGTCTTGTCAATCTTCTTAGCCAGGGTCTTGCGTTTGTCGAACTTCTTGTATTTGTATGCGAAGACGAGGAGCGTGGTATCGGGAATGGTATCCAGATAACGTTCGAATTCCTCCAAGTTCTTCACGTCCTGCGCCTCTTTCACGATGACCACCATGCGCTCGCCCATCATCGGAAAACTGCGGGCGTGGTTGGCGATGGTCTCCACGTCGACGTCACGTCCATAGAGCACAATCTGGTTGAAGGCGCGGTCGGCCTCGTCCAGGGCTTCGTTCTCAATGGTGTCCGAGATCATGTCGATAAAATACGGCTCCTCACCCGTCAGGAAATAGACGGGCGCGAACTGTTTCTTGTGGATCTCGGAGAGAATCTGGTCGTAAGTCTTCAAAACTTCAGGTGCTTGACAGTGATACCGTTGTTGATGAGTTGCCGCAGCGAGTCAATGCCGATGCGGAGGTGCTCGCCGACGAAGTTCTTACTGACCACCTTGTCGCTCTCCTCTGTCTTGACGCCCTCGGGCACCATGGGGTTGTCGGACACGAGCAGCAAGGCGCCAGTGGGAATCTCGTTGAAGAAGCCTACAGAGAAGATAGTGGCCGTCTCCATATCGACCGCCATACAGCGGATCCTGCGCAGATAATCCTTAAAATCATCGTCATGTTCCCACACGCGGCGGTTGGTGGTATAGACCGTTCCGGTCCAATAGTCGCGGCCATAATCACGAATGGTGGTGGAGATGGCTTTCTCAAGGCTGAACGCGGGCAGTGCCGGCACTTCGGGTGGGAAATAGTCGTTCGACGTACCCTCGCCACGGATGGCCGCGATAGGCAGAATCAGGTCACCAACTTTGTTGATTTTTTTGATACCGCCACATTTGCCAAGAAACAGCACGGCCTTAGGCTTCACGGCAGCCAACAAGTCCATGATGGTGGCCGCGTTGGCGCTACCCATGCTGAAGTTGATGATGGTGATTTCGCCATCAGTGGCACAGGGCATCGACTTGTCGCGACCCACGACTTCCACACCTTGCCATTCGGCGAAGCGGTTGACATAGTCCTGGAAATTGGTCAGCAGGATGTATTTCCCGAACTGGTCCAACGGCAGGCCCGTATAACGCGGCAGCCAGTTTTCTACGATCTCTTTCTTGGTTTTCATTTTCGACAAATATTTCCGCAAAGGTAAGAATATTATTTGAATTGTGCGTATCTTTGCGGCGTTATGACCCATTATCCCGTAAAAATACTGATGGCGTTCGGCTGCACCTTTGAGCCCGAGGGACAAGAGTTCTCCGAGTGGCTGATGCGCAACGGCTTCCCCGAATTGTGCGCCTTGAGCCAGACCATTCAAGGCGACCACAAGGCCAAGGACTGGCTCATGGAACACGGCTTCCCGCAGCTCGCCGCCATCGACAGCGTCATCGACAAGGATTCCAAGGCCGAAGAGTGGCTTGTCAAGAACCGCTTTACGGTCAATCTCGCCTTCGCAAAAGCCATCAATCGCGACGACGACGCCACCGATTGGCTCGAAAAAAACGAACTCCAGGTTTTCATTGTCCTCGCTGACAAAATTCGCAAATATTTGGACGACAAATACTTAAACTTCCATAAAATCCATTTTTAATTTCTAATCGAAATTTTTTGGCCTACATAAAAGAAAAAATCCTAACTTTGCGGCCAATCAGAAAGAATAAAAGTTAGAAAATCATACTACAATGAAAAAAGGATTATCAATCGTCATCAACATCATTCTGTTTGCCATCATCGTGCTTTTAGCATGGCAAGTTGTCAAGAGTATCCAAGCTCCCATCAAGTTCAAAACCGAGCAAACGATGCGTGAGAAACAAGTCGTCGAGCGCCTCGTTGACATCCGCAATGCCGAAGTGCTCTACAAGAATGCCAACAACAAATTCACGGCCGACTTCGACTCGTTGATCCAATTCTGCCAAACCGCAGAAATCCCGATCGTGAAAATCGTTCCTGACCCGACCGACACCACCTTCACGCGCACCATCAACGACACCATCGGCTTTTCTAAGGTCATGGACTCCATCAAGGGCGCTAGACAAAACTTCAACATCGCCGACATCAAGTACGTTCCTTTCGCTCCCAACAACGAAATGTTTGAACTTGAAGCGGGCACCATCATCCGCAACGAAGTCATCAAGATTCCGGTATTCGAAGCAAGAGTGCCCTACGAAATCTATCTGGCTACCCCAGGAGCGGGTTTCAGCGAGAAAGAATGGAACCAGCGTCGTGACAATGCCAAGGCCGAGAAGGAAAACATCAACCGTTATGCCGGTCTAAAAGTTGGATCCATGGAAGAAGCCTCCACCGACGGCAACTGGGAGAAGGAGGTTGAACTCTAAACCGACAGGATGAATGGCGGCATCATTGAATCCTTACATCTCCCAATTCGGCGAGGAGTTTGATGCCGAGAAGTCATCGCAATACAGAATGGCCATCCAATTCACGTTGGGTGGTCTTTCTTATGCCCTTCTCGACAACGAGACCCACTCCTTCATCGCTTTGGAATGCTACCAGTCGGATCTGCTGTCCGACAGCGGCGACCTCTTCCATGCCTTGGAGCGGGCTCTTGAATCGAAAGGACTGAACAACAAGGTCTTCCATTCTGTTACCTGCCTCGTCAACAATCGCTTCTGCGCCCTCGTGCCCGAGCCTTTGTTCGACAAAGCCGATCAAGCCAAGCACCTCGACTTCGCCTTCCAAATCCCCGAAGGCTACGCCATCGACTCGGAACGGCTGGAAACGATCTTGTGCTATAATGTCTACGCCGCGCCTAAGACCTTGCTCGATAAGATCACAGCCAAATGGAGAGAAGCCCGTGTCATCCATTCCAGCACCCTGTTTGTCGACAGTGCGATGCACACCGACACGGAAACAGGCGTCTTCGCGCAAGTCAACAACCGCGACTTCGACATGATGGTCAAAAAAGAGGGCAAGTTGTTCTTCTTCAACAACTTCAAATTCGTCACCAAGGAAGACTTCGCCTATTTCCTGTTGTTCGCGATGGAGCAAAACGGCATGGGAGGACAAGACACGCCCGTCTGTTTCTCGGGTCTCATCCGTCCCGCTTCGGAGATTATCGACCTGTGCGGACGCTACGTCAGAGACATCAGCTTTGTGGAGGACCCGCATGCCTTACAGGTGAGCAAGGCGCTTGAAGAAGTCCCCTTCCCGTACTACCACCTTCTTTACCAAGCAATGAGATGAGAATCATCAGAGGAAGATACCAACGGCGACAGATTATCGCCCCTGCCAACTTGCCTGTGCGCCCCACCACCGACATGGCGAAGGAGAGCCTGTTCAACATCATTGAGAACCACTTCGATTTTGAGGAGACCGAGGCTTTGGACCTCTTTGCCGGCACAGGTAACATCTCCTACGAACTGGTGTCACGGGGCTGCCCCAAGGTGGTGGCCGTCGACCAGGACTTCGGTTGCGTGAAATTTATACGAGAGACCGCCAACAAGCTCAGCATGAAGGAGCTGCTTGTCGTCCGCTCCGATGTGTTCCGCTTCCTCGACAAACACCAGATGCAATACGACCTCATCTTCGCCGACCCGCCTTACGACTGCCAACATTACAACGAGCTCGTCAACCTCGTCTTTGAGCACAACCTGCTACGCGAAGGCGGGATGTTTGTCTTGGAGCACGACAAATACCAAAACTTCGAAGAGCACCCGCACTTCATGGAGCAAAGGCATTACGGCAAAGTAAACTTCACTTTCTTTGCTCAGACCATAGAGGAAGAAGAATCTGAAGAGTAATTAGATATACCCAAATCGTTTCCTGACAATTTCCTTTTCTTCGTCGCTACTGTCGCGGAAGAGCGGCATCACCTCGTCTTCAGGGAAGTCGGTAAAGGTGAGGAAGAGCAGGCTGTCCAACGTGTCGTTGAAATCGGGGTCGACATTAAAACAAAGGAACTTGGCGTTCAGTTTCAGGTATTTCTTGAACAGGGTAGGCAGACGGTATTCGCCGTTGCTGAGGCGGAACATGAACTTGTCGAACTTATCCACACCGCCATTCATGTTGTTTTTCAGCAACACATCGGCATCCACCTTGAGGAAGTCTGGCTCGAACGGCGTCTTGGGTGTCACCAAACCTTTCAGCTCGTCTTCAACGGCATGGTTCTCGGTCACGAAGCGCGCGATCAGGCTCATATAGAACTTTGGATACCACGAACTGATGCTCACGGGGCCGATGAAATGCTTGATCTCGGGATAGCGTACCACCACGTCGGCGAGGCCGCGCAACAAGAGCATCAGAGGCAGCACCTCCTTCTGGTAGTCCAAAGCGACGAACGAACGGCCTAACTCGATGGTATGGGCCAAATGGCTGGAAAACGCCTCGTCGATATTCACCAAAGTGCTGACATAAAAGCCTTTGATACCATATTTCGGGACAATCTCACTGCCGATGCCGAGACGATAGCAACCCGCGATTCTCTGTTTCACTTTGTCCCAAAGGATCATCTGCTTGAAATGCTCGTCAAACTCGTCCTGGTCAAGGCTTTTGCCAGTGCCCTCTCCGATGGCGCGGAAGGTCTCCTCGCGCAGGCGGGCGATCTCGTGCATCAGGTTGGGGATATCCTTATAATCGGCCAAGTAGCAATCATAATCGGAGGCTGAATAGAGGAACGACTTCTCGCAAATGGCCTCCAACTCGGCCAACATGAGCGACAGCTCCGTCGGAGCATCCACGGCCTCATCGTTCGCCACCTTCTTCTCAACCGCTTTGGTTGGGATGTTGGCTTCGAGGGCATAGGAACGGCTGCGCAGATAGGCGGCCAGTTCCTTGGGTTGCTCATATGCCGCTACTTCGGCTGGCAGTATGGGCTTACCGATTTGCAAGTTGAAACATTTCCCTTTCTTATTGGCCAGCTCACGCGTCAAGCGGGCCGTGCCAAGCATGGAGTGAATCTTGTCAACGGCATAAAACAGCTTCGAGTTGCGTCCTTCCCAGAACACGGGGATCACAGGCACACCAGCGTTCTTGATGATACGGGCGATAGAGGTGCTCCATGGCAAATCCTCGGGGAAGTCGTGGCCGTGATAGCGCGACACCTCACCTGCCGGAAACACACCCAAACCATTACCCGCCGCAATATGTTGTATGGCGCCTTTGATGCCACTCACGCTGCTCTTCCATTCGGGGTTGTTCTCGAACGGATTGACAGCGAAGAAACACTCCTTGAGGTTGGGGATATGCGAAAGGATGAAGTTAGCCATAATCTTGAAGTCGGGCCTCACTTTCGCGATGGCACTCAGGAGCATCACGCCCTCGATACCGCCGAAAGGATGGTTGCTGACCACCACGAAGCCGCCCTCCTTGGGGATGTTCTCCAACTGCTCAGGACTGACATCGATGGTGATATCCATGTTTTCCAGCAGATGGTCGGCAAACTCACGGCCTTGATAGTCGGCGGCGCTGTCGTAAAGGCGGTTGATCTCGCCCAAGCCCAGCACGCCATAGGCCAGTCCTGCCACGCAGGTGCCGAAGAAGCCTTTCATCCCAAAGGCCTGTTTCAAGTCCTTATTTGTGACTACTTTTCGCATTGGTTTGGATTTGCAAAGATACGGTTTTTTCAATTACCATGCCCCATCATCCAATAAAAGCGTATTTTTGCCCACGATTTACCCTCCATTATTTATGGTAATCCTGTTTAACAAACCGTTTAGCGTCCTCAGCCAGTTCACCCCCGAGGCCGGGCACCGGGCCCTCGACGAGTTCGGCTTCCCCGCGGGCGTCTATGCCGCCGGTCGCCTCGACCACGACAGCGAGGGGGCGCTGCTGCTCACCGACGACGGCCGTCTCATCAAGAAGCTGCTTGACCCAAAATTCGAGCATCCGCGCGCCTATCTCGCCCAGGTGGACGGGCAGGTCACGCAAGAGGCCGTCAACCAATTAATCAAAGGAGTGACCATCAAAGGCTACCGCACCAAGCCCTGCCAGGCGGAGATCGTCGAAGCGCCAGAGAACCTCTGGGAGCGCGTGCCACCCATCCGCTATCGCGCCAACATCCCCACCAGTTGGATCAAGCTCACCCTCATCGAAGGCAAGAACCGGCAGGTGCGACACATGACCGCCGCCGTCGGATTCCCCACGCTGCGACTCATCCGCATCCAGATTGGCAACATCGCCTTGGGCGACTTGCAGCCTGGCGAATGGAGAATAGTAAACGAAAGGGTAATTTAAGACTAGGCCATGTTATCTGTCGGATAGCCGTTCTCGTTCCAAGCGATGCTATAGTGTTTACCGAAATACCGCTTGGCGTGTCGGTTGGCCCTGATTTCCGTCCAAAAGACGTTGTGGTCGCCCTTGCCCATGGCGTTCAGGAGACTGGGCAGCCCGATGACGGGGAGATAAAGCCACCCAAAACGTTGGCTGTCGGCGGTATGTCCGAACTCATGCTGACAAATCTGGTTACCAAGGATATATCTCTCCCCTTCGCCCTGCATCCATGGCGCCGCCCACAGGTCGATGAAGGTCCCCAACGACACCCCCATGCCATATTTAAAGCCCTTTCTGGTAGCAAAGGTGATACCGCCAAAAGTATCAACGCAATCGACTTTGCCAACCAGGGCGCGGAACACCGAATAAAGCCATCCCACCAGGGTCTGAGGTAGCTCCCAGGTAAAACGGGAGAACAGCTGCCAAACACGTCCCAAAAACAAACGTTTGGGGTCGGTGAGGAAGAGACATCGGGTGAGTTGGGCGGTGATATGAAGACGGGTTAAGAAGGACATAATGTTGTATTTGCCGTGCAAAGATACATAAGTTTTGCACTAAATACTGTTGTATTTCCTTCCGGGTTTTTTATTAAGGTAGTTCGTCATACTCAGATCCAGAGTAATGATAAAGCAAAAAACCATCTTCGTCCACAGCGTAGTCGTCCTCACCGGCTCTAAGTTTTCTCGCTTTATCATACGCACCAGACTTTTCATACCATTCAGCGGCAAGGTCAAGGTTTTTCTTGACGCCAATTCCCCGTTGATAATAAAGACCGAGTCTCCACATGGCCTCTTCATGGCCCCTCACGGCCGCCTTCTTATGCCATAAAAAAGCTTTTCTTTTATTATTTCTGACTCCATACAAACCCGAATAACACTCACCGAGCAAGCACATTGCTTCCACATCTCCATGTTTTGCAGCTTCCATAAACAACCTTACCGCTTTGCGTCTCATCCTCCCCTCATTAATATCATAATAACGGATTCCTAGCTCACGTTGAATGTCAGGGTAGCCGTATTCCGCGAGTCTTTTCAAGTATTCCAGCTCCTTTTCATAATCTTGTTCCACTCCCAATCCATTGCCATAAGCGAAATACATCCAATGGATAGCGTCTTGGTTGCCTTCCTCGCATGCAGGCAAAAGAATGTTATTAATGACACGCAACAACCTTTTCTTCGTTTTGCAAGTCCAAGGGCGATACACCTCTTCATAATTCCAGCAGTCAAACAAGTATTGTATGGCAGTTTCCAGTGGCGTTTGCGGCTCGGCATCCGCTTGGTATGGAAAAAAAGTAAGGGTAAAATTGCCTTCGGGGGTGATGTTGGGGTTTGTTGTCTCCATAGTACTTGTTTCATCAAAGATTACCTGGCTGTCTGCCAATCGCGATTGGCAGACAGCCATTGTGAATAATTAGGCAGCCATTGTGTTTTCATTGGGTTGATGGGGCAACGGGGTCGCTCTTTTTGACGCCAAGCATCGGGCATACGACCTCACATACCGATCGGCCTGTGTCTTATCCCTTTTGGTGACAGGAACCAGACTATAGTAGATGAACGAGCCGCTTTCATAAACGAAAGCACAAGAATATCCAGTTGAATCCTTCAAGCGGGAAGGCTCATGGTAAGCTTCAACCGAGGCTTTGTTGAACAGCGCTTCGCAAGTCATTTGACGAATAGTAAGCAGTTTGTGTTGATACACCGCCTTACCGTCAGTCAACCTCTCAAACCAGGTGTTGCCATTGCTGATAATTTGATAGGTAACGGTACCGATGGTCTTTGCCACCTCAACGAATTCAGTTTTGTTTAATTCTTTGATTTCCATGTTGTTAAGTTTTAGTTTTTAAGTATGTATATTAAACAGTTGTCTGAGTGATCGGCTTAGTTATTAATAAGGTATATGATGGCGATGATGAACACGACGACACCTACGACCGTGATGATGCCATAGATGCCTGCTCCGGCAAAGAGGCTGCCGACTTGTTGGAAAAAGCCGCAAAGCAGCTGGAACAAACCTTTGATGATGCTGCCAACAAGGGCGATGACGAATGCGACGACAAACATGAGTACAAGCAAGATGATGAATAGATCTTCCATGGTGTTTTGATTGATTATTGGGTTTGAGTTTGAATTAATAGGAGTCCAACCTATATTATTATTAAATAATATATTTAATCTAACCTTATCCACTACTACTATTTTTTCAGACTGCAAATGTCTGACAAATAAGTGACATATAATGTCACAAAGAATCTTTTTAGTGACACTTAATGTCACAAACTATATCTATGTTTGCCAACCCAATTGTAGAAATAATAGTTTAATAAAAACAGCCATGTTAAACCATTTTTCAAAAACAAACATCCCGCTCAAAGACCCTTATCTGTTTCCTCTGGAAACGGAACCGACCGAAATCCTTGAGGCCATGAACCTCATTGTGAAACATTCGGAGAACACTGGTTTTACCGAAAACCTGCTCTTCTATCTGCAGAAGCCCATCCACTATCTATGCGAAAGACTACATATCAACGAGAAACAAGCGGTATTGCTTTCCGTCGTCTGCGAGTTGGGCGCCGACAGCCATGTCCCCTTTTCCAAACTAAGCAAGTTTTTTGGATGTTCCAACCTGAATGCCGTGTCTTTCACCAAAGAATTAGATGATCTTGCGAGTAAGAACTTGATTGTCAAGTCTGCATCCAAAATCTACAACACTAGATGGGATATCTTGGAAGCCTTCGGGAACAACGAGATCTATCATCACGAACCGGTCGTATTTGATACTTGTATCAAAATGATGCATGCCATCGAAACGCTGTCGTACGAACACGACCACCCATACTCTAACACCTGCGAAGAATTCCAAAACGAACTACAACTCCTGCTTGACGACAACCAGCAGTTTGAATTCACAAAAGTGCTCAAAGGCTACGATCTCGACCGGAATGACCAGGCCATGCTCGTCGGTGCCTGCATTCTGTTGTGCTGCCACGACAAATTCAGTTTCGATCCCGACGACTTCATCCGCTTCGTTGACCGCACTTACATCAACGACAGTTGGGACGAGTTTCCTTACGGTTCCCACAATCTCATGTTAATGGAACTGATCGAGTCCAGCTGCGACAACGGTTTTGAGGACGACGAACAGTTTGAGCTGACCAAGAAAGCCAAGAGCGAGCTGCTCTCGGATATAATCTCAAACACCGACGGCATTCAGTTCAAGAACATGAAGGATTACATCCCATTCAACAACATCGTTCAGAAACAACTGTATTTCAACGAGGATGTCGACAAACAAATCCATCGGCTGGCCAGTCTGCTACAGCAGGAAAACTACCTGGGCATCCATGACAGGCTTATCCAAAGCGGGTTACGTACCGGTTTTGCCTGCTTGTTTTATGGCGGTCCTGGAACGGGCAAGACCGAAGCCGCCATGCAGCTGGCACGTATGACAGGAAGAGGCATCTACCAAGTCAACATGGCCAACATCCGCAGCAAATGGGTGGGCGAAAGCGAGAAGAACGTGAAGAACATCTTCAAACAATACCGTTCCATCGTCAACCACTCCGAAGTGGCTCCCATCCTGCTCCTCAACGAGGCTGACGCCTTGCTAGGCAACCGCTTCACCAACATCAACCAGTCGGTCGAGAAGATGGAGAACACCATGCAGAACATCATCCTCGAAGCGATGGAGAAGCTCGAAGGCATCCTCATCGCCACCACCAACCTGACCGAAAACCTCGACTCAGCCTTTGAGCGTCGGTTCTTGTTCAAAATCAAGTTTGGCAACCCCGATGCCAACGCCCGACTGCGCATCTGGGAAGAAATGATTCCTGAAATCAAGGACATTGACAACCACGATCGGATAGTGGAAATCTATCCGTTCAGCGGCGGACAGATCGAGAACATCGCCCGCAAATGTCGCATCGAATGCATACTGGAAGGCAAGAAACCCGACATCGGCATGCTGAAAACCTTCTGCGATGAAGAACTGTTAGCAAAGCCTCGTACACAAATCACCGGTTTTCAAAACAAAAGACACAACGATGAATAAATTCTGTTATCTTTGCATCCTCACCAATATGCAAAGACCCATGCCCAGACAAACTTCCGACCGTTATCACGAATTCCTCGCGAGGCTGTTAAAACAGCCTCGCGACATGGAAGATCTTACCAATTATTTCAAGGTCAACAGGCGTACCATCTACCGTTGGAAAGATACTATCAAGAAACAGCTACATATTGATCTTGAAACAATCAAAGGAAAGCTTTATCTATCTGAAGAGAGCAAAGATCGCATACAAAACAACTCACTGAACAAATGGATGTTCAACACCTTTTCGCTAATGAACCTTCTTGACGGCAGAGAGGCCTTGATGGATCGCATCCATTTGGAGCATATTCCATCGAGCAACGACGATGAAAAACTCCAGACCATCCTTGAGGCCATGGAACAAAACCATCGAATCAAATTCAAATACATCAAATACTATAACAACCCAGAGCATAAGCCGAAACCTTATGAAAGCCTAGAGCCATACTGCGTCAAGCTGTTTGAACGCCGATGGTATGTTATATGCCATACCGGAGAGAAAAAAACGAAGGAAGACAACGGGATGCGCACGTTTTCATTGGATCAGATAAGCGACCTGAAGGTGCTGAAGAGCACTTTCAAGCTCCCCAAAGACTTTAGTGCGGAGGACTATTTTGATGACGTTTATGGCATCACGACTGGAATGAACGGCGCGTTGTCAACGATTAGAATAAAGGTCGATGCCGCACGTGCCAACTACTTCCGTGCCCTGCCACTCCACCACAGCCAAGAAGAGGAGCAACACGAGGGCTACAGCATCTTCACCTACAAGCTACGTCCAGCCAACGACTTCTACCAGGCCTTGCTGCACGAAGGCGAACTCCTTGAAGTGCTTGAGCCCATCGAGGTCAGAAAAGAAATGGCGAAGAAAGTCAAGGCGATGGCGAAGAAGTACAAATAAAGATTATACAAGATACGGTTTTAGCGAAAAATTCATCTCTACTGGGAAAAACAGCATATCGCAAGGAGTCCCCGTTTCAAAAAAGCCTTCTTGGAGTATATAATTAGTACCACTATCTGCCAAAGGATACACCAACGCGACTTTCTTGGTGCCAAACATCTGTTGATACACAAACATTTGATGTAGATCTCCATCTGAAGGGGTTCCATCAGGAAGTTTCCATTTGGTATCCAAAACAAATGTATTATTGTTGTGTTTAATAACAATGTCCGGCTTAATTATCTTCCCGCTACCATTCATAGAATGCCAAAATCTCTTATTGACTTGCGCTTTCACATCATAGCCGTCCTTTCGGAGTGCCTTACTAAGCATGATGAAAACATACTCCTCCCACAGCTTATTCATGTCAAACATCAAAGCAAAAGCATTCACTTTTCCTGCCACCAGATCCGGAACAAAGTTTAATAACAATAATTTAGCCAGCTTTATACCGTCTTGATAGTCATCGGTCTTGCGGTCGAATCTTAGATTATCGAATAACTCTTGACTTACAGGGACCTCATGAAGTTCTGGAAAATTGAAAAGTAAAGTAACTGCCCTGCCTCGCAATTGAATGTTTTGTGTAATTCTTATCGCTACAACAAGTGCTTGCCTCAACAGGCAGTTCATCACATGTTCGTAATCATAAATATTGTATCTTACATAAAAACGTTCCTTATGCACATAGTTTTTTTGAAGGTGTTTATCGACCAATAATTTGCCTTTCATAGCCTTAAGGTTTCCCTCTTCCTTATGGTAGCATTTTACCAAGCCTCGGTTCAACAAGGCTTCCACCTCATCAAGAAAGCGTTTGATGAAGACATCAAAAATAGGGTTGTTTGTCCGCACATGTTGGTTGGCTGATGTTGGAGCTTTGACATCCAATTTGTACACCTTCAACAACATTCGGATAAGGTTTTTCTTCCAATAGTCATGATTCTCGTTTCCCTTGTCAACTTTAGGCAATACCTCAATGGTCAAG
The DNA here is from genome assembly GCA_045132275.1 of Candidatus Limimorpha sp. GTDB lineage: Bacteria > Bacteroidota > Bacteroidia > Bacteroidales > F082 > Limimorpha. Next base: position 165,530 of record JBGURY010000013.1, read on the forward strand.
TCACCAACAGTCAACATACCAACATAATTGCGGAACCTCACACCATTGTGTATCAAAGAGTAGTAAGGAAATCCCCCTTCGTCGCTGCTGCCAAGAAAGCGTTCCAGCATTTGGCGATGGCTTTCGGTAAAAACCTTATTCACCCGCAAGTTTTCGTACTCAAAAACTGCTATCTGACCCATTACTCATTAATTAATGCCGTCAAAGCCGCATCCATGTTAAGTTTTTTACCCCATTCTTCATCGGTTAGCACTCGCAAAGTGTCTGTATCGCCATCAAAATCATCTTCGAATCCAGAAGCGAATTTTAATCCAAATGTTTCCTTTTTTACAAATTCATCACCAAGCACCAACCCGATATTTTGATAATTACCATAGAAATACTCTTGAAGAAGAGGCACAATGTTGTTCTTGAATATCGATGTCAAATCATCAACAGCAATGGTTGTAGGAGCATTCCATTTCATGAAATAGCTATGACCTATCTGATGTTCTCTATCCTTCAGTACAACAATGCGCTTATTGATGATTTCCAATAGCTCCTTTAATGTGCGAGATTTACCATTTATTGTACAATTTATACCATCCAGCAACTCTGGTTTCGGCATCATCTCAACGAAGCTGAAGCGGCGACGTAAAGCTGTATCTATCGCTTCAACACTGCGGTCGGCTGTGTTCATTGTGCCAATGATATACAGGTTGTTCGGCACGCCAAACTCATCTTTGGGGGAATAAGGTAGTTTTGCCGTGAGTTCGTTCTCGTTTCCCAAACGCTTGTCAGGCTCTATCAAGGTGATCAACTCGCCGAAAATCTGGGAAACATTGCCACGGTTAATTTCATCAATAATCAAGACATAAGGATTTTCCTGGTCGTTCTTTGCCTTTTCACACAACTCCTTAAAAATTCCAGGCTTTACATGGTATTCCACGGTCCCATTAACGGTTTCTGGCTTGATGCCTTCAATAAAATCCTCGTAGCTCATCGACTGGTGGAAGGTCGTGAAAACGATGCGACCTTGGTTTTTGAAGTTGTCAAATTCCTTTTTTTGATCCTCTCGTTTTTGCGGCACAATTGACATTAAGATTTCCAAGCTCTTATCCACGGTGTGGTAAGTCTTTCCTGTTCCAGGAGGGCCGTAAAGGATTTGATTTAGTGGGATACTTGGCTTGACGGGAGTGGTGTTGATTTGAGGTTGTTGTGGTCCTTGATTAATAGGAAGAGTCTTAACTAGAGCCATATTAGAATTATTCTTATTTTGATTATTCAAGAATGTCGCATCATCGATCTTTAATATATCATAAAACGGAGTGCCATTTGCCGAATCGTAGTTTTTTACTTCCTTAAAAAAATCCTGATAGGTATCATACATCCATTGTGCCGCATCAACATCATTTGTAAATGTTTGCTTGGTTCGAGGAAAAGCACCAATAATATGTGTAAAAAAAGCGTCAACATCTTGATCAGATAGCGTGGTGCCTTTTTTGATTCTTAAGTAGTCCTGGTCTCTGTTTAAGATATTCAAATAATAAGAAAGAAAATCTGTCGTATGAAAACCAACTATTTGAAGTGCCGACCTACTCCCTACCTTAACTATTCCAATATTGGAATAACCCGTGTTCCCTCTATTGAATCTATACCATTCCTGATTTCCAGTGGTCCTATTAACAGTAGCCTGTGGACGAATCCAGAAATTGAACTTTTCATCACCTTGACTAATTGGTGAATTATCATGCAAATTCAACAATTCTATGTATATTCTCTCTTGACCGATTTGTGTTTGATTGGGCATATTGATTGTGTTTTGGGGGGTTCGAAATCACTTTAGATTTAGTTTGTCGACGCATAATGTCTCAAGCTGATTTAAAAGACCTGCCACACCACCCACTTGCTTGCTAAGCATACGCAATGAGGTATCCATCTTTCCTAATACTTTGTCGCAGGGTTCATATACTTTGTACTCATAACCCCTCTCATTAGCTTTTACAGCACATTTGATAACTGATCCGATATGAGGTTTATATCTATCCAATTTCAATGGTTCGACAGACACGATGTACTTTGTGTTGATGTCGATAAGTTCATCATTATCAGTTTTCGTAATTCTGATATAACCAGGTACCGGGGAGGCTCCCTCGAAGGATTCAGGAGCGGCATACACTATTGACCATTTATGCCATGACTCATCTATATGGAAAGCACTGACAATGTCATCCGGTATACTACATGCCTTTCGAGATTGATTGACTCGCAATACATCTATCCAACTATTGACAAAAGCATTATTCGTTTCCGGAATCTCTCCTTGAAAGTCTAAAACCTCAAGACTCCATCCAATAATTTCTCCAAGCCTCTTTTCCTCAATAGTATTTTCCTCTCTAATTAAATCTATTTCATAACTGGGTTTCATACAAACTACACTGGCAGGTACTACCAACGACTTGATTTGTTTACAGCCATCAAATGCTCCTTCTTCAATAATTGTTACACCCTCCGGAACAACAATTTTTTCCTCAGTGTATATGGAACATTTTTTTAGCACCACCTCTTCACCAACCTTTTCTATTGTCATAAATAAATCCTCATTCATAAGACATGTATTGTTTGTGGAAAGCCAACTCTCCGTTATTGCCTACTCTATAAGCTTTTCGGCTTCTGCTTAATAATTTCAACTGCAAATATATGGTTTTTTATTGAAAATCAAACGTAAACGTAATCTATTTCATTTGAATTAAGTGTTTGCCTGGGCAGACACTTCTTGATTAGCAACAGGAACTTGAGCAACCAACAGTCTTCCTGCTTCCCTCTGTACCACCCATTTAGCGTAGAGCGCCACCAATTGCTTGGCATAAGCTGTCTCCCTTATGGAAGTAACGGAAAGACAATAGAACACTTTTGCTCCCTTGTGATAGGTTTGGGCATAGACCCTACCTTGCAGCGACAAACGCGTAGGCAGGCATCCCTCTGAAAGCGCGGTCTTCTCAAGCAAATCGCGCGACACGCGTTCAACTGACAGCACCTTGTAACGATAAGCCACGTCACCATCGGTCAACTGTTCAAACCAATCGTCGCCATCAAGGACAACAGCATGGGTCTCCAACCCAATGGCTTTTGCCAACTCGCGAAATTCAGTTTTTCTTAACTGTTCAATTCTCATGCTACTATTATTTTAGAAAGTCATAGTCAACTTCATCGGCTTTCCTGCGAAGTACGTCAGCAACGAGACCACTCTGTCCAGAGTAGCCATTGGCCTCCATCCAATGACCAACGACTGCCTCCAGCGGTACACCTTTCAAATAGGAACGGATCAAGGACTCGACTTCTTCTTGGGTAAACTCGCGGTTGCGCTTGCCGAAGCCGTAACCCACGACTCCGCACAACAAATCTTCCAGTAAACGAGACATAGCTAATTGATTTTTTATTTCATATCGTTTTTTCGACTGCAAAGAAAAGAGAAAAAACAATACGGCGAACAACTTGACAAAACTAATCTGTGACACTATATGTCACAAAATAAAAAAGGCCCATGGTTACCCATAGGTCTTTTTATCTTACTGTTTATCAGCTTTAATCAATATTCATCCTCATTAAAAAAGAAATCGTCCTTCGAAGGATAGTCGGGCCAAAGGTCTTCGATACGTTCGTATATCTCGCCCTCGTCTTCCATCTCCTGGAGGTTCTCGATGATCTCTTCCTGTGCGCCCGTACGCAAGGCCCAATCCAACAACTCGTCACGGGTGGCAGGCCACGGGGCGTCTTCCAATTTTGAGGCTAATTCTAGTGTCCAATACATAGTCTTTATTCCTTTTGTTTTAACTCCGTTGAATCTGCGATTTGAGGGCGCAAAAGTACAAGTATTTTTTTAACTGACAAGGGCTTTTATTTCTAAATTAGAAATTTTTTATTTATTTGATTCCCAGTTGTTTTCGTTTACATTTTCTAAAAAACCAAAATACCTTGCCAAAACAAAGAAGTAATCTGAGAGCCTGTTCAGGTACTTCAAATCGAGCGAATCGACGGGATGTTGGGCCGCCAGACGCCATCCCTGACGCTCCGCCCTGCGGCACACCGTGCGACATACATGAGCGTGACTCGCCTTGAGGTTGCCACCTGGGATGACGAAGCTTTTCAGCTCCGGCAATTGGGCGTTCATCACATCGATCTCGCGCTCGAGGTAGGCCACGTCGTCGGGCGACAACACGGGTATCATCTTCTTCACCTCGGAGTTCTCGTCCAAAGCGAAGTGCGACTCGATGGTGAACAGTTTGTTTTGGATGGTGTCCATCACAGCACGCATCTCGGCGGTGACACCTTCCTGGTCATACAACACACCAATAAAGGCGCTCAACTCGTCGACGGTGCCATAGGCCTCCACCCTATCGTCATATTTCGCGACACGCAGGCCTCCTATCAGTGAAGTCTTGCCTTCGTCGCCAGTGCGGGTATAAGTAATGTTTTTCATAACAATTAGTATTTCAACACAAAGTCTTGTTTTTCAATGCCCTCGCGGAAGAAGACCAATCCCATGCTGTACAAGTCCATCGTAAGAGTGACGCCCTCGTCCGCCTTGATAGCCTCCCAAGCGGCCTCGGTGCGACGCGAGTGGTGGATGCCCTCAAAGACAAGCACTGTGTCCTCGTCGGCCTGCGCCATGCCGTCCTCGAGATTGTCCCAGGTATCCTCGCCGAAGTCCTCGATGCCATAAAGCACAAAGCCCGTATTGTAGCGCTCCAGTTGTTCTTCCTCGTCGGAATTGCGAGAAATAAGATTCACGTTGACGACACCCATCGCCGACAGAGTCTCCTGAAACTCAGGCGTCTGCTCCAGATAGACCTTGGTCTGCAAGTTGCCTAAGGCCAACGCACTGGTATTCAATGCGGAGACACGACCAAAGCTGAGCACCGTCTCAGGCTCAAGATAACGCACCAAGCGATAGAGGAACCTACCTTGCTTGCGGCGGGCGCGCGTCGCGAAACGCTTCCCGTCCACCAAGCGGCTGATACGCAACATCAGGTCATAGTCGCGGTTGGAGCCGCTGTCGTTGAGCACCTTGCACATGAAGTCGTAGACAAAAGGCGAATGCACCTTGTATCTGCTCTTGCGCCGCAACAGGTATTTTAGCCAACTTCCAACCATAGCCTACTCGTATTGGATCTTTTGTAAATAAAACACCGTCCGCCTCGGCTTGGGTTGTGTGCTGTTTTGAATGATCTGCGAGCCGTAGATGAGGAAACGGTTGCCGTACCATGGAGCGAGTTGGGCGAAGTATTCATCTTCGACGTAATCGGCGCCGAAGATAGGTGCCAGCTTCTCCTCCTGCTGGTTCATCAACGACTGTCCGTTCGCGTCGAAAGCGTTATATCTTAAATGATTATGGTAGGGCGAGGCCACCACCAGCTCATTATAGCACACCCCTTCTCCCGCATGGGGGAAAAGATCGTAGGTCAGCGCATTGTCGAACTTCACCGACTGCTGCCACTGCAACTTTCCATCACGGTCGAAGGCCAACAACACCTCGCTGAAGAAGTCGTAGCCGTCGAACACGGTGTAGGTATAAGGATAGCCGCCGTAGTAGCCGTAATAGCCGTAGTTCATTCGGGTCTCGGTATGGTAATAAGGCATGAAGGCCTCTACGGCGAACACTGTCAAGTCGCCGAAATCGGTCAGACGAGGTGTTAGGAATTGGAAAGCGATTTCGGCCATGGTGGCGTTCTCCTTTTTCTGTTTCTTCAGCCGCTCCTCGCGGACACGCACTCGGTCGGAGGCAGTCAAGGCATGCTCAATCTCGGGCATATCCTTGAAGAGATACACGTGGCTCTCGGGCGACGATGACGCAAAGCGCATCCAAACCACACCAAGGCTCTCCTTGTCGAAGTTCTCGGTCACGCCCTCAAGATTGACCTTACGGCCTGTCTCACGCTCCAAAGTTCCAATAACGACAAGATGGCGGCTCTCATCGAAGCGGAATCCCATGCGGCCCAAGGCGGCATTGGGGATGTTCTCATATCGATAGCTACCCTGCTGATTGCCCGTGGGCGAGTACAACAGAAACGAAGTCGAAACGAAATGCTTGTTTTCAAACTCCTTGGCGGCCACCACAAAGCAATGCTCTTTCTGGAACGCTGCCGTTTGGAACAGCACATGACTGCTCGACGACGCAGGCGTCAACATACGGAATTGATTGTTCGTGAGGTTGTAAAAATACAACACGGCATCACTGCTTTTGTTGTTCACAGCCAACATCATTGTGCCGTCGACGACTTCTACCGAAAGCGGCACCGACTTCTCGGACCATTTGTTCCAGAAAGTCTGGTAACTGCCGTTTTCCTTGTCAAACGAAACCACGATGAAGTCGAGGGTGTCAGCAGCTTTCTTGTTGCCGTCGTTGACGAAGAGGAAGGCGGCGAAGCGGCCGTCGCTGCCAGCGGCGGAGAACTTGACCTTGTCGGGCAAGGGAATCAAGTCGTTGCGAGTCTCATAGAGGGTGCTGTCGAGACAGGCGAAGCTCCACAGACGGTGCTTCTCCTTGTCGGTCTTCTCGGTCTCGTAGGCCATGATGCCGTCGGTTTTACCTAACGCCTGAAAATGACAGTTTTGCTCTTTGTTCCAACGGCTCACCTCATAGCGCACCGGCTCCACCCGCTGGGCCGAAGCCCAACTGGAGATGAAGAGAATCGCTATGAGGAATAGTTTTTTCATCGTTTATGTGAAAAGTGACTGCCCGAAGGCAGTCACTTTTCTGGCATGCAAATGAGATTTAGAACTTCACGAACTTCGATACCGCCGTCATACCATTGGTATAGCGGATGTTGACGAAGTAGACGCCGCTTTCCAGCTCACGTACGTTGAGTTGGGCGTTGCCGGCGGCCATGTTCGTCTCGTTCACCATACGGCCCGTCATGTCGAAGACACTGACTTGGGCATCGCTTTCAAGCGTGAACGTCACCTGCTCGCGGGCGGGGTTGGGATAGAAGTCAACCATCATGGCGTTTTCGTTCACGGATGTGACCCAAGTGCCCGTCACCTTCACATAGTCGATCTCCCAAGAGGAAGCAGCCTCATCGGTAGAATAGTAGACAAAAGCGACATACCAGCCATTGCCGCTATTGGCGACATCGCCAACGATATCCAACACACTGACCTTACCGGATTCCACCCATTCGTAGTTGCCCGATGAATAATCGAAGGCATCGGTGATGTCGGTCCAAGTAAAGTCGGAGGGATCGCTTTCGCCGTCATAGTCGCCGGAAAGCATCACTCTCAGCGGTTCGCCCTCATACTTCATGGCGGTACGGAATTCCAAGTAAAGTTCCGTGAAATGCGTATCGGTCATTCCAGGCACCTGACCAATCAACCAGTCTTCATTCTGGTGAGCGCCACCGGAGTAGCCGTTCATGTTGGCATAGGTAATGCCTTGATACACGCCTTGGTGCCAGCTTTGCTCGCCATAGGCGTCGTAGGTCATGAACACGCCGAGGTCTTCTAAGAAGTCTTCAAAAAGCAGATAGTTAACGCTCTCCGTCGTAGCTTCGGCAGTAGGATAATTGCCGTCGGTCTTGTAGTCGATGTTGGCGCCGCTGTTGGTATAGGGGAAGATGGCGAACTTATAGGTGGTGCCGCCCTCCAAACCGCTGAAGGTCACGGTCTCAACACCGTAGTTCACGTTCATGTACATGTCGCTGTTGGCGATAGGAGTGCCGTCGACAGGGACAACGACGCTACCCGTCGTGGCCAGCACCAAGTACTTGTCAGGAAGTTGCTCGCCAATGGCATCGGTCCAGGTAAGAGTGACGCTCACCTCGTCCACCGTGGCGGTGAAGTCGGTGGGATAGTTGCTCGGCTCGGGATCAATCTGAGCGCTACCAGCCTTGTAGAAACTAACACGCGTGTCGATGTTCGATGTTTCGGCATAGCAACTGAACAGTGGTGTACCATTGTTCGGGTTGAATCGCATGTTATTGCGAGTGTTGTCGCCTTGGGCCACGACTTCAGCGGTGCCATCTTCGTTGAAGGTGATGCTCCACTCGCCATTGGCGTTGTTGTTGGTTTGCGTCTTCAAGTTGTTGCTGGAACTGCTTGCGGCATAGAGGTAACCGCCCTTGACCTCATCAAACAAGGTCCATGCGCCAGCGCTGCCGCCCAAAGTGAATTGGAACACGTCTGTTTCACTGTTGGGGTCGGTGCCGAGGGTCACAGTGATAGCGTCACCGCTTTCGTCCACAACCACAGCATTACGGTTGTTTGGCTTTTGGAAACCCATGGCGAGGACACCAAAATCATCGTGATGAGCGACGATGAGGTAGTTGGCACCCGCCTCAAGGCCCGAGGCCGAGGTGACCTTAGTGAATGTTGTCTGAGCAATGCCACCGAGCGAGAGAAGCAGCAAAGCCATTAAGGAGAATAGAACTTTTTTCATTTTCGTTAGTATTATGTTAGACAATATGTTGATTTATAATCGGCTAAAGGTCAAGTGTTTGGGCTTGTTCCACCGCCGTGATTTCAGGGATGGCTTTCTTCATAACCGTCTCGATGCCGTTTTTCAGGGTCATCGTGCTATAAGGACAGCTGCCACAGGCACCCGTGAGCTCGACCACGACGACCATATCGTCGGTGAGTTCCACAAAGTTGACATCACCGCCATCCTGTTGGAGGTAGGGACGCACCTGCTCAAGGACATTCTTGACTTTGCGTAATATCGTTTCTTTGTCCATTGTATCAATATGTTTATGCATTTATAATAGCCTGTGCGATTTTATCAAATGCCTTGGTGACAGGCGAGTCGGCATCCAGGGCGAGCGGAGTGCCGGCGTCGCCGCATTCGGCAATCTTCTCCGTGATCGGGATCTGACCGAGGAGCGGCACACCGAGCTGGTCGGCAAATTCCTTGCCAGTCTCCTTACCGAAAATATAGTATTTCTTCTCAGGCATGTCGGTTGGCGTGAAATACGCCATATTTTCCACCAATCCGTAGATCGGAATCTGCAAGGCCTCTTCCTTGAACATCATCGCGGCGCGCAACACGTCGGCGAAAGCCACCTTCTGAGGTGTCGTCACAATGAGAGCGCCCGACACATTGTATTGCTGCGCCAACGTCAGTTGAATGTCGCCCGTCCCGGGAGGCATGTCGACAACCATCCAATCCAACTCGCCCCAAAGGGCGTCGTTCATCAGCTGGTTCAAGGCACTGGTGGCCATAGGTCCGCGCCAGATGAGCGGACGGTTGGCGTCGACGAAATAGCCGATACTCAGCAGCTTGATGCCATATTTCTCGATGGGCAACATCACGGCCTTGCCGTCTTTCTCGAAGGCAGCGGGACGTTCTTTTTCGGTGCCAAACATCATCGGAACGGAAGGACCGTAGATGTCGGCATCAATCAAGCCCACGCGCTGGTTGGCGCGCGCCAAAGCGATGGCGAGGTTGGCCGCCACCGTCGACTTGCCCACACCGCCCTTGCCCGAGGCCACGGCGATGATGTGCTTCACCTTGGAAAGGGCCGTCTTCTCCTCCACTACTTTGATTTCCAGTTCAATGTCTTCACCAAAAACCTCGGTCAGCGTGCGCTTGGCGCCATTCACCAAAATGTCGTTCTTCGGATCATTGGCATGTTCCATGACAAGGTCGAAACGGATGGCGTTGTCTCTAACCATCAGATTTTCAACCATATTCAAAGCAATGATATTATCTCCTTTAGGAAAATAGATGACGTCCTTCAGGACTTCTATGACGTTTTCTTTGTTCAGCATATTAATGAGTTTATCGAACTAAAATGATTCTAAATAACGTTGCAAAGGTAATAAATAGTTGAGAGTTGAGAGTTTAGAGTTGAGAGTTTTTTTTAATAGGGTTCGACGGCGATTTGTCTTGAAAAAGTCCCTTTCTCTGTCTGAATGCGCAAGAGGTACAATCCTGGAACGGTATTCTGCAGATCGAGAACCGCACGGTTGCCCATCGCTTTGTTCCGAGACACGCGCTGGCCCATCGTATTGTACACCGAAACCATAATCAAGCCTTCGGCCTCCACGTTGACAAGGCCTTTCGTGGGGTTGGGATACACCTTCACCTCGGCTTCGTTTTCGCTGAGGCCCGTCGGCGAATAATAAAGATGCAACTCAAACTCGTTGGGACGGTATTTGCGGTTGGCGGGCGCCGAGGTGCAGTCCAAACCGCCGTAGTAGGCATACAGGCGGTAGTAGTAGTCGCCTTCCTCCTGCACACTGTTGTCGGTATACGCGACCGCAGAAGCCCCTAACAACTTGATGCGGTGGTATTCTCCGTCTCCTTCCTTACGGAAGAGGTAATAGCCTGAAAGACCCTCATGAAGCTCCGGCAGCTCCCATTTCAGTTTTGGCTTGAAGTTATTGGTCAGTTCATAGTCAAGGTCGCGAGGCGGATAGCAGGGACCAGCCGTGGCGCACGACTCGTTGGAGTATTCGCCGCTGTCGCCGCCTTCACACAGCACTCCGATGCGGTAGCAATGGCCGCCTTGTGTCACCGTCTCATCCAAGAAGGCGTCGCCCGACTGAACGAGGCGATAAAGCATGCCGTCACGGTAGATGATATAGCCATAGCCAGGATTCTCGACAGGGTCCCATGTAAGCGAGATGGCATCGCCTTGAGCCGAGGCCACAAGATTAGAGGGTACACCGCACGAGAGGTCGCCGCCACAGCTGTTGTTGGTTTCAAAGAGAAGTCCTGACGGCAAATTGTCGGACGAGCCAGAATAGGAATAAACCGTCTGCCCTTGCGAGTCCTTAATGACGAAGGCCAGCTGGTTGATAGTCTCTTCGGGCGCTATCCATCCAAAACTCAAACGACCCAAAGGCAGCTCGGGCTCTACCTGCACCGTCGCCGAAGAGGTAGTCGTCATGCGGACAATCTCGCGGCCCGTGGGCGTGCTCACCGTGATAGTAGCACCCTTCCACCCCTGAAAACTATTGGTGTTCATAATAACCTGCCATGCACACGACGGGCCAACCAAAACCTTCATAATGTTGGCATGCTTGCCGATGCGGCCGTTGGCGACGGCATACACGGCATAGTGGAACACATCGTAACGCGGCAGTGTGTTGTCCTCGAATTCCATGGCCGCGCCCGGCGTGACGTCGGTCAACGTGGCAATGATTTCATTGTCGCGTAAGACGACCACGCTTTCCAACTCCGTGAGACTCGTGCCGTCCAAAGTAGTGCCAGGGTTGATCCAGCTCAGGTGCACCTTGAGATCGGTGTCAGAGACGGGTGTCGCCACGAAATCGGCAGGCATCGATGGCGTCTGATTGTAGACCTCTGTAGGCACAAAGTTGAACATGGCGTCGGCGGGATGGGTATAGGGAGCGTCGTCGATGAGGTACCATCCGTCGCTACCACCGCCCCATCCAAGGTTGAAGTGGAACATGTCGTTGTCATCATAGCCATCGCACACAAAAGCGTGGCAACCGCCGTCCTGGCAACCGCCGTAATACATCGGCCAACCCATGTCGAACTGCTCACGCACCATGGCCTTCCACGTCTCGGTCTCATAGTCGTCGCGACGGAGCTGCACAATAGAGTCGCAATAGTTGAAGTATTGGTGCATGACACCCGGGATGGGACCCGAGGCGCCACCGCTACCATCAGGGCCATAGTCCATATCAATAGTCACACCGCAATGGAAGCACAGCGTGCCCGTGGCCAGTTTCTCGACATCGGAAGAGTTGCCATCCAGCACATCGGGCATATTAGCCCAGTCGTAGGTCGTATTGCCAAAGTCGGCACAAATCTCGCCGTAGTCACTATGATAGTAACAATGGTCCCCTATGCCTTGGGCAGGATAAGCCCAGAAACGCATCAGCTGCGACATGGCCGTGGCGAGGCAGCCCACGATAGCGTGACCACCCGAACCAGCAGGGTCTTCGGGACAACAATAATTGTATGGATAAGTCTGATTCCATTTGGTTGTGCAGAAATAGCCCGTGCCGCGACCGCCATGGCGAGAGATGAGGCGTCCATGTTGCAGCACGGAGTTCCACTCGGCAGCCACATCAGGAGTGGCGACGGCATCATGCAATCGAAGCACGCATTCGGCCACGCCATCCAAATAATAGGCCAACGCAGGCGGGATGTTGGAGGCGTCAAAGGTCGACTCGTCGGAATAACCGATGACGGGACGGTGGGCGTCGTCACCAGCGATGATGACAAAACCATGGTCGCCGATGTTATAGACAAAAAAAGCCTCCTGTTGACCTGTGTAAACAAGTACGGGCATGGCGCGCTCAGTGGCAAATCGTGTAGTGGCAAATTTTTGAGCCGCACTCAAGGCTACTCTATGGTCGATAGGTTTGGCTTGAAGCAGCATCGTGCTGACAATCAGCACAAAAAGAGACAGAAAAAGCTTTTTCATTTTACAGGACTATAGTTTTCTATTAACTACGTTGATTCTCTGAATCGTCTGCAAATGTACTACTATTTTCTTAGAAAAGCCTCCACCTCTTTATTAAATGCTTCCGCATTTTTGTTGGCCACAAAATGGTCGCCTTTAAGAATGGCTAATTGTGCGTTAGGCAAACTCTTGTAAATAAGCCGAGTGTGTTTTTCCTTGATCATATCCTTCGTGCCGGCGACCACCAACACGGGCATGGTCAAAGCGGCTAACTCCGAAGGTTCGATATGCGGCTCGTTGACCATCAAGCCGAGCATCTCTGCGTTTTGTTTGGCTTTGTCGGACTTTTTTGAAAAAAGTCTGGCAATACGATAACCCAATTCAATGGGCCATTGGTACAAGGGCTTTACTCCGCTGGGAAACAGGTTGGCGCCATCCACAATCATCCGTTCCACCCTTTCGGGATACTTCAAAGCAAAAGTCAAGGCGATGTTGCCGCCATCGGAGAAGCCCAAAAGGATGGCCTTTTCGATGCCTTTCTCGTCCATGAAGTCATGCAAGTCCTCGGCAAACTGCTTGATGGTGAAAGGCTTCTCGCCACGAGGCGACAATCCGTGGCCTCGCGTATCTATAGCGATTACGTGAAAGTCAGATGAAAAATAAGAAATCTGACGCTCAAAGTAATCGCAACTCTCTCCATTGCCATGAAGCATGATGAGCGGCTTGCCTTGTCCTTGCTCTATGTAGTGTAATTGAATATCAGTCATGATTTCATAAAACGGTTTCGTTCGTCTTCGGGGAATTTCTCAATCGCATAGCGCAGCATTGTCCGCGGCATAGTCATGTATCGTGTCGAAAGCCAGTTTTTCAGACGCTGTTCATCACGCTTACCAGCTTCACGCAAAAGCCATCCTACGGCTTTTTGCAAAAGGTCGTGAAGCGGTTGGGATTTGGCCAAGAAGATGTCGGCAATAGCGTATGTGTCGTCCAGCTGGCCGTGACGCAAGAACTGCATTGTGCTTACCATGCCGATGCGCTGCTCCCAAATCGTCTTGCCGTCGCGAGCAAGATCGTAAAGCAGCGTCCTATCCTTGTCTAAAAGCCAGGTGCCGAGCAGTTCGTAACACGACAGGTCAACCAAATCCCAGTTATTAATGTATTGGGTATGAGCAAGGTAAAAGTCAACGCATTGCTGTTGTAAAGCCTTGTCTTTTTTGGCGTGCTTGAAAATCTGCACCAGGGTTAGCAGGGCGGCCAGACGCATTTCGTGGTATTCGGATGCGATGCAGATTTCAAGGTCGTTGAAAGAGGTTTCGGCCCAGCATTGCTTCACCACCTCACGGGTCACCGGCACTTTGATGCCCAGAAACCGGTCGCCCTCGCCGTATTGGCCCTTCCCGGTCTTGAAGAAACGCGACAGGCCTTCAACCTGGGAAGGGTCTTGATGGGCAAGGATTTCTATATATAAACGGTTATTCATAGGAGGCAACATCACAGCACATCATGGCTGATTACCGAGCCGCCCGAGCATTCGCTACCCGTGGTGGCGGCATTGCCCGTATAGTGCAATTCGCTGCCACCCGAAAGGCTGACTTTGATGCTGCCGTCGCAATGGATATAGGCGTCACTGGCACCCGAAATCTCGCCTTCGCATCGGTCGCAAACGAGAGCGTATCTGCTTCCGACCACCTTTTTAATGATGTCGCTAGCACCCGACAAATTGACTTCAAGCTTGTCGACTTCGCCTTCAAGAGTGGCTTCGGAAGCACCGCTCAATTCAAGGTCAAGGTCGGTAGCCGATATTTGACCTTCAATTTTGGAGGCACCCGACAAATCCATGTCAATCTCTGCCGCAAAAATACTTCCATAGAAATCAGAAGCACCCGACAAGTCAATCTCCAATTCATCGGCAGAAACATGGCAATCAAAAGTGGATGCGCCCGACAATTCCACGTCGACCTTTTGAGCATCAATACCAAATTCCGAATGGAACTCCGAGGCACCCGACAGTTCGACATTGGTCAAATCGGAGTTATAAGGCAGGATCACCTTCATCTCCGAGCCATAGCTACTGGCCGCGGGCTTGAGATGGATTCTCAGTTTGTCGCCGACTTTTTCAACCACAACCTTCGGCATAACGTTTTCGCCGGCGGTGATAGTGATGGCGGTCGCCTCATCGCTCACCGTGACATCAAACCCGTCCTCCACTTGGAGTTCGGTGTAAGAGCCTTCAATGTTGAAGTCTTGTGTAACAGGATCGCCCGCAAACTTTTGGCAACTGCCCAATGCAAACAAAACAAGGGTTGATAGAATGAAAAGTTGTTTTCTCATGATTAATTCATGCCAGTTATATCCCATCGGCTCGTCGGGTTTGATTGATTAGTTTTGAGGACTAAAACTACAATTTTAAACAATTATTGCGTTCATGATTTTTTCTTCATGCCCAGCACGCACCACCTGATAAACGGTATCCTCTTGATGATTTCGTATAGTGCGAAAGGAATCGTCATCACCGCCACGAAAAGGATGACATACATCATCCACGGGGCTAAATTGGTGTACATCTTCATCATATAACCCAAAGCGGCAATCACCAGATAATGAAAAATATAGACAGCAAAACTAGAACGTGTCATATAGCTCGCAAAAGTTCCGGTGTAATCGAAGCGGGCCTTGAACCATGCCATCATGGCGAGACACATCAGCCAACCATAGAGGCAGTTGAGCCAGCTGCCCAGATACTGCGGCGAGGTGTTGTCCTGACCGAAGGTGGTGATGACCAGCACAGTGCCTGCAATGACGGCACAGGATAACAGCGGAATCCAAGCCTTCTCCAGCTTCTCCTGCACCGCATCGTGCGAGAACACGAAATAGCCCATCAGGAAGGGCACAAGATAGAAGAGTGGCTTGTACAAGTTCAAGAGGCCGTCCAGACTTTCGGGACGGGGATTCTTGATCATCGTCTGCTCCCCTGCCCAGAACAGCACACCCAGCAGGATGACGACTACGAGATTGGCCTTTCCGCACCAATTCCAGAATTTGTCTTTTCTGTCGATGACACGCACCAAAAGCAGCACCAAACACAACAGCCACAGCACCTGGATGAACCACAACGGACCCGTGCCGCTTACGGCCATGATAGCGTACTTTACCACCGCGGGTACTCCATCGAACACACCTTGTCTGGATGCCACGACGGTATTGAAATACCCGACCATCCAGTGGAACACGAAGAGGCCTATCGTGCCAGGCACCAACAATTTGCGGGTACGAGCCTTGAACCATTCCTTGGCCGACTGCTTTTGCAACGCATAACGAGCGCTGACGCCTGCCAATAGGAACAACAAAGGCATGAACCAAGGATAGAGGATATACATCACAATATCCTGATATTGCTTACACTCCGGATATTCGCCGAAACCGCCGATGCCACCGAAGACGCCCTTGTTGTTGTAAAAATAGAAGACATGATAAAACAGCACCAGGAGCACCGTCACCCAGCGCAGATTGTCCATCCAATGCTTTCTCATTTTGTCAGACCTTTCATCGCTTGATTGAGAATCTCTTGAAACACCTCTGTCTTGAGCAAGGCAATGCCTTTATCGTCGCCAAGCACCATCAGGCTGTCGCCCGCTTTGACGTCATACTGCTCACGGGCTTCCTTGGGGATGACGATCTGTCCCCTCTCGCCCACTTTCACTACACCAAAGATGTATTTTCCGTTTTCTGCTTCCATAATGATTGATTTTTTTGATTTGTATGAATTTTCATATTTTGCTGCAAAAGTATGAATAATTAATCATACCATCGATATATTAATTGGAAAAAAATTACAATAGACCCGTTCTATGCGGCAAACAAAACCGAATTTGACTATTTTTGCGGTCAAATTAAATCAAAAATAATCCATTTAAGATGAAAAAAATATCCCTTCTCCTTGTTCTGGCCTTGAGCACGATGTTTGCCTTGGCGCAGAACGGCCGCATCGACTTGCGCAGCACGACGAGAGCCGACATCACACACAGCGACTTCAACTCGCTCCGCGCCACCTTTAGCTACGGCTCCATCGAGAGCATCGAAGTGAACACCGCCCGTGGCACCTTCTCCGAAATCGCTATCGAAGGCACCTACGCCTCGGGCGAGATCGGCACCCCCGAACTGCCAGCTTCGCACCAACTGCTAGCCGTGCCTTTCGGCGCCACACCTCGTGTGAACGTACTCAGCTATTCAACGACCGACTACCGTCTTTCCGACTATGGCATCGGCACACTCATCCCTCACCAGCCCTCCGTTCGCAAGGACCAGAGACCCGAGGATGTCGAGTTTGTCTATAACGCCGCAGCCTACAGCAACACCCGCAGCCTCGCCACCGAACCTGAAGCCAACATCGAGGTGCAAGGCACCCTGCGCGGCATCCGTGTCGGCTCGTTGATCATCAACCCTGTGAGCTACAACCCCACCACCAACACCCTGCGCGTGTTCAACGACATCGAAGTGGAAGTCAGCTTCGATGGTGCCGACATCGCCGAGACCGAGCGCATGCTCCTCAACACGTACAGCCCATATTTCAATGACGTCTACAGCCAGATGTTCAACTACCGCCAGATCTTGGACGTCTACGACGACCACCCGGACCTGATGGCTTATCCCGTCCACATGATTGTCATTGCGCCCCAGAACTACATCAGCACTCTGGAGCCTTGGATTAATTGGAAGACGCAAAAGGGCTTCTATATGAACGTGGTGACCAAAGAAGAGGCTGGAAGCAACTACAACGCCATCCGCAGCTATGTGCAAAACCTCTACAACACGGGTGTCAACCAAGGCGCTACGCCTACCTTCCTCGTCCTTGTGGGCGACGTGGCACAAATCCCCAATACTACGGGCTCTTCCACCAGCAAGGTGACCGACCTTTATTATGGTTCGGTTGACAACGACTACTTCCCCGACATGTTCTACAGCCGCATGTCGGCAGAGAACACCACCCAACTCACCGCCATCATCAACAAGATCCTGCAGTACGAGCAATACACCATGCCTGACCCGACCTACCTGAACAACGTGACCCTCATCGCCGGTTGGGACTCGTACTGGACCGCGCGTGTTGGCGCCCCCACCATCAATTATGCTACCACCTATTATTACAACACGGCTCACGGATTCACCCAAGTCAACTCCCATGTCAACCAAAGCCAATATAACGGTTGCTATAACTCGTTGAGTACAGGTATTGGTTTCGTCAACTATACGGCTCACGGCGACAACAACATGTGGTATCAGCCTCAGCTAACCAACAGCGGCGTCAACCAGTTGACCAACACCAACAAATATTTCCTCGCCATGGGCAACTGCTGCTTGTCGGGCAACTTCGGTTACAACAGTTCCCCCTGCTTCGGCGAGGCCATGATCCGCGCCGAGAACAAGGCTGCCTATTCCTACATTGGCTCCTGCCCCAACACATACTGGTATGAGGACTATTACTTCGGCGTTGGCGCCACTAACGTCTTCAGCCAAACTCCCACGCTGACTAATACGGCAACAGGCGTTTATGATGGCATTTGGATGGACGACACCTACCATACCGTTTCGTCCATCGTGTTCCTCGGCAACTTGGCCGTTTGTTATGCCAGCACTGGCGGTTATCAAACCAGCTCCAACCCCACCTACTATTGGCAAGCCTACCACGTGCTTGGCGACGGTTCCATCATGCCTTACCGCGTGAATCCCAGCCCTAACAACGTGAGTCACGCCAGCACCTTCCCCAGCGGCGCCACCACGTTCCAAGTGAGCGCACAAGAAGGCTCGTATGTGGCTATCTCGCAGAACAACGTGCTGAAAGGCGTGGCTTTGGTCCCCGCCTCGGGCACGGTCAATGTCCAGGTCGCCTCGGGCATCACCTCGGGTCAGGTACGCATCGTGGTCACCAAACCGCAACGCCAGCCCTACATCCAAGACATCAACGTGGGCGGCGCTCCCCAGACCTATACCATTACAGTGTCAGCTAACCCGACCAATGGCGGAACCGCCACGGGTGGCGGTTCCTACAACCAAGGCGCCTCTTGCACTGTCAGGGCAACGGCTGCCAATGGCTATACCTTCACTAACTGGACGGAAGGTGGCAACGTAGTGTCAACCAATGCTACCTACACCTTCACCGTCAACGCCAACCGCAATCTGGTGGCCAATTTCACTCAGCAGAGCTATACCATCAACGTGTCGGCCAACCCGACCAACGGCGGCTCCGTCACGGGTGGCGGCTCCTATAACGCCGGTGCTTCCTGCACCGTCACGGCAACAGCCGCCAATGGTTATACCTTCAGCAACTGGACGGAAGGTGGCAACGTGGTTTCGACCAACGCCAGCTACACCTTCACCGTCAACGGCAACCGCAACCTGGTGGCCAACTTCACTCAGCAGAGCTACACCGTCAGCGTGTCGGCCAGCCCGACCAACGGCGGCACCGCCACCGGTGGCGGCACCTTCACGTATGGCCAGACGTGCACCGTCGTGGCCACTGCCGCCAACGGGTATACCTTCTCCAACTGGACCGAGAACGGCAATGTGGTCTCGACCAACGCTAACTACCAGTTCAACGTTACAAGCAGCCGCACCTTGGTAGCCAACTTCACCCAACAGAGCTACACCATTAACGCCACGGCCGACCCGACCAACGCTGGCTCGGTGACTGGTGGCGGCACCTTCACCTACGGCCAGAGCTGCACTTTGAGTGCCATACCCGCAACAGGCTACACCTTTATTAATTGGACCAAAAACGGCCAGCAGGTGAGCACCAACGCCTCCTATACCTTCTCCGTGACCGAGTCGGGGACCTATGTGGCGCACTTCCAAATCCAAAGTTATACTATCCTCGTCTCGGCCAATCCGAGTAACGGCGGCACTGTAAGCGGTGACGGCACCTATAACTATGGCGCCTCTTGCACCGTGACAGCTACGCCTAACCAGAGGTTCAACTTCGTCAACTGGACTGAAAACGGCACTCCCGTCTCGACGAACGAATCTTATACCTTTACTGTAAACGGCAACCGCAACCTAGTCGCCAACTTCGAAGGCGACGCCATTGACATCAAGGTAAACATGGATCCGGCTGAAAGCGGCAACGTCACTGGCGAGGGTTCTTACCAATATGGAGACCAGGTCGTTTTGACGGTCGAGCCTTTCGAGAACTACCGCTTCGTCAACTGGACCGAAGAAGGTGAGGTGGTCTGTGAAACCACGACCTACACCTTTACCGCTACCGAGAGCCGCACACTGACCGCCAACCTCGTCAGCACCTTGGGTGTCGGCGAAAACAGCGGCAACACGATGACCCTCTACCCCAACCCTGTCAAAGACAAACTGACCGTTGAGGCCAAGGAAGCCATCAACAAGGTGGAAATCTACAACCTCGTCGGCACCTTAGTCTACAGCCAAAAGAACTGCGCCAGCAAGGTGGAGATCACCACCGCCGAGCTGCAAAGCGGCATCTACTTCATCCGTCTGACGACGAAGAACGCGACGGAGACCAGAAGGTTTGTGAAAGAATAAACGACGAAATACCATTAAAAAATGGGGCGGTAACACCGCCCCATTTTTTTATTCTACCCAATAGACGTAGTTTTCTTTTCGTGGCGCCGCCTCGGGGTAGTCGCCTTTGATATAGCCCATCACGCAGTTGCCGATGCCGACATAACGCTCGGGGTCGATGCCGAGGTCCTGCAAGAAGGCTTTGCCTTCGTCGATCATGAAGACCTCGCGGGCGCGGTGCACCCAACAGCAACCGAGACCTTTGGCATGGGCGGCGTTGAGCAGGTTGCCCATCACGAGGGCGCCGTCCTCTTTCCAAGTGAACACCGTGCTGTCGGCCAAGACCACAAGCACCACGGGGGCACCGAAAAAGGGGTCGAAGTCGTCGCGGCCGATGACGATGGAGTTGAGACGGCTCAACATGTCGCGCACCTCAGGGTTGGTAACGGCGAGGATGATGGCACTTTGGCGGTTTTTGCCGGACGGGGCGTTCATGCCCGCCTTGAGAATCTCTTCGATCATCTCTTTGGGTGGCATCTCGTCGGTGTAGCTACGCACGCTGCGGCGTGTCATCAGGTCTTGAAGGGTCGCGTCCATGGTATTTTTTCTCTTTGAGGCTGCAAAAGTACATATTATTTTTGCAATTTTGCAGCCCGAAATTGGATTTCGATGCAAAAAGTCAAGAGATACGTCCTTCCCATCGCCATCGTTTTTGGGCTGCTGCTGCACGAGTATTGTGCCGCCCTGAGCGTGGTGGTGCCCTACATTATCTTCACCATCCTGTTACTGACTTTCACCGCCGTCGACATCCGAAAACTGCGTTTCAAGCCGCTGTTTATTTGGATCATCCTCTTTCAAGTGGCGGTTAGTATAGGCTGTTATTATCTTCTTAGGTTGTTGAATGTCAACGAAATCATCGCCGAGGGCATCCTCATCGGCGTGCTGTGTCCCGTGGCGGCCTCGGTGGCGGTGGTAAGCACGATGCTGGGAGCCAACCGTGAGACGGTGACGTCCTACACTGTCATCGGTAACCTGGTCGTCTCGGTGGTGGCGCCCATCTACTTCTCGTTCATCGGCGTCAACCAGGACATGCCTTTTTTAGTGTCGTTCCTGCACATTCTGCGACGTATCGGCATGGTCATCGGACTGCCTTTCTTTGTGGCCTTGGCCCTGCAACTCGTATGGCCCAAAGCCAACCATTTCATCAGCCGTTTCAAAGGCCTGGCCTTCTATCTCTGGGCGGTGGCCTTGTTTCTCACTTTGGGCCAAACCATCCATTTCATCTTCGTCAACGGGGAGGGCAATTGGAACAGCATCCTTTGGCTCGGCGTCTCGGCCTTGGTATTCTGCGTCATCCAGTTCGGGTTAGGCAAATGGATCGGCCACAAATACGGCGACACCATCGCTGGCGGACAACTCATGGGGCAAAAGAACAGCGCCATGGGTATCTGGATGGCCAACCACTATCTAAACCCCTTGGCTTCGGTCTTCTTGGCGTTCTATTCCGTCTTCCAGAACCTGTTCAACAGCTGGCAAATCTGGTATTACGAACGCAAAAAGAAAACTGCATAAAACAGCAATCGACCGACTACAGATTCCCGAAGGAATGACATAGTCAGTCGATTGTTTAAATCCCAAATATAAAACCTTACAGCGAGCTGTAGGCGGGCGAGAAGGTGTCACCTTGATTGATGTCACCCGTCGCGATGCCTTTCTTCAGCCAACGCGAGCGCTGGGCGCTGGTGCCGTGGTTGAAGGTCTCAGGCATGGTGCGACCGTAGGCCTGCTTTTGCAGGTAGTCATCGCCGATCTTGGAAGCCGCGTTAAGGGCTTCCTCAATGTCGCCGTCTTCCAACGAGCCGAACATTTTATTATCGTGGTGGGCCCAAATGCCGGCGAAGAAGTCGGCTTGCAACTCAAGACGCACGCTTGTTTGGTTGTAGCCCTGCGTATCCTTACCATATCGGGCCATCTGCTCATGGGCTTGCCCAAGGATGCCAAGCTGGTTTTGCACATGGTGACCTACCTCATGGGCGATAACATAGGCATAAGCAAAATCACCATCGGCACCAATCTGTTTCTTCATGCTCTTAAAGAACTCAAGGTCGAGGTAGACAGTCTCGTCGGCGGAGCAATAGAAGGGACCGCTTGCCGAAGTGGCGTTGCCACAGCCCGAGCTGACAGCGTCGCTGAAGATAACCATCTTGGGAGGCTGATAGGTGCGGCCCAGTTTTCTGAACTCTTGCGTCCACACGTCCTCGGTGCCAGCGAGGATCTGCTTGCAGAAGGTCATCAGTTCAACGTCGACTTGGCTGTAGTCCTGACCGTCGTCAACATATTCAGTCGAACCGCCCTGTTGCAATTGCGTCACCGAGCTGGGGTCGCCGCCCATAAACATGACAATCAAAGCAATAATGATACCGCCGAGACCGAGGCCGCCTGCCGCCGCCACTGTTCTTTTTCCTCTGCGGTCTTCCACATTAGTGCTTTCTCTTCTTCCATCCATTTTCATGATGCATACGATTTTAGGGGTTAATAATGGCACAAAAATACATAAAAAAAATACTCCCATGCCATGTGGGAGTATTTTTTTGTGATTGTAAAGCCGAGTGTACGGCTCTACAATGGATAGATTACTGCTCCTTGACGAAGCGCAAAGTGACGTTGCCGAAGCGGACGAGGTAGAGACCCGACGCGAGGTCGCGGACGTCGATCTCTTGGTCAGCGTTGACGCTCATCACCTTCACCAGTTCGCCGAGGCTGTTGTAGATCTCAATCTGAGTATTGGCCTCGATGCCGATGATGCGGATGCTCTCCTTGGCGGGGTTCGGGTAGACGAACATGTTGGGCTGTTCGTTCTCGCCTACGCCAGTGGCGAAGAAGGCCACGAGAGTGAGGTCGTTGGTCACCGTGATAGTACGCGGGTTCTGGGTGTTTTCATCGCTCCACTTGGTGAAAACATAGCCCGGGTTCGGGAAGGCCTGGATGGTGGCCGTGGTGCCGGCAATGTAAGTGCCGCCACCGCTCACCGTGCCTTCATCCGTGTTACTGATCAGCGTGATGGTGTAGGTCACCACGTTGTTCTCCACAAAGTAGGCGGTGTAGGTGGCGTCACCGGTCACCGTGATGGTACGCGGGTTCTGCGTGTTGCCGTCCTGCCACTTCTCAAACATATAGCCACTGTAAGGCACTGCTGCGATTTGAATCTCGCTGCCTTCCGAATAGCTGCCGCCGCCGAAGGCCTGACCTCTTTCGGGATCAGCGCTCTCAACGGTGATGGTGTAGTTCTGCATGGCGACAAACTCGGCCACAAACTCCATGTCGCTGTTCACAATGACAGTGCGCGGGTTCTCGGTGCTGCCGTCATCCCATTTCACGAAGCGGGCGTAGGTGTTGGGGTAGGCGCTGATCTCGACGACAGAACCGGCGGGGTAGTTGCCACCGCCAAAGACCTGGCCGAGGAGCGGGAAGTTGGCGGTCACCGTCAGTGTGTAGACTTCGCCAGTGCCGTTAGTAAACAGAGCGGTGTAGGTGGCGTTGCCAGTCACTGTGATGACGCGCGGGTTCTGCAAGCTACCATCGCTCCACTGCAAGAATTCGAAGCCAGTGTTAGGCGTGGCCGTCAGCGTGGCCGAGGCACCGTAAGGATAAGTGCCGCCGCCTGTCACCGTGCCTGAGCCGGCAGGCGTCACGTTGGTGGTAATGGTGTACTGCTGCGTGTTGAAGTAAGCCGTGAACGACATGTTGTTGTTCACCGTGACAGTGCGCGGGTTGGTGGTGCTGCCGTCGTTCCAATGGTCGAAGGTGTAGCCCGGGTTGGCCGTGGCCGTCAGTGTAGCACTGGCGCCAGCGGGGAAGGTACCCGTGCCGCTCACCGTACCAGCGCCCGTGGGCGAGACGTAGGCCGACACCGTGTAGTAGGTCGTACCCACCTCACTGAAAGTGGCGGTATAGGTGGCATTGCCGGTCACCAAGACCTGGTGGGGGTTCTCGCTTGAGCCATCGCTCCAGCCCACAAACTCATAGCCACTATAGGCAGTGGCCGACAGGGTGGCATAGTCGCCGTAATAGTAGGAACCGCCGCCGCTCACAGTACCTGCGCCAGCCGGGGTGGCATTCACCGTAATGGTGTAGCTGTTGTGGTTGAAGTAGGCCGTGAAGGTCAGGTCGCTATTGACCGTCACCGAGCGCGGGTTTTGTGTGTTGCCGTCGCTCCAGTGGTCGAAGGTGTAGCCTGGGTTGGCGTTGGCCGTCAGCACAATGACGGAACCTGCCTCATAAGTACCCGTGCCGCTCACCGTACCAGCGCCCGAAGGACTGACGTTGGCAGTCACCGTGTAGTAGGTCGTACCCACCTCATTGAAGGTGGCCGTGTAGGTGGCGTTGCCCGTCACCGTGAAGCTGCGCGGGTTCTGTGTGTTACCGTCTTGCCATCCTGCGAATTCGTAGCCGCTGGCCGGTGTGGCCGTCAGCGTGCAGGTCTGGCCATAGTTGAACGTGCCACCGCCAGTGACCGTGCCGCCAGCGGGCGGGTTGGCATTGGTCGTAATGGTGTAGGTGTCTTGCGTGAAGGTAGCCGTGTAGGTGGCATTGCCGGTCACCGTGATGGTGCGCGGGTTCTGCGTGTTGCCGTCGTTCCAGTGGTCGAAGGTGTAGCCGCTGTTGGCCGTAGCCGTCAGTGTCACTGAAGCGCCCTCAGGATAGGTGCCGCCGCCACTCACCGTACCAGCGCCCGAAGGCGACACGTTGGTGGTGATGGTGTAGTAGGTGACGGGCACAACGCTGAAGTAGGCCGTATAGGTGGCGTTCTCCGTCACGGTGAAGCTGTAGGTAGCATTTGTGCTGACCACCGATCCGTTCTTCTTCCAGCTCTCGAACTGGTAGCCGCTGGCAGGCGTGGCCACTAAGGTGCAGGTAGCGCCCGCGTTATAGGTGCCGCCGCCAGAGACCGTACCCCAGGAGTTGTTGTTGGAATTCGCCGTGATGGTGTATTGTACCGTCTCCTGGGTGATGGCGAAGTCGTCAACGAACCAGTTGTGGGCGTAGGTACCCTCATACTTGAAACCGATGGTGACTGTATGACCCTTATATTGCGTCAGGTCCACGTTGACAGTAGTCCAGCTGCTGCTGTAGGCAGCATCCTCCCACAACTTCGTCGTGAAGTGGCTAGTGGCCGGAGCACCCGACTCGTCCAAGGCCACCCACACGGTGTTCTTGCGACCCGTGCCACTCGATGTACTCTTCGTTCTGAAGCTCAGTGTGTAGTTGTAGTTGCCCGTCGGCAGCGTAACACGTCTGCTGAACATCCAACCCGTCTGTGGCACTCCGCTCGGGCCCCAAGGATGAAACATGCATCCATCGCTTTCATAATATTTCCAGCAATACTGGCCACCGCTCATGTCGACGTCCTTGGCCGTCCAGCAATCCCAATAGGAAAAACCGTTGTGGAAGTCACAAGTGTAAGGTGCAGCGTCTGGATCGCACGGACTGAAACTCTCCGTGACGCTCACGTCGTCGATGTACCAAGCGTGGGCATAGGTGCCTGTGTATTTGAAGCCGATGTAGATGGCCTGGCCTTGGTACTCGGAAAGGTTAACGGTAACCGTCTTCCAACTGGAGGAGGCATTGGCA
The DNA here is from genome assembly GCA_045132275.1 of Candidatus Limimorpha sp. Classification (GTDB taxonomy): domain Bacteria; phylum Bacteroidota; class Bacteroidia; order Bacteroidales; family F082; genus Limimorpha. Next base: position 191,038 of record JBGURY010000013.1, read on the forward strand.
CTGGTCTGTGCCCACACTTCCTGGTAGGAACTCGTGGTGGAGGGGTTGCTATTGGTAGAGACCCACACGCCCTCGTATTCAAAGTCGGCAGGAGAAGCCTCGTAGGTTTTGAAGGTCAGCGTAGTGCTTTGCTGTCCAGGTTGGAGGAAAAGCCTTGGGCTGATGAGCCATCCTTCCTGGTTGGCACCTCCAGAAGGCCCATAAGTGTGTCGTGCGCAATAGTCGCCCGTCGCAGGGGTGGCCTCTCTTTTTCCACCGCGTATCCAATATGAAGGACGCGGCCCATTGGTGCCAGTATTGTTGCCGTCCGCATCAATCTTGGTCCAGCAGGGCCAGCTGGTGTTGCCGTTCTCGAAACCTTCGGTGAAGGGCAGGCTGCGCACTTCGCTGTTGGTGCAAGTAGGCTCGTCAATGTATATGCTATACTGCTCTTCACAATTGGAAACAGTATAGAGTGTATTGCCGTTCTTCCAGATTTTTCCAGAAGTACCAACATGACCAGCATTATAGACGCCATTGGTGTTAGCCGTCACTGCCCTTGAATTGAAATTAGAAGCAGAGATGGAATAGGCTTCCGTACCGTTCTTCCACACCTTGAGGTAAGTGCCTTCATAACCCGTGACATAGATGTCGAGTGCATCGTCGATGTTGATATCCCATGCGCGGCTACTGGAGGTGGACAAGGTATATTTCAAAGTCGAGTTTTCGTATACCCTTGCCGTCCAGATGGAACCATCATAGTAATTACCAGCAGTAAAGACGGTGCCGGAAGGATCAATGGCCATGGCGCGGGGCCTAAAATTGGTCGGAAGCTCGACCTGAACAGTGGGACTGCCCGATCCTCTCCATACCACTCCATGGTAGTCCGAAGAATTTGTATATTGTATACCGCAGGTATACACTTGATCATTATACCACACAACATCGTAAGCATAGCTTTTGTAGCTAGTGTTACCCAGATAATTTGCTGTCGCACTGGTATTGCCAGAAGGACCACACGTCCATACTGCAGCTCTCTCAAGGTTACTATGGCTAGCGTCAAGCTTCCAACCCGCCGCTGCCGTCCAACCATCGTAGTCTATATCCATGGCTTGGAAAGTGTAATGGTTGTCGGCACCTTCGTCAAGGAAGTTCGTGCTATTGTTGTTTTTTTTAATTACTCCTCTTGTGATTTGGTCACTGCTGGCATCAGTGGCATTCCATATCCAATAGACATTGCCATTGTAGTATTCCACACCTCTGGATTCATAGTTCCAGTCAGAATAACCGCCGAATTCATACAATTTCGAGCCGTTTTTATACACGGCAGCCAAACGGTTGCCGCTGTTGTTTGTGTAGTAGCCCGCGGTATAAATATCCTGGGCTACGCTCATGCCGGCGAAAGCCATCACCGCCATGATTAATAGTACAATCTTTCTTTTTCATAATGTGTTGATTTTAGTTAAACTTATGTTAATTAGTTGATTTTGTATATTCTGCTTATCGCTAAAAATGCATTATACGAGGCAAAGTTAGAGATTAAAATCGAAAATGCTATACGTAAAATTACTTAATTTTTGGTTTTTTAGTGGAAAAAATGACAAAAAGAAGGGTGTTTTAGTAATTTTGCAAGGTGAAATGACAATAATCTATCATTATTAATTAAAAATACTCATTATGAAAGCTTTTGTGAATGAAACTGAAGTGCGTACGTACTACGGCGCCAAAGTGAAATCGGTCGTGCTGGCCTACTGCCGCGCGATGAACCTGCCCCTCAACCTGGAGGGCATCGAAGTGAGAGACGCCTACGGCAACATCATCGGCCTCGATGGCTCGCTGCGCGCCAATTCGAAGATCTACGTCAAATTCTGAGCGCCATGAAGAGACTCACTAAACTCACCCTGGCGGCCTTCGTCGCCGCCCTCTTCCTTACGGCCTGCCAGCCCAAGGAACAGAAAGTCTACATCGTGTCGACCAACGACATGCACGCCAACATCGACAACTTCCCGCAGCTAGCAGCCCTGATCGACAGCCTGCGCGTCGCGCATCCCGACCTGCTGCTCTTCAGCGCGGGCGACAACCGCTCGGGCAACCCCATCAACGACCGCTATGCCGAGCCCACCAAGCCCATGTACGAGCTGATGAACGCCGTCGGTTTCGACCTCTCCACCTTCGGCAACCACGAGTGGGACAGCGACGTCACCGGTTTGCGCAATGTGCTCACCTGGGCCAACTTCCCCTTCGTAAGCGCCAACGTCACCTTCGAAGACTCTCTTCATATGACCAACGTGTCGCCTTACAAGATCTTTGACGTCGACGGCCTGAAGCTTGGCGTCATCGGCGGCATCCAACTGGGCTTGAACGGCCTTCCCGACTCGCACCCGAAGAACCTCGGCGGCTGCACTTTCGTTCCCATCACCGAAGTGCTGCCCCAATACATCGATGAACTCAAGGACTGCAACGCCATCTTCCTGCTCTCGCACTGCGGCTATGAAGACGACCGCGAGACAGCGGAACAGTTCCCGCAACTGGCAGCCATCTTTGGCGGTCACACCCACACACGTGTGGCCGAGAAGCAGCTGGTGAACGGCGTCATGGTCACCCAAGCCGAGGCCAAGGTCAAGTTCGTGACCCTGAGCACCTTCACCTTCCGCGACGGCAAACTCGTCGACAAGGACATGGAACTGCTCTCCGTCAGGGACTTCCCGAAGAAAGACGAGAAAGTGGCAGAGATGGTGAAGCAATACAACAGCGACCCCTACTTCTCGACCGTTGTCGCCAACAACCTCAGCCCCGTCGAGAACTATGAATCGCTGGGCTGCTTGATGACCGATGCCATCCGCACCGTCTCGGGTGCCGACTTGGGCTTCCAGAATCCCGGTGGCGTGCGTTACGACACCCTCTCGGCACGTCCCGTGACTATCAAGGACATCTTCGCCCTCGACCCCTTCGACAACGAAATTATCGCCTACACGCTGACCGGACAAGAGATCATCAACCTGATGAAGGCCTGCTTCGTCACCGATGGCGGTCCCATTTACTGCTCCGGCATGTCATATTCCTTTGCAGTGAACGACGCGGGCGAAATGGAAGACATCGAGGTGACCCTGGAGAACGGCAAGCCCTTGGATCTCAATGCCAAATACAACATCGTGATGAACAGCTACATGGCGAGTGTGTTCGACTATGAGCACGAGGACGAGGGCCATACCACCTTCCGTTCCTCCAACGACATGATGATGGAATACCTGAGCCAGCATCCTGATCTGGACTATGGTAAGACAAACCGCGTAATCGAGAAATAACACTTTGGCATGGTTTTGGTAAGGACTTGCAGTAAACACACAAACAACTGAAGTCAAACCCTTAAAACAATCGCAACTATGAAAGCCAAGAACATCCTGATGACCCTCCTGTTAGTGACGGGAGCCATCGCAGCAAAAGCAAGTGGTTATCCACCGGAACTCGCCTTGGTCTCACAGCCGGTTATGGTGTACAACTACAACTCTGTCACGGTCTACTACGACGTGGAAAACATTGGAGACTACACCTATAGGGGTTATGTATATCTCTACCTTGACCCCGACGACGGCTACTACTACGCAAGGGAATACGTGAGAGTATATCCTGGTCGTATCAAGAGAATCGCCATCGAGATTCCCTCCTATCGCGCCAACCCCGGCTGGGTCTACACCATCATGCCTTACTACGAGCTGGATCGTGAGCTCTACAGCTTCACCACCTTCGAATACTTCGAGCCTCTCGAGTACTACTGGAACGGTCCGCGCAGCCATCACTACATCGTGATCAACGTGCCGCCCCGTCCGCGCTACTACCGCCGTCCCGGCACCTACCGCTACTATTACGACGGCTTCCGCCCGCCGATGCCGCCTCCCGGCCACGGTCCGATGCCCCCGATGAATCCGAAGCACCACACCTACGGCTACCACCAGGAGCACGGAGGCTATCCTGCCAACCACTACAATGGCAACACGCCCCCGCCCGCCTCGAACGACAACCACGGTGAGGCTCCCAACGCCTCGGTGAGACCCAAAGCCAACGCAGGCAGCATGAGCTCGGGCCACAACAGCGGAAACAACCCGCCCGCACCCGTCAACAACGGCTCCAACAGCGGTCGCATCAACAACGACAACGGCTCTAACAGCGGCAGAACGGGCAACACCGGCAGCAACAGCGGTCGCGTCAGCAACGGCACCACGAACTCGGGTAACACCGGCACCAGCAACAGCGGACGCACGGGCAACAGCGGCAGCAGCCGCGTCAACAGCAGCTCCAGCTCTTCCAGCGGACGCACCGGTAACAGCAGCTCAGGCAGCACCCGCGTCAACAGCTCCAGCAGCAGCTCCAGCTCCTCGAGCGGACGTACCGGCAACAGCAGCTCCAGCGGCAGCCGAGTGAACAGCGGCTCAAGCAGCACCCGCAGCAGCGGTACCAGCTCCTCGGGCAGCGGCTCCACCAGAAGCTCCAGCAGCTCCTCAAGCAGCAACAGCCGCAGCGGAAACAGCTCCAGCAGCTCCAGCGGTCGCGGCAGCAGATAAGAAATAACCTTCCTAACGGAAAAAAGAGGGTGACCTTCGGGTCGCCCTCATTTTTTTTCTACCTTTGCAGAAATCTTTATCCCGCCATGAACATCATCAACTTCGCTGAAAGCAACAGCATCATCAACCAATATGTGGCCGAGTTGAGGGACGTCAAGATCCAAGCCGACCGCAACACCTTCCGCCACAACCTGCAACGCATCGGCCAGATGATGGCCTACGAGGTAAGCAAGACCCTGAATTATTCGGAGAAAACCATACAAACGCCTTTGGCTGACGCCAAGGCCAGCACGCCTGACGACGAGGTGGTGCTCGCCACCGTCTTCCGCGCGGGCCTGCCCTTCCACCAAGGCTTCCTCGATGTCTTCGACCATGCGGGCAACGCCTTCGTGTCGGCCTACCGCTACTATCTGGATGAGAAACATGAGAGCGTTGGCATCAAGGTGGAATACCTGGCCGCCCCCGACCTCACCGACAAGACCCTCATCATCGCCGACCCCATGTTGGCCACAGGCGGCAGCCTCGAACTAGCCTACCAGGCGCTCTGCACCAAAGGCATACCGAAGCAGCTGCATCTGTGCTGCGTTATTGCCGCACAGGCGGGCATCGACAACTTGATGAAACTGTTTAGGCCCCTCGACAACGTCACGCTCTGGTGCGCCGCCATCGACCCCATCCTGAACGAGCACAAATACATTGTGCCAGGATTAGGCGATGCAGGGGACCTCGCCTACGGCGACAAGATTTAATGCTCGTAGAAGCGGATGTTATAACCTACGGTGATCAACGGCCCGTAACCGATAACCTGGGCGTTAGGACCGAACATGATTTGCAAGCCTCCGCCAAAATCCAAGTCCTTATAGCTCGCTCCACCAACAAGTGAATGTCTCTGAGCGAGGTTTTTCCCATTCTTGAGAACGCCCGCATGATAGTCAATCATGCCTGCCCACGGTTTATCATTGGTATAGACACGTACACCACCATGTGCCATTGCTGAGAAATCAACAGAAATATTACTGCCGGATTGACTCATGAGCAATGAACCACCTGGGCCTACAGAAAGTTGAACATAGGGATTAATCTGATAACCCACATTCACAAACAAACCTCCATATAACTCGGGACGGATAAAGAAGCCTCTCCCGCGCGTGTAGGAATCATTTTGAGCCAAGGCAGGAATAGCCATCAAAGCTATTGCTAGAACTAATAATACTTTTTTCATAAGATATAGATTTTAAATGAATTACTTCTTGTCAAGAACCTCTAAAATCGCCTCGATGAGGTTGTAAGCACCGTCGTAGACATCCTTCAAGGTGGCATCGAGCATATAGGCGGGCGTGGTGAAGACCAGCAGCTCGTTGTCGGCGCACACGTCGCCGTGCTCGGTCTGCACGTGGTAGGCACCCATCTTGCGGATATTTTCGGCATCGGGCGTGCCCTCGTTGCCCAAGGTGACGCACACGCCAGACAATAGCTTGGCGAACATCACGGGAGCGATGCACATGCCACCGATGGGCTTTTCTGCTTCGCGCGTCTCGACGATGGCGCGAGCCACATCGGGCTGCACCTCCATGTCGGCACCTTTGTAGGCATAGTCGCACAGGTTTTTGGCCACGCCATAGCCACCGCTGAAGAGCAGGCCGTCATAGTCGGCGGCCTTGTATTCCTCGACAGGGAGGATCTTGCTGCGGGCCAGACGGGCGGCTTCGGTGAGGATGTTGCGCTCCTCCTTGACCTGCTTCTCGGTGAGGTGGTCGACGACCTCGGTCTGGGGGCGGTTGGGCGCGAAGCATTGGTATTCGCAATGGTGCTGCTCGATGGAGAGCAAGAGGGTGATGGCTTCGTTGATTTCGCTGCCGTCCTTACGACCGCAGCCGGCTAAGATTACTGCAAATTTTTTCATGGTATCGTTGTGTTTGATTATTTGTCCCATTCAGGTTTCCGTTTCTCGAAAAATGCCGTCATGCCTTCCTGTCCGGCCTTGGAGACACGCTGATTGGCGATGGCCATGGAGGTCTGCAAGAAGACCGGGTCGAAGGGGTCGTCGGTATGCGTCACCATGCGAAGCAGGTTCTTGCACTCGGCGATGGCATCAGGCGAGGCGTGCAGGAAAAGATCGATGTATTGGCGCTCGGTGTCCACCATCTCGGCCTCGTCGACAACGGCATTCACCAAGCCGAAGGCCTTGGCCTCGGCTGCGGTAAAGCGACGTCCCGTAAGCATCAGCTCTTTAGCGGCGGTATTGCCGATTTTGGCCACCACAAAGGGCGAGATGGTAGCGGGCGTGAGACCCAGACGCACCTCGGTAAAGGCGAACTTCGTGTTACGCTCGGCTATCACGATGTCGGCAGCGGCGACGATGCCGTTGGCCCCGCCGATGCAGGCGCCATGCACGTCGACGATGACCGCCTTGTTGCAGAAATGGATGGTCTGGAACAGCTTGGAGAGCTTTTGCGCGTCATCAAGGTTCTGATTGTAGCTGTATCCCGCCATGTCCTTCATATATTCCAAATCGGCGCCGGCGCAGAAGGCCTTGCCATTGCCGCGAAGGATGACGACACGGATGTCGTCGCGGCTGTTGAGCCAGTCGAAAGCCTCCGTCAGCTCGCTTATCAACGTATCGTTCAAGGCGTTTCGCACCTCGGGACGGTCCAAGTTGACCCATGCCATGCTTTCGCCCAGCTGTACTTTTATCGTAGTGAAATCCATTGTTGTGTCGTGTTAGAGAATGCAAACTTCGTAAAAAATTGACAATTTGTCGCAATCATTCCGCAAAAAATGCGTTTCTTTGCAAACGGAACGATTCTTGTTCATGTTGGGCGAACACATGGATTAGCCCATACATAAACAAACGAAAAAATGGAAGACGACAACCTCAACAACGGACTCGACAATCTCCTCAACATGTTCAAAAAGATGATGGAGGGGCAAGATCTTGACGCTATTCCCGGCATCAACGAGGAGCAGAAGGAACAGCTGAAGATGTTCTTGGAAGACTTCGACGAGATGAAGGATGAAATGAAGGTCGAGATCTACAAATTGGATCCTTTCACGAAGCAGATGGTGGAGATGGTCATGGGGCAGTTGAAGAACTTCTCCGACAACCCGCAAGTCGCCGGTGAGCAACCCACCGCTCCGCAGGAGCCGCCCGTCAACAAAGAGAAGCAACTGACCGACATCCCCGGCACCACCGAGAACTTGGAGGCTCATTTGGCCGCCATCGACGACCAGTTGCGGCAGCCTGGCCTTTCTGATGAGGAAATCAATCGTTTACTGGATGAGCGATCGGCGATCGCTAAAGAGTTGAGAGTGTAGAGTTTAGAGTTTAGAGTTTAAAGTTTTGATTTTGAAATAATTAGTTTTTTAATATGAAGAAAGTACTTTTCACCTTGATCGCATTGGTCGTTTCGGCGACTTCTTTTGCACAGCTCATTGCCAACAAGACAGACAACAAAGTGACGGCGGGCGTCGACCTGTTCAGCGACCTCCAGCTCATGACCAGCGACAACTGGGATGCGCGTGGCTTCAACCAAGGCGTCAGCTGGGCCATCACCTACAACTTCCCTTTGGGTGAGAGCACGAAGCACACCGTCAGCATCGGCGCGGGAATGTCGCACCACAACTACTTCTCGTACAGCCACATCCTGAACCCTTATGCCGACACTTTGACCTATGTGCAATGCCGCGACCTGGAGAACTTCAAGCGTTTCAAGGTAAACGCCAACTATGCCGATATCCCGTTGGAGCTGCGTTTCCGCATCAAGGACCAAATGAAGATCGGCGTGGGCTTCAAGCTCGGCATTCTGGTAATGGCCAAAACGAAATATGTCGGCCCCGATGAGGACGGCACCATGGTCCACCAGAAATACACTTATATCGACAACCTGGAACGCTACACCTACTCCGCCACTTTGCGCATAGGTTGGAAATGGGTCAGCGCTTATGCCGCCTATCAGCTCAATCCCGTGTTTGAAGTCGGCCATGACGGACCCGAGATCCACCCGCTGTCGGTAGGCGTTTCGTTCGCGCCGTTCTAATGAACTCCCGATGGATTATCGCTGAAGCCCAACAGATGGGCTTCGACGCCTGCGGCGTTGCCTGCGCGACGGCGTTGGAGGAGGAGTCGGCCCTCATGGAGCAATGGCTTGCTGACGAACATGAGGGCGAGATGGGCTACCTCACCCGTAACAAGGAGAAACGCTACGATCCCCGTCTCCTCGTGGAAGGCACGAAGAGCATCGTCACCGTACTCTACAACTATTTCCCAAAACAGCAGATTGGCGACAACGGACGTTACAAAGTCGCCAAATACGCCTATGGCGCTGACTACCACGACGTGCTGAAGCGTAAGATGCGTCAGCTCCTGGAACGTATCGAGGCGCAAACGGGCAGACTCGAAGGCTGCCGTGTCTTCGTCGACTCGGCGCCCGTCCTCGACCGCGCCTGGGCTGTGCGCTGCGGTTTGGGCTTCATCGGAAAAAACACCACTTTGATCCACCCTAAGAAAGGTTCCTTCTTCTTCATCGGCCATCTCTTCCTCCCCTTGGAGTTGGAAGAGACAGGCTCTCCGCTGACCAACCGCTGCGGACGCTGCACCCGATGCATCGACGCCTGTCCGACAGGCGCTTTGGAGACGCCGTTCCAAATCGACGCGCGCAAATGTATCTCCTACCTCACCATCGAATACAAAGGCAGCCTCGAAGGGCATGACCCCGCACATTTCAACGGCTGGATGTATGGCTGCGACACCTGCCAGGACGTGTGTCCCTACAACCGCTTCGCCCTGCCCAATATGGAGCCTGAGTTCCAGCCCTCGGAACAGTTGCTTGCCATGAAAGAAGAAGATTGGAAACGCCTCGACAAAGAAGGCTTTGAGACATTATTCAAGCACTCCGCCATGCAACGCGCGGGATACGAAGGCTTGAAGAGGAACATCGAGTTTATCTCAAAGGAGAGTTGAGGTTGTAGGTGAGGGTAATCTGCCAGACCTTATTGTAATATTGGTTGATAAACCACCCCGGGTTGCCCGTGAAGCGGCAGGGCCAGGCTGAATACATGAAGCGCGCGCCAAGACCGATATGGTCATTGAAGGCGACATGCACGCCCGCATTGGCCGTGGCGGAGAAGAAATTCCAGCGGTGGGTGGTAACCTGATAATCGCCGTTGACATCTTCAGTGGCCTTTAGACGCACGTCGACGCTGGCACCCGCCTCAAGGGTGATGAAGTCGAGGGGACGTCCATTGACACGGAAATAACCCAAATTATATCGCAACATAAGGGGAATCTCGGCGTAATGCAGGCGCAGGCTATATGGCGGGTAATAATACTCATTCACCTCCTTGTCGGACGAATGCGCACCGAGAAGCGAGTATTTCAGTTCCAGCTGGGCAGAGAAAAAGTCATCCAAAGGCAGATTGGCATAAGCGCCCGCTGTGAAACCGAGCTGATGGTAACCTGCATAGCTGTCGCCGTCGACTTGAGCAAAGGTGGCACCGGCGATGAGGCCTGCGTTGAAGCTTTGGGCCTGGACATGGCCACAGACCATGAATGACACAATGATGATTAATGCGGTATATAGCTTTTTCATAATTGAAAATTCAAATAATGCCGGCCCTTCGACGGGCTCAGGGACCGGGGGTCATTAATTATAAGTTGCTTGATATTGATAGTACCGGTCGAGCACCTCTTCGACGAAGCGATAGGTCTCGGTGCCGCGGAGGTAACCCGCCTTGCAGCAGGTGTCGTTGTAATACTGCGGTTTCGACTTGTTGAGGATGAAATAGTCGACGTTGTTGTCCCACACATCGGGGTATTTGCCGTATTTCGCCGCCAGGCGTTGGGCGTCGTACACATGACCAAGACCCGAGTTGTAGGCGGCCAAAACGAACTTCACCCTTTCGGCGCTGTCGGCCACCTTGTTCTCCAGACACTCGCCTAGATATTTGATGAGTTTGCCGCCAGCTTCGAGTTGCTCCTCGGGCGTGGCATCATAGCCGATCTCATATTTCTCCATGACAACGGGCATGAGCTGCATCAAACCAAAGGCGCCTTTCTCGCTCTCGAGGTCGAGCCTGAAATGCGACTCCTGATAGATGAGCGATGCCAACAGACGCCAGTCCCAACCGATGTTCTTGGCGGTTTTCTTGATGATGCCGTCGAAGCCCGAGAGCTCGCCCTCCTTGGGTTTACGGGTCCCAAACACATTGCCCTTGTTGACATATTTGGCGAGGATGCGGTTGAGGTTGCGTTGCTCAAAGCCGTCGATCCAGTCGTTGAGAGCAATCAATAGTGAAGAGTCGTTGTCGTGGTTCTGGACGACCCATCCAAGGGGCTGTTCGACGCTGACGTTCAGCTTGGTGTCGAGGCCTTTCAAGCCGATGGAGGCCATACGGGCCACATACTCCTCCACCACGGTGTAGTCGATCTCGCCCGACTCGACGGCCTTCACCAGATCGAAACTGTTGAGGCTGTCGCACTCCACAATGTAGATGGTGTCGCCGATTTGGTCGGAGAGGTGCTCCAGCAGCTTGACCTCATGGCTGCCTTGCGGCAGGTGGACGGTCTTGCCCGCCAGGTCGACCGACGAGCGCAGCAGCTGGTTCTCCACTTCGTTGGCGGTCGACATCTTGTTCCAGTCCTTGGGCATGCGTTGCACAAGCACGCTCTTCTGCATCATGATGGGGTCGGTCACCAGATAGCGCCGTTTCATGTCCTTGTTTGACCCGATGCCCACAGCCACCATGTCGACTTGGCAGGAGTCGAGGAGACGGAAACAAGAGTCCAAATTCTCGTTCACGATCATCTCGAGCTCCAGGCCATTGGCGTTGCAGAAGTCGCTCAGCAGCTCGTACTCAAAGCCTGAAGGCGTAGGTTTTTCGGTATTGTAATTGATTATTTCGCAATTGGTCACTGCCACCAATCGTCCTCTTTCCTGGATGTGCTGCAGCACCGTCAGCGTGTCGCGTTCCTCCACGGGCTCGTCGACGGGTTGAGTCGTGTCGTTGCATGACGTCAACCATGCAACGGAAAACAGCAGCGCAAGGAAAAAACTGAATGATTTCTTCATTTCGCTTGGTTTAGGAGCGGTAAAAGTAGGAAATTAATCTATTTGGTCGAAAAAAAATTTCTCGTTTAGGTTATTTTCGTACTTTTGCTAACTTTATTTCACGACTGAAAAATGGCAAAAAAGATACAAGACCCCAACTTTTGGTATTCCTTCTTTCTCCCTTACGTCAACTGGCATACGCGCACGTCGTACCAACGTTTTGAGGTGCACGGGAAAAAGAACATTCCAAAGAACAGTGCCGTGATTTTCGGCGTCAACCACAGCAACACCTTGATGGATGCTTTGGTGCTTCTGGCGGCCGACAACATCAAGAAGGTGTTCATCGCTCGAGGCGACATCTTCAAGAACCCCATCGTCGCCAAGATCCTGAACTTCCTGCGTATCCTGCCCATCTTCCGCATCCGCAATGGTGTGGCGGCAGTGCGTCAAAACGACGACTCGCTCGGCAAAGCCGTTGACGTCATCCACGACCACGTCAACCTCTACCTCTTCCCCGAGGGCACGCACCGCACCAAACACTCGCTGATGCGTATGGGCAAGGGCCTGTTCCACATCGCGGTGGACGCCAACAAGCAGTTTGGCGACCAGTATCCGGTCTACATCGTCCCCACTGCCATCGAATACGGCGACTACTTCCGTTTCCGCTCCACGGCCATGATCAACTTCGGCACCCCGATTAATGTGACCGAGTTTTTCAAGAACACCACCGAGGAAAACGAGGCCGCCAACATCAACATTCTGAAGGACCAGCTGTCGACCGAGATCTCGAAACTGTTCACCTATATCCCTGACGACGACGACTATGACGCCATCTGGGAGATCGTGAAGATGAAAAACGAGAAACGCGCCGGCGGTCTCTACAAAAAGATGCTCCGCAACCGCGCCACCGTCGAGAAGGTGCTGAAATACAGGGAAGAACAACCCGAGGAGGCTCACAACCTCTTTGAGCGCGTGCTTGACTTTGCCACGCAACGCAAGAAACAAAAGATCTCCGTCACCTCGACGGCAAAGAAATACCCCTTGCTCAACTCGTTGTGGAAACTCGCCGTCCTGCTCGTGGGTCTGCCCTACTTCCTGGCCTCGACAGCGGTGCAACTCCCCACATGGCTTACCACGCTCATCGTCAGAGGCAAACTGAAAGACCCGGCCTTCGGCAACACCGTCAGCTACGGCGTGAAGTTCGTGCTGTCGCCCTTGATGTTCATCGTGGGCACCATCCTGCTGTTCTGCTTCCTGCCTTGGGAGTGGGCCTTGGGCGGCATGGTGCTGCTCTTCTTCTCATATCCCCTCTTCGTCGACTACCAAGAGTTGGCCCGCCGCTGGATCTCCGACGTCCGCTGGACCTTCAAGACGAAGCTGCGTAAGCAATACGAATCGCTGAACCTCAACCACATGTTTTAATGGCACAACGCTGGATCATCCCCGATATTCATGGTTGCGCCAAGACTCTGAAGGTGCTCCTTGAGAACATGCTCAAGGTGACGAAGCACGACGAGCTTTACTTTTTGGGCGACTATATCGACCGTGGTCCCGACGGCAAAGGCGTTATCGACTACTTGATGTACCTCCAAAAGGAGGAATACAACGCGCATCTCCTGAAAGGCAATCACGAGGACATGTGTGTGAAAGCCTTCACTGCCGACCAGAAGAAGAAGTTCTTGGGCGGCAAGCATCAGGAACAAAAGGATTGGGAAGCCGTAGGCGCCAAGGCCACCTTGGAGAGCTTCGGGGTGAAGCATCCACGAGAGATTCCGCAGCTGTACATCGACTGGATGAATGAATGCCTTCCCTATATCGAATTAGAGGAATACATCCTTGTCCATGCGGGCATGAACTTCAACATCGCCGACCCGTTTGAGGACACGAAGAGCATGATGTGGACCCGAAAGTTCAAGGTCGACTTCAACAAGTCGCACGGCAAGAAGATCATCCACGGGCACATTCCCGTCGATTACGGTTTCATGAATCTGGTCATCGAGCAAAACGAAAACTACGACTTCATCGCCTTGGACAACGGCGTCTTCGTGACCGACAAACCTGGCCTGGGAAATTTGACCGCCTTCAATCCCGACACCAAGCAGATTGTGGCGCAATCGAATGTGGATTTTTGAACACGGATTGCACGGATTTTCACGGAAATAATGGTAGAGACGGTGCGTGCACCGTCTCTACATGTTTTATCGCGTTCCAACAACCACTGCGTTCTTAAATTGTTTTACCGTGCCGCTGAAATTGAACACCTCTGTGACGACGACGTAGACGCCTACGGGGACCTTGTTGCCGTTGTTGTCGAGGCCATTCCAAAGGACGCTGCCCTCCTGCCCCACCAGTTCGCCTTTGGCCAGGTGCCGGATTAATTGTCCTGCCACATTGAAGATGTAGATGTTCATCGTGTAGCCCGCCTCATCGAAGTGGTAGTTAATGAAACAAGCGTCGTCGAAGCCGTCGCCGTCGGGCGAGAAGATGTCGGGGCTGATGGAGATTGCGTCGTTAGAGGGCTCGGTGCTCTGCATCATCGAGTTCTCATAGCCCGGCGTGCCGAAACGCGCCTGCTCAGCGGCAGAATGCCAGTTGTTGGCGTCCATTGAGGGTTGGTCAAAAGCGACACGCTCCAAAGAGACGCCTTTGGTGACCTTGAGCAACGGATAGTGCATCTTCTCGGAATAATACACCTGGTCAACCATGGTACCGTCCTTGCCCATCAAGACCGCCGTGCCGCCTGCGTTGGCGTAGCTCGGGAAGGATGCCATCTGCACGAAGTTGTCCGTCGGACAGTCGTATTGTTGGCCCACAATCTCACTGTTGGTGGAGAGCAGAACATAGGTGTGCGGTAAAAACAGCCTACTCTCAGCCGTGATTTCCTTCAAGGTCGTGTCGGCAGGATTGGGGAAGCTCTCCTTGATGGCACCGAGCATCAAAGCGTTGAGGTCGAAGGTCTTGTCGGTGTTGTTGTAGAGTTCCACATAGTCCACGCCAGGGGCGATGGGATCAAAAAGAATCTCATTAATCAGAATCTCGCCTTCGGCTATCTCGTTGGGGATACCGAACCGCACACGGGTGTCGGCTTCGATGGGTGTGCCCACGCAGTTGGTCACGTCACTAATGATCAAGGTGTAGACAAGCCCCTGTTCGAATCCGTGGTCGAAATGGAGTTCCACGTAGGTGCCGTCCATGGGATTAATGACCGTCTGCCGAGGTTGTTCTCCCGTCTCCTCCACAAGGAAATGTTGCGTTTCGAGCAAGTCGGCGGGGTTCATCTGCTGGTCGAACCAAAGCTGGACGATATAGTCGGAGAACATGCTCACACGCTCCACTCGGGGCTGGACGTTGTTCTCGCCATTCACCGAATTGATGCGGCCCGGCGTACCGCCCGAGGCATCCATGGAGGCCGTCCAGTTGGAGGCTCCCGCGCAGGGGTTCAGCGGGTCGATCTGCTCTACCGACCAGCCGCCATTGTCCTTGTCGGGGTCATGGTACCAAGTGCTGCTGAAATTAACACGAGAAATCAGCACACCTGACTTATTATAAAGGTACATCGCTGATGAGCTGTTACCCACCGAGAAGCTGCCGAAGCCGATGCAGTCGCCATACTGACGCAGCTCGGAGACGGCATCGTTGTGACAAAGGATGACATAGCCATGCGGGGCAAGGACATAGTTGCCAAAAGTGTTCTCATTCGCGCCAATGTGGATCTGCCAATCTTTCAGGTCGATGCCAAACTCGGTGGTATTGTAGAGCTCCACATACTCCCATTCGGGCAGGCCCACCACAGGGTTGGGATCCGCCATAATCTCGTTAACGACAATGTCATATTCCGATGCCTCATAGATGGAAAACGCCATCGTGGTCGGTTCCATCGTGTTGTTCCACAAGTCTTTAACGCCGCTGACCGTCAGGGTGTAATTCACGCCATTGCCGATCTCTCGCTCAAACTCCAAGACCACTTGAGCCAGGTTGTCGCCGAAGCTGACCGCCATCGGGCTACCCAAGCCGTTGTCCACCGAATAATGGGAAGGGTCGAGTGCCGTCGTCTCATTTAGTGCCTCGTTGAAGGAGAGTAGCAGATGGGTCACATCCAACACCTCGCAGGTCAAGAGTTGGGGTGGCTCGTGGTCGGCGATGCGGGGACCGACATAGACGTTATCGAAATAGAACTTCTTGGCGTTGCTCGAAGTGAACTTGGACCAAAAGCCAAAGAAGCCGCCACGGCCGTAGGTGTCGTCGGTGCCTTGTGCCTCAATGAGAAAGATTCCCGAGTTGTCGTAGCAGGTTTGCAGCATCCAGTTGCCTTCACGGTCGCAGGTCACCTTGACGGAGACGGCAAACGAAGCGGCGATGGCGCCTTCCGTGCCACGACAAACCTGTTGCTGTCCGTCGGCATCCTTACGGAACAAGGTGATGGCGTCGCTGCTGCCGCCTTCGCCGAAGCGGAGAAAATAGCCTTGGGTCGCTTGCGACAAGTCGGCGTTGTCGGCGCAGAGCCACACGTCGGAGTAGTTGTTGCCCGAAGGGGCGAAAGACTCCCGAATCCAGAACTGCCATTCCATCGTCTCATACTCCGTGATGGGCAAGGAAAGATATGCCGTGCCCTCGCTTTCCGCATTGAGTTGGAGTTGCTTGCTGTTGTTCACCGTGAATTGCTCCGCCGTTCCCAACCAAGTGGGGTTTTGGGTGAAGTCGCCGTCGGAGAAGTCGTCGGTGACTTGGGCGAAGAGGGACAAAGGCAGCAATAGCAGGAGTAAGAGTATCTTTTTCATGGCATTAGCTTTTTAGGGAAGGACAAAAATAGGAATTTTTGAACTTTCCCGCAAAAAAGGCCAGAAATAAGGAAGATTTACTTCAGGATAAACAATCCAGGCGTGATGTCCAGCCAGCGGAGCACCGTCTCACCCCAGACGAGGATGAGTACCCACGAGATGGTCATCATGGTAATGCCGAACTTGAAGGCATCGGTTTGACTGTACATATTGGTGTTGTACAACAGGGCGGCGGGCTTGCTGTTGAAGGGCAGCACGTAGCAGTGTTCGATGAGCATGGCGACGGGCAAGGCCAGACTCATGACGGGGAAGCCGAAGCGCGCCTCCACGCCGAGGGCGATGGGCACGAAGACCATGGTGCGGATGGTCTTGCTCTGGAAGACCAAGCCCGAATACATCATCAAGAAAGTGAGAATGACATACAGCACCCAGAAAGGCGTATTGGCGGTGATGCCGAGGCTGTCGAAAGCTGCGTTGACCATGGTATTGGGCAGGTCGGTGGCGTTGAGGCCCGAGCCGAGGGTATAGGCACCGGCCGAGAAGAGCATCAGGTGCCACGGGATGTCGACGTCGTTCCACTTCACCACGCCGATACCTGGCAGCAAGGCGATGACGGCACCCAACAAGGCGACGATGGTCTCGTCAATATTATGGAACGTGCCCTTGGTAACCCAAAGGACAAGCACCAACACGAAGATGGCCACAGCCTTGTATTCCTCGGCTTTCATCTTGCCCATGGCTTTGAGTTCATCTTTTAAGCGATCCAAGCCACCTTCGATTTGAGGCACCTGCTCCTCTTTCTTCATCGGGAAGAAGACGTAGGTACCCAACAACAGACCTATCACGAGAATCAAGGCACTCATCGGGCCGCATGACACAAGCCAGTCGGAATAGCCGAAGTCGCAGCTGCCGACGAAGCCGGCGATGAGCGAGATGGCCAGCAGGTGGGCGCCGCTACCCGTATAGAAAGCGTTGGCGCCGATGTTCACCTGAAAGAGGTTTTGGATAACGAGGTTACGGCCGAAATTGTTACGGTTGCCGTTGGAGGCACCATAGATGGCGCAAACGGTCATAAAGATGGGCAACATGATGGTGGCCTTCACCGTGGTGGCCGAGATAAACGCCGATAAAACCAAGTTAATGATCAAGAAACTCCAAAGCACGCCTTTGGCGCTCTTGCCGAACTTGATAACGAAGGCCAAGGCCAGTCGTTTGGCGAATTGCGTCTTGACCAGCATACTCGCCAAGACGAAGGAAAGGATATTCAGCCACATCACAGGGTGACCCAGTTGATTCAAGGCCTCCTTTTGTGTGGTGACGTTACAAAGCACGATGCCCAGAATGATGAACAGCGAAGTCAGGTAGTTAGGTATGGCTTCCGTCATCCAGAGGATGAGACCCGCTACAAAGATGGCGAGCATGGCGTAGTTGGTGCGGATAAACTCCTCGAAGCCGATGTCGTTGCAACGCTTCAGCGCCTTCTCGGTCAGCGTCTCGGTATTCAGGTTGTCGATGAAACCGATGTGGCAGCACCAATAGATGACAATAAAGGCGATGATGGCCAAGGGGCCGCCGAGGCGTGCCATCCATTTCTCAAAGTTGGATTTCTGCATCTTGGGCAGTTTTTCCACTTTGTAGTTGTTCATATCCAGCGGGTCGAATGCCATGATAGTTGAGAGTTTAGTGTTTAGAGTTTAGAGATAGGGACGCGCAATGCGCGTCCCTAATCATGCTATTACCAGTTCTTATAAGGATTCTTCATCAACATGGAGTTGAAGTACTTGGGGTCGCCGGTGACCTCTTCGCCGAGCCAAGCGGGCTTGTCGAAGGGCTCGTTCTCGTCGGCCAGCTCCACTTCGGCCACGATGAGGCCGTCGTTGTCGCCGTAGAACTCGTCGACTTCCCATGTGTGCTTGCCGTCGGTGTTCTTGACGAGATAGCGGGTCTTGTCGATGACGCCAGGCTCACAGATTTCGAGGAGTTGTTGCACTTCCTCGACAGGAATCTCCTTCTCCCACTCGAAACGGGCGGCGCCAGAGGCGTTGCCGATGCCTTTAATGGTGATGAAGCCCTTGTCACCCTTCACACGCACACGGACGGTGCGCTCGGGCACGCTGGAGAGGTAGCCTTGGGTGATACGCGTGGCCTTGAAGGCCTCGGCTTTGAAGTCACCCTTTACCAAAAACTTTTTTTCGATTTCCTGTGCCATAGTCGTTTATTCGTTTGCAAGCGGTTTGTCGGACATGCCGATGACACGCTTGATAGCCTGTAAATAGTTGATGTTCTCGACACCCTCGAGGCCGCAGTCCTTGATGGTCTTCTTGATGTCCTCGATCTCGGTCGACTCGGAGTTGATGGTGACGATCTTGGCGCCGTTGATGAGCACCTCGCCGAACTCGCAGATGGTGTCGTTGACCATGTAGCCGAAGCGGCGCTTGTGGACGCGCACAGCGGCCAGGTCGGGGTTGGCCTTCACCATGGCGATGAACTCGTCATAGGTGTAGGTGTCCTTCGTCAGCTTGGGCATTTCGACCATGAAGGCGGGGAACACTTCTTTCTCGAGCACCTCGCGGCTAATGGGGAACTCGCCCTTCATCAGAGGATTCCATTGCTCGAGTCCGTCGACGGTCTGGACATAGGTCTTGATGTCCATCTTGCCGTCGCGTATCTTGGTGTTGTTGATGTCGTTCTTGCGCGAGATGATGTAGATCTCGTCGCTGAGGCGCTCCCAAACCTTCTCGGGGACAGGCGCGGAGAGACGGGCCATACGTTTGTGGGCCTCGCAGAAGCACTGTCCGAAGGAGCGGAACTCAAATCTCGGCTTCGAAACTTCGCCGATTTTCATTTCTTCTTTTGCCATTTTTCAGATTTCTAATTTCAAGATTTCTAATTTCAAGATTTTTAATTTCAAGATTTCTGTTTTTTAGCGGTGGGCTGTTAGCTTTTAGCCGTTAGCTATTAGCAACTGTGACGCTGGCTAATAGCTAACGGCTAATGGCTAATAGCTCAAATTATTCCTGCGGAATGTCTTCGCCTTCGGCGGGGTTGGCTGCGCCCGGGGTCGGGTCGGCCAGCTTCCAGTCACCGCCATCGGGGATACGGGCATACGACTGCGGAGCCACGTTGGAGATGGTGGCACCCCATTCGCCGCTGCCTCTCGTGAACTCGTCTCTCACCGTGCCGTCAGGCATGAAGAGGGTGAGGCGGACGGTCTTCTTAGCCGAGAAACCGCTGTTGAAGAACAGGTTTTCGGGTTGCTCCGGGTGGTCGGCAAGCACGTCGGCGCTGTAGAGCAGCACATAACCGCCAGCGGGGATCACGACGGTGGCGTCGGCAGTCCAAGTGGCACCGGCGACATAGTCGTCTTTCATGATGTACATGCCTTCCATCGACAGGTCGAGGTTACCCTTGTTATAGAACTCGATGAATTTGGTGTCGCCATTCAGCTCGTTGATGATGAGGTTGCTGTAGTCGGGCTCATCCGGGGTCGGAGGAGGCGTGACACCGCCTTCGAGGCCGAGGACGATGTTAGCGCCGTCCACGTTGACAGCACCCGGGGTGGCGTCGGCATAATACCAGTTGCCATCGGCATTGCGGCTGTAGGAGGCGGGAGCCTGGTTGCCGGCATAGCCATAGGCCTCACCGTTAAGAGCAATATCAACCAAATTGAAGTCGTCAATGTTATCGCCAGCGGGCGTGAGGAGCTGGATGCGGACATTCTTCTTGGCGGAGAGACCGCTGTGGAAGATCAGAGACTCGGGGACATCGGGGTGGTCGAGAGCGACGTCTTCGCTGTAGAGCAGCAGATAGGCACCCGGCTCGACGGTCACGGTGTTGTCGCCAACCCAGTTCTGGGCGTCATCCTTGTTGATGTAAACGCCATTCATGTTGATGGCTTCGGCACCGGTATTGTAGATCTCGATGAACTTGTCGTTGCCGTTGAGCTCGTTGAGGCGGAGCACGCTGTAGTCGACGGCGACAGCGCCCACTTCATATTCCATGGCAGGAGAGACGGCCGTGAACTCACCGTTCATGGCTTGCACGAAGAAACTCACTTTAGTGCCATCGGGTTGGGCGGGGATGACGGCGGTATAGACATCTTCCACAGCCGCCATGGCCATTTCCGTATTCTCGTCATCGATGGTATACACCAACTTGGCGGTGAAATCCTTGAAGCAGGTGATAGTGGCCGACACCGTCACGTCGGAATACTCGGTGACAGCGGTGGGGTTATAGCTAACATTCGAGATATTGATGCCTGCATATTGCTTGTCCTTGACACAGGAGGCCATCATAACGATAAGGGCTAATGCCGCAAACATTATCTTTTTCATATTATTCTCAATTTTAAAAGGTTAGACATTGTTATGAATTAGAAAGCAACCTGGAAACGGGCCAGCAACATGTGGTAGTTGACACCAGCTTCGCCATCGGCAGCGGCGACCTTGGTGAAGTCCTTGGTGGCGTTGCCTTCGGCGTCGAGGCCGCAGTAAAGTTTGCCCTTGCCGTTGGCATAACGGTCGTTGTTGACATACTGGTAGTTGAGGGCGATCTTCACGTTCTTGGTGAAGTAGAAGTTGAGGGCAGCGCCATAAAGCTCGGCAGAGCCGCCATAGATGGCTTGCTCGCCACGGCCTTCATAGTCGTTCATGTCGAGGAACTCATACTTGAGAGCGAGTTCGATGTCGCCCCAGCTGCGGCCATTACGGACGCGGTTGAACTTGGCACCATCGGAGTCGTAGCTCTGCTTGCCGCCGAGGAGGAGGTAACCGCCTTCGACATACCAGCCTTGGAAGTGATAGGGCTTGTCGAGGACGACCTTCTCAGGATCCATGTAGGTCCAATCCGACATCCAGGCACTCTCGATACGCAGGCCGTTGACGTGGCCGGCAAGTTCGGCGGTGGCGATCAAGTTGTGGTCGGTGTTCTTGATGTCATCAGTGTCGATATATTTCTTACGGCTGATGTTGGTGGCATTGCGGCAGCTGAAGCGGGTGCCGTTGTAGACGCCCGTCTCATCGGAGGTCTTGGGCTGGTCGTACATGACGGCGCCACCCACGTGGATGCCATAGTCAGGCTCGTTGATGGGACGCACCACGACCTTACCAACATAGGAAAGACCCTCGTCCATACCATAGTCCTTGTTGTTGGCTTCCACATAGTCACGAGTCTCCTGGCCTTCAATCTCCTGGAAGAGAATGCTGGCGCCGGCGAAGACGTACTTGTTGGTGTATTTGCCGAAGACACCGAGGTGACGGCTGGGAGCGAAGGCGTTGACCACCATCGGGCGCTCCATGAACTCGAGGTAACGTGACGAGGTGTTACGCGACATGGAGAAATCGGGTTTCATGCTACCGACGTTGAACTGCCAATTCTCCAATCCGGTGTAGCGGACAAGAGCGTCTTTCAACTCGAAAGAGCCATTGGCCAGTTCCATGTCGACCTCACCGTACCAATCGGGGGTGATTTGCGTCTTCACGGCAAAACGGGCGCGGCGCACGCTGGCACCATCACCAATCGGGTCAGCCCATTCCTGGGCGCCGAAATAGTGGCCGAAATCGACCTGCACTCTGGAGTCGAACCAAAGCTTGTAGTCTTTGTCTTTGGATTCGAACACCATGATACCATCACGGCTCGAAGCCGAGACCGACTTGACATCTACTGTGTTGCCATACTGGTCGACGGCTTTCGCCTTGTCTTCAGTCTGTGCGAAGGCCATAGAACCCAACACGAGGGCGGCCAACAATAAAACAGTCTTTTTCATAGTAATTAGATTTAGTGAATAAATAATTTGGTTGTTACGTTTTGTTTGCTGTTTTCAAGGGCAAAGTTAGAAAAAATGTGAATTACAAGAAAAAAAGTGGAATTTTTCGCTAATTTCGAAACCAAACGATAATAATAAACATCGGGTAGGCAAACATCAAATTAAATCCCTATTTTTGCACCCAAATATGGAGGACTAAACTATGAGAATCGCAGTGGTGGGAGCCACCGGACTGGTGGGCTCGAAGATGCTTCAGGTGCTTGACGAACAGAAGGTTCGTATCGATGAATTGATTGTCGCCGCCTCGGAACGCTCCGTGGGTAAGGAAATCATTTTCCAAGGCAAACCCTATAAAGTCGTCAGCGTCGACGAGGCCATCGACAAGCGCCCCGACATCGCCATCTTCTCGGCGGGCGGCGCGGCCTCCAAGCAATATGCCCCGCATTTTGCCGCCAACGGCACCTTCGTCGTCGACAACAGCTCGGCCTGGCGTATGGAGAAAGACGTGCCTTTGGTCGTCCCCGAGATCAACGCCGACACCATCACTCCCGACACGCATATCATCGCCAACCCCAACTGTTCCACCATCCAGATGGTAATGGCCTTGGCGCCTATCCACAAGACCTATGGCATCAAGCGACTGGTCATCTCGACCTACCAAAGCGTGAGCGGCAGCGGATTAAAAGGGATTAATCAATTGAATAACGAAGAAAACGCTGGTAGAGACGGTGCATGCACCGTCTCTACAACAACGACAATGAAACCTGCCTATCCTCATCAAATCTACCGCAACGTCCTCGCTCATGCTGGCGATTTTGCTGACAACGGTTACACCTCCGAAGAGGAAAAACTGGTGAACGAAACCCGTAAAATCTTGCGCGACAACAGCATCGCCATCACCGCCACGGCATGTCGTGTACCCGTCACAGGAGGACACAGCGAGGCCGTCAATGTGGAGACTTTAAAGCCTTTTGAAATTGATGATGTGCGCAACATGTTGGCAGCTACGCCTGGTGTCATCGTCCAGGACGACCCCAGTGCCAACCTCTACCCCATGGCCCTCACCTCCTACGACAAGGACGAGGTCTTCGTGGGCCGCATCCGCCGCGACCACAGCATTGCGAACGGCATGAACCTCTGGGTGGTCAGCGACAACATCCGCAAGGGCGCTGCCACCAACGCCGTGCAGATTGCAAAATATTTAATTGAATCAAAACTTGTTAATTGTTAATGCGGAATGAGGAATGCGGAATGTAGTTCAAAATCATTCAGCATTCAGCATTCAGCATTCATCATTTATCGATGAAGGTATTTAGAAACATTATAGAAGCCCGCAACATCCCCCACGCCGTGGTTACCATCGGCACCTTCGATGGTGTGCACCTCGGCCATCAGGCCATCTTCAACAAGATGAAGAGCTTGGCGCAAAGCATCGGTGGCGAGACCGTTGTGGTCACTTTCCATCCCCATCCCCGTCAGGTGCTCAACATCGACAGCTCCAACCTGCGTTTTCTGTGCACCCCCGAGGAGAAGCTCCAGAGATTTGAGGAGTTCGGCATCGACAACGTGGTCATCATTAACTTCACCAAAGAGTTCTCACGCACACCCTCCGAGGTGTTCATCAAAGACTACATCATCGACAACATCAAACCCGCCTATATCGTGGTGGGCTACGACCATCATTTCGGCAAGAACCGCATGGGCGACTTCGCCCTGCTCTCCGACCTGATGAAGAGATATAACTTCAAGGTGGAACGTGTCGACGCACAGGATATTGACAACATCGCCATCAGTTCCACGAAGATCCGCAACGCCTTGGCCGTGGGCAACGTAAAGGGTGCCAACCGGCTGTTGGGTTACACCTATTCCGTCACCGCCGAGGTGGTGGTAGGCAACCAAATCGGGCGCACCTTGGGCTTCCCCACCGCCAACCTCGAGTTGCCCCGTGAGTATATGCTCATCGGCAACCGTGGGGTGTATGCCTGCCTCGTCGACTACGAGGGCCAGACCTACAAGGCCATGGCCAACATCGGGCACCGCCCCACCATCGGCGACCGCAGCGAGGACAACCCCATCATCGAGGTCAACCTCTTCGACTTCGACGGCGACCTCTACGGCAAGCAGATCCACGTGCGCTTCATCGACCGCATCAGAGATGAGGAGAAATTCAACGGGCTCGACGAACTGAAGGCCCAACTGGCACTAGACCGCGAGAAAGCCAAAGAAATCTTAGCGCAATTGTAATGAAAATATTGCTGTTGGTCATCGGCAAGACGGATGAGGACTACCTCGTCACCGGCATTAAGAAATACGTCGGTCGCATCGGGCATTACGTCTCGTTCGAGATGAAGGAAATCCCCGACCCGCGCAACCGTAAGACCCTCAGCGAAGACCAGCAGAAAAAGGCCGAGAGCTTCCTGCTTCTGCAACAATTGCAGCCCGGCGACCAGGTCATCCTTTTGGACGAAAACGGCAAACAGTTTACCTCGACGCAATTCGCCGAGAGTCTTGAGAAGCAGATGGCGTCGGGCGCCAAGCGTTTGGTCTTCATCATAGGCGGACCTTACGGTTTCGCACAAGAAGTGTACGACCGAGCCAACGCCAAGATGTCGCTCTCGCCCATGACCTTCAGCCACCAGATGGTGCGACTCATCTTCGTCGAACAACTATATAGGGCTTTCACCATTTTGAAAGGTGAGCCCTACCATCATCAATAATATTTCAGCATTTCATCCGTTAAAACAGCATGAAAACAATCAAAACCATACTCGTTCTTTGCGTGGCGCTCTGCTTCGCCACTTCCTGCAAAAAAGACGTCGACATGACGCTTATGCAGAAGACCGTCCTCGAGAACACCGACATCAGAGCCATTGAAGTCGGTGACGCCTGGCAGGTGACCGTAGTGGCCGACAGCAGCACCTTCGTCGAGCTGACCTATTCCGCCTATCTGGAGCCTTATCTGAAGACCAAGATGGAAGGCTCAAAACTCGAGCTCGGGTTCGCAGGCAACGTGCGCCCTGTCATCAACTCCACCTTCCGAGCTACGGTCCATACCGACAAAATCGAGAGCGTCGAGGCAGAGGACGCCGCCGAAATAGCTTTTAGCGGACACTTCTCCGCCACCAGCGACAGCCTTATCGTACATCTGGAAGACGCCTCGATATGCTCCGGCTTGGACTACTCGGGACATGAATGCAAGGTGGTCATCGAAGACGCCTCTCAGTTTCTGAGTTTCCACCTTACCAGCACCAATGCCGAGGTAAAAGTAAGCGACGCCTCCACCTGCAAAGGCGACTTCGACATGAGCTTCCACCTCGTCGCCAACTTGAGCGGAGCGTCACAACTCATCACCTTCGGCGGCGCAGCCCCTTACGGAATAATCAAGCTACAAGACGCCAGCCTGCTGAACATGGTACAAACTGAAGTCAGAGAGATGCATGTCGACCTCTCGAGCGCTTCCGAGGCCACCGTCGACGTGAGCGACAGCATGGAAGGCGCGCTGACCGACGCCTCCACCCTATACTACAAAGGTCATCCGCAGATCCATGTCGACTGTTCGGAAGACTCGCGACTCATCCCGTTTTGATTTTGGCCTGAAATTTGCAAGAATTGGCGTTCGTATGCAAAAACAAAACGAATTATTACTAATTTTGTAACCAAATTAAAATCAAAATGAAAAAAGTAGCTTTGACCATCGTCGCTCTCCTGTTCGCGACCGTCATGTTTGCCCAGTCCAACCTGCCCATCGACGCTAAGACAGAGAAAATCTGTTTCCGCAAGGTCATCAACACGGTAGGCTCCCAAGATGAGGTGTTCAACCGCATCTACAGCAACTTCATGAACAGCTATTACAAGAGCCCCGCCACCATCCTTCAGCAGAACGACGGACGCACTATGAAAGGCAAACACCAGTTCCAACTCGACAACGGCGACGCAGTGAAGTCGAAGTGGCCCTGGATCACCTATTATTTCACCATCGAGGTGCGTGAAGGCCGTGTGCGCTATACGCTGACCGACTTCATGCAGAAGACCCAGAGCAACCACCCCTGCGAGGAATGGATGAACAAGGAAGACCCGCTCTATCAACCCGTTTGGGACAAATATCTGGAGCAGATCGCCGCCTTCGCGGAGGATTGGGGCAAACAGTTTGAGGAGAGCCTCGAACCCGAGAAAGTGATCCAAGAAGAGGAGTGGTAAACACCTATGGCTTCTCGCGAACGCATAAAGAAAGGTTTTTCGAAACTTCTCAAGGAAGAGAAGCTGAAACTTATTGCCAACTACTTCGAGAACCCCGGCGAGGTCATCAGCCTGCTGAAGAGCTATTGGCATTCCGACTCGAAGCAGCAGCAACTCTTTGACGAGTTCAGCGAGAACACCATCACCAACTTCTTCATCCCCTACGGCATCTCGCCCAACGTGACCATCAACGGCAAGGACTATATCGTCCCGATGGTCATCGAGGAGAGCTCGGTCGTCGCGGCCGCCTCGGCCGCGGCCAAGTTTTGGGGCGAACGCGGCGGCTTCCATGCCGAAGTCATCGACACGCGCAAGGTAGGCCAAGTGCATTTCGGCTGGAGCGGCGACAAAGAACAGCTCTTCGCGCTCTTCCCCGAGATTGAAAAACGCCTACTTGCCGACACCGACGCCATGACGGAAAAGATGCGCAAGCGCGGCGGTGGCATCCTCGGGATGCGGCTCATCGACTACACGGCGCAAATCCCCGACTATTACCAAATCAGGGTGGAGTTTGGCACCGGCGACGCCATGGGCGCCAACTTCATCAACTCCGTCTTGGAGCAGTTTGGCCACAGCCTGCAGGACTTCTTCGCCGAGCGAAAAGACCTCCCCGAGGAGCTCCGCAAGGTGGAGATCATCATGACCATCTTGTCGAACAATACGCCCGACTGTCGTGTGAAAGTCTGGGTAGAGTGTCCTGTGGAACAACTTGACGGCATCGACGAGCACCTTTCGGGTGCCGAATACGCCAAGAAATTCAAGAAGGCCGTCGACATCGCACATATTGACACCGACCGCGCCACCACGCACAACAAAGGCATATACAACGGCATCGACGCGGTGATCCTCGCCACGGGCAACGACTTCCGCGCCGTGGAGGCGGCGGGGCATACCTTCGCCTCGCGCAACGGGCATTACGAGAGCCTTTCGAGCGTCACTCTCAATGACGGCATCTTCCACTTCGAGTTGGAGGTGCCGATGGCCCTGGGCACCGTGGGCGGTCTGACCAGCCTGCACCCCTTGGCCAAGAAAACGCTTGAACTCCTGGGCAACCCCACTGCCCCCGAACTGATGACGATCGCCGCCACCATGGGTCTGGCCAACAACTTCTCGGCCGTGCGCTCCTTGACCACCAAGGGCATCCAAGCCGGCCACATGAAGATGCACCTCAACAACATCCTCAACCAACTCAACGCCACCGACGAAGAGAAGAAAAAGGCGCGGGAATACTTCAAGGACAAGACGGTGTCGTACGCGGCAGTGGAACAATTCTTGGAATCCCTGAAGAAATGAGCCTATACCAAGCCCACGGAAAATTCCTTTTGACGGGTGAATACCTCGTCCTGAAAGGCGCGTTGGCCTTGGCCTTACCCCTGAAACTGGGACAGAGTCTTCAAATATCACTCGCCGATACCGACACTCACCGTTTGCATTGGATTGCACAGCAGCCCGACAAGGCCTGGTTTTCTGTTGTATTTGACACCGATACGCTACAGCCTGTCACTACCGACGACCCTGCCAAAGCCGAAAAGCTCGCCAGCATCCTGAAAGCTATCAGGCAACTGAAGCCGAGGGCTTTTTATGGCGGCGACCTTCGCATTCGCACCCATCTAGATTTCGATCCGAGCTGGGGTCTCGGCAGCAGCTCCACCTTGATTGCCAACTTGGCGCGATGGGCAGAGGTCGACCCATACGAATTATTGAGACTGACCTTTGGCGGATCGGGTTATGACATCGCTTGCGCCACGGCGGATCAACCCATTTATTATCAAGTACACAATTTAGAACCGGCCCTTCGACAGGCTCAGGGACCTAAGGTCGTTGAACCTGTTGATTTCAACCCTCATTTTGCCGACCATCTTTTCTTTATATACCTAGGCCAAAAGCAAAACTCATCCAAAGAGGTCAAGGCTTTTTTGGAGAAAGCGAATCCCATTGATTTACAAAATGATATAGAAGCCGTTTCGGAGATCAGCCGCGCCGTGCCGCAATGCGAGAGTCTGGACGAGTTTGGGATGCTGATGCAATGCCACGAGCGCATCATCGCCCGCTGCATCGGACAGGAACCCGTACAGAAACGTTTCCCCGATTTTGAAGGCGTTCTGAAATCCTTGGGCGCCTGGGGTGGCGACTTCGTTCTGGCCGCTACGGAATGGGATGAAAAACAAGTGAAGGAATACTTCAAGAAAAAAGGCTTGAACGTGGTTTTCAGTTACGGAGAAATTGTACTCAACGAATAATTTGTACCTTTGTCGCAATGAAACTCCGTCTTTTCATATTGTCGTTTGCCCTGTGCGCGTTGCTTTTGGGTTGCCACAAGCCTGATGATAAAGCTCCTGAACTGCCATTGAGTCCGCTCCACGACACGCTGGTTGGCATCGACAGCCTGCTGCAAACCGATTATACAGTCGCCTTGGAACGCATTGAACCCTTCACTGACAGCCTCGATACTGAAAACCTTACGGATTTCGACATAAATTATGCCCTGCTAATGAAATCCGAGGCTTTATGGAAAAGCCCCCGAATGGAGGAGATAGATTTTGATGCTGTGGCACTGACGACTGCTTATTTCGACAGCCTTGCCCCCGCTTTTCCCAAAAATTACGATTTGGCATATCTCCAAGCCCGCGCCCATTTCATCTACAGCAGAAAAGGCATGACTGATGACCATGCCAGCGTTAAAGATGACTCTTTGTTCCGTTGCAAACAGCTCTTTCTAGCTTTGGAAACCATGGAAAACCATTTCGCCGATGAGCAATTGACTTGGCACAAGGCCCGATTCACCGCCAAAACCGCCGAAGAGCTTTCGCTTGACTATTCCCTTCGATTCCTCACGGAACCAGCCACTTACTTCCAGAAAAAAGCTTTGGCGCTCAATAAAAAAGTGAAACCGCGCAGCAAAGTCGTAGCCAGCAACTTGTTTCTTCTTGGATATGAATTTGACATTACAGAGCAGATTGATAGCGCTTTGCATTACTATGACCTTTCCTTGGAATTGCTGACCGACACCACGCTCAACTTGTATTATTTATTGAAGGACCGGCAAGCCATTGGACTATATAAGTTGAACCACGATGGAGATACGTCCATCAAGATATTAAAGTCCATTTTGATGTATGGCCCAGAAATAATGAAACAAGACTTGTTTGCCACCATCGGATGGATTTATCAAGAAGAGCGGCAATACGATTCGGCTTTAGCCTATTTGAATCCCATCTATGATGACGCCCCATCTCGCTTGAAATCAGAAATATCGGACTATCTCATCAAGGTCTACGAAGCCCTTGGCGACACAGTAAAAATGCACGAACACATGCATTATCTTGCCTTGCACCCCATCTTCAATCCGAAAAAGATTCAAGAGGACGCCGATTTCACTGGGATGTTCAACGACTACTTGCAGCAGAGAGAAGCCCACGAGCGCCTTGCAAAACAAAATGAGATTCGCCAGCAACGAAACAAAACACTCGTTTCCCTTGCTGCTTTCATCGTTTTGGCGGCCTTGGCGGCCTGGCTGCTGCACAAGCGCAAGATGAAAAAGCAAAGCGACGAGGCCAGCCAACAGATGCAAGCTGAACAGGAAGCGCATCGTCTGGAGAAGGCGTCAATGTCGGGAAGGCTGAAACGGAGCAACGAGGAGCTGCGGGAGCTGAAAGACCAAATCCGCCAACAAAACCATGCCGCACCAAAGCCCGAAACACAAGCTGCAAGTTTCACCGAAGAACCGATTTGTCGCCTGATTATGAAGCGGGTGAGCGAAGGACAGTTCAAGTCAAAGGTGAGCTATCTTGACTATAGCGACTATGCGTTAAGCAAGGAGCAGATTACGGCATTGCGTGAGGCTGCCGACCGCCACTTCGGCCAGTTCACCATCCGTCTTGCCAAAGCCTACCCCGACCTCACAAAATCCGACCTCAACTATTGCTGCCTCTACCTGCTCGACCTGAACGATGCCGACATTGCAGCCCTGATGCAGCGTGCCTACAACACTGTGAGCGACCGTAGCCGCAAACTGAAGACCCTTTTCGGTAGCGAAGAGCCGCTGTCGACCATCCTTCGTGGGTTAGCTACAGAGGAACAATTTTGCTGATTTTCAGTATATTGCTTAAAAACTCGTACCAAACCGCACCCCATTTTTCTTGACAGATTTTTCTAGTGAGTCTACTTTTGCATCAAAAGTCAAGCACAAAAGTACTCACCATTAAAATCTCAAAACGATGAAAAAATCATTCATTACCTTAATCCTTCTGGCTGGCTTCGCGATGCAAGCCTTGGCCTACGACTTTGAAGTGGACGGATTGTATTACAAAATCAAACCCTACACGGAAACACCAGAAGCTTATGTGGTTCACTGCGCACAGCCTGGCTGGAATTGCTACTCGGGCGATGTGGTCATCCCTGAAACCGTGACCTACGAGGGTGTCACTTACGCTGTAACTGAAATCGCATCATTCGCTTTTAGGGATTGTGTGGATTTGACATCAGTCACATTCCCCGCCACCATGCAATACATCCATGAACTTGCTTTTATGGGTTGCACGTCGTTGTACGACATTCACATCCCCAGCACGGTGACCCGCGTCAATGCAAGAGCATTCGAAAACACGGGATGGTACAACCTCCAACCCGACGGCTGGCTGCTGTATCTGGACGGCTGGTGCTTGGGTTTCAAAGAAAAGATGCCTTTGGTGGATTTGATCATCGACGAAGGAACCTTAAAGGTGGCTGATGCCGCGTTTGGGGAATACGAGACGCTTGTTTCGGTCACGCTGCCCAACTCCTTGGTTTCGTTGGGCACTCATGTGTTTGCGTATTGTCCCGAGTTGAGGCAGGTCGATTTCGGCCAGTCCATCGTAGAAATCGGAGGAGCTGCCTTTTACAGTTGCACCAGTCTCGAAGATTTCACGCTTCCCGAAACGGTCACCAAGATTGGAAGTTGGGCGTTTGCCTCTTGCCGCAGTCTGTACCGCTTGGACCTTCCCAATTCCATCACTACGATTGGCAATTATGCGTTTGACGAATGTAGTAATCTCGCCATCGTCACCCTTCCCGAAGGTTTGACGGAGATTGAAGAGGGATTGTTTGACCAAAGTGGCCTAAAGTCCATCACTATTCCGACAGGAGTTGTTACCATTGGGGATTTGGCCTTCTT
The DNA here is from genome assembly GCA_045132275.1 of Candidatus Limimorpha sp. GTDB lineage: Bacteria > Bacteroidota > Bacteroidia > Bacteroidales > F082 > Limimorpha. The sequence continues at coordinate 222,552 of JBGURY010000013.1, forward strand.
TGCTTGTGAAGCCTTAAAAACTGCCGTCATTCCTGAAACAGTCACGGAAATCGGTGATCACGCTTTTGTCTGCCCAAATATAGACACGGTGATTTGCTTGGGTGGCATTCCCGCTTCGTTGTACTACAATAGTAGTTCTTTCGAAGTGCCAAGCAACACTTGCCTGATTGTCCCATGCGGATGTACTGAAACGTACAGGAACTCGGATTGGGGCGTGGTGTTCAGCAACATCATCGAGGACTGCGACGGGATAGATGAAACCGCCGAAATAATCAGTGTATTTCCCAACCCTGCACAGCAATTCGTTCATGTTAAAGGCATTACTGTTAGAGAAATGCAACTCTATAACGTCTTTGGCCAGTTGGTGAAAACCGTTCAAAACACGAATGAAATCATAGTAGAAGATTTGTCTAAAGGGATTTATGTGCTCCACATCACCGATAAAGACGGAAAAAATCGTGTGATGCGAGTGGTTATAAGCCGATAAATCATTTTCCCATTTGGACAAAACCAATCTATTTTTTCTAAAACAATGATATTCAACAATATAAAACTAAAAAATATGAAAAACATTAAATTTATTGCTTTGTATGCCCTTTTCCTTTTGGGCGTTTCGGCTTCGGCCCAAGTGGATTTTACCGCAATTTGCGAAACTGGGCAAACCTTGGATTACACCATCCTCAGCGAAAACCCGCCAGAGGTAGAGATCTATCACACGGAGGATTATTCTGGAAGTCTCATCATCCCCGCTTCGGTTTCCTACAACGGAACGGATTATTCCGTCGTATCCATTGGCAGAGGTGCTTTTATGGGTGGTTCATGCACCAATTTCACTGGCACATTGTCTATTCCCAATACGGTGAGAAGCATTGGCGAACAAGCCTTCCATGGCTGCACTTTCACCGGTCCGCTCGTCATTCCTAATTCGGTTACCGAAATTGGCAGCCATGCCTTTATGGATTGCATCAACTTCACCAGTCTAACCCTGTCAGAATCGCTGTCCATCATCGAAGAGTTCACCTTTGGTGTATGCACTGGCTTCAGGGGCGACCTTTTCATCCCCGAATCCGTTTACGATGTCAAATACAACGCCTTTTATCAATGCGGCTTCGACGGCACTTTGACGCTCTCGCCAATGATGTGGTATCTTCAGGAAGGTTCTTTTGAATTGTGCTCCAACTTCACGTCCGTTGTCATTCCCGAAGGTGTCGGTTACCTTGACTGGAACGCAATGGACTTTTTAGTCAAACCGACAGAGTTGGAGATCCCATCGACAATGGAATGCATGTTGGACTACGCTTTCTGCCATCTGAACCGCCTGACGACAATGTCTGTGAAAGCGACCGTCCCGCCCTATATAGAGGAAAACACCTTCCAACAGGTCAATCGAAACATCCCTGTGCATATTCCCCAAGGAACGATAGAGAATTACAGGAATGCGGAATATTGGTGCGAGTTCACCAATTTCATAGAAACGGAATTTGTCAGCCTTAACGAGTGCGAACCATCCGCTAAAATAGCGGTATATCCCAACCCCGCACTGAATTTCGTTAGAATAGAAGGCACAACCGTTGAAGGTCTTCAGGTTTTTAATGCTGCCGGCCAGTTGGTAAAAACGGTTCAAAATACGAATGAAATCAACATCAGCGACTTGGAGCGCGGCATTTACTTCGTTTCCATCGTCACGGAAAACAGAGAACATTTCGTCAGAAAAATCGTAAAGAACTAAAATACATTAAATAACAATCAAAAACAACACATTATGAACAAGTTAAGCAAAACCATCGTCGCCTTAATGGCACTTTTCGTCATTGGATTCCTCGCCATGGAAGGATGTGACAAGCAAAATCCACAACCCAAAGTCTCCGACTTCTTCATTTCTGGCTGCAACGACGTTGTCCTATATGACATGCGTGATAATGACTATCCGTATATCGACACGATATACGTGACCACTATTGACAACACGAAGATGAGAATCAATACCACCAACACACCTTTCGACTGCTGCGCCGAGTCGTTCGACCAAGAAATCAACCTGCAGGGTCAAAACATTTCCATCCTCCTTTTGCACGAGGGGCCTGCCTGCGACTGCGAATGTGGACACTATGTGGATCTCACCATCGAGAACTTGAAGATGGGGCAGACCTACACAGTCAACATCAAAAAAGACGACTTTGACTATTTCCAGTTCGAAGTCGCCTTTGGACCTGAAACGAGTTTGATGTTTGTCCACGAAAACTGACCCAGTTGCCGAATGACCATAAAACCATGTGGCCTGGGTGGCGGTAAGGAATAATTCCTTATTTTCGCAGCGCGAAACATATCGAGAATGAAGAACATCTGGATCAGCGAAGCCTTCAAAGGCGTCGTGCCGAACGACTATCAAGGCAAAGTGGGCTGGCGGAGTCCGTCGAACATCGCCTTGGTGAAATATTGGGGCAAACGGGGGAAGCAACTCCCTCAAAATCCTTCGATTAGCTTCACCTTGTCGGAGTGCTGCACCGAGACTTTCATTCAATATGAGAAAGCGGAAAGTTTCGGCTTCAAGTTCTTCTTTGAAGGACAGGAGAACCCGGCTTTTGGTGCCAAGATTGAGAAGTTTTTGCTTGACAACCAAGCCTTTTTCCCGTTCATCAATCAACTGCATTTGACGGTCGAGAGCCGCAACACCTTCCCGCATTCCTCGGGCATCGCTTCTTCGGCTTCGTCGATGAGCGCTTTTGTGATGGGATTAATGGAGATTGAGAGTCTTTTGGGCGGCCCTTCGACAGGCTCAGGGACCTTAACCAAAGCCTCCTATTTCTCACGTTTGGCCTCGGGCAGCGCTTCGCGCTCGGTGTTTCCCAAAATGGCATTATGGGGTGCGACGGAGGCATACGAAGGCAGTTCCGATGAATACGCTGTCCCGTTGGAAAACGACATTCATCCTGTTTTCAAAACCTATCGCGACAGCATCTTGATTGTCAGCGGCGAGACCAAATCCGTTTCCAGTCGTGCAGGTCATAGCTTGATGGAAGGCAATCCCTACGCCCTGGCACGCTATGCTCAAGCCAATGAGAACATCAACAACCTGCTTGTCGCCTTGAAGTCGGGCGATCTGGAAACCTTTATGAATATCACGGAGTCGGAAGCCCTGCAACTCCACGCTTTGATGATGTGCTCCAACCCGTCATTTATCTTGATGAAACCCAATACTTTGCGTATTATCGAGGAGGTCAGGCGTTTCAGAAACGAGACCCACATCCCGCTGTGCTTTACCTTGGACGCGGGACCAAACGCACACCTACTGTATCCTGAAAGTGAAGCCGAGAAAGTGGAGGATTTCATCAAGAATACATTGTTGGCCTATTGCGATGAAGGCCGTTGGATGGCTGACCATGTGGGCGACGGACCGAAAAAACTACTGTGATGAAAGACCGTTACTATAGCAAAGTCATCCTCTTCGGCGAGTATTCGATGATTTTCGATGCCACCGCCTTGATGATTCCGCTCAAGCGGTTCTCGGCGCAATGGCAGTTTCCGCAAAGCCGTAACAAGGCTACCTCGCTGACCTCTAACCAAAGTTTGAAACGTTTTTGCCAGTATCTTGCGGGAAACGAAACGCTTTCAAGTGTCTTGAACCTATCCGTCCTTGACAAGGACTTGGATGAAGGCTTGTTTTTGGCTTCCAATGTGCCTTCGGGCTATGGCTTGGGCAGCTCGGGGACCTTGGTCGCCGCTGTCTACGACCGTTATGCCATCCAGAAAACCGACGATTGCTTGCAGTTGAAGTCCCTTTTCAGTCTGATGGAGAGCTACTTCCACGGCAGCAGTTCCGGCATCGACCCCTTGCAATGCTATCTCGGCCAGCCGTTCAAGATTACGTCTGACGGTGTGCGATTGCTGTCGGACGACTTCCTCAAAAAAGACATCCACATCTGCTTGATCGACACGAAAATCAAGAGCAACACCAAGCCGTTGGTCAACCATTTCAAGCAACAACGAGAGGATGCGGGTTTTTTGAACCGTTTCCAAACGGAATACTTGCCATGCGTCAAGACTTGCATCGATACGATGGTTTCGGGCGACAAAGGGTTGTTTTTCAATTCGTTGAAACAACTAACCCAAGGCCAGTTGGAATTCCTTCGCCCGATGATCACAGACAATACGCTCGACTTATTCACTGCCGACTACGACTTCCATCTCGGTGTGAAAATCTCGGGTTCGGGTGGTGGCGGCTATGTGTTGGGCTTCACGGACGATGTGGATAAGGTTTCCACTTTGCTCAAAGATTTTGAAGTGATTTGGCTCTAAATTGCTATTTTTGCGACCCGAATGTCAGCACTCAAGAACATAGAATCCTGGATAGAACGCACTTTGACGAAGTTCATTGACTTCTTCTATCCGCCTTTCCGCAAGGTGATGAGCCTTGAACTGTTCCGTTATGCGGCCTGCGGTGGCTTGAACTTAGCCTTGGATTGGGCCCTGTTTTACATTTTATACCACTTTGTATTTCATGGTCAGGTGCTTGACCTCGGTTTCATTGCCTTCACACCTCACATTGCAGCCTTTATTTTTAGGTTTCCCATCACTTTCTTGACAGGTTTTTGGATGGCACGTCACATCAGTTTCTCCGGCTCGACCTTACGAGGCAGAACACAGATTGTAAGGTATTTGATGGTTACTGTTGTGAACTTTCTCATCAACTATTTCGGCCTAAAACTCTTTATCGAGGTGCTTCACATTTGGCCGACAATATCGTATGTCATCATCTCCATCATCTGCGTGACGTTCAGCTATCTAACGAACAAGTTTTATTCGTTTAGGAAAGAGAAGAAATCATAAAACAACAAGACAAGAAACATGAAAAGAGTCTTCCTAATTGTATTGTTAATCATCTTGTCGTTCCATGGTTTCGGACGAGGTTATTATGATTTTTCCGCAGTCTGCGAAACAGGACAAACGCTTTACTACAAAATCATCTATGGTACTGACCATGAAGTAAGACTGACATACCCTGGCGACCTTAACGACCCCTATCAAGGCTTCGAAGAGCCTCAAGGCGAAATCATCTTACCAGAAACGGTTGTCTACGAGGGACAAACCTATGTCGTATCAGAAATCGACAAAAACACTTTCCATAGTTGCACTAATCTGACAGGCGTTTTGGCTATTCCGAACACAGTAAAATCGATAGGTCACTCTTGTTTTTGGCTTTGCAGTGGCTTCACCCAACTTGTGCTTCCCGACGCATTGGAAAACATTGGATATGCCGCTTTTTATGGATGTTCAGGACTGACTGGAACTTTAGTTCTGCCAGCAACAATAACTGTTTTGCAAAGTATGATTTTCGGTGATTGCTGCAACCTCACTGAAGTTATTTTTCCTTCAACATTACAAGTCGTCGAGAGCCACGCATTCAGCGATTGTTCGGGACTTGTTTCGCTTACTTTACCTTCATCGCTGCAAACCATCGAAAACCGTGCGTTTTGGTGTTGTACAGGGCTTACAGGAACACTCTATATACCTGCATCGGTTGATTCCATAGGCTCGTGCGTTTTCTCTTATTGTAACGATTTGGACGCTATCATTGTCGATCCGGATAACCCTAAATATTACTCGGAAAATAATGCCCTCATCACGAAAAACGACAAGACTTTACTGGCCGCTTGCAAAAACACGGTGATTCCCGACGACATCAGAGGTATAGGTTCTTATGCTTTCGCTTCAATGTCCAATTTGATAGAAGTGCCCGAATTACCTTTGACATTGAGAATCATCGACGACCATGCGTTTTATGCTTGCCCGTTCATCGGCAATTTGGTTCTGCCGGATTCTTTGGAGTTCATTGGAGAGTGCGCTTTCTCATTCTGTCATGGGCTCAATGGTTCATTGGCCATTCCTGATGCGGTCACCCAAATCGGAGATTATGCTTTTTTGGAATGTGAAGGGTTTGACGGCACGTTGACTCTTGGGCAATCGTTGACCTCCATTGGAAATATGGCTTTCACTTGGTGTACTGGCTTTACTGGATCCCTCATCATCCCTAATTCCGTGAGAACCATGGGTTATAGTGCTTTTTCACATTGTTCCGGTTTTAACGGCTCGCTGACGATTCCCGAACAATTGACCGTTTTGAGAGAAGGGACTTTTTATGATTGTTGCGGTTTCAGCGACACTTTGACCATCGGCTCGTTTTTGCAAACCATTGAAGCTCTTGCGTTATACAATGTCTCCAATTTGTCGGCCATTATCGCAAAACCTTTTAATGCGCCACAAGCTGGTGCCGATGGCATTTTCGCTTTCATTCCTACTGATATTCCCATTTGGGTTTCTTGCGGTTCGGTCGAATCCTACCAAAATGCGGCAGGATGGAATGCATTCACCAATTATAACGAAGATTTTATCTACGCTTTTCAAGCGACTTCAACAGACGAAAGCCTTGGAACCGTTGTGATTCTTCAAGAGCCGTCGTGCGACAATGGCAATGTCGCCATCGTTCAAGCCGTTCCAAAAGAAAATGCCGAGTTTTACGTTTGGAAAAACAATGGTTTCTTCGTTTCAAGCAATCCAACGTATTCGTTGGAGGTGAAAAAAGACTGTGATTTGAAAGCATATTTCAGGTTGTGCACCAACCTTAATGAAGCAACTATGAATACGCCTTATTATCCTAATCCCACAAAAGGTTTGCTTCATATTGACTTGCCAGAGGTTCAGTTTGTGGAAGTATTCGATCTTTTGGGCAAATCCGTTTTTATATCAGAAAAGGCCACCATTGACCTGACAGGTTTGCATTCGGGTGTTTATGTTGTAAAAATAAAGCTTTCCGATGGTCGAAATAAGACAGGACGAGTTTTGAAGGAATGAGAAGAAGGCGCAGGATCGGCAATTATTATTGGAATAATAATTATTCGGATAATAATTTTTTTCGTCCAATATGAAATCCGATACAATTTATTTCCTATTTTTGCATTTTATAATTGGAATAATAATTGTCGGAATAATAAAATTATAATAGCATGGATAACAACAATATAACAAATCCTTTTGTGGTTGGAAAGTATGTGTCAGAAGACTTTTTTTGTGACAGAATCGAAGAAACCGCTTTCCTAAAAAAGCAGGTGGATAACGGTCGCAACACGGCCATCATCGCCCCACGCCGCTTGGGGAAAACGGGCTTGATCCAGCACTTTTTCACTCAATCCGAAATCGAGAAACGGTATCACACTTTCTTCATTGACATTTATCCCACAGGTTCGCTATCGGAGTTTGTCTATCTTTTGGGCAAGGAAATCTACAAGGAACTTAAACCTTTGCGTACGCAATGGACAGAAAAATTCTTCGGCACCATCAAGTCGTTGCGTCCTGGTTTTAAGCTGGATGCCGCAACAGGCGAACCTGTGTTCGATATTGGTTTGGGAAACATTGACCAACCGCAAACCACTATAGATGAAATCTTTGCTTACCTTGAAGCTGCCGACAAACCTTGCATCGTGGCCATTGACGAGTTTCAGCAGATTGCCCATTATGCCGAAAAGAATGTTGAGGCTTTGTTAAGGACAAAGATTCAGCAATGCAAGCAAACCTTGTTCATTTTTTCAGGCAGCCGTCGTCACATGATGAGTCAGATGTTCAACTCGCCTTCGAAGCCTTTCTACCAAAGTGTTATCACCACTGACCTTAAACCTTTGGATAAAGACGTGTACACCAAATTTGCCTTGCAGCTTTTCAAGGAATACGGGAAAAGCATTACTGTAGAACTCATTGAGAAGGTGTATGACGGTTATGAGGGTGTTACTTGGTTTATGCAAATGCTTCTGAACGAACTGTTTGCGCTCACCGAGAAAGGCCAAAACTGCGGAATGGAACTTTATCCTATTGCTTTGAAAAATGTCATCCAAACGCAGGAATCGAGTTACAAGGACACACTTTCCAACATTTCCGCCAAACAAAAGCCAGTTTTGTTTGCCATTGCAAAAGAAGGTGAAGCTATCAATATGACTTCGATTAAATTCCTAAAAGAAAACAATTTGGGTTCTTCAAGTTCTGTCCAAGCCGCTTTGAAAGGCTTGTTGGAGAAAGACATCATCACCCGCACAGAAAAAGGTTATCAAGTGTATGACTATTTCTTTGCAGAGTGGCTGCGATGGAATTATTGATTACCCTATCTGACTCCAATCAAACGTCTGGGCAAACAACTCCTTGTAATGCTCGCGCAGCATCCTGTTTTCGGGCTTGATGAGTTTGGGATCGTCGGCCAAGAGTTTGATGGCGGCCTCACGGACTTGGGGAATCAATGGGCCGTCTTTTTGGAGGTCGCCGATGAGCATTTCGATTTGTCCGGACTGCCGTGTGCCGCCCGTCTCGCCGGGACCCCTCAGTTCGAGGTCGACCTCGGCGATTTCGAAGCCGTCGTTGGTGCCGCACATGGTCTTCATGCGGGTCTTGCCGTCGGCGGTCAGTTTGTGGTCGGTGACGAGGATGCAATAGGACTGGTCGGCACCTCGACCCACACGACCCCTCAACTGGTGCAACTGCGACAACCCAAAGCGGTTGGCGTTCTCAATAATCATCACCGTGGCGTTGGGGATGTTGACGCCCACCTCGATGACCGTCGTGGCCACCATGATTTGCGCGTTTTTGGTGATGAAACGCTGCATCTCGAAGTCCTTGTCCTCAGCGGTCAGCCGACCGTGGCAGACGCAAAGCTTGTACTGCGGCTCGGGGAAGTCGTGCAGCAAGGCCTCGTAGCCCTCTTGCAAAGCAATCATATCCGTGTTTTCCGACTCTTTGATGCAAGGATAGACCACATAAATCTGTCGCCCAAGCGCTATTTGTTGCTTCATGAACATCATGATGCGGTAGCGGTCGTCGCTGTAGACGTGATAGGTCTGCACGGGCTTTCTTCCAGGCGGCAACTCGTCGATTTTGGACACGTCGAGGTCGCCGTATTGTGTCATGGCGAGGGTGCGAGGAATGGGTGTCGCCGTCATCACGAGGGTGTGGGGCGGAATCTCGGTCTTTTCGTAGAACTTGGAACGCTGCTCCACGCCGAAACGATGCTGCTCGTCGATGATGGCCAAGCCCAGGTTCTTGAACACCACCTTGCTTTCGATCAGTGCATGGGTGCCCACCACGATTTGCATGGTGCCGTCGGCCAGACCAGCGTAAATCTTCTTTCGCTCCGCAATTTTTGTCGAACCCGTCAGCAGGGCGAAGTTGATGTCCATGTCCTTCAACTGCTCCTGCAAGGTGGCGAAATGCTGTGTGGCCAGGATTTCGGTGGGCGCCATCAGGCAGGCTTGAAAACCGTTGTCCAAGGCCAGTAGCATCACCATCAGCGCCACGATGGTCTTGCCGCTGCCCACGTCGCCTTGCAGCAGGCGGTTCATCTGATGGCCTGAGCCCAAGTCTTTGCGGATCTCCTTGATGACACGTTTTTGGGCGTTGGTCAGCGGAAAAGGCAGATGGTCTCTGTAGAAGCCGTTGAAATAGTCGCCCACCACATTGAAGACATGGCCTTTGATGGCCTGCTCGCGGTGCATCTTGTTGCGCAGCATCTTCAGTTGGAAGAAGAAATGCTCCTCGTATTTCAGTCGGCGCGTGGCCTGCTGGATTTCGATATTATTTGAGGGGAGGTGGATTTCGTAGTACGCATAGCGACGTGGTATCAGCTGCTCCTGTTCGATGAGGGCTTTCGGCAACGTCTCGGGAATATATTCGAAGACCTGTTGCAGGATAAGTTTCTGCAACTTAGCGATGGTGCGTGTGCCGAGGCCATGGTCTTTCATCTTCTCGGTGGTGTTGTAGACGCCTTGCAGTCCCTCGCCGACGAGCGGGTCCTTGGGATCGTACTCCTCAATCTCGGGGTGCACGAAGTTGAAGTTGCGGTTGAACTCGCTGGCCTTGCCAAACAGCACATATTTCACGCCCGGCTTGAAGCGGTTCTTGATCCATTTCAGCCCTCGGAACCACACCACCTCGATGCTGCCCGTCTCGTCGCTGAAAAGACCCGTAGCACGTGTGGCCCTCGGCGCGCCGATGAGTTTGATGTTGGAAATGGTACCAACAAGTTGGTAATACACTGTGTCGTCGTTGATGTAGGCCACCTTTTGGATCTGGCTGCGGTCGATGTAACGGAACGGAAACTGGTTGAGCATGTCCTGATAGGTGGACACACCCAACTCCTTTTGGAGGATCTCGGCCTTCTTCGGGCCGACACCCTTCAAATAGGCGATACTCGTTTGCAGCAGGTTCAGTTCCATGCGGCAAAGATAACGATTATTTTGGATTTTGCGGTGCCGCCGCGGCTCGGCTTTGGCTGACGATCCAGACACCCGTGAAGACCAGCACCATGGCCAATCCCTTCTTCCAGGTGAAGTGGTCCAGACCGATGACGATGCTGATGATGGTGGCAATGATGGGCTGCACGTAGTTGTACATGCTGACCAAAGTGGGTCGCAGGCGCTTCTGCCCGATGGGGATGAGGAAATAGGCGACGAAAGTGGCGAAAAACACCACATAGGCTATTTGCCACGCCACACGGGATTCAATCTGTCCCAACGGAATGTGAATCAGACTCTTGATGTTGAGCGGCAGCGCCACCAGCATGGTGAACAGGAACATCCACTTCATAAAGGTGACCACGTTGTATTTCGAGATGAGCGGGCGGAAGATGCCAAGATATAGGGCAAAGGTGAGTGCATTGACGATGGTCAGTACGATGCCCATGGGTTTGGTCTCGGATGCGCCACCACCCAGTCCCACCGAGTTGAAAATCAGCAGCAGGACACCCGCCAGACTCACCAAGACACCTCCGACTTTCTTCCCCGTGATGGGCTCTTTCAGGAAGATGGCCGCCACCAGCATCGTCAGGACAGGCGTGCAGGTGTTGGCGATGCTCACGTCAATGGAAGTCGCCAAAGTGATGGCTTTCAGGAAGCTCCATTGTGTGAGAAAGAGTCCCAGCATGGAGGCCACGAAGATTTGCAGAATGTCCTTTGCCGGCACCTTTTCCTTGGGCATGAAGAGTGACAAGAGCCAGAACAACGCTGTGGCACCAGCAGCACGGAAGCACAACAAGTCCATGGGGGTCAGTACGTTGGCATTGGAGATGTTTTTGCAGCAAACGATGTTGAACCCGAAGATGCAGTAGGCGCCAAAACAAGCGAGGTGCCCTGTGATCGATGACTTATTCAATCCCATAAACCTGTTCTTTCAAGCCGCCGCAAAAATAATAAATCTTTCCGCTTTCCGTTTACAATTTAAGAAAAGTACTTGTAACTTTACAACCATGTCAAAAAAAGCAATAGCATTGTTAGTGTGCCTGTTGGTGACTTGTTTTTCATTCGCCCAAAACGCGGTGAAAATCAACTTCAACACCTCCACACTTCGGGAAAGTGTGATTGTTGGCTATTCGAGAACGTTCCACCAAAACCATGAAATGGAAGTCGGTTTGCGGTTCCATATCAACAGGCTGGTTATGCCAGACGACCAAGAGAGTATTTATTATAGGCGAATGTACGCCTCAAGTTTTGCTCAGCATTTTGGGATGCAATTGGGCTACAACTGGTATTTCCTTCCTCGTCTTGAACATTTGAAGCCCTTTGTGTTTTATGAACTTCAAGCCGCATACTCAACCACAAGAAACCATGGTTATGGGCCCACCTATAACCTCAATGACGGGAGTTATTCTATTGAAGAATATACTGAATCTTTTGGGCCTTTTCTGTGGTTACAAAGCTCCGTAGGAGCCGGCTTCAAGGTCGACATTTGGAAATCGTTTTATCTTTTTGAGAAGATAGGATTTAACGCGACCCAAATCATTGGAAATGATGAAAAACTCATACCAGATCCTTTTCAAAAGTTTCCTTGGCTAGTCAATGACTTTGGTTATATGATTATGGCTGGTGTTGGATATAGGTTTTGAGATACAATTGTGTCGTATATGGAATCGAAATTCGTTGATATTCATACCCATAGAGTAAAAGACTATGATAACCTAATCCAGATTGTCAATCTGGATCTTGGCCAGCCTTGTCCCGAGCAAGGCTATTACAGTTACGGCATTCATCCGTGGGCATTGGACAATGCTGATTTTCAGATAGAAGAAGCATTTTCTTTATTGGAAGAAAGGCTACGATCGCCGAATGTCCTTGCCCTTGGTGAAGCGGGTTTGGACAAGATGCACAAGGAGAGTTTTGAGCAACAGATTGACCTTTTCGAGCGGCAAATCGAGCTCTCGGAAGCCTTGCAAAAGCCGATGATTCTGCACGACGTGAAAAGCCACAACGAGATCCTTGCCTTGCGTAAAAAACACAAAGCCAAGCAGCCTTGGATTCTGCATGGCTTCAACGGAACGGAACAGGGCATCCAACAATTGACGGGGCAAGGACTGTATCTTTCGGTCGGAGAGAGTTTGCTGCATTCAGAGAGGAAGATTACCAAATCGCTGAAAAGCATACCGTTGGACCAGCTTTTCTTGGAGACCGATATGGCGGAAATCGGCATAGAAACGATATACAAAGCAGCAGCAAATTTGTTGGAAATGGACTTATCGGCTTTGCAAACGAGAATCTTTGCTAACTTTGCGCGATTATTTGAACACGAGAAACGAGATCGGGAATCACTATCATGATCCTAAACCGTCATAGCGGACTTGATCCGCTATCTCCTAAACGCGGAGACGAATCCCTGTCGCTTGGGAGATTGCGGGTCTGCGCCCGCAAATCTCTGATTCGACGAAGCGAAGCGAGTCAATGACGGCAAGAGGCCGAGGTTAGTCCCGTAGTCTCGTGTCTCGCAGTCCCGTGTCAAAAAACGAACCCTATGGAACACTGGCAAGACAGAACCCGTCTATTGATCGGCGATGACGGCATCAACACCTTGAAATCCAAACACGTGCTTGTGGTCGGATTGGGTGGCGTGGGCGCCTATGCCGCCGAGCAACTGGCCCGCGCGGGCATCGGCCGCATGACCATCGTCGACGGCGATGTGGTGAACATCACCAACCGCAACCGACAGTTGCTGGCCTTGGAGAGCACGGTCGGCAGACCGAAGGCCGAGGTGATGGCGGAGCGTCTCCGTGACATCAACCCCGAAATCGAGTTGACCGTCCTCCACCAATATCTGAAAGACCAGGCCATCATCGACCTCATGGCGCAGCCTTTCGACTACGTGGTGGATGCCATCGACACGGTGGCGCCCAAGGTGTTTCTGCTATATTACGCCAAGATGAACAACCAGCGCATCGTCAGCAGCATGGGCGCTGGCGGCAAGTTCCACCCCGAAAGGATCGAGATCTGCGACATCTCGAAGTCCAACCACTGCCGCTTGGCCTTCTACATCCGCAAGCGCCTGCACCGTCTCGGCGTCTTCGATGGCATCAAGGCCGTATATTCGCCCGAGCCCGTCGATGCTTCGGCCGTGATTACCGAGGGCGTCGATGAACAAAACAAGGTCTCCAACGTGGGCACCATCTCCTATCTCCCCGCCGCCTTCGGCATCTTCTGCGCCTCGGTGGTGATCAATGACTTACTAAACAAATAAAAATAATAATGCTAGGACACGAGACTGCGAGACACGAGACACGGGACGAAAAAAGTCCCGCGTCCCGCGTCCCGAAGTCGCGCGTCAATTAACAACATACAACATGAAAAAAATCCTCTTCATCTGTCACGGCAATATCTGCCGCAGTCCCATGGCAGAGTTTGTGATGAAACGTCTCGTCGATGAGGCGGGTTTGAGCGACCAATACGAGATTCAGTCTGCGGCGACTTCAACGGAAGAATTGGGCAATCCCGTCTACCCTCCAGCGCGGCGCAAGTTGGCCGAGCACGGCATTGGCTGCGAAGGCAAAACCTCCCGCCAGATGACACGGCAGGACTACGCCTATTATGATTATGTCATTGCCATGGACCGCAACAACCTCCGCAACCTGAAGCGCATGTTCGGTGAGGACACCAACCACAAAATCAGTCTTTTGATGGACTATACTCACAGGCCTGGTGACGTGGCCGATCCGTGGTACACGGGCGACTTTGAGGCCACTTGGGTGGATGTGTTGGAGGGATGCAAGGGGCTGTTGACGTATTTCGAGGAGCAATAAAATTTCTTTTGTATTTTTGCAGCAACAACCAATAAAAACATACAGTTATGGGAATCATCAACAGACAAAACACAAACCAAACCAATAGAAAAGGTGGCTGCCTCAGAAAAATCATCATACTGGCAGTAGTCATATTCGTTGCATACTACTTATTGAAATCCTGTGGAGGCGGATTGTCGAATCTTGGGAGTGGATCTTCTTCCGACAACAACGCCACTACTACCACAACTACCACAACCACCACAACTACCAATAACTCCAACACCAATACAAGCACTACTACCAATTATGGGGACTACTCCTGGATTGTTGGTACTTGGTCTTGTGAAATGGGAGCGTATGGGACCGTTGTCATGAAATTTGAAGGTGATGGAACTTCGGGAAAATGCGCCGAGCGTCAATCTGACGGCTCTTACAGATATGGCACTTATCAGGTCAACAATGACGTGCTGTCCTACAAATTATCGGGTGAAAGCATCCCTAAAAAGATCAGCATAAAGCCGGGCCAAAAGTTATTAGACGAAAGCGGCTCTTACTATCGCAAGAAATAAGGGTTAGAGAAACATTCGTTTTAACGAAACGGCGCCATCACCCTGTCAAAAATCCCATTCATATAGGCCAAAGCCATCCCGTAGTTACTGATCGGGATGCCTTGGTTGACAAAGAGATTCGTGCGGTTGAGCAACTGCTTGCGCGTGCTCATGCAGCCGCCGCATTGGATGGCCATGGCGTATCTTTCGGGATGGTCGATAGACGCCAGCCCTGCCACATATTCAAATTTGACGTTTTTCCCAGTGTAACTCAAAATCATTCTAGGCAGTTTCACTCGCCCGATGTCCTCGCAGGTGCTGTGATGGGTGCACGACTCCAGCAACAGGACCGTGTCGCCGTCTTTCAATTGTGAGAGATGAGGCGTGCCCTTTACATAGTTGTCGAAATCGCCACGCAAACGCGCCATGACGATGCTGAAACTGGTCAGCGGAATCTCCTGAGGGACGATTTTGCTGACATAACCGAACACCTGGCTGTCGGTGACGACCAAAGCGGGAGCGGGCATCGTTTCAAGGTATTGCTGCAAGCGGGTCTCCTTCAAGACAACACAGATGCATTCATTGTCGAGCACGTCGCGGATGGCCATCACCTGGGGCAGGATAAGACGGCCTTCGGGTGCCTCGGAGTCTACCGGGCAGACCAGCACCACCACCTCTTTCGGATGGATGATGCCGCCTAAAAGCGACACCTTCTGGTAAGAGTTTTCAGGGATAATCCTCTTCAGCATATCGACCAAAGGAGCGATATCATCCTTTCTCTTTACGCTGAAATCCAACACCTTCACGTTGTATTTCTGCTCGATCACCGCCTTGATGACGGCCAAGAGCTGCTCCTCGTCCGACTTATTGTGGACAACGAAAAACGGCACCGCCAGTTCTTTCATGCGGTTGACGAGCTGCTGCTCGGGTTCTTCGAACTGGTTGCCCGTGATGACCAAGATGGCGCAGTCGATCTCCTCCAACGCCTTCATCGTCTTCTCCACACGCTGCTGTCCCAGCTCCCCCACATCGTCGATACCCGCCGTGTCGACAAGCACGCAGGGCCCGACACCAAAAATCTCGATGCTTTTCTTGACGGGGTCGGTGGTCGTGCCCGCCGTGTCGCTCACGATGGCGATGTCTTGTCCCGTCAGCAAATTGATGAGGCTGCTCTTGCCGCTGTTCCTGCGACCGAAGATGCCGATATGAGGTTTCAGGTCCTTAGCCATAGTCGTTGGTTTTAAGTCGATTACAATAGCGCCGCCAGTTGGTCGTAATAGTTCTTGCTGACGGGCACACGACTGGCGTTGGCCACGTCGAGCATGGCGTAGGTGAATTCCTTGTCCTTCTGCAGCGACTGCACCCTCGCGCTGTTGACGAAATAAGAGCGATGGCAACGGATGAGGCCACCTTTCACGCAGGTCTCCTCCACCCGCTTCATCGTGTTGCGGATGCTGCAGAACTTGATCTCGCCGTCTTCCAGATAGCAGACTTTCACGTAGTTCTCGTCCGACTGCACATAAA
Organism: Candidatus Limimorpha sp.; assembly: GCA_045132275.1. Lineage (GTDB taxonomy): Bacteria > Bacteroidota > Bacteroidia > Bacteroidales > F082 > Limimorpha. The sequence goes on from JBGURY010000013.1 coordinate 238,695, forward strand.
GCACCGCCTCGGCAACCACCACGAGTTTGAGGTTGTCGCGCTCGTCGGTGAAGCGGATCTTCTCCTTCGAGGCGTCGCGTTCCTGCCCCGAGATGATGTCGTCCTTGGCCATCAGCAAGAAATACAAATCGATGATGACATAAGGGATGAGCATCAGCACAAACAGATACACCATCATCATGCCAAAGAACCAGAAGTAAGCCTCGGCCTTGCCCGACATCAACCAAAGATAAAGAGCGGAGAACCCTGAGGAGAACACAATCTCCAACAAGCAGACCAGGATACTTCTACCCCACTCAATCTCGCGTTTCTTTCGGTTGAAAACCAAGAACAACGACCTTGACAAAGCCATCACCACCAGGACGATGCAGAGCACCATCGTCACATGGAACGAATAACGGGTGTAAGGGATGGAGAAACGGTCGAAGCTGGTGGGCGAAAACAGCAGCAGCATCCCGAAAACGAAGAGCGGGACGGTGATTATATGGGTAAAAAGCCCTTTTCCGGAGGCATATTTATGAGGTAACGCGGTCATTTCTTATCAGAATATTGGGGTGCAAAGATAATAAAACTCCCCGTATCCTCAAAAAAACAAAAATAAGAGATAAATTTCATAAAAACACAACTTATTGTAAACCAATAATAAAACCGACAGCAAACGACAACAAACGTTTACAGTCGACTACAAACGTTTAATCAACGGCTTACTCTTGACAAGTGTTGTTACTTTGCATCGTCAAACCGATGGTTCGACAAGCTTACCAACCGGTTATTGACACAACAAATTAAACTTATTCATTAATCATTAAACACACACAATCATGAGTACAATGAGAAATTCGGTCATGCTGATTGGCCGCCCGGGTGCAGAACCTGAAACGAGAACCTTCAACGGCAACCGCATCGTCACGCGGTTCAACCTCGCCGTCAACGAGACGCGTCGCAACGCACAACACGAACAAGTGAAAGACACGCAGTGGTTCACTGTGGTGGCATGGGACAAGACCGCCGAGCGCGTCGCTCAGGTGGTGAAGAAAGGAAAGCAGATCGCCATCGACGGCGCCCTGCGCAACAGCGAGTGGACCGACAGCAACGGCCAGCGCCACCTGTCGACAGAGATCCACCTCAACAACTTCATCCTCCTCGACTGGGGAAAAGAGCAAAACAACTAATCAACCTATTTAATAAACACTTAAACACACACACATCATGAGTACAATGAGAAATTCGGTCATGCTGATTGGCCGCCCGGGCGCAGAGCCTGAAATGAAAACCTTCAACAACAGCAAAATCGCCCGTTTCCGCATCGCGGTGAACGAGAGCCGCAAGAACGCCAACGGCGAGTGGGTCAACGACACACAATGGTTCCCCATCGTGGCATGGGGCCCGATCGCCGACCGCGTCGAGAAGAACGTGAAGAAAGGCAAGCGCATCGCCATCGACGGCAGCCTCCACAACAACGAGTGGACCGACGACAAAGGCCAACGACACTCCGTCACGGAGGTCTGGGTCAACGACCTGTTCCTGATCGATTGGGAAAAGGAATAAATAACAGAATAAAAAACGAAGGGGTGGCCAAACGGTCGCCCCTTTTTCTTATCCCGTCACCATAAACACACGCGGGTCTTTCCACTTGGAATGACGCAGCATCTCGTTGGTGAAATGGGTGCGGCTGCCCACCTGCTCGAGCAACTCCTTCGCCTTGTCGAACTGCCGCAGCTCCCTGTAGATCTCGGGCAACTCAAGGTCGATCTGCTCCTCGGGGTGCTTCTCCAACAAGGCCAACAAACGCTGCAGGTTATCGGTGAAGTCCTTGTGGTTTTTGATGAACAGCTTCTCGCCCTCGATAATCATCCTACGGTTGCAGCGCCACACACCATAGCTCATAAAGCCGTTGAGGAAATACTTCAGACGTATGTGCTGGTGGTTGCGGTGCAGGTCGTTGTAGGCCCACCACAGAAAACGGCGCAGGTAGATCTCTTTCTTCGGATCGTAATGGCTCTTCTTCAAGAAGGTCTTGTAGTGGTTGACCAAGGCCATCTTGCCCTTGTTGTCGGAGAAACTGATGCCGAAGAAACGCCAGGTGTTCCACGAATAGATCTCGGCATCGGGCTTGGTGTAGGTGATGAAAGGCTCCTCGGGATGCTCGACCCAGAAACTATGGCCGCACGAAGGACACATGATCATCTTCTGCGGCGTGGTGATCAGGTTGTCGTTCAGCACCTTGCCGTCGGAATACAAGATCGCCTCATTCACCAATTCGGCTTTCAGGTTACGACCTTCGAGCCAGGCTTGGCAATGCGGGCATTGGAAATAAAACGAGTCGTATTTCAGCATCTCTTCTCTTGTATTTCGGGTAGGTTTCGGGCGGTAAAAGTACTATTTATTTCATTTTCTACCAAAATCGGCGGGAATTTCTCCCCAAATATCGGTCTTCCATTTCAGGACTGGCACCTCGATGGCGTTTTCGTTGAGCCATTTCTCGGCACGGGCGACAAGCTCAAAGAGGTAGGCGTTTTTGTCGTTGGCCTGTAGTTTGGTCTTGCACTTCTTCTCCCGGACCCACTTCTGAGCGTTGACCGAGTCACTATAGATGGGATAGCTCCAACCATTTTTCTTCTGCAGGGCAAGGGCGTGAACAATGGCCAGAAACTCCCCGATATTGTTAGTGCCATTGGGGAAGACCTGACTCTTGAACAAAGGGAAAGTGTTGGCGGGCACGACGCCGAAGTCGACAAAGACACCTTGATACTCCATCTTGCCTGGGTTGCCGGCGCAAGCCGCGTCGACGGCAATGGCAGGCGTCACGGGTTGCTCCTTGGCTGCCGAGAGGTCGATGACGGGAGCCGCATCCTTGCCCCAATAGTTGTCGGGGCCTTCACGGAAAGCGGTCTCGGCGCTGGCGCGGTCGGGGAAGCCTTTGTACTTGGCCCCCTTGAAGCCCTCGATCTCCTTCTGGCAGGCCTCCCAGCGGTCGTATACGCCAGGATTGTGACCAAGCCACACTACGTAAAACTTGTTCTTCGACATGGACGCGGCCGTAAAATCATCAGATACCCAACGAGATATTCAGTCCCTTCGCCGTATTCACCAAGTCGCTGTCGATGGTGACGAGGTTAGGCTTGGCAATGGCTTCTTTGAGCGAGACGGCCACCAGGTCGGGATGATGGTAGGCCACCATCTGACCGAACTGCTTGTTGAGGACCATCTCGAAGGCCTTCACGCCAAACTCGGCGGAGAGCACACGGTCGTAGGCAATCGGCACGCCACCGCGCTGCAGGTGACCGAGGGTGGTCTCGCGCATGTCGTGGGTGAAGCCCGCCGCTTTCATTTCCTCGATGAAACGACGACCGATGCCGCCCAGTTTCTTGTTCTCGTAACCGACCTCGGTGCTAATCTCATAGACCTGCTGACCGTCTTTCGGGCGAGCGCCTTCGGAGGCCACCACCACGGCGAAGCCACGGTCGTGGTCGAAGCGTTGCTCCAAACGGGCCTTCACCACGTTGATGTCGTAGGGGAACTCGGGCAGGAGGCACACCTCAGCGCCGCCCGCGATGGCGGAATGCAAGGCGATCCAGCCGGCATCGCGCCCCATGACCTCGAGGACGAAGACGCGGTTGTGCGAAGCCGCCGTGGTGACCAGCTTGTCGACGGCCTCGGTGGCGATTTGCACGGCGGTCTGGAAACCGAAGGTGCATTCCGTCGAGGAGAGGTCGTTGTCGATGGTCTTGGGCACGCCGATGATGTTCAGACCCTTCTCGTAGAGCTTCTGCGAGATGCGCTGCGAACCGTCGCCGCCGATGCTGATGACAGCGTCGATGCCCAAATACTGCAGCTTACGCAGCATCTCGTCGCTACGGTCGACGGCGGTCCACGTGCCGTCGGCGTTCTTCACAGGCCAGTTGAACGGGCCGCCTTTGTTGGTGGTCTCAATAATGGTGCCGCCACGGAAATGGATGCCGCGCACCACCTCTGGCGTCAGCCTGACAATCTCGGTAGGCTCCCAAAGGATACCGTTGTAGGCTTGTATGCTGCCGAGCACCTCCCAGTCCTTCTCTTGGGAAGCCCGCTTGACGATGGCGCGAATGACAGCGTTCAAGCCAGGGCAGTCGCCGCCACCGGTTAATACGAGTAGTCTTTTCATACTGTTATTGTTGTTTCGGTTGTGTGCCCCATACATTCAGGATGCGGGAACGTAATTTTCTAATGGCCTTGTCCACGTCTCTTTGGCGCGTCCACGCACCCCTGTTAGAGGCGCGGCACGAAGTCACCACCTTACCAGTCATGTAGTCCTCAAAACTAACGCTGAGCACCGATTCGTTGGCAGTGGAGGTGGCGGAATACTTCACCAGAACCAGTTTCTCCTTTTGTTCTTCCGAGAGGTCCTGGATACGGCGCTCGCCCACCATCTGCAGGCGTGTGGCCTCCACGGCGTCGTAAATGCCGGGTTCGATCTCGATGTCGGTCACCGTACCGAACGAATTCCTAGCTTGAGTAAGAGAGGCATACTCATACTTGTCGAGCTTGGAACCTTTAGAGACCAAGGTTTTGTCGGTCGAGCAGGAGCTTAGGACAAGGAGACCCAGCAAGACGACGACATACTTTTGCAATTTGTTTTTCATGATTGTTATTATTTAAAACTATTGATTCTTTATTTAGCACTTGGAAGCCAACAACGAAACCTTTCAAAACCCAAACATCTTATGCATAGCTTCCATGCAGACCGTGACATCGAAATAGAGGGATTCCAACTCATATTTGTTTTCCTGGAACTCCATCAAATCATACGAACGTCCATGCCGCTCAATCAGCGACTGGCTCTTCAGTGACAGTCCAAGCATATCCATCAAGCCGTACTCATCCGTAGTAGATATCACATGAAATGCCGTCTCAGGCGTTTTTCCATTACCCGATGACGTGATGGTAGTAAACAGCATAATCACCTGATTATAGGCATCGGCCGCTTCCTGTGACTCGTTGCCATACAAGTTGGAATACACCATCTGCCTATAGATGTGAAACCTGAGGTTGGTCGGATCCGATTCCAATTCTTCGTCAACGACTTGAGCTGCTTTCCTCCAACCCTCTTCCGTAACCTCGTCGCCACCCATAGCCGCTTTAAGACCATCGTAGTTACTGAGTCTATAGGGATTATAGTCAGGACGTGTTGCCGTCCCATAATAGAAATAATACATCTGTTCAGCGGTCATTGTTGTATCCGCCGCCTGAAAACGCCTCAACAATTCGGGATAGTAGAACTCGCTGTTTTTCGACTCAACCTGTTTCTTAATCTGCTTGTAATTGGGCGCATTTAAGGCTACATTTTTCGCTGTCTTCTTGCTGGTCGAGCAGGAGTCCAGAACGAACAAGGATGCCAAGGCCAGCGAGGCAACCAATAAGACAGATACAACCTTTTTCATAGTCATTATATTTTTTGTGATGTTATCGCCATTTACCATGTAGAGACGGTGCACGCACCGTCTCTACCGTATCATACTATCATTTCAAATTCAGCGCAATCTGCAGCTCGTCCAGTTGCTCCTGGGCGATCGGTGCGGGCGAGCCGCTCATCACGTCGCGACCGGAGTTGTTCTTCGGGAAGGCGATGAAGTCGCGGATGCTGTCGGCGCCGCCGAAGAGCGAGCAGAGACGGTCGAAACCGAAGGCCAGACCAGCGTGAGGCGGCGCGCCATACTCGAAAGCGCCCATGAGGAAGCCGAACTGCTCCTGGGCCTTCTCGTCGGTGAAGCCGAGGGTGTGGAACATCTTGTTCTGCAAGGTGCGGTCGTGGATACGGATGGAGCCGCCACCGACCTCCACACCGTTCATCACGATGTCATAGGCATTGGCGCGGATGTCGCCCCACTTCGTCGGGTCGTCGAGCAAGGCCTCATCCTCGGGCTTCGGTGCGGTGAAGGGGTGGTGCATGGCGTAGTAGCGTTGCGTCTCCTCGTCCCATTCGAGCAACGGGAAGTCGATGACCCACAAAGGTGCGTATTCATCGGGCTTGCGCAAGCCGAGTTGGTTGCCCATCTCAAGACGCAAAGCGTTGAGCTGCACTCGAGTCTTCATGGCCTCGCCGCAGAGGATGAGCATCAGGTCACCAGGTTTGGCGACGAACTTGTCGGCGATGGCTTTCAGGTCATCGGGCGTGTAGAACTTGTCGACGGACGACTTGAAGGTGCCGTCGGTGTTGTATTTCACATACACCATACCGCCGGCGCCCACCTGCGGACGCTTCACAAAGTCGGTGAGCTGGTCGAGTTGCTTGCGGGTGTATTCCGAGCAACCCTCGGCACAGATACCGACCACCAATTCGGCGTTGTCGAAGAGGCCGAAGCCCTTGCCTTTCACCACGTCATTGAGTTCCACGAACTTCATCCCGAAGCGGATGTCGGGCTTGTCGGAGCCGTAGTATTTCATGGCGTCGTGCCAAGTCATGCGCGGGAACTTGTCGAACTCGAGGCCCTTCATCTCCTTGAAGAGGTGCTTGGCCAAGCCCTCGAAGGTGTTCAAAACGTCTTCCTGCTCCACAAAGCTCATCTCGCAGTCGATCTGCGTGAACTCGGGCTGACGGTCGGCGCGGAGGTCCTCGTCACGGAAGCAACGCACGATCTGGAAGTAACGGTCCATGCCGGCCACCATCAGCAGCTGCTTGTACTGTTGCGGGCTCTGCGGCAGGGCGTAGAACTCACCTGGGTTCATGCGGCTCGGAACCACGAAGTCACGGGCGCCCTCAGGCGTGCTCTTGATGAGCATCGGGGTCTCGATTTCGAGGAAGTTGAGGTTGCTCAAATAGTTGCGCACCAACATGGCCATGCGGTGACGCAGCTCGAGGTTCTGGCGCACGGGGTTACGACGGATGTCCAGGTAACGGTATTTCATGCGAAGGTCGTCGCCGCCGTCGCTGACGTCCTCGATAGTGAAGGGCGGCACCTTACTGCTGTTGAGCAGTTGGAAGGAACTCACCTTCAGTTCGATGTCGCCAGTAGGCATGTTCGGGTTCTTCGACTCACGCTCGATGACGGTGCCCGTTGCCTGAATCACAAATTCACGACCGAAGGAACGGGCTTGTTCCAGAAGTTTCGGGTCGCTGCTGCCATCCAAGAAGAGTTGGGTGATGCCATAACGGTCACGGAGGTCGATCCAAACGAGAGAGCCTTTGTCGCGGGTGCGCTGCACCCAGCCGGCCAATGTCACTTCCTTGCCGACGTCGGCAAGACGAAGTTCTCCACAAGTATGTGTTCTATACATAATTTCTGTTTTTTAGATTTCGGGATAAATAACCTGCAAAAATAGGAAAACCATTTGGAATGATGTCCAACAACACAACAAAATTGTATCTTTGCCCCGTGATTCAGAAAGTGAAATACCTGTTTTTTTGCCTCGGGATGCTGTTGACGGCCTTCCTCGCGCAGCGGTGCGCCAACGCGGTGGCACCCACAGGCGGACCCAAGGACAACACGCCGCCTAAAGTGGTCGAGGCCGTGCCCGAGAACCACAGCGTCAATTTCGGTGGCAAAAAGATCGAGATCACCTTCGACGAATACATCACCCTCGACAACGCCAACCAAAACGTGCTGATCTCGCCTCCGCTAAGCGAGAAGCCCGACATCAAACTGAAGAACAAGACCGTGATCGTCAAGTTCAAGGAGAGTTTGGTCCCCAACACCACCTATACCATCAACTTCGGCTCGGCCATCAAGGACTTGCATGAAGGCAATCTGTTCAAGGACTATGTCTACAGCTTCTCCACCGGCGACCATGTCGACACGCTCTTCATCAAGGGCAAAGTGCTCAACGCCGAAGACAAGAAGCCCGTTGACGGCGTTTACGTCTCCCTCTACGCCGCCGACCGCGACAACGTGGACTCGCTGCCGATGACCACCATCCCCGACTACCTCACCAAGACCGACAAAGACGGCAATTTCAGCCTCAACGGACTGGCCGACAAGAGCTACCTTGTCTTCGCTTTGAAAGACATGAACTCCAACCTGTATTTCGACCAACCCAACGAGGAGGTGGCGTTCTCGGAGCAACGGGTCTCACCCACCGACACCACCTTGCAAGACCTCACCCTCTATATGTTCACCGAGGTGGACTCCACGCAGGTGTTACTTGAAAAGAAACTCGTCGAGGAAGGACTGCTGCGTTTCGTGTTCCGCCACCCCGCCAAAGAAGCCGTTGTCATGACCCACGAGATGCTGCCCGACACTTTTAACCTTGTCACCCTGCAATCCGCCAAGTGCGACACCGTTCTGTGGTATTTCACGCCCAATGTCAAGGACAGCCTCTGGGTGCAGGTGAAATACGACACCCTCATCAACGACTCGTCGCGCTACAGCCTGAAGTTCAAGGACAAAAAGACACGCAACAAGAAGGCTGAGACCTTGAGAGTCAGCAACAACCTGCAGAAAGGTGGCCTTATACCGGGTGAAGATTTGATCTTGAAATTCTCTGAACCCGTCATCCGCTACGCAATGCGTGACTCGGCCGTCTTCAAGTGCGACACCATACTCTATTACGACACGCTCGCTTTCGAACCCGTCGACGAACAAGGCATGAAATACCGCCTCGCCACCCCGTTTGCCGAAGGCGTCAACTACAGCTTCGAGATCCCCGACTCGGTGTTCTTTGGCATTCGAGGCCGCGCCAACGAACGCGTCAAAGTCGACTTCCATGTGATGAATGATGACGAATACGGCAACATCTACATCACCGTCGTCCCGCCCGAGGGCATGAAACAAGTCGTGGTGCAACTCCTCAACGAGAGCGGCAAAGTGCTGAAAGAACAGGTCGTCAATAAGAAAGAAGAGGTAATGTTTGACTACCTCATGCCCGCTAAATACAAGCTCCGCGCCATCATCGACGCCGATGGCAACGGCAAGTGGAGCACGGGCAACTACCATCGTAGTAGCTTGCCCGAGACGGTCATCGAATACAAGGACGACTTGGATCTCAAGGCGGGTTGGGACATTGATTTGGACGAGCCGTGGGAGTTATAGCTCGTCGGCAAGGATTACCACGGGCATCCCGACAAAAGCATATTTTTCCTTGAGTTGAATTAAATCGTCGTCGCGCAGACGGATGCAACCCTCGCTGCCGCGACCCGGTACCGAGCTTTCGTTGTTCGTGCTGCCATGGATGCCGATGCCCGAATGGCCTGGCGTCTTCAATCGCATGAACCAATGGCCATAGGAAAGGATGCTACCGCGACCGTCGCCGAAGTCGTGATACCACTTGGAGGCATCCACAATCTCGGTGATGCTAAACGGGTTGGCAACCGTACATTCCGGGGTCTTCATGTCGCCCTTTTTCTGCTTCTGGCCTTTCATCTTACCTACACAAACAGGATAATGCACACGCTTAATCGTGTCGGCGCCCACCACCTCGCAGACATAGAGACGGTATTCAGGCTTCGAGATGAGGATGAAGCAATTCTTCTGTTCCACCACATCGGAATAATAGGTCGCGCTGTCGGGAAGGACCACGTCAACCGTATCACTGATCGTCGTTTCCACAAAGGTAGAATCGGTATTCTCCACAGCGGTATTGGCCGGTGAGGAGCCACATGACGGCATCATGAACAACGCCGCAAACAAACTGAATATGATGGTCATTATTCTCATGGTATTTCAAAACGTTTCGCAAAAGTACATATTTTTTGGCATTTGCACTCTTTCTAAACAAGAACAAGACAATTTTCCATATTTTTGCCGCATGGAAAAAGAAATTCTTTTAGGCAAGACTCCTTCTGAGATTCAGGAAGTTGTCGAGAAACTACAGTTGCCCAAGTTCACGGGCAAGCAGCTCGTGGATTGGATTTACAACAAACGCTGCGCCTCGATTGAGGACATGACCAACCTCAGCAAGGCCTCGCGCGCCCTTTTGGCCGAACATTATGAGACGGGGCTGAAGGCGCCCTTCAAAGAGCAGGTGTCGACCGACGGCACAAAGAAATACCTCTTCCCTGCCGGCGAGCATTTCGTCGAGGCGGCCTACATCCCCGACCGCGAGCGCGCCACGCTCTGCGTCAGCACACAGGTAGGCTGCCAGATGGACTGCCTCTTCTGCGCCACGGGCAAACAAGGCTTCCAGAAGAACCTCTCCGTGGCCGAGATCATGAACCAGATCCTCAGCCTGCCCGAGTTCGACACGCTGACCAACATCGTCTTCATGGGCATGGGCGAGCCCCTGGCCAACTACGACAACCTGATGCGCTCGTTGGACATCCTCACGCAGGAATGGGCTTTGGGCTGGAGCCCCACCCGCATCACCGTGTCGACCAGCGGCCTCATCCCCAACCTGAAGCGTTTCCTCGAGGAGTCGAAGTGCAACCTCGCCATCAGCATGCACAGCCCCTTCCACGACGAGCGCCTCAAGCTGATGCCCGTCGAGAAGAGCTATCCCATCAAGGAGGTCATCCACACGGTGAAGCAGCATGACTGGCACGGCCAGCGCCGCCTCTCGTTCGAATACATCATCTTCAAGGACCTCAACGCCACCAAGGACCACGTCAAGGAGATCGCGAGATTATTGGGCAGCACCCGTTGCCGTTTGAATCTCATAAGATATCACGCTGTACCCGGCATCCCGCTGAAGAGTCCCGACGCCGCCACGATGACATGGTTCCGCGACGCTTTGAACGAGAAGGGCATCATCGCCACCATCCGCGCCTCGCGCGGACAGGATATTGACGCGGCGTGTGGACTGCTGTCGACGAAAAACCTGTTATAAAACAAAAGAGGCGGTGATTACCGCCTCTTTTGTTTTTACAAAGAACGTAACGACACCGCAAATCCGCCGCATGGCGCCATTCGGAGTTTCAACTCCGACTCTGCGGTGACGGTTTGCTTCGTGATGGTGTAGGCCTGGGCGTTGTAATGCTCATCAGGGATGCCGCTAGCGTCATCGGCATCAGTGTAGATGGTGGCTTCATATTCAACCCCGGGGTTGAGGAAGTCCAGCTTGACCGTGACTTCACGGGCGTTTTCGTCGGTAATGCCACCCACATACCAAACATCGTGTGGCTGGGCGTTCTTTAGGTCTTCAGCGGTGGCGTTCTCTGGCAGGGCATACACAAACTTGGTGGCGTTGGACACCACTCCCTTCTTACCGTCTTTCAGCGTGCCGACGCCCTCTGCCGCTTTGTTCAAAGTGGAGAGCTTGGGGTGGCGTGCCGTGACGATATAGGCGCCAGGCTCGGCCTCAAGATACAGGCTCTTGTCCCAGTCGACGGCCACGTCTTTGATGAACTGGAAGGCATCCATGTGTTGTGCGTAATGCTCGGGGAAGTCGGCGGCCATCTGCAAGGGCGAGTAGAAGGTCACATAAAGACCTAATTGGTTACAAATAGTGATTTGCATCTTCTTTCCCCATGACACAATTTTGCCCATGTCGGTCTCAAAGATACCCGGGGTGTAGTCCATCGGGCCGCCTTGCAAGCGCGTGAACGGCAGGATGGTGGTATGTCCGGGGTTGATACGCTCACGGAACTCGGTGCCCATGGCACTCTCGTTGCCAATCATGTTGGGCCAGGTGCGGCAGAGACCGGTGGGTCTCACCGCCTCGTGCGAGTTCACCATGATGTGGTGCTTGGCCGCCTCCACGATGGCATAATGATAGTGGTTGTTGATGGGCTGGCTGTAGTGGCCTTCGCCGAAGGGGATGATGGTGCCCACATAGCCGCCTTTCACGGCATCGTAACCGTATTCGTTCATCAGGGTGTAAGCCTTCTCCATCCAACGCTCGTAATTCTGTGTGGAAGCGGAGCTCTCGTGGTGCATGATGAGACGGATGCCCTTCTCGTGGGCGTATTGGTTCAAAGCGGGCAGGTCGAAGTCGGGATAAGGCGTGATGAAGTCGAAGACGAAGTCTTTCTGCTTGGCGTACCAGTCCTCCCAGCCGATGTTCCAGCCTTCGATGAGGAGGGCGTCGAAACCGTTGTCAGCGGCAAAGTCGATATAACGACGCACGTTGGCGTTGTTGGCGCCATGGGTGCCGTTGGGTTTGGCGTGTTCATAGTCGGTCTCGCCCAGTTTCACCGAGGGGAATTCGTTGGTGTAGGCCCATGTGCTCTTGCCTGAGATCATCTCCCACCACACGCCCATGTATTTCACGGGGTGGATCCACGACACGTCTTCCAAGGCGCAAGGCTCGTTGAGGTTGAGAATGAGGCGCGAGGCCAAGGCGTCGGTAGCGGAGGTCGTCACCATGACGGTGCGCCAAGGCATGTTGAAAGGCGCTTGGACACGGCCTTTGTAACCCGTGGCATCGGGGCTGAGGAAGGCGCGGAACACCAGGTTTTGGTCGTCGAGGTCGAGGTGCATAGTGGGGAAGTCGAGCGTGGCTGCCTCGTGGATGTTGAGGTAAAGGCCGTCGTCGGTCTTCATCTGAAGGGCGGTCTGCACGCCTGTGGGCGAGAAGCCCGTCCACGGCCAGCCGCCGTCTTTGTGGCCCGCCTCCCATAAGGCACGGATCTGCGACAGCCGCGACTCGGTGTAGTTGAACTCCTGCGTGTCGAGGTCGCCGGGAATCCACCAAGCGGTATGGTCGCCTGTCATAGCAAACTCGGTCAGTTCCTCTTTGACCCAGAAGTAAACCAAAGCGTTCTCCATCGGGAACTCATAGCGGAAGCCGAGGCCGTCGTCGTAGAGACGAAAACGGATCTGCATCACCGTGGCCTTGGATTCGGTGGAGTGGTCCATGCTCTCCACACTGCCAATGGGTTGCTCCAAAGTGACGAGCATCTCGTTGTAGTGGTTACGTATCTGTGCCTCTTCGCCCCAGACGGGTTCCCAAGTCTCGTCGAAGGTGCTGTATTTCGTGTCTTTCAGGACGAAGGCATGGGCGAGGTCGTCGCGCCACTCGAGGGTGAAGCCCATCTTGGAAGGCAGCACCACGGCCTGACCTTCTCGGTCGAGAGCGTAGTGTGGCACACCGTCGATCACAGCGAAACGCAGTTCCAGTTGTCCGTCAGGACTTTGCAGCGCGACAGCGTCAGAGGGCATCTGCAGGGTTCGAGGCGTCGCCTCCACAGCTGGAGCGAGGGTGTCGGATTCCATCAGTGGTGCTGGTTCTTCCTTAGTGGAAGGACCGCACGACGGCCATAGTGTCATGACCGCCAAGGAGAGGAGGAGGAATGTCAGTTTTTTCATTTGTCAATAGCTTTTCCTAATTAATTACATCCTAAACACACCAAACTGTTGCGGCGGGAAGGGCTGGTTCAGCGATGCGGCAATACCGAGAGCAAGGATTTTACGCGTATCGACGGGGTCGATGATGCCGTCGTCCCAGAGGCGTGCCGTGCTGTAGAAAGCTGAACCTTCGTAGTCGTACTTGGCCAAAATCTCCTTCTTCAGTTGGGCGATTTCGTCAGTCGGGACCTCGAGCCCCTTGTATTTGTATTGGTCCTCCTTCACCGTGGCGAGGACGCTGGCCGCCTGTTCGCCACCCATGACGGAGATCTTGGCGTTGGGCCACATGAACAATAGACGAGGGCTGTAAGCTCGACCCGCCATGCCGTAGTTACCCGCGCCAAACGAGCCGCCGAAGATGACGGTGAACTTGGGCACGTTGGCATTGGAGACGGCATGCACCATCTTGGCGCCGTCCTTGGCGATGCCGCCCTGCTCATACTGCTTGCCCACCATGAAACCCGTGATGTTCTGCAAAAACACCAAGGGGATGTTGCGCTGGCAGCACAGCTCGATGAAATGGGTGGCCTTCAACGCCGACTCCGAGAACAACACGCCGAAGTTGGCAATAATGCCCACAGGGAAGCCCATCAAGTGGGCGAAACCGCAGACGATGGTGGTGGCATAACGCGACTTGAACTCCTGGAAACGACTGCCGTCGACGATGCGGGCGATGATCTCCCTCGGGTCGACGAGCTTGTGGAAGTCGATGGGCGCAAGGCCGTAGAGGTCATGCGGATCGTATAAAGGCGCCTCGACAGGCAGCATGTCCAGCTTCTGGCGGTGCGACTTCTCCAAGGTCTTGAAGATGTTGCGGCAGATCTGCAAGGCGTGCTGGTCGTTCTCGGCCAGGTGGTCGGCCACGCCCGACACAGAAGTGTGCATCTCGCCGCCGCCCAGCTCTTCCGCCGTGACCACCTCACCTGTGGCGGCCTTCACCAACGGCGGTCCGCCGAGGTAGATAGTTCCTTGGTTGCGCACAATGATGGTCTCGTCGCTCATGGCCGGCACGTAGGCGCCGCCGGCGGTACACATGCCCATCACGATGGCGATCTGCGGGATACCCATGGCCGACATACGCGCCTGGTTGTAGAAGAAACGCCCGAAGTGGTCGCGGTCGGGGAAGACGGTGTCCTGCTCGGGCAGGAAGGCGCCGCCGCTGTCGACCATATAGACGCAGGGCAGGTGGTTCTCCATGGCGATCTCCTGAGCGCGGAGGTGTTTCTTCACCGTATATTGCATATAGGTGCCGCCTTTCACCGTGGCGTCGTTGGCCACGATGACGGCCTCGCGTCCTTGGATGATGCCGATACCGGTGATGATGCCCGCCGACGGGAAGTCGTTGTTGTAGGTGCCATAGGCCGCCATCGGCGAAAGCTCCAAGAAGGGCGTATTCGGGTCGATGAGCAGGTCGATGCGTTCGCGGGCGAGCAGCTTATTGCGTTTCTTGTGTTTGGCCACGGCCGCCTCGCCGCCGCCCTGCATCGAGGCCGACATCGCCTCGCGGTATTGCGCCATGAGAGCGAGGAAGTTCTTCTCGTTTTGGCGGAACTCCTCGGAGTCGGTGCGTATGTTGGATTTCAGGACTTGCATGGTAAGTCATTTATGATTGAAAGCACAAAAATAGGAAATTTTTCCACCAGCCCACAAGATTTATTTATCTTTGCAGTTTCATTCATAAGCAGGTTGCTGAGTTTATCGAAGTAAAGATGTCCGAAAAGAGTTTAAACAGAGGCCGCGTGGCAGGGTCGTATTTCATGTCGCTGATGAGTATCGCACTGGTGCTCTTCTTGTTAGGCGTGTTTGCCCTGCTGATGCTGCATGCCCAGAAACTCTCCAACCATCTCAAGGAAAACATCGGCTTCGAAGTGGTGGTGAACAGCAACGTGAAAGAGGACAACATCCTCAAGCTGCAGAAGCAACTCGACGCCATGCCCGCCGTGAAGTCGACGGAATACATCACCAAGGAGGAGGCCATACGCCGCCTCAGCGAGGACCTAGGCGAGGACTTCCTGCAATGGCTCGGCAACGAGGAGAACCCGCTCCTCCCCTCCATCGAAGTGCGCTTCAACGCCGACTATGCCAACAACGACAGCATCGCCGCCCTTCAGGCGCAGCTGCTTAAGAACACCGACGTCAAGGAGATCTATTACCAGAAATCGCTCGTCAACGTCATCGACCAAAACGTCAAGCGCATCGGTCTGGCGTTGATGGTGGCCAGCCTCGTGTTGCTCATCATCGCCATCATACTGATACGCAACACTATACGTCTCAGCATCTATTCCAAGCGTTTCCTCGTGCGCAGCATGCAGCTCGTGGGGGCCACGCCGGCCTACATCCGTCGTCCCTTCATCCGCAGCGGCATCCTGCAGGGCTTCTTCGGAGGACTGTTGGCCGACGCTTTCCTGGCGCTGCTGCTCTACGGCCTCGACCAACGCTTGCCCGAACTGACACTTGTACAAGACTATAAAATCATCATAGGCATCTTCGTCGGCATTATCGTGTTGGGCATGCTGCTGGGGGGCTTCTCCACCCGTCTCGCCCTGCGGAAATACCTCCACGCCGATGTTGATCAACTTTACGCATAAGGGTCCCTGAGCCTGTCGAAGGGCCCGCAAATTTGAGATTAAACTAAACCCAATATGGCAAAAGAAATAACAAAGAAAACAGCAGAAGAGAAGACTGACGACCAGAGAGTCATGCCCTTCGGCAAAATGAACTACCTCTTCGTGCTCATCGGCCTGGCCCTCATCGCCATCGGCTTCATCCTGATGATTGGCGGCGGCTCGACCGACCCCGACGTGTTCAACGAGGAAATGTTTAACACCCGACGCCTCACCATCGCCCCGATTCTCGTTTTGGCGGGCTTCGTGGTGGAAATAGTGGCAATTTTCTGGAGAAAAAAACAAAAAGAATAATCAGATTTTTGGTGAATGAAACCTCAAGCACACCGTCATTGCGGGCTTGACCCGCAATCTCCTAAACGCCGAGGTGTCGTCTTCGCGTAAAGGAGATGGCGGATGTTCCTCCGCCATGACGGTAATAGCGTAAGGTAGAGAATCCCAGTAATAATATCATCATTATGAGTTGGATAGAAGCATTAATATTAGGTATCGTTCAAGGCCTGACGGAGTACCTCCCCGTCAGCAGCAGCGGCCATCTGGCCATCGGCCAATACTTGTTTGGCGTCAACGGTGAGGACGCTTTGGACTTCACCATCATCGTGCATATCGCCACGGTGTTGAGCACCTGTCTCATCCTCTGGAAAGAGATCGTGTGGCTCTTCAAGGACTTCTTCAAGTTCAAGTGGAACGAGGGCACAAAATACATCGTCAACATCCTGATCTCGATGATCCCCGTCATGATTGTGGGCTTCTTCTTCAAGGACAAGGTGGAGGCGGTGTTTGGCTCGGGTCTGCTCGTTGTGGGCATCTGCCTGCTCATCACCGCGTCACTGTTGGCTTTCTCTTATTTCGCCAAGCCGCGCCAAAAAGAGAACATCTCGCCCGTACATGCCTTCATCATCGGCATCGCCCAGGCCGTGGCTGTGATGCCTGGACTGTCGCGTTCGGGCTCCACCATCGCCACGGGATTGCTCCTCGGCAACAAGAAAGAAAAACTCGCCCAGTTCTCCTTCCTGATGGTCATCCCGCCCATCCTCGGCGAGGCCCTCTTGGACGCCAAAGACCTGTTCTTCCCGTCCGCTGAAGCCGCAGCCTCTGCCGCGGCGACAGTGCCAACGTCCACCTTCGCGCTTATCGTCGGCTTCGTGGCGGCCTTCGTCACAGGCTGCTTCGCCTGCAAGTGGATGATCAACCTGGTGAAGAAAGGCAAGCTGATCTGGTTCGCCGTCTATTGCGCCGTCATCGGCCTGCTGGCCATTGTGTTACCCTACATCATCAAATGATGTTTAACTTCGAAGAAGGCGAGGTCATCCTCATCGACAAGCCCTTGGACTGGACGTCGTTCGACACGGTCAACTTCATCCGTTCCCTGCTGAACCGCTGCTACGGCATCCGCAAACTCAAGGTGGGTCACGCCGGTACGTTGGACCCTTTGGCCACGGGCCTGCTCATCCTCTGCACAGGAAAGATGACCAAGCAGATCGACAACTACCAAGCGCAGGTGAAGACCTACACGGGCACCATCCTGCTCGGCCAGACCACCCCGACCTTCGACCTTGAGAGCGAGCCTGACGCCTTCTTCCCCACCGACGGCATCACGTCGGAACAAATCGAAGCCGCACGACAGCGATTCATCGGTGACCTCAAGCAATACCCGCCCAAATACTCCGCTATCAAAATCAAGGGAAAACGCGCCTTCGACTACGCCCGCTCCGACGAGGAGATCGAGCTGAAGGCCCGTGACGTCCGCATTGACGACTTTAAACTCAACCTCGACCGCTTCCCCGAGCTCGATTTCGAGGTCACCTGCAGCAAAGGCACCTATATCCGCAGCCTGGCCCACGATTTCGGCAAGGCCCTCGGCAACGGCGCCTGCCTCACCTCGCTGCGCCGCACCCGCATCGGCGACTTCCGTGTGGAGGACGCCTGGCCTCTGGAAAAATTAAGACAACATATCGTCGACACAGGAGACGAGTTTAAGGCGTGGAAAAAGGAGCAAGAGGAAAAACAACAGAAACAAGGTTGACAATCAACGCTTTAGTAAAAAAACTTGACAAAACTTTTGTCCTGCATTATCTTTGCACGCCTTTAAAGAGCGAAAAAATTCAAACTTCACATAAATGAAACTATCCCAATTTAAATTCAACCTGCCCAGCGAGTTGATCGCGCTGCAGCCTACGCAAAACCGCGACGAGGCCCGCTTGATGGTCGTCGACCGCAAGACCGGCAAAATCGAGCACCGCATCTTCAAGGACCTGGTGGACTACGTGAAAGACGGCGACGTGTTCGTCATCAACAACACCAAGGTGTTCCCCGCCAAGCTCTACGGCGAGAAGGAGAAGACCGGCGCCAAGATCGAGGTGCTACTGCTCCGCGAGTTGGACCACGAGAGCCGTCTGTGGGACGTGCTCGTCGACCCGGCCCGTAAGATCCGCATCGGCAACAAACTGTACTTCGGCGACGGCGACGAGCTGGTGGCCGAGGTCATCGACAATACCACATCGCGCGGCCGCACGCTGCGTTTCCTCTATGACGGCACCTACGACGAGTTCAAGAAGACCTTGTCGTCGCTGGGCCACACGCCCATCCCAAAGGAGCTGAACCGCGAGGAACGCCCCGAGGACGCCGAGGATTTCCAGACCATCTACGCCAAGGTGGAAGGCGCCGTGTCGGCCCCCACCGCCGGCATGCACTTCAGCAAGATCTTGATGAAACGTCTTGAGATTATCGGCGCTTCCTTCGCAGAGCTGACCCTGCACCCCGGCATGGGCAACTTCCGCGACATCGAGGTGGAAGACCTTACCAAGCACAAGCCCGACTCGGAAGAGATGTACATCGACGAGGAATGCTGCAACTTGGTCAACGAGGCCAACGCGCGCCACAACAACGTGTTCGCCGTGGGCACCACCTCGCTGAAGGCCCTCGAGACCGCCATGACCATCGGCGGCAAGATCAAGCCGTTCAAGGGCTGGACGAACAAGTTCATCTTCCCGCCCTACACCTTCTCGGTGGCTAACTGCATGATCACCAACTTCCACCTGCCCAAGTCATCGATGATGATGGAGGTGGCCGCCTTCGCCGGCTACGACCTGCTGATGAAGGCCTACAAGGAAGCCATCGCCGAGAAATACCGCTTCTTCACTTATGGCGACGCCATGCTGATTATTTAATTCTCGCCTCTGGCTTATGGCAGCCACACCCAAGGCTGTCATTGCGGGCGCAGACCCGCAATCTCCTAATGACGGGAATGGGTGCCGCCAAATGCCAATAACCAGTTGCCAGAAGCCAATTTAAAATCTTGAAATTTGAAATATTGAAATACTGAAACAATGAACCAAGAAGATTTCTTTAAAAAGATAACCGCTCATGCGAAGGAATATGGTTTCATCTTCCCTTCGAGCGAGATTTATGACGGACTGTCAGCTGTCTACGACTACGGCCAGAACGGCGTGGAGCTGAAGAAGAACATCCGTGAATATTGGTGGAAAGCCATGGTGCAGATGCACGAGAACATCGTCGGCATCGACGCCGCCATCTTCATGCACCCCACCACCTGGAAGGCCTCGGGCCACGTCGACGCCTTCAACGACCCGCTCATCGACAACCGCGACAGCAAGAAACGCTACCGCGCCGATGTTTTGGTCGAAGACTATATGGCCAAGATTGAGGAGAAGATCAACAAAGAGGTGGAGAAGGCCCGCAAGCGCTTTGGCGACGCCTTCAACGAGGAGCAGTTTGTGACCACCAACCCGCGCGTGCTCGAGCACAAGGCCAAGATCGAGGAGATCAGCCATCGCCTCTATGGCGCCATGGAAGCCAACGACCTCGACGCCATCAAGCAGCTCATCCTCGACCTGGAGATCGTCTGCCCCATCAGCGGCACCCGCAACTGGACCGACGTGCGTCAGTTCAACCTGATGTTCGCCACCAAGATGGGCAGCGTGGCCGACGGCTCCGACACCATCTACCTGCGTCCCGAGACGGCACAAGGCATCTTCGTTAACTACCTCAACGTGCAGAAGACCGGCCGCATGAAGATCCCGTTCGGCATCGCCCAGACCGGCAAGGCCTTCCGCAACGAGATCGTGGCCCGTCAGTTCATCTTCCGCATGCGCGAGTTCGAGCAGATGGAGATGCAGTTCTTCGTACGCCCCGGCACGGAACTGGAGTGGTTCCAACACTGGAAACAGGAACGCCTTGCCTGGCACCTGTCGTTGGGTCTGCCTGCCGAGAAATACCGCTTCCACGACCACGAGAAGCTGGCCCACTACGCCAACGCCGCCACCGACATCGAGTTCGACTTCCCCTTCGGCTTCAAGGAGCTGGAAGGCATCCACAGCCGCACCGACTTCGACCTCTCGGCCCACGCCAAATACTCGGGCAAGAAGCTCCAGTACTTCGACCCCGACACCAACGAGAGCTACACGCCTTACGTCATCGAGACCTCCATCGGCCTCGACCGCATGTTCCTCGCCATGTTCAGCAACGCCTACACCGAGGAGAAGTTGGAAGACGGCTCGGAGCGCGTGGTGCTGAAACTGCCGGCCATCCTGGCACCTTATAAAGTGGCAGTGTTGCCGTTGGTCAAGAAAGACGGTCTGCCGGAGAAGGCCCGCGAGATCATCGACTCGCTGAAGGCCGACTTCATGTGCCAGTACGAGGAGAAAGACTCCATCGGCAAGCGCTATCGTCGTCAGGATGCCATCGGCACGCCGATGTGCGTCACCGTCGACAACGACACCTTGGTCGACAACTGCGTCACCGTGCGCGACCGCGACACGATGCAACAGGTACGCGTCCCCATCGACAACCTGCGCAGCATGATCTTCGACGAGCTGAAACCCAAAAAATAAACGCTGATGCAGATCAAATGCGATTTCTGCGGTGCGCTCATTGACGACTCGAGCGAGACCTGTCCCAAATGCGGCGCGCCCCTCTCGGGAGCCCACCGCACGGCCAAGGGGCAACCCAAGACCATCGAAGAACTGAAAGAGTGGTATGTGGCCCATCACCTGCCGCCCGAGGAGATCACCAGGTTCTTCATCGGCAAGGACATCCGCGAGCCGAAGGCCTTTGGTATCTACAGGGACGGCAACGGCGACTTCGTGGTCTACAAGAACAAGTCGACCGGCGAGCGCGCCGTCCGCTACCAAGGCTCCGACGAGCAGTATGCCGTCAACGAGCTGTACCAACGCCTGAAGGCGGAGATCGCCGACCAAAAAGGCAACCGCCCTGCGGGCAGCACGCAGCAGTACGTTGTGGACAAATCCTATAAAAAGAAGAAAAGGAAGAAAGGCTGTCTCATCGCCATCATCGTCTTCGTCGTTCTGGCCATATTGACAGCCATCTTCGGCAACGACGCCCCGAACGGCTACTACAACTACAACGGCACCCAATACTACCACCAGAACTCCTCGTGGTACTATTACGACAAGGAGACCGACGACTGGTACAAGGCAACCGAGGACATCGACATCACGGACAAAAACGCCAAGGACTACCAGATTACTAATCATGTCGGCAAGGACTTTGAAGAGACCTCGTGGTACGACTCGGGTAGCCACAGCGACGACAACGACTCGTGGGACAACGACAGCCACTGGGACAGTGGCAGCGACTCGTGGGACAGCGGCGGCACCGACTGGGATTCGGACTGGTAGAGACGCCCAAAAAACACGTTGTAGAGACGGTGTGCACACCGTCTCTACATAGACAACCCCATAGACAACGATTGGATTTCGATTTTGTAATAAATTGAAATCCAATTTTTTATGTTTTTAGACCATCGCACAATGATAGACAAGGCCTCCAAAAGTCTTGACAAGTTGTATTTCCTTTGGAGAAATGCCATACTTTTGCAATGCAATCAAAAAAATAGAAGCCATGAAAAAACTATTTGCAATCATCATTTTGACAACCTTGGGCATAAATGCATTCGCTTATGATTTTTATGCCGTTTGCCCTTCTGGACAAACCCTATACTACAACGTCATTAGTCTTAATGAAAGAACCGTAGCATTAACCTATTATGAATACTACTGGGACAGTTACGAATACTATGAAACATATTATTATGGAGCGCCAGCCCCAAGTGGCGATGTAATCATTCCCGAAACTGTTGAGTCTCATGGCATCCTGTTCACCGTTGTAGAAGTAGGAGCCCACGCTTTTCATTACTGCGACCTTACTTCAGTAATTTTTCCAAATACCATTATAAAAATAGGCCAAGGAGCATTTTATGCTGATATGGACCTTAATGAACCTGGGTTGATTGGGGAGTTGGTTTTGCCAGAAAACCTACAAACGATAGAAAAAGAAGCCTTTTGTTGGAATACAAGACTCACCGATGTAGCAATTCCCAATTCTGTGACAACCATAGGTGAGAGTTGCTTCAATACTTGCATCAACTTATCACATCTAACGATTGGATCAGGGGTAGAAGTAATCGGATACGCGGCATTTAACAGATGCAATCATTTAAGCAGCATCACCGTAGATAGAATCATACCCCCAACTTGTCAATGGCGAACCTTCAACGGGGTTCCGAAAGACATCCCAGTATATATACCTAGGGAAACAAAGCCGTTGTATGAGCAGGCGGAGTATTGGGAAGAATTCACCAATTTTATAGAAGAAGAAGCGCTCAACTCAAATGAAAACGACCTATCAGGCATCGCCGTATATTCCATTCCCGCCAATGGCCTGTTATTTGTAGAGACGCGCCATGGCACGTCTCTACCAGACCCAACCTACCGCATCACCAATGTCAATGGACAAATCCTGTTGACGGGCACATTGTCCGTACAGTTTCCACAATGTGACAACACTACAACCATCGACGTGTCATCATTGCACGCCGGTATGTATTTCATCAGTGTGGGCAAACAAACCATGAAATTCCTTGTAGAATAAACAACTAAACAACTTGATACCATGAAAAAGTTATTCACAATCGTGTTTCTGATGGCTCTCTCAACGAGTATCTTTGCACAATATCAGTTTTTTGACTTTTCGGCCGTATGCCCATCTGGAGATACTCTCTATTATTCAATCATAGACGACACTACCGTTGCAATAAGTCCACCACACACAAATTGGAGTGGTTACACCCAGCCTACTGGTAATTTAATTATCCCCGAAGTTGTAGAATACGAAGGGAATGCCTATACCGTGGTTTCCATTGGCCAACATGCTTTTTATCAATGCCATGAACTGACATCTGTAGAGTTTCCAAATACAATTGTATCCATTCAAGAGGATGCATTTAGTCATTCAGGACTAACATCCGTAGAAATCCCAAATTCTGTGACTACAGTACGTGCCTGGGCCTTCGCTCATTGCACCGACCTGTTGTCTCTCACCATAGGATCCTCGGTCGCCACCATTGAAACTGGTGCATTCAGATACTGTACCAACTTACAATCCATCTATTGCAACACGCCTGCACTCCCAAAATATTCCCACGCATACAATCTGTATTTTTATGATGATGAAATATTTGAAAATGTTCCCACCGACATCCCTGTTTACGTCAGCTGCCTCGCATTCGACCAATTTGCGACGAATGAACAATGGGATCAGTTCACAAATCTTCAAGGCGTGTTTGTCGGGGTTCCACAATTAGAAGTAGTATGCAACTCACCAGACCTCGGAACCACCGAAGTGGTTTCAATTCCAGAGAATTGTGAAGACAATACGGCTTTCGTCAGGGCCACTCCTAACCCAGGGCATGTATTCAGCTATTGGAAAAAAGGCATCGAAATGGTTTGCTTTTCACCCGAATACACCTTTACCTTGGACCAAAACACTACCCTCGTTGCTTGTTTCGACAGTTCACCCATAGTTTACGATTCCATTGCATTCCCTGATCATATCAGCGGTCAAAAACTCAACATCTGGGGTGAAGTCACCTATGAATACCCTTCTGAATTCATTTATAATCAAGATGGGATATTGATGAATTACACTTTTACGGAGCATGTCTCAACCAATTATTCTTTCGAGCATTTTCCATCACGACCCTCTACAATATTGTCCACCTATGCAGGACATCCCTATCTAACAGAAGATTGCGTCTTCAACTATAACGCTTTTGACCAAATCACCTATTATTCGCAAACATGGAATCAAGTGTATGACGGTGGTTTTGCTGAATATTTCTATGACGACAACCATCGTTTGTATCAGAAGATAACCACCCGTGATGATGGATACATTCAAAACTATCAATACGAGTATGAAGATGGGAATCGAACCCGGATAGAGTCTTTATCGGTCGGTGATGAAGACAACCTTCGACTTTATTC
Source organism: Candidatus Limimorpha sp. (assembly GCA_045132275.1). GTDB lineage: Bacteria > Bacteroidota > Bacteroidia > Bacteroidales > F082 > Limimorpha. Next base: position 262,821 of record JBGURY010000013.1, read on the forward strand.
TATAACAATCATCCACTACAATACCCGACATCAAGTGGTTGACTCACAAACCGACATTTACAACAACAGTGGCGTGGTCGCCTTACGAACGTTGCAAACCTTTTCCTACACCGCACATCATAAGACAGACAGCATCGTTACACAACAATTCACCGATGGCAATTGGACAAACTCGGCTGTCGCGCATTATGTCTATGACGAGAAAGACCGCGTCGTGGAATACCAAACAGGCGCATGGTCGGCCGACAATTCCATTTGGAACATCACCAAAAAAACCATTTACCACTTCGATGACGACGCACAAATACTTACCATTTCGTTCCTAAAGAAAAACGCCGACGAATGGGCGTGGGATGTGTTTTCGGACCAAACGCTCTTTTTTAACCCAGACCTGTATGAATGGCAACGTGCCTGCAACAACTATGTCAATTATAATGTCAACCAATTCACCATTAACCTGCATTATGTCACTATAGAAAAAACGATCCCAAGACTGTCCGAATGGTACTACGAAATCCAATGGGACGATGGCAGCACCACTTTCCAGCATCTTGAGTATACGACAGACACCGTGATGCAAGGCAAACGCCCCAAGGTCATCGTACGCAGTAACACACACTATGACCGCGACGAACCAACTGAAGTGTCACACGAATACATCTACGAAGAAGGCAATATCGTGTATTGGTGGAACAAAGACTTGGAAGAGTTCACCACGCTTTACGACTATAACGCCAAAGCTGGCGACGAATGGGAAATCAAGGTCGGGACGGAAAGCATCACCGTGCATGTGGATGATGTGGACGTCTTTGAATACGACGGCGAGACGCACAAACGGCTGTATATCAGTGATGCTGGCGAGGTCTTTAATGGGGAGATTGTCGTGGGCTTCGGCCACATGACCAGTTTCTTCCCCGAAAAACTGATGAACCAAGGCAGAGGCTTCCGCGTGGACGGCCTGCGCTGCTACTGGGTAGAAGACGCCTTGCTTTATCATAACGGCGACGAGGATTGCGACGCCATCCATTCGGTATTGCAAGGCATCGACGAGCTGCCTGACAATGCGGTATTTGCGGTGTATCCCAATCCTACCAACGGTGTCCTCTATGTAGAGACGCGCCATAGCACGTCTCTACCGACCACAACCTACCGCATTACCAACCTGATGGGACAGACACTGCTGCAAGGCACTATTCATGGTGAGACCCTGCAAATCGACATCAGCAAATTGCCAATAGGCATGTATTACATTAGCGTGGACGAACAAACCATGAAATTCGTGAAACAATGAAACCAAGATATTACATGGTGGTCCTCCTTGTAATGGCTTGTCTATCGGCCTGCCAAAACAAGACGCGTTGGCTCGCGGAGGCAGAGACACACTTCCAGCAAGGCCTTGAGCAGCGTGCCGACAAACAAACGGAGGCAGCCGCCGAGAGTTTCAGCCAAGCGCTGCTGGCCATCGAGCACTGCGACATGGACCTACCCGAGGCGCAACGGCTGAAAGCCCAAATCGAGGACAACCTCGGCTTCTGTTACTGGAAGCATGAACTCTTTGAGGAGGCCCTGCCGCTCCACGTCGACGCCGCCACCTTGGCACGCGCCCTCAACGACTCCACCTTATTAATGAATGCGCTGCGCAACTGCGGCAGGGCGACGGCCTCATTGGGCGACCTCGACACTGCCAGGCAACACTACGACGAAGCCCTTGCCATCGCCAAGGCCCTAAATGACAAGACCATGGAGGACGAAGTCCTGCTGGAATCGAGTCGCGACGTGCTGCTGGAAAAAGAAGACTATGAGCAGGCAATCGAGCGCGTCAGCCAGGCCCTGGCCGATGGTGCCGAAGGCGACGGCCAACTAACCCTAGGCCTCGCCTACTACTATTTGGAGCAGGACAGCCTTGCCATCGTCCACCTCACCGAAGCCACCCAAAACGAGATGGCGGGCGTCCGCATGTCGGCCTACCAATGCCTGTATTTCATCCACCAGTTGGAAGGCGACTACCAGCAAGCCTTGGAATGCCACGAACGCTTCAACGAGAACATGATGGAGGCCGACCAAACGCACCGCAGCGAACAGATGCAGCGCATCAAGGCGGAATACGACCTGCAGATGCAGAAGAGCCAACTGCAATCGGAGCAGAAGCTGAAGAACCTATACCTTTATCTCATCCTCGGTGCCTTGTTGGTGGTTTTGACAGTCACCTTGCTGCTCCTGCGACAGAAGACCTTGAGCGCCAAAGTGAAAGCCGAGGAGATGAAGAACCAGCTAGAGTTGGAACTGAAGAAAAACAAGGTGTACGTCACCGCCCTCGCCCTCACCGAGCAAATCACAGCCTCGACCCTCGACTTCAACCTAAAGGAGAACGAGTGGGACGACTTCGTGACGCTCATCGACAAGGTTTATGGCAACTTCACGAAACGGCTGATGGAAAAATACCCCGCCCTGACCAAAAGCGACCTGCAAATCTGTTGCCTCACCAAGCAAGGCTTCAGCAACCAAGTCATCTCCATCCTGATGAACCTGCAGACCAACTCCTACGCCCGCCGCAAGTCGCGCATCAAGCAGGAAAAGATGAACGGTTTGGAGGACGAACGGAGTTTTGAGGAAATTATTAATGAACTATGACTGTAACCACCCTTACGGCTATGTCATTCCGAGGATTTTGAAGGCATAGATACACTCGCCATTTTGGCTCGGTATGACATGCCTTCAAAATCCGAAGCGAATCTATAGCCGTAATGGCAAACAAAAGCTAACGCACATTCGCCTTCAAGCGGTCGGCAATCATCTTCTTCAATTCGAAATACATCTGCTCCGTGTCGTTGCGCTTGTTGGGCTTGTAGAGGTTGGGATACTTGCAGTCTTCGAGCTTGTATTCCAGCTTGTTGAGCGGTCCCGAGATCTTCAAACCCAGACGCACGGGCAGCGGCGACTGCGTCACCGAGAGGTGGTACTCGCCGTTCTTGTCGAGCTTCATGCGACCGTCCACCGTCACCTTGTATTTGCCAATGGCGATCTGCGAAGGCCACAGGTCGATCTCGTCCTTGAAGGCGGTGAGCTGCACGTCAAGACTGTCGACACGATACTGGCCGTTGGTGCTGATGTCCAGCATGTCGGTGATCTTCGTGAAGGTGAACTTGTCGTTCACGGTCAGGTTCTTGCCTTCGATGTCGGCAGCCGCTCGTAGGGTGGATATCTTGGGCTGGTAGTTCGACGTGAGGTTGGTCTCGGCCCCGATGTGGAACTCGGCCTGTCCGTCGAAGGACTTCAGCATAGGCACCAAAGTGTCGATATAGGGTATCATCGTCAGCAGGTCGTTGATTTGCACCCGCAGCAAGTGGAAGTCCATGGCGAGGAGGAGGTTGTTCTTGCGCGGCGACTGGTAGAGGGCCGTCAGCTGCATCTCGGCGGCCTTGTTGGTAAAGCCGATCTCACGCAGGATGAGCGTGCCGTCCTTCACCGTCATGGTGCCGTTGAGATTGTTCAGGTCGAAGTTGTCGTACAAGGCCTTCTTCGTGTTGAGGACGAAGTTGAAGTCGATGCCCTCGGGCACCATGAAGGGGTCGTCTCCCTTGGTTTCGGTCGCTTCGACAGGCTCAGCGGCCGAACGGCCCAAGCCACTGGTCAAATCCAGAATCTCATTAATGTCGACATAATTCGAGATGAGTTGCATCTCGCCCTTCATCAGGTTCTTGTGGTCCTCGATCCACTCCTTGATGCCGATGACGCTGCCTTGCAGGCTGAAGTCGGACTTGCCGAGGCGTATGGTGCTCTTCTTGAAGTCGAGTTCATGCGAGTTGAAGAGGAAATCGATGTTGCTGATCTTGATGTCTTCATCGATGCCAGCCACCTGCAACACCGCATTGCCCAAGTTGAAGTCCGCCGAAGGATTCCAACGGTTCAGGAAATCGTTCTTTTTCTTGTTCTCGTCCACCGAAGCATTTACCTTCAGCGTATTGCTGTTCAAGGCATAGCCCTTGCCCATCTTGGCGTCGATGTCTTTGCCGTCGAGGGTGACACGGGCCTTCAGGCGCTTGGCACTCTTGTCCGGTGTGGTTACAATGGTGAAGGCAGGAGCATTGATATGGGCCGTGATGGTGTCGTACACCAAGTCCAGATGGCTGAAATTCAAGGCGGCATCCAAGAGCATCTTCTCAATACCACCCTTGAAGTTGTCGGCCGACAACTTGATGTCGGGACTCTTCATGTCGGCTTGGACACCCTTCCCCGCCTTGACTTGCAGCGTCTGCGAGGCCAAGGTGACATAGGCGCCCTTACGATTCTTGCCTTTGGCCGAGGCCGGGAGGGTCAGACCCACGTTCATCAAAGGCGACGTCACTTGGACGGTGTCCATATCGAAGGCGAAGTCCTTGATCTTCAAGGTGCCGTTGGCCTTCAGGCGATTCAGGTTGTAGTCGTCCAACGACTTCATCAGCTGGTCGACGGTGAAATTGGTGGTCAAGTTGAGATTCGTGCGGCCGTTCAGCTTCATCTTCTTGGGCAGGAAACCCTTGAGGTCGGTCAACGGCACGTCTCCTTTCACCTTGAGTTTCAGCCCGATATTGCCCAACAGGTCGTCCACCACGCCATCGGCGGTGATGCTGCTGCGGTTGAATTTCGCACTCAAACTATTGACGGTCAACATGTTGGTGTCGGAGTTAAGGTCCAAGGCCAAGGCGCCGTCAAGGTTGACCTCGGTAAAGGGATAAGGCAAAGTCTTCACGTTGACGATCACATCGTCGGTCACCACATTCGCCTTGATCAACGGCATCAGGCTGTCGTTGAGGGTGCCTTTCACCTCCACGTTAGAGAGGGTCGCCTTGCCCTTGTACTCGATGCTGCTTAGCCTTTTCTGCAGTTTCTCGGGCAGGTAGGTCAACACATCTTCGACAACCAAGGTGTTGGTATTCAGTGCCAAATCAAGATTGACATCGCCGTTGTTGGCGATCTCGGCGTCACCGTCCACATCGATCACATATTTGTTCAGGCCGATTTGGGCTTTGTCGAGGTGGCCTTTCATGTCCTTCAGACTGAACTGAACCGGGGCGTTCAGGCTCAAGGTGTCGTTTTCGAGATAGGGCTCGTTGAGACAGAGGCTGATGTCGGGCGAGGAAAGTTTCAGGGTACCTTCAATCTTGTCCATATTGGCTATATCGCCGTCGAAATCAAGGTCCACAGCCTTTGTCGCCAGCTGTATGGCCTTCATCTTCAGACTTAAGTCATCGGCATTCAAAGTCAAGTCGGCATCGATATCCTTGTCCTCCATCTTGCCTTTCAGATCCAAGTCAAGGCCTTTGGCTTGCGCCGTCATCTGATGGCGGTCGTCAGTATAGAACAAGGTGGAGTTCTTCAGCTTCACTTCCTCAATGTCAACCAGATAATCAAACGAGGTCTTGGTGGTGTCGCTGTCCTCTTTCTTCTTGAAGACATCGAAGTTGTTGTTGCCGATGGAATCGGTGTACAGGTTCACGAATGCGTCTTCGAGGATGCACTTCCTGACAACAATCTCCTTCTCTTTCAGCAGTTTCTTGAGGTCGAGCACCACCGTCAGGTCATCGATGTTGGCCAAGGTATCGGATGGCGAGCCCGCCATCGGATTGATGAGCGCCACGTTCTCGATGTCGACGCCCACGTTGGGGAAGGTTTTGAACAAGGTGAGGTCGGCCTTGTCCAACTCCATCTCACAAGTGATGAACTCGGGGGCGTATTTCTTGACCATCTTGGTGAGCCGCCCCGACGAGGTGAGCATCGCCACGGCGATGCCTGCCACAATGAGCACCACCCCCACGAGGGAGGCCAAGACGATGCCGGTGATTTTCAGTGCCTTTTTCATGACTATTCAACCTTGATGAAAAAATGCTTCCCTCCGTAATCATCATCATATACCAACTCGTGGTCGTCGAGCGTGGTGATGGTGTACAGTTTGGGAACGATAATAAAAGTGCTGATATGTTCCTGCTTCAAGGTGGAGCCCGTCAGCGTCCAGTTGAAAAGTTGGCCCTCTTCCTCGGTGATGTCGTCGGCCTCGTCCCAAGTGACGCCGTTGGCGCGCACCGTGTCGCCACTGGCGAGCACACGCTCAAAGACAGTATCGTAGTAACGCTCAAAGACACTGCCTTCCTGCCACTTACCCACCAGCTTAGCTTGGTCGAAACCATTGTGGTCAGGGACAACATCCTTACAAGCGCTGAAAGCCAGCGCGAGGACAAAAGCGAAGACCAAATTGAGCAACTTCTTCATTGTGATTCAAGTCTTATTAGTCAGTTAACATCGATTTCACTTCTTCGTTCGATATGGCTTTCTGTATGATCAGCTCATGGTCGAAGGCCAGACCTGGCAACTTGTCGAGGGCGAACCACTGTGCCTTGGCCGCGTCGTCGCTCCCCACTGCTTGTTGGTTCGTTTCGTCAACGCCCCAAAAGGCGACGCTGATGGTGCGGTGACGCGGGTCGCGGTTAGGCGCTCCGAAGGCATAGAGCTGATGCAGTTCGATGCCCGTCAGTCCTGTCTCCTCCTGCAATTCCCGTGCCGCGCAGGTCTCCAGGTCTTCGTCCATCTCCAAAAACCCGCCAGGCAGCGCCCAGCAGCCCTTGAAAGGCTCGTTGCCACGCTTGATGAGGAGCAGACTCCATGCTGTATCTACTTTCCTGAATATCAAGCAGTCTGTGGTCACACAAGGACGCGGATAATCATAGGTATAGCTCATGACGCCCTATTTTTCGGCAAAAGTAAGATTAATTTTCTATTTTTGCGAAAAAATCAGGCTCGAGCCTGTCGAAGGACCGATTATTATGCAAAACCTCAACATCGCCTACATCCAAGCCGACCTCGTTTGGGAGGACAAGACCGCCAATTTGGAGCGTTTCGGCCAGCTGTTGGATCAGGTGCGCCCTGGCACCGACCTTATCCTCATGCCCGAGACCTTCACCACGGCCTTCCCTGTCGACCCGAAGCAATTCGCCGAAAAGGAGGACGGCCCCACCATACAATGGCTGCGCGGACAAGCCAAAGCCAAAAACGCGGTCATCGCCACCACCTTCCCCTTGGACATCAACGGGCATTACTACAACAGCCTCGTGTGGATGCGCCCCGACGGCAGCCATGAGTTGTATTTCAAACGGCACACCTTCACCATGGGCGGCGAGGACCAACTGGTGGAACGCGGTGAAAAACAACTGGTTGTGGAACTCAACGGTTGGCGCATCCGTCCGATGGTCTGCTATGACATCCGCTTCCCCGTTTGGGCAAGAAACCGCTACCAGGACGGACAATACGAATACGACCTGGCCTTCTATCTCGCCAACTTCCCCGACTCGAGGATGGTGGTATGGAACACGCTCTTAGTGGCTCGCGCCATCGAGAACCAAGCCTATTGGATCGGCGTGAACCGTGTGGGTGAGGATGCCCACGGCTTGCATTACAGCGGCGAGTCGCAGGTCATCAATTCACGAGGCGAGATCATCTCCAAAGCAGAACCATACCAAGAATGTGTGCTCCACTGCACCTTGGATTACGAAAAACTACAACGTTTCAGGGGGAAATTCCCATTGGGACCCGATTGGGATGGGTTTGAAATTACTGGATTAAGGTCCCTGAGCCCGTCGAAGGGTCGACCATTATAACGGTGCTTCGACAAGCTCAGCAACCTGTCTGGGCAGACCCACAGGTCTGCCCCTACTCTCAACTCTAAACTCTAAATTCTCAACTAAAAAATGCTCTCCGTTTTCTCCGACGAATCCTATATGAAACAGGCCTACCAAGAGGCCTTGTTCGCCCTTGAGGCCGACGAGATCCCCATCGGCGCCGTGGTGGTATGCAACAACAAAATCATCGCCCGCGCCCACAACCAGACCGAGACCCTCAACGACGTGACGGCCCATGCCGAGATGTTGGCCATCACCGCCGCCGCCAATACCTTGGGCGCCAAATATCTGGACGAGTGCACGCTCTACGTCACCCTAGAGCCCTGCCCCATGTGCGCCGGAGCCTTGTGTCACGCCCATATTGGCAAAGTGGTTTGGGCTGCCGACGATCCCAAGAACGGCTTCTCGCGCTTCGGTAATATGCTACACCCCAAGACGAAAACCGAAACGGGGGTGATGCGAGAGGAATGCCTCGCATTGCTGACAGAATTCTTTAAAAAGAAACGTTAATCCTCGGAGATCTCGCTCAACATATTGCGGTACGCTGAGAACACATTGGCGCGAGAAAGGTATCCCAAATACTTTCCTTCCTTAATGACAGGAATGTTGTATTTACCCGATTGCTGGAACTTATGCACAATCTCTTCCATGGGCTCCTCGGGGTGGATGACATAATCGGGCAACACCGCGTAGTTTTGGATGGATTGGTCGTAATGGCTCGAATCGAAAAGAATACCGCGCACATCATCGAACAACACATGACCACAGAAAAAACCTTCCTTGTCGACCACAGGAAAGATGTTGCGCTTCGATGAGGCCACAAGCGGCAACAGATCGCCAAAGGTGCAATTGGGATCGATGGGGCTGAAGTTAGTCTCTATCAACTGGTTGATAGCCATCATATTAAGGATACTCTTATCCTTGTTATGCGTCACCTCCACGCCTTGCTCGGCGACGGCATTGGTATAGATGCTGTGTTTGAAGAACAGCCTGTTGATGGCATAGGCCAAGGCCGACACGATCATCAGGGGCACAATGAGGGCATAGCCGTTGGTGATTTCAGCGATGAGGAAGATGCCCGTCAACGGGGCGTGGAGCATGCCCGCCACCAGACCACTCATGCCCACGAGGGCGAACTTGGCGGGGTCCAAGTCACCTATTCCAAGATAGTTGACCAAGGTGGCAAAGAACAAGCCCGTGAACGCTCCTATGAACAACGCCGGAGCGAAAGTACCACCCACGCCGCCCGCGCCAAAGGTAAAGGCGGTGGCAAAGGCCTTCAACAAGATCATGCCCGCAAAGAGAATGATGACCACGAAGTCAAACTCCTTGAACTTGGCGAACCAAGGGTTGCCGAACACCGCGCTATAGTCACCCCGCAAGGCCGAGTTGATGGCTTCGTAACCCTCGCCGTAGAGGGCGGGGAACAGGAAGATAAGGATGCCCAACAGCGTAGCCCCCACGAAGAATCGCGCCCATGGCGACTGCACCTTCTTGAAGCTCTTCTCCACACTGAAGGTCACCTTGAGGAAATAGGCCGACACCAAGCCAGCGAACAGGCCCAGACCGATGTAATACAAAGCGTTGCTCGGAATGAAACCCTCGGCGATGACAGCGGGATACTCCACCGTCTGACCCAAGAACCAATAGGCCGTCAGGATGGCGACGAACGAGGAGCAGATGATGGGCACCAAGGCATTGAGCGACAGATCGATCATAAACACCTCAAGGGCGAAGACGATACCCGTGATGGGCGCCTGGAAAATGGCCGCCAAGGCCGCCGCGCCACCCATGCCGATGAGCAGGATGGTATGCTTGTAGTCGAGTTTCAAGGCCTGCGCGATGTTGGAACCGATGCTGCCACCCGTCGACACACTGGGACCTTCCAAACCCACCGAACCGCCGAAGCCGACCGTCAGGGCGCTGGTGACGATGCTCGACCAAGTGCTGCTGCGACTCACCTTGCCTTTGTTCTTCCTAATGGCATATAGGATGCCAGGAATGCCATGGCCGACGTCCTTCTTCAAGACGAACTTACAGAAAAGGATAGTCAGCAGGATACCGATGGCGGGGCAGACGAAATACAGCCAATGGGAGTAGGAAAACGACGCGTTGATGACATGGTTATACACCAAGTCGCGGATGCCATGCGCCAACTTCTTGATGATGACGGCGGCGGCACCGGCGAGGAAACCTGTCGGGACGCTGAGTATCAGCATAAAACGACGGTCACTCATATGTGTCGTCCGCCATGTGTTGAAGCGGTCGATCCATCCGTTGAGCCTTTCCTTGAGTTTCATCTTGGTCGTTTTTAACTTCGTTGAATCTTTCGATTTCGGCCGCTAAAATAGGAAAAAGTATGGCGCAAAGCGAAAAGAGGCGACTTTTTCATTATTTTCGCAGCATTAATAGGCATATGGCCAATAGCCTATGGCCAATGGCTGCTTCAACCAAGATTGAACAGCCATTGGCCATAAGCCTTAAGCTATAGGCGAAAAACTGAGAATATGAAGATTGTTAGCTATAACGTGAACGGCATCCGCGCGGCCATCAACAAGGGCCTGCTGCAATGGATCAACGACTACCAACCCGATGTGCTCTGCTTCCAGGAGCTGAAAGCCACCCCCGACCAGATCCCCCTAATGGACTTCGAGATGATGGGCTATCACCACTATTGGTTTCCCGCACAGAAGAAGGGCTACAGCGGCGTGGGCCTCATCACGAAACAAGAGCCCGACAACGTGGTCTACGGCATGAACGAGCCTCTCTATGACAGCGAGGGTCGCTTCCTCCGCGCCGACTTCGGCGACCTGTCGGTGGTGAGCGTCTATCACCCCTCGGGCACCACGGGCGACGAGCGCCAGGCATTCAAGATGGTGTGGCTCGACTTCTTCCGCAAATACGTCAACGAATTGAGGAAGGAACGCCCGCGACTGGTGCTCTCAGGCGACTACAACATCTGCCACGAGGACATCGACATCAACAACCCGCGAAAACACGACACCTCGTCCGGCTTCCTGCCCGAGGAGCGGCAGTGGATGACCGACTTCCTCAGCGACGGCTACATTGACAGCTTCCGTCATTTAGTGAAGGAGCCCAATCGCTACAGCTGGTGGAGCTTCCGCGCCGGCGCTCGCGGCAAGAACCTTGGCTGGCGCATTGACTACCACATGGTGACGGATAACCTCAAAGACCGCATCGCCGCCGTCGACATCCTGCCCGAGGTGATGCAGTCCGACCACTGCCCTATCGTGCTGGAGTTGAAATAAAGTTTTCCTCCGTTTCGGAAAAAATCCGTACCTTTGCGGCGGATTTATTCCTGATGGCCTAATAGTTCAAGGGATAGAACGGAAGTTTCCTAAACTTTAAATCTAGGTTCGAGTCCTAGTTGGGCTACAAAATCAGAAAGCAAACAATTGATATTCAGTTGTTTGCTTTTTTATTACCCGCTACCATTCGCACAATAAAACCCGATTGTCTCCGTTATTATCACATATTTTCGTATTTTTACCGCCCAAATCATATTAAATATGAAGAAACTTAGTTTTACCCTCCTCATAGCCGCATGGCTCATCCCCGCGCTTTCGTTCGCCCAAGACGGTGTCTCCATAGGCAACTGGCGCACCCATCTGCCCTACCAAAAGGTCATCGACGTGGAGCCCGTCGGCCACAAGATCTATGCGGCCACACCGTATGAGCTGTTCTATTACGACACGCAGGACAACTCCGTCAACATCCTCAACAAAATCAACGGGTTGTCTGACATCGGCATCAGCTGCATCGGCTACAACGAGAGCCAACGCAAGCTGCTGGTGGCCTACACCAACGCCAATGTCGACCTGATCTGCACCGACGGCGGCATCCACAACATGAGCGACATCAAGGACAAGAACATCGTGGGCAACAAAAACATCAACAACGTGTTCTTCAATGGTGACCTCGCCTATGTGGCCTGCGGCTTCGGTATCGTCGTCTTCGACTTGAAGAAGGAAGAGGTGAAAGACACATATTATATTGGCAACCAAGGCGAAGCGGTGAACGTCACCGACGTGGCCATCTACAGCAACCGCCTTTATGCCTCCACCGACGACGGCTTGTATTATGCCTCCCTCGACGCCACCAACCTGGCCAACTACGCCGCGTGGCATTTCGACGCCAGCCTCATCCATCCCCATCTGGCCTACAGCGAGATGGAGGTCTTCGGCAACCAACTCCTGCTGAACTACAACGGCGGCTTCAACGCCGACACGCTCTTCGCCCTTTCCAACGGCCAATGGGGTTATTTCAACAAAGAAGACGTGACACAAAAGATGGAGCTCCGCGCCTATCCCAACCGCCTCATCACCACCAACCGTTACGGCGTCAGCGTGTTCGATATGAACAACAACCTGATGCTTAATATCTATTCGCCCGGCGGCTCCATCGAGCCCCTCTCGACGGCCTGCGACCCCAACGGCAACTACTGGATTGGCGATACGCGCCGTGGTCTCATCAAGACCAGCGACGGTTGGAACAATATGGACGTGAAGCCCAATGGTCCCGCCTCGCAGAACGTGTTTGAGCTCAACGCCTGCGGCGACCAGGTGTGGATCGCCACGGGCGGTCATGCCTCCAACTGGGGCAAACGCTATATGAAAGAAGGTGTCGCCCGTTTCGACGGCTCGTGGACCATCCTCAATGCCAACACCCTGTCCGACCTCAACGGCTACTCCGACTTTGTGTGCACCGCCACCGATCCCAAAGACACGTCGGTCACCTACGTGGGCACCTGGGGCAATGGCATCTTGAAGTTCAAGGGCTACGAACTGGTGGAGGTATACAACGCCGACAACTCCACCCTGCAGCCTTGGGTACAGGACCAGAGCCTCATCAACGTCAGCGGCCTCGCCTTCGACAGCAAGGGCAACCTCTGGGCCGCCAACACCGGCGCCCCGTCGCTCCTCTGCATGATGGAACGTAACGGCACCTGGCACGCCTATAGCCTGGGCGGCAGCCTGAGCGGCATCGACATCGGCACGCTCCTTATCGACGACAATGACTACAAATGGATCATCCGTCGCGGCGGCGAGCTCATCGTCTTCAACGACAACAAGACCTATGACAACCCCAACGACGACCAGACCGTCACCCTCAATACCGCCACGGGCAGCGGCCACCTGACAGGAGCCGTCAACTGCCTCACCGTCGACCAAGACGGCGCCGTGTGGGCGGGCACCGACCTCGGCCCCTGCCTCTTCGAAGACACGCGTAAGATCTTCGACGGCTCGGGCAACTACGACGCCACGCAGAAACGCGTGCCGCGCAATGACGGCACCGACCAATACGACTACCTGTTCGCCAACACCAACGTGCTGTCCATGGCCGCCGTCGAAGGCTCCAACCAGATCTGGTTCGGCCTTGAGTCGGGCCTCTATCTCATGTCGTTCGACGGACGTCCCACCGAGGTCCATAACTTCAACGTCGACAACAGCCCGCTACTCGACAACGCCGTCACCACCATGGCCATCGACAAGAGCGGCGAGGTGTTCTTCGGCACCGCCAGCGGCGTCATCTCCTATCGCGGCGAAGCCGCCGCTCCCGAGCCTTACGTCAGCGACGTGATCGCCTACCCTAACCCCGTCAGGATGGGCTTCAACGGCTTTGTAGGCATCAAAGGCCTGGTGTCGAACTCGTTGGTGAGAATCACCACCGTCGACGGCACCTTCGTCACCCAGCTGATCTCGGAAGGCGGACAGGCCGTCTGGGACCTCACCAACATCAACGGCGAGCGCGTCGAGCCCGGCGTCTATTACATCTTCGTCAGCACCAAGCGGGGCACCGACAAGTTCGCCACCAAGATCCTGATCATGAACTGATGGACGACAAAATCCAAGGCGTTGTCCTGCAATCCATCCGCTACGGCGACACCAGCCTCATCGTCAAGGTGTTTACCCGTGAATACGGCTTGCGGTCGTATATGGTGAAAGGCGCCTTCAACCGAGGCGCTGGCAATCGGGCCGCCTTGTTCCAGAACCTGCATTTCATCCACTACGTCGAGGCGGGCAAGCCCAACAAAGGCAGCCTGCGTTATCTGAAAGACGCACAGCTCTCGATGGTCTACCAAAGCGTCCCCTTGGTGATGAACAAAAGCGCCATCTTGATGTACGTCAGCGAGTTGCTCTTGAAGACCCTGACAGAAGAAGCGCCCAACACCACCTTGTATGACTTCGTCCACCGCTCGATGCAGTGGCTCGACCTCGTGGAGGAAGGCTACGCCAACTTCCCCTTGTATTTCACCCTCGAGCTGACACGTCAGCTGGGATTCTACCCCAAGGCCAACCATCAGGCGGGATGGTGCTTCGATATGATGGAGGGCTCGTTCGCTCACGACTATCCGCTGCATCCCTACTACGTCGACGCCACCAACGCCGCCTTGCTCGCCGCCTTGCTCGACCAAGGCATCGACGAGACCTGCCGTATGGCCTTGTCCGTCCAGCAGCGCCGTGTCATGCTCGACATTTTGATTACCTTCATGCGCCTTCACGCCCCAGTGATGAACGACTTCCACTCGCACGAGGTGCTGCAGACCGTGCTACAATGAAGAAAGCCAGCCCGAAGGCTGGCTTTACTAACAATCAAAATAAATGAAAAACAATACTACTATTTTTTCAAATTATTTCAGGGTCACGGTCGTCTGTCCCACCACCTTGCCGCCTTCCTCGTAGACGTCGATGAAATAGGTGCCAGGACGCATCTCAAAGTTGGTAGGCTTGGAGTAGTAAGCTCTCACCGGCGTCGCGGTGCCGTCATAGTTGACGCGCACCTTCTCGGTGAACTGCAACGTCTCGCCGTTGGCCTTGAACGAATACTCGTCGCCCGAGCCCTTGCTGATGATGGCCTTGGTGGGATCGGCGATGCGCACATAGAAGTTCTTGGTACCCGGCGTCACGATGTCGTTGGCGGCCACCGTGAAGTCGATACGTATACGCTCGGCGCGGTCGGCGCGGTCAGTGGCGGTTTCCTTGCCACCGCCCTTGAAACGCACGGCGCAGGCGCTGTAGTCATATAGCTTCAGCGTGGCGGCCTGGTTCACCTTGTTGGTCAGCTCTTCCTTCTGGCGCGTGAGGTTGGAGTTCTGACGGCGCTCGGCTTGATACTCCTCGCGGATGCGCTCGTTCTCGGCCACCAACTCGCGGTTGACGGTATAGAGCGAGTCCATCTGACGGACATAACGCTGCGAGATCTCCTGAAGTTGGTTGACTCTCTTCTTGATACGATTATAGTCCCATTGTGAATCGAGAAGTCTCTTGATCTCGATGGCATCGGCTTGGATGATACTGTCTTTCTCGGCCAGCTCCAGGCTCAACTCGCCATAGCTGTCCTTCAGCTCGTTGTGCACCTTCAGCAGGCTGTCGACTTCGGCCTCGAAGTCAAGACGTTGCATCTCCTTTTCGGCTTCAAGTTCCTTCAGGTCGCTCTTCATATTGTTGTTGCGCACCAAGAGAAACACCAGTCCGATGGCCAAGAGGCCGAGGATGGCATAGAGCCATATAGGCTGATTTGACTTTTTCTTGTTTTCTGAATCCATGACTAATTAGGTTTTATAATTCTTTGCAAAAATAGAAATATTCTTTTAATGTCCACTCTTTTTCGTCCGACTTCTTCAAACCGGCTCCACCTTGGCTCGCGGGATATGCACCGGGATGCATTGGCCCACCACGTCGATATAGACGATGAGATGGCGTTTGTTGCGAATGGTGTCGAGCCTTCCCGTGAGTCCCTTCAAGGGCCCGTTGATGATCCTGACCGTCTGCCCCACCTTCAAGTCCTCGTCGTTCCGCATCTTGTATTCATCGCCATGCTCGTAGTCCTTGACAAACTTCTTGATGGCAAGGATTTGGTTCTCGGGCACCACGACCGCCTCCTTCTCGAAGCAGACGAACTTGACGACGCCATACACATTGAGTATCGAGATGTACTGCTTGTCGCTGGAGTTGACAAACACATACGACTTAAACAGCGGCTCCTCCACTTTCTTGCGGCGGTCGCTCCATTGCTTGACCACCGTGACCAAAGGGAGATAGGCCTCAATGCCCATGTCCTCAAGTTGCGACAGCACTTTCTTCTCGGAGCGCGACCTGACGTAAAGGGCATGCCAGTGTTTCTCGTTATGCTCGTCCATACGACCGGGAACTATGATTCCTAACTCTCTTTGTCTTTCTTTTGACGATGTCTCTTCTTCTCTCCGTTCTCGGTTTCGCCATAGTAGTCGCTACCGTAACCGTAGCCGTAGCCGTAACCATATCCGTAACCATATCCGTAGCCGTACTTCTTGCCGCCGTAGCGATAGCCGTAACCCTTCTCGGCTTTAAGGCCGTTGACGACGATGGAGAACGGCATGTCGCGCTCCTCAAGATCCTTGATGATGCTGGCAAATGCGTTCTTGTTGGTCACGCCCTGGCGCACGATGAAGATGTTGGCGTCGGTGTGACGCATGAGCAGCAGGGCGTCGGTGACCAAGCCGATAGGCGGCGTGTCGATGACGATGTACTCATAGCGTTTCTTCAGCTCCTCAAACAGCTCGTTGCACTTCTCGGAGGCGATCAGCTCGGAGGGGTTGGGCGGGATGGGACCGCTGGTGATGAGATCGAGTGACGGGATCTTACCCGAAGGCTGTATGATGGCGTCGAGGCTTTCTCTGTTGCTCAGATAGCTACTCAAACCGACATTGTTGCTAAGGCCGAACTCTTGATAGAGCTTGGGCTTGCGCATATCGAAGCCGAGCAACACCGTCTTCTTGCCATAAAGGGCATAAATCGAAGCGATGTTGATGCTGTTGAACGTCTTGCCGATGCTCTGCACGTCGCCGGTGACGAGCACGGTGCAAGGCAGCTTGCTCTGCGTGATGAACTCGATGTTGGTGCGGATCGAGCGGAACGACTCGGCCACGGGCGACTTGGGGTTGTTGACGACCAAGAGCGGGTCTTTCGAGTTGGTCTGCGCCACCTGTCCGATGATAGGATAGTTGGTCAGCTTCTCCACCTCGTTGCGGTCGCTGATGGTGGTCTTGAAGTAGTTCTTCAGGAAGAGGTACAAGGCCGGAATCAGCAAGCCGATGATGAGGGCGATGAGATAGTTCATCGAGGTGCGCGGCGAGATTCTGACCGTCCGTTCCAGACGAGCCTCGTCGAGGATCTCGTTGTCGGGCGTGTTGGAAGCGCGCAGGATCTGCGCCTCAGCCAGGCGTTGCATCAGATACTTATAGGTGTCGTCGGTGAATTCGAAGTTACGCTGGTAGTTGATGAGCTGCTGTTGCTTGCTGGGCAGTTGACGCGACTCCGACTCGAGCACGCCGATGCGGCGGTCGATTTCGTTGAGGCTCAACTGGGCGTTGTCCACGAGGTTGTTGATGGTCTCCAACAAGGCCTTCTTCGTGGTGACGATCTGCTCGTTGAGTTTCTGGATCTGGGGGTGTTGCTCCGTCAGCGTCAGCGATTGCGTGGCCTTGGTCTGCGACAATGTGACGAGGTCACGGGCCAACTGGTTGAGCAAGGGGTCGTTGATACCCATCGTGCTGGGCGAGGCCAGGTTCTCGGGGTCGTCGATCTGCGTCTGGATATAGGACTGCATGCGCTTGTATATCTTCAGGTTGACGGCCATCTCGGCGCGTTCCTTACCCAAGGCCTGCAGGTTGGTATAGACCTGGCTGGCTTGTAAGTCGAGGTTCATCAGGTCGTTCTTCTGACGGAAGTCCTTCAGCTCGGTCTCGGCCTGACTCAGCGACTTCTGTATGCCTTCCAACTCGTCGTTGATGAATTCGATCGTGTTCTCGGAAACGAGGTTTTTCTTCTCCAAGCCGCGGTTGACATATTCGTTCATGAGCAGGTTGATGAACTCGACGATCTTCTGTTTGTTGGTGCCATTCATCACCACCGAAGCCACCGAAGCCTGCTTGCTGATGGGACTCACGCTGAAGCTGCTCATCTGCTTGACGAGAGCGGGATAGCTGTTGAGCCAGAAGTACATCTTGCGGCCGCTAACCGTCTCGGGGTCGAATTGCTCCGTAGCGGTGATGCGGATGCGGTTGTAGCCGTTGTCGATCCACTCGCCCTGCTTGTATTCCTCCGTCAAGTCGATCTTGGCGTAAGGGTTGCTCTCGGCCTGTTGACAAAGGATATAGTCGTATTTGCTGAGGCCTTCTCCCTCGGCGTGAAGCCTGAAACTGCCGTCGCTCAAGAACGACACCTCGTAGGTCAGTCCTACCGCCTGCGGCACGCTGCGCTCAATCTCGACAAGGAACGGGGCGTTCTTATACATCTCGGTGGTGGCGATGCGTCCCTTCTCGACGTAAGTCACCTCAATGCCCATCTTCTTCACGACACGGTCGGTGAGTGAATACGACTTGAGAACGGCGATCTCATTGTCGATGTTCTGTATGTTGCCGAAGTTCATCGTGGTCATGATAGCCGTAGGGTCGTAACCACCGCGTCCCTCTTTGATGAGAATGGTGCCGGAGGTTTGATACACCTTGGTCGAATAGCGGTTGATGATGAAACCGACGACCAAAGCCGCCACAACAAAGATAACGAAAAGATACCAATGATGCAAAGCTGTGAATATCAATTGTTTGATATCAACACTCTGTTCCTCCTTGGCTTGTTGGGGAAGGTATACTTGTTTCTCGTTTGCCATGATATAAGGTGATTAACGTGGTTGACTAGAACTAGTCCTGAATGCCAGATACAAAGTAGCCGCAAGGGACACGACAGAGAGCACCGTCGAATACGGGAAGGTGGTGAAGCCCCATTGCTTGATCTTCAGCGGCTCGACGTAGACAATGTCGTTAGGTTTCAGGTAATAATACGGAGAAGAGAGGATGTCCGCCTGGCCCATGTTGACAGTGATGATCTCAGAGCCATTGTCGGTCTGACGGATGATCTTCACTTCATCGTTTTTGGCAAAATTGGTCATATTGCCTGCCAGTGAGATGGCCTCGAACAGGTTGATCTGCGACTGATAGACCTTATACATGCCAGGACGCGTGACCTCGCCGAGGAGAGTCAGGTTGAAGTTCGACAGCTTCACGATGAGGGTGGTCTGGGTGACGAACTTGTCGAGCTCCCTTTGCATCTTCTCCTTGGCCTGGTCGACGGTGAGGTTCTTCAGTTCCATCTTGCCCGTCAGCGGCAACTCGATGCATCCATCCTCGTCAAGGGTGTAGGACTGGAGGTAGATGCTCGCGTCGGAGGAGAGCTGCGTCGAGCGATTGGAGATATCGCCATTAAGAGAGGCGGCGCTGCGCTCGTCGATAGTGTTGAGGAAACGGATGTAGAGGTTGTCGCCGGGTTGCAGCTTATAATTGACCGAGCGCTCGTTCACATAGTTGATGGACTGGTTCTCGGCCGCCATCTGAGCGTCTTTCAGCAGAAGCATCTTCTTTTGGGGCACACACGAGGCGAAGGTCATTGCGAACAGCAAGGCCGCTAACAAGAATTTGAATGGTTTACGTATGGTTTTCATATCATTTGATTGTTTCTCAATTGTTCAAAAGCGTCAGTTCCTTGACACCGACCAATGGGGTGATGGGCATCTTCTGCTCGATGTGGAAGCGATAGGTACCCTTGTCGCTGATCTGAAGGTTTTTGTTGATCGGGATGTCGAAGGTATAGCATCCGTCGACCAGCTCGGCGCTCCATTGTCCGTCGGCGTCTTTGAGTTTGGGGATGTATTCCTTGGCTCTGTAACGGTCGCCCTCCGGCGTGAAGACGACGAAGACGAGGTCGATATAATCGTAAAGATAGTCTTCGGTGAAGCTGATCTGCATGCTCAGGTTGAAGGTGGTGGGGTCGGTGATCTCGACGTCCGTGTCCAAATAGTCGAATCGCTCCCAAACGGTATTATAAAAGCTACGCTGGATCAGCTCACGATTATTCGCCTGTCGGCCGCATCCGAGGAGACCGCAGCACAAAACCAATAACACCAAAGTGATTCTCTTCATTTTTATATGCATATAAAACCGTGCAAATGTACGAAAAAAAGTCAAGCGGCTCTTACTTCCTTCCCGTTTTTTGGCGAAAAGAAATTTTTTTCAAAAAAAACACCGACAACCCGTACCAGCTACCAAGAAAAACTTATACCTTTGTCAACCTTGAAAAGAATATGAGAACGAAGAATAACAGTTTATCTACCAGAAAGTTACTGATAATGGGCGTCTTCATTGTCGTTGGAGTCGTGTTTATCCTAAAATTATTTTGGCTCCAAGTCATCGACAAGGAATATGTGGCCTTGGCCGACAACAACGCCCTGCGTTATGTGACCCAATATCCCGCCCGTGGCAAGGTGTTCGACCGTAACGGCGAGCTCTTGGTGTTCAACGAGGCCGTCTACGACCTCATGGTGGTGCCCCGTCAGACCGTCACCAAGGACACGCTCAACCCCTTCGACACGCTGGCGTTCTGCCGTCTTTTGGATATCGACAAGGAGTCGTTCATCGAGCGGATGAACAAGGCCAAGAAGGAGTCGACTTTCAAGCCGTCGCCGTTCATGACGCAGGTGTCGAAGGAGAACTATGCCCACATCGCCGAGGTGCTCTACCGCTTCCCCGGCTTCTATTTCCAGACCCGTACCGTGCGCCACTACCCCAAGTCGATCGCCGCCCACACCTTGGGCGACATCGGCGAGATCAGCAAGCCCGAGCTCGACAAGGACAAGGAGGGCGAAGGCTACTACCGCCAAGGAGACTACATCGGCAAATCGGGCATCGAGAAATCGTATGAGAAGGAGCTGCGCGGCGTGAAGGGCCTGAAGGTGATGATGGTCGACGTGCACAACCGCGAGATGGGCAGCTTCATGGACGGCGAGCTCGACAAGGAGCCCGTGGCCGGCAAGGACATCTACCTCGGCATGGACGCCGAGCTGCAGGCCTACGGCGAGCGGCTGATGGTGGGCAAGATAGGCTCTATCGTAGCCGTCGAGCCGTCGACGGGACAGATCCTCGCCTTCGTCACCAGCCCCACCTACGACCCCAACCTCCTCGTGGGCCGTGAGCGTGGCAAGCACTACAACGAGCTCAAGGAAGACCCGATGAAGCCCCTCATCAACCGTGCCATCAGCGGCACCTATCCGCCCGGCTCCACCTTTAAGACCGTGGTAGGTATGATCGCCATGCAGAGCGGCAGCATCACCCCCGCCACCTGTTTCCACTGCAGCGGCACGGGCTCGCTGCCCATCAAGTGCACCCACAGCCACGGCAGCAGCCCCGACTTCGCCAACGCCATCATGAACTCTTGTAACCCCTACTTCTACGAGTCGTTCAAGGCCACTATCAACAACCCGAAGTTCGGCGGCATCAAAAACGGCTACCAGTATTGGAAGGACATGACTTATCAGCTGGGGCTCGGCCATAAGTTCGACACCGACATCCCCGGCGAGCGCTCGGGCAACATCCCGTCGCGCGAGTATTACGACAAGATGTACGGCGACAAATGGAACTCGGTGACCATCCGCTCATTAGGCATCGGACAAGGCGAGGTGCTGGTGACGCCCTTGCAACTCTGTAACATCGCCGCCATCATCGCCAACGAGGGCTATTACTACCCGCCCCATCTCATCAAATGCTTCGGCGACACCACGGCCATCCCCGAGGTGATGACCACCAAGGTGGACCCGGGTATCGACCCGAAATACGTCCGCGTGATGAAGCGGGGCCTGCGCACCGTCTTCAGCGGCCCGCACGGCACGGCGCGACGCTACGAGCTGAAGGACATCCCGCAATGCGGCAAGACGGGCACGGCACAAAACCCACACGGCAACTACCACTCCAACTTCATCGCCTTCGCCCCTGAGGAGAACCCCAAGATCGCCCTCGCCGTCATCATCGAGAACGGCGGCTACGGCGCCACCTGGGCCGCCCCTATCGCCAGCCTCATGATCGAGAAATACATACGAGGCTACACGGTGCGCGAAGACCTGGAGAAACGTATCATGGAAGGTAGAATCTCATATAAGAACGCACGATGAACGAAAGAAACAGCATCATAGGAAAAATCGACTGGGTGACGATACTCATCTACCTCGCCTTGATCGTCATCGGCTGGTTCAGCATCTTCTCGGCCAAATACGACGAGATGCACCCCAGCATCTTCGACCTGTCGCAAGTGTATGGCAAACAGCTCATCTGGATCGGAGCGTCGCTGCTTGTCGGCTTCGTCATCCTCCTCATCGACGCCAAGTTTTTCAACGCCTTCTCGCTGTGGATCTATATCTTCTTCCTCTTCAGCCTCTTCGTCGTCTTGGTCTATGGCAAGGCCACCAAAGGCGCCACCTCGTGGATCGACCTCGGGGCGGGCATCAAGTTCCAGCCCTCCGAGTTCGCCAAGATGGCCACAGCCCTGGCGCTCGCCGGCTATCTCGACCGCCTCGACGTGGACCTGTCGAAGCGCAAGGACCAGATTGTCGCCGCCGTCCTCGTTCTCATCCCCATGGCCTTGGTGCTGCTGCAAAACGACACGGGCTCAGCCATCGTCTTCGTGTCCTTCATCTTCGTGCTCTATCGTGAAGGCTTCCCCGGCGCGGGCTGGGCGATGTTGGCGGGCGTCGCGGCCATCCTCTTGTTTATCTTCACCTTGATATGGAGCCAAAAGGTCATGTACATCATCCTGGGCAGCCTGCTCGTCCTCACTTTGGTGTACTACATCGTGACCAAGAAGAAAGGCATCGTCAAGATGCTGGCCGTCTTCGCTATTATGTTCGTCTTCGTCTTCTCTGTCGACTACGCCTTCCATAAGGTGCTTCAACAGCACCAACAAAACCGTATCCTCGTCATGTTGGGCAAACTCGACGACCCGCAAGGCGTGGGCTACAACGTGCACCAGTCGAAGATCGCCATCGGCTCGGGCGGCTTCACGGGCAAAGGATTCCTGCAAGGCACCCAGACCAAATACGACTTCGTTCCCGAGCAACACACCGACTTCATCTTCTGCACCGTCGGCGAGGAAGGCGGCTTCGTCGGCACCGCCATCGTCGTGCTGCTCTATGTGGCGCTCCTTGTGCGCATCATCATCCTCGCCGAACGACAACGATCTACCTTCAGCCGTGTGTATGGCTATGCCATCGCGGGCATCTTGTTCGTCCACGTGGCCATCAATATCGGCATGACCATCGGATTGGTGCCTGTCATCGGTATCCCCCTGCCCTTCTTGAGCTACGGCGGCAGTAGCATGCTGGCCTTCACCATCATGCTGGCCATCTTCGTCAAGCAGGACGCCAACCGCTTGAATATCCTATGATTCGTAAAGCGACGTAAGTGCGAATTGTTTTACGTCGAACAATCCCCTATCGCTGAGCTTCAACTCAGGGATAACGAGTAACGCCATGAACGCCAAGGTCATGAAAGGCGCGAAGAGCGTCGATCCCAAGCGCTTGGCCAGGGCGTCGGCATTCTTGTAGGCCTGCGCCACCTCGTAGCCGTCTTCGTTGCTCATCAGCCCCGCCACGGGCAGAGGCACCGCCACCATCTCCGTGTTGCAATAGGCCGTCACGCCGCCCGTATGCTCGATGAGCAGGTTGACGGCATGGAGGATGTCTCTGTCGGTGACGCCCACCGCCACGATGTTGTGGCTGTCGTGGGCCACGCTCGACGCCAAAGCGCCGCGTTTCAACCCGAAGCCCTTGATGAAGGCCACGGCGGGCGTATAGGGCTGGTAGCGGTTGACCACCACCATCTTCAAGATGTCGTTTTCCACGTCGCTGACGATGCCGCCATTTTCCACCTTGGGTTCGGCGAGGCCGCACTTGGTGAGGAGCTGTCCGTCGAGGCACTCTATCACCTTGATTCTCTTGCCCTCGTCAGGCACGAAAAGGTCCTGCTCGTACAGGAAAGGCCGCTCAAAGATGTTGGGCGTGGCGGTCTCCTCATACTTGAAGTTCGACACGCCGTTCTCTGCCACCAGCACGCCTTTGACATAAGTCTGCTTGGCGACAGGGCGGCGTAGGTCGTCGACCACGATGAAATCGGCGTCGTCGCCTGTCTGCAACAATCCCACTGGCAGGTTGTAATGCCGCACGGCGTTGAGCGAGGCGGCTTTCAGGACGTCCATCACGTCGTAGCCCTCTTCGATGGCGCGACGCACCAGCACGTCGATGTGGCCGTCGTCCAACTCGTCTGGGTGTTTGTCGTCGGAGCAGAACATCAGCTTGTCGGGATGGGTAGCCATAAGCGGGATGAGGGCCTCGAAGTTCTTGGCCGCGCTGCCCTCGCGGATGAGGATCTTCATGCCGAGACCGATTTTCTCCAAGGCGCCCTCCAAACGGAAGCACTCATGGTCGGTGGTGATGCCCGCTCCCACGTATTTTTGAAGGTCAAGACCGGTGACTGCGGGAGCGTGTCCGTCGACGGGCTTGCCGTTACGCTTCGCGGCAGCGATCTTACGCATTACTTCGGGATCGGCGTTGATGACACCGGGGTAGTTCATCACCTCCGAGAGGTAATAGATGTCGGGCGAGGCCATCAGCTCTTCGATGTCGTCGGCGTCGAGGGTAAAGCCCGAGGTCTCGAAGGCCGTGGCAGGCACACAACTCGGGGCGCCGAAGAAAAACTTAAAAGGCACCTTCTTGCCGTTCTCGATCATATAACGGACGCCCTCTTTGCCCAACACGTTGGCGATTTCGTGGGGGTCGCTGACGGTGGCCACGGTGCCGTGGCATACCGCCAGACGGGCGAACTCCGACGGCACCAGCATCGAGCTCTCGATGTGCACATGGGCGTCGACGAAGCCAGGCATGATGTATTGGGTGTTGCCCACAGGCTGCTCCTCTATTTTGGTGATCTTGCCGTCTTCGACGACGACCACACCCGAGAAAATCCTGGTGTTGACGAGGTCGACAATTTGGCCTCCAATAGTAAACGAGTTGTTCATGAGAATGGATACTAATGTTGGCGCAAAGATACGGAACAGGAAGGGATTCCCAACCAGACCACTAAATTTTTTCCTCGCCCAATCGCGTTTTCATGCTATCCATGAATGCCGCCGTGTAATATTGGAAGAAATTGAAGTTCATGGCGATGGAAACCTTGAAAATCAAGTCGCCTTCGAGCGATGCCTTGTTGAAAATCTTGTAGACGTGGTTACGGGTGCAGCCAATCTCACGCGCCAGCCAACTGACGCTGCGTTGGTCGGCTTTCAACTGTTCTCGGATGAGATGCCCAATATGGAGGTTGCTTCCTGTGTTGACCATCATTCTCAACTTTGGAGACAAAAATAGCCAAACGCCATCGTTTCTTTTTCATCCATTTCATCCATTTCTTTCGGCGAAAGTTCGCTCCATGAAAGAATTGCTTATCTTTGCATTATAATCACCTGTCCATGCTGTCACTCTCCATCATAGAAATGATACGAAAGAAATCGGGGCTCGACTTTAACAACCCCAAGGACTTTGAGGTGCTGTCGGAGTCGTTTCCTACTGCTGACAGATTGGGAGTCAACACCTTGAAGCGGTTATTGGGTTATGCCAAATCACCCATCGAGCCCCGAAAAACCACTCTTGATGCTGTCGCCCATTATCTCGGCTTTCCTTCATGGGAAGCATTGACAGGCATCCAGCCCGTGGAAAGCGACTGGGTGGAAAAGGCCTTTTTCGCCGATGAGATTCGAGAAGGCTCTTTTGTGGAGGCCTCGTGGTTCCCTGACCGCCACATCGTGCTTCGCTGCATTGGCGAGAACCGTTTTCTTGTGACACGAAGTCTTAATGGTAAGCTACAGACCCATGACGAAGTGCTCATCCAAAGCTTCCGCCTGCAATATCCCTTGCAAGTGCTGCAGGTCGTGAGGAACGGCGAAATCGTTCGCGATGCCGCTGGCAACGAGTTGGGTTATATCGCCGGACGGCAGAACGGATTGACGGAACTTTTTATTAAGGAGGTCTTATGATGTTGGATTCCGATTTCATCCCTACCGACCGACAAGTTCAGGAAGAGGTACTCTTCGATAGTGGCGGCACCTCCGATTGTTATCGTCTCATCAAGGACAACCGCATCTATTGCATCAAACGTCCCAAGCCACAGTTTCGCGACTCGGAGGCCTACATGAGCCTCTTCAAGAAAGAGTTTGAACTTGGCATCGACTTGGAACACCCCAATATCGTGCGATACTTCGCCTATGACATCGACGAAGAAGGCCCATACATCCGCATGGACTATGTGGATGGTGACGACCTGGAGGCGTTCGTAGCGCAGCGCCCCGAATACTTCAAGGACAAAAAGAACAGCCAACGCTTCCTCGACGAGTTGTTCTCGGCCATCGGCTACCTCCACGATAAAGGCTTGTTGCATCTCGACCTAAAGCCGAGCAACATCCTCATCACCAAGAAAAGCCAAAGCGTCAAACTCATCGACCTCGGCTTCGGGTGGAGCGAGAGCTTCGTCCACGACTTGGGCTACACCCGCGACTATTGTGCCCCCGAGCAGCTGGTGGCCAAGGCCGACCAACTCACCCCTGCCTCCGACATTTATGCCTTGGGTAAAATCATGGAACAATTTGGGCTGGCTGGGACCTCGATTATCGACCGATGCTTGAAAGAAAACCCAGAGGAACGCTTCCAAGGTATCCAAGAGCTCCGACAAGCCATCAGGAACGGTGAACGCTGGCACATTGTCAAGCGGTCGTCCTTGTTCTTGGCGGCGTTATCGGCTTTGGGAGCACTGGTATGGCTCGTCATAGCCCAGCCCTTGACGCCTTTGTCACCGACAGACGTGCCTGAAGGTGCCGTCAACGGGCTGTTCACCATCAACGAGAATGGCGACCAGGTGTATTTCTCGAAAGGGAACTTGCAATACCAAGCCAACACGAACACTTGGCGTTTTGCCGAGCACCAATACGACTATGTGGGCAGCAACAACGAGCACATCGGCCCCGAATACGACGGATGGATCGACCTCTTCAGTTGGGGCACCAGCGGCTATCCGCATGGTGCAAACAATTATCAGCCTTGGTCGCGCATTATGGGTGCCATAAACTGTTATGCCTATGGCGACCCTAAATACGACTTGGGTGACTCGACGGGCTTGGCCGACTGGGGCTACAACGCCATCAGCAACGGCGGCAACCAAGAGCACTTATGGCGCACGCCGACGAGCGAAGAGTTCCGTTATCTGCTGAACGAGCGTAACACCCCGTCGGGCTATCGCTATGTGAAAGCCGTAGTGGATGGCGTGTTTGGCATGATCATCTTCCCCGACGACTGGGACAGCACGCTCTTCCAGTTCGAGGGCGTTAACTCACCCATCCAAAAAATCGAAAACAACAGCGTCAATCTGCCCTGCTGGACCGACATCATCGAAACCCACGGGGCGGTCTTTCTCCCCGCATCAGGCATCAGGGACGGCACGCGGATGAACGCCGTGGGGTGGTATGGCTTCTATTGGTCGTCGTCGCATCTCGACAGCACCAACGCCTTAGGCATGTATTGCACCTACGACACCCTCTTTCTGCCTTGCATCACCTATCGCCATGGCGGCCGTGGTGTGCGGCTAGTGAGGGATAAATAAGATCAAAATTTGTCCAAATCTAACAAAAAAACATAGATTTGGACGAAAACTCATATTAGTGAGGGTTGGCTTTTTTGTGATTCATTTATCAAAATGCTGATAGTCTTTCACACTTTTCCAATTGCCGTCCCAACAATCTCCAACTCTACAGGTACTTCCACTTTTTTGGGCGTGGTGTGAGAATCTATTGGAAGTTCGAAACCTTGACCAAAACTCCAATTTTTTATGAGTTTTGGTCAAGGTTTTTTATAGGAACAGATCGTCCATCGTGAGTTTGATGTTCACGGTATCGTTGTACATGCCTTTGGCCAAGCCTAAAGTGGTAATCATCGTGATGAAAATCCCACTGCGTGTTCCTGTTTCACTCTGAAAACAGGCCATGCGGTGGCGCAATTGCTTTTCCTCGTCCTGGGTGAGATGGTATTCTTCTTTTGAGTACTTGATTTCGCACAGGTTAATCATGTCATCGGCACGGTCAATGATAAGGTCGATTTGCGCCGCAGGTTGCGAGAACTTGCTTTTCCAAGCATATTGCGTTGTAGAAATACTATCCAAATGCATAGCGAGAAGGATTTGCTCGGTATGGTATAGGCAAACCCGCTCAAAGGCCAAGCCCAACCATGTGTTGGTTTCGGGCGTATTGATGTGTTTGCTCCACCAGTTCGTCTCGTTATTTTTCATGACGAAGTGCTGGTAGAATAAGGAAAAGAAATCCATCAGTTGATAGATTCCGCCATTGGATTTCACGCTTGTTTTCTCACGGATTCTGAACTTCCTGATGATGCCACATTCGCAAAGGTTGTCCAATTGTTCGGAAAGCGTTCCTCCGGCATCTGTTCCCAATCTTTTCGTTATCTCGCTACGAGTCAAACCGTTGGGACTTTTACCGAGTAGGTTTACGATTTTCATGTAAGGTTCAGGCGTAGAGAAAAGCGTTTTGTACAGCCGGCCGTATTCGCGACGCAATTCGCCTTCTGGCGAAAACAGCAGACGGTCGATGTTTTGCGACAGGCTCTCTTCGGGTTGGAGCAGACTAAGATAATAAGCCACGCCGCCAAAGACCATATAGGCTTGCAAAACCGCCAATCGGCTCCATACAAAGCCTTCCGATTTTAGGTATTGTTCCGACTCCAACAACGTGAAGGGTTTGATGCGCATCTCGTGGGTGATCCGGTTGTGGAGTCCTCCCTTGCTGTCGATGATGTTTTTGATCATCCAGGCCGTGGCACTACCGCAAACTATCAACTTTATGTTGTCGTGCAGCGAAGCCCAACTATTCCAAAAATAGCCTAAGGCTTTGGCAAAACCAGAACGGTGGGTGTCGAGACAAGGGATTTCGTCGAGAAACACAATGCAGGTTTCGTGTTTGTCAATTTTGGGTTGCAGAAACTTACGCAAGATGCTGAAGGCTTTCATCCAACTGGTTGGTGGGGCAGCAAGTTCGTTTCCGAACATGTCCATGGCATCGGCGAAGGCCAACAGTTGGTCTTTGCGTGAGCCTTCGAGCACCCCCGTCATGCTGAAAGCAAAACACCCTTTGAAGGTATTGTTGATGAGATAGGTTTTTCCAACGCGCCGCCTACCGTAAATGGCAATGAACTCAGCGCGGTTTGAGTTGATGTAACGGTTAAGCAAGGCCTGTTCCTTGTCGCGTCCGATGAGGTTGTTCATAGCAGAAACCAGTTTGGTTGAGGCAACAAAAATAAGAAAACATTCGATAACCTTGACCAAAACTCGTAAAAAATCAAAGTTTTGGCCAAAGTTCGTACTGCTATCTGTAATTTGCAAATGTGTTTTCGGGCGAAATCGACCTAAAAACTGATCGGTTTCGCCCGAGATGAGGCAAAGTGATTACTATTCAACATGGGTGTATTGTTTTGATACCCACAGTTTATTTCCTTTGAAGTCAATTTGGTAAAAATCTCCCGACTCGTCTAAATAAGGGAATCGTTCTCCAATATATGGATGGCGATTGGTGCCGTCCGGCCATTTATAGGTGTCCGAGTCTAAAGAGGGGCCAAGACGGAGCCGTAGCTGAGAAGCATCAATAACAACATAACTCTTTTTTGTATTCTCTTCCGAATCATTGTTTTGTGGGTTATAAAACCAAGTGATTCTGTTATTGTTGACCTCTATAGTTTTCACATAACTATCCTTAACTACGTCTATGGGAACTTTAAAAACCGGTCCGTAATCCGTTTCGCAAAGCTTTACTCCTCGTTTTGGTTCAGCGGGATAGTTGTCATCGAAGATATCACCACGATTCTCTGCCATCAAAGCTATTTCGTCGGGTAGTCCATTTACAGAATACCACATTGTGTATTCACCCTGAAAATTATCGGTTGATAGAAAGCTGGCACCGTAGGTTGAAGCCATGGTTTCTGACGACATACCAACATGTATGCCATTCTCTAGTTGTAGTTCTTCGGAGTAAATAATCAAGTTGGTAATAATGTCATCTTGATCGAATGAAGCACTGAGTATTATGTCATTTCCATTCATAGCCAAACACTTACCATAATATGTATATTCATCAACATCAACATCTCCATAAGAATCACAGTATTCTGTCCATTCGGATTCCGTAAATTCAGCATAGTGTTCCCCTCCTACGAGAGTACCATATATTTGTTTGAAAGTAATGGTGTCGTAATAATCGCCATGAAAAGGAATGTCGTGTATTGAAGCGCCCACAACAAAAGGGAAGCATCCTCTTTTTGTAATAATAGCGTGTTGTTGTTTAGGTTGTTCCGTGGCCGTTACGGATTCTACCGATTGTTGCTCAACCAGAGCTTTCTCGCGTTGGTTTTCAAGCTGTTTATTATGGCCTCTTATAGCAAAAACAGCGACAATTGCGGCAAACGCAACTACTGCCACAATACTGATGACAAGACCCATGTTGACGGACCTTTTTTTGTTCAAACCATCTTCGGAAGCTTCGGCAAAAGGAGGCTGTAGGTTTGTCTCTTGGGTTGCGGTCTCTTTGGTTTCGGATGATTGTTCGGATGTATTAACGTCATTTCCTTTCTCTATATCGGAGGTATTCTCAACACCCACATCCACCGGAGTCCCGCACACAGGGCACGCCTCAGATTTGTCAGACATCTGACAGCCGCATTTTTTGCAATTTATGTATGCCATGGTTATAGTTATAACATTAAACTAATAAGCCCTGCTACTATTGCTATCCCAATCCAAATCCATTTTTTCCAATTTGTACCAGACTCATCTTGATAAACTAGCCCTAAAGATCTTCGGTGTTCCTGTACTTTATCAAAATCATCAGTATAGCAATCTATCGGTTGTGTTGTGTCAAGGCCGAAAACTTTACTTACCACTTCTGATATTAATCTTGCGGTTCCCTCAACGTCTTTGCCAAAATCTATCGCATATTCATATGCGGTAAAGGTGTTTCCTTTGTTATCAATACAAGAAGAGGTATGTGATGTGAATAGAGGGAAGGACGCGAGCGTTTTAAACCTATTGTGTCTTTCTATTTCAATAGGGTCTATAGAAGCATCATTGTATATGTCAAAAGTAAAACAAGTAGCCAAAGAAATTCCATTAGAATTAGGAAACGCCAATTCATTATCTAGGAAACCGATCATACTAGCCGAAGTAACGAAGCAAAAATTCTTTGTCTCTCCATTGGTTTTACAATACAAATCTGTTGCTGCTATTTTTACTGATTCCTGTAAAGATAAGTTTTTTTCAAGTTCATTAATAAGCCCTGGTATGACTGTTTCATTGTTAATGTACTTTGTCTTAGAAAGGTCTATTCCTTTATCGGCAAAACGAACTAACAAACTTCCGCAGAAATTGCAGTTTTGCATGTTTGTAGCAGGTGCGCCACAATTGGGACATTCTATTGTTCTCATATTCATGTTTGTTTTTAAGTAATTACTGTTGTTATCGTTTGTGTATCACCAGTTATGGTTTCTCCTAAATACTTGTATCCATCGGTGTAGTATAAATTACAATCGTTGCAAAGTTGCTTAAATATAGATGTTGCCATTTTAATCAAAGCATCTATATTAATGCTTGTTTCACCGTTGGTGTCGCGGACAATAACATTTGTTATGCTGTTATCACAGGAAATCTTGTACCCTTGGGCGATTGTTCCAGAATGTACAAAACCACAGCGATAGACTATGTAAAAAACAACAAAAAATTCATCTCCAGAAAAACCATAATTACCTTGGTTGACATAATTGTTTTGTATGAATTTGAAGCGTTCGCTATTGTCGTTAGACACTTTGTTGTTTTTGTCTAATGCAATTTTACCCATTGCATCAAAGGCACAAGCGATTAAAATGGTTATGGACACACCATAATACCCGCCGCCCAACGAATCGTCTTTTTTCAGTTTAACGGTGTTATTTGCAAAATCCAGTATTTCTGTAATGGATTCATACGCAAATCGGATTTCATTTTCTGTCAGCATTTTTGTAAGACCCTTTTTGCTATTTAGCATAGTTATGGTTCCTGTTCCATCATCTAATTCTATCGTATTTTTAGCAATGTTTACAATAGTATACCTTTTATTGTTAGAATCCATTACGCTATCTCCTATTTGTAAGGATTGTTTTCTTTGGTTGCTCATTGTATTAGTGTTTTGAAGCCAAACTGCTGGAAATCACGAACAAAGATTCAATAATTATCAAAACGATAATGATGACAAGATACCAGTTGTCTTCGAACTGTGATGGCGCTACAAGTCCTAAAACAAATTCCACAAATCCAAGAAAAGAGAACAACACCGTCAAAGAAATCTTGAATGCATCTTTCAGGTTGGAAGATGAAAGCCATCCCAATAGAAGTGTTGTGGCAACGATAACCACGCTGGTCAGACACACATTGAAGGTCTCGTAGGACGAGACTATCAATCCGATCAAAATATTGGATATTAACAAGATAATCCCAAAAATCAAAAGTCCTTTTTTCATATTATTATTATTATTTTACATTGGTGGCAAAGGAGGTGGCGTATTTGCGTTGAACAACATTGCAAGTTCGGGCATTTGCGATGCTTTTGTCCATTGGGGCATTCCCTGTTTCCAAACAAGGGTGTCCCCGTTCATCATTCCATTTTGAACATAAAATTGTATGTTTTGTACGGTTTGTCCGCTTAGCTGTTGTCCATTCAAGTAAATGAAGTAAGTGGCCTCTTGAGGCATTGGAGGAGGCGTGTTCATCGGGCTGGGATTGGTGTTCATGTATTGTGATGCCATATTGCCCATAGTGGAGCCTACACCCATGCCAACGCCAAATCCTGCCCCCATGCCAACCATTTGTCCTCCTGCTCCCTCGTTGCCAGCAGCGGTTTCCAATACGTTGAAACTTCTCTCCATCTGATAAACATCCTTTCCAGTTATTTTCAACCTTGCGGCCAAGTCTTTCGCCTCTTTTAATTTGACCATACTTGGATCATCCTGAGGCACATTTATTGACATGATTGAAAAATCAATCAGTTGGAGTCCATACTTTTCAAATTGGGCGTTCATTTCCTCGCCGCTGAATTCTGACATCTCCACCAAATGCGTATTGATATCTAGAATTGAGATGCTGTCTTTTGCTATTTTTTTCGCAATGATGGAATTCAAGAAGGAAAGCATCTTACCTTTGAAATATTGATTCACCTTGTCCGAAGAGAAGGATGTCATATTTCCTATTAGAACTTTTAGAAAGACCTCTGGATTGATTACTTTCATTCCATATTGGCCAAACGCCCTTACAGGAACAATGATGTTGTATTTGGGGTCTTCCAATTGAATCGGAGTCATTGTTCCCCATTGCACATCAAGCTTTGAGGTTAGATTGATGAACCAAACATCCGCCTTGAAAGGAGAATCACCGCCAAATGGCAAATTAATCACCTTATTTAATAAAGGGATGTTGCTGGTTTTAAGGGTAAAAGTGCCTGCCTCAAAAGTGTCAAATATTTGGCCACCTTTCACGAAGATAGCAACTTGAGAAGGATAGACAACCAATTGTGTTCCGAGTCTTAAATCGTCAGACGGAAACTTTTTACACAATTCAGTGTCGTTCATTTCGCATTTTACAACGTCAATAAGTGCCATATGTTTAAATTTAATTTTTACAAAGATTCAGCATGATGTCCTGGTGCTGGTCGATATATTCAAAGGATAGAGACAGTTGATTTTGCTTTCTGTATGTATCAACTGTCAGAGCGATGCGCAAGATATTTGGCAAAACAATGTAAATCCTCATATCTTTTGTAAGAGGTTTTTGGCTTCTTTTTGACGACTTTATAAAAATCCGATTCACTGATTTTCTCGTCCATTGTTAGCATGACTATTTCATATAAACTTTCATTGTCTTTTGGATGTCCTTTGTCAATTAACGTCCAGTTTTTAAGTTTCTCTTTTATTTCCTTTTTCATTTTTTATGAATTTATTGTTTATTACGCCGCAAATATACAAACAATGTCAAAATAAACAAATTAATTAATTGATTATCAATACTTTAATTATCCAAAATAGATACAATAATTGTATCCAAAATGGATAATTTTGGTTAGAAATGGATGGAATGGATGGGAAAAGGAGGGAGGGCTGGCGGTGTGATGTTGGATGTATAATAGTTTTTGGCTTGGAAAATAGTAACTGGTGCTTTCCGTGAAGACAGTGTGTTAGTGTGTGTGAAGAAAAAGGTCATATAAAACCTAAAAAAAAAAGAGGATGACATAAGCCATCCTCTGTGTTGTTTGTTGTGTTTTGTAGTCGGTGATAATTGTATATATAGTGTCACTATTGCTGTTATACTTTACCTCCAACCATTTTCCGTCAAGCTTGGGTAAATCGATCTTGATATTTTGCCGACATTAACACTTCCGGTCTGCTCATAGTGCATCACCTTATTGTCTTGCATCCAAACAATGTAGCTTTGCTTTATTCCATAAAGATCAACAACTAATTCTACTGCGTGTTGACCACTCTTGAATTTCGGAGCGCCTAAATCGACAAGAGCATCTTCTATCTCATCCATATCGGTGTCTCCTGCTTCCCATTCTCCATTTTCAAACACATTGGTTTGCATGTAAGAAATGGCTTTGTTTTGTAGATTGGTCTCGCCTCCACATGAACTAAAGGCAAAAACTACGGCAAAAACCGCAACTAAAAGAAAAACGGATCTTTTCATTTTTTAAGTTTTTTAATTATTAAATATATGTTTTCTCGTCAGCAAAAATACAAACAATCCAAAAACAAACAAATTAATTAT
The DNA here is from genome assembly GCA_045132275.1 of Candidatus Limimorpha sp. GTDB lineage: Bacteria > Bacteroidota > Bacteroidia > Bacteroidales > F082 > Limimorpha. Next base: position 297,234 of record JBGURY010000013.1, read on the forward strand.
TTGATAATCAACGTGTTAAATATCCAAAACAGATACATAAATAAACTGTATCCATAATGGATAATTCACCATGAAAATGGATGAAGTGGATGGGGAATTCTTAATTCATCCCAATGATTGTAAAAAAACGACACGATTCCTACCAACCCATTTTTTCCTTACTTTTGCCCAAAATATGAACTTATGCCAGAACAAACTCCCCTCTATCCCGTTATCCGCCTCAACCCCGGCAAGGAAGAAGCCTTGCGCCGCTTTCACCCCTGGGTGTTCTCGGGCGCCATCCACGAGGCCGCCCCAGGCCTACAGGCCGGCGACACCGTCACCGTCACCGACTACGACGGCAACATCCTCGGCACCGGCTTCTGCGAGTCGGACAGCATCGCCGTCAAGATCCTGAGCTTCGACAACCGCAAGATCGACGAATGGTTCTTCCTCGACCGCCTCAACCACGCCTACGACGTCCGCAAAATCATGGGACTCGCCAACAACCCGCATACCAACTGCTTCCGTCTCGTCCACTCCGAGGGCGACGGCCTGGCAGGACTCATCGTCGATATCTACGGCCACACCGCCGTGGTACAGGCCCAGACCGAAGGCATGGCCCTCCACCTCAAGGAGATCGTCCGCGCCCTCAAGCTCATGCCCGACCTCGGGCTGCAGGCCATCTACAACAAGAGCGCCGACGCCATGCAACGCATGGGCAAGGAGGACGCCATCGTCGAAGACGGCTACCTCTTTGGTGAGAGACTGGACGAGGTGATCTTGGAAAACGACAGCCGCTTCCTGCCCAACTGGGAGGAAGGCCAAAAGACAGGCTTCTTCCTCGACCAGCGCGACAACCGCGAGCTGGTGCGTCGCTTCGCGCAGGGCAAGACCGTGCTCAACGCCTTTGGCTACACGGGCGGCTTCTCCGTCACGGCGCTCAAAGGCGGCGCCCGTAGAGCCGTTACCGTCGACGCGTCGAAGAAAGCCATGGCCATGGCCGAGGACAACCTCGAGCTCAACGGCTACTCGAAAGAGGACAACCCTTGCCGTGTGGCCGACATGAAGGAATACATCACCGAGATGCGCGAGGGCGCTTTCGACCTCATCATCCTCGACCCGCCGGCCTTCGCCAAACGGCACTCTGACCGACACCGTGGTCTGGGCGGCTACAAGTTCCTCAACGCCGAGGCCATCAAGCGCATCGACAAGGGCGGACTGCTGTTCACCTTCAGCTGCTCGCAGGCCGTCGACAAAGCCACCTTCCAAGGCATTGTCACCGCCGCCGCCATCGAGGCCAAACGCAACGTGAGGATTGTCGACCAGCTCTCACAGCCCGCCGACCATCCCATCAATATCTTCCACCCCGAAGGAGCGTATTTAAAGGGACTGATGTTAGTAGTGGAATAAAAGAATGCGGAATAGTGAATGCGGAATGCGGAATAGTGAATGCGGAATATATTGTGAGATACGAGAAAGAAAAAGACTATTTATTTTGGTTCTTGGTAATGGCTACTAATATGCTGATGATCTCTTCACAGCATGAATTGATAGGCTCAAATTTATCATCTGGCAGATAATCAGTTGCATGAAGTATATCAAGCCAATAACTGGTTTCGTTTGCTTCTTTTAAAGCAATATTCATCTTAGCATAAAAGTCAGGAAGTGTTTGTCCCCTAACTCCTTCTGCCACATTAGCACCAATACTGGTTCCAGCACGCAATAACTGCTTTGACATGACAAACTCATGCTGGATTTCGCATAGCCATTTATATAAGTTGATAATATCTATGGCAAAATCCCTACTCTTCCTTTTTATAACATTATCCTTCTCTTTCCCCATAAACCTGTTTTATTCCGAATTCCGAATTCCGAATTCAATAGTATTATCTCCCACCTAATAGTGCTCCCGGCTTGTGCGGCCGTTTCAACGCCTGTCGGCCAGCCGACTTCGAGGGCGTGTCGCTGAGACGTTTCAGGTAAGCCTTCTCCAGATAGTTGACATCGTATTCGTTCTCATAGACGAAAGAATCGTCGTCCATGTCGGAGACCTTCATCATGAAGGTGCGCATATATTCATAGGGATAGGTATATCTCATATTCATGTAAAGCGCCGACTCGCTCTTGTCGTAGGTGTAGGTGAAAGTGGTCACCAAGGTCGTGTCGGGGTTGTAGATATACGACTCATATTGCTGTGTCTCGCTGTTCCAGTCGGTCCAGACGGTGTCGACGGCGCTGTCGCGCATCTCGCCCGTTTTGTTTTCTCTGAAGACCAGTTGGATGCCGTTGTCGGGATCGTTCAGGTCAAAATCGATATAATTCATCGAAGCCGCGATCGGGTTGCCGTAGTAGTCGATGTTGTAATACTCAAGTCTCTCGACGCCCCAGGTGCCGACAAACGACTTGTAATCGGTTTTGTTGCACGAGGCGAGCATGATGACCGCCAAGGCCGCTAATAAAGTCAGTTTTTTCATTGTATTCTATTCTTTTGTTATTCAATTCGTTTCAAGAAGAAGCGCTCGAAGAAGGGGATGGGCTCGGAGACATAGTTGGTCCACGAGGCCACCATCGTGCTGTCGTTCAGCGTCTCCACGTCGAAAGCGGCGCTTCTCTCGTTGTGGAGGAGCGAGCCGTAGATGCCGAGCAGCCACGAGCTGCTCTCGATCCTGACGACCTGGTCGATGGAGTCGTAGACATAATCGCACGAGAACTCTTTGATGTAGGCCGGGCTGTTGTTGAGCTTCAACAGACCCTTGCCCGTGTTGTAGAAAAACACCTCGTAATCGCCTCCGACACAGGCATCATAATAGAGCGTGTCCCAACGGTCGACGCCAGCGGCGGTGTCGACACGATGGCTGACGTACTTCTCGCAGCCCCAATGTCCTACGACGGGGGAGTCGAACACTGTTTCTTCTTTGTGGCACGAGGCCAACATCATAAGGGCCATCAAGGCCAAGAATCCGATTCTAATTTTCTTTTTCATAACTAAATACTTTGCAAAAATAGATAAAACTTTAGTTTTGGCGACATAAAGTGATCCAAAACTTCAATTCGACGGAGTCAATTATTCAAATATCGCGCCAAAATTTCTATTTTTGCTGCACAAAAACACCGCCATGCGCCTAAGAATCCACTTATTAATAGTATGTCTCGCGCTGACCGCCCTGGCCGCGAAAGCCCAGGACACCCTCACCGTGATGCAATACAACCTGTTGTACTACGGCAACTACAACAGCGGTTACGCCGACTGCTACGAGACCAACAACAACACCCAACGCAAGGACGAATGCATCCGCACCATCGTGGATTACGTGAAGCCCGACATCTTCACCGTGTGCGAGTTCGGCGCCACGGCAGCCTTGCAAAACGACTTCCTCAGACACAACCTCAACATCAACGGCGCCAACTACTGGCAGTCCGACAACATCATCAACTACGCCGGTGAGAGCATCATCAACCACATCTTCTATGACTCGCGCAAGATGGGCCTGAAACGGCATGTGGCCCTGCGCACCAGCCCGCGCGACACCGACGTCTACGAGCTTTATATGAAGACACCCGGCCTGGCCGCCGGCGACACTGTCAAGTTGGTCTGCATCGTGGCCCATCCCAAGGCGGGACAAGGCTACGAGGCCTCGCGCCGCGCCCTGATGCAAATCGCCATGGACCATGTGAACCAATACTACCCCACCGACAACGTGCTCATCATGGGCGACTTCAATATGTATGGCTCCAGCGAGAGCGGCTACCGGCTGCTCACCCAGACCTACAGCAACCCGGCCATCTGCTTCATGGATCCCCTGTCGTTCCTAGGCGGCGTGGGCGAGTGGAACAACAACAACCAGTTTGCGCCTTATCACACGCAGTCCACGCGCAGCTACTCCGAGGAGTGCTTCTCGGGCGGCGGCCTCGACGACCGCTTCGACTTCATCCTCATGGCCGACGAGATCGCTTTCAGCTACAACCATATGCGCTATGTGCAAGGCTCCTATAAGGCCGTCGGCAACGACGGACGCCATTTCAATATGAGTGTAGACCAAGGCACCAACACGGCCGTGCCCGCCGCTGTCGCCGAGGCCCTCTTCGACGGCTCCGACCACCTCCCTGTGACGATGAAGATCGCGGTGGATATGCATCTGGGCGTGGACGACAACGAGGCGCAAAGCCTTCAGGCCTCCGTCGCGCCGAACCCGGCGAAGGACTTTGCCTCGGTCGGCTTCTATAACCCCACACAAGGACAAGTGCGGTTCGATTTGTACTCCCTGCAAGGGCAGTTGGTGCAGCATGCGTCAGACGCTTTTGGCGAAGGTTCACAACAGTTTGAGCTCGATGTCAGATCCGTTTCGAAAGGCTTTTATTTGCTCAACATCAGACATCAAAATGGCTGGCAGCAGACTGTAAAAGTCCTTCTCGACTAATCCCAACCCCTTGCCGTCATTGCTGGCTTGACCCGCAATCTCCTGAACGCAAGGACAATCCCTCTTGCTCGGGAGATGGCGGATCGGAGTCCGCCATGACGACTAAAGGTCTAATGCGGTGTTTCCCGCTCAAATGACACGTTACTCTCCTACTCTAACCCTCATCCCATCCGAATAAGCGCTGAACTCCGGCGCGTACTGGCATTGGATCAAGGCGTAGCCGTTGTTGAGGTAGCCCTCCTTGGTGACGAACATGCTGTACTCCAGCTGGTGCGTGCCCTTGGGCAGGCGCTCGATGAAGAACTCCATGTCGGTGTCGGTGTTGCTCTGGTAGTAGCTCATGCGGTCGTTGTACTCGTAGCGCGAGATCTGCTCGATGGGCTCGAAGCCCGCGGCGCGGAGGTCCTTGACGAAGACATAACTCATGTCCTGCTGGCTGGTGAAGGTAATCTTCACGGTAAGCTTGTCGCCGACCTTCAAAGAACCAGGTCCCTGAGCCTGTCGAAGGGCCGGCTCCACAGGCACCAACACCTTGCCCTTATCGGTAACGGTCTCCACAAACAACTCGCGCTTGATGGTGAAGCCCGACTCGTCGCTCTTGACTTCGTCAATCGGGACGAAATACTGGCGGAAGAGGCCGCCCCAGACCAGATGCGGGGTCGGGTTGTTGACGGTGAGCTGTTGCATCTCTTGTGTCACTTCGTTGGCGTTCCAGCGGCGCTGGATGAAGCCCGTGCCGGCCACACCACCTTCGGTGCTGACGGGCGTGTTGCCGAAACGCAGGGTGACTTCCTTGCCCTCGGCGAACCAGTCGCTGCCACGCATAAGCAAGGCATAGATGGCATCGGCGGTAGAGGCTGAATTTTCCCATTTGTTGGTCTGCTTCTGGGTGAGCAGCCACACTCGCAGCTGGTCGATCATCTCCTGGTCTTGGTCGATCTCGGCGAAAGCCGCCATGATATTGGCGTGGGTGGCGATGTGCGACTCGAAGCTGAAGTATTTCTTCGGCCAGTACATGCCGATTTGCTCGTTCTTCTGGGCACACTCCTTAAAGCTCTGGATCATCAGTTTGGCGGTCTTCTCGTTGCCGTTGCGGTAGAGCACCAAGGCACCCTTCGAGCGTTGGTTGAAGTTGAACGAGGTCCACTCCTTATCAAGGCTGGCAAGGTAGTATTTCTTGGCCTTTTCGAAGTCCTTGTCGGAGTTCTGCTCCTTGAAGAAACTCAAGGCATAGAGCTCGGCCAAGGTGTTAGAGCCGATGGGCCAGTCTTTGCCTTTGCTGAGACGTTTCATCTCACGGTAGGTCTCGGCCACGTCGTATTCGAGGTAACGCACGGCCTTGTCGCAGATGCTCTGCGCCGTGTTCTGGTCGGACCTGCTCAGCGAGCTCCAGGCGCCCATCTTCTGCAGCTTGCCCATGCCGCTGAGGATATAGGTGGTGATGTAGGCGCTCTCAGGCATGCCATCCATCCAAGGCCAACCGCCGTTGTACTTCTGCTTCTGCTGGATGAGCTTCAGGGCGTTGGTCTGCTGGTTACGGATGGTGTTGACCTCGAAGAGGGTGGCGATGCGGTTGCGCTGCTCGGTCTCGCTCTTGGCCTCCAGCACCCACGGCGTCTCCTGCAGCATGATGGCCTTCAGGTCTTGGTCTTTCTCGAGTTGAGAGAGCAGGGCGTCGGGCGTCTCAATCTGCCATTTCTTGATGTAGTTCAAGAGGTTGGGGATGTTGTCGGCGATGTAGGACGACAGCGTGTTGGCGTAGAACACGTAGAAGGCGGTCTCAGCGCGGTCGGTCTTGGTGTTGGCCAGATAAGGCAGGGCCTGCACGGCGTACCACACGGGGTTGGTGCTGAAGTTGAGCGTCAGGCTGTAGTCGCGCTCGTGGCTGTCGGGGTTGGCGATGGCCTCGAAATCGAAGGTCTTTTCCGTCTCGGCCTTCACGGTGATGGGCAGGGTCTGCGTCATGAAGATCTCGCTGCTCAACACAGGCAACAGGTGCTGCTCGGCGTCGCTGAATTGTCCCGCGTAAGCCGTGAAGCGGAAGGCCAACAATTCCAAGTCGTACTTGGCCTTCACCTTCCAGCGCACTTCCTTGCTGCGGCCCGGCTGGATGGTTTCCATCGGGATAGTGGCGTCAGAAGCCAGGATGTTGACGGGCTGCATAGAGGCGGCGTCGAAGATCTCGAGTTTCGCCTTCGGGGTAACGGCCTCGTCACCCGTGTTGATGACGTTGGCCACGAACCACAACTCGTCGTTGTCGTACATGTAACGCGGCATGTCGGCCATGATCATCACCGGCTTCGACGAAGTGAAGGTGTATTCGTTCTTGCCCGTCTTGCGGTCCTTGGTGTAGGCCAGCAGCATCAGGCGCCAACGTGTGAGGGCGTCGGGCATGGTGAAGCTGAAGGTCGCGCTGCCGTCGTTGTTCGTGCGCAGTTGCGGGAAGAAGAAGGCGGTCTCGTTGAAGTTCTCGCGAAGGGCAGGCTCGGCTTCTTCTCCAGCGGGATTCGGTTCTTCTCCTTTGTCAATAGGAGCAACCTCTGCTGAAACAATAGTAGCGACTTCTTGCTCAGCAGCCTCACGAATAGAACCCACTTCTCCATCCATAGAATAAACTCCATTTCTCGTTTTTTCTTCCAAGGCCATTGGTGCGGCACATTCCTCCACCATATCATACATCACCCTGCCCGCGCCCAATGCTTTGCTATATCGGTAAAAATGGATGTATTCGAAGAACGGCGCATCGGAAGGCAGGCTGAAGTTGAACAACTCGGCAAAATAGAAGTATTCGCCATGAGTAGCCGAAGCGGTGAAACCGAGTTCGTCGGTGGAAAAACTAGAACTATAAGCAGCCAAAGGCTTCATGCTGAGCCTCCAATAATTACGGGCAAACTCGTCCAATGAGGCGTCGTACATTCCAGCCAACAATGCGGCTTCCAAAGGTTTGTCCTTGTAGTCGCGGACGGTCACTTCCCATGTTTCCTCGGCTCCAGGCGAGAGTTTGTCGCGCACAGTGGCAAGGCTCACATTCAAATCATAGTTGTCAAAAGGAACGGACACCCACACGTGGCCGAAATTTAAGGTGTTTTCTTTCACAAAGACATAACGCCAACAGAGACCGCCACGGTCTTGTTCGGTCACCTTATAAGACAAGGTCTGCACGCTATTGTTGAGGTTGATTTTCTTGTCGAGGCGGATTTCGTCGCCCTGGAGCAACTGCACCCAAACGTCCACGTCCTTGGCCGAACTGCCGAGACTGAATTGGATTTCGTCACCCGGATGGGCGGTCGACTTGTGATACACCCATTCCATCGTGGTGAAGGGCAACTGCTTGGCGTCCTTCTCGTAAACGATGAAATCTCGTGTCGTCTTCGCTAACGGGTCATCGAGACTTTTTAGTTCAACGACATATTTTCCAGGCTTCAATGCCTTACCATCATAAAACTTGGTCTTATCGTCCACCATGATTTCGGCCTCGTCCATCAAGGTCTTGTTTTCCTTTTCGTAAAAACTGAAGTTCGGGAAAAGTCGGGCCAATTCCTCATCGCTAAGGATTTGACGGTCATATTTCTGGTCATAATGCATCGCCTCGAAATAATTGATTCTTTTGGCATCATCGTAACGGTAAATTGTCCGCTTGACGCGACTCTTGGCGGGCTGCCAGCTGAGGTTGCTCACGCTGATGTTGTAGTTGCCGATTTCCGATTTCTCAATTTCGGAAGGCAGGTCGGTGCTGATGGCGATTTCGTTGTAACCCGCGCGGATGCTGTAAGTATCGGCATGGGTCTCGCCCTGCTTGCTCGTGGCAGTCACCTCAATCTCATAGGTGAACACAGGCTGCTTCTCGGGCGCTATGCTCAATGAGGGTTTCAAGTTGAAAGTGACGGCGAACTTGCCGCTCTCGTCGGTGCGGGCCTTGCCATAGGTGATCTGCTCGTCCTCGACGGTCGGGTACCACCACCACCAGCAACGCCAGGGGAAGGAAGTCTTGCGGATAACGCGATACGAGTATTCCACATCGTCCAAGCCGAAACCAGCGTAAGCCTTCACGTCACCGCGCACCGTCACCTCCTGGTTGAGTTTATATTGCTCTTTCGGACGCTCAAAGTTGACCTCGAAGGTCGGGCGCTTGTACTCCTCCACGCGGATGGTCGTGCTGCCTTGCTTGGCGTTGAGGTGGAACACGCCGTTTAAGCGGTTGGTGGGGATGACGAAAGAGCCGCTGAAAGAACCGTATTCGTCGGTCTTGAAATCGGCCGAGCCAATCTCCTGCCAGTTGGCATCCTTAAAGGAAATCCTCTCACTGTAACCGTTCACTAAAGTCTGATCGTCGCCCTGACGGCGCACCACAATGCCTTGGAAATAGACGGTCTGTCCTGGACGATAGATAGCGCGGTCTGTGAAGAGGGTGGTGGTGTAATGCTCTTTGTCGTCTTTGTATTTAGCACGAAGTGTGAAATAATTGTGTGACAGCAAGTTGTCATCACCCTTGCGCAGGTTGATGCTAAAGGAATTGTCGGTCTTTTTGGTCAGTTTCACCACACCGTTGCGGTCGCTCTTGGGCGTTTCGACGATGATGTTTTTGTACTCGCGAGCCTTATAGTCGTACTCGCGGCGGTAGAGTTCCACAGTCACGCCTTCCACGGTTTTCCCCGTTTTGCGGTCCACGGTGACCACCGTCATTTGGTCGTCCTTCTGGTCGGTGATGTAACCCAATTGCGACACCTGGAATTTGAGCATCAGCATCTTATCCTTGTCCTTGTTGCCTTTACTGATGTTGCCCACCAAATAATAGAAACCGCGTTCCAAGGCAGGTAAGGCAATCAAGGTTTTGTGGCGGCGGTAGTCGGTCTCGGCGGGCAGCGTGATTTCCTGTTCGGTCACGACTATTTTCTTATTCAGTTCTTTCAACAAGTCTTCCTTGTCCAAGTTGTTCAGGTTTTCAAGGTCTTTCTCGCTGACCTTCACAATCTTATAATAAGGTGCTGTCACATTTGTGAACGCCAGCACTGCGGGAATGGCCTCGTTGGGCAGCTGCACTGAATTCAAAGTGATGTCGATACCTGGCTCTTCGATGCGTTTGATGAGATTCTGGCAATTTTTCGCGCCCTGCGACTTCGGGAATTTGGCGATGGCCTCTTCGCACAAAGCCTTGGCTTTCTTGTAGTTGTCAAAGTAGGCACTATCTTCGCTGTGGCTCTGGTATTGGTTCATCATGTTCCGCGCAATCAACGAAGTAATCTCTGCGGAGAGCGGGTTGTCTTGATGTTGCGCCCTCAGATCCTCCATCGCGGCTTGGTACATGTCGTCCTTGTCAAGAATGTCATTAACAAACTCAAAACGCTTGAAGTCGTTGTAGATCAGCACATCCTCGTTCTTTTCCTTGAGGTTGTAGGCGAGGAGGTCTTGGTAGATCTTCAGGCATTGGTTGAGCGAGTTGTCCGTGGCGCCCAAGTCGGCTTTCACAAAGTCCTTGGCAGGCAGCCACCATGCCTCGGTGTCGCCTTCCACGTCGTCGGCGTCGGCCTGCTCCTGGTAGTAGTTGGCCACACGGTGGAACATGAACTCGAATAGTGAGGCCTCGTATTCGATGTACTCCGCGTTGTTGTCCTTAGTTTCATACAAGACCATAAAGTCCTCGGTCTTGGCCTTTTTCAGGGCCTCGACGGGTTTCAGGGCCTCAACATAATGCTGGTTGATGCGGCTTTCGAAGCTCGCCTTGTCCCAATATTTCATCTCCACCTTGCCAAGGTCGCCATCGATGGCCAGGTTCTCGTTGATGCGCCACTCGTTCTCGTCGAGGTATTGGGCATAGGCACGGGCAATCTCCTCGTGCAGGAGGGCATCGTGCACGGCGTCGAGCTGTCCGACCTTGGTCTCAAGGTATTGAATGAAGGCCTGTTCAGGGTCTTCTTCCACGGTGAAACGCATGATGTTTTGCCGATAGAGCCATGTCTTCAACAGCTGGGTCTGGTTTTTGTCTTTCGAGGCCTGTTGCTCGATGGCGTCGAGTTCTTTCTCAGCCGATTCCGGCAGGTCTTTTTCAAGGTTTTCCTTTACTTTTTTCCACATACTTTCATAGTTGTTTTTCGGGGTCTTGGGGGTGTCGGGGGTTTTGTCCGGCGTCGCAAAAGCAAACAGCCCAATGGCCAACAAGGCCACTGTCGCGATGATGATTCCAATGTATTTCATGATTGAACTGTTTTTCTGACTATAACGCAAAAATAGCAAATATCGTGCAAATAATTCTTATTTTTGCCCCGTGAAAAAATTGACCGAGATCATACAGCCCGTCGCCGCCGAGTTAGCGAAGTTTGAGGCCTTCCTCGCCCAGGCTCTCAGGGCCGAGACCGAGCCGATGGACAGCATCATGCGCTATGTGGGCGAGACGAAAGGCAAGCGTCTGCGTCCCACCTTGGTATTGCTGGGTGCGAGACTCCTCGGCGAGGTCAACGAGCAGACCCTCCGCGCCGCCGCTTTTGTGGAGATGATACACAGCGCCACCTTGATCCACGACGATGTGGTGGACGACTCCGACGAGCGTCGCGGACACGCCTCGGTGAAGACGCATTTCGGCAATCTCTCCGCCGTCCTCGCCGGCGACTACCTCCTGGCCAAGGCCATGCTGCTCCTCAGCCAACCCGCCGACAGCACCATCCTGCAGGAGATGCTGCGCACCACCGCAGGCATGAGCGAAGGCGAGCTGATGCAGAATGTTGTCGGACTGCCATGCTTCGATAGCCACCATGGCAACAGCCAAAAAAACGACAGCCACAACGCGTCCACCCTACAAACCCAATATCTCGAGATCATCACTAGAAAGACCGCCCTGCTGATGTGTTCCTGCTGCGTCGCGGGCGCCATCTCGGTCAACGCCACGCTCGAGCAGGTGCGGCAAGTCTCAGATTTCGGCCTCAACTTCGGCCTTCTCTTCCAGCTCCGCGACGACATTCTCGACGGCGAGAACGTGGAACAGGCCCAGGCTCTATTGCCCTCCTACTACGAAAAGACCTTGCGCGCCTTGGACGGCTTCGGGACTAACGAAATCGCCGAGACCTTACGGGATTTGACGGTCTTTTGCGCCGAACGGGAAGGATAACAATCCCTTTTTTTCACCGCCTTGTCGCTCTTTCACTAAAGTTTTGTACCTTTGCGCCTTAAAATAGGAGCATAGTATCTTATGAACAGCAACTACAAGGAATATAAACAGCTGAATCTCACCGAGACAGCCGACGAAATCCGCCGTTATTGGGAAGAAAACGACACCTTCCAGAAGAGCCTCGACCAACGTGACAAAGACAACGCCTTCGTGTTCTTCGAAGGACCGCCGAGCGCCAACGGCGTGCCGGGCATCCACCACGTAATGGCCCGCTCCATCAAGGACGTGGTGTGCCGCTACCAGACCCTGAAAGGCAAACACGTCGTCCGCAAGGCCGGATGGGACACCCACGGCCTGCCCGTCGAACTCGGCGTGGAGAAGAAACTCGGCATCACCAAGGAAGACATCGGCAAAAAGATCAGCGTCGACGACTACAACCGCTCCTGCCGCGAGGAGGTGATGAAATACAAGGACCTGTGGGACGACCTCACCCGCAAGATGGGCTACTGGGTCAACCTCAACGACCCCTATATCACCTTCACCAACGACTACATCGAGACCCTGTGGTTCCTGCTGAAAGACCTGTATAACAAAGGCCTGCTCTATAAGGGCTATACCATCCAACCCTACTCCCCCGCCGCCGGCACCGGCCTCAGCTCGCACGAACTGAACATGCCCGGCTGCTATCGTGATGTGAAAGATCTGACTTGCGTGGCGTTGTTTAAGTTGAGAGTTGAGAGTTTAGAGTTTAAAGTTGAAGGGTTGACAACGTATGCAATAGCTTGGACGACTACACCATGGACTTTGCCCTCAAATACGGCTCTCTGTGTGGGACCGAATATTGATTATGTCCTTTTGAAGACTGTCCATCCTTATACGGAAGAACCTTGCTGTATTATTATGGCGAAAGCTTTGGTGGAAACGATGTTCAAAGAGGCTCCCGAGGTCGTGAAGGAATACAAAGGCAAGGACCTGGTCGGCATCGAGTATGAGCAGCTGATTCCTTGGGTCAACCCGGGCGAAGGCGCTTTCCGCATCATCCCCGGCGACTATGTCACCACCGAGGACGGTACGGGTATCGTCCACATCGCCCCCACCTTCGGCGCCGACGACAAGCGCGTCGCCGCAGCCGCTGGCATCCCGCCCCTGCAGATGATCGACAAGGACGGCAAGCCGCAGCCCATGGTGGACCGCACGGGTAAGTTCTTCCGCGTCGAAGACCTCGACCCCGAGTTCGTCAAGAACTGCATGAACGTGGAAGCCTACGCTCCCTACGCCGGCCAGTTCGTGAAGAACGCCTACGACCCCACCAAGACGGAGAAGGACAAGAGCCTCGACGTCGACATCGTGGTGATGCTGAAGGAAGAAGGCAAGCTCTTCAAGAGCGAGAAACACACGCACAACTACCCGCACTGCTGGCGCACCGACAAGCCCGTGCTCTACTATCCCCTCGACAGCTGGTTCATCAAGACCACGGCCCTCAAAGACCGCATGATCGAACTCAACAAGACCATCAACTGGAAGCCCGAGGCCACCGGTAGCGGCCGCTTCGGCAACTGGCTGGAGAACCTAGTCGACTGGAACCTCTCGCGCTCGCGCTACTGGGGCACGCCGCTGCCCATCTGGCGCACCGAGGACGGCAAGGAAGAGATCTGCGTCGGCAGCGTGGAGGAACTGCGCGCCGAGATCGAGAAATCCATCAAGGCGGGATTCATGACTTCGAATCCTTACGCCTCCAACGACTATACCAAGTTCGACCTGCACCGTCCGTACATCGACGGCGTGGTGCTGGTCTCACCCACCGGCAAGAAGATGACGCGCGAGCCCGACCTCATCGACGTGTGGTTCGACAGCGGCGCCATGCCGTACGCCCAATACCACTACATGGGTAAGGAAGGCCAGCTGGGCAAGGACGTCTTCCCGGCCGACTTCATCGCCGAGGGCGTCGACCAGACCCGTGGCTGGTTCTTCACCCTGCACGCCATCGCCACGATGTGCTTCGACAGCGTGGCCTACAAGAACGTCATCTCCAACGGCTTGGTGCTCGACAAGAACGGCAACAAGATGTCGAAGCGTCTGGGCAATGCCGTCGACCCCTTCGGCGCCATCCAGACATACGGCGCCGACGCCGTGCGTTGGTACATGATCACCAACTCGCAGCCTTGGGACAACCTGAAGTTTGACGAGGCCGGCGTGGACGAGGTGCGCCGCAAGTTCTTCGGCACCCTCTACAACACCTACGCCTTCTTCGCCTTGTACGCCAATATCGACAAGTTCGACTACGCCGCTGCCGACATCGACATCAAGGAGCGTCCCGAGATCGACCGCTGGATCCTCTCGGAGCTCAACTCCCTCATCCTCGAGGTCGACAACGCCTACGGCAGCTATGAGCCCACCCGCGCGGGTCGCGCCATCGCCGAGTTCGTCGACGCCCACCTCAGCAACTGGTACGTGCGTCTCTCGCGTCGCCGTTTCTGGAAGAGCGAGGACAACACCGACAAGCTGTCGGCCTACCAGACCCTCTACACCTGCCTCGAGACCGTGGCAAGACTGATGTCGCCCGTCGCGCCGTTCTTCAGCGAGCAGCTCTACCGCGACCTGAACAACGTCACGGGCCGCAACAAGGCCGAGTCAGTCCACCTGACCGACTTCCCCGTGGCCAACACCGCCTTCATCGACAAGGCCCTGGAGGAGCGCATGGAAGCCGCGCAACTCATCTCTTCGCTGGTGCTCTCGCTGCGTAAGAAAGCCAACATCCGCGTGCGTCAGCCCCTGTCGAAGATCATGATCCCCGTCACCAACGACGAGATGAAGAGCCAGATCGAGAAGGTGTCGCACCTCATCAAGAGCGAGGTCAACATCAAGGAGATCGAGTTCCTCTCGCCCGACAACAACATCCTGGTGAAGAACGTGAAGCCCAACTTCAAGACCCTGGGCAAGAAGTACGGCAAGCAGATGAAGCAGATCCAAGCCTACTTCACTAACATGAGCCAGGAGGAGATCCACCAGTTCGAGAAGAACAACGGCACCCACCTCGACGTGGATGGCGTCGACGTCGAGCTGACCCTCGAGGACGCCCTCATCTCGACGCAGGACATCCCCGGCTGGGCCGTCACCTCGCAGGACGACCTCACCGTGGCCCTCGACATGACCATCACCGACGAGCTGATGCAAGAAGGCCTCGCCCGCGAGATCGTCAACCGTGTGCAGAACCTCCGTAAGACGGGTGGCTTCGAGGTCACCGACCGCATCGAGCTCACCATCGAGAACAACGAAAAGACCGACGCCGCCGTCGAAAAGTTCGGCGAATACATCTGCGCCGAGACCCTGGCCACCATCACGAAGGTGGACGCCTTGGACGGCGTGGAGGCCGAGGAGTTGGTGGAAGGCGTTAACGTGAAATTAATGATTAAGAAGAAATAATACAGACGCGTTAGCGTCATTGCGAACGCAGTGAAGCAATCCAGGGAAAAAAGCTTGAATACCTGGACTGCTTCGTTCCTCGCAGTGACGAGAAAGCATCACAAAAATATACGACAATGGAAAAGAAAGAACCCCAAGTGCGCTATTCCGACGAGGACCTTGAGGAATTCAGAGCCCTGATCCTCGAGAAGCTCGAGCAGGCCAAGGCCAACCTGGAGACCTTGCAGGCCAACCTTTCCGGTGGAGAGCACAGCACCGACGACACCGCCCCCACCTTCAAGGTGCTCGAAGACGGCTATGCCGTGGCGCAGAAGGAAGAGAACGCCAAACTCGTGGCACGCCAGGAGAAGTACATCCATAACCTCGAGCTGGCCCTCATGCGCATCGAGAACAAGACCTACGGCATCTGCTGCGAGACGGGTCGCCTCATCCCCAAGGAGCGCCTGCGCTGCGTGCCCATCAC
The DNA here is from genome assembly GCA_045132275.1 of Candidatus Limimorpha sp. Taxonomy (GTDB): domain Bacteria; phylum Bacteroidota; class Bacteroidia; order Bacteroidales; family F082; genus Limimorpha. Next base: position 312,619 of record JBGURY010000013.1, read on the forward strand.
CACCCGTTGCCTCGACGCCAAACTGAAGAAAAAGTGAAGAAACAAGGCAACCGCGGCCTGCTATGGTCGTTTGTGGTGATCTTCGTCGTCCTGCTCCTTGACCAAGTCCTCAAGATTTGGGTCAAGACGCATATGCCCCTGAACCAGGAGATCCCTGTCATCGGACACTGGTTCAACCTGTTGTTTGTCGAAAACAACGGCATGGCCTTTGGCTGGCTGGGCGGCGGCGGACTCTGGAAGATCGCCCTCAGCCTGTTCCGCCTCGTCGCCATCGTCGCCCTGTTCTGGGTGCTGGTGCGCCTGTCGAGACGCGAGACCAAGTTCGGCGTGCTGTTCGGCATCGCCCTCATCACCGCGGGCGCCATCGGCAATATAATCGACAGCGTGTTCTACGGTCGTATCTTCAGCGAGAGCACCTTCACGCAGGTGGCCACCCTCTTCCCCGACGGCGGCGGCTACGCCGGCTGGCTGCACGGCCGTGTGGTCGACATGCTCTACTTCCCCGTCATCGACGTGGCCCACGAGAACGCTACCTGGCTGCCCGATTTCTTCTTCGGCCCCGACGGACATTTCATCTTCTTCCGTCCCATCTTCAACCTCGCCGACGCCGCCATCACCATTGGGGTGTTCTATATGCTGATTTTCCAGTGGAAATGGCTGAAAAGCCTGAAATAAACAAAAAAGGGCTCACAATCGTGAGCCCTTTTTTCATGCGATAACCGTAAGACTATTTGCCTTTCCTCATGTTCCTGTATAGCCGTTGCGCGAAGAACAGGCTCACGATGTATCCGACAATGCCGACCCCTCTGAAGACGATGGCGCCGGTCACGCGGTCATCGGCTATGGGAGAGACCGTGCACAGCAAGGTGGAGCCGATGATGAGCGCAACGATGATGAGACCCCTGACCGCATAACTCGTGAGGCGGTTGAACGACTCGAGGGTCTTCTCTTCGTAGCTGTTCTCGTTCGGTATCTTGATCTGGCCCTTTTGCAACATGTCAAGCGTCTCGGCGGTCTTGACCGACGAGTCGGTGACGCCCTTGAAGAGCTGCACCAGCTTCAAGGCGATCTCGGGGTTCATCTCCTCGGGATGCTCGAGGTTCAGGTTGAAGCCCGACCCCAGGTTGACCTTGGTGATGAAGTAGTTCAAGATATTCACCTTGGGGCTGAGGGTCTTGACGGTGCCCTCGATGGCGATGACGCCACGCGACAGGTTGGTGAGGAAGGGATCCACCTTGTAGTCGCCGTTCTGGAGCGCGTCGAGGACGGTGGTCAGGAGGTCGCCCAGCTGGAAGTCGCCGAAGTCCGTCCCCGAGAACTGGTTGCACATGTCCTCGCACAGTCCGAGAATCTCGCCGTGGTTGACCTCGCCCATCGGCTGGGCGATGGTCATCAGGATGCGCTTCAGGCTGTAGGCGTCTTTCATCACCACGTTGGTGACAATGTCGATGAGGGTCTGGCGTTGCTTCTGGGTCAGCGTGCCCATCATGCCGAAGTCGATCCACTCGATGCTGTGTTCGGGCAACGGGATCTTCTTCTCTTCTTCGGCGTTCTCTTCGCCTTCCTTGGGCTCCGCGACGGGTTCCGCCACCTCAACTTTGACTTCCTGCTCGCCGGGTACGGGTTCCTTGATGAACACGTTGCCCGAGTGCGGGTCGGCGTGATAGAAGCCGTCGGTGAGGACCTGCGTGGAGAAGTTCTCGGCGATCAACGCGGCGAGGCGCTCGCGCTCGTCTTCGCTGAGCGTGGCGAGGTATTCGGTATTGCTGACCTCGGTGCCTGTGACGAAGTCCTCGGTGAGGACGGCCTCGCAGGTGAGCTCGCGGTAGCACTTGGGGCTGATGACCTTCTCGCGACCCAGGTTGTTGTTATAGAAACGGTCGAGATAGTTGGCCTCGTTGGTGAGGTCGAGCTCGATCTTCGAGGTCTTCTCGAGTTCCGTGATCAAGCCCTTGACGTCGACGCCACCCACGTTGCCCTTGACGAATTTGTCGAGGACCTTCTCGATGAGGGCGAAGTCGCGCGCGACGGTCTCGACAACACCCGGACGGCGTACCTTGACGGCCACGACGGTGCCGTCGTGCAGCGTCGCTTTGTGCACCTGCGCGATGGAAGCCGAACCCAAGGCCTTCTCACTGAAGGTAGCGAAGAGCTCGTTCGCCGGCTTGCCCAGGTACTTCTCGATCTGGGCATAGACGGTCTCCAGGTCCATGGGAGCCACCTTCGAGCGCAGCTTCGCCAGCGCCTCGGCGTACTCGGCAGGCATGTAGTCGGACTGCTGCGAGGCGATCTGACCGAGCTTCACGAAGGTCGGACCCAAGTCCTCCAGGATGTTCACTATGATCTCGGGCGTGATGCCGTCATCGTAATTGTACTTCTTCAGGACAGCGAGGATCTCTCTGAGCCTGCCGTTGGAGCTAGGCTCGGCCTTCTTCGCTTCCTTGCGTTGTTTGATCAGCGCGGAGATAAATCCAGTCATAGGTTTCGGTTTTTTTGTTGAAACATGTAGAGACGGTGTGCACACCGTCTCTACAATCGATTATTGTTTTCTAGCCTCGATCAGCAGATCCAGCATCTTGATGGCCGAGTCGCTGATGACCGTGCCGGGACCGAAGATGGCCACAGCGCCGGCGTCGTAGAGGAACTGGTAGTCCTGCGCGGGGATCACGCCACCCACGGTGACCATGATGTCGGGACGACCCAGCTTCTCCAGCTCGGCGATGACCTGCGGCACGAGGGTCTTGTGACCAGCGGCCAGCGAGCTCACGCCCAGGATGTGGACGTCGTTCTCGACGGCCTGCTTGGCGGCCTCGGCGGGCGTCTGGAACAGCGGGCCCACGTCGACGTCGAAGCCGATGTCGGCATAGCCGGTGGCGACCACCTTGGCGCCACGGTCGTGGCCGTCCTGACCCATCTTGGCGATCATGATACGCGGACGACGGCCCTCCAGCTTGGCGAACTCGTCAGCCTTGCGCACGGCCTCTTCGAATCTTGCGTCGTTTTTCGTTTCCATAGAATATACTCCTGAGATTGAACGGATGACAGCCTTATAACGGCCCGCGACCTTCTCGCAAGCCATGGAGATCTCACCCAAGGTGGCGCGGCACTTGGCAGCCTCGATGGCCAGGGCCAGCAGGTTGCCTTCCCTGGTCTCGGCACACTTGGTGATAGCGTCGAGGCAACGCTGCACATCGGCTTCGTTGCGGTTGGCGCGGAGTTCCTTCAAGCGCTTGATCTGCGACTCGCGCACAGCGGTGTTATCGACCTCCAAGGTCTCGATAGGATCCTCGTGGTCGAGGCGGTACTTGTTGATGCCGACGATGGTCTCGCGGCCCGAGTCGATCTTGGCCTGCTTGCGGGCGGCGGCCTCTTCGATACGCATCTTCGGAAGGCCGGTGTCGATGGCCTTGGCCATGCCACCCATGGCCTCCACCTCCTGGATGTGACCCCATGCGCGCTCGTAGAGGTCGCGGGTGAGGCTCTCCACGTAATAGGAGCCAGCCCACGGGTCGACGACACGGCAGACGTTGGTCTCTTCCTGGATGTAGATCTGGGTGTTACGGGCGATACGGGCGCTGAAGTCGGTGGGCAGGGCGATGGCCTCGTCCAAGGCGTTGGTGTGCAGCGACTGGGTGTGACCCAGGGCGGCGCCCATGGCCTCGATGCAGGTACGCGCCACGTTGTTGAACGGGTCTTGCTCGGTGAGCGACCAACCCGAGGTCTGCGTGTGGGTACGCAGGGCCAGCGACTTGCTGTTCTTCGGGTTGAAGGTCTTCACGATCTTGGCCCAGATCATACGGGCGGCGCGCATCTTGGCGATCTCCATGAAGTGGTTCATGCCCGAGCACCAGAAGAAGGACAGACGCGGCGCGAAGGCGTCGATGTCGAGGCCGGCCTTGACACCGGTGCGGAGGTAATCCCAACCGTCGGCCAAGGTGTAGGCCATCTCGATGTCGGAGGTGGCACCGGCTTCCTGCATGTGGTAACCCGAGATGGAGATGCTGTTGAACTTCGGCATGTTCTGCGAGGTGAACTCGAAGATGTCGGCGATGATGCGCATCGAGAACTCAGGTGGATAGATATAGGTGTTACGCACCATGAACTCCTTCAGGATGTCGTTCTGGATGGTGCCTTGCAACTCTTCGTATTGGGCGCCCTGCTCCAAGGCCGCGACGATGTAGAAAGCCAGGATCGGCAACACAGCGCCGTTCATGGTCATGGAGACGGACATTTTGTTCAGCGGGATCTGGTCGAACAGCACCTTCATGTCCTCGACGGAGCAGATGCTCACGCCCGCCTTACCCACGTCGCCCATGACGCGCTCGTGGTCGGCGTCGTAGCCACGGTGGGTGGCCAAGTCGAAGGCCACGGACAGACCCTTCTGACCGGCGGCGATGTTACGGCGATAGAAGGCGTTCGACTCCTCGGCGGTGGAGAAACCGGCGTACTGACGGATGGTCCAGGGACGCATCACATACATCGTCGAGTAAGGTCCGCGGAGGAAGGGGGCGATGCCGGCGGCATAGTTGAGGTGCTCCATGCCTTCGAGGTCTTTCTCGGTGTAGGCAGGCTTCACCATGATGTGTTCAGAGGTCTCCCAAGGCTCGCCGTTCGGCAGGATGAGACCGCTGTGCTTAGGTATAGCGTTGATGTTGATGTCTTTATAGTTGGGTTTCATCGTATTATCCTTTCTTTCTTAATTCGGAATTCGGAATGCTGAATGCTGAATGTCGCAATGCGACGCTGGGCTTCGCCCTCATTCCGCATTCTTAATTCCGCATTCCGCATTCATTTTGTTATACCTAATTGTTGTTGGAACTCCTTTAAGGTCTCAAGCACGTTGCTCTTGACGTGGATGAAATACTTCAGGCCAGCCTCTTTGAGGATGTCGGCGGTGCCTTCGGGGTTACCGGCGAGCACCACGATGGTGTCGTTCTTCAGCTCCTCGAAGATCTTGAGGGCGTTGCCTTCGCCGTATTCCTCGTCGGAGGAGCAGATGACCACGATCTCGGGTTTCTCGTTGCGGGCGGCGGCGATGCCTTCGTCCAAGGTCTTGAAGCCCGGGTTGTCGACGACTTGGATGCCGGCGCAGGCGAAGAAGTTGGAGGCGAAGTTGGCGCGGGCCTTGCGCATGGCGAGGTTGCCGTAGGTGAACATCCAGGCCACGGGACGCTTGTGGTCCTGGGCGTAGACGTCGGTGGCGTAGCGCAGCTGCTCGAACTGTTGCGCGGCGCGGAAGGTGACGATGGTCTCGACCTCGGCCTTCTCGTCGCGGCGGTCGTCGGCCTCCATCACCCAGGCCTCAGGCGTGAACTTGAGGCTCTCGGTGAAGTTCGGGAACTGGTTGGTGCCGAGGATGGTCTCGCGGCGGGTGGCCACGTTGCTGAACTTCTTGGCGGCGCTCTCCTTGATGAGGCCTTGGATCATGCCCTTGCGGACGGCTTCGAGATAACCGCCTTCGTCTTGGATCTTGTTGAAGAGCTCCCAAGCGGCGACGGCCAGGCTCTCGGTGAGGTTCTCGATGTAGTAGGAGCCGGCGGCGGGGTCGGCCACCTTGTCGAAGTGGGCCTCTTCCTTGAGGATGAGCTGTTGGTTGCGGGCGATACGGTCGGCGAAGTCGGTGGGCAGCTCAAACGGAGCGTCGAACGGCATCACGGTGAACGAGTCGACGCCACCCAGCACGGCCGACATCGTGCCGCTCGTCGTGCGCAGCATGTTGACGTAGGCGTCATACAGGCTCATGCCGATCTCGGCGTTGGTGGCGTGGATGTGCATTTTAGCGGTCGCTGAGCCCGTCGAAGCGCCGCCCTCCTTACAGTATGCGTCCACAATGTTGGCCCACAGCAAGCGGTAGGCGCGCATCTTGGCGAGCTCCATAAAGTAGTTCTGTCCGACGGCGACGTTGAAGCGCATCTTGGGCGCGATCTCGTCGACGGTGAGGCCTTTCTCAGTGAGTTTGTCGAGGTATTCGGCGCCCACGGCGAGGGCGAAGGCCATCTCCTGTACGATGGTAGCGCCGGCGTTGGTGAACACATGGGCGTTGACGCCGATGGTGTGGAAGCCAGGCATCTCGGCCTTCACCATGATGTAGCCCAGCTCCATGTCAGCACCCTCGTTGATGTACCACACGCCGCGGCGCAGGTAACGGGTCAAAGGATCATAGTTGAGTGAGCCCTTGATGCCCGGGATCTTGGAGAGCATCTCCAGCAGAGGGAGGTGGTACTTGTTGTTGTAGAAGTTGATCTCCACGGCCTTCTGGTCGATGCCGTTGAGCAGCGTCGAGATGGCGATGGTGTCGTAAGGCTTGTCCATCTCCAATTTGAAGCCGATGCTGTTGCAGCCGCGGCTGATGGCGTTGAGGGCCACCTTGTTGGCTTCATGCGCGTCCTTCACGGTGATGTCCTGACGTACGAGCCACTCGTTGCCCTCGGGCTTGTTGCCGCGGACGTAGGGGAACTCGTCGGGTTGCATGCCCGTCCAAGGGATGTCGGCGAGGTTCTCGGCGCGGTAGTAAGGCCTCACGTTGAAGCCTTCGGCCGTGCGCCAAACCAGCTTTTTGTTGTAGTCTGCCCCTTTGAGGTCTTTCTCGATCACCGCTTCCCATTCCTGGGTGCTCACGGGCGGAAACTCCTCAAAGAGTCTCTTTTTCTCTTCCATGTTGTATGTTTTAATTGATATTCTATTGTGTACTTTTAGGGTCTACAAAGATTCTGCAAAGGTAAAAAATAATGCGATAAAGTAGACTATAAAAACACAGAAAGTTAAAAAAGGCAGGTTGAGGTTACCGCCTGACGGCGGGAATGGAGTAAAGTGTTGTTATAATTGCGGCGGCAGCAAGGTTTCGCGTTACGTAAACCCCACAAGCCGCCGCTAAATAACTTAATGACTAAACTCCATTCCCGCTTGCGGGAATCTCCTTAAACTATTGCTTCTTTAATGCAGTTAACAATATACCGCACGTCCTCGTCGCTGACATACGGCCCACTTGGCAGACACATGCCCACTTTAAACAGGCCTTCCGACACGCCGTTCACATATGCGATACTCTTATCCGATGTTTGGCAAAGGATGCCGTTAGGCAAACTCTCAACTCTAAACTCTAAACTATCAACTTTCGCATACACCGGCTGCTTGTGCATGGGCTTCCATAAAGGTCTTGCTTCGACGCCAGCGGCGTCCATATAGACGCGCAGCGCCTCGACGTTGTCGTTGGGCTCGCAGTCGGAATACACCGGACGTTGTTGTTCTTGTCCTCTCACCTTGACGGTCGGGGCGATAGTGATGGTGGTCAGCCAGAAGTTGCTGTCGTACTTGTCGGAGGGGTTGTCCTGCACACGGATGCCGTCCACGGCGCCCAACAGCTCCTGATACATGGCATGGACATGCTTGTGGTGGCGGACATGGTCGTCAAGGATGGTCATCTGTCCGCGGCCGATGCCGGCGCAGACGTTGCTCAGGCGGTAGTTGAAGCCGATGGCCTCGTGTTGGTAATAGGGCGCGTTCTCTCTGGCTTGTGTGGCCATAACGATGGCGTGTCGTTTGGTCTCCATATCGTCGCACACCAAGGCGCCGCCGCCCGAGGTGGTGATGATCTTATTGCCGTTGAACGACAGTGTCCTGATCGCCCCAAAGACACCGCAGGGCTTTCCCGCGTAATACGACCCTAAGGCGTTGGCCGCATCCTCGATGATGGGGATGTCGTATTTCTGGCTTATCGCTTCCAGCTCGTCCCATTGGGCGGGCATGCCGTAAAGGTCGACGACGATGATGGCCTTGGGCTTGCGGCCTGTCTTGGCGACGCGGTCTTTGATGGCTTGTTCCAACAACACGGGGTCCATATTCCAGGTGTCCTTCTCGCTGTCGACGAAGACGGGCTTGGCGCCGCAGTAGGTGATGGGGTTGGACGAGGCGCAGAACGACAGCGACTGGCTCAGCACCTCGTCGTCCTTGCCCACGCCCAGCTGCAGCAAGGCCAGATGAAGGGCCGCCGTGCAGGACGAAAGGGCCGCGACGTGTTTATTATTACCCACAAACGCCTCCAAATCCTTCTCGAACCCATCCACGTTCGGTCCCAGCGGCACCACCCAGTTAGTGTCGAAGGCTTCTTGGATGTATTTTTGTTCGAGGCCGGCCTCGCTCATGTGGGCCAGGCAGAGGTAAATGCGGTTTTTCGGCATGGGGTTGGTTTTTATGGGGGCAAAGATAAAGAAAAACTTTTTATGTCTCTTCTTCTTGATGACTTCACCTCACCTCAACGCCGTCATCGCGGGCGGTTGGTGAGCCTGTCGAACCATGACCCGCGATCTCCTGCGCCCTTGGGATTCATTCACACTCTTGTCCCTTTTGCCTTGATGCAAAATCGAAGATTAGCTACGCTGAATCAAAGATTTCGACGAAGTCAAATGGACCGAAAAAATCAAGGCCAAAACCATCGGCCCTCCGCACGGCCGCCCTAAACGCCTGTATTTCTTTCTGTCCTTTCCTCTTGATAGGAAAGGACTAAAGGATCAAGGCCGACATCACCGGTCCTTCCCACGGCCGTCTAAGTGCCTGACCCACAGGTCGTGGAGTGCCTTCTCCGAAGGCAAACGACAAGCGCCACTCCGTGAGGGTCAAGCACTTAGCCAACCCTTTGCGAACGCTTCCCCGCATGTCGGCCGGGCCAGCGCACCCAACCCGGTGAAGAGTAGGTATTCCCGGTCGGGACATCAAGATGCAGGTCCCTGAGCCTGTCGAAGGGCCGCGTTTTGGCCGTTCCTCCCCGCCCAGCCCGGTTGAACTTTGACCAACCCATTCTGGGCACTTCTATCCTTTAGCGTCTGGATGTCGGCCAGGCCTGCACACCCTACCCGATCGATGTTTGGCGAACCCGTTTCGCTAGTACCAAACTTCACCTCAACGCCATCATGGCGGGCTCGACCCGCCATCTCCTGCGCCCTTGGGCAAACACTACAAAAAAAGCGGACCCGACCGAAGCCGAATCCGCAAAATAATTCAGATAATATTATTCTCTAATCCACCATGGATACCGCGCACTTCTCGACAAGTACTTTCATAGGAATCAAAGGAACGGGATATTTCTCCAAAGGACCATTTTTTGTCTCTTTGTACACAACGCCCCGCAATGTTCCAAAGGATGCATTAACCAATGTTGGGATGACATCAAAGGAGAAAGTAACGGTGTTATTACTTTTGTCATACGTGAGGATGTCTTCCAAATTATCAACCAAGAAACAAACCACGCACTCGGCTTGGAACAAGTCCATGTTTTCAAATCTGTATTTTATGGCTACAGTGACAGTTATCGCTTTTTTGGCGAGGCTGACTTCTGCATTAACTTTAAACTGAAACACCAGCGCATTTTCCGAAAGACCTGACAAATCCTTGCCCCCGCAGTTGTTGTTGACGGACGTTTCTTCTATAGATTGGATTCTGATATTGACTGATTTCTCTTTTTCCATAATGAATTAAGCCATAATAAATGATTGTTGTTTTGGAACCCTGTTCCATCTGTTAACAGTATCTTCTTTATACTCCGAATTGATCGGTGCCATCACAAACCACCAATCAAAAGCATAGTTTTCGTTATCGACAGGGAAAGAAAGACGGCAAGACCATGCTTCAAGGTTTTTGATTATTCTTTCATACTCTTTTTCCGACAATTGATTCTTGGCCATGTCAACATACATTCGAAAGACATCCGCTTTCTTAATGGTGGCTATCATCCTTCCGATGTTTTTGGTCGGCATTTCGCCATTCTCGTACAAGCCGTATTGGTTATCGCCGATACCTAATATCTTCGACATGATTGTAGCCGACAAGCCATATTGTTCACGGATGGCTTTGATTTCTTCAGGAGTAGGGATGCCGTATTTTTTCCTGTATTGGGAATAAATCTGCTCAAGGCCCCAAGCATCGGTTTCATCATCGGTGAAAGCAATACCCGTGTCGTCGCAGCGATAATAACGACGGGTGTAATCAAACTTTTCGCCACGGTAGACAGTAGTCGCTTTTTCTTCGACAAGGGTGGCGTGGCCGCCGGTAATTGGGCTGTTCATTGTTTATCCTCCTTTGTTTTTAATGGATAAATTAGTTTATATTTTGCGATATGGAAGGAAATGCACACATTGGGTCGGTTAAGAATGGCATTGATAAAGATTTTGATGTAAACCTCTTGCCCCTTGATTTGTTTGCCGAACACCCAAACATCGTTTTGTCCAGGATAGTCATTTTTATCCGGCCCATGGCAATAATCCTCTGTATCAAGTGACAAAACATAATTCTTCCTGTCGTTCTGAGTAATGTCCAATGCGGTTAAAGTATCCACATTATTCGGTTTACCATCCACATAGACTATGCCGAAAAGCTTCGCCCTTTCCTTAAACTCCTTCAAAAACGCATCGACTTCTTCTATTGTTGCCTGACTGTTCTTCATTTTTCATTAGGGGTTGCAAAAATACTACAATTATTTGAATTGGCAAATATTTTTGAAAAAAAACAACGAATTCGTTTGATAATTTACAAAAATATGAATTTTTGTCATAAAAACGGAATAATTGTCACGGTTTTGTTTCAAAAATCGGATGGCACAAACATTGACGGTTTCAGGAGTTGGGAAAGACCCTTACGGTCGTCCAAACCGAATGTCAAAAACGAAGGCCTTGGACAAGCCTTCACAAAGAACCCCTGAAAAGGCAGGGCAACAAGTGCTTATGGCGAAGAAAGACACCTACAAGTACGAACTTCACGATGGTCACCGTACCGTTTACGTTGGAACCACCAACGACCCAGAACGTCGCGAAGCAGAACATCGGGCTGACGGTAAAGAATTCACCAAAATGACCATTATTGGCGGTCCTTCAACAAGCGAAGGCGCGGGTAAGTGGGAAGAGGAAAGAATTGATACCTACAAGCGCAACCACGGTGGCGACAGACCCAAGTATAATCAAAACGATTCGGGTAAGTAACCATCCACAAGGTAACGGCCCCAGCCTTGAAATGGACCGGGTGATGCTTCGAGACCTTAGAAGAAGAAACCAAATACTAATTTATGGTTAACATATATCTCAACTTAGGAGGCAATTCAAGCGTAAAGGCTTATGAGATACTACCTTGTTCCATTAGGGTTCAGTTTAACGATGGAAGATGGTATAGTTACAGCTATTCTAAAGCCGGCAGGACCCATGTAGAAAACATGAAAGCCCTGGCAAACAAAGGTGTTGGGTTGTGTTCTTACATCCAGAGGAACACCAAATATCTTTACGATTGACACGATTGTTGCCGAAAAAAGGTGGCCCGACGGCCACCTTTTTATCTGTTCTAAGTTTTACAACTTCAATAAACCATGCTATTTCACTCTCCTCTGGTGATGGTAGTATTTCTTCATGATGATCATTTCAAAACCATTGTTGATCATAGAAGCTGCCCTCTTCTCCTCAGTTCATCCTTAAACCCTTGTGCATAAGCCTCCACGCGCAGTTTCCATTGTTGTTTCAATTCCTGTTTTTCGGCGATAGAGCCCAACGAATGATCAATCTCGGCTTCTTTCAATTTCGACACGCATTCCTTGATGGCATCTATTTGCCATTCGGCTGCCGTTCCTATTGGGTTAACCCCATAGGCAACTGTTATTATACCTTGAAAATAGGCTTCTAAAACGTTGTTGTCATCCGAAATCATATTAATGCAAGTTTTCCATGATTTTTTCATTCAATAAATTACATCCAACTATTCTCGACGGTAATCCACCCAGTCACAAACAAATAGACAAGACCCCGATTTTCAACTTTTAATTTTGTCAACATTTAAACTAACACAACACCATACATTTCTTCAACAAAATGGTCTGCTTCCTCTTGCGTCATACTAAAAAAGACATTTTGTTCCTCTTTTGTCATTTCTATCACGCCAAACGTCTTCACATAGTTTTTGGCCAAGGCGTAGAACCGTCCCCCGTATGGTTTGCTGGTGACTTGTATATAATGCCAGAATAGTTTTGTACTCAACAGCTTTTTCAAGAAGAGAAGCTTTTCGATTGATTCGTCCACTATGCAATATCCATTATAAAACATTAACTTCTCATCCTTACTAAGAATAAAATAAGAACCGTCTGCAATATAAGGGAACAGCAACTTGTAACCCATTACGTTCAAGGACTGTGAACGGCCATACAAATACCAAGGATTGATCCTCTCCGACTTACTTCTTTTATTGAGTTCTCCCTTATGTTTCTCTAAATAGTGATATGCACAAGGAAAACGCATCTGCATTTCGTTTTCTTTAATCGGGATTACGTCGTGATCACCGTCTGCTTTATAAGGGAAAATCAACTTCTCTTTATAAACGTTCAAATCGCTCTCACTTCTTAAAACATTACCCTTTATGGCATCCCGACATATTTCACGCTCTACACGTTCCTCGCCCGTCTCTCTTTCAAAATAATAATACTGTTCATCCTCACGCTTCGGGATGAACAAATACACATCATTCCTTAAGGTTGCGAAGCCGTTTTTGATAGTTGTATATTTATCAAGAGGAATTCCAGTTTCCCTAATAGTTTTAATAAAACGTATATTCTTATCTGAAGACAGTGTCCAAGCTTCATCGTCTTCAAGCTGTTGATACTCGAACCGCTCAAAAGCATTGTCTTCAATCTTGTCCAAGACAAAACTATCACTATTTACATAATAAACAGCTCTGCCTGTCACATTTCTTACAAAACAGAGACACGTATAAGTCGATCTACCTCTAAACACTTGTTCGGAGCCAAAGTCAATAATCCGTAACTCCAATTCTTTTTGTTTAAAAAAGCGTCTTAGAGATCGACCGTTGACACTTCTATAGAAATTGTTGACGGTAATGTATCCTAAAATACCACCAACCTTTAAATTCTCTATTCCAATTTGAAAAAAAGGGATATACATATCTGCCTTGCCAGACTTCGACACCTTCCACTGCTTTACCAATGCCCTGCTCTCGTTATCTATCTTCGAGGCTCCTACGTATGGAGGATTACCCACTATCGCATCAAACCCGCCGTGGGCACGCACTTCTTCCACGTCTTCCCACTTAAAACTAAGCGAGTTTGCATGAATTAAATTAAACTGGAACTCTTCAACATCCTCTTCTTCAAGAGCCAGCAACGTAAGCATCAAGCGCGTTCTGGCTATGCTATATTCAGCAACGTCCACCCCATAAAGGCAGTTCCTAAATATGTTTCTATAAGATATCCCTGTCTCGCGCAAATGTCTAGCTAATGTGATCAAGAACCCACCACAACCACAGGCTATATCAGCAAACTTCTTCTCGCCCAACAAACCCTCCATCTTTGACAGAACATGCCTGACTATGTATTCTCTGATATATTCAGGAGTATAGATGGCTCCATTCACCTCCTTGTCCTGTGGCGAAACCACAAACTCAAAAAAGGCCGTCAAGTCTTCCAATCCCAACCGAATACCTTTGAGGTTTAGGTAATCGACGAATTTAGTCACATTCTCATCTTCTATAATATGTGCCAATATCAACTGATTATGCCTAACTAGGATATTGTTCTGTCTCAAATAGGCAGAAACAATAAAGCAGTCGGTGTAACGGCTGTCCTTACAGTCGCACAACGAAGCAAATTTCCGCAATATGTAACTGGGAATTAAACGATTTGAGGGCATAGCTCTTTTTTTCCGACCCATCCAGTGCTTACTCCAGTTGTATTGGTGATAGCATTAAAATAGGGTTCCAATATACGTTTCTGTGCTGACCGATAGAGTCGTGGAAAAACCCTATCTTGATGATACAATTTTGTAAACACATCTTTTGTGTGAAAATTCATTAGGCAAAAACCAACCCCTAAAATGATGTCCAATGGATAATGGGCCAACCGAGGCACATTCAAGTACAACATTCCTCGTTTTTTCTCATTATCGGCCAATGCATGTTTCATCTCGGTTCGTCCGTCAAAACAGTGCAGATGATATAGCGGATGCCATTCTTCTGATTTATTGGATGCATCCTTCTCCATGTGCATACCCCAACTGTATGTCATTCCCTGGTAATCACCAATCACATACAGGTGAAAGGAATACGAGATAAAAGGGTCGCAAGTCTTTTCGTAATCTGATACTTTTGCCATACACTCACAACCCATGCAAACTCTCGCAACTATTCCTGACGGCTCAGTGTTGCGAACATCACCAAATGGCAGTATCAGGTTCTCTATTTTGTACCCCCAGTCGTCAAGCGTCACATTTCCATTGGCTTGATCCTTCAATGCTTTTGCGGCGTTTTTCAAAGAAGACAACTCGCAATATTCTTCTGAAAACAGGATTGACAGACATTGATGAAGCTGATCCAATTCATTGGCCCTGTCCATGAAGAATGCCTTGTATTTATTTACCTTTGGCTTGCTCATCTTGTAATTTTTGGACCATCTCCTGCTTTTTCTTTAATCCTTCCTGACAAAGCATTTCTTCTTTGAAATCACCTTTTGCCACAAAATAGAAAGACACATAACGGTTTTCTTGCCATGGCATTAATGACATCCTATCTTCAACCGGTATTCCCTCCATAGCATCCAAAGGCAGACCGCTGTAAAAGCATACTGTATTGAAATAACTGCTATTGTTAAACTCAATGGGGCGCGCTGCCACAAGCCCTTCAAAACCTGCTTTCTCCAGCACTTCCACACGCTCCATCGCACTCATAATTTGATAGGGATCCCCACCTGACAAATTCATAAAGAATGCATTTACTTGATCAGACCAGCAGCGTCTCCACCCCAAACCGAACACCCCTGTGTATTCTGAAACTTCTAATATGGATTCTCTCAGTTTCTCCCAGCCTTCTTTACTGACCGTTATATCAATACCCATACGGGCAGCCACTGTATTCATATCTATTAATATACCGGAATACGGCATCACTTCCTTTACGATGTGTCTTGCTATATCAAATGATGATGGGCCTCCCAAGTAGTCAATTATTTTTTGATCAAGCACGTTAAGGTCTTTTCTGTTTAAATAATCTTCGGCTTTTACACCTTTCCTGTTCAGTACTTGATAGCCCTCCGCCAATGATTTCAATCGCCTCGACTCTTTCACAAATTTAACGTCTGTCTTATCAAAATAATAGTCAAACAAGTCATGGCTCGCACTGTCTCTCCTATAAACATCATATTTTCCCAAGGTCGAACATAGTACGACTGGAAAATGAGGTATAATCTCCTCTGATGCCCATGTCCTAATTTGCTGGGCAAAGGGTTGTGCCTTAAAAGCAAGACTGTTCTCCCCTGACCCGTCAAGGCATAGGTCAACAAGTATGCCGTCAAACTGATGACCCTTAAATTCATCCTTGATTTTGTTACATACTTTCTCAAAGGGTTCATTTTTGGTAAGCGTCAGTGGGTTGATATTTACCAGTCCTGTATCATTAAAGCCGTCTAGTAGTGCCCTGGTTGTTGTACCGGCCTCGTCATCTATAAACAAATACTTCGGTTTCATTCTTTTCTATTGCTTAATCTAGGTATTTCTATACGGAAAGTTGTTACAAACCCATCCTTTGGTGTCTCTAACAGATAAATCTGTCCGCCATAACTATTTACTATATCATGCAGAATACTCAGTCCCAGCCCTGTTCCAGTATATGCTTCCTCGTCTGGACTTCCACTTCCAGCCGCAGATGTAGTCGTAACAAATGCCTCAAAAATATGCCCACGGATAGCTGGATCTACTCCACAACCATTATCCGAAAAGTCTAATATCAAGTTCTTTAGTCCTTGTGTGCAGTCTATCCTTATCTGCCCCTGATTGGACCTGCTTGACCTCTTGATGGCTTTCTTAGCATTTGTATATAAGTTAAAAAATATCGAGGCCCATTCCGACTTGTGCATGGGAAGAGTCTTCATATCTGCCAACAAAACAGCCAAATCGTCTCTATTATCGGTTATGATAATATTTGCTTTGCCGCAGTCTCTTGCTATCACTTTTTCGAAACTGTTAATCTCCTCTTTCAGATTTACGGGTTCCAAAACACGTCGTGCGTTATTAGATATTGTGCTGCCAAAGAAAGTTGTATAGCTTTGCATTGCCATCAAGTTGCTCTCGAGTATGTCTATCCTTTCTAAAGCCCCAAGGTTGGGTTCCAAAAGCCGTTTGAGTTGTTCTATTTCTGCCGAGAAACCTGGGAAATAATATTTTATCTCGTGGATGAACTCACCTATGGCTAATCCAAGACCAGCTAATACACGGAGCATATTGATTTCGTCTTGCAGTTTTTCTGTCTGCTTTTCTTGCTCCTCTTGGCTTTCGCGTATTTTCTCATACACTTGCTCATACTGCTGCCGTTGTTCGTCATCGTGTTCCGTATCGCCCAACGATTCATCTTTTTGTTCCTTGTCTTTGCCAATCAGGTCTGAAAATTCATTCAATGCTTCCTGCATCTTTTGGTTAGGACTTTTCTTTTTCCAATCTTTTTGGTTGGCAGTCTGTTTCCTGTTTCTGAGAGCCGCTACTTCTTGACATGCCGTCATAATAGTCCTAAAGACAAAGTTTTCTATTTCTGTCAGAGCCTCGTTTTCAATCAAACCCTCACGACTTGATGTCTCTTCAAACAAATCTGACGATGCATCATCTATCTCAACAAAGCCAAAAAAACTTTGGTTCTGGTGAGGGAAAAGGTAGGTTTTTCTTCTAACCGATTCATCTAATCCTAACCAATCATTGTTCTTTTCCCCATATGGAGGTACCCGGAATCCATTTCTATACAGGCGTATACCCCCCATCTCTGAACCCAAGTTCTTAACATATGAGAACAAAGGTCCTGGTATCAAACTGCGCTCATAGATGAAATAGTAGGTTTTGAAATGTATGGAACGTGCCGAGTTAAATGTAGTTGAATCATCGTCTCTTTCTTTTCCTATTTTCTTATAATCTGTTGTTTCTACACCCAGTTTATTACTACTGAAACGCCAATAACCCTGGCCCGTATCATCTATATACCCTTCAATCACCGCCAAAGCATGATCATAGAAGGCTATTTCTTCATCCACTATCTTACTATTGTCGGATATTCTATCTCGGTAAAAAGATGCCTTAAACCCTGGGTCTACACGTCCCCTGTCCCATTCTGCACGTTCCCTTGATAGAGGTTCCGGGATTAGAAGCTCTTCTGTGTAACGGTATGCACGTAGTATGGTCGCATCACTCCATCCATCGTATAAGTCATTGATAATTAATGACGTGCCACAAGCTCTCTCCTTCTCAACATATTCTATCCGCCCTGTTACCTCGTTGATGTCCGAGTCTATTACATAATCATCCCAGTTGATGGTTGCCTTGATGGCTTGTGGGGTTTCTTCTGTCTGTGTGATGATGATCAACTGTTTGCCCAATCGCTGTGCGGCAAAACGGCCTATTCCCTTTTTTCCAGCCTTCTTTCTCTTGTAGCGTGGACTGACGGGACGATGTATCTTGTCTGATGAAGATATACGCATAAAGCCGTTGATAAGCTCTTCGTATGTCATCCCAGTCCCGTCATCTTCAATCATAAAAGAGCCTCCAGGACTAGTTGCGTCCTTGAATATCAGATGGGCATACGAAGCTTCTGCGTCATATGCATTCTTGATAAGTTCTGAGATGGCAGTCTCAGCACGTCCCACCAACTCTTTTCCAAGACGATTGATAATACCGGCATCCACCGAGAACCTTACGTGCCCCCGGTCTTGCTTCAGTAATTCGTTTGATAAAGCTGTGAACCGCGAGAAGTCTATCTCTTCTGATTTAAACAATTGTTCTATCTCTGACTTTATCTCTTGTATTTTATCCATTTCACAATTATTCATTTTTCTTCTAGATTCCGTTAAAGCTAGCTGATACCCTTAAACCAGCGCTCTTATCAACACTCGTCTTAAACTTTTTCATCTCTCTACAGCATTGCTTTTTTTATACTTTATTCATTTTGAGTTTCTTCATTTAGACTTCAAAGATACAAATAATTATCTGTTTAAAAATCAAATTTTTAGATTTTTCAATCTATGACTTTCTCTTCACTTAACAAACCTGCCATCACGCCATTGCTTTGAAATCCTATTATTATCACTTCCCTTCAAGTTCCATTAATAACTCTTTAAACATTTTTTCACTCTCTTTTGTCTCTGCAAAGAGTTTCTCTTCCTGAACCTCTATATTCCTTTTGACAAGATCCATGGTTTCTTGTAAAATATCTATGATCTTTATAAGTGCATACATGTTTGCACAGCTTTTACCAAAACCACATTGCTTATATGCCTCAATTTGTTCTGTAAACGATGCCGATTTATGTGCATCTATACTATTTCGAACCTTCACTACCTCTTGTTTACCCATCATCAATTTCATAACTCCTTTAATCTCTTTCCATAAAACATCTCTATATTTCGATTCCAACACTTCTTCCGGCATGTTTCTCATTTCCTTCGAAACCACACCGAACAATCCTTTATCGTGGACATCATAAATAATGGTATAAGCATGTTTGCAAACCACCAGTCGCTCTGTATCCGTTTTTGCCTCTAAAATGTTTATCAATGAAGTAATGGCGTCCATTTGAAGAAGTGTCAAATAACCAATCAAGTCATTTGCTTTTTTACCAACCTCCAAAATCTCAAGCCATCTTTGAAGAATATCTGTATAACCTATACTATTCTCAATTTGTCGTTTTTGATCTGATATATATTCTTCATAGCGTTTCGACATTACAAGATATATATCACATCGTTTCCCAGCATAAACAAGCAATTCGCGAAGTCGTCCAATATTCAGATTTGCATCTTCTTTTGCCCACTTTAACGTATCCTCTACTTCAGTATTGGCAATCTGAAATACGTTTTCAAGTTTTACTTCCATCGTCACCCTAACTATTCATTCAATCAAAGAACCATAGGTACATAAAAATCCAATTTCCCTCTCTACCTCGTCGCACGCCCCCGTCCACCACCAGATTGCTTCCCATCACCTAGCAGGAAAAATCCTCATCAGATCACTCCCCTCCCGGGAACGCCTACCCTCCACCGGGCTGGGTGCGGGGGCCACGGCCAAAACGCGGAGGGGCGGTTGCCCAAGGGATGGACTAAACGTTTGACTTTCACGGAGGGGCGCTTGCGTTTGACTACGTCGAATGCAAGCATTTGCATTCCTTGGAATGCACTACCCGACCTGAAAGTCAGACGTTTAGGCAGGCCGTGCGGAGGGCCGATGGTTTTGGCCTTGATCCTTCGGTTCCTTCCCATCAAGGGGAAGGAACAAACCTTCATTATACTCTACCCCCTCAAAACCTCCACAAAATTCCCAACCACATACTCCACATCCTCATCCGTCAGCCGCGTGTGCAGCGGCAGGGTCACTTCGTTGACGAACTGGTTGTAGGCGTTGGGATAGTCCTTGATGTCGAAGCCCAAGGCCTTGTAGGCCGTCATCATCGGCAGGGGCTTGTAGTGGACGTTGCAGGCCACACCGCGTTCGGCCATCTTGACGATGACTTCGTTGCGTTCCTCCAGGCTCTTGCCGAGCAGGCGGGTGAGGTAGAGGTGGCCGCTCGAAGCGTGGTCTTCGCCGTAGTGGTCGAGCACCTGCACGGGCAGGTCCTTCAGCGCGGCGTCATAGGTCTCTATGATCTGGCGGCGGCGGGCCAACAGGCCGGGGTAACGCTTGAACTGCGCCAAGCCGATGCCCGCCATGACGTCGGTCATATTGCATTTGTAATAGGGTGCGATGATGTCGTACTCCCACGAGCCGAGCTTGGTCTTGGCCAAGGCGTCTTTGTTTTGGCCGTGGAGCGACAGCAGTTGGAACAGCTTGTAAAGGGCTTCGTTGTCGATGCCGTCGCGGTCGCGCCAGGTGAGGGCGCCGCCTTCGGCCGTGGTGAGGTTCTTCACGGCGTGGAACGAGAATGAGGTGAAGTCGGCGATGGAGCCGGCGCGTTTGCCGTGCCACATGGCGCCGAAGGCATGGGCCGCGTCGGCCAGCACGACGACCCGACCGAAAGCGGCTTGGATGTCGTTGGCGGGCTTGAAGAGATGTCTCTTGCTCTCCACGGCGGCGAAGATCTTGTCGTAGTCGCACACTACGCCGCCCAGGTCCACGGGGATGATGACCTTGGTCCTCTCGGTGATGGCGTCGGACAGGCGGTCGTAGTCCATCTCGAAGGAGTTGGGGGCGGTGTCGACGAACTTCACCGTGGCGCCCACATGGCACGTCACGGAGGCCGTGGCGGTGTAGGTATAGGCGCAGGTGATGACCTCGTCGCCGGGGCCAACGCCCAAGGCGCGCAGGATGCTCTCCATGCAGGCCGTGGCGCTGCTGAGGCACACCGCCTTGGTGGTGCCGCAATAGGCCGCGATCTGTCTCTCAAACTCTTTGGTCCTCGGACCCGTGGTGATCCACCCGGAGCGAAGGGCCTCGGCCACTTCTTGCACTTCCGCCTCGCTCATATCCGGCGGCGAAAAAGGAATATTTCTAAGCTTCATATTCAAACTGATGAAAAGTTTAATATTTCAATTTAATATGTATTCCTATCTGATGCAATTAATCCATACAATTACGAAAAAAGAGCGTATGGTTTTAACCCTAAAAAGGAAAGAAAACAAATGATGTATACAGAAAGACCTACTTACGCCTTCCAAAAGTTTCTTTTAATATTTTCGCAATTGCTCTTGTTTCAGCCACATTGCGACCAGTAGTCTTCACTCGCATGCAGTAACCGGCATCCTCCCACCATAGAACAATATCCAATAGACCATCGTCATATATCTTCCAGATATATTCGTGCGAATGAGGTTTATAGGGAAGCGAAGTCAATGCGCCTTCTACGTATGGGTGACGGTTCAGCAATATTGCATGATCTTTCAGCTCACGCTGACCATGATCGCCTTCCACATCTGTTGGTTTTTGTTCAGGACGTAAAGCACTTTCAACCAATTCCACATTTCTCTCTTGCAGCCATTGGTCAAAATCAGGCTTGCGGTGAACGTGTTCTTGCTCTGCGCTATAAACAAGCGGCGACGATATGCACGCCCAGCTCACATTGTTCTTCTTACCGTTTGAAGTCACGGTCAGATTGAAAAAGTCATTCTGCCACGTGGCGCACGACTCAAAGCCCACACAGAAAGTGTTTTGGCAATAGGCGGCATTGAAACCATCAGCCAATGTTACAACATTTTCACCCGTTTTCACCTCTGTCGTAGTATCAAAATAACTCTGTAGTGAGATGTCATCATCCATATCTACTTGCGGCTGGGTGAAGATTCCGAGGAGAGCCATCACAGCAGGTTCCTTTGTGTGAGCGTTTAGATAGTCCTGCAAGGTCAGGGTCGGTGTTAACTGAATGGTGGTCATGTCTCCATAATGCCGCACTTTGGTGATGTGCGTATGCTTTCTCACCTCCCTTAACATGACAAGGAAGTTCCGCACCCGCCAATCGACAACTGCCTCCGAAGTACACAACGGCTGGATTGAGAGTTCATTGAAACAGGCAAAATAGGTCATATCAATTCCAACATTTGCGCCGTCCACTCATCCTGAAAATCATCAGGATAATTGCTTAAATTTCCATTTGAATCACTGGTGATGCATGTAATTTCAGGAGCTATTCTATTCTCCGTATAAGCAAAATGCTGTATGATACTATTAGAAGGTTTCAGCGTACCTTCCTTCATAGAGATACGCATGCCGTTCACTACGTGATCACTATGGGTCTCGATAATCAGCTGCAAGTCTCTTTTTATCGATTGTTCAATTAAGAACTCCATAATGCGCGACTGTGCACCAGGATGCAGATGAGCTTCCGGGTTTTCAACAATCACGATGCTGCCTTTCTCAGCCAGCAGTGTTCCTACAATGACTGGCAGGACATAGCTGTAGCCAAAGCCCACATTCACTGGATGAAACATCGGTCCGTCGTCGCGTGAGTTCAGCAGCAGCTCCAACCGTGTGGCACCCGGGTCGGGTATCTTGACAGACCCTCCCTTAAGAATTCTTGAAAGACACTGCCCTACATAGGTAATGAACTCTGGGGTTTGATGCGACAGAGCATTCAGCAGGTTCTCCCCTTTTGTGCCGATTTGGTTGGGAGGCAGAGAGTCATTCCGAATTACGTCATTCACGGGGCCTAAACGTCCAGCCGAAATATAAACAATGCTTTTCAGTTGCTGCAATACGCTGATGTCAGAAGTCGAGAACGCCACCTTTCGTCCTTCGTCGGTTGCCTCAGCTGTCTGTGTTGTCTGTACGACGAATCTGTCTTCGCCATTGTACAATAAGGTTGATAACCGTCCCAACTGGGGTTTGTCCAAAAACGGTGAGAAGCCCAATTCCAGCTTTTCCCTATCGGTGTCTATCCAAAACTTCACCTCTTCCTTTTCGCTGCCAGCAGTCTTGATGTCGGCAAAAGTATCCAGCTTCACCTGTTCTCCTACGATGCTTAACTGATCCAAATCATTACGTTCCTTCATAGACTGCCCTATGAGAAGCAAAGCCTGCGACAGAGACGACTTACCACGACCATTATGACCATACAAAATGGTTATTTTGGCCAATTTGATGTCTTTCTTTTCAGAAAAGCACTTGAAATTCTGAAGTGATACTGACTCTATCATTGTTGTCCTTTTTTTTCTTTAAACCAGTTCCAAAAGCTCTTGGGCATCCAACCTTGATGCTCAACGTTATCTATCTCCGAAATGAATAGACTGTCATTATCATCAATGCTTTGGCGAAGAGTTTCGTACATGCTTTCTGAACTCTTATAGGAATAGTCAGATACAGCCACCACCCAAAACGATTCCATCGGGTGTTGCCAATTACCTTCTCCCGCCATCTCTTTGATGGCATCATACAGCTCATCATAATTCCTTCCCGGCTGTCTCAGGTCGTATATGATTGCGAAAAACCTCACGTCTTCAATTCTTTAGATTAAATCAAAGCACATTATGCTTTGCAAAATTACAACTTTAATTTCATATAGAAGCTAAAAACTCTCAAAAAGTGTCTCAAATGCTCTGTATTACCACAGGCTCCGCACTCTCAACTCTCAACTCCCCTCAAACATCCTTGAACCCTTGAACCATTAAACATCTTAAACTCTTGAACTCTCAACTCAACACTTACCACTACTCTCAACTCTACACTCTCAACTCTCAACTACTCTAAACTCTACACTCTCAACTCTCAACTATTACTCAGTTACAATCACCCAAAACGTCTTAAATATCAACCCGATGTCACCCCAGAAGGTATGGTTCTTGACATACTCAAGATACAGCTTAAGCTTTTCCTGCATGATGACGTTGATATAATAGTCTTCCGGGTCTTCGGCTTGCTCCATCAGTTCGTTCTCGTTGCGGAACTTGATGGAGGCAGGGTCGGTGATGCCCGGTCGCACGTCCAAGACATGCATCTGTTCTTCCGTCCAATAGTCCACATAATGCCGCACTTCGGGGCGCGGGCCGACCAGGCTCATATCACCCACAAACACATTGATAAGCTGCGGAAACTCATCCAGCTTGAACTTGCGGATGAAATAGCCAGAACGCGTGATGCGAGGGTCTCTTCCGCCAATGGTGACAAGGCTGCCTTTGTCGCTGCCCACCCGCATGGAGCGAAACTTGAAGATACGGAAGTCCTTGTTGTCCTTGCCCACGCGCACCTGACGGTAAAACACGGGGCCTTCGGAGTCCAGTTTAATCCAAATGGCCAGGATGAAAAATAAAGGAGACAACAGAAGCAAACCTATGCCAGAAGCCAGAATGTCAAAGAGGCGTTTCATGATTTATCGATTGGTTTTGGCGACAAAAGGTCTTTTGAACAATAGTTTAAACACCCCATTTAAATATCCCCATCCGTAAGCAAAGTGCACTACAAAATAGGTCCAGTCCTGCACCAGCACTTGTTTAAGATTCCTCGTGTCACGTAACGAGAACATAGTGGCGATACCGAAATAGGCCAATAGCACCCCAGCATATACCACAAGAAACCACGGTGAAATAAACCCAAAGAAAGGCCCTACAATCAACCCCAAAACAAAGACCAATGGGAAGAATTGTCGTATGGTGGCTGGGCTACCAAGTTTCTTATTTACCAAAGGCTTAAACAAGCCATATTGGTAAAACATCTTATACACTTTGCCTATCGTATCACGAGCATAGTAGTCGATTACCAGTTGGGGCAACAGGTAAATCTTGCCACCGTTTTTGATAATTCGCCCGTTGAACTCATCGTCTTGGTTACGAATCAATTCTTCATCGAAATACCCTATCCTATCAAAGAGTTCTCTGTGAAAACAGCCAAAAGGCACGGTGTCGACTTCCATCACATCTTTGGCCCCAACACGGAAATATGAGTTGCCCATACCGAAGCTGCTGCTCAGCACATTGGCAATACTTCTGCACACCACCGTATCGTTTACCGGCAACGTGCGACAGACACCGCCCACGTTATCGGCATTTAGTTCAACCAAATTCTTCACCAATTCGGAGAAATAGTTTTCCGGAAAGAGAGCATGAGCGTCCAAGCGGATAATGATGTCACCTTTCGCCTCTCGAATGCCTATATTCATAGCAGGCGGCACAATCTGATGGGAATTGTCAAGCACACGCAGATATGGACATTGAGACAAATACGATGTAATTATCTCCCGTGTACGGTCTTTGCTCATGCCATCCACAAACAAGACCTCCAAATCGTCCTTTGGATAGTCCTGTCGCATGATACTCTCGATGCAGTGGGCGATGTACTTCTCCTCGTTATAGATGGGGCAAATAACAGAAATCATGATTCTTTCTTTGGAAGTTTGCTTACATCAAACATTGAACCGGCAAGTTTTAAAAACTCTCGGGTGTAAAAACTATTTATTCCCCCCTGTGAAGTAAATGTCAATTCGCCAAAATACACTTTGCCATCAATGTTATAAAGATCCACCCTTACTTCCGGAAAACCTTCGGATAATTTAGCGGCGACTTCCAACATTTCATCCAAGTTTTTTGGTTTAGGTATCGGGGGGGCTTGCAAATAATCAGATGTAAAAACAGAATATTCCGGATGTGCATTCCAATTCGTGTCATAAGTCAACACATGTGCGCTATTACCATCCTCATTGCGATCGTTGCACACCCAAATAAAATGCGGTTCTCCTTCAAAACACCATATTTTATAATCCGTCAACGAGGAATGTCCTGGTTCCATTGGCAATAGTTCTTCAGCCACCACACAAGGAACTATGCTTTCGTATTGTGGTTCAGCAACTAAAGCTCCTATGTTTTTCCGAGACAACCATTCGTCGATAGTTTTTGACAATTGTTCCAAACTAAAATCATCCTTGTTTTTTACAACAAGATTAGTCCCCTTACCTTCACCGTTGTTGGCTTTCAATATGAAAGAATCAGGTAACGAGTCAAAATCTTTTGCAAAATCCATGGAAGAGTACCAAACTCCATACAGACTCACCAAAGTATTTGATAAACCTTTAGAATCAATATAGTTCCGAACTTTATATTTATCAACCAAGTTGGACCAATGTGTAGTATCTGTAAATAGTTTGATATAGAGGATTTTTTCATTTAAATCTTCTGGGGCTTTTAAATTGGCAAAATGATGAAAAACGGCAAAATATCTCAACTGCACCATCGTCTTTGGATGGTACTTGCCCAACCATTCACAGAATCTAATAATGGGAGCAAAAAAGAAACGTCCAGATTTGCTTAATGTTGGATGAAACATGTTTTATAATCTCCTCTTAATAAAATCATTCATCGTACTCCCAATCATCCCCGGATGC
Source organism: Candidatus Limimorpha sp. (assembly GCA_045132275.1). Lineage (GTDB taxonomy): Bacteria > Bacteroidota > Bacteroidia > Bacteroidales > F082 > Limimorpha. The sequence continues at coordinate 338,413 of JBGURY010000013.1, forward strand.
GACAACATCTTCTTCAGAATATCCCTGTGATTGGCTTTGCGATATTGCTTATAGCAGTGTGTAATCTCAGTATGATATTCCTCGGTGTTGTCTTCTTTGAGAAGTTGCTGATTGAGATATTCGAAGCGGAGTGTTTTCGGAACCGATGATTCATCAATGGGTTCTGGGGCAAATTCCTTGTTGATTCTGACATATTCAACAGAGGGAACAATCTCATTTTTCGACATATTAAGGCCGACAACTGCACCATATTTTGTGGGCTCCCAAGGCATATCGAAGACAAAGTTGCCCAAGGAATAAAAAATGTATTTGCCTTGGTATTGCTCATAGCCTTGCAATACATGGGGGTGCATGCCTATGACGATGTCAAAACCAGCATCTATCAGCCAATGGGCAAAACGTTTCTGCGGCGAGGAAGGCCTGTTGATGAACTCGTTGCCCCAGTGCACAAAGACAATCTTAAACGCATCTTTTGGTAATTGTTTTATCTCTTGCTCAATCTCCTTGTATTCTGGATTGTGCCAATAACAAGGCTCTTGAGAGAAAGCATCGATGCGCTGGGAAAAGCCCGTAATACTTACTTTTCTTCCTTGGTGCTCGAATATTTGTGTTTTCTGTGCGTTGCTACCAAAGCACAAACACCCGCATGATGTTAGATAATCGAAAGTGCGTTGATAGGCTCCGGCCCCATGCTGCATAGCGTGGTTGTTGGCAATGCCATACAAATCAAAATGCTTCAAATGAGACAGGTTTTCAGGGTTAACCCTAAACTGCAGCGCAGCATTACCACCTTTCTCACTACTTTCTGAAGCCACGCCTTCAAAGTTCCCTATCCAACAATCTTCTGCGTTTCGTTGAATATGCAGAAAAGGATCGAAGCCTTGCTTCAACTTACTGCCTACACCGAAACCGACATCGAAATAACCGTCGGTAAGATTGATGTCACCTGTGATTTTAAGCATTGTTTATCTTTTTAAGGAATTTGGCAGGAACTCCGCCATAAACGGAATCTTCTTCCGTGAAAACCTTGTTTAAAAAACTATTGGCTGATAAAACGGAATTAGCTGGTAACGCCGAGTCTTTTTGTACTGTGGAATTACCAGCAACCCAGGCTCCTCTCCCAATATGGATATGACCTACATCGCCCTTGCCATAACGGTACGACCTGTTTTGAGAAGTATGGTTCCCACTAATTAGGATTACATGTGGGGCTAATTGAACCTCGTCTTCGATTTCGATAGTACCACTTCCCATAACCACAGAATGGTTGCCTATAAAAACATGCTTTCCAACCGATATTCCTTGCAAATCTTTAATCACAACATCGTGGGTTACCTGAAAATCTTTTCCCCGTTTTGCCATGCCAAGCCCATAAAACCAACCACGAAGACGCATGAAAAGAGGAATGTCTGGCAAAAAAAACAGCATAGTTCTAATGAACCATGAATAGACCAACAACAGTTTATGCTTCATAACTGAAAACTTTTGATAGGAATTTTTCTATAGTAAATTGATCGGCTACCATTTGATAGGCCTTTTCTCTTTGATCTTCAAATTGGCTTGGATTCGCAATAAAACTTTTCACAATTTCCACTGCTTTTTGCGCATCATTGAAATCAAAGAAACGGATGCTTTCTTTTTCAGTGAAAGTGGTGGGGAGCGACCCCACGGGGGTTGATATCACAGGAGTGCCTTGTGCCATGGCCTCAATGACCACTCTTGGCGATCCTTCGGACAATGATGGAAAGAAAAACAAGTCCGAAGAACGAAGGATTTCGTTCATTTTTTCCTTGCTATCAATATGTCCATGCATAATTACGTATTCAGAGAGATTCTCCTTTTTCAAGAATTCCTGTACATCAACAAACATTTCACCATCACCAATCAGATTAAACAAGAACGAAATATGCTCGTCCTTTAACCGTTTGCAAAACTCCATTAAGCAATTCATGCCTTTGGCGAAACGTACATAGCCAATATAAGTGATGACAACCTTATCTGAATACAAAGGAAGTGGCATGAAATCATCATGCAAACCTTTTTCTGAAACAGTTGAAGAGATGACTGGAGTTGACTTTATACCATACCTAGACAACTTAACTGCCAGATGGTGTCCGTTCGTATAGACACGACTACGTTTGGCGGCTCTCAAGGTGAGCCAATAATCTGGTAAGTAACCCGCTATCATCAACTTCTTCTTCCACCAACTCCACTTTTCATTGTGTTGTGTGGCATCGATGGTATCGCCTACAAAGTGCATAATGGTTTTCTTCTTGAAAAGCAGAGCGGGCATCCATGAGAAGGGGTCGGGCACTCGACAATAGACAAAATCCACTTTATCACATACATGTTGCAATGCTTTATAGTAAGACTTCCAATTCCTTAAAGCACCCAAATAACTCCCACTTGAAGGCAGCGGCACAACTTCTACATTGGAGAAATGCAAAATCTTTCCTTTCTTTTTTGCTTCATCGCCTGAAAGCGGGCTAATGAGATACACTTTTTCATACAGCCCAGACACATATTCCAAATAAATATGATGGGTCGTAGGGATGTAGATTTCATATCCCGACTGAACAAGACTCCAAGAAGCCAAAATCCCTATACATTTATGACAGCTCAGCATCAATATTGTTACTTAAACTAGAAATAAATAAAATCTTCGTATTACGACAATAAACCAAGATTCGCCTGTCATACAATCAACAAAATGCATCAGATGCATACACTATTAAACACACCACATAGATGATATTTTATTTAGAGCATACTTTTATTGTGTAGTTTTTGCTGACATAGCATAACTAATAGCGTAACAATACCACATAAAGACAAATGTTATTACCCCACCCGTTTTCAATGCAATCAAGGTAATACACAAAAAAACAATTATTGGGAAAATATTTGTTTTTCTTATTTGTAGTGTCTTCTTGAATATAATTATCCACAAACAAATAAAGAAAAACAATGCAAAAGTGCCTCCAATTGCCATTATCGATGTGAGAATACAATGTGAATCCAAAGAACTATAATACCTATTCATTTTTTCAACTTGATATCCATTGGATCCAGCACCAAAAAAAGGATAGTCTTTATATATGTCAATTGCATTTAACATCAATGTACTACGCACATTGCCCTCTTCTAATTCTTGTAATCTTTCAAAAATTGAAATGTTTTCATTATGAATTAACCAGGGTATTGCTATAGCTACAACAACCAATCCTACTATTATCAATATTGTTTTTCTTGTAGTTTTAATATCAGAAAATGCTATCATTATTACTATTCCAACCATTACAGAAATCAGAGATCCTCTGCTCCCACTTTGTATTATAAAAAGTAACAATAAAAGTAAAGACAAAAGTTCTAAAACCTTAATTATGTTGTTTCGTCGATTGTTAATTAAATCGTACAGGAAAAACAAGGCCGCAATTAACATCCTAGAACTAGTGCTGTTTGCGTTTTCTCCAAAAATACTCATCCTTCCTTTGCTAATTTCAACAATCCCACTATTACTAAAAAAGTAAACAACAACAAGTACGACAACACAAGAAATGGAATAAATAATTAAAGAAACTTTTATTTTCTCTGGATTATTTGAAAAGTATATAATACAGGAGAAGAAAAACAGCAAAACAGAAAACAGTTTTGCCAAAAACCAATAATCTGTAGAATAATAATCATACAGAAAATCGCCAATCATACAACCCACAAAAAAAAGAATCGCAGAAACTATAACAATCTTGGGTATTCCTTTTAATCCGTATCTAAATAATACAATAATTGAAAAAGACACAGCAAGTATTGGCATCAACACCAACTCTGATTCAGCTTCAACCGTTGGGTCGATACTAAAAGGATTAATGGTACCCAGCGCTAAAGCGATGGATAATAAGTACAAAAGAATGTCAATAATAATGGAAGAAAACGGCCTCTTCATTTGAATCACATTGTATTGAAATACCTTTTCGTCGTTTTATCTATATCAGTTTTTACAATTCTCGCTGGATTACCTGCAACAATTGAATTGGTTGGAACATCTTTTGTCACAACAGCATTAGCTGCAACAACAGCACCGTCTCCTATTGTGATACCTTTACATATTCTTGCATTCTCACCTATCCAACAATTCTTACCAATAATAATGGTGGAATTATCTGAATTTTGCCAGCTTCTTTCAGAAGAGCCCATAGGGGTCTTTCGCATTATCTCACGATCTAACGGATTGACAGGATGGGAATTGTTATCAGTAATAACCACATTGGTTGATATTGCTGTCAAATCCCCTATGATCACATTGTTAACACAGCGGATAACACTTCCAGGTCCAATTTGTGCATATTCACCCATCTGGATGACTCCTTTAGCACAAGCCGACAATGAACCATGAATTCGACAATGAGATTTTAATATTATATTATTTGAGGTAGCTCCTTCTGATAGTGAAATATGAGTTGTACGATAAAAACAAATGCCATTACCTTTGATGGTAACTTTTTTTGACCACCATAAATACATGAAGCGATCAATTATTTTTAGAATGAATTTTTTCATTAAATATCCGTGTTAGGTTTTTTATCAAACTTTTTTCCTTTTTATTCAATACAAAATAGTAATATGATGGAATATACATCACTTCTATTACACAACATCCCAAAACCAGCCATACTATCATGGTACCAACACTTTCATGAATAATGTTTGTCATTGTAATGGCTTTAAAAAAACATGAAATCAATAAAACAATGATGAAAACAAGAATTGGACGAAAAACAGTATTGACAATAAGGTTTTTATATGTAAAATGACAATGCTTTACACCATAATATATCGTGGAAATCAGAGTACCAATTTGCGATATAAGCATTACCAAAATAATTGAATATGGGGGAAAACCAAATCTAAACATCAATATTCCAATTGGGATAATGGAGACTAGAATAATGGAGATCGCTATTTGATAACCTTTGATTTTCCCTGAAGCATAAATTGCCCTGTTAATTCCTGGATACAATTGTAATACAAGAAAAGACAGGACAATAAAATAACAAAACTCATAAGTATTGGTTGGATATTCACCTAACCAAATCTTTAGAATAGGTTCAAGAAATACCAAAATCGGCAAAGCCATCATACTTGATAAAAGAAATGACAATTTGGAAGAAAAAATAGCGGTACTTCTCATTTTTTCCTCATTTCCTTCTCCCTTTGCCTTGATTATTATTGGAGAGAAAACAGTAGTAAGTGTTGAGGCAAAAGACAGAACCAAAGAATTCACTTGATTGGCAATTCCATATGCCGTATTTACAACAGTACCAAAAAAAACATTTAAAACAAGTGCAACGCCTTGGTTTCGAACAACGACCGCAGTGGATCCCAAAGTATTCCATCCAACAAATCCAAACATTTCTTTCATTGTGGAGGCATCTTTCATATATGTCCAAGACTCCTTGATTTCTTGATATTTTATCTTTGACCAAACAAACTCTATAATCGCTTTTACGCCAGCCGAACCCAACATTATTAGAGAATAGATTAATAATAAATCATGGTCTAAAAACAAAATAACAATCGCGGCTGTTAATTTGATCAAACATGAAACAATATCCGCACAAGCCATCATAATCAAATCTTCATGAGCATTCATTATCGCAGAATAAGGTATTGTCATAATTGTTATTGCAGATGAAATGACCATTATGTCATATACCTTTTTACCTATATCAATTTGATCAGAAGATATATTTAAAAAACCTCCAAATAAAAGAGGCCTGATGATAAAAAGAAAAGCTACAATAAAAAGACCAAAGATAATATGAATAGAAAGGCTTGCATTATAATAACGGGTTAGCTTGTTAAAGTCTTTTTCTCCAAGCGCTATTGAGAAAAAACGTTGAGCAGAAACCATTAAAGCGCCATTGATGAATGAGAGCAACAATACAGTTCCTGATAGAAGACTATATAACCCAAAGTCTTCTGCACCTAATACTTTAAGTGCAAATCTTGTGGCAATAAGAGTAACAACCGCATTAACAACAACTCGTGCAAATGACACGATAGTGTTAAGCATAACTTTTATTGAGTGTTGCATGACAAATGCAAAGAGAGATACTGGATTGAAGTATTTATTTTGAAACTTACTTGTCTCACAAATTCATTCAATAGAGCAAGAACAAACTACTAAATATAATGAAACTTCTTGTTTTTCAGGTGTACGGTGCAGCAAACTTGACAATTAACGACAATTATTTGTTTCTTATAATCTACCATCAACAAGTTTACGGTCTAACGTGCACTTCACATCAAACACCACGTGCTTTTCCTTCAACAGACCGAGCACATCCAATCCTTCAAATTTCTTGTGCGCCACGGCGGCAATGCATGCATCAAACTTTTGCTTAGGCAGCTCGTTCACCACCTCAATGCCATACTCATGTTTCACGATGGCAGGATTGGCCCAGGGGTCGTACACGGTGATATTGAGGTTGTACTCCTTCAAAGCCTTGTAGATATCAATGACCTTGGTATTACGCACATCGGGACAGTTCTCCTTGAAGGTGAAGCCGAGGATGAGGATGTCGCTGTGCAGCACTTGGATGCCCTTCTTCAGCATCAACTTGATTGTTTCTGTGGCCACATACTCGCCCATGCCGTCGTTCATCCTACGTCCAGCGAGAATGATCTCTGGGTTGTAGCCGTAACGCTTGGCGCACTGGGCCAGGTAATACGGGTCCACACCGATGCAGTGGCCGCCCACCAGTCCGGGACGGAAAGGCAGGAAGTTCCACTTGGTGCCTGCGGCTTCCAACACATCCAAAGTATCGATGCCCATCTTGTTGAAGATCTTGCTCAGCTCGTTCACGAAGGCGATGTTGATGTCGCGCTGCGAGTTCTCAATCACCTTGGCAGCCTCTGCCACCTTGATGGTCGGAGCCAAGTGCGTCCCAGCAGTAATCACGCTGCTGTACACCTCGTTGATGTACTTGCCAATCTCGGGAGTGCTACCCGAGGTCACCTTCTTGATGTGCTCCACGGTGTGTTGCTTGTCACCCGGGTTGATACGCTCGGGGCTGTAGCCACCGTAGAAGTCGACGTTCATCTTCAGGCCTGAGACTTTCTCCACTACGGGGATGCACTCGTCTTCCGTCACACCAGGATAGACAGTAGACTCATAGACCACCACATCACCTTTGCCAATGACCTTACCGACAGTGGTACTGGCACCGACGAGAGGAGTTAAATCGGGGTTGTTGTCGCTATCCACGGGCGTGGGAACGGCGACTACATAGAAGTTGCAGTCACGGATTTTCTCGATGTCGCTGGTGCAGACAAAACCGTGATTCTTGATGGCGTCTTGCAGAATGTCATCAGCCACTTCGAGGGTGGCATCGTGACCCGCCATGAGGGCGTCGCAACGCTTCTGGTTCATGTCGAAGCCGACAGTGGGGTACTTGGTTGAGAAGAGGCGAGCCAGCGGCAGGCCGACGTAACCGAGACCGATTACACAGATTTTAGTGTCTTTCATTGTTTTGTATGTTTTATTGTTAATTGATTATTCGTTTATTGTTGATGGGTTAGAGTTTAGCGGTTAGCGGTTAGCGAATCTTGGTTAGCGATTAGCGGATTTGGATTCCAACTGTTTTTCGAAGGAAGCATGCAAGCCGGATAACTGCTTTCCGATCGTGTTTATTCTATCTTGTTCGTTATCAAATTCGTCGTCAGTAATATACTCGAGATCATGTGCTATATCAAGTTGACATAAGGATTCGGCGAGAGAACCGTAAGCTATCTCGATGAAGTGCATCTTCTCTTTTATCGAAAATCTACCAGAACCTTCTGCGATGTTCGACGGCACTGAAATCACAGATCTACGTAATTGGTCGCCCAAGGCATAAATCTCACACTTTGGAAACTTTTGGAGCAGTTTATAGACCTCTTTTACTAATGCCTTTGATTCTTGGTAAACTCTTAAATCGAAAAAAGTGAATTTGTTCATATTTGTTTGTTTGTTTTAATTGTTTAGCGTTTAGCGGTTAGTGGTTAGCGAATTGATCAGTTTGTGATGTAAGGTGAGCGGGTTTGAGGCGGCAACGCTAACCTTTAACCCATAACCGCTAACCTAACTCTAACCGCTAACCCATAACCGCTAACCTTATAAATTGTTCTTATACCACTCAATGGCTTCGTTCAATCCGCGGTCGAAGTCGTATTCGGGATCATAACCGAGCAGCCTCTTTGCCTTGGAGATGTCGGCATTCGAGTGCTTGATGTCGCCAGGGCGGTCAGGACCAAAAATAGGTTCGATGTCTTTGCCTAAGGCTTTTGTCAGACTATAATAGATATCTATCAGATACTCTCTGCCACCATAGGCCACATTAAAGGCTTCACCGCTAGCCTCATCGGGTGCCAGACAGGCTTTCAGGTTGGCCTCGATGACATTCTCAATGTAAGTGAAGTCGCGGCTCTGCTTGCCGTCGCCGTTGATGGTGGGACGCTCGTCGTTGAGCAGTTGTTTGATGAACTTGGGAATCACAGCGGCATAGGCACCATTGGGATCCTGCCTACGGCCAAAGACATTGAAATAGCGCAAGCCTATGGTCTTCAAACCGTAATGTCTGGTATATTGTTTGGCCCATTCCTCATCACAGCGTTTACTCACGGCATAAGGGCTGAGCAGGTTACCCTCCACGCCTTCTTGCTTCGGCAAGTGTGCCTCGTCGCCATAGACCGAGGAGCTGGAGGCGTAGACAAAGGTCTTCACATGATTCTGTCTTGCGGCTTCCATCATGTTCAACGTGCCTTGTATGTTGTTCAGACTATAAAACAGCGGCATCTCGATGCTTCTGGGCACACTACCCCAAGCGGCCTCGTTGAGGACATAGTCCACTCCCTCGCAGGCTTTCATGCAGGTGTCAAGGTCTTTGATGTCGCCTTTGATGAACTCGTAATTGGGATTATCCAAGAATAAGTCCACATTGGCTTGCTTGCCCGTGGAGAGGTCGTCCAGGCAGCGGACTTTATATCCCATTTTCAAAATCGCCTCGCAGAGGTTGGAGCCGATAAAGCCGGCGCCACCAGTGACGAGGAAGAGGGTGTTCTTGGGAAATGTTAGGTTGGTGTACATATTTTTAGTTTGTGGATGTATTATGTGGGTAAGAAGATGGTTTTTCTTTATGTCTCCGCCCCGTCAGTCACATTCCGTGGTGGCAAGGGGCTGGTTTATAGTTGGTTCCACGGACAACTTTTAATGATGGCTGTTTTGGTTTTTGGTTGCCCGGGGTGGTATTGGTGTACAAAAATAGGGAAAATAGTTGAGAGTTGAGAGTTGAGAGACAGTGGTAAGTGTAGAGTTGAAAGTATAGAGTTTGAAGTCGGTGGTTGAGAGTTGAACCATATTTGAGAGGATAACGGAGGTGCCTATAGACTTTGTATTTTATATTTAAGAGGTTTCGAGGGTAGGACAACCATGATCACAAAAATTTCGCCAATTGTGAAGATAAGAAATCAATTATTCTCGGTCGTATTATCTGGAAAATGTTGTTTACAAGTTGTTTTTCTGAATAAACGTCAATAATAGCAGTTGCACTTTCTGCAATTCAGCTGTGAGCGTTGTGGTGTAGTCGTCTGGCATGGACGAATGAGCATAGGTGGCGTAAGCGGTTTGCAGGGTGTGTTGAGAATTGTTGATTTGCGACTCCATTTGATTATAAAGGCTCGCATCCAAATATTCAGGAAGATAATCATTGAGCAAGGTGAACAGCGTTTGTTTGGTATCGTCCATAAGTTTGATGACGGGTGCGGGATCGATAGGTGTTGAAAACAGCAAAGCTTGAGCGGCTTGTTGTTGAAATAAACCAAAGGTGTCGCAATACTGCTTTAACTCACCAAGTAAAGAATTTTCCCTGTTGTAATGCGGACGCACAACAGTGAGCGCCACTTTGTCGGCAGACACCACACAAGAAATGACAGGAGCCGTAACAGATTGCCAACCACCGATGAACAACTTGCGGTAAAGCATACCCACATATTCACCTTCAGGATAATTATCGGCAGCATCGAGGAGGACTTTATAAGACTTGGCTTTGGCCTCTTCCTGAATCTTTTCTTCAAACTCAACAGCAGGCATGGGCCGGCCAGTGACGGCATTGTAGATTTCAAGTTTGTATTTTGTCATAATCTTAGGTTTAAAATAGGTCTCACTAAGGAAGCAGTAAATAACCACTAAGGAACCAAAGGTTCAAGTGAAGAGTTAAAAGTCATACATCCGCCTACGAAGCCGTAGCCGATATTTCCAACATGAATCATAGTGGTTTATGTTTAATTTTTTGTTTTAGTTGAACGATGTCTTTAACTTAAAGGATAATTCTTTATTTGATTACAAGTGATAGTATATCGGAAAGAATATCACTTGTTTTATAGAATGGTACTGTGGACAAACAACTGGAAGAATACACAACAACATTATTTCCATTCACTTGAAAATGAAACCCTTTCTTGACACCACTATTACTCATCAATTGTACATTGCTCACCTTAATTCTATCAAATCTCTTCAAATATGGATAAAGATACCCCATCCAATTTGACAAGTCTTGTTCCATTGTGCGCTGGAAACAACTGATTATTTCACCGTCATTCATACCAAGTCTTCTCATACAAACCATAACAAGAGCAACATCATAGTTAACGCCTTCTGTCGTTTTTCGCTGTTCATCAACTCCATCGAGACTATTGCTCATTTCTCTAAGTGTGCGCTGGCGAAGTCGCTCTTCTGGAAGTGCCTGTCTTAAAACCTCTACGGGAATCCCAGATATTTCACTCAAGCTATTATAGTAATACTTTACCGATTCGGTTTTCAGAGAATAAACAAACCTGCCTTTGTCCGCAAATTTGTGAATGTATCCTTCAAAACAAGTATCCGGACCATAAAAGTGGGCAAATATACTTTTCAGATTCTCATAATGGATAACCATTACTACGTTGTCGAATCCGAACTTGTTTCCAATTAAAGAATCTTCGGGTTTAATGTCGTACTTAAATGCATAATCCATGTGGGCAGAGAAAACATTCAAGACTCTAAACAAATGAGCCGGATCTATTCTGTCCATATCCTCCAACAAGAGAACCACCCTTTTGTTCTTGTTTTCTTCTTTCTTATGCCATGACTCAAGATTGTCTTTGATAATCTTTGTAATCAAATCCTCTTCGTAAATAGGGATACTGTCAGCGGTATTCATATATTCATCCAAAATAGCCAAATCACCGTCCTTGTATTTCTTGTATTCCTCGGCTGCCTCCTTTATTTCTTTGACAAAACCGACAGTACTTTTCCCTATCTTTCCAATAGCTTTGGCTAATGAAACCCCTTCTATGCTTCCCGCGATCTCAAAAAGGCTTTCTAACAAATCCAGTCCGTGATTCTTCATACAATAGAAGAATGCATCGCGTGACGAAACGTTATATGACAGGTCGATCATATCCTGAAGACCCATCTGCATGAGAATATCGTATTTGATGACTTCAAAAATGCCGCGATTCTCAAGCACTTGATAATTCACAGGATAAAGCTTGATGAATTGAAATTCGTTCTTCACATTTTCGTCATCCATAAAAGCATCAAGAAAGAAAGACTTCCCGTCCCCATACCTGGCCGAAAGAATAGTACGAGGATGACATTTTAGGTGCTCCCTAAAATCTTCAATGGATGGGGCTACTGGTACTAAGAAATCTGGCATCATTGACATTGAAGTAATTCTTTTATAGTATAATAGTCCTCTGTAACGTGAAGAGTAAATGGCCTTGAACTAAACCTGTCTTGCTGACCATCAACACTGACTGTACCAAAATGTAACAAAACCCCGTCTTTTAAAGGCGTAATGTACTCAATCCAATCCACATTTACAACAATGGGAGTTGGATTAGAAGAGTGCGGTTGGTGTAGTTCGATAAAGCGTGCCATGTCTATACAATTATAAACACAAACCAGAAAGATGGATGTTGTTATTGAAGTGTTATTAAGCTCATGTGTCCAAAAATGTAATCTATATTGTTAATTTTGGATCTTTACTGCTCCGCCCCGTTAGGAACAGTCTTATAGTGCCAAAGGTTGGCACTAAAGAAGATCTGTGTAGAACAATTTAATCATTTTCATCTAAAACATTTTCTATCCATGTTAAGGCTCCGCGAACTGTCTCAAAATCAGCATCAGAAATAGGCTTGGCGTGAGCATCAATTCTTGCGTATTTATTTAGAATTGTCGTTTTTGAATTAAACAATTCGATGTCTTCATTAAACAAATATCTAAAACTTGAATCATACGATGCTTTAATGGCTTGAAATAAAGTGTTTAGGTAGATGTTTACTTTTGCGGGGTCAAAATAGTCCTTATATGTAAAAGCATTAGCTCTTTTTATGATTTCTTTGTTTTTACTATCGGTGCTAATCAACGCCGATTTAATCTTATCAACAGCCAAAAGCTCACCAAAACTTGCCTTTAATTGTATCCGTACTAAACGACGTAAACGAGGTTCGATTGCGTTTCTTCTTTCTCCAATTTCTTTCCACTTTTCAGTTTCGGACAAATGCAGTTTTCGGTATCGATTTTTATTTGCTAAATAATCTTTTATCGCTTCTATACAAAAATAATAAGTATCTGTAATCTTATCGTATTGGATTATTCCGAAATGAAGCAGATGTCTAATATAGGCTTTTTCTTGATTAGCCAAACCATTAAAAGTAACATTATCATCCAACGATAAATATGTCAACATGTCGTATTCATCGGGATAGAAGTCCTTTAATACTGACAAAATCATCTCTGCATATTGATAAAAACCATTTTCATCATCAATATATGCTTTACGATACTTTTCATAACTTGCTTTTGTAATTGTTACCGGCCGGTTAGAAGTTACATTTCTATGGATATAACTACATATTTGTCTCATTAATAAAGGGTGCCCCCCAAAGTCATCCTCAATACGTATAATGACTTCATCTTGAAAAATCAAACCAGTATAGCCACCCAATCGTTGTAACATTTCTTTTGTTTGTTCTACCGTAAAGTTAGGTATATAAAGTGGTTGAAATTGAGAAAAGATGGGATTGTCTACTTGGTTGATTTTTGGTAATTCCAGACATTGTGGGTTAGTTCCTGCAATTAAATAGGTATAAACATTGTCCTTTCTAAGAGTTTGATAAGTACTTCTTAGTATCTGCCAAAACTTAACAAAAGAATCTCCTTCTCTCCATTCTTTTGAAATTGAAGTTTTGTATGAAATGTGTTCTATTTCGTCAAAAATTAATAGAATACTACGTTTTTTATTATTTCTGTAAATGTTTAATATATCATTACTAAATGCTTGTGCCACCATTGCGTCCTTTTGATACAACTCTGTATCAGACAATCTGGTCTTTTTAACGTTAGTTATTGTCCTTAGGGAATCTATGATAAAAAGCAGGGCCTCGTTCCATGTTTTCAAATGCAATGTTTGGCAATCAATAAACAAGGAAACGGATTGTTTTCTATCCAAAGCACGTTCAACACCATACAAAATAGATGTTTTTCCTGTTTTACGCAATCCGAAAATCCCTGAGTTTTCAGAATTTAAATGTTTGTTGACCAATTCATGTATCAACTCTTTTCTACCAAAGAAATATAAATCTTTCTTAAGAGGGTCTTGGATACCAAAAAGATCTCGGTTATAAAAGAGTTGTCTTAGTTTATTTGGGACATACTCGTCATCAAGGCCATTATTGGTTAATTCTTGGTATGTAAATGGAACAATTATTCGTGATTCTTGATTTGTCTTCAGAAATGTTGTTAACTTTGTCGCAACGTTATTGTCTTTACTAATAATGAAACTACAGATTTCCTCAAGTCTTAATTCTTGAACATCAAAAGAATCAATTGCATCAATGCTGCGAGGCTCAAACTTATCATAAGAACTAAAAACCAAAAGAACTTCTCGGTATAAATTAAATGCATGGCTAATCTCTTTTGTAGGTTTGAGAAATGCGATGTGATAATCACTTTTTGCTATTGATAACTTTTCAACCCTGGTTATATTCCAATATTTTCTAGCAAAATAATGAATAATGGACTGCTCCTCGTCGTTCAAAGTTTTGATATAAGCTTTGACATTTTGATTAATACCAGGGTTTGTGGTGTTCAATTGATCATTCATAATTCAGTTAGGATATGTTATGTTAACACTTCGAATTTGACTTCACTACTAGACATCAAGAAACTAGGGGACGGTTCCTTAATCTGTCTAATTCATTATAAAACATGCGATAATCCCTCCAAATCACCTTTCATTCGTTCCAAGGCAAAAGGTTCCGATTCTATCACCTCTCCCAATGTAGTATTTACAACTGCCATGATTGACAAAGAAGGGTCTTCTGAAAGCAGCCGAATAAACACCTTTGCAATTTTAGAATTCACTCTATATGAAGCAGTGAATTGTTGACCATATTCACGCTTTGTGCTCTTCACTATCGTGCGAGTATGAAATAAAAACTACCTTAGCCATGATTATCAATTATCTTCTCCCTTTTTCGATCTTTTGAATGTCTTCCTCAAGTCTCTCCACTGTCCCAGGAGCAGACTTGCCCATAAGTTTCTCTATGGGAGTTCTATCATCAACTTGAATGTTGAATATGGAATTGTTGAGAGACACAAATATACGTGATGATAAAACCGTCCATAACGATTCCTCGATTTCACCCTTCTTTAAGAAATCATGTTGGATTAATCTGATTTGTTGTTGTAGTTTATGACCGCTATTTGAGTAATTTGGCATGTCTTTAATGTGCGCGAACACAATCACATACAAGTCTTTTCTGTCTTTCAGCGTGTTACAGATTTTTTTCCACCACAATTTGTCGGTTTCTCCAAACGAGAGTCCGTAACAGCAAATCAACTGAGCATCATAAATGAGATCATCACATCGGTCAGTATGCGATACACCGTAGATATGGTTGCATTCTGATTTCACTAAAGCCTCTTTTGCATAAGTAAGTTCACGAAGCTTCTCGTTGTGGATTTGTGAGACATCGTTCACCCCAAATATCATGCGATTGTCATAATAGCCATGCACGTGGATAGGCTCGTGGATTTCGAATCCCGAAGCCTGTACTGGGGTTTCCCCCAGAAGGTGTTCAAGCGTTCTAGTATAATTGAAAGTAATGATGTCAACAACATGTGGAGTTCTGGTGCCTTGAGTTCTTCTGTGATTCAATATTGCCTTTTTCTCGTAATCACGCAAATTGCGTTCAGGCGCCAAAATGTCATCTATGAATATCTTTTGCGCATTCTCTGCAAAGAAAGCACGCTTGTCTTCTTGGCCGATATATACTGACAGTTTTTCCCGTATGTCATCATTGATGATATCCATTTCCTCTTCAAGCGTATGAACCCCCTTGCCCATTTTACCAAGACGGGACATGTGCTTTCCAAAACGCAATTCCAAATCTGACCATAGTTCAATATTGTCATTAATGTCCTCTTTCAAGCGTTTGATATAGCGTTTGGCGACATCGTCTAACTCCGTTGGTACAGGCTGTTTAAGATAATATTTCAAAAAGTCGGGATATGAAGTTTTTAACCCAACATGCAAATCAAAACCGTTACCAATTAAATACAGTATTCTCATCTTTCCGGAGTATAGTTCAATATGCTTGTTTTAATGATTTCAAATTCGTTCCCTTAAATAACTCTGATACTCATCATGCAACTCAGCATAATCCTCCTCGATAAACATCGAGGCTTCCAATTCCACCCGTGACAAAGGCTCTTTATTATTGATGCTCTCAATCGACATTGTGTCATTCCCATAGGCATACGCAATGAGAACAGGAAGGCGCAATCTGCCTTCCACTGGTGTTATGATATCGTCTTCCTCGTCAAAGAACCACTTGTCGTCCTCGGAATCATAAAAAGCGGTATCAAAATTGTGATGTCTAACCTCAATCTTTGTCACGACATTGGCAAACGTCTTATAAAACAGACAACCGTCTTTCCTGCCATTCCATACCATTTGCCTTTCCCATTCGATGGAAACGTCTCCTATCTCATAGTACTCCACCTCATCGGCAACCCCATAGTATAACGTAAAATCGTCGTATGCATCACGAACCCAATCCACCAAGACCTTCTCAATAGTGTATTTTGAGGCCGCAAAAATTGTCTTTAGTTTTTCCGAAGAGACAACCTCCTCATACTTGCCTTCCAACGATGCCACAAAGTCAGAGAGCTCCTTGTATTCAAGAAACGGACTACTATAAGATTTTAGATCGGGATCATGCGATAAGACGATACAAGTTTCCGCGTTGTCGGCACACCAGTCTTCCAACATCTGCAAGGCAATGGCATCAGGAAACTCGCTTTTCTTCTTGCTTGAGAAAGGGGCGGTCGAAGAATGGTATTTATCCATCACCTTTCGAATGTCAAAACCTTCAGATAAAGTAAGGCGTAACACTCCCTTTCCCGACAAATGGGCGTCAAGTTTCTCTTTTACCTTGGCTTCTATCGTTTCTTCATCTATTTCAGCCAACGCCTCAATGTGAGCCATACATTCGTCAACGGCATACATGAAAGACCTTCTCAGTTCTTTAACATGGTTGCGACCATGGGATTTCACAACATCCTCATGCAGGTGCCGTTGTATCTCGAAATCTGTCACATTGGGCAGTAGAATACGTATCTTACCATCACGGGCAGCATCGAAAAGCGTCGTGATGCTTCTCCCTTTTACGTATCCTTCCGCAACAAAAACAGAAGTGTCTATGAAAACGTTGATCATGTTAAAGTATATGCTTTAGAACGTAATATTCTTACGGCTCCGCCCCGTCAGGCGATTGATGTATAGATGTTAGATGTCAGATGGATGATACTAGGGTTAGAGTCATTATCCCTTATTCATTTTTGCGGGTAGCATAATCCTTATGAACTAAGGAGATCAATTCATCAAAGTATGCGTCAACAGACATCGTGTTGGCTACTCCGCGAACGCCCTGGACGACCATTTCCTGAATTCTCCGATTGAGGCCGTGTTGTAGCCACTCGCGGATAGACTCTTCGCTTCCCAAACGATCTAGAAGCAAGTCGTGCTGCTCCTTCGTGAGTTTTATCTGGACTTCCATTTCTTTGTTGATGTTTCGTCTGATGTAATTTCCGGGAACGCCCACCCTTCACCGGGTTGGGCGCGTAGGTCGTGCGTCAGCCCCAACTTTCAACTCTAAACTTTCAACTACTCTCAACTCTACACTCTCAACTCTAAACTAAAACGCAAAGCTTCGCCCCGTCAGTCACACTCCGTGATGACAAAATGCTAGCCAAGAATAAGATAAACAAAAATCAAAGAAGACTGGCTTCATTTGCTTCCGTTACATCTTCATTTGACTGCAAAGATACCGATTAAAAACTTACTATCAAATAAAAACACATTTATTTTGCCCTAAATATCAATTATTAGGTGTGAAACACGGTTTTGTCGGGATGGAAAACAAAAAAAACGGACCCGGCGCCTTGCCGAATCCGCTTGTGTTTTTGCCGTAAAACGACCCGTTTCCCCTAGGCCGTCTCCATCATCTTGCGCCACTTGAAATAGCCGAAGACGGCGATGACGACGTACAGCCCGTAAAGCGACGCCTTGAAGGGGATGTCCTTGTAGAAATACAGCCCGCAGGTGACCACATCCACGACGATCCACACAAACCACTGCTCCAGGTATTTCCTCGCCAAAGCCCAGATACCCACGATGCTCAAGGCGGTGGTAAAGGCGTCGAGGACAGGGACGGTGCTGTTGGTGAAACGACTCAAGAGGAAGTAGATGGCGGCCCAGATGGCGGCGGCCGCGCCGACCCAGATGAAGGCCTTCTTCTTAGGCATGTGACGGATGGGGAGGTCGGACGTCTTCTGCTTGTGACGCATCCAGGCGACGAAGCCGTAGACGGTCATGGCGAGGTAGTAGAACTCCATGCCGCAGTCGGCGTAGAGGCCCTTCTGGTAGTAGAGCGCGATGCCCAACACCTGCATCACGAAGCCCACGACCCACATCCACACGCTGGCCTTGTACTCCAAGAGGATGTAGGCCAAGCCTAGGGCCGTGGTGGTGATATCAAGCCAATGGGCAGTTAGGAATTCCATGGGGGGGGGTATTTTTTTGGGGGGTGCAGGTTTTTGTGGACATGTCATACCGAGGCTTCAGCCGAGCGTATCTATGTCCACAAAAGCCGTTATTAAAGGTTTTTCTGTATTAACCGCCTGCCAAGATACACTCACTTGTTCCTCGCTCGGTATGACATGGAAGGCTAGGGTTACTGCTCAAGCAAATCCACTCTATTAGGATTCAACTTGTCAATTAGTTTTTCTTTATTGGCTCTTGATAGTTTTTTTATCTTCTTCTCTCTCTCAATCGCCTGATCAATCAGTCCAAAATCTTCATAATACACCAACTTATGGCATTTGTATTTCGATGTGAATAACGACCCTTTGCCTTCCTTATGCTCGCCAACACGGCGAACAAGATCGTTGGTGACACCTGTGTACAGTGCTCTGCCATTGGCACTTTGCATCATATAGACCCAGTAGGTGTTCATTGTTATTTCTTTAAACCGCCTTCCATAGATACGCTCGCTCGTTCCTCGCTCGGTATGACATGGAAGGCTAACGAATGTCTTTCTTAGGTTGTTTGCAAGTTTTAGCAAGCATGTCATACCGAGCCTGTAAGGCGAGAGTATCTATGCTTGCTAAAACCGTCCTCTCATGGGTTTTGTATTTGTGTCTCTGCCTTCCATAGATACGCTCGCTCGTTCCTCGCTCGGTATGACATGGAAGGCTTAGTCTAAAAACCTTTTATTCCGGTGCCTGATAAAAACTAGCCGAGACCTTGCCTTCGCTGAGGGCGCCGCCCTCGACCACATAACTCTGGTAGTTCACGCCCTCGGCGCCCTGATCGTTGGTGTAGAGCGTCAAGACGCCGTCTTCCTCGGTGACCAGACCGAGACCGTAACCGTAGAACTCGCCCTCGTCATCCACACGCCAGACCGATTGCTCGTTCCATTCGGCGGGGAACTCCTTCGCGCAAAGGCTGCCATCGGGCATGACCACCGCGACCAAAGCCAAGGCCTCGTCGCCCTTGTTCTTAAACTGGACGTTGATCCATTGGTATTTCTCCGCGTCGCCGAACTCGTAGGCCACAACGCCTCTCAGCACCTGCCATCCGTACTGCTGCTCTATCTTGTTCTGCAGCTCCTGGGAGAGAGGCTGGTCGGCGAGTGGGTTCAAACTGAGCCTCTTGACGGTGCTTTTGAAGCTTTCGTCCACCAAAAGCGGCGCCTCCCAGATGGCAGCATCGAACTCGTCCTGGGAATAGGTCAGCAGTTTGCCGCTCTGCATCTCGAAGAGCCAACCGGGATGGTTCGCGAAGTTGTAGTAGGTGTCGCGCCCGCTATCGTTATCAGGGTCGCCCTCCTGATAGCCTTTGAAGGTCACAGGGTAGGTGTCGCCCTTGTAAACGATGTATTTGTAATCCTTCAGACTCTCGGGTTGGTCTGTCATATAGTCGATGAGGAGGAACCGGGTTCCTTCCTGGTCTGACAACACATAGAGCGGAACACGGGGTTGTACAGGTGCTACGTTTTCTGTAACGGCTGTCGGGTCAACGGCTTGGGTGCCGTTGTTTTGTCTGCCCGCGCAGGCCATCATGAGGAGGGCGCACAGGGCGGGGAGGAATACTTTTTTCATAGTATGATGTTTGTATGGTTTATCGTTATTATTCAGGAGATTGACTACGTCGAAATTTTTGATTCAGCGTAGCTAATCTTCGATTTGCGGGTCTGCGCCCGCAATGACTCCCTTTTATTAATGCCCCTTTTTATTCAAAGTGTTGTTGCGGGCTCTCCCCCTCTGAGGGGGATGCCCGAAGGGCAGGAGGTCTAGCCCGCAACCTCATATGTTCTTCGACATCTCCTCCGCCAAGGCCACAAACTCTTTAGCCGTCATCTCCTTCAAAAAGATGAGCCCGTGCGTGGCGCGGATGAGCGGGTGGTCGTTCTCGTAGAAGAAGTCCTTCCCGAGGATGAGTTGGATGTCTTTGTACTGTTTCACCCAGATCTGCGCCGCCAGGTCGCTGAAGGGACCGTCGAAGTCGGGGTTGGGAAACTCCGCCTTGACCTGGGTGAGGTAGCTGTCCTTGAAGGCCTTCTCGAAGACGGCGAGGGCGTTGAGCGAGACGGGCACGTAGACGTTGGCCTCGGCGGGATGGAAGGTCGACCATACGTTGCGGTAGCCGAAGATCCTCAGATGGCTGAGGTCGGCCTCCTCGCCCCACAGCCTGACGGCCTCGGCGATGCTCCGCATGACCTTGTAGTGGGTGTTGGGACCCAGGCCCTCGTAGTCGATGGCCACGGTGAGGACGGTGGGCCGCAACGCGCGGAGCTGGGTGAGGATGGGGAGGACGTCACGGGAAAAGACAGGTCCCTGAGCCCTGAGCTTGTCGAAGGGTCGAAGGGCCGGTTTATTAGGGGTCGATTCATTTTGGGTCGGGCCTTCGACGGGCTCAGGCGCCTCGGTTTTCTTATCTTCATACAACCCCAGCCGCAGGTGGTGGATATGGCTCAACGAGGTGCCGGCGTAGGCCCAGACGAGCTCTTCCTCGAACTCGCGGATCTGGCCTTTGAGTTGCTGTATCTCGGGGCTGTTGGCCTCTCCCCTCTCGAGTTTTTTTATCTCCGCCTGGAAACGGCTCTCGACGTCGGTGACGCTTTTCAGCCCCCAGAGCCCCACGGCGTCGCGTAGGATACGGTGGCAGAAGCCGCGCCGCATCTCGTCGGGGTTCTTACGGGCGACGTTGTCGAGGTAGTGGTGGATGTCCTTCTCCTGCTTGAAGCGGTAGCCTTGCTCGAAGAAGTCGGGATAGAGCACCATCTGGATGCGGCCCTGATGCAGGTAGTCCAAGGTGTCGCTCAAGGCCTCCTTGAGGAAGGCGTCGGTGACGCTGTGGTAGCCCGACGTCATGATGGCGAAATGCACCTGGTTCTTGGGCGAGCGCAGCTGCCGGTTGATGAAGGGCATGATGCCCAGCATAATGTCGTCGTGGTGTGGCCCCGTGTGGTAGATGACCTCGCCCTCGAAGGGCTTGGCGCCGCGCCAGAGCTTGGCCTCGACGTCGGCGATGACCTCCCGCACGCGCTCTAAGCTGAGGTCGGGAATACGAGCGCAACGCGGGTCCTCCTGTAAGTCCTCCAACGTCAGCTTATGGGCGTAACGGTCGAGGATCTTACAGAGCCCGAGCACCGCACGCTCGGTCTTCTCAAAAGACCACGGACCGTCGAAGTAAGAGGGGTCGGTTTTGTTAAACATATACGTTTATTGTAGGAGATTGCGGGTCTGCGCCCGCAATGACAACGTAGGGAGAATTACTTCAGCAGCCTTAACCGGGCTTTCCAAAGACCGACCGGGTTGGGCGGGGAGGCATGGCCAAAATGCGGGGCAGCGGTCGCCCAAGGGTTGGACTAAACGCTTGACTTTCACGGAGGGGCGCTTGTCGTTTGCATTCCTTGGAATGCACTACCCGACTTGAAAGTCAGGCGTTTAGGCAGGCCGTGCGTAAGGCCGATGATTTTGGCCTTGATTCTTTGGTCCTTTCTCATCAAGGAGAAAGGACATAAAGCTCCGCGACCTGAGGGTCAGGCCTTTAGACAGCCGCGGGGAGGACCGATGATGTCGGCCTTGATCCTTTGGTCCTTTCCCATCAAGGGGAAAGGACAATAAATATTAATCCCTCCTAAAAATATCCCTCGTATAGACCTTCTCCTTGACATCATCAAGGACGCTATCGTAGCGGTTGGCGATGATGGCCTGACTCATGGCCTTGAATTTCGCCAAGTCATTAACGACCAAACTCCCGAAGAACGTCGTCCCATCAGGCAGCGTGGGCTCATAAATAATGACCTCCGCCCCCTTGGCCTTGATACGTTTCATCACACCTTGAATGCTGCTCTGCCGGAAGTTGTCGCTGTTCGACTTCATCGTCAGCCTGTACACGCCGATGACGCAATGGCGCTCCTGCGCGGCGTTATACTGTCCCTGGTCGTAGTAGTCGTAATACCCCGCTTTCTTCAGCACCTGGTCGGCGATGAAGTCCTTGCGGGTGCGGTTGCTCTCCACGATGGCGCGGATGAGGTCCTCGGGTACGTCCTCGTAGTTGGCGAGGAGCTGCTTGGTGTCCTTGGGCAGACAGTAGCCGCCATAGCCGAAAGAGGGGTTGTTGTAATGGCTGCCGATGCGCGGGTCGAGGCAGATGCCGTCGATGATGGCCTGGGTGTCGAGGCCCTTCACCTCGGCGTAGGTGTCCAGCTCGTTGAAGTAACTCACGCGCAAGGCGAGGTAGGTGTTGGCGAAGAGCTTCACCGCCTCGGCCTCTTTCATGCCCATAAACAGCACAGGGATGTCCTCCTTGAGGGCGCCCTGCTGGAGCAAGGAGGCGAAGACTTTGGCTTTCTCTTCCAGGTCAACGCTGACTACTTTCTGGATGGCCTCGTTCTCCTCGTCGTAGCCGTCGATCTGCTTGGGGTAGCCCACGATGATACGGCTGGGATAGAGGTTGTCGTAGAGGGCCTTGCTCTCGCGCAGGAACTCGGGCGAGAACAAGAGGTTAAACTGCTTCACGCCCTTGGCGGCGTACTTCACATAGAGACTGCGGGTGTAGCCCACGGGGATGGTGCTCTTGATGACCATCACCGCGCCGGGGTTGACGCTCAGCACCAGGTCGATGACCTCCTCCACGTGACTCGTGTCGAAGAAGTTCTTCTGCGGGTCGTAGTTGGTGGGGGCGGCGATGACGACGAACTCGGCGTCTTTGTAGGCCGCCGCGCCGTCGAGGGTGGCCGTCAGGTCGAGGTCTTTCTCGGCGAGGTATCTCTCTATGTATTCGTCCTGGATGGGCGACTTGCGCTGGTTGATCAAGGTCACCTTCTCGGGGACGACGTCCACGGCGGTGACGTGGTTATGTTGCGCCAGCAGCGTGGCGATGCTCAGGCCCACGTAGCCGGTGCCTGCGACTGCGATGTTCATTTTTTTCAGTTTAGAGTTGAGAGTTTAGAGTTGAGAGTATGTTGAGAGTTTAGAGTTAAAAGTTAATAGTGAGTTAGTTGGATGGTTTATAGGAGTTTAATAGACCTGAAAGCAAACGGGCGTCTTCTTCTATCAGTATGTCCATACTCAATCTGTCTTCAGATGATATGTAATCTAATTCTTCCGCAATTTCAAACTGAGAAGACACTTCCATTAATGAACCATAGGCTATTTCTATAAAACGAGCCTTGTCCTTTACTGAAAAACGACTTACTCCCTCGGCAATATTGGATGTAATAGAAAGCGAGGCTCTGCGAAGTTGATCACACATCGCATAACGTTCTTCAGCCGGAAAAGATTTGAGGAGCTTGTATGTCTTCTTTACTATTTCTTTGGCTTTCTGATAAGCCACCAGTTTTCTATATCCGAAGATTTCCATGACAAATACAATTATGGATTATACATTTAGCTTTTATCCTTCACCCCAATACTTTCAACTCTAAACCAACTACTATCTCTAAACTCTACACTCTAAACTCTCAACTAAAAATTACTTCCACCCGAACGGGTGCCCGCTAAGCGGGAGCTTCGCCAAAGGATGATAGTCACCGACGAGGCCGATGGGCTTGGCGTTGCGGATCTCGTAGACGATCTCGATGCAACGGCGCGCCTCCTCGAGGCCGAAGCCGCGACCCGCCAGGATCTCCTTGTAGCTCTCGGTGTGTAGCTCGGTGAAGCCCTGGCTGAACTCGAACTCGTCGCCGTCGATCTTCAAGGTGCGGTAGGTGCGTTTCTCGCCTTCCACGGCGTTGGGCGGCAAGGTCTCGCCGTTGATGCTGAGGAAGTAACGCACATGGGCGCGTTTCAGCTCCAGATAACCCGCCACGCGGTCGTGCGAGGCCACGTGGACGATGTTCTTCTGCACGTCGCCGAAGATCCAGCTCAGCATGTCGTAGAAGTGCACGCCGATGTTGGTGGCCACGCCGCCGCTCTTGTTGATGTCGCCCTTCCACGAGGCGTAGTACCAGTTGCCGCGCGAGGTGATGTAGGTCAGGTCGATGTCGTAGATCTTGTCCTTGGGACCCTCGTCGACTTTCTTCTTCAGCGCTTTGATCTTGTCGTGGAGACGCAGCTGGAGGATGTTGTAGGCCTTGTGGCCCTGACGCTCCTCCACCTTCTGCAGGGCGTCGATGTTCCACGGGTTGAGCACGAGGGGCTTCTCGCAGATGACGTCGCAGCCCAGACGCAGGCCGTAACGCGTGTGGGCGTCGTGGAGGTAGTTGGGCGTGCAGACGCTGACGTAGTCGATCTGCTTGCCTTCCTCGTCACGCAGCTTGGTGTTGTGACGGTCGAAGAGCTCGTATTCGGTGAAGAAAGCGGCCTTCGGGAAGAAGCTGTCCATGACACCTACGCTGTCGCTCTTGTCGTAGGCCGAGACGAGGGTGTTACCCGTGTCTTTGATGGCTTTTAAGTGCCGGGGAGCTATATACCCCCCGACTCCAATAAGTGCAAAATTCTTCATTATAAGTTGTTTTTCTCGATATCCTTGAAATACTTGACGGTGCCATACTTGAGCTCATCGCAAGCCGCGTCGTCGCAGACGATGATGCCCTTGGGATGCATCTGCAGCACGCTGACGGTCCACATCTGGCTGACGCCGCCTTCGATGGCGTGGGCCAGGGCGCGGGCCTTGCCGTGGCCGTTGGCCAGGATCATCACCTCGCGGCTGTCCATGACGGTGCCCACACCGACAGTCAAAGCCGTCTTCGGCACCTTGTTGATGTCATTGTCGAAGAAGCGTGAGTTGGCGATGATGGTGTCGCTGGTGAGGGTCTTCACACGGGTGCGCGAGCTCAGGCTGCTGCCGGGCTCGTTGAAGGCGATGTGGCCGTCGGGACCGATGCCGCCCATGAAGAGGTCGATGCCGCCGTAGCTCTTGATCTTGGCTTCGTAGTCGGCACATTCTTTCTCCAGATCCTTGGCATTGCCGTTGAGGATATTGACGTTCTCCTTCTTGATGTCGATGTGCTTGAAGAAGTTGTTCCACATGAAGCTGTGGTAGCTCTCGGGATGGTCTTCAGGGATGCGGACGTATTCGTCCATGTTGAAGGTGACGACGTTCTTGAAGGAGACCTGTCCTTTCTTGTAGAGACGCACCAGTTCCTTATACGTGCCAATGGGCGTGGAGCCGGTGGGCAGACCCAAGATGAAGGGTTTCTTTGCCGTCGGCTTGAAGGCCTTAATGCGCTCGACGATGTGGTTGGCGGCCCAACGCGACATGGCGTCGTAGTTCTTTTCGATAATGACTCTCATGGTGATTCGTTTTTGATTCTTTTTTTATGACATGTGTTTCTTGATATAGTCTTGGATGGCTTTCACGAAAGCGTCGGTCTCCTCTCGGATCTGTTGGACAAAGCCCACCTCCTCGATTCTGCCGATGACGGCGATCTTCTCGTCCTCGTTGCGGAAGGTGGCGTTGCGGAACTCGTTCTCATAGTCTTTGTTGCGGCTCTCGTACACCTGATCGCAGATATAATGCTGGATGCGGATGGCCTTCTCGAGGTTCTCGCGCCACATCTCTTCCGTCAACACGTCGGCGTCGTCTTTGTAGAGGAACATCAGCGCGAAGTAGGCGTGACGCATCTTCTCGGCCTGGTAGTTGTCCCACAGCTCGTCGTAACGATGATGGATCTCTTCCCAGGTATTGAGCTTGCCGTCGCGGATGTCGGCACGCAGCTGGTCGACGTATTCTTCGGGCATGGTCTGGCCGCCGAGGTTGATCCACTTGCGGAGACGCTTGCCGCGCATGTCGTTGACGATCTGCTCCATGTCGAGCTCGGGATGGGCTTCCAGATAATGCAGCAAGGTGGTGACGGCGTAGTAGGTGATCATGTCGCCATAGGCGTGATAGGCCTGCAAGGGCTTGAGGATACGCACCTTGCGCTTGCCTTTCTCCATGTGCTCGCCGAAGATCTCCAGTCTCTTGACCGTCTCGGGCTCGTTGTCGAGGAGGTTCTTGCCGCATTCGCGCAGGTCGTAGTATTCGTATTTCTCGGGATCTTCGCCCTTGGAGCGGAGGTAGGCCTTGGCGACCCACACCTCCAACAGCTTGCGGCCTTCGATGATCTCCTCGACGGTGTCGGGGGCGAGGGTCTCGAACTCGATGTTCTGTATCTTGCGCTTGCGCTTGTCGCGCTTGAGGTATTTCGAGGTGTTGCGGGCGATGGCGTACATATTGTACATCCACCAGTAGGCGGGCATGACCTCCAGCTCGTTGACGGTCGTGTTGTTGTTGACCAGGCAGAACGGCAGCATGATGTTGAGTTCGCTGGGGTAGTCGGCCTTGCTGAGCAGGGTGAACGAGGCGAACTTCGACGAGTGCTTCACGCTGGAGCAGAGGCCCGGCCAGAATCCGCGCGAGGCCACGATCTCGCCGTCGGTGGCGCGGCTGTTGTGGTTGGAGCCCATAGTGGCGCCGGCGGCCATGTTGCTCTGGCCCATGACGCAGGCCGAAATGAGGAACGAGTTGTTGTGGTGCTGCTCGTGCGAGGGGAAGATGAGGTTGTTCAGGACCTCGCAGCACGAGATGGTGGAGTTGTCGCCCAGCACCGAGTTGATGAGGCGCGCGCCGTATTTCAGGTTGCAGTTGTCGCCCAACACGAAACGGGTGGCCGTCACGGAATAGAAGATACGGCAGCCGTAGCCCGTCACGCCGTTGACGAGGATGACACCCTCGCCGATCTGCGAAGGCTCTTCCTCCGACGAGTTGATGGTGATGTTCTTCAGCTTGCTGGCGCCTTTGATATAGCAGTGCGGGCCCACTTTGGCGTCCTTCAGGATCCAGCAGTTCTTGATGACGCACGACTCGCCGATGGTGCCGTAGTAGCCACGATGGAAGTCGACGCTGGCCTGGGTGATCTCTTTGAGGCGTTCTTGCAGCTTGGTGTCGTCGGTGTATTTGGCCCAGAGGTAGGCGTCGGCCGTGATCATGCCGTCGAAGGGCAGGATGCGACGGGTGCCGATCTCGTTCATCACCTCGAGCCACACGCGCACGTCCTCGGGCTCGCCTTCCTTGATGGTACCGTTGCCGAACTTGGAGTGGTCGGTGGTGGAGATCTCCTGGATGTTGAAGAGGATGCTCTTGTCGCCGATGATATAGTTGGCCATGTAATGCACATCATGGATGGCCACGTCGTCGCCGATGTCGCACGAGATGATGCTGCTGTCGGTGATGCCGATGGGCACGCGCAGGTCGTGGTATTGCAGCACCTTACGGGTGACGCGGCCGATACGCACCATGCCGAAGAAGTGGTTGTTGCGGATCATGCTGGTGTCGAACTCGTCGGTGACCCAAATGTCGTCCCAGTTGGTGGCGGAGTTGCTGTTTTTCACCAGACGCTCGATCTCGTCGGAGTGCAGATGACGCCAACCGCCCGCGGGCTTCTTGACCTGCTGGTCGCGGTAATAATACTCGTCGTGACCATGCAAGTACTTCTCGTCGATGAAGTTCTTGTAGATCCGGTCGTAGTCGATGATGGTTACTTGGTCCATTCTTTTATGTTTTTGTTTGATTATGCCCTTCTGTCATTGCGGGCTTGACCCGCAAATCGAAGATTAGCTACGCTGAATCAAAGATTTCGACGTAGTCAATCTCCTGAATACAAAGGTAATCCTTCTTGCTCAGGAGATGCCGGATCAAGTCCGGCATGACAGTGAAGAAATATGTGTCTTTTTATGGGTATTATTATCTCCCTTTATACATATCCTCATAATATTTCTGGTAATCCCCACTCGTGACGTTATCCATCCACTCCTGGTTGTCCAGATACCAGCGGACGGTCTTCTCGATGCCTTCCTCGAACTGCAGGCTCGGCTCCCAGCCCAGCTCCTTCTGCAGCTTGGTGGAGTCGATGGCGTAGCGCAGGTCGTGGCCGGCGCGGTCGGTGACGTAGGTGATCAGGTCCATGTCGGCGCCCTCGGGACGGCCCAGCAGGCGGTCCACTGTGTTGATCAACACCTTGATGAGGTCGATGTTCTTCCACTCGTTGAAGCCGCCGATGTTGTAGGTCTCGGCGATCTTGCCCTCATGGAAAATGAGGTCGATGGCCCGGGCGTGGTCTTCCACATAGAGCCAGTCGCGCACGTTCTCGCCCTTGCCGTAGACAGGCAGCGGCTTGCGGTGACGGATGTTGTTGATGAACAGCGGGATCAGCTTCTCGGGGAATTGGTACGGGCCGTAGTTGTTCGAGCAGTTCGTCACGATGGTCGGCAGTCCGTAGGTGTCGTGGAAGGCGCGGATGAAGTGGTCGCTGCTGGCCTTGGCGGCGCTGTAGGGGCTGTGGGGCTGATATTTCAGGTCCTCGGTGAAGAACTTGTCGCCGTAGGCGAGATGGTGCTCGCCCGAAGAGGCCTTGGTGCTGAAGGGCGGCTCGATGCCTTCGGGGTGGGTGAGCTCAAGAGCGCCGTAGACCTCGTCGGTGGAGATATGATAGAAACGCTTGCCTTCGTATTTCTCCGGCAGACTCTCCCAATACAGCTTGGCGGCCTGCAAGAGGCTCAGCGTGCCCATCACGTTGGTCTGCGCGAAGGTGAACGGGTCCTTGATGCTGCGGTCCACATGGCTCTCGGCGGCGAGGTGGATGATGCCGTCGACGTGCTCGTCCTGCATCAGCTGATACACGCCCTCGAAGTCGCAGATGTCCATCTTGACGAAGCGGTAGTTGGGCTTGTCCTCGATGTCCTTGAGGTTGGCCAGGTTGCCGGCATAGGTCAGCTTGTCGAGGTTGATGATCTTATACTCGGGATATTTGTTGACAAAGAGTCTTACGACGTGGTTACCGATAAAGCCGGCGCCGCCGGTGATGATGATAGAGCGTTTCATGGTTTAACTGTTTCTTTGTGGATGAGTCAATGTGTCAGAAGTAATCTCCGATTTGTATTCGTCGATGACGCGGAGCAGGTACTGCCCGTATTGGTTCTTCAGCATGGGCTGGGCCAACTCCCGCATCTTCTCCTCGGTGATCCAGCCGTTGCGGTAGGCGATGCCTTCGAGACAGGCGATTTTCAGGCCTTGGCGTTTCTCGATGACTTCCACGAAGGTGGAGGCCTCAGAGAGGCTGTCGTGTGTGCCCGTGTCGAGCCAGGCGAAGCCGCGCCCGAACACCTGCACCTTCAGCTCGCCGTCTTGGAGGAAGCGTTGGTTCACCGTGGTGATCTCCAGCTCGCCGCGCGCCGAGGGCTTGATGTTCTTGGCCACGTCGACGACCTTGTTGGGATAGAAGTAGAGGCCCACGACGGCGTAGTTGCTCTTGGGCTGCTTGGGTTTCTCCTCTATGCTGAGGCAGTTGCCTTGCTTGTCGAACTCGGCCACGCCGTAGCGCTCGGGGTCGCTGACCCAGTAGCCGAAGACAGTGGCTTTCTTGTTCTGTTCGGCGTCTCTCACGGCGTCTCTCAGGAGCTTCGTGAAGCCGCTGCCGTAGAAGATGTTGTCGCCCAAGACGAGGCAGGCGCAGTCGTCGCCGATGAACTTCTCGCCGATGATGAAAGCCTGGGCCAGACCGTCGGGAGAGGGCTGCTCGGCGTATTCGAAGTGGACGCCGTAGTCGGAGCCGTCGCCCAGCAGGCGCTGGAAGCCCGGGAGGTCGTAGGGCGTGCTGATGATCAGGATGTCACGGATGCCGGCGAGCATCAAAGCCGAGATGGGGTAATAGACCATCGGCTTGTCGTAAATCGGGAGCAGCTGCTTGCTGACGCCCTTGGTGATGGGGTACAATCTTGTGCCGGAACCTCCGGCGAGAACTATTCCTTTCATATTTGTTAAAGTTATTATTTTACAAAGTGTGTCGTTTGGCTCAGGAGATTGCGGGTCTTGCGCCCGCAATGACTCTTTTGGTTAAAGGTTGTCAATTAGTATAAGAGCAAGGATATCCTAAAACAACGTTTATATTTAGACACTACACCGAGAACCGTCATTGCGGGCTTGACCCGCAATCTCCTACACCCTAGAACTAATCTTCCGCCAAATCCCCGTCTTCATAAGAATCTATCACGGACTGCATATATTCTTCGTCCACTCCTATATCATCCGCCAAGTCTTTCCATTCAGGATTCATCTCATTTATCAACTCTTCTTTCCATTCTCTATGCCATTTTTTGATTTGTTTCTCTCTCCGAATGGACGTTGTCATGTCTTTACAAATCTCAAAATAGACAAGCTTCTCAACATTATACTGATCTGTAAAACCCTTGTTTATATGCAATTTATGCTCTGCAATCCTTCTTGGCAAGTTATTGGAAACCCCTGTGTATAAGGTAGTGTTGTGATTATTGGACATAATATACACAAATCCTTGTTTTGACATGGCGTTAGTGTGTCGTTTCGTTCAGGAGATTGCGGGTCTGCGCCCGCAATGACTCCTTTGGGGGAAGTGTGTCGTATAGGTCCTGTATTTAATACCCTTCAGGGTTATTGCGTTGCCAGTTCCATGCGTCTCTACACATTTCATCGAGACCGTATTCTGCCTTCCAGCCCAGTTCTCTCTCCGCCTTGGCGGGGTCGGAGTAGCAGGTGGCGATATCGCCCGCGCGCCTCGGCTTGATGCTGTAAGGGATCTGGATGCCGTTGACACGCTCGAAGGCCTTCACCACATCCAAGACCGAGTAGCCCTGTCCCGTGCCGAGGTTATAGATGGCGATGCCGCATTTCCTCTCGATGGCCTGCAGGGCCGCCACATGGCCGCGCGCCAGGTCGACGACGTGGATGTAGTCGCGGACGCCCGTGCCGTCAGGCGTGGGATAGTCGTTGCCGAAGACCCCCAGCTCGGGGCGCTTGCCCACGGCCACCTGGGTGACATACGGCATCAGGTTGTTCGGGATGCCGTTGGGGTTCTCCCCTATCCTGCCGCTCGGATGGGCGCCGATGGGGTTGAAATAACGCAGCAGCACCACGTTCCACTCCTTGTCGGCCTTTTGCATGTCCATCATAATCTCCTCGAGCATGCTCTTGGTCTGACCATAGGGGTTGGTGCAGTGACCCTTGGGACACTCCTCCGTGATGGGGATGATGGCGGGGTCGCCATACACCGTGGCCGACGACGAGAAGATGATGTTCTTGCAGCCGTGCTGGCGCATCACGTCGAGAAGCGTCAGCGTGCCGCCGATGTTGTTCTCGTAGTATTCCCAAGGCTTCTCCACACTCTCGCCCACGGCTTTCAAGCCGGCGAAGTGGATGCAGGCGTCGAAACGATGCGCCTCCATCACGCGGTTGAGGCCTTCGCGGTTGCGGATGTCGACCTCATAAAAAGGGATTTCCTTGCCCGTCAGCTCGGCCACGCGCTCCAAGGACTTGCGGTTGCTGTTGCTGAGGTTATCGATGACGACGGTCTCGTGGCCAGCCGTGTTGAGTTCAACTAAGGTATGGCTGCCGATGAAGCCGGCGCCGCCTGTGACTAGTATCTTCATTTTTGTAAAAACTAAGGTCCCTGAGCCCGTCGAAGGGCCGACAAATAAAAGTACTCTACTTATGCTTCGACAACTCAGGTAATATTTCTGGATGATTATTTATTAAAGCTTCTTTCTTTTTTCTATTCCAACCTTTGACTTGATGTTCTCTTTGAAAAGCTTCTACAATTTGTTGAAACTCCTCGTAATAAACAAGTTCAACAGGAAGATGCATTTTTGTAAACAGAGCTCCTTCACCACATTGATGTTCTGCAAGTCTTTTATCTAAATCATGTGTACTTCCAACATAATACTGGCCGTTTGAACAACGAAGTATGTACATGTAACACATAGTTCTGCTTCTTATAACGGCCCTTCGACAGGCTCAGGGACCTGCTTATTCTGTTATTAGATTTATCTCTTCTATACTAAGCTCATAAAGAGCAAAAATAAAACTATCGATCTCCGCCGGGGCGTCAGTATCGCCGCTGAGGGCGCGGTCGACCAAAGCCGTGAGTGCTTTGTCCTGTTCAGCCGTGATCTTCGGGAAGGGCAAAGTCGAGAGGTTGCCCTTCAGTATCTTGAGGTCGTTGAAACGCTTCGTGTACAAAAAGTTGAACAACGCCGAGTTCAAAAACGCCAGCACCGTCTTGGCGCTCATGCCGTCCACCTCGGGGATGAGGATGTTGGCGCTGTTGAGGAAGAGGCGTTGCCGGTCGTCGTAGGTGAAACACAGATGGCTCGACACGAACTTGTACACCAGCTTCTCCTTGGCGCGATAGAACTCGTCCTTGGCGCACTGTTGGAAGTCGGCGCGGTTGTATTTGACATACCGGCTGGCTTTCTTCAGGCTGTATTTGCCGATGTCCTTGCCCGTGAAGATGGGCTCCAGCCCCTTTCTCGGCCGCTCGTGCAGCACCTTGGCGTTGTTGCCCGTGATGATGCCCAAGGCCCACTGGCTGTGCGAGAGGTCGTCGTGGCGCAGACGCTCCACCTTGCCGATAATGGCCTCGTCACGGTCGTTGAGCATCGGGATGGCGCAGAAGTCGTCGTCGAGGGGCTTGAACTCCTTGCGCGACACCTCGTTGTTGGCGCCATACACCACATAGCTCTGGGTGTCAAAGGTCGGCTTGTTGCTGACCTTGAGGCTGAGGAAGTCGGTGAACACCCCCTTGAAGCGCTCGCGGTAGCATTTCAACGTCTCCATGCGTGTGGCATGGGTGATGAAACGGCGCAAGTCGGCGTGCACCTTGATCTTCATCAGCGACGAAGGCAGCAGGAAATGCTGTATGCCATTCTTGTTCAAGAACTTGAACGACTCGGTGAAGAACAGCGAGGCCTTCTCCTTCGAAGAAATAATCTCCGAGGCGTGAAGTTTGCCTTTCTCGGTGCCCCATGGCGGGTTGGTGACGATGTAGTCGAACTTCATGTCGCCCAAGGCCGAGGCGGCGTGAAGCAGGAAGTCCATCTGATAGATCTGGGGATATACCGTCGACTCGTTGAACTTTACCATGAGGTTGGCCTTGGCGATCATCACGGCGAGCGGGTCGTTGTCGATGCCATAGAGCTGCTCCAGCTGGGCGTGCTCCACCTTGAGCAGGAAGATGCCGCTGCCGCAGCAGGGGTCGAGGAACTTCTCGCCGTTCAACACCCGGATGTCGGCTAACATCTCGTTGACAATCACGGGCTTGGTGTAATACAAGCCTTTCAAGATGCGGCTGCCTTCCGCCGTCAGCGACTGGTAGATGAAGCCGATCCAGTCGTCCTGTCGGTTCTTCAGGATCTGTCGCGGCACGTAGACGTCGGCACGCGGAAAGTTGGCGTATTCCTCGAAGAAACGCTGGCGGTTGGCCTCGCTGACTTTGTTGTGCTCCACATACTGCGCGCAGAGGCTGTAAATCAGCGCGTCGATGGGATAGGTGGTATCCCTTAACTCCTCCACATAACGCGGCAGGCTGGCCGCCATCACATAGCCTTCGGGCGTGATGATCTTTTGCGAGCGGCTCTTGTTGGCGCGCCGCTTCAGGCGGTCCTTCTGGTTCGCCTTCAGTTTGTCCCAATTCCTCTGGGTGGCCTTGGAAATGAAATAATTAGGTTCCGTCATTATACAGCTTCGCCTCCTAAGTCCCATTAGAAATTTCTAACGGACTGTGATTCAACTATTTAAAAACGCCTATTACGGCATATTAATCTTGCAAATATACGGAATTCCTTGGATGTGCAACTTATTTATTTAAAAAATAACAATTGTACGGAAACAACTGTTTTTTGCCTATTTTTGCCCCATTAAAACAAGACGAAAAATGATACTGTGTTTGGAAACGGCCACGCCGGTCTGCTCGGTGGCGCTCAACGACGGTTGCTGCACCATCGCCTTGCGCGAGACGGAGGGCCAAAACGCCCATTCCGAGAAGATCACCAACTTCATCCGCAAGGTGATGGAGGTGGCCCGCATCGACTATCCACAACTCGACGCCGTGGCGGTGAGTAAGGGCCCCGGCTCCTATACGGGTCTACGCATCGGCGTGAGCACGGCCAAGGGCGTCTGCTACGCCGCCGACGTCCCGCTGATGGCCGTCGACACGCTGGAAGCCATGGCCTACGGCATGAAAGAGAAACTCGGCGGCCAGATCGCCGAAAACGACCTGCTCATCCCCATGATCGACGCCCGTAGGATGGAGGTCTACGCCGCCATCTTCGACGCCAACCTGAACAAGGTCGAAGACACCGCCGCCCTCGTCATCGACGAGCATTCGTTCGAGGAACTCAGCCAAGACCACCATCTCTGGCTCTTCGGCGACGGCGCCCCGAAACTGACCCAACTCTTTGAGAATCAACCCAACATCAGCGTCATCGACGGCTTCAAGCCCTCGGCGGCGTTTATGCGTCCCCTGGCGGAGAAGGCGCTGCTCGACAAGGACTTCGTCGACGTGGCGTATTTCGAGCCGTTCTATCTGAAGGACTTCATCGCGGGCAAGCCGCATGTGAAAGGGTTGGGGTAGTTGAGAGTTTAGAGTTGAGAGTTGAGAGTTGTAGGGGCTGACCCACGTGTCTGCCCATCTATTTCAAAGATTTGTTCTATGAAGAAGACTATTATTATTGCCTTGTTATTATTGGGCGCCTTTAACGCTTTCGCGCAGGCGCCGCATCTCTTCGAGCATACCTATCCCGTCGTCACCACGGTGAACCCCGAGATCCGCGCCCTGATGGACTCGGTCTCCGTCGACAGCATCAAGGCCGATATCGAGCACCTGTGTTCCTACCACACACGCCGTTACGACAGCCGCTACATCTGGGAGGTACAAGACTGGTTGGTAAGCCGTTACAACGGTTTTGGCGTCGACACGGTGATGCTTCACGACTTCCCTGTCCCCTATTATGAACCGGGCACCGCCGACAACATCCTCGCCGTGCAATGGGGCACCAAGACGCCCGAGGAATACGTCATCTGCGGGGCGCACTACGACTCGTGGAACGCCGACGGCTACGACCCCGACACCATCCGCTCGCCGGGCGCCGACGACAACGCCACGGGCGTGGCGGGCATCCTCGAGACCGCCCGAATATTAAGCCGTTATACTTTCGACCGCACCATCATCTACGCCAACTGGTGCGCCGAGGAATGCGGCCTCGTGGGCAGCGCGGCCTATGCCGCCGACTGCGCCGAGCGACGTATGGACATCGTCGCCTATTTCAACCTCGACATGACGGGCTACCTCGAAGAAGGCTCCGACATCCACATCAACCTGATGTACACCACGCAGGACTCGCTCCTCGGCAAATACGTCAAGCGCTTCAGCCGCACCTACTTCCCCGAGATGCGCATCTGGCAGGACTGGCTGCAATGGGGCGACAGCGACTACTCGTCGTTCAACCGCAACGGCTACGCCGCCATCCACCCCTTCGAGGACACCCACGCCAGCTCGCCGTACATCCACTCGCGACAGGACATTCTTGGGGTGAGCGTCAACAACCTGGAGCAATGCAAACGCTTCACCGAGCTCAACCTCGGCACCGTGGCCACTTTGGCGGGACTCAACCACGACGGCGTCGCTGAATCAGAGGAAAACCATGTGGTCGTCTATCCCAACCCGACGAAAGACAAAGTCACCATCCTCGCCGACGACGAACTCCAAAACGTCACGGTGACCAACCTATTAGGACAGACCCTATCCCATTATCCGACGCAGGGAGACACCCAGCTCGTGATAGACACCAACCCATATCCTTCAGGGGTTTATCTGTTAAAGATAAGCACGAAAAAAGGGACCACCACCCGACGTCTGGTCGTTTGGTAATCCCATGTTTTGTAAAGGCGCCTGAGCTTGTCGAAGGCCCGTCTATATGAAAGAATGGCCCTTCGACAGGCTCAGGGACCCCTCCTTACAAGCTTAACCCAAGGCCTTGACGCCCGCGTCGATGCGCTTGAGGGTCTCTTCTTTGCCTAAAAGCTCGAGGATCTCACCCATGTGGGGACCCTTGCCGGCACCCACCACCATCAGGCGCAGACCGTTCATCACAAGGCCCATGTTCAGCTCGTTGCTGGTAATCCAGTTGTTGAGCGTCTCGTCGATATTGGCCAGGTCGAAAGGCTCGATGCCCTTGATGACTTCCTTCACCTGGAGCATGGTCTCGGCGCTGTTCTCCTTCCAGCGTTTCTTCACCGTCACGGGGTCGTACTCCGTGGGCGCCTCGAAGAAGAAGAAGCTCTGGTCCCAGATCTCCTTGACGAAGTTGACGCGGTCTTTCACCAGACCAGCCACCTTCACGGTGAAGTCGAGCGGGGCGTCGATGCCCTTCTCTTCCTTTAGCCAGGCTTGGTAGTCCTTGCCGACTTCCTCGTTCGACTTGCGCATGAGCCACTCGTGGTTGAACCACTTGGTCTTTTCCACGTTGAACTTGGCGCCGCTCTTGCTGCAACGCTCGAGCGAGAAGGCCTCGATGAGCTCGTCCATGGTGAAGATCTCCTGCTCGGTGCCGGGGTTCCAACCCAGCAAAGCGAGCATATTGATGAAGGCCTCGGGGTAGTAGCCCGACTGCTTGTAGCCCATGGCCGTGTCGCCGGTCTTCGGGTCGACCCAATACATCGGGAAGACGGGGAAGCCGAGACGATCGCCGTCGCGTTTGCTGAGTTTGCCGTTGCCGTCGGGTTTGAGCAGCAGGGGCAGGTGGGCGAACTGGGGAGCCTCCCATCCGAAGGCCTCGTAGAGCATGACGTGAAGCGGCATCGAAGGCAGCCATTCCTCGCCACGGATGACGTGGCTGATCTTCATCAGGTGGTCGTCGACGATGTTGGCCAAGTGATAGGTAGGCATACCGTCGCTCTTGAACAGCACTTTGTCGTCGAGGGTGTTGGTCTGCACCTTCACCTCGCCGCGGATGAGGTCGTGCATGACGATCTCGCGGTCTTCGGGGATCATGAAACGCACCGTGTAAGGCACGCCTTCCGCCATCAGTCTGTCGACCTCTTCCTTGCTCATCGTCAGGCTGTTGCGCAGATGCTTACGGCTCTGGCAGTTGTAGATGAAGGTCTGCTTGTTGGCTTCGGCCTCCTTGCGGTATTGGTCGAGTTCCTCGGCGGTGTCGAAGGCGATGTAGGCGCAGCCTTTGGCCAGCAGCTCGTCGCTGTATTGTTTGTAGAGGTGTTTGCGGTTGCTCTGCTTGTAGGGACCGTATTCGCCACCCACGTAGTCGCTCTCGTCGAATTTGATGCCGCACCAGTCCAACGACTCCACGATGTACTGCTCGGCGCCGGGCACGAAGCGGGTCTGGTCGGTGTCCTCGATACGGAGGATCATCTTGCCGCCGTTCTTCTTGGCGAACAGGTAGTTATATAACGCGGTACGCACGCCCCCGATGTGAAGCGGGCCCGTCGGGCTGGGGGCAAATCTTACTCTTACTTCTTTCATTTAAGTGTTTGATGTATAGTTTTGACTACGAGACTGCGAGACACGGGACTGCGGGACTTTTGTCTCGTGTCTTATTTCGGGCGCAAAATTAGTTTATTTATCGAAACGACACACACCTTTTTGGATAAAACGCTATTCCCATCATTTTTTGACGCGAATAATGCATTTTTTCCCATCATTTTTGAAATATCACGTTTATTCACCTCATTTTTTGATGTGAATAACACCTTTTTTCGCGTCATTGGTCGACAAAGGCATCCTCCGCCGTACAGAAGAAGGTGGACGTAGCACAAATTATGAGTTAATCGAGGAATAAACAGAAACGAAAAAAGCCTGCCGAAAACCAGCAGGCTTGTGAGGTACCTGGCGGACTCGAACCGCCGTCCCCGGTTTTGCAGACCGATCCCTAACCACTCGGGCAAGGTACCCTGTTGCGGCTGCAAAGATACGACTTTTTGCTGAACCGCCAACTATTTCAAAGAAAAAATTCACACCAATCCTCTCGCCGACAGCTTCAGCCAGTTCCAGACGACCAAAGCCACGAAGAGGAAGCCGCAGTATATATAGAAGATTTTCAAGTCTTTACGCCGTAAGTGCGTCATCGCGTAGGCGGCCATGAGTATTAATAAAGGTACGGCGGGCTCATGGTAACGCTCTGAGTTGGCGGCGAACGAGAACATAATGATGGCCAGATACGACAGCTCATAGGCCCCTATCAGGCTGAAGTCGCGCCACCGTTTTTGACGGAAAGCGACAACGAGGGCCAACATCGCGAAGAAGGCGAGGAAGTTGGTCACATAGGTGCTGCCGTGGATCATCTTGTTGTGGTCGGGACTCTCCTCCACCATGGGCGACAGAGGCAACACGAAGGCACCAGGGGCCATGATCCAACTCTTGGCCAACTCGCCGTGTTTCAGACCCTTGGCGGCATATTGTTCCGACTGATAGTTCAGATCCGTGAATTTCAAGCGGTAGATATACCGCATCTCACGCCCAACAGGCGAGAACAAGAAGGCCGCGAACACCACCGCCACGGCGGCCACGGTGATGATTTTGCCCCGTTTGCCCACCAGGTCGCGGGATGAAAGCACCACGAAGACCAAGAAAGCGAAGATAAGGCACATGCCTATGATGGTGCGGAAGCCAAAGGCCAAGCCCGTCAACAGGATGGGGCAAACGATGTTCCAAACGGTGTATTTCTTGCTTCGGATGAGGTAGTCCATGCGCTCGAGGGCGAGAATGGAGAGGAAGATCATCTCCATCTCCTTGGTGTGGATGCCGCACATCTGCACGAGGATGGGCGTGAAGACGAACATCACTGCGGCCAGGCGACCCGCGCGCTCACCGAAGGTGCGCGAACCTAGTTTGTAGGCCACCACACAGAGGTAGGCGCTCATCAAGGCTTTGAAGAGCCTTGGCACCAGCCAGCTGCGACCGAAGACGGAATAGAGCAAGGTCAGCCAAAGCGAGTAGCCCTGGTCGGACCAGCCCATGGTATAGGCATGAAGATACTTGAACACATAAGAGATGTAACCCGCTCTTACATATTTTGACAGGTGAACGGCCGTTGCGTGATAGGCAAGGCTGTCGGCGGCGCCATACTCGAAGCCGATGCCCGTCTCCCAATAGTAATAATAGCACATCAGGAAGGCATACAGGCCTCGGATGACAAAGGCCACCAAGAAGACTTTCCATTTGAACCGTTTCGTGTCGTCGCCTTTCCAACGGGGATAGAAAACGGCGGTGAGCAGGAAGAAAAACAGCACCTCGCCGATGCCCCAGAGCATCCACTTCAAATGCAAGGCGTGGTCATGGAAGACGACGCTGATGACGATGAGGGCAACGAGGTATAGACCGATGCCGAAGGAGAAAAGATATCGAAGCAGCTTGTTCGACATTAATCAAGGAATATGGGGCCGCGCTCCTTACGTTTGACGGCTTTCTGGAGCAATGTCGCTTTCCCTGACGGATTGATAGTACCCACTTTACGCATGTCGGCACGCTCCCAGAAGTGGGTCTTGAACTCGTGCATGAAACGATACAACGAGTCGGAGGCCGTCAAAACCTCAGGGTCGTAGTTCATCACAGAGTCCGCTCCCGGGAAAGAGATATGCAGGATTTGGTTGAAGGGGTCGTACTCGTAAAAGAACAGCCAATAGGCTACCGTGTCGGTATGATGGTCACGCTGCACGCCCGTGCCGTCCTCAAGGAAATACATGTGATAGCCCCTCGTGGTATCGTAGGGATTGTATTGTTTGAGTACATAAGTGTCTTCGATGATCTGGCCGGCATAGTCGGTGTTCCAGCGTTCTTTGTTCATCACGCCATACACCTTGTTGAACATGCTGTAGAAGTTGACGTAGGACTGGGCCACGAAGACGGTGCGACGCACGTGGTGTTTGGGGGAGTTGATGACAAAGGAAGTGCCGCGGTAGTCGCCGCCGGTGAAGTCGTTCACTTTGATGGTGATGATGCTGTCGTTGGCGCTGCCCGACAAAGGCGAGACGGTGAGCCAGTCGGCATCGTCTTTCATGTCGATGGTCCACTTGCAGTTGGCCCTCAGGATGATGGTCTGCGTCCCCGGCTCAAGACCGAAACGCACGTCTTGCGACGAGACCCACATTTCATAATCTTTCCCGCAACCCGTGAGGACTGTGGCTGCCACGACCATCAAGGCCATCCATATGAAGCTTCTGTTTTTCATAATATCTGTGTTTTGATTTAGGCTGCAAAAGTACACAATTTTTTGATTTAGTGACGTCTCCGCTGTTTTTGGCCTTTTCTGGGCACAAAATCGGCCAACATCTCGAAGTCCATGCGGTGCTTGAAGAGGTCGACGGCCTTGACGACCACGCGCACCTCGTCGCCCAGCTGGATGACGCGGCCCGTCTCCTGCCCGATGACGCGGAAGTTGTCGTCGTCGAGGTAGTAATAGTCGCCCGGCAGGTCCTCATAACGCACCAAACCCTCGCATTTGTTGCCCTTCAGCTCCACGAAGAGACCCCATTTACTCACGCCCGACACCAGACCCTCGAACACCTGTCCGATCTTGTCTTGCAGGTATTCCGCCTGTTTGTACTTGATGGACTGGCGTTCCATCTCCTCGGCTTGTTTCTCCATCTCGCTGGCGTGGACGCACATCTCCTCGTATTCCTTCTTGTTGACGGAGCCTTGGCTCTCGATGAGATACCTTTCTATTAATCGGTGCACCATCAGGTCGGGATAACGGCGGATGGGCGAGGTGAAGTGGGTGTAGTAGTCGAAGGCGAGGCCATAGTGCCCGATGTTGTCGGTGCTGTAGACGGCCTTGGCCATGG
Organism: Candidatus Limimorpha sp.; assembly: GCA_045132275.1. GTDB lineage: Bacteria > Bacteroidota > Bacteroidia > Bacteroidales > F082 > Limimorpha. The sequence continues at coordinate 379,161 of JBGURY010000013.1, forward strand.
TGCGCAAGGCGACGGTCTGGATGAGGTTCTTCTCGCCCTTGCCTTCCACGTCCTCGAAGAGCTTGTTGTAGGAGTTGACCAACGAGATGCGGTTGCTGAGGTCCATGCTGTAGCCCAAGCGAGAAATGAGCAGCATGAACTTGTTGAGTTTCTCAGGGTTAGGCTCGTCGTGGACACGATACACGAAGGTGTGGTTGCTCCATTTGCTATCGGGCTTGCCGAAGGTCTCGGCCACGGTGCGGTTGGCCAGCAGCATGAAATCCTCGATTAATTCGTGGCTCTCGTTCTGCACACGCACGTAGGTGTCGATGGGTTTCTTGTTCTCGTCGAGGATGAAGCGCACCTCCTCCGAGTGGAAGTTGATGCTGCCCGCCTCCATGCGCCGCTCCCGTAGCTTGGTGGCCAAGCTGTTGAAAGTCAGGATCTCGTCCTTGTAGTCGCCGGGGCCGCCTTCGATCATCGTCTGCACCTCCTCGTAGGTATAGCGGCGGCACGACTTGATGATGGTCTTGCCGATCCAGCGGTCGTAGATCTTGGCGTCGTCGTCCATCTCGAACACCACGCTGAAGGTCAGCTTCTCCTCGTTGGGACGCAGCGAGCAGACGTTGTTGCAGAGCTTCTCGGGCAGCATGGGTATGGTGCGGTCGACAAGGTAGACCGAGGTGCCGCGGTCCAAGGCCTCGCGGTCGATGGCGGAGCCTTTTTGCACATAGTGCGACACGTCGGCGATATGGACGCCCACCTCCCAGTGGCCGTTGGACATTTTGCGCAGGCTGATGGCGTCGTCGAAGTCCTTGGCGTCGGCCGGGTCGATGGTGATGGTGAACACCGGACGGAAGTCACGGCGCTTATTAATCTCTTCCTTATTAATCTTAACAGGGATCCGCTCCGCCTCTCTCTCTACCTCTTCGGGGAACTCTATCGGATAGTCGTGGGCGGCCAGGATGGACTCCATCTCCACGTCGTTCTCCCCGGGCTTGCCGAGCACACGGACGATCTCGCCGAAGGGGTTGCCCGAGCCGTCGGGCCAGTCGGTGAGATGGACGATGACCTTCATGCCGTCTTTGGCACCGTTGAGGTCGCCGCGGGGGACGAAGATGTCGACAGGCATCCACTCCACGTCGGGACGGACGAAGACATAGCCGTGGGAGATGGAGAGCACGCCCACAAACTCGGTGTGGCGGCGCTCCAGCACCTCCACGATCTCGCCTTCGGGCTTGCTGTTGTTGCGCTTGGGGAACATAGCCACGCGCACACGGTCGCCATGCAGCGCTTTGTAAGTGTCGGCCGCCGCAATGAAGATATCCTCGCCTTCGCCGTCGTCGCGCACCACGTAGGCCTTGCCCGTCGATTTCATCTCCACCGTGCCTTCCACATACTTCTGTTTCGGACCGAACTGGGCCATGCCCAGGGCACTCATCACATAGCTGTAGGGGCGCGCCTCCTGCAGCAAGCCCTCGTTCTTCAAGTCGATCAACAAGTTATACACCACATCCTTACCCGCCTGGTCCTTGATGCCCATGATCTTGCAGACCTGCTTGTAGTTCTTCGGACGGAAGGGATCGTCGGCGAAAATGCCTAAAATAACGCTGGTGAAAGTGCTGAGTTTATTCTCTATTTTTTTCTTTTTTGCCATAATAATTTTAAATCAGTATAAATATCGCTGCAAAGATAATGAAATCACGCAATTAACCCTGTTGATAATTTTGTTGACAAAAAAATCAAGAATTAATTTGGTGGGGAAAAACAAAATGACTTACCTTTGCAAAACAAGGTTCTTCACCGAAAAAGAACTCAGAACCTATTGATAATCAGCTATTAACGTATTTTGAAAACGAGCACAATTTTATGAGCAACGGAGGATTGTACATTACCAAGAGAGACGGCAAGCAGGAAGCCTTCTCACTCGAAAAAATCAAAGTCGCCATCAGTAAAGCTTTTCTCGCTTCGGGGTTTTATGCCACCGATGAGGACCTCAACGGCATCTTGAGTCGTGTCCGCGTGACCAACGGCATCACCGTCGAGGAGATCCAGAATCAGGTGGAGACGGCATTAATGGCCGAGCAGTACTACACGGTAGCCAAAAACTATATCCTGTACCGCCAGAAACACACCGAGGACCGTGAGATCCGCGAGAAAATCGACTTCCTGAGCAACTACTGCAATGCTTCCAACGCGGCCACGGGCTCGAAGTACGACGCCAACGCCAATGTGGAGAAGAAAAACATCGCCACATTAATCGGCGAGCTGCCCAAGTCGAGCTTCATCCGTATCAACCGCCGCTTGCTGACCGACCGTATCAAGGAAATGTACGGCAAGGAACTGGCCGACCGTTACCTCTACCTGCTCAACAACCACTTCATTTATAAGAACGACGAGACCTCGTTGGCCAACTACTGTGCCTCCATCACGATGTATCCTTGGCTCAACGAAGGCACCTCGTCGATCGGCGGCAACAGCACCGCCCCCACCAAGCTGCGCTCGTTCTGTGGTGGGTTTATTAACATGGTGTTTATGGTGTCGTCGCAACTCTCCGGTGCCTGCGCCACGCCCGAGTTCCTCATGTACATGAATTATTTCATAGGTCTCGACTATGGCAAGGACTACTACAAGCGCGCCGACGAAATCGTCGACCACTCGTTGAAGCCGCGCACCATCGACAAGGTCATCACCGACTGCTTCCAACAGATCGTTTATTCCTTGAACCAACCTGCGGGCGCGAGGAATTACCAGTCGGTGTTCTGGAACATCGCTTACTACGACAAGTACTACTTCGAGTCGTTGTTCGGCAACTTCTACTTCCCTGACGGCTCGCAGCCCGACTGGGAGTCGTTGAGCTGGCTCCAGAAACGTTTCATGAAGTGGTTTAACGCCGAGCGCCTGAAGAGCGTGCTCACCTTCCCGGTGGAAACGATGGCGTTGCTCTCGAAAGACGGCGACGTCATCGACCAGGAATGGGGCGACTTCACCGCCGAGATGTATGCCGAGGGACACTCGTTCTTTACTTACCTCAGCGACAACGCCGACTCGCTGTCGTCGTGCTGCCGCCTACGCAACGAGATCCAAGACAACGGCTTCAGCTACACCCTCGGCGCCGGTGGCGTCAGCACAGGCTCGAAGAGCGTGCTCACCATCAACCTCAACCGCTGCATCCAGTATGCGGCTCGCAACAACATGCACTACCTGACCTACCTCGAGGAGATTGTCGACCTGTGCCACAAGGTGCAGATCTGCTACAACGAGAACCTCAAGGAGCTGCAGAAGAAAGGCATGTTGCCGCTGTTTGACGCGGGCTACATCAACCTGGGTCGCCAATACCTCACCATCGGCGTGAACGGCCTCGTGGAAGCCGCCGAGTTCCTGAAGATCAAGATCTCGGACAACCCGGACTACGAGAAGTTCGTGCAAGACGTGCTGGGTCTCATCGAGAAGTACAACAAGAAGTACTACTCGAAGGAGAACGGCCTCATGTTCAACTGCGAGATGATCCCCGCCGAGAACGTGGGCGTCAAACACGCCAAATGGGACAAGGAAGACGGCTACGAAGTGCACCGCGACTGCTACAACAGCTACTTCTACATCGTGGAAGACCCCAACACCAACGTGTTGGACAAGTTCCGCCTCCACGGCGAGAAGTACATCAAGCACCTCACCGGCGGCTCGGCACTGCACTGCAACCTGGAGGAACACCTCACCAAGGAGCAGTACCGCCAGCTGCTGCGTGTGGCCGCACGCGAAGGCTGCAACTACTTTACCTTCAACATCCCGAACACGATTTGTAATGACTGCGGGCACATCGACAAGCGTTACCTCAAGGAATGCCCCGAGTGCCACAGCCACAACATCGACTACCTGACCCGCATCATCGGATACCTGAAGCGCGTCAGCAATTTCAGCGAGCCACGCCAAGAAGAAGCCGCCCGCCGTCACTATGGAAAAATGGAGATGGACAGATGCTAAAATACGCCAATTTTGATATCGTCTTCCAGGAAGTCCCTGAAGAAGTGACGCTTGCCATTAATATCACTAACTGTCCCAACCAATGTCCTGGTTGCCACAGCAAGTATTTGTGGGAAAATAGCGGCAAACAGCTGGACACCGACGAGTTGTACCGCCTCGTGGAGCAATACAAGACAGGCATCACCTGCGTGTGCTTTATGGGCGGCGACAACGAGCCGGAATCCGTCGCGCGACTGGCCGATCAAGTCAAGAAAGACTACCATGTGAAGGTGGCCTGGTATTCAGGCAAGAACGAGCTGCCGCAAAACGTCTCGACCGAACATTTCGACTACATCAAAGTGGGTCGCTATGTGGCCGAGTTGGGACCTCTCGACAGCGCCACCACCAACCAACGCATGATGAAACGCCTGGCCGACGGCCGTGTGAAGGACATCACGGAGTGGTTCCGAAAGAACAAGAAGGTGGTTGAGGTAGAAAAAAATCCCGCAGAATAACCTGCGGGATTTTTTTATCAGTAACGTTGTCCGTCTTGCCGTTTATTCCCTCACGAATGCTTTACCATTCCAAAGGTATTTCAAGGTTTTGTCGCCGTCGTAGCTACTCAGCATGCTTTCTCCCATGCCGGGATAAGTGTCCTCGCAGTCGTAAGGATAAAGCTCGACATTCAAAGATTGGGGCGGATTGAAATAAAAGTGTTGATAGTACCAAGGAGCTTGGTCATACATCTCCTTGAAGTCAGCGATTTCGGCCTTATATTGGTCCGTCTTCTCCGGATTGAGCAACAACTCCAATTCGGGCGAAGGCAGAATGCCTGAGATGGTATCCCGAACACCGTCCTTATAGGTCCATGTTGAGAAAGTATAATCTCCGGCGCAGCCGGGGCCGGCAAAAACATAAGCGGAGACCACAAGATATCCGCCGCCTTCCAAAGGATAGCAATGAAAATCCTCAGCGGAATAGCAACCTTCGCAATCAGGTTCGTAACTGCACGAATACGAAAGAAGACCGTTGCTATAGCCTTCATAGGTCTTGTCAGGGTACCATTCTTGGACGATGGTTTCCGCCACGGGCACTGTGTCAACATCCACGACAACCGCTGGTGTTTCAACATTAATGTTGAGGTTGTCTATTTGGATTTGCGTCTCTCCTCCGCATGAGAACAAGGCCAATGCCAGGAGAGAAAGAATGGGGATGATGTGTTTTTTCATATCGGTTGTTTTTAAAACAGTAGAGACGGCGCAAGCGCCGTCTCTACCTAGGTTCATCAATTAATCTTCAGGCGTCAGCGCCGCGATCATCTCGTTGATCTTGGCCTTCACCTCGTCGACGAAATGGTCGGGGTTGAGGTCGGCCTTGAACGACTTGTCGCGCGAGGCGAACTCGATGGCGTTGCGTTCCAGCGTCTTCGGGCTGACCACGATGCGCAGCGGCACACCCAGCAGGTCAGCGTCGGAGAACATCACGCCCGCGCTGATGTTGCGGTCGTCGTAGATGACCTCCACGCCGGCCTTCTTCAGGTCTTCGTAGATCTTGTCGGCCACGCGACGCACGTTCTCGTCGGCGACGCGAAGGGCGCAGACCTGCACCTGCCACGGGGCGATGGTGATGGGCCAAATCGGACCGTAGTCGTCGTGACTCACCTCGCAGACCGAGGCGATCAGACGGCCCACACCGATGCCGTAGCAGCCCATGATGGGGTACTTCAGCGTATTGTCGCTGTCGAGGTACTGCATGTTCATCGACTCGGTGTATTTCGTGCCGAGTTGGAAGATGTTGCCCACCTCGATGCCGCGGCTGATGGTGATGCTGTGCTTGCCGCACACAGGGCAGATGCCGCCAGCGGTGGCCTTGGCCACGCTGTCGTACTTCACCTCGCCGAGGTCGCGGGCCATGTTCATGCCCTTGTAGTGGTAGTTCTCCTTGTTGGCGCCCGCCACGAAGCTGTTCAAGGTCTTCAGCGACTCGTCGTAGATCACGGTGATGCCTTCGGGCAGACCCTTGGGGCCGATGAAGCCGGCGCAGACACCCATGTCGGGGGTGACGGTGGCGGCATGCACCTCGGCGCAGATGAGGTTGCGGAGCTTGGTCTCGTTCACCTCGAGGTCGCCGCGCAGGAAGACGATGACCAACGAGTCGTCCATGTTACGCTGATACAGCACCGCTTTGCACGACTGCAGAGGCGACTTATGCAGGAAGCTGCACACCTCTTCGATGGTCTTCTGGTCGGGGGTGTAGACCTCCTCCAGCGGCTCGACGGGATATTCCTCGTTGTGGACGATGCAGTCGGCGGCCTCGCTGTTGGAGCGGTAGCCGCACTCAGGGCAGATGACGATGGTATCCTCGCCGATATCGGTCAGCAGCATGAACTCATGCGACACGCGGCCACCCATCATGCCTGAGTCGGACTTGACGGCCACGACCTGAGGCACGCCCGCTCTGGCGAAGATGCGGTCGTAGGCGTGGTAGGCCTTGGCGTAGTAGTCCTCCAGGTCCTCTTGCGAGGTGTGGAAGCTATAAGCGTCCTTCATCGTGAACTCACGGGTGCGGATGAGGCCGCCGCGCGAGCGAGGCTCGTCACGGAACTTGGTCTGGATCTGGTAGATCATGAAGGGGTACTGCGTGTAGCTCTTCGCGGCGTCGCGAGCCAGCTGCACGGCGGCCTCCTCATGGGTCATACCCAGCACCATGTCGATGCCGTTGCGGTCCTTGAAGCGGAGCAGCTCCGAGCCGATGCTCGTGTAACGTCCCGACTCCTGCCACAGCGTTCCCGGCATGACGACAGGGAACATGACCTCCTGTCCGTCGATGCGGTCCATCTCCTCACGGATGATATTCTCTATCTTCTTAGCGATGCGTTTGGCCGGCATGAAGAAGGAGAACAAACCTGTTCCCACCGACTTGATATAGCCGCCACGCACCATCAGCGCCTGGCTGTCGAAGACGCAGTCGGCCGGTGCCTTCTTGAAACGCTCGCCCAATAATGTTGCAACTTTCATATCCTATTACTTTTTATAATCCATTTTTTCGGGCGGCAAAGATACGCTTTTTTTCGTTCTCAATCTCATTTATTCGATGCGGGCGATGTGGAACAACGACATCTCGACCATTCCGTCTTCAACCTCCTTGAGTTCTTCCCACGGGCCGACCTTCTCACCCATCACTTCGCCTTCAAGAGCTGTATCGGCCATGTTTTTGCCGTCTTCGACTTTCCAATGATTCTCGCCCATGAGCATCATGCCGTCTTTCAACGTGATTTGACCGGACTTCACGGCGGCATCCACCTCTTCCTGGGTAGCGCCCTTAGGTATCGGCGTCAGCAAGGTGATCGTGCCGTCCTCGGCAAACACTACCTGGGTATTCCCCATCAGGATCGTGTCCTTGTCGGCATCGTCTCGCGAGAGCAGAACCTCGACATTTGTCCATTCAAAGCGCTCCGTTTTGCTGTTGAAGTCCAGCATTTGGGCGACTCTCCATTTTCCAATTAAGTTTACCATTACTTGTTCCTTTATTGTTAAATCGTTGTTAATTCTGAATCATAACCTTTCTCGTCACCACCTTGCCACCGATGACATGGACAAAGTAGATGCCCGACGGCAGGTCGCTCACGTCGATGGTGGCCGTGCCTTTCATGCTGAAGCCACGCACCTTGGCGCCTTGGGGGCTGATGATGACAACGCTGGCGTTACCTTTGTCATAATCCGTGGTGATGGTCAAATGGTCTTTGGCGGGATTGGGGGTGATTGTCACCTGGAAGGGCTCTGCATCCACATCGGGCAACTCCGGAACCTCGGTCAGAATGTCGGTGTTGTGGCTGTAGGTCACCAGCTTACCAGAGACCTTTAAGATCGGGTTACTGGAATTGGTACAATCCGGGCAGCTGTTTTGGCCGCTCACGCAGTCGGGATAATTGGGGTGGCACTGGTCGATGTAGGTCGGGTCGAACTCATAGAGCACATCCGCTTTGCCATCGGGCAGATACTCGTCGAGGCTATAGTCCCACACCATCGTCATGCTGCCTGGGCACCAACCGGCACGGTTGTAGGTCCAGGTACCGTTTTGGGGCTGGCAACCAGCGGGGTTGGGAGAGCAGGTTTGCCAAAGATCTTGGGTGTAGGTTGTGGCACCGTTGATATTGATGTTGTGTGTGGCATGATAGAACTCGGCAGCATTGCCTGTGTTGTAGGCGCCGTTGCCAGTGTCGCTCCAGTTGTGCCCAGAGGTCGTGAGTTGCAGCTTGGCCTTTTCGACACAAGGATCAAATTCGACCGTACGCATCGGGATGGGGCATGGGTTTGCGTAGTCGCCGAACGCATAGTTACCATACCAAAGCTCCTGCATGTCCACGTAGGGATACTCCGGGGTGCCTTTGGTGTATTCAAAGATGGCCGTGGGGTTATAACCTTGACCGGTTGAATACTGCTCGCTATAATACTCGAATTCGACGAGTCCTTGCAGCACGGAGGTGAAGTCAGTCACATCGAGGTCGTCGACGCATTCCACGCCAAACGGAGTGATGTAACGGCAGAGTTCCACCCATTCGCCACGGTAGTTCTTCACGCGGAGATAGCTCTGGTGGTCGTAGGTGTTGCAGTCACCGTTCACGCAGTTGTGCAGATAATGCAAATTGATGGCATTGAAAGCGTTGACATGGGTCGGGAAGGGATATTCGCCGTAGGCGTTAAAATAGGTTGTGTTCACTACCAACTCGCCGTTGAGGGCAGAGACGTTCATGTCGTTAATGTCGGTGGTCACATCGAAAGTGTTGGAGGCTGTGGTGACCTTGCCGCCCGTCTGGGTGATGGACACGGTCATGTTGTAAGAGCCTTCACCCGAAGGCGTCCAGGTGGTGTACCAATAGCCGTTGTTGGGGTTGTCGGGATAGTCGGTCTTCAGATACAGCTCTTGTCCGTCGACATTGCATTTCACTTCTTCGAACTTGAGGATGGAGCCATGGTCGATATAAGCGCTGATCACCACCATGACGGGGTTCTCGAAGTCGGGCATATACACCTTGGTGCCTTCATAAGGACGACGGATGGTGATCTCGGGTTCATAGTTATCCGGGTCGACCACATAGAAGGTACGCGTCACAGAGGGAGCGGGCTGCCATTGTGTGCCATCACCAGGCTGGACGGCACGAACTTTCACGGAGCCTTCCTCGCCGGTGAGGGTAAGGATGTTGCCTTCCACGGTGGCAGGGCCTTGGATGACTTCAAAGGTCACAGGAAGTCCCGAGGTGGCGCTGGCCTCAAGGGTGATGGGTTCATTGTAGACCAACTGGTCAGGAATTTCAGTAAAGTCGATGAACTGTGCCGTCAAGCCGCCAGGGAAATGACGCACGGTGAAGTTGTCGAAGCCACACCAGCCGCTGTTGAGCATGAAGATGTGATGCCATGTGGCGGGGTCGTATTTGTCGCCACTGCCCGGGGTCAGACCCACGTTGACGCCTTGGCATTCCGGCACAGCCTCCCACTCGCCGCCAGGCACGTCGTACATGGCAAACAGGGTGACAGCACCAGCGCCATCATTGGCGTCAAGGTCGATGGAGACCTTATAGCGAGCCCAGCTCTTTTCCGCTACGTTAGGTGTAAAATTGCAGGCCGCCGTGTTGTTGGGTAAAATCACGCCTTTGATGAAGAGAGGATCGGTGTCGCTACCCGTGAGGAGCATATAGACACCGCCATCGGGAAGGGTACTGTTGGGGTTGGGTGTGATGGGCTCGTAGAGGGCATGATTAGGAGCCGCCATGATGGGAGGAAGGACAGAGCCGTCGCCATCACCGTCATAGCCGATGCCGAAAAGGGTGCCCCACCACTCGCGTAACTGGTCGCATTCGATCTCGATGACGCCGCCATTGGAGAAGTCGAAGCCATATTGGGTGATGTCATGAGTGGCAATGTCACCAAAGCTGGTGCCAGAGGCATGCGAGAACACACCCAGGGTTTCATCGGCCGTGGGTGTTTCAGGCGTGGTGCCCCAGAAATGGCCCAGGTAATCGGTGTACATGGGTCCCATACCACCATTACCCGCGCTGTGTACACGGACATACCAGCCATCTTGACCGTTCAGATGTTCACCTTCGGCATAATTGTTAAAGTCGAAGGTCTTTTCAACTTGGGCCATCAGCCCGATGCTTACCAGCATCATTCCAAGAAATAATAATGTCTTTTTCATAGTATTAAGGATTTAATGATTTCAAGATTTCTGATTTCAAGATTTCAAGATTATTAGGTTATCTGAAGTCCATCCACCAGACTTTGGTTTGTCTCGTGTCGCCATGCGACATACGAGCGAGTTCTCTGGTGTAATTCTCATAATTATATTCGATCTCCGTCTGGGGATATTCCATGCGGTAGGACGTCAGCTTGGCGTGGTCGGTGGTGGTGGGTGTCGCCATAGTGCGGCGAGCCAGGGCCCAGGCCTCCCAAGGCTGACGGAAGAGGTTCAGCCAGCGTTGCTGGTAGATGAGGTTCAAATAGGCTTCGTTCGAATAGTCGAACTCGGGGTTCATATACACGGCATAGTTCATCACGTTGGAAGCCATATTCTGGCCCAAAGACCAAATATCGACAGACCCGATAAAGCTGGTGTACTGCGGATAGAAATAGGTCCAACGGCTGGTGTTTTGCGGGATATGCGCCCAGAAGAGGCACGACTGATAGATGCCTTGGAAGATGATCTGGTCGAGTTCCATGCCCGAGAGGGTGATGCCGCCAATGCCACGAGCGCCTATCTCGGCCTTCATGAAGAGCACGTCGGCGTAGGTGACGAAGATTTGCGGCACATATTTCTCGTCGCGGGTCAGGTAGTAGTTGAACGGCGAGAAGAGGCACGAAGGGCCTTTGAAGGTATAGCTGCCGTCGCGGCTCTGGGCGTAGGGCGAGCCGCCTTCGGTGGGCGTCTCGAGGGTGCGAATCTGTGGGTAAGGACGCCAAGCGCCGTCGGGGAAGCTATCGGTCTTATGGCTCGTGTCAAAGAAGAGGAAGGCGCGATAGTCGTAGATGCCGCTACCGTCCATGTCGTCAGTCGAAGAGAGGCAGCTCCACACCGTCTCGCCCATGCGGAGGTGTTTATGCTCTCGGAACGACCAGTTGACATCCCAGTTGGTACCCAGAACACTGGGCCACAAGCAGATGCCTCCTCCCGTGGCCACGCCACCCGAGGAACTCATTTTTGAGTACATGAAGTTGTATGCCTCAACCAATAAAGGAGTGGCAAAATCGGGGTCTTTGTCGTACATGCGCAAGCCGTGGCGCAGGATGAGCGAGTTGGCGAACTCGGCCCAGAGCGTGTAGTCGTTGTTGAGCAGCACTTCGTAGGGCAGTTTGTAGTATTCGTTGCCGTAAGGGGTGGCAACGGAGTCGGCAAACAGGATGTCGCGCGACCATTTCAGCTCGGTCAGCAGCGACTTGTAGATGGTGTCTTGCGTGTCCCATTCGGGCTTCATGTTGGCCTGCGAGGAGGCGTTCTCCCAGATGCGGCCCGCTTGGAAGTAAGGCATGTCACCGAAGATATCCGATACCTTAAAGGTCTGATAGGCCTTCAGGATATTCAGCTGGGCGCGCACTTTGTCGCAGGCAGCCGGATCGGCTTGCTCCTCGTCGTAGGCGTCGAAACGTCTTTCCAACTCACGGATGTTGGACAGCATGAGGTAGTAGTCATTCCATACGTTGGAAGTACCGATTTGAGAGTTGCCCCACGACTCTGACGTCAAGGCGCCGAGTTCGGTCTCGGGGTACCAGATCTCGTTTTGCAGATAGAACTGTTCGTTCATGCTCTGCTGCATGGACTTCACCACGCCGTTAAACAACGCCTCGACAGTTGTCCCCGTCGGCGAGAACGGGTCCTGGTTCATCTCTTCGAAGCCCTTTGTGCAGGAGGCCAGAAGCAATACCGCACAGATGATATATAAGCTTTTCTTCATGTTGATTCGGATTAGAGATTGACTTTAAGTGAAACCATGAATGACCGTGAGCCGGGATAGGAGGCGTACTCGAGGCCTTGGGCGTTGCCCGAGCCTTGGGTGCCTTCGGGGTTGATGTTGTCGGGCAGGGTCTTGTAGATGTAGAACAGGTCGCGACCCACCAAGGAGATGGAGACCTGTTTGAAGAGGTTCTGCTTGTCGAGCCATTTGCTCGGGAAGTCATAGGTCAACGAGAGCTCGCGCATCTTGATCCACGTGTTGTTGACGATGCCGGGGGCGGTGAGGACGGGACCCCATCCACCGAAGTTAGGCAGGTATTTGTAGAGGTAATGCACCACATTCTCGTTCTCGTGGGCTTCGCCCGTCTCGGTGTTGATGCAGTAGCCAGGCAGGATGATGCCGTAGTTGCCGATGAAGTTACCCTCTGCATCATAATACTTCAAACCGTTTCCTTCGCGCTCATAGAGCGTCGCCGGACTCTGGCCGGTCTGCATGCCGATCACGTAGGAGGCGCAATAGATCTGACCGCCCAACTTGGCATCGATCAAGGCGTAGAGCGACCAGTTCTTATAGGAGGCGCGGAGGTTGATACCGCCCGTAACGAAGGGGGCGCAGTTGCCCACCGGCACGCGGTTGTCAGTCATCAAGTAGGTGGTACCCGTCTCGTTGAGCAGAGGCATGGGATTGCCGTCTTCGTCGTAGAACGGACCCACGACGGTGCCGTCAGGCATGGTGTATTCGTAGAGATAGTTCCAACCGTAGATGGTGCCGTATTCTTCGCCTTCTTCAACAGCGACGGCGGGGCCGTTGGAACCCCAAATCTCGGAGAGCATATACATATTGGCGCCAGCCAGGTCGACGATCTTGTTTTTGTTGCGAGCGAAGTTCAAACCCACCTGCACGCCATAGTCTTTGCCCTGCATGATGTCGTAGGTCATGATGGCTTCGATGCCTTTGTTGGTCACCACACCTGTGTTGATGGTCACGTTGTTGGAGCCCGACGAAGGGGCCACAGGCGACCGGAGGATCTGATCCCAGCTGTAGATGTCATAATAGGTGAAGTCCATGTTGAAGCGGGCGCCCAAGCCGAGGTCGAAGCCGAGTTCATAGCTACGCTGGCGTTGCGGCTTCAGCTCCAAGGGCGGCACCGTGGAAGGCAGGGAAGCCGAGAGCTGATGGCCGAACGAGCCCGTGCTGTAGGTGTAGGTCAGCTGATACGGCTCGGTGTCACTGGCGGTCATGGCCCACGAGCCTCTCAGCTTGAGGAAGTTGACCGGACCCCAGTTCCAGTTCTTGAAGGCCGATGTCGGCACAAAACTCAAAGTGGCCGAGGGATAGAAGTAGGAGTTGTTGGTGATGGGCAGGGTCGACGACCAGTCGTTACGACCCGTCACATCGAGGAAGAGCCAGTCTTTGTAGCTCAAATTGAAGAAAGCATAGAGCGAGTTGACCTGTTTCTCCCACTTCGACTCGCCAAATCTTCGCTCGGTGGCGGCGGAGTAGTTGTTGATGGTGTAGAGGTTGGCGTAGGCCCAGGTGCCCGAGGTGCCGTTGAGGCCGTCGCGGTAGCCGTAGTATTGCTCGCCGCCGACAGAGAGACGGGCGTTGAAATTCGATCCGAAGATCTTGTCCTTATAGGCGGTGAGCAGGAAGTCCATGTCGCGGGTGAGCGACGAGGACTTGCTCTTCTCGTAGAAGCCGCCCGCCATACCGTCGATGGTGGTGGGCTTGTGCTTGGTGATGTAGTTGTCGGCGGTCCAGTCCAAAGCGACCTTGGCGGAGGCGGTAAGCCAGGGCGTCACGTCGTAGAGCAAGCGCACCGAGCCGTACATCTTGTCGCGGTCGAGAGTCGTGTTGTTGTTGTAGTACGTCCAGAAGGTGCTGCTGTAGATGTAAGGATAGGGATAGCCGTCAAACTGGTTCATGGTGCCGTCCTCGTTCTCGTAGGTCGTCGTCTCAATGCCTTGCCAGCTGCGGGGCCAGCTGTAGAGCAAGCCCTTGTTGAAGTTGCTGTTCGACTCGCCGATCTCGGGGGAGTTGAGGCGGTAGTAGTCCAGATAGTTGAACGCCACGTCGACTTTAATCTTCTCTGACACGTTGATCAAGGTACCCACGTTGACGGTGGTCTGTCGCAGGTTGCAGTTGTCGATGATGGCGTCGGTGCGCGAGTCGGTGAACGACACGCGGATGCTGCCGAAGTCGCCGGCATTCTGCAGGGCGATGTTATGGTTCATCGTGTGGCCGTTCTTGAAGAGCATCTTCAGGTTGTCGGGCTGGGGGCTGTATTTGCGGATCTGTCCGTCCCACCACAACACGCTCTCGCCGTTCATCTCGGGACCCCAGCTCTGGGCGCCGCCGTAGTAGCCGAAGGTGGTGTTGGTGGGCTCGCCCGCCGGACCGTTGTCGACGTTATAGATGCCCGGATACTCGTAGACCTGGTTGCCGTTGTCGTCGAAGAGGCCTTCGATGGGTGTCAGGGTAGGCGTGTCGAAGGTGATGGGGCCTTGTGCGCCGTATTTGTTCTGCACCGAACGGTAGAGATAAGGCGTCGTGATCTTGAAACCCGCCGAGTAGCTGATGCCGAGGCCACGTTGTTTGGAGCCTTTCTTGGTGGTGATGAGCACCACGCCGTTACCGCCGCGCGAGCCATAAAGTGCCGCCGCCGTGGGGCCTTTCAAGATGTCGAGGCTCTCGATGTCCTCCTGGTTGATATTGTTCAACGCCGTACCCCAGTCGCGGCCGCCGCTCCAGCTGGTGACGCCGCCTTCGTTGGTCATGGGCACACCGTCGACCACGATGAGCGGCTGGTTGTCGCCGAAGATACTGTTGTTACCGCGGATGGTGATACGCGAAGCGCCGCCGTCGACGCCGTTGGGGTTGATGATCTGCACACCCGCCGAGCGGCCGCTCAAGGAGCTGATGACGCTGCCCGAGCCTGACTTGGCGATAAGGTCGCCACCGATTTCCTCTGTGGCGTAACCCAACTCACGTTTCTGGCGTTTGATGCCAAGGGCGGTGACCACCACGTCGTCGAGCGTCTGCGAGTCAAGCTCGAGGGTGACGTTGATTTTGTTCTTGCCTTTGACGGCGACCTCCTTGGTCTTGTAGCCCACGAAGCTGAACACCAGCACGTCTTGGCCGTCGGTCTTGAGGGAGTAGTTGCCGTCCATGTCGGTCACGGTGCCGTTTGAGGTGCCTTTCACCTGGATGGTGACACCTGGCAATCCGTAGCCATCGTCGCTCGAGATGACTTTACCCGTCACCGTCAGGCTTTGCGCCCAGACGGAAAAAGGTGTCATCATCGCGAGCAGGAATAAGAAGAGTAGAGTTTTTCTGTTCATACACTCAGTGTTTATTACTTTGGGTACAAAAATAGAAATTAATCTCATTCATCGGAAAGCTTTTTGCCGTTTTTCTTGCCACATCCGACCATAACTCTTATTTTTGCGCCCTAATCAAAGTAAAAAAGCGCACTTATGACTGAATATCACGATAACCCTGAAGAACAATATTTTTCGGAAAGAACTGAAAAAGAAACCGATAAGAAATGCCCCAATTGCGGTGCTACCGTTGTCTTCGACCCCTCTTCGGGCAAGATGCACTGCGATTATTGCGGCTACACCTGCGAGTTGCCCAGTGCCGAAGCCGAAAACGAGATCTGCGAGATGGACTTTGAGGCTGCGATTCATACCGAAAGTTTCAACTGGGGCGAGCAGAAGAAAGAGGTGCAGTGCAAGCAATGCGGCGCTGTGACCGTCTACGACGCCCTTGAGACCGCCGCCGTGTGTCCCTTCTGCGGCTCCACCAGCGTGATGCCCGCCGCCACCGAAAACACCATCGCTCCCGGCGCCGTGTGTCCCTTCACCGTCACCAAAGACCTGGCCGGCGAGCGTTTCACCCGTTGGCTCAAAAGAAAATGGTTCGCACCGCGCAAAGCCAAGAAAAGCGCTAGCCCCGAGGCTTTCCAAGGCGTGTATCTCCCCTATTGGACCTACGACGCACAGACCACCTCGAACTTCACGGGCCGCGCCGGCTACGACAAAAGGGTGAAAGACCGCGACGGCAACGTCCGTACGGAGATCGACTGGCGCTATGTCAGCGGCGTGTATCAGGAGTTCTTCGACGACGTCACCGTCATGGCCTCGAAACGTCAGGAAGGGTCGGGCGTGAGCGACTGCGAGCCTTTCGATTTCTCTAAGCTGGTGCCCTATTCGCCTCAGGTGTTGGCGGGTTTCGTCGCCGAACGCTATTCCATAGGCTTAAAAGAAGGCTGGAATTCGGCACAAAGAACCATCCAGGGCCAGTTGAGAGCCTCCATCCCCTCCTATATCCGCCGCCGTTGGAACGCCAACCACGCCGACAGCGTCCATTTTTCGACGCTGTATAGCAACATCACCTACAAGTACCTCTTGGTACCCGTTTGGATCTCGTCTTTCAAGTACAAGGACAAGGTGTATCAGTTTGCGGTGAACGGACAGACGGGCAAGGTGGGCGGCAAGTCACCCGTCTCGGCGTTGAGAGTTATCCTCTTCATCATCGCCATCATCGGCCTCATCGCCGCTTTGGCGCTTCTAGCTTAATCTACTAAGGAAATTATTCCAAGAGGTCTTCAAGGTCTTTCATGGCCTTGCGGGCCGGCATACCCTGATGCAGCACCTGATAGGCCTTCTCGGCGATGGGCAGCTGACGGCGCTGCTCCTCGGGGAGGTTGGGCAGCATGGCCGACGAGTAGTAGCCCTCGGCCACCATGGTCATCTCGTTGAGGGCGGTCTTCACCGTGTTGCCACGGCCGATGAGCACGCCCAGCTGACGGTTGCGGCTGTGGCTCGAATAGCACGACACCAAGAGGTCGCCGAAGAAATTGGACGGGTTGAACTTGGTGAGGTCGGTGACGCTTTGCGGGTCGAGGAGGAAATACATCTCCTTGATGCAGTTCGACACCAACACGGCGATGAAGTTGTCGCCATAGCCCAAGCCCATCGCCATGCCCACCATCACGGAATAGATGTTTTTCAGCACCGATGAATGCTCCAGATAGTGCATGTCGCGCAAGCAGTTGATCTTGACGAACGGCGTCTTCAGCTTCTCGCCCACCACACGGGCATTGCCGATGTTGGCGCAGGCGAAGGTCATATAGGTCAGCCTGCCGTGGCCCACCTCTTCGGCATGGGTAGGGCCGCTGATGCAGCACAGCTGCGCGTCCGTCAGACCATATTGCTGCTTCAGATATTCCGTGACGAGCAGGTTCTCTTGGGGGATGATGCCTTTGATGGCCGACACCACCATCTTGTCTTTCAACGAGACCTTGAGGTCGGAGAGATAACACTTGAGATAGGGAGCGGGCGTCACCAAAAAGATGATATCAGCCTTTTCGACCGTCTCGTTCACGTCGTCGGTGAGGTGGATGCGGCTCATGTCGAACTCCACGTCGGAGAGGTAACGGCAGTTGCGGCCTTCGGTGCGCAACGACTCAAGCACTTCTTGGTTGCGGACATACCAACAAACCGAAGACTCGTTCATGATCAACACTTTGGCGATGGCCGTAGCCCAGCTGCCATGGCCGATGACGGCGCAACGCGATGTCTTTTGGATCAAGGGTCCCATGGTGTTATCGTCTCAATTGAGGGTACAAAGATAGGGTTATTTTTGAAGTACCAAAGAAGACTTCAAAAACTCATTGTCGATTTTTTCGAAAATATGCTTCTCCTGCTGACCGATAGACTCCAGAATATCGGCCATCTCGTTCAAGGTCACGTTCTCGCTCTTCATGTAACGACGGCAGTCCAACGAGAACTGGCGCCAGGTGTCGGCGTCCTCGCCCATCAGCTTCGAGCAGTCGTCGAGCACCTCGTTCTGAAACACGCCGGCGGCCTCTTTCAGGAAGTCGGAATAGATGTAACGATAGCCAGCGCCACCTGTGCCCGCCGTCTCGATGAGCCTGTAGAACCACAACAGGATGTACCCCCGCAACTCATTCGAGAAATAGACCTTCCAGCGCTTCAGGTTCTTGGCGAAACGATGCAGGCCCGTATAGCCATAATAGGGCAAAGGCTTGCGCAGCATACGGTAGCAGCTCTCCTCCAAGCCTTGCACGATGGCGGGCTTCAAGTCGACCTTCTCGGCAAAATCAGGGGCGGGCGGGTCGAGGTAGAACATGCGGCCCTTGGGCGCGGCCAAACCCTTGGCGAAACGCACCTTGCGCATGGTCGCCTCGTCGACGTAGACGTAGTCGTCGGTCATCAGACGGCTGTCGGAGTCGGCGATGGTGTAGGTCGAGCCCTCCTTGCCCACGACGGTGAAAACATGACCGTTGAAATTCGACTCATTGACAATCTTACCGAAATAGTTCAAGCCGCCCACGCTAACCACCAAGCCGACGGGGATATTCTTGTCCACCAACTCGTCGAGGTCGCGCATCGACTTGTTCACCTTGCAGCCGTACTTCATGCCATGATAGCCAATGTGCATCCTTTCGGAGAAATTCTTCACAATGGAGGCAGGCCTGATGCGCAGCATGGGAAGGACAACGCCACGCATCCGCAAAAACGGCGAATAAGTAAAATAGATTCCCGAACCAATTCCGAAAGCCATTGGCTCACTGATCTGATACCCGTAGTATTCCAACATGTTCAGAAAAGTGCCGGTCTCGCAATGCTTTCTTCTCGGATTGGGAAAGTTGTCTATCATCGGAGTTTGTGCCTTTCGAAATTAATTAACGTGCAAAAATACTACTTTTTCTCATTATGGTCTCAACGGAGGGTATTTTCCAACGAAACAGGACCTTTTCTAAACTTTTAAGAAGTTTTTGTATATCTTTGCAGCCTGTTTATCAATTATTGGACAACATTTTTGTTTTGAAATGACGGAAACGCGTTTGAGCCTTTACGATCTTTTGAAGCAAGTCGCAGAGCGACAGCCCGATCATATAGCCATCAGCTATTTCGGCGTTGAGGTGACCTACAAAGAGCTGCTCGAGCATATCGACCGGACGGCGTTGGCGTTTCGCATGCATGGCGTCGGTCGGGGTGACATCATCTGCATCTCACTGCCTTCGTTGCCCGAGTCGCTGATGAGCTTCTATGCGCTCAACAAGATTGGAGCTATCCCCTGCATGTTCGACGTCAGGTATACGCCCGCGCAAGTCTGCGAGATCGTCGACCGCACACAAGCCAAGATGTTGTTCATCATGGCCTTCACCAGCAAGGCCTTGGCCTTTTCCAAGCTACAGCCCAATGTCGAAAAGGTGGTCGTCGTCAACGGCGTGAGCCTCATTCCCAAGGTGGAGTGGTGGTATGGCTTCGGCGAATGGTTCAACGGCAAACGACGCGTCTTCATGGGCAAGAACAAAAACAAGTACATCCATTGGAAGGACTTCATCTCCGTCACCGAAGACAAGGACGAACAACCCTCCTACCAATGGCTCCCCGACGAGATGATGTCGTTGTTCCAGACCAGCGGCACGACGGGCACAGTGAAGAGCGTGATGCTCAGCACGGAGAACGTCTTGCACTCCGTCTTCCCCGACCCACCCACCCTCAACAACCCGTCCACCGACGACACCGTCCTCTGTTTCCTGCCTATCTTCGCTTTCTATGGCACCAACGCCTTGGTCATCTCATTGAGCTTCGGCATGCGTACGGTGATCATCCCCTTCCTGCGACACAAGGACTTCCTGAAGAACATCAACAAACACAGGCCCCAGCATATCTTCTCGGTGCCCGCCTATTGGGACGTCCTCGTGAAAGAGACCGACAACAAGGAAGACCTGTCGTACCTGAAGTCCGTCTTCGTGGCCGGCGACGTGCTCAACGCCGCCTTCGAGAAGAGCATCAACGCCTTCCTGCGCGAGCGTAACTGCCCTGTCGACATCACCAAAGCCTATGGCATGACGGAGACCGCAGGCATCGTCGCCAGCACGCCGCCTGACTGTCCAAAGAAATACGAGCTGGGCTTCTCGGGTATCCCCAACACCTGTTACGAAGTCAAAACCTTCGACGACGAGATCTGCGTCCGCTCGACGATGAAGCTCCTCGGCTACTACAAGAACGAGGAAGCCACCCAGCGCCTTATCCAGACCCACGCCGACGGCAGCCAGTGGCTCCACACCGGCGACATGGGCTATGTCGACGAGAACGGTTACATTTACATCATCGGCCGTAAGAAACGCATGATCGTCCGCTACGACGGCTCCAAGGTCTTCCCCATCGAGATCGAAGATTGCCTGATGCAACACCCTGCGGTGAAGGCTTGTGCCGTGGTGCCCACGCAGGACCCCGACCACTCGGAGAGCAAGCTGCCCAAGGCTTTCGTGGTGCTAAAAGAGACCCCCGCCACCATCGAGGAACTGATGGCGTACTGCGAGGCCAACCTCCCCGTACACCTCGTCCCAGCGGCCATCGAATTCATCGACGCCCTGCCGATGAATGGAAACGGGAAGGTTGATTACAAAAAGCTGATTAAAGACTAGAAATTGACGCTAAACGTCATACCGTACACTACATTCCCCTGTGTTTGTGGAACATTCACGGGCATAATGGACGGCGAGAGGCGATAGGAGACAGTCGTGGTTGGGTTGTTTTCGTTGTATTCCTCGGCTATTCTGCTGATTTTTCCTCTACCTATGCCTTGAAAAGCAAATCCTGCTGGAAGCATCATCATGCTTCCATAAACACATAACCCAATACCTATCACAAGCACCTCACTACCCATAACTTTCTGGTCATAATTGCCTTCGCTAGTCCCCATATAATGTGTTCCAAGCGCAGCTACACCCACTCCTGCCGCAGTAACACCGATTCCGCCACAGATGAGTCCTGTTCCAACTTTGAAGAACCTTCTACCGTGGCCATACGAATCATAAGTCTCTTCGTCAAGAAGTTGCATTAATTCGGCTTCCGGGATGACCACCTTTTCGGTGCCGTTAAGAAAACATAATTTTGATCTTTTGCGCACCATTTCGCCTTGTTCGGCAACGGTACCAGTTTCCTGTGCTATGGCTACCAAACTAGCAACCATTATCATTAGCAATAAGCATAACTTTTTCATAATCAATGAATTTATAGTTAATAGCATTTACTATTTACTACAAAAATCGTGCAAAATTTGGGTTTTTGTGTTGTAGAGACGGTGCATGCACCGTCTCAAATATATCATTTTGCGTGTTATGAGACGGTGCGTGCACCGTCTCTACAAATAAAGGAACACCTATTTTCTAGGTGTATAGAATTCATCATCCTTCCAATTGGCAACATTGTTTTCAATATACGTGGCAATACGGTTCATTTCGGATTGATCACGAACAATACGGTCGTAGAAACGAGTTTGCCATGCGAAATATAGGCCGTTTTGGTTGGCAAAATGGGTAACGGCTGATTTCATGTTACCAATAGCAACAGGCAATCTCCTTTTTTGTTGGGAAATGAATTGCATTTCTTCATCAACAATATCGTTTTTCCAACGGTTAGGTTGTAGAGACGGTGCATGCGCCGTCTCGGATATTTCATTATTATTGTGCGTTTGAGGAGACGGTGCGTGCACCGTCTCTACAATGAAAACAATCAAATGCAGATGATTCGGCATAATGACATACAAAGGAATCTCAGCATAAGGGTTATGTTGTGTGATTTGTTCAATACACTGGCGGGTATAATCGCCTATTTCCGACAAAACCATTTCTCCATCTTCAATTTCACCGAAATAGTGTTCTCTGTCTTTTGTGCAGATGGTGATGAAATAAGCACCACCGTCATAGTCGTGCCACCATGCGCGAGCAGTATCAATTCGATATTTGTCTTTGAATTTGTCGTCGGACATGGTTGTTTTGTGTTTTGTAGAGACGGTACATGCACCGTCTCTGTATATAAATATGTTCGTCATGAGACGGTGCGTGCACCGTCTCTACAATGTTCCACTGGATTCGCATAAAT
This sequence comes from Candidatus Limimorpha sp., assembly GCA_045132275.1. Lineage (GTDB taxonomy): Bacteria > Bacteroidota > Bacteroidia > Bacteroidales > F082 > Limimorpha. Next base: position 400,971 of record JBGURY010000013.1, read on the forward strand.
TCCCAAGAAGATCTCCTCCAGTTCCGAACGGTCCATGTCGGGATAGTCGTTCATCCAATCCATATACTTGACGAACGTGGCCTTTTGCTCGGCGGTGTAATGCTCAGCATAAGTGTCCGATCCACTGCGGAGGTCGTGGGCAATGTAGTTGTTCGGATGGAGATAGAAATGCGGATTGATGCGGCTATCCATCAGCTCGGCCACGCGCTTGTAGAACTCGCCCGAAGGGCAGTCGTTTAAGGCGTTCAGGTCGTCTTCGGAAACCATTGGACAAATATGGAAATGCACATGGCCTTTGGGCTGCATGATGCCCGTCAGGATGCTGTTGAGGTCTTCGTTGGGCTGCTTTTCGTAATGGCCGTTTTTCTTGGTCAGATACAACTCCAAGGTCTTCAGCTTGTCGCACGACTCCCATTCGTAGGACACCGCCACAGGCACGATGTTGAGCTCGGCCAACGATATCACCCTGTCATCGCGACGACTCATGCCGAACATCTTGATGATGGCCGGATCGGTGGCGTCGATGCCGTTTTTGGTGCGTCCGTTGCGCTGGGCAATCCACACCGACTCTCCCACTTCTGTGATGACATGACGCATGTATTCCGACATGTGCAGCATGCTGTTGTAGAACTCCTTGGGAGAGCCGCCGCGCTCGGTGCGGAACATCTTGTTGACCTTGCCGAAGTCGATGACGAAAGGATGCGACATCAGGTTGCTGCCGAAGGTGATCTGACAGGTGTTTTGTCCCGCCTCGTTGAGGATATACTGCAGAAACATGGCGTCAAGCACGATGTCGCGGTGGTTGGAGACGAAGAGATAAGGCTTCTTCTCGTCGATGTTCTCCACCCCCGACCAATCGAACTGTGTGGTGGTCTTCTTGAAAAGGGTCTCGAGCACATCTTTCAGCAGCCCCAGCTGGAACTCCTTCAAGGTCTTGATGCTACGGATCCGCTCGCGAAGCGCCTCGGCGGGCACGCCGAGATACTGGGCGATGGCGGGGATGACGTCGCTGTCGGCCATGCGCTGCGTGGCGGCAGGAATCTCGTCGGCAGTAAAAGGTCTGATGTCGTCGAAGTTGGTCGTCATTTGTTTCTCAGGTCGATGAATTTGATGGGTTTGCGGCTCTTGGCGGGGTAGTTGATCTGCCTGATCTCGTCCACGGGATGCACCTCGATGGCCGGGGCCACGCGGATACGGGAGCGAAAACTGTCCTTCAGCACCTTGACGACGTCGAAGTCGGGTTGGTACTTCAGGCCTATCTTCACCACCACGTCGTCAGTGCCGGCCTCGCTCTGGCGCACCTCGATGACGTAGTTCTCGACAAATTCGGTGTTATCCAAAACATCGTTGATCGCGGGCGGATAGAGCGTGGTGCCCTTCAGCTTGATCATGTTGTTCTTGCGACCCACGAGCGGCGTGAGACGGTAGGAGTTACGCCCGCACTTGCATTGGTCGACGATCTTGGCGGCGATGTCGCCCGTGCGGAAACGTAGCAGCGGCATGGCCTCCACGCCGAGGGTGGTGACCACAATCTCGCCCGGCTGACCGTCGGGGACGGGCAGGCCGTCCTCGCCGATGATTTCCACGATAATCAACTCGGGGTGCACGTGACCGCCGAGGCCGTATTCACACTCCGAGAAGGTGGCGCCCATCTCCGTCGAGGAATAAGTGGCAAAGAGCTGCACATCCCATTTCTCCTTGATCTTCCTGCCCAACAGGTTGAGGTTGAAGTCCTGGTCGCGCAGGCCCTCGCCGATACCGATGATGCGGCGGATACTGCTGTTCTTATAGTCGATGCCGTGTTCTTCGGCATATTGTATCAGCTTCAGGATGAACGAAGGCACGCACATGATGGTGTCGGGCTTGATGCGGCGGATAGTGTCCCACTGCAGCTCAGGGATGCCGTTGCCCACGCGGATGACGCCAGCGCCCAACTCGCGCAGACCGAGGAAATAGGCCAGACCCGCCATGAAGCGCTTGTCCAAGGTGGTCATCAGTTGCACCACATCGCCAGGCTTCACGCCCGCACACTCGAACGACTTCTTCTCGTTGAAAGCCAGACGTTGCAGGTCTTTCTCGGTGCAGCCGAAAGTGACGGGGTCGCCCAAGGTACCCGAGGTGGTGATATAGTCGATGATTTTGTTTTTGGGGCAGCACAGGAACTCGTCGTTGAAAAGTTGCAGGTCCTTCTTCTCGGTGAAGGGTATCTTCACCAGGTCCTCGATGTGCTTGATTTTGTCGATTTGAATGCCGTAGCTCTTGAACATCCGCTGGTAGTAGGGCGAATGCTCCTTCAGGTAGACCAACGCTTCGTGCAGCAAGCCTTCCTGATAAGTTTTAATCTGTTCTACGGACTGGTATTCTATATCGTTAGTGTTCATCTTTTTTAGATTGTTAATATCCTATTTCATGAAGCCATTGTAGGAATTCTTCTTTCCAAGCATGGCATTCGGCGCTTCCTTTAAAGTCGCTCACTCCAAAGCCATGGCCGCCCGTCGCATATTGGATGTAGCGATGGTTCACGCCGGCGGCCGTCAGGGCCGCGTCGAGGAGGACGGAGTTATGGTAGTCGACCACGGGGTCGTCGACACAGTTGACAAGGAAAACAGGCGGACAATCGGCGGGGATATGCCTCTCGAGCGATAGCGAATCCCGCAACTGCTCATTGTTGACCCGGGTGTCGCCCAACAGCCCGCGACGCGAGCGTTTGTGGACGCAGTCTTCGGTCATGGTGACCACGGGATAAAGCGACGCGACGAAAGCGGGGCGTAGACTCGTCTGGGTGTCGACACCCGCTTGTTTGAGGTAGTCGTGGTCTTTGAAGAACGCCGCCGAAAGCACCAGATGGCCGCCGGCCGAGAAGCCCAGCATACCTACCTTCTCGGGGTTGAGGTGATACTCGTCGGAATGCTCGCGCACCCATTGCAAGGCGCGTTGCGCGTCGGTCTGCATGTCGGGATAGCGGTAGCCACGGAACAGATAACGGTAGCGCCAGGCAAAAGCGGAAACACCAGCGGTGCGGTAATGCAGCACGAATGCCGAGATGCCACGGTCGCGCAGCCACATGGCCACCGAGTCGCCTTCCACCTTTTTGTCAAGCCAATAGTAACTGCCACCCGGACAAATGATAATGGCTTTTCCGTCGGGGTTATTTTCGGCGATAAAAGGAATCAAAGAAACCTTCCGAGCCCCCTTGACATGAACGTCATTCCAAATCGAGATTTTATCTTGCGCCTTAGCCATTCCTAAACATAAAATGAACAAACCACAGAGTAGTACGATCCTTCTCTTCATTGACTCAGTATTTTTACCACTTCCTCCTTATCCAGCTGGCGGTATTTGTGCTGCATGTCGGCGAAGAAATCCACTTGGAAATACTCCTCATCGTAGAACGACAGCTTCGAGTTGGTGTTGGGGGTGCATTCCAGATAGACGATGTCTTCCAGTTTCAGGTTCTTCGCCTCGCACACCTGGTCGGCCAGTTTGCGTCCGGCATAAGTCACGGAAGTGCCGGGGTTGTCTTGGTACAATTCGGTGACGATGACGTATGTCTTTCCATCCACTTCCCTAATCTTCAGGCCACAGGTCGACTCCATGTCCCATTCGCCCTTGAAAGGAAATATTTCGTCGTAATAATCGGGGGATACTTTCATTTCAAAATTCTAAATTTCAAGATTTCTTATTTCAAGATTTCAAGATTTCTTATTTCAAAATTCCTAATTCCACATTAGCTTCGCTGAATCTGCGATTTCCGCATTCATCATTCCTAATCATTCGCTTCTCAAAACCAATTTCTGGCTCTCCGTCCTGACGTTGACGTTGCGCTTGCTGCGGTCGACGTCGCGGCCGAACGACTTGTTGGCCAAACGGCGGTCGCGCGGGCGGTAGGTGCCGTCTTCCATCTCGCGCAGCGCCACGTTGCAGAAGAGGCGGAACATCTTCGACTCCTGCGTCTCGGAGGCATAGAAGCTCTTCCAGGCGTAATCATAGAGATCTTGCAGCTTCTCGGGCGACATGTGCTTGGGTTGATACACCACCTGACCGGCGTTGTAATGGTCCCAGTCGAAGTCGAAGATGCGGCCTTGGCGCAGCAGGTCGTCGTGGCCCTTGGTGTGCGGGAAAGGAGCGAAAATAGTGAACTCGGCCAAGTCCAGGTCGATCTCGCCCAAAAAGTCGATAAGGCGCTTGATGTCGTCTTCGGTCTGGTTGTCGAGTCCGAAGAGGATAGTGCCTTCCACGCCGATGCCATAGTCGTGGTAACGTTTCACACGTTCCTTGATGTAGTCGGAGGTGTCGTAGACGGCCTGATAGACATACCACGCACCCGCTTTGGCGGCCAGGTCGAGCACCTCAGGGTCATCTTCGATGGTATGGCTGATCCATTTCTTCTTCAAAGGCGCGATGGCGCGGAAGAGGTCCATCTCCCACTGCTTGTCTTGCGCCAATGAGTTGTCGACGATGAACAAGCGGTTGTTGTCGATGCCAGCCATGTCCTCCACCACCTTGTCGACAGGACGCGGGCGGAACTTACGGCCGCCGAGATACGACACGGCGCAAGGATAGCAGCTGAAACGGCAGCCACGGCTCGCGTTGAAGAGGTCGACCATCTGCACGCCCTTGTGGTTGTAAAGCTCACGCTTGTAGAGGTCACGGCGGCAGGGACCCACCGAGGCGATGTCGGGCTGGTTGCCCATAAAATTGTATATTTTCTTCAAGCAGCCGTTCTTCCAGTCGAGGATGACCTGCTCGGAGCGGCCTTCCGACTCACCCAAGAAGACGCTGTCGACATGGTTGACCATCTCCTCGGCATGGAGCATGCTGGAGATACCGCCCGCCAGCACGGTCTTGCCGCGCTTGTGGTACTCTTCGGCGATGGCCCAGCCGCGTTTCACCTGGGTGGTGAGCATCATCGAAAGGGCCACCAGGTCACATTCCTCGTCAAAATCAATCGGCTCGACGTTCTCGTCGGTAAACGAGATGTCGACATATTCAGGCAAAGTGGCGGCAAAAGCCACGGGACCATGAGGCGGCAGGTTAAACGTCGTCTGACCCGGAAGCTTGTTCCACTTCGGATAAATAAGTTTCAGTTTAATAGTGTCCATTTCATATTGTTGATTCTGCAAAAATACAAAAAAAAATAACCCTGTATTATATGGGGTTGATTTTGCGGACAATCGTGTTTTGCCCCACGAGAGCCTCGGCAGTCTGTATGGCGGTTAGCGCCACGCCACACATACCATGGATGTTGACGTTTTGACCCGTCAAGAATAGGTTCTTAACTTTTGTGAAGACAGACAGTTGCGAGAGCATGATGTTGTGGCTGTCCCTTAAGAAGCCGTAGTTGGAGCCGTCCTTGTTGCCGTAATAGTCGCGAATGGTGAGCGGTGACGAGGCAGTGACAAACTCGATTTGGTCACGGAAACCGGGATAGAGTCTTTCCATGAAGTCGAGGGCCTGCCCGGTCATCTGCCGCTTCCACTGCTCGTAAGCCTCTCCCCTACGGCCCGTCTTGGTGTCTTCCCAAAGTCTGACCCACTCGAAGGGCATCTCGCCAATGATGACCATAGTGTCGGCAAAACGGCCCTGACCTTCGACGGCGGGGGTGTAATACATCACGCTGTGAGGCCAGTCGCCTGGGTCGAGGGTCTTGACGTCAAACTTGGCGTCGTAGCTGGTGAGGCAGTAATTCGTGTGATTGGCGTAAGGGAAAGCGCCTTCCTTGAACTTGACATAGACTTTGAAGCAGGAACGCGTCTCGGGTATCGACTGCAGCCTGTTTTTGAACGAGACGGGGAAGGCTTTGTCGTCCACCAGACCCAGCAGTACCTCGGGATGCACGTCGGAGATGTAGTTGTCGGCGCGATAGACGTGGCCGCTCTTGGTGACCACCTGCCGCACCTCGCGGTCCTCCACCTCGACGCCGACCACCTCTTCGTTGGCAAGCACCCGTCCACCGGCCGCCTCGATCACCTCTTTCAGCAATTCGGCCATCTGCTGGCTGTCGCCCACAAACTGGTAGGTGCCGCCGATATGGAGCACGTTTAGCAGGGCGCTCATGAAGGCGGGGGTGGTGCCCGGCACGCCTCCCATCAGCGGGTTGAGATACGATAACAGGCCTTTCAGCTTGGGATCGGTGATATAACGGTCCATCAGCTCGTCGAAAGGCAGCACGGCGTCGTCGGAGACCGTCATAAACACCTGCGACTGCCGCTCCCGCAGATAGAAGAGGTCCTCCTCTTCCGAGAGGGAGAATAGTTTTTCAATATAGGCCCTGATGTGGTCTTTCTCTTCGGGGAAGAGCTCCGATAAATAGTTGATATATTGTTCTTTGCCTTTGGGCAAACGATAGGTCTTGCCATCTTCCAGCACCGTCACAATGTCGTAGCCGTCGCCGTCCATCGCCTTGAGCGACAGTCGGTCCATGATGCCGAGATAGGTGAAGAGTCGGTGCAGCTGGCCGCCTTCGCCGAAGCCGCCAAAGACGTGCATGCCCGTGGGGAAGCTCACACCGTGCCGCTTGAAGGTCTGCAGGCCGCCGCCGATGATGGCGTTCTTCTCCAACACGGTCACCGCATAGCCCTCCTTGGCGAGCAACGCGCCCGACACCAAGCCTCCCAGGCCTCCACCTATGATCAAACACGTCTTCATCTCAAAAATTCTTGTTGGTCAATTTCATACTCGCAGGACGGGACGCCTTCGTCGCTGGGCACGAAGTGCAGGTTCTCGGGAATATAACTCGTATGCGCCGCTATCAGATATTTGTCCTCGTCGGCCTCCACGGCGTACACCTGCATGTCGCAATGCACCAAGGCTATCGTCCACGCCAGTTCGCCGTAGCCGCTGTTTTTGATGAAGACGGACTGTTGACTCAAAGCGTCGATTTCCGAAGCGTGTGCCTTGATTTTCCTAAGGGTGCGACGGCAGGTTCGTTCCACCTCGTGGCCTTTGTAGATGTATTTGTAGCGCACAAACGGGATCACATATTCCGTGTTCTCCAGCTGATTCCTCAATTCGGCGAAATGCTGGATATAATATTTATGGCATTGGGATGTCAAGGCCCGCGAATCCATCGACAGCACCTCTTCGACCTTCATCCTCCGCTCAATCTCAACCGTCAATTGTCCCTCGCGCAACACGATGTCTTTCTTGGGCATCACATGGCTCGCGCCGTGGATGAAGACTGGCAAGATGTCGAGGTTCAAAGCCTGTGCCAACGAGAAAGCGCCTTTGTGGAAACGCAGTATCTCGCCCGTCTCGGAGCGTGTGCCTTCGGGGAAGACCACCACGGAATAGCCACGCTTCACCAGGCTTTGCAGGCGCTCCAAGTTCTTGTCGTAGCCATCTGAGACGGGATAATACTCGGCATAACGGATGACAAGGCCGTAAATGGGGTTCTTCCACACCCAGTCAGTGGTCAGCAAAACGACTTTCGGATGCAGCATGATGGTGCATAGCAGGTCGAGGTGCGACTGGTGGTTGGCGATGATGACGGCAGGTTGCTCGAAGGTCTCGCCGTATTTGTTCTCCAGATGGAACTTCACACCCGGCAGCAGTTTCAAGGCGATGCGCATGAAGCCCGCGATGATCTTATGGAAACGGTAACGTTTCTTCTCGGTGTTGGGTCCCAAGATCATATACACCAAAGTGAACGGTGTGAAGATGAGGAGGGCGAAGACAAAGAAGACGAAGAGTGTTAAGATGGTATAGATCAGTCGCTTCAAGGTCAACGGCACCTGACGGAGCTGGCCTTTCTTTTTGGTCAGCCAGCCGAAGATGATGGGCGGCAGATAGCAGGCCATGAAGACCACCGTCGCCATGCCGATGATGGCCACCTCAGCCAAGGAACGCATGGCGGGATGCTTGGCGAAGATCAGCGCGCCGATGCCGATGAACATGAGGATGCCCGAGAGGATGACGCTGTTGCGGTAGTTCTTCAGCATCCGCTTGCCGTAGGCATATTCGTAGAGCAACCCCTCGGTGATGAAGATGGTGTAGTCGTCGCCCTGGCCGAAGATGAAGGTGGCCAAGATGATGTTGACGATGTTGAACTTGATGCCGCCTAAGTGCATGATGCCCAAAATCCAGGCCCAGCCCACCGTCAAGGGCAAGAAGGCCAAGAGCGACAGCTCCAGACGTCCGAACGAGAGGCAAAGGAAGAAGAACACCACGATGCTGCACACATAGAGGATATAGTCGAAGTCGGACGAGAGGGCGCCGACCAAGTTGTTGCCCACATCGCTGATGCTAAAAGCAAAAGCAGTAGTAGAAGGTTCCTGAGCCTGTCGAAGGACCGACATATCTGGATTGCTTCGTCGTTCCTCCTCGCAATGACCCCCAATACTATGCCTTATCTGCTCCTTCAAAGTCTCAGACTCCTTCATCGGCACCCGCACGAAGTTGACCACACGCGCCAACGAGTCGTGCTGCAACATATAGGTGCCGCACAGGGCCAGCAGCGGCTCCATCTCGTTCTCTTCCAAGGGCTCATAGGTCTTGGTAATGCCGTCGGTGAAGATGGAGAAGGCGTTTTCCGTGAAACCCGCTTTCAACGCCTCGGTCTTGACCTGCTCAGCCAAGCCGGAATGGCGTTGCCAGAAGTCCTGCCACAGGGCCAGCGACGTTTCCTGTCGCTCCATCGAGGGCAACAGGCCATCCATGCCCGAGATGCTATAGGCCACGCTGTCGGGGACCGACTGCCGCAGGTCGGCGATGAGGGTCTCGTTTTGCTTGATGGCCTCTTGGAAATCGGGGGCTTCCGAGACCACATAGATGAGGTCTGTCTCGCCTTCTTTTTGCAGCGACTCGCTCAACAGGGCCAAGTCTTCCTTCTGCTGGCGGGTCATATAATTTATGTTATGCAGGTCAGCATCGAAGGCGGTATCCTGACTGAAATAAGCGAGTACCAGGGTGATGATGACCAAAGGCCAGAAAGCGTATAACTTGATTTTACGCCATGTCTCCGAAGGGGCCTTGCCGTCGTCGACAAAGAGTTTGTTGGTCTTCTTCGGCACCACGGCAAACAGGGGCAGAAAGACCATCACAAAGAGGATGGTGCCTATCAACGTCAGGGCGCCGAAGAGTCCGAGGTCGCGCATGGCCTCGGCCTTCACGAAGACGAGGCAGGCGAAGGCCGCCACGGTGGTGAGGTTGCCGATGACCAAAGGCTGTATGACGTCTTTCAGGGCCTCGCGTTTGTTGGGTTCCTGCTTGATGTGGTCGAGGTAATGCAAGGGGTAGTTGACCGCTATGCCGATGATGACCGAGCCGATGCCCACCACAATAAGGGAGATGCTCGTCTTGAACAGGGCGATGACCGCCAGGGCGAAGATCCAGCCGAAGAGGATGGCGACGCCGAGCCACAGCAGGTTGCGCTTGCGCGCCATGGTGAATATCAGAATGCCGAAGATGAGCACGAGGGCGATGGCCAGGGAGAGGAAACTGTCTCGCTTGATTTGCTTGGCATTGGTGACGGCGATGGTGGGCGCGCCGACAGCCGAGACACGCACCCCAGGATGCTCGCTCTCGGTCAGGGCGACCGTTTGGTCGATCAAGCCGACGATCCGGGCGTTGCCCTGCGTGTCGCTGCCCGAGAACGGCGACGAGAAGAAGGCGAAGCCTTTGTCGCCGCTTTCGTTGAAGAGATATTCGTCCTCCAAACGGTAGTTGAGCGTGGGGTTAAGTGCGTTGAGGCGCTGCAGGGCGGGTGAATAGAGCCCCAACGGGTCGGCCTTGATGCCGTCGACGACAAAACCCGCCGTGGGCATCGACAAAGTCCTTTTGATGTTGGCCATGCTGGTGGACACATGGTCGGGGTCGGCCAGCAGGGAGTCCATGCGTTGATAATCGGCCTCGGTAAGAAACAAAGCTTGGTTCTCTCGGATGAAGTCGATGGCGTCGAACACCTGACTGCCGTCGACGCGGCACTGCAAGTCGCTGACAAGTTGCGCCGTATCGCATTCCTTCCAATGGCTCTCGAAGGCGTCCATGGCATCAATGATGGCGTCAACGGCATCAATGATGGCGTCAACGGCATCGTCTTCTGTCAACTGGGTTGTATCGGCGGAGAAGATGACAGTAATTTGTCCTTGGTCGCTCAGGTCGTTGTAGACCGAGGTGTAGCGTTCCTTCTCGGGGTCGGTGGGCAGAAAGTCGGCGATGTCTTCCTTATAGTCCAGACGCAGCGCCGAAAACACGCACAAGGCCGTGATCACCAGCAGCAGGGCGATGGAGAGCGGCTTGTTTTTCGACAAGCGGTCGTAGATGGAAAGGAAGAACTTGTTCATGCCTTTTTCCTCCCAAACAGTTTGTGGAGCAGGCGCGAGGGCCAGCCGTAGACGAGGGCCACGAGGCAGAGAACGGTGTTGAGCACGCTGATGCGGAAGAAGTCCCAGAACGGGCGGAAATGCGTGACACGGTCTTCGGGATAATACACGTTGACCTTGATGGGAATGAGGTCGGTGCCGCGCCAAGCGGAGAAGACCAGCAGCGACAATTCGGCCTCATAGCGTGCGCTGAAGATACGGGGAAGCTGTTTCAAGGGATAGAGACGGTAGCCTGTCTGCGTGTCGGGCAGATCAATCCAAGTCTGAAGCCTGAACCAGAAGTTCGAGAACTTGTTGGCGAAGGTGTTCTTGCCCGGCATGTTCTCTTGTTTCAGGTTGCGGCTGCCCACGATGAGGGCGCCGGGGTGTTGCTCCATGGCCTCGACAAACAAGGGGATGTCCTCGGGGAAGTGTTGTCCGTCACTGTCGATGGTGATGGCATAGTCGAAACCCATCTCTTTGGCTTTCTTGAAGCCTTGTTTCAGGGCATAGCCCTTGCCACGGTTGCGGCCGTAGTCGACCACGGTGATGCGCTCGCCAAACGATGCCAGGATCTCAGCGGAACCGTCGGTGCAGCCGTCGTTGACGACGATGACATCGTTGCAATAGGCCAGCACGCGTTCCACCACGTCGCGCAGCGTACCGCCGTTGTTGTAGGTCGGCATGAGGACGCAGACTTTCATCTGGCGCATCTTGTCACGTGTCGCTATGGCATCAGACGGGTTCATAACTGAAGGTCAACGACATTTTGGTATAGACTTGGGCCTCGTCGGCGATGACAACTTGTGCCTTGCATTCGGTATCGCTCTCGGCGAGGTTCGAAAACATGAAGCGTACCTCCTTGTCTTCGGCGGGTATCAGCACATTGAGGTATTTGACGTTCTTGGACGCTTTCAGATAGAGCGGGCGGCCAAGTTTGCGTTGCAGCAGCTCGCCGGCGGTCTGCAACAGGCAGGCGCCCGGTGTGATGGGGTTACCCGGAAAGTGGGCCTGGTAGATCAGGTGCTCGGGGTTACAGCGCAGCATGGCGGTGAAGCCATTTTCGGTCTCCGTAATGGATTGAGTGATAAGAAGGTCGTCCAAGAATTGCATCGCGATTCCGTAATTAAAGGGCAAAAATAAGGAATTATTCCTTTGCATAAAAAAAGGAGCACGATTTGTGCTCCTATATGGTTCTTTCTCTGCGAATTAAGACTTCATTTTTTTCAATTATAGAAATTTATAATTCGTTCTTTCGTTCCGGCGGATTTGCAATCCGCCGGGCTGGAACCAGGGGATTTGCAATCCCCGACCGTTACTCCTTCACCACCTTCCGCACGCATTTCCGACCTTCCTTATCGGTGACGTTGACGAAGTAGACGCCCGCTGGCAGGCCATTGAGATCCACCGTGAGACCTTCGCCTTCGCCCGTGGCGGCGGCCACGCACTGCCCGAGGGCGTTGAACACTTCTGCGGTCTTCAAGTCTTGGCCTGTGATGCTGACGAGACCGCTGGTGGGGTTGGGGCGGACTTGAACTACTTCCAATGCCATTGTCTCGGGAACTCCTGCGCTGTTAATTGTGTCGGTTACTTGCAAAACCCAATAATTATATCCAGAGTTTGGTAGGAACTGACTGTTGGAGCAGTTGACATCGCCCGATGAGGTCTCGTCATTCCACATCCATCCAGCAAGCGTATACCTATAATTGCCAGTTTGCACCACGTCATTACAACAAACGGAGTGGTTAACTGAGCCAATGCATTGTTCCCAGTCCATTGTTCCCAAGGCATTGGTGTGAAACATCCAAATCTTATATACATCTACTCCGCTTTGGCTGTTACTAATAACATCCCCATCGGTGGAATTGCTTTGTGCAAACACGGTAAAACCTCCGTCGAGGTTATAGAAAATACCATAAAAGTCATCGTACAAAGAGCCACCGTAGCAACGTGTCCACAACTCCTCTCCTTCCTTGTCTGTGCGTACCAGCCAAACATCCGATCTACCGTGGTATCCAACCATTTCTGAAGAGATTTGACCTGCCAAGAGAAAACCATCTTCTATCTCCACAATACTTAATAGTCTGTCATAAAAAGTATTACCATATTTTCTCCTCCATACTATCTGACCGTCTCTGCTGATTCTATAAAACACGGCTCCAGACCCAGTCCTTCCTAATGCGTAATAATCTCCGTCAGATGATTGATAGACGGATTCTCCTCGCGTATATTCATAACCCTCGCCCAAGGAAAGTCCCCATTCTAACCTTCCTTGACCGTCTAATTTAACAAGACTGTCTTCTATATAACTCTTATCAAGAGGTCCGTATGATCCGTCAAACACTACTCCACCATCCGAAGTTGGAAATATGAAGTTCCCATAATAACTGTTCATTCGTTTCCACAACTGTTCTCCATTTTCATCAACCTTTGTTATGACAACCTCACCACGGAAATGAGTCGACAAATAGTATTCTTCTTTCCCCTCGGATGAAACTGCTTTTCTCACCATAATCGGTTCGTATTCATATCCATTATCCAATGGCGTGATACACTGTTGCCATTTCAGTTCTCCCTGGTTACCAATTTGGATAAGCCAAGGTGTAGCGTTATTGTTTGCGGTGCAATTGCACATGCCTTGGTTGAGGTGATTCCCAATTTGTCCATAGATAACGAATCCATCATTGGCTGGAGCGATGCTTGAAGCATAGTCTGTGCTGCCTTCATTCCCATAGCACTGCTGCCAGTCGATGCGTATCTGGGCGTTGACTAGAACAGGGGACAGAAGCATCAAAGTGATGAAGGTTAAAACACAAGACCGCCCTTTATATCTAGTGTTTTCATTTATGATTTTCATAGCTTTTTGTTTTGAAGTAATTGGTTTTTATTTGTTTGCTTTTTTAAGGTATGAAATCTTTCAGCAAATATACGTTTTATTTTGTGATTACAAGTTTTCCTGTCTGGGAAAGTTTTCCGCAGGTTATGGTATAGGTGTAGATACCGGAAGACAAATCTTGTAAATCAAGCAGCATGTTTCCTTCGTTGCCCGACAAAGAAAATTGTGCCACAGTTGCGCCAACGGCATTGGCAAGAGTTAATTGAGCCTTGGCTTCGCCTGAGGGTAGTGAATAATGAACCGAGGCCCAGGTTTGGATGGGATTGGGAGATATTTCGACAAGGAGACCCATAACTTTATTAAGGACTTGCACCGATGCATTTGTGTTTATGCTTCTGTCACCGTTTTGCCCAAAATCCAATCCACTTGGACAAGCAAAATAATCACGGCCATAAACCTCCGTCATTATGGACCGAGCCATGGCCTGGGGTGTGCCTAAACTATATTCTGCCAAATACTCCACCAAAGCCTTTTCACCACTGTCCATTTGCCAAATACTACGATTTTCGTATGCCAAAGAATGGTATAAGTTCAATAAAGAAATGTAATCATTATGTTCTGAGAGGTCATCGTCAGACAAACTGTATAAAGAAGGCAGCATATTGGCTAAAGCCATTGCGCTGTTATAATCCCCGTCAGCTAAATACATGCCTATTATTGCCCTATCTGACTCTAGGTCGTTCATGTTTCCAAGCCATCCAATCAATGCATCTTTGTCGAAAACGGTGTCGTTCAACATACTACGGATAATGTCTCCTGCCGCTTGTCTGTAAACCTGACTGTAGCTTGCCATCTGGGATTCCATTGCCGTTCTGGCCGTTGTGCCGTCTGCAATCTGTTGCAGAAGAGCCATCATATAGTCGGGTAACGGATTGTCTAAGTCTTGCAGATATCTAATTAAGGAATCACTCTTTAGTTCATCTGGATTGGATGCAAGTATTTCGAAAAGGACAGACTGGGGAAAAATGTTCGAGTTTCCAGCAACAACCATCAACACTTCCTTTGAAAGATATGGGGAATGACCGAGCAATTGAGCCCGTAACGCCCACATGTCAGAAGGCGAAGCTGATAGGATGTCATTGATTTCATCTTCCGTGCTCCCGCCGTCTATTCTGCCGTCATACAACGTCTTGATGGAGTTGAATGCCGAATGCGCATTATAGTATTGCAATTCTCTTAAAAGTTTTAAAGTGTCGGATAGCAAAGGCGTCAATGTATCATTGTAACTAATACCGCCGATCCCATAGTGTTCTGGACAATTACAGGTGTCGGTTGTCGGTTCAAGCGTAACTCCTAAAGTGTTTGTGGGTGTCCCGTTTGTTAAGTTCTGGTTAAGGTAATAATTAATGCCATTGTTTCCGTGATTCATAAAATTGAAAGCGTTTCCCGCGCTGAACGAGTTGTTGGCTGGCTCATTAACCGTACCTTGATTGGTTTGGATGCCAAGTCTGTAATAACAGTCACCACCAACGACATAGAAGTCGCAATAATTGTCGGCGTTTTCGTTACAACGGTATTCTAATCCCAGAATATTGGCCTTGGGGCTCGAGGCTGTTTTCGGAATGACATATGTATTATTCCTGCCGATTGAAAGATTCGCACAGTATAGGCCATTGAAAACATTCTTGTATATGAGATTCTGTGACCTTGAGTTTTTGACGACTATTCCGTAGTTCTCGTCGGGACAGGCCTGCGAAATCGCAAATGTGTCTAGTTCAATTACAAAATTCGGTGTGCACTCAGCAAATATTCCTGTGGAACAACCTGAAAGACCTTTCCCGACCTCAAAACCCGACTTTATAATTGTGAAGAAACTATTATTGACCAAAGACACCCCATGTCTGTTGCCTGCGAAATCCGTATTCTGGATGAATACGGGACGCAAACCAGATGCCCCATCGTTTAGCGAAACCACCGCTTTATCAAAACCAGAAAAAACAGTGTTGTCATAAACATATCCAGTGCTTTGAATACAAGTTTTTGTCCCTTTCAATTTGAAGCCTGCGTCATATGCATATAATCCAATTGTATTGGAGTCGCAGAAGTCGCCGTTTTGTATTTCGAAATCGCATCCAAGGAAACTTATCCCACGAACCCCAATCAGATCGGCGTGAGAAGAGAAAACCTCTGGACCAAGATAGTTCTCGTCAATCTTGAATTCGCAATTGCGAAAATACGACACGTTATCCTTTACGACAGTTGTTCCCGGCTGTTGAGGGTGCTCATATTGGTTTTCATAGGGATGGAACGTTACGGCCTTGGCGTTGTTTATGAAACGGGAATCAACGGCCTTTACGATGCCGCCGGTACATGTCAAATCGCCTCGTTTCCATACATCAATGCCAATAATGGCATTTTCTATTGTTGCTGCATTGCTCATCTCCACACGACCTTGCCAATAATGGCCGTTCTCGATCAATTGGTGCTTGTCAGTGTTGCCCCAAACCTGGATGCCCTGCCACTGTTCATCTTCGCAGATTCCTTGAAGATGTCCGCCAATGATTTTCAGACAGCCATCTGGTTTGACGATGATACTGGCACTATTGGCGCAATACACCGTGCCCGTTATTGTCAAGGTCGCTCCTGGTTCAATGATGGCATCAAAAGCCAACAATGTATTGTCTGACGACCAAGTCGTATTCAAATAAATGTTCAAGGAGGAACTACTGACAAGATGGTAATTGGTGGTAATACTTATGTCTTTGTCGTATTGGGCATATAACTGACCGTTATAGTATACATCGACGCTTACCGTACCGCTCCCCAATCCTACAGGCCTGACCTGTGCGGTATTCCCAGTGGATGATGCCAGTCTTAAATTAGACGAGCAATGCCAGACATATGTATACAGGTTTGGCTGTTGGATCTCTAAGGTGTATTCGTAATTGTCGCATTGAGGAATTGTTATGTTCGTATTCCCGTTAATATAAGCGACTTCGTTGGTAATTTGAGCTTCGTATCGCAGATAATCCTGTTTGGTGACCACCAAATCAATTACGGTATTTGGGGCTTGAGGCTCAAAAACCAGGACTTGCGTGTTTCCTGTTGCAGTGGCAACTTTCAAGATGCTGTTGTTTACTGTTAACGCAATGACAGCGCCTTCTGGAGCTGTCACATGGCATCTCCCCTGACCCATGTCAATTACGTCGGGATGGTGTACAATCATGTTTTGTGGAACGACCGAAAACAAGCGCAGGAAAGCATCGCAATGTGATGTATAGATATCATATGTTATTTGTTTATAATTTGAGTAACCAGACCAATTATTCTCGCTAAGGAAGTATTTCGCGGCTACATTTCCGAAAGCGGGAAGCCAATTGCCTTCATGCTCACCATATTGCCCCATATCAGGTAGGAAATCTGGAGAAAAAAAGTCAAATAAGCCCCATGCATAAACGTCGTTGACAAAAGAGTATGATTTATTGGTTGGGGCAATGCCACCAACAGCTCCTCCGTTATTGTTTTCCCATGTTTTATGTCTCAAAAACTCTTCAATCAAACAATTACCATCTGCATCGTTAAACATACCCGTGAGACAATCAACAGAAATAACAAAAGTAAGATTTCCAGAATTCTCCATCCCTAAAAAACTACTAATATCAAAATGCGGTTCAATCCAACTATCTATATCACCATGGTCTCTATGAAACAATAACATACTTCCGCTATTAATTGCATTAAGTATGGCGACATCTGTACCACCAGACCACCCTCCTAAAGAAATTGGATTAATAGGAATATAGCCAAGCCCAGTTGGCCCAAAATAATCAACAATTATATCCGTGTTTGAATAAGAAGACCATTCGCTTCCCGGTAAACCATAATAATTATTAACGGTATTTATACGAATAGGGTGTTTCCCCATTTGGACCAAGTAACCTCCGATTGTTTCAGCACAAATTTGAAACCAACGGTTTGTCTGCCAACAAGTCGAAGTGATTGGATGGTCATAATAATCTACATTCATATTTGGAGAGAGAAATTCGTATTCAAGCTGTTTGCTGACCATCATTTGAGCTTCATCTGCATCGGCAGCAACAAGTCGCGAAAACACCATGTCAGGTAATCCATCTCCCGTGGGGTCTGCATATCTATTATCCGAGATGTGTTGAGGCATCGCTGGAGGATCGTTTGGAGGACCATCATTTCTGAATTGAAGCAATTCGCCCGGAATCCCAAGACTTGTGTTTTCATCGTGGTCGCCTAGTAAGCACACTGCAACTGGTGGAATATCCCAATTGTTATATGCGTTGTGAAAATATGCTTTTAAATCCTGGGCATTAGAGCAAGACATTTCGTATAGACTTTTTACATCCGTGAGGATGCCTTGCCTAGTGCGATAATTCTTTAACTGATTAGCAAAAGTACGGAAAGATTCATCATTGGGGATAACAATCAAGTATTCGCAACCTTCTGCATTTGTGTTTATCCAATTATCCATGCGAGTTTCATAATCCACTACAGGGAGTTGGTCGTAGTTGACATAGTTCTGCTTCAGTATGGGATCCCAATAGGGAGAACGAAGGCGCAAATCTCCAATTCGACCATCACCCCCTTCAAAACTCAAATTAATAGTCAGGTCGTGATGGACTATCAGTTCTTTGGTCACGGGATTGTATTGGTAAGGCGAAATTGAAACCACAACGGTATTGACACCTCTAATATTAAACGTGTCAGAAACAAATGCGACTTGTGCGGGATAAAGAGCGTTAGTGAAATAAACGGAACTGTCTTTTTCATATGTTATAGGCACAGTATCCGTTTCGAGAAGTATTGGAGGGGCTGCCAATAAATCCACATTTTGGATGATCTGGGAATTGAAGATAGTTAGATTGATACTAGCAGTCGCCCCATTTGGAATGGCAACATAACGGCTTATCATCGGAACATTAGGCATCCCTTCTTCGTTTGGGAGGAATATGCCCGAGGTTGCAATTTGTTCGCCAGTATATCCATTGTCTGACACGGAATCCAGCATCATGCTTTTTATGGCATTCCTTAGCTGTAAACACGAACTGTCTTGGTTGGTTATCATTAAGCCTTCTTGTGAAGCTTTGTTTTTGAAGGAGAACGTTCTTGTTTGTGATACTGACAATTCCGTAATTGTCAACAGAAAAAGGAATAGTATTACTCTTTTTGTTCGAAAAATGTAAAACATAACCGTATGTTTTTGAGTTAGTAAGTATTCGTGTAATCAATCATGCTCAAAGTCGCCTTCGGCATACCCGGTAGCGTTGTTGAGTTCTATTGTGTAAGTGCCTGAGGCGAAGTTTTGGAATGGTATGAGGACCACGGGCTGCACGGACGTGTTCACCACGGTGCTGTAGACAAGATTGCCCGTGCCGTTATAGATCGAAATGTTCACATTTCCGAGATCTTCGTTGAAGCCGATGTAAACGGCATCATCGCTGGCACCGGCTATAATGGCATTGGGGTTGATGCCAAACATCAGTGTGCCATGCAACACGATTACATCATATCCATCAGGGACATTGTCTTCTACATTGTTATTATTAATGGAGGAAATGTGCTCCACGTTGGCGGCTTTGATTTGCCATGAGATAAGGCCTAACATGCAAAGACCCGCAAAAATAAGTATGTTTTTCTTCATTGCTAATGTTTTAATTGTTAACTTTTGTGCTGAAATGTTTGATGGTACAAAAGTAACACGACTATTTTGTTTGTCAATAGAGATACAACTCTGTTTGCGCCATGTACAATTTTTTCTCGCATTTAAAAACGCAAACTGTTGATACACAACAAAAACAAAAACAGATGGTACAATGATTATTTGTTTCAGATACAAATATGTGATGCTTAAAACGGCACGGAAAATCGTTTTAAAGGCTACAATGAAAAAAGATGGTCAATGGGTTATGACTTGGTGAAGCTGCTCCTTCATTTTTTCAGGCTTCAGGTTTAGTTTGTCGCGTAATTTGCTCCGATTCTTGTCGATGGTATATTTGCTTATTTCCAGTATCTCGGCCATCTCCTTATTGGAAAGATCAGAAAACGACAACAGGCAAACCCTTGTTTCCGTCTCGTTCAGTTCGGGATATCTCTGACGCAAGACATTATAGAGGCCTGGGTATACTTTTTCTATTTCCTCCATTACTGCATCAAGGACCTTTTTCTTTCCATTCATCAGTTTAAACACAATAGGACTCCATTCCTTATTTGGGTCTTGGGCTTTTCTTTGTGTGCGGTAGGCTGCAACAATCAAACGGAGACGCAAAGAAAGCTCTTGTTCCAGATAAGAAGTCTTTACAGATTCCTGTAGGTCTTTTTTCAGATTGTCGATTTGCCTTTTCATTTCCGCTTCCGCTTCCATCATTTGCTTGTGACGTAATTGCAAAACCATGATAATGACGGTTGCAAAAAGTAATAATAAACTGATAATCAGGATAATTCTATGTCGTAAGAAAATTTTTCTATTCAGTTCATTCTGAAGGTTGTCGTAATCATATTGTTGTTGGATACGATATATGGTTTGTTCCTGCCTTTGCTGCATTATAGCATAGAGGATATCCTTGTGTCTTTCCCTATACAACAATGCCAATGTGTCTTCGTTTCGACTTGTATAGAACTTATACAAAGCATCGAATACCGCCACTTGTGTTTCAAGCTTTGCTTTTGTAGTTGGAATAATGGCTTCTATCTTTTTGTAATAGTAATTGGCAGTATCCATTTTGCCCTTGTCAAAGTAAACATTACCCAGATTCAGGTTGACTAACAACAACTCTTTTCCATCAAAAACGCGATTGCCTTCAATTTGTCTCAAACACTGTAGGGTTTGGTCATATTTGCCCTGAATACGGTATAGCACAGCATGGTTGTAGAGGATTTTTCTTCTGACCTTGTCAGAATGTCCTTTCTCAACGTGAGCTAAGCTTTTTTGAAGACATATTTCTGAACTGTCATATTGACCCATCGTCATAAAAACTACCGCTTTGCTGTTTTCTATAGAAGCTAGTTCGAGGAAATGCTTTCCGATAAACCGCTCTGATTTTTGAAGTAAATTCATGGCTTCTTGCTCCATGTAATCATTATACAGCATTTTCCCCATCCAATACTCCGCCTGTGCCATAGTGAGGCTGTCCCCCGCAAACTCTCCGTATTGTTCCGCCTCCTTGAACGACCGCATGGCGGCCTCCTTTTCGTTGTAGTGCTGCTGCACGAAACCGCTGTAAAGGGCGGCGTGGGCAGCCTTGTCGTATTGCTTCTTCCTGGCATAATAGGCGGCGGCGCGCTCCAACTCGGGGCTGGTGGAGATATAACCTTTGTCATCGAAGAAATCGTCATCCATGATGGGCGAAATCTCTTGCCCACGGTCGCCAAACAACGCCTCGGCCTGCAACAGGGCCATGTCCATACGCTCGTGCTCGCTGAAGTGCGCGGGCATGCGCAGCACGCTGTCAATCAGGCACACGGTGCTGTCGGGCAGGATGTCGGCCAAACGCTCGGCACGCTTCACCATGCGGTGCGCCTCGTGCGTGGTGGTGTCGCAGGCGGTCAAGACTGCCAATATGAATACTACTCCTATGAAAAGATTATGCGGTTTCATCACCGCAAAGATAGTGTTTTTACGCTTATTCAGCAAGCACTTTCTTGTCTATTTCCTCATTCTACCTTGATCTCCTCAAACCGAATCGAGGTGACGTCGCCGCCAGCGTCCTTGAACTCGACGCGGCTGATGCCGTTGGTCTTCTTGTCGAAACGAAACACCAGCTGGCTGAACATCCGCTTCATGTCGCGGCGCTTGGGGGTCATGTCGGCGCGCCAATAGGTGTCGTCGTCATAGAGCGCGATGTCGAACACCGTGGTGTCGAACAGCTTCTTGCCCGTGGCGCTGCCCATGATGAGGCCCACCATGCCTTGGTACATGCGGCTCGACTTGCCGTCCAAGGCCTCTACCTTGCCGTCGGTCACCTTGACGATACGGTCGCCATCGACGACCAAAGCGAAGGCATAAGGGCTGGTGTATTCCCAACGCAGCTGGTCGGGCGCGACGAAGTGCATCGTTCCCTCCGCCACCGATGGCTCGGCCAGCATCGAAGAGGTCTTCTCCTGCACGAAACGGCATTGCAGGGTGTGCATAGAAGCCGCCGCCTCGGTCAAGACGGCCATCACTTTCTGGCTCTCGGCCTCGGTGAGGGGTTTCTGCGCCCATGCGCTTGTGGCAAGCAGGGCAAGCATTACGATGAAGATGGCTTTCTTTTTCATTTCATACTAATTAAGACACACCCTATGACGATCAGCACCACGCCAATCCAACGTGTGAAGGGTATGCTCTCCTGAAACAAAAAGAATGCCAAAAACATGCCAAAGATGAAGCTGAGGCTCGACAAGGGATAGGCCTGGCTGAAGTCCATCTTCTTCAGCACATAGGCCCAGAGGGCGAAGGAGGTGCCGAAGAACAACACCATCAGCGTCAAGATCCACCAATAGGTTTTGGAAGTGACCAACAGATTTTGGAAGGCCCAACCGCCTTCTCCGAGTTCCTCAATGAACTTCTTGAACATCGCCTGACCGCCTGCAAGGGATAAAGCCTGAAGCACTACGAATATGATGTATTTCCACATGGTTTTAGGTTTCTAATAGGGTGAGTGTATAGTCTTTTCCGTCGGAGCGGTTGAACAGCAGCAGGCAAGCAGGTTGTTTGTCGTTGGCCTCGTCAGCGTTGACGAAGAGATGCGCCGGCACATGGCCTGCCTTGAGGCATTGCGCGGCCACATAGAAGCCCAATCCCGATGCGGTGAAGTTTTCGCCGAACAGATGTTTGTATTTGAGTAATGGCTTGTCGCCAAAGAGGGTCTTGGCCTCCGCCAGGTAAGCAGCGTCGCTCTGGTGGTTGCCGCTGATGCCTGTGAGGACATAGTCGACGTCGGCCAAGCTCTTTTGTGCCGACTGCAGCATGGTGGTCACGGCGTCCATCAGGTCGTTCATCGTTGGCTGGTGCAGCATCTTGAGGCCGGTGAGACGGCAGAGAGGTTTTGTTAAGAGGTTTGACTCTGGATTGCTTCGTTCCTCGCAATGACGAGAGAGTACTACAGAAACAGCCACTTCACCACAGCATTCGTCGTCCTGACCCATCACGCCGCCTCGTTTCATGATGCGGTGGAAGGTTTCCGTCATCTCGTCGTGGCAGCCCACCAGGGCGGAGTCGATCTTGCCCAGGCGGAACTGGAGCCAGGCGTCGTGCAGGGCGCTATCAAACGAGATGCCCTTGTGCGCATAGGAGGCGTTGTAGTTGTAGTTCTTCGTCTGTATGGCCACCAAAGAGCTGATGGTGTTGTGCGTCGACTGCATGAAATAGGTGGGTTTCAGCAGCTGCTCGCCTTCGTTGGAGAGGGCGTCAAGGAAGAACTCGGTGTTCTCGATGCAGCCGAATCCCGTGCCCGTCATGATGGCGTCGACGGTGTCGTATCCCGCCTCTTTGAGGGCCTCTTTCGAGGTGGCCAAGGCGCGTTTCAGGATGCGGCCCATACGGCGCGCCTCGATGGGCGAGACGTACTCTTTGAAGCTCGGATCGATGGAACGGGTGAAAGGCACCTCATATTCGACGGGATTATCCATCCAATCCTCGCTCAGCGGCTGCTGCATGGAGATCTGCTTGGCGGAGAGGACATATACTGGATTCGTATTCTCCAGCCGTTTAGGAGATTGCGGGTCAAGCCCGCAATGACGGCTAGGAGCCGAGAGCAACAGCGACGAATCATTTCCGCCAAAGCCGAAGGCGTTGCACAGCACGTGCTTCAGCGTTTTCTTCTCGGGTTTCGCCACAGGCACGATGCCGTCGTCCATGGGCTGCGACCAGTTGAGGTTGACAGGCAGGAAGCCCTCCTGCAAGGCCAAGATGCAGAACACGGCCTCGATGGACCCCGAGGCGCTGGTGGTATGGCCGGTGAAAGGCTTCGTCGACGACACAGGCGGCACCTGTCCGCCGAAGAGACGCATCATGGCCTGGCTCTCGCTGGTGTCGTTGTTGGGCGTACCAGTGCCATGCGCGTTGATGTAGTCGATGTCGGCAGGCTGCAGGCCGGCCAACGTCAAGGCTTCTTTCATGGCGCGGTAGGCGCCTTCGCCGTCGGGCGATGATGCCGTCTGGTGGTAGGCGTCGCAGGCGTTGCCATAGCCCGACAACAAGGCCTGGGGCTTCACACCGCGTCTTTTGGCGCTCTCTTCCGACTCAAGCACGAGATAGGCCGCGCCCTCGCCGAGGTTGAGGCCGTGGCGTGTGGCGTCGAAGGGCCGACAAGGCTCGGTGTCGAGGATCATCAGCGAGTTGAAGCCGTTGAGGTGGAACTTGGTGATGCATTCGCTGCCACCCACCACCACGATGTCGGCCTCGCCACAGCGAATCATATTGGCACCTTGAATGACCGCGTTGGCGGCCGAAGAGCAGGCCGTAGCCAGGGTGGTGGCAAAAGCGAACCTACCGAAGTGGCCCGCCGTCATCTCGGAGCAGCTGCCGCAGTCGTAGACGGCGATGTATTCCTTGTGGGCGTCACCGTTGAGGTAGTCGAGATAGTACTGCTCGCTCATGTCCATGCCACCCACCGTGGTGCCCGAGATAAAGCCCACCTTGGGCAGCATATCGGGGGTGAGCTGGGCCTCTTCCAAGGCCTCGCCCAACGCCAGCATGCCCATCAGCGCGGTGCGCGTGGTGACGGCGTCTTGAGGGATGCCCAGACGATCACGCATCTCGGCGTCGGTCAGCTTCACCTCGCCGACAGGAAACTCCTTGTGTTCCGTCTTCAGGTATTTCAGCGGACCCACGCCCGAGCGGTTGTTAAGCAAGGCCTCCAAGGTAGCCGCCTTGCCAAGACCTATTGCCGATACTACACCGGTGCCTGTTATGTAAATCGGGGCCGTCATTTATTTCGTTCTGTTCTTCTGGATGAAGTCGGCCATCACTGCCACCGACTTGAAGATTTCCTTGCCTTGCGACGGGTCTTGCAACTTGATACCGTAGTTCTTCTCCATCAGCACGATGAGTTCAAGGGCGTCGATGGAATCAAGGCCGAGGCCTTCGCCAAACAGAGAGGCGTTTTCGTCGATGTCTTCGGGCTTCATGTCTTCAAGGTTCAAAGCCTCGATAATCTGTTGCTTTAAGGTGTAAATCAGTTCGTCCATTTTGTTTGTATTGTTTAATTGTTGATTAATAATTTCAAGTTGGTCTTTCAGCGTTGACTCCAATGCTGATATGTCGTTACATTGTTGTTTCTCAATCAAAAGGAGACGCGCCTCGAAGTGGTCTTCGTCGTCGCAGTCGAGCCAGCCACCGAGGATGCTTCGCGTCATCGGGTCACGGAAGGCATTCATCAATTGCCGTGCCATAATGTGCGCGTCGCAAGCCTCCAAGACGATGAACGAGGTCTCGCCAAAATACTTGTTGCGGATGGCGATCTCGCCCGTGACGATGTTGGGCAGGGTGTAAACAAAGGCTGCGGGGCTGGGGAAGAAGTTGTCGGGGTCTTGTATCGTCGACTGGTAGTTGGTGTCGGCCTGCAACGACGCCGTCCTGTTGAACAGCACCACGGCGCGGTCCTCGCGCGGCGCGAAACGCTCTTGGCCTTCGTCTTTCAGCAGCATCTCGGATGCCACAAAACCCAGCTTGCTCAAGGTATCCATCTTGAAGAACTTGGGATAGTCGCCTACATGGGCGCGATACAACTCGGTCAGCAACGCGCCGCCTTGCTCGGCATGGCTCATGTCGACGCCGTTGAGCTTCACGGTCTCGGGGGTGATGATGATATAGTGTTTCAGCATGACATACCTCCTTTCGCAAAAAGCAGGGCCGCGTTGCAGCCACCGAAGCCCGAGAGCAGTTTTATGAACATCCGCTTGTCGGTCGCTTGGTTTTGGTTGGTGACCATCAAAGGATGCGTGACACCCAAGGTCTCGTAACCTCGGGTAGCCAATATGTTGTGTTCGTCGATGGCGTACATCGAGAGGATGGTCTCCAGGATGCCGGCGGCACCCATGGTATGGCCGTAATAACCTTTCAATCCGTTGACAGGCACTTGTGAGAGTCCCGCCCTTTCAATGGCCACCGACTCCATCTCGTCGTTATAAACGGTAGCGGTGCCGTGGGTGTTGATGAAGGCGATTTTGTCGGGGTCGACATCGCCGAGGGCGACCTTCAGCGCCCTGTAGCTGCCTTCGCCCGTGCGCGACGGTCCGCTGATGTGGTTGGCGTCGTTGCGGATAGCGCCGCGGCAGGCCACCCATTCGTCGGGACCGACCGTGTCTTTCCGCGTATAGATGATGGTGGCGGCAGCGTCGCCGAGATTCAAGCCGCAACGGTTGGCGTCGAAGGGCTTGCAGGGTTCGGGCGACAAGGCCTTGAACGACTGGAAGCCCGACACGATGAAGGCCGACTGCACGTCGCATCCCACTACCACGACATAGTCGAAACAGCCGCTCTCCAGGTTGCGCATGGCCTCGATTTGGGCGCACACGCCCGAGATGCAGGCGTTGGAAACGACCATCGGGGGATTGGGGTTATTGAAGAAGTCCGTCATCTGACGGGCAGCAGCGCCCAACAGCACCCGGTCTTCGGGGAAACCTGTCTCCCTCTTGTCAAGAAGGAAGACGTTGCCCTTGGTAGTGGAGAGGATGAAAAGCACCCTTTCAGAAGCCGTGTTGATACCCGCCTCCTGGATGGCGCGCGAAGCCGAGAGGATGATCATCTTCTCGAAGAAGGTGTATGTCCCTTTGGCAGCCAAGACGGCGAAGGCCCGCTCCACCTTGTCGCGGTCCACCAACGAGGCCACAAAGGGCTCGGGCAGCCCCCACTTGCCTTCATAGCGCTTGAGCGCCGACTGTCCGGCCTTCACGGCGGCATAGTTCTCGGCGGTGCTCATGCCCAGAGGCGAGATGATATTGTTGGCCACACTGACGATCATGCGTTTACCTCCCATCTTTGTTTCCATTCCTTGTAGAACTTCGGGCTGTACAACACCAGCTCGTGCGTGTCCTTGTCCATGAAGACCTGTACCGAATGACCAGTGACGAAAACTTCCTTGGTCTTGGCGTCGCGGATCTCGTAATCGAAGATGATCTTGGCGGCGTCGGTGGGACGATAGACGATCTCCACCTCGGGCTTCATGCCATAAATCATCGGACGTTTGTATTTGAAAGTGAGTTCGACGATGGGCTCAAAGAAACCTTTGTCGTACATCATCAAGTATTCCAGGTCGTATTTTCGGCCGAACTCCTCGCGGGCGTCCTCGAAGTACTTGGCATAGTTGCCATGCCACACCACGCCCATCGAATCCACCTCGCTGAAGCGGATGTCGAAACACTTGGTGACCGATAATACTGTATCTTGTTTCATCATTTTCAGTCTTTTGAATCAATGTCTGTCAGCGCAATCTTCATGTTGCATCGCGCCAGCTCCTCTTCCCCACTCCTGACCACAGCCTCCACCAACGTCACTTGAAACACTTCCTCGAGGAGCTGTATGGTCGTCACCAAACGCTCACCTACCATGGGTGTGCGGGTGATGTTGAGGTTGCTGATGGAACCGATGACGCCAATCTTGACCGTCTCGCCGCTGTTCAGGTTAATGTAGCCGATACGGGCGGCGCAGGTCTGGGCGATGTTCTCCACCAATCCGGCCGCCGACATGCGTCCGTTGTCGACAAACAGGTTGTCGGGGCGCACTTCGAGCTCCGTCACGGAATACACCTTGTCGCTCGACACCAGCCTGTCGATCATCACGAACGGCGGGCGCTGCGGGATCAGTTCCATCAATGCTATGTCTTCAATCGCTCTCATGCTTTCCAAAAATCGAAGTAGTTGAACCATTGAGTCGGATAGCGGCGGACGATGTCTTCGAGCTGGTTGGCGAAGGCCTGTGCTAGCTGTTGCATCTGTTCGCGCTTGTTGGCGGCGCGGTCGCATTGGATGGGACGCACGAATGCGTGGTAGGTCCTCATGCCCTCTTTCATCACGAAGACGGCCAGCACCTCGACAGCCTTCTGCACCGCCAAGGCAAAGCCGCCCATGGGGAAATGCGCCGTCTCGCCAAAGAACTGGCAGTCGACGGTCTTCTGCGAGCCGAAGACGCGGTCGCCGGGCATACTCACAATCTCGCCGTTTTCGAGGGCGGCGTTCAAGGCAAACAGATGTGAGAGGTCCTCTTTCACGAGAATCATCCTCATATTGTTTTGCGACAGCAGACGTTGGCGATTCTCCATCACCGTAGCCGTCTCGCCGGCAAACACCAATGCGTTGATGACCTTGTGCTTGGGTTGCAAGGAATAGCCTCCCATCTCATAGTTGCCCACATGGCTGCTCAGCATCATGAAGCCTTCGGGGTGGGTCTCCAACTCGTCCATCCGCTCCTGCCCTTCCTTGAGGAAATGGTATTTCTTGCCAGCATACACACCGAAACGGTCCAAGATGACCTGTCCGAAACGGAAATGGTTGGCATAGACCTTCCAGAACGACTTCCAGGGTCCATAGCCGAAACGCTTGCGGAAGAACTGGTACATGGCTTTGTAGCCTTTCCTGCTGAACAGCATATAGAAAGGCACCACCATGGCCATGATGCCATATGGCAGCCATAGCGGCGACACACGGAATAACGGGATGAGTCCACGCTGCATCCACGGCAATCCGTCGGTCTTGCCCGACCATTCGTTATGTTGCAAGGTGTCGGCCATGCTCGGGTCAGGCGGTCTTTTGCTCGATGTAGTCGCAGAACTGGCTGAATGTTTTCACATTCGCCATCTCTTCCGTCTTGATCTTGAAGCCGAACTTCTTCTCGACGATGACCACGATGTCGACGAAATCGAGGCTGTCGATACCGATGTCTTCCTTCAGACGGGCTTCGGGCTGGATTTTTTCTTCGTCAATCTCAAGGTCGTCGATGAGGAACTCCTTGACTTTTGCTTCTATTTCTTGTCTGTCCATATTTTTGAATTTCAAGATTTATAATTTCAAGATTTAACTTCGTTGAATACTTCGTATTTCAAGATTTCAAAATTTCAAGATTCTTAATTCATCATCCGCATTAGCTTCGCTGAATCTTCGATTTCATCATTCCGCATTCATTTCTTACACACCATAATGCTGTGGCCAAGGCCGAGGGCGTCGTGGATGGTCTCCACCTCGAGACCGGCCTTTTTGACCAATTCGGCCATGTCGCCGCTGTGATACATCTTGCTGTTGCCGTTGGCCAGGGCGGTGAAATACAGGCTCGTCATGGTGAGGGCGAAGGCCGCGGATGAATACCTCTGACGGTCCCAGAAGGTCTCCATGATGCAGAGGCGGCTGTCCTTGTCCATGATCTTAGCGGCGCGCGAAACGATGCTCGTGATCTCGTCCTCGCCAAAGCAGTCGAGGAACTGGCTCATCCAGATGACGTCGTAATGCTTGTCGGTGGGGAACTGCTGGCTGTCGTCCAAGAGGTTGATGCCATAGCCGTCGATGCGGTCGTAGCCTTTCTTGCCTTTGGTGAACTCGCGCATCATCACCAGCTGCTGGGGCAGGTCCATGATGGTGACGTTGACATCGTCGTCATAATCGACGCACTGCAGGGCCCAGCGACCTGTATTGCCGCCCACATCCAAGAGGGTCTTCGGCTTGTTCTTGAAGATAATCTCCAAAGCCTGTTGGAACGAGTGGTCGGAATAGAAATGGTCGAAGCCGAACCAGCTCTTCTGCACGTCGGGCGGCAGCTGCGAGAGGCCTTCGTAGATAGTGGGCCAACTGCCGAAGTGTTCCAGACCCGCCGGACGGCCTTCTTTCAGGGCTTCTTCGAGACGGAACCAACCTTCGTAGTTGACGTCGTGGTTGAAGTCGATGTTAACACGGATGGCGGGGTCGGTCAGCAGGAACCAGCCTGTCTTCGACAGAGTGAAACGGTCGGTCTCGGTGTTCACCAGCACGAGGCCGATGCAGAGTGAGCCTTCCATCAGCACCTTCACGGCGTAAGGCGAGAGACCTGTCTTCTCGACGATTTCGGCTTGGGTCAAGCCTTGCTCGTTGTCGCGCAGCATGTCCAAAATGCCGAACTTGATCATCAGGCGACCCACTTGGAAAATGATGGGGCCGAAGGCGATGAAATAAGCCAACTCCTGGGCTTCGCCGGCTTTTTTATGTTCTTTGGTATATGCCTTTTCAAGGGCGGGGAATAATTCCATTATCGTTATATTTTCTTGATTACCAATGCACTATTCGTCC
This sequence comes from Candidatus Limimorpha sp., assembly GCA_045132275.1. Taxonomy (GTDB): domain Bacteria; phylum Bacteroidota; class Bacteroidia; order Bacteroidales; family F082; genus Limimorpha. Next base: position 430,365 of record JBGURY010000013.1, read on the forward strand.
CGCCAAAACCGAAGGAGTTGGAAAGGACGGTGTTGAGATTCTTTTGGGTCGTCACGTTGACGATATTGAGGCCTTCCGAGTATTCGTCAGGATGCTCGAAGTTGATGTTGGGCGCGATGAAACCGCCATGCATCATCAGGATGCAGTAGACGATCTCGCTGGCGCCGGCCATCCAGCACTCGTGTCCCGTCATCGACTTGGTGGACGAGACAGGCGTTTGCGTCGGGCCAAAGAGACGTTTCAAGGCCAAGGCCTCAAACATGTCGCCTTGCTGGGTGGAGGTGGCATGGGCGTTCACGTAGTCGATGTCTTCAGCTTTCACGCCGGCCTCGTTCATGGCGCGTGTCATGGCGCGGTGGCAGCCTTCCTCGCTGGGTTGCGAGATGTGGCTTTCACCATTCGATGAGAAGCCATAGCCGCACACCTCGGCCAATATGGTGGCGCCACGAGCCACGGCGTGGTCGTAGTCCTCGAGCACCAAGGCGGCGGCACCGCCGCTGGGCACGAGACCGTCGCGGTCGCGGTCGAAGGGACGCGAGGCCTTGGTAGGCTCGTCCATGCGGGTCGAGAAGGCGCTGATGCCATCGAAACTGCCCATGGAGAGGTAGTTGGTCTCCTGTGCACCGCCGCAAAGCACCATGTCCTGCAAACCGTTGCGGATGAGCAAGGCGCCCAAACCGATGGAATGCGATCCGCTGGCGCAGGCCGCGCTGATGGTCATGTTGATGCCCTTCAGGTGGAAGATGGTGGAGAGGTTCATCGTCACGGTGGAGTTCATCGACTGGAAGATGGCGGCCGAACCCACTAGAGTGGTGTCTTTCTTCTCCAACGTGATCTCGTGCGACTCGATGACGGCCTTGGCCGACGAGTCGTTGCCGAACAGCACGCCGACTTCGTTCTCGAGCAGATAGGCATCATCGACGCCCGCCTGTTTGAAGGCTTCCAACGTGGCCATATAGGCATATTCGCCCTCTTCGGCCAGATACATACGGAGCTTGCGGTCGAGCACGCCTTTCAGCTGGGGCTTCTCCACGATGCCCGTCAAGGTGGAGCGATAGCCGTAATCCGCCCTCGCGGGGTCGATGCCGATGCCGGAACGGCCTTCACGCAAAGCGGCGGTCACTTCTTCTTTGTTCTTTCCCAGGCAGGACCAGATGCCCATGCCCGTGATGACGACTCTTCTATGATTCATAGTTTGATTCTTTCTAGTCGGCCCTTCGACGGGCTCAGGGACCTAGGTCGTTGAGCCTGTCGAAACGCCGGTTTTTTATGTATATAGCCCTCCGTTGATCGAAATCACCTGACCCGTGATGTAGGCGGCATCGTCGGAAGCGAGGAAACTGGTCAAGGCGGCCACTTCCTCGGGCTTGCCGAAGCGTCCCAACGGGATGAGTTTCTTCAGTTCTGCCTCGTCTAAGTCCTTGGTCATGTCGGAAGCGATGAACCCCGGCGCGATGGCGTTGACGGTCACCTTGCGGGCGGCCACCTCCTGCGCCAGCGCCTTGGTGGCACCGATGAGGGCGGCCTTGGCGGCGGAGTAATTGGTCTGGCCCGGCAGGCCTTTCAGTCCAGACAGCGAAGCCATATTGATGATACGGCCCTTGCGGTGGGTCATCATGTCCTTCAACAGGCGGCGCGTGATGTAAAAGAAGCCGTTCAAGGTGGTGTCCAACACCCGGTTCCACTGCTCCTCCTGCATGAAAATCATCAGGTTGTCCTGACGGATGCCCGCGTTGTTGACCAACACGGAGATGTAATCGTCGGGATGGGCGTTTTGCCAAGATTCAAGGGCGGTGTCGATGGCCTGCGGGTTTGAGACGTCGAAGGGCAACAGCTCGCCCATGCCGCCAGCCTCTTGGACTTGCTTCAACGTGTCTTCGGCAGCTTCTTTATTGGATTGGTAGTTGATGATAACGGCAAAACCGTCGGTGGCCAAGCGCAAGGCGATGGCTTTTCCCAAGCCACGTGAGGCACCGGTGATAAGGGCGTATTTTGTCATTTCAGTTTAAGCGGGTTGGTTTTAAGATAGTTCTCAACTTCGGCGATTTCCTTGTAGAAAGGCGTGTCCTCGACGAAGAGCGGGATGATCTCGCGCACTTTGTCATAGATCTTACGCGACGTGGGGCACAGCTTGTCAGCAATCTTCAGACAGTCGGTGGCCTGCGCCAAGGCGATGTATTGGATGGCCATCACCTGGAAGCAGTTCTCCACCACTTGCTTGCAGAGCAGAGCGCTGTTGGTGCCCATGCTGACGATGTCCTGGTTGTCGTTGTTGTTCGGGATGCTGTGCACGTAGTTGGGCATGGCCAGGGTCTGGCATTCGGCGGTCGTCGAGGTGGCCGTGAACTGGCAGGCCTGCATGCCGTAGTTGAGGCCCAGCGTGCCGAGGTTGAGGAAAGGCGGCAGAATGCCGTTGATGCGGTCGTGGAAGAGGTAGTTGAGCTGACGCTCGGCCGTCATGCAAAGACGCACGAGGGCGATCTTCACCTTGTCTTCCTCCAGCGAGATATAGTCGCCGTGGAAGTTGCCGCCATGATAGACATACTCCGTCTCGGGGTCGACGATGGGGTTGTCGCAAGCCGAGTTGAGCTCGTCCTCAAGAATCTGGCGGGTATACATCAACGTATCGTAAATCGGACCCAGGATCTGCGGCGTGCAGCGCAGCGAATAGTAGGCCTGTACCTTGTGCTCGAACACCTTCACGTCGGAATGACCGTAGTCGTAGAGTTCGTGGGCGCGTTTCTTCAAGCATTGCGAGCCTTCGGAGAGCTCGCGCATGCGGCGGGCCATCACCTGCTGGCCTTCATGGCGGCGGCAGTTGTTCTCGCCTTCCGACATATAGTCGTCGAACGAAGCGGCGATTTCGTTCATCCACACGGCGGCCAAAGTCGCCCAGTCGAGCAGGGTCTCGGCGTGGAACTGGTTGATGACGCTGATGCCCGTCATCACGGAAGTGCCGTTGGTGATGGAGAGGCCTTCGCGGATGTGCATCTTGAGCGGCTCAAGGCCATTCTCTTTCAGCACCTCGGCGGTAGGTCTCCATTGGCCTTTGTAGTGCACTTCGCCTTCTCCGATGAGACAGAGGGCGATATGAGCCAACTGTACCAAGTCGCCACTGGCACCCACGCTACCATGCTTGGGGATGAAGGGATAAATCTCGCGGTTGATGAACTCCACAAGGATCTTCACCACATCGGTATGCACGCCCGAGTGGCATTGCAGCACCGTACCCAGGCGGGCGATCATGGCCGACTTCACATCAATGTCGGCTAAGGGCTCGCCAGCACCCGTCGAATGGCTGCGGATGATATTATATTGTAAATCTGTCAGATATTGATCGTCGACACGCCATTGCGCCATGGGGCCGAATCCCGTGTTGATGCCATAAATAACCTTTTCAGCGGCAAATTTCTCCAAGAAACGGAAACAAGCCTCCACACGGCTCATCCAGGCATCCGAGACTTGTATTTTCTCGTTGGAATACAGGACTTTTTCAACTTCTTCAAGAGTGATTCTTTCGTTGAGTGTAATCATAAATACTCCTATTTAAATAAAGTTGCAAAAATACAAAAAATAACAATATAGCCGCAATTCTTGTCCGTATAATTACAAATCACGTCATACCTATCATTTTATTTCTTAATTTTGACCCCGAAAAACCAACTAACCTATGCAATTTGAAAACAACAAATGGCTGGTTGTCGTCAACCCGAAAGCCTCGGTGGGCAAAGCGGAAGAAGACTGGCCAAGTATCAAGCAACTCCTTATAAATGAAGGCATTGATTTTGACGCAAAGTTAACAGAATATCAAGGTCATGCCATCGAAATCGTCCGCGAGGCCATCGTGGAAAAAGGTTACCGCAAAATCGTCTCGGTGGGCGGCGACGGCACTAACAACGAGATCATCAACGGCATCTTCACCCAAGACGTCGTCTCCCCTATCGACATCACTTTCGCCTCGATCCCCATCGGGACAGGCAACGACTGGACCCGCACCTTTGAGTTTCCGCTGGAATACGAGAAGACCGTCGCTATCTTGAAGGCGGGAAACACCTTTGTCCACGACATCGGAAAACTGACCTATTACAACGACGGCGACCCGAAGATACGTTACTTCCTCAATGCAGCCGGTTCGGGCTTGGACGAGAACATCTGCCGTTCGACCAACCGCATGAAAGAACAAGGCAAGAAAGGCACGGTGCGCTATCTGATCAGCACGGTGAAATGCCTGTTGAAATACCACTACGTTCATGTTAAAATCGCCATCGACGACCAGATGGTCATCGAAGACGATGTGTTGAGCCTGTCCATCGGCAACTGCAAATATGTGGGCGGCGGCATGAAGATGATGCGCGACGCCGTTCCCAACGACGGACTGTTGGACATCACAGCGGTGCGAAAACTGTCTGTTTTGAAGTTCGCCGCCAACGTGAAAAAACTCTATGACGGCACCTTTATCGACACTTTGGAAGAAGTGTCGACCTTCCGAGGAAAGAAGGTCCGTGTCGTCTCCGTTCCGCCTCATTCACTGAACGTCGAGACCGAAGGCGAGACCTTGACCAACTCCCCCTTCGACTTCGAAATCATCCCCTTGGCCATCAAGGTGGTCGTGCCTGAGAATCATCAATTCAAAAACTAAATACCATGGTAAACATCGATCAAATCAACTTTGAAAACAAGCGCGCGGTTGTCCGCGTCGACTTCAACGTCCCGCTGGACGACAACTTCAACATCACCGACGACACCCGCATGCGCGCCGCCCTGCCGACCATCAACAAGGTCCTGAACGACAAGGGCATGGTCGTGCTGATGTCGCACCTCGGCCGCCCGAAGAAGAACCCTGACCCTAAGTTCTCCATCAAGCCGATTATCAAACACTTGGAGGAGCTGCTGGGCCGTCCCGTGCAGTTCGCCGACGACTGCATGAAAGCCGCCGACCAGGTGGCTGCTTTGAAGCCCGGTGAGGTGCTGGTGCTCGAGAACCTCCGCTTCTATGCCGAGGAAGAAGGCAAACCGCGTGGCATCGAGAAAGGCGAGGAAGGCTACGACGAAGCCAAGAAAGCCATCAAGGCCTCGCAGAAGGAGTTCACCAAGACCCTGGCCGGTTATGGCGAATACTACATCAACGACGCCTTCGGCACCGCCCACCGCGCCCATGCCTCCACGGCCTTGATCGCCGATTATTTCGACGCCGACCACAAGATGTTCGGCTACCTGATGGGCAAAGAAGTGGCCGCCGTCAACAAGGTGATGAACGAGATCCAACGTCCCTTCACCGCCATCATGGGTGGCTCGAAGGTCTCCACCAAGATCGAGATCATCGAGAACCTGCTCACCAAGGTCGACAACCTCATCCTCTGCGGCGGCATGACCTACACCTTCAAGCGCGCCTTGGGCGGCCATATCGGCAACTCCATCTGCGAGGAGGACAAGCTCGACCTCGCCTTGGAGATCCTTGAGAAAGCCAAGCAGAAGGGTGTCAACCTCTACCTCTCGTTCGATGTGGTGGCGGGCGACAAGTTCTCGAACGACGCCAACACCATGGTCGTCGACCCGATGAACGTGCCCGACGGTTGGGAAGGCATGGACTGCGGTCCCGAGAGCCGTAAGTTCTACGCCGGCATCATCAAGCAGTCGAAGACCGTGCTCTGGAACGGTCCCTGCGGCGTGTTCGAGTTCGACAAGTTCGCCGAAGGTTCAAAGGCCTTGGCCGAAGCCATCGTGGAGGCCACCGAGCAAAACGGCGCCTTCACCCTCATCGGCGGTGGCGACAGCGTGGCTTGCATCAACAAGTTCGGTCTGGCCGACAGAGTGAGCTACGTCAGCACCGGTGGCGGCGCTCTGCTTGAGGCCATTGAAGGCAAGGAACTGCCGGGTATCGCGGCGATTAAGAAATGAGAATTATGAAAAAACTTTTATTGACAATAGCGTTCAGCATCGGCCTTGTGTCGATGCTGAACGCACAATGGACGAGCCCTGGCAACGGCACGACCTACACGATGAGCGAGCTTGTCAATGTCACTGACGGCGTGGTGACTTTTGAGGCAAGCAACTATCATATTCATGGCGACCTTACCATCTCGCAAAACGACGTCTTGAAAATCGACAACGGTTTTCAGAAAATCTTCGTCGAAGACGCGCACATTACCATCCATGGATCCATGGTTTGCGAGAACGCCAATCGTGTCTCCATCATGGGCGACCCTTCGTTCTCCATGCTCTTTGAAAACGCCTCCAATTGCCAAATTAGGAAGATGTATTTTAGCGACGGCAGCGGCATCAAACTCATCGAATCGGAAGTAGTGTTCGACGATGTCAAGTTCGTGTATTTCACTACAGAATATTGCCATTCCGCCATTGACATTTTCAATTGCGATCCCGTGATCGAGAATTGCTATTTCTTGTTGAACGAAGGCGCGGCCATCGGCTCTCCCGCCAACGGCCAAAGTTCTCCGTCGATATTGAACTGCGAGTTCGACTCCAACGTCGATGGCGCCAATATGCCGCAAATCAACTTGGGACCAGGCAATGAAGATACCATCCGCATCGTCGGAAATTTGGTGGACGGCACCTATGCCTCTTTCCATACCGGTGGCATCTCCGTGGCCGACCTTATGGGTACGGGCGACACCAAAATCCTGTTGAAAGACAATATCATCAAACACAACCGCTATGGTTACAACCAACAAGGCTATCACCTTAGTTCCGTCATCATTGGTAATCAGTTTTTGGATAACTACCATGAGGACAACCCCATGAATGGTGGCAGCGGCATCAGCATCTACGGCATGGACGAAAACAACAAAGCCGTCATTCGCGACAACATCATCACGGGCAATCTCTGGGGCATCACCGCCATCAACGGCTTCGACATCAATCTCGGCACCGAAGACGACTGGGGCTACAACGAAATCCACGACAACGGCAATGGTGGCGTAGTGTATGACCTCTACAACAACTCCGCTTGCGATATCATGGCTGTAGGCAACGACTGGGGCACGACAGACGAACAGGAAATAGAGGATCACATCGTGCATCAACTCGACAACCCAAGTTTTGGTTTTGTCAATTATATTCCTTTTGTTGGCTATGACGTTGTGAACGAGTCGAGCACCGCATTTTTTGAGGTGTCACCTAACCCCGTTTCCAATGGCATTTTCACCCTCACGCTTGAAAAAGCCGTGCCGACGGAAGTGGTAATCTATAATGTCAACGGACAAATTGTGAAATCACAACCTATTGACAATCAAACTAATATTATTAATGTAGAAGCGTTGAAAAGTGGGGTGTATTTCGTTGAAGTCAAGAATACCGAAAGCAAGAATCTGAAGAAAATCATCATCCAATAACTATGTCAAAAACCATCGTCAACATCATAGACAAGAGCAACCCGTTGCCGGCGTATCTCTTCACGAAGGAATACTACGAAGAAGGCGACGAGCTGCTGTTCATCTCCACCGAGGAGGAAGCCGACTGCATACAACGGCTTACCACGCAACTCCAAGTGGACGAGACGTTTGTGAGGAGCATCATCGTCAAACGGTATGAGGACAAGTTCCTGTACGAGCGCATCTGCCGTACCATCAAAGGCGAGCTGATCCCCAACAAAAAATACTACCTCAACCTGGCGGGCGGCAACCGTTACATGACCCTCTCGGTGCAGCATGTCTTCGAGGAGTTCGACACTTTGTTTTTCTACACGCAGACCCGTGAGAACCTCATTGTCAAGACCATCTTCGACCACAGCATCTATGACGACGACGACGAGGTGTATCCCATCAAGCACCGCATGACATTGAAGGAGTATTTCGGCCTCTATGGACTGGAGAGCGACGTCGACCAGCCGCGCCAGATGGTGCAGGAGACCTCGTTCTCGCAGCATATGTTCACCTTGTTCTCGCAAAACCTGTTGGGACAGGGCGACTACCAAGTGATGGACATCCTGCGTGAGAAATACCGTGGCTGGAAGTTCCTCATCATCTCGGAAATAGAGAACCCGCACAAGGAACATTTGACGCCTATCCCCAACCTCAGCAAGTTCTTGAATTACATCGGTTTCGTTCCTGAGCGCAAAGGCTCGTTGCAAGGCAACGAGATCGACTACCTCACAGGCGGATGGTTTGAGGAGTATGTCTATGCCTTGATCAAGAACGTGCTGCAGCCCGACGACATCGCCATGGGCGTGCACATCTCCAACGGCATCATCAAGCACAACAACGAGTTGGACGTGTGCTTCATGAAGGCCAACAAACTGTTCGTCATCGAGTGCAAGACGGGCGTAGCCAGCGAGAGCTACTTCAACGAGATTGTCTATAAGGTCTGCGCCCTGAAGGAGGTGCTTCTAGGCACCAGCAATTCCTACATTTTCTCGCTGAAGAAAGACCACAAGGGCAGCTGGAAGAAGACGGCGAAATACATGGGCATCACCTTCTGCGACTGGCTCAATTTGACCAAGCCCGAGCTGCTGAAGAACATCCTCAAGTCAATGGACAAGATCGCTAAGGAAAACTGATTTCGTTCCGGCGGATTAAAATCCGCCGGAATAGAACCATGAAATTTGCCATTCCCTATTTGTAGCTTGGGAAGCCGCCTGTCCAAGTGATCTGCTTGGTGAAGGTCGGCGTGTCGGAGTCCTCGTAGTATTCGATGGTGGCGGTGCCGTTCTTGCTGTCGTCGAGGAGGTAGACGAGGATTGCGACGGTTTCGTTATGGCGTTGGGCCTCAACGGTGAAACCTTGCGAATAGGCGTTGTTGACGACGTTCCAGCCGTTGTTGAGGCTTGTGTCGAGGAAAACATTGCCTGTGACTTTCACCTTCAGATTCTTGCCCAGAGGTGTGATGGCGGCTAAGACATAGGCTTTGTCACCGTCGAACTGGGTGATGTCTTTCACGAGGAGGTTCCCCACTTCGCCGCCGGGACCCAGTTGTGGGGCAGGATTGGCTTCGTCGGGATAGATGAAATCGGCCACCAATTCCTGATGCGCGGCCTGGAACAGCGCAATATATGACTCGAAGTCGGGAATCTCCACGTCGAGGCCGAGTCTCGAATAGTAGTTCTGGAGGTGACGGCGGATGTACACCTGGTCTTGAATCGAAATGTTGTAGAGCAGCGTGTCGACCAAAGCCTCATTGTCGATGGCGCCGTTGTCGGCGAAGTCGCTGGAAAGGTTGGTCATGAGCCAGGTTAGCTCGGCAGGGAGGGTGGGGATGACATCCATTGCGTTGGATGGCCTTTGCAAGATGACGGAGAAGGCGAGCAGCATGGCGTTGTAGTCGCCGCCCGAGACGATGGACATCTGCTCGAAGCCTTGGCTGGAATGTTCGGTCACGCCGAGGAAGTCCTGGAACTCGCCTTCAGCCTTATGTTTGGCCTCAACGAAACTCATGCCGTCGCCGACGAGTTTCTCGATACGGGCTTTGGTGAGGTGTGTCAGCACGTTGACGTTGACCGTTTCTTCATTGGTCAGGTCGGTGATGGCTTGCAGCGTGATTTGTGAGTTCGAGAGTTGGCCTATCACCTCGTTGTAGTAGAACCCGTTGCCGGAGAGCAGGGCCAGGTTCGATTCCATCTCGATGTTGCTGAGGCTGAAGGAGCCGTCGTCGGAGGTGATGGAGGTGGTGAACGCCTTGCCGGTCTGGCCGAGGCTTTCGTTGAGTTCGTTGACGGTGATGGTGGCGCCGGTCACGAAGGGGCCTTTCTGCACCTTGCCAGAGAAGGAGAATGTGCCGCCGACTTCCTCCTTGGTGCAAGAGACGAAGGCCAGCATTCCAATGAGCGCAAGATTCAATGCTAAGATCTTTGTTTTCATGTCTTCTATGTTTTATGGTTGTTGTTATTCCTTTTATGTCATTCCTTCACCACCTTCTTCACGCACTTCCTTCCTTCCGTGTCGGTGACGTTGACGAAATAGACGCCTGCTGGCAGGCCGTTGAGGTCGATTGTCATTTGTTCATCATCGCCTTGGACCATGGCTACGCGTTGTCCGTATGCGTTGAGCACTTCGGCGGATCTCAGTTCTTGTCCTGTGATGGTGACGAGGCCGTTGGTGGGATTGGGGTATAGGGTGGCGAAAGCATTGGTCGTGTTTTCCTCCACATCCATACTCCAATTCAGGCTGGTTTGGCCAGCCATTAATGGATAGTCGGGAAAAGTGCTGAAGGCTGTCCCATAAAGATGGATATGAAGGTAGCCCAATTCGGGTGACCAAAACATTTGGAGGTCCAACCACCCATAGATGAAGCTATCCCCGACTCTTTTTCGGGTGCCGAGATAGAATCTGTATCCATCCAAAGGCATAGGCTCGTATGGATAGTCGTATACGATTTGCATCGCTTCTTGCCAATTGACACAATTTGCGATTGTGTCGCCTGTTTGGAGACTGCTGTGTCCCAACCCTTCTGTCTGTCCCCAATAAGGGGCAAAGAGCGTCGTGTCCGATGGATTCCAATAGTTTCTTGCGAATAGAAAACCACACAAGTGTTCAGTAGTGGACCCATCTATTCTAACAATGTTTAAATCGCTTTGCCCATCGAAATCAACGTCAAAACAAACATCAACATAATTACCTTCAGTTAGGATATCGCAATCGTATTCTGTATAGAGGAATGCTCCTTCTTGGGCATTGCAGCAAAAGGCGATTAACGACAAACCAATAAATAACAATAGTTTTTTCATAGCGTTTTTCCTTTCTGTTTTAGATGTTTGAGAATATATCTACTTTTTTATTCTGTGTCTGGCATTGCCATGTCTGTCGATAGCCTATATATCGGTAGAATTCTTTAAAAGTGGTGCTGTTCCATCCTTGAAAGTCGTGGAAATCATCATCAATTATAGGAATCCAGTTGTTATCAATCTGCGCCATCATATTCATGCTGAGCAATATCATACAGCAAAGGTATGCAAACTTTTTCATGGTCGCAAGAATTCAATCCATTTTGTTTATTGCAAATAATTGCAAATTCAAAAATAAATCATTGATTTTCAATAATTAGTAATCTCAAATTGTTGCACCAATGAGATTGAACATTGATAGATTCTTTTGTTATTTTGTTACTTCACTTTCAAATAAAAGTCGTATAAGATGCGTCTTTGGTTCCACAAAACCCATCATTTCACGTAACCTCTTAACTTTTTTCCAAATAGTGGAATAGTCTTTCTGTAACAATACTGCTACTTGTTGCTCAGAAAGACCTATCAAAAGGAAGCGACAAACGTCAAGATCGGTAACTTTTATTTTGGGATATTGCATCTTTAACAGCAAATCATAATTAGGACAATGCTTCATAACTGTTTTAGCCAAGGCTTGTCTTTCCTTTGGAGTGATGGCTAAAGCCTTATATTCTTTGGGTTTGTTAGTTGTCAGGATTTCCATACGACCGAACCTTTGCAACAAATTCATACATATAGGTTCGCCTAATAAGGCATCGTATTCCTGTCGTGGGGTTTTTTCCGGAATGTGTTCAAGACCCTTGGCAAGTTTCTGGTTTTCCTCTTGTAAAAGATGGTTAATGCCTCGCAAATCGTTTAATTCCGCATCATGCTTTAATTCCGCAGATTTGAGTTTTTTACTGTGTAACCCTCTTGAAACAAAGACCGTAGCCATGACAAACAAAATAACTAACAAAACAGAGAATAGGATATACTCCCGTTGATGCTTTGTCTTTTCAACAAAAATTTGTCTTTCCGACCTCTTTCGCAGATAATCCTGATATAAATCTGTGAGTTGTGATTGAACTGCTTTTTGTTCGATTCCTATAACCGTATATTGAGAGAGGAAACTCGTACACTCTTTGACCTTGCTTTCATCTCCCAAACTCTGGTAGATGTTCAGCAAATACTCAACTACTTGAATTCGTACGGTAATATTCTTATTTTCTTTATACGCTTGTTCCAAATACAACAAAGCGGAATCATATTGTCTTTCCTCAAAATACAAGGTACCTACAACCAAAGAACGGGTTCCCTTCTCAGCATCATCCCTTGCGTGTGAAATAAGTCTGTGCAAAACTTTCAATGACTTTTTCGTATCATTGTTCATTTGGTAATCGAGCAACGTCATACTTGCAGCAATGTCTCGAAATAAACAATTGTTAGTGTCGGGTAATGATTGTTTCGCTTGTTCATAATATTGGAATGCCTTTTCCTTTTGTCCTAGCACATCATACTGAATTCCTAAATGATAATTAGCATTGGCTATTCCATAAAGAGAAGTTGTTTTTATTAAATTGAGTGCCAGTGATTTTTCATAACATTCAATAGTTGGTTCTATCATAAAAAGCTCTGAAAACAAATCTCCAAGTCGGTTGAAGGTGTAGGCTAAGAATTGCGCTTTTTTCCCCACCAATTCCTTTTCCTCAAACCTGTCCTCCATCACCTCCAATGCCTTCAGGTATTCCTCGCAGGCCTCCACCACGCTGTCGTGTTCATAATAACCGACACCATTGATGTAATGGGCGCGGGCGGTAAGAAAAACAATGTTGTCATCCCATTTGGGAGATTGCGGATCAAGTCCGCAATGACGCCAAGAGGCGTGAGAATGGTCGTTTAAGATGAGGGATAGACTGTCAAAATACCCCACCGCCTGCCGCAATTCCGCGCGGTTGGTCTGGGCGTAGTCGTTTTTATATAACAATTCGGCCAGCAGCAGGTGGGCGTAATGGCGGTTGAAATCTGTAGAGACGTTTCCTGAAACGTCTTCCGAAATACCACCGTTTTCGGTTTCCGAGACGTTTCGGGAAACGTCTCTACAACAGGTGTCGAAATAGGGCAACAGGCAGGCCAGCGCGCTGTCAGGGCGCTGCCACATCAATGAATCTACCCCAGCCAATACATCACTGGTTTGCACGTCAATTTGTTTTGTTTCCCTTTTTCCACAATAGGAAAAAAACAACAATACCAACAAAACACCTATGACATTCCAACGCTTTTTCATTTCAATCCTAACGAAACCAGCGTCAAAGATACATAATTTCTTTATATCAAGATTTTATATCTATCTCGAAAGCATGCCATCATGCCAATACACTACCTCGTTTTTCGTCACTAACAATCGCGAACTGGATCCTAACACCACCGCCCTGTTGTCGTCGAAATGACCGGCAGGGAAACCGAAACAAACGGGATAAGCATACTCCGCCACGGCCTCGGCAATGACCTCCTCCTCCGTCATCCCGAAAGGATTGGGGTTGTCGTGGATCTGCGTCAAACCACCCACGATGAGGCCTTTCAGATGCTCTAACTTACCCGCCCGCTTCAAGGCGTGCAACATCCTGTCGATGTGGTAGATATATTCGTCCACCTCTTCAATGAATAATATCTTTCCATCCGTTTCAGGGAAGGTGTCGGAACCCATCATACCGATCAAAACAGACAGATTGCCACCAACGATTTCACCCTCCATCTCACCTAAACGGTTTAAGGGATGCGAGGACAACTCATAACGCAAGGATTTGCCCGTCAAAGCGTCGTAGAGCGACTGCTTGGCCTCTGGGGTTTTCTTGGTAAAATAATAGGGCATGGAGGCATGAAGACTGGGCGCGCCCAAACGACTCAATTTGCCATGAAGAATGGTGCTGTCGCTGAATCCGACAATCCATTTCGGATGCTGCATGAAACGGGTGAAATCCAGCATGTCTATGATGCGGATGCCTCCATAGCCGCCACGGGCCAACCAGATGGCGTCGATTTCCTCGTTGTCGAGGTATTCCTGAAACACGGCCGCCCGGGTAGCGTCATCGCCTGAGAATATATAGTGTTGGTTGTAGAGTCTATCATCGCACACGGGAAAAAAACCCATTTCTTTCAGCCACTGGATGCCAAACGCCATCTCGTCGGGCGTCACCATCCGCGCCGGCGCCGCAATGGCCACCTTGGAGCCTTGATGTAGATAAGGTATCTGTTTCATTCCTTGATGATTTCGCTTTCGTCGAGGGCCTCGCCGTCATATTTCACTTCCTTGCCTTGGTCGTAGGTGACAGTGAAGTACAACTCGCCTGTGTCCAAATATTTCTTCCAGTCGCCATGCTTCACACCGACGACATAGGCTTGTATCTCACGCAGCCTGCCGTTTTCATAGTAGTAGAAGTGTTCTCCATCAGGATAACCGGCGTTGTATTTGCCACGGAATGCCATCTTGTCGTTGTCGTAATACGACACCCACTCGCCCACCTGCTTGTCGTTGCGGTAGTCTCCCTCGGTGCGCATGTCGCCGATTTGCTCCATCCACTTGCCGTTTTTCATGCCGTCGAAATAGGTGCCGCTGACAATGAGGTTGCCCTTGGCGTCATATTCCTTGTAAGGACCGTTGTGCTGACCCTTATAGAACTGTTCCTCGATCTGTTTTTGTCCGTTGTCGTGATACCACGTCCAAGCACCCTCAGGCGTGCCTTCCTTGTAGGTGCCCACCTCCTGGAGTTTGCCGTTGTGGTAATAGAACTTCCATTCACCCGAGCGCAGTCCGTCGACAAACAGACCCTCGGCGCGCACGGTGCTGTCGGGATAGAACTCTTTGTATTCGCCACGACGCTTGCCGTCGGTGCCTACGATGCCCTCTCCCACCAAAGCGCCTTTCTTGTAGGTTTGCGAATTGATGACATTGCCGTCTTCGTCGAACTCACGCCATACGCCTTCACGTTTGCCGTCACGAAACGAAGCCTCTCGGCGTACCTTGCCGCTAGGATAATACTCATGTTGAACCACAAGCGGTTTTTGGTCGCCTTCCAACACCTGTTCGACGTCATTCACATACTTTGTGATCTTCTTCAGGTTGCCTTTCTCGTCGTATTCCTTGTAGAACCCGTCACGCAAGCCATGGCGGTAATAACATTCTGTGTGCAAAGTCCAGTCGTCATAAAACGTCTTCCAGTAGCCATGTTTCTTGCCCTCTCGGTCGTAGCGGTTCAAGGCCTCTCGTGTCATAACGAAGCCTTTGCGATAGTTGACGATTTCACGCAACAACCCATTGGTGTCGAACACAGGCGAGACGCCTTCTTCCAAGCCATTGACGAACTGCATGGTCTGGAGCACATGGCGCCTACGATCCATCACTTTTCCCTCACCTTGCTTCACGTCATTGACAAAAGGCTCCATAGTGATTTCAGTTTCACTATAAGTGAAACGAGGCCCGTTTTTCAAGTCCTTCCGGTAGTTGATGATCAGGCTGGTATCGCCGCTTTCCTTGAAGAACACCCAGGTGCTGTCGAGCAGGAAATCAGTGCGCTTGCCCAACGACTTCAGCTGGCCGCTCTCGTAGTAGGTCTTCCACATGCCGTCGGGCTTGCCTTCGCGCAGCATTCCCTCGCTCGACACCTGTCCGTTGGGATAGGTAAAGCTTTGGTATCCTGTCTGCGCCAACAAGCCTTGACTGAAAGCCAAAAATATCAAAACCAATGCTATAACGCTAAAAACACGTTTCATCTCGTTGCTAAATTCGGGTCAAAATTAGGCATTTTTATTGGATTGGCGACAGGTCGTTCTCTTTTCCTGAAAAATCGCCGCCGACTTATCAACACGTCAAATATCAATATTTCATTTTTTATATTTTTAATCTTTTAAATTTAAATTTCATGCTACTGCTGTTAATAAGGCTGTGAATTGGTTGAAAACTTTTCAATAAAAATCTTGCATTAATGGTTTTCGAACTGAGAAGCCCTTCTCCAAAATGACCAAAGATTTCTTTTTCAGCCCAATCAACACCTTTTCGGCTATTCGTTGAAAAATGAATAAACGGATAAAATTGGCCTCGAATTTTTGAAATTCTGTTCATTTTCACCTCATTTTCGACTCGAAAAATGTTGATATCAACAAGCCGTTTTTTTATGTACAACAATGAAAAAGTTATCAACAGAATCTTTGTTGATAACTTAATAAATTATTGGTTATCAAGTTATTATTTCAAAAATGTTGTTTTTTTTCAAGCGGGTAAATGGTTCAGAAATAGTGGGATATGTCGATGGCGAACAACGAAAATATGTACTTTTGCGAATTGAATTATCAACAGTGGAAAAAATGGAACACATCATACCCATAGCATGCGACCATGGCGGCTTCGAGATGAAGCAATATCTGGTTGAAAAACTGACTGAAGCCGGATACGAAGTCGACGATTACGGATGTTATAGTCCCGAGAGTGTCGACTATCCCGACATGATTCATCCCTTAGCAAATGCCATCGAGGCTGGCGAGTATCCCCTCGGCATTATCCTCTGCGGTAGCGGCAATGGTGCGCAGATGACGGCCAACCATCATCATAACGTACGCGCCGCCTTGTGCTGGAACGTGGAGTTGGCCAAGCTGGCCCGTCAGCACAACAACGCCAACATCCTTGCCTTGCCCGGTCGTTTCATCTCCAACGAGTTGGCCTGGGAGATGGTGCAGGCTTTCCTGACCACTGATTTTGAAGGCGGTCGCCACGCACGAAGAGTAGCGAAGATAGAACCTATTGAAAACCATGACGATGAGTGAACCCAAGACGATATTCAACGAAAGCTGCTCGGTGGCTTTCGACGAGGAACACTGGCAGAAAATCAACTACAGCACGGGTTGTTTTGAGCAGAGTTTCGCCAAAGGTAGGGTGAACTACCGTAACCTCGACTTAGAGAAGCAGCGCGCCTACACCTTGCGTAACAAGTCGATGTTGAATTTGGAGAAATTGTTGGTTGACTTTGAGACCCACTTTGTCGATAACGGCGGCAAGGTGCTGTGGGCCCGCAATGCCGACGACGCCCTGACGATGATTTTCGACCTCATCGCCAAGGAGAAGGCCAATGCCATCACGCGGTCCAACTCCAACGTGCTCGACGAGATAGAACTCAACGGGTTCTTGGAGCGCAAGAACATACAAGTCGTAGAGACGCAGGTGGCGCGTTTTGTGGAACATGCCGCCGGGAAAAAGTCTTATCATCCGGTGGCGCCTTCCATCCATCTTTCGAAAGAGGAAAACAACGCCATTCTCACTGAGAAATTCAAGCTGAAACCTGACAGCAGCGCCAAACAGATGGTCAACTTTGTGCGGCATTATGTCGGCGTGGAGAGCAAAGACGTGAAGATATGCATCACGGGCGCCAATTTCTTGCTCTCCGACGTGGGCGGTGTGGTGCTCACCGAAAACGAGGGCAATATCTTGAAGGCCAGCTCGCAGGCCAAGGTGCATATCGTGGTGGCCGGCATCGGCAAAGTCATTCCCAACATGGACGATCTGGGTGTGTTGTTACCCTTGCTTTCGTTGCATGCCACGGGACAAAGTATGACGGCCTGCAACAGCATCACCTTCGGTCCCGTCAAACAAGGCTCGGGACCTGAGCAAACGATTGTCATCCTGTTGGACAACAACCGTTCGAATCTGCTCAAACACGAGGACCAGCGCAAGTCGATGTCGTGCATCCACTGCGGTGCCTGTGTCAGCGTGTGTCCCATCTTCAAGCACATCGGTGGCTATGCCTATGGCACCAAGCATGTGGGTCCCGTCGGCACCGTGATGACGCCGTTGATGGAGGGTTTGGAGGAATACAACCACCTCAACTCAGCCTGTTCGCTTTGTGGCAAGTGCACCGACATCTGTCCTGTGAAGATACCGTTGGACGACTTGATCGTCGCCAACCGTCATCTGGCCATCGTGGAGAAGACGGGCAACTCGAGATACGACGCGCTGCTGAAGGCCATGATATGGCACTGCAAGTCGCGCAAGAAGATGGACAGCCCCTTGTTCCTGAAGAAGTTGGAGGTTAAGCGTCTGATGGCCGCTTTGGGTAGTAATGTGGTGTTGCCCGAGTTCGCCGCCAAGTCGTTCAGCCAGCAGTGGAGGGAACGGAATCTTTGATTTATTACCCTGACCTTTGACCCTGACCCTGACCATTAGATTCTATATAAGGTCAGGGTCTGGGTTTAGGGTCATGGTAAACAAGTTTCTTGATACTTATAGTATTCATTTACCAAACTTTTGTATCCTAATTCCTTAAGTTTTTCATAAACCACTCTAAAGTTGGCCTTATTGTGTTTTCCTGTGCTGAGGAAACGGATGTTCTGTTGTAGGTAATGGTCGATTTCTTTTAGGCCTTCCGTCTGGTTGATGACGGGGAAAAACCACCGTGCCCAGGTAAGCGTCTCGGGATTGTCGCTCTCGAAGAACTTGCGGTTGAAATAGTTGATGAGGCCTTTCATGGCCTTCTCGGGTTCTATGTGGTTTTTGCTACTCCAACGCCATAACGACCTGGCTTTGCGTGAAATCTTGCCTTTCATCTTCTTTTTGGTGGCCTCCGAGATGTCGATGTCGTGTCCGTGGCATTTGAAGCCTAGGAACTCGTAGGCCTCGTCGGGAGAATAGATATTCTCCTTATCGGGGTTGACTTCCAGGTGGTATTGTGCCAAAAACTGGGCCATTTGGCTTTTGTATTGCTCCAGTGTTTCGTAGTCAGGGGCAAACATAATGATGTCGTCGGAATAGCGGGCATAAATGACGCCTTTATCATAAAAGTATCGGTCCACTTCCTTGAGGAACACGTCGGCCAGGAAAGGCGCCGTAGGAGTGCCTGCCATCACGCCGTGATGTTCTTCGATGACTTGTCCGTTAAAAACGGCTAGGCGGGTCGTCAGAAGTTTCTCGAAAAACTGGTACAAAGACATGTCGTCTGCCAGCATCTCTTTCAGCATAGGCAGCAGCAGGTCGATGTCGATGGAGTTGAAATAGTCGTGGATGTCGAGTTTGTAGGCCCACATCTGTTGGTCGCGGACGGCCTTGTTGATCTTGAAAATGGCGTCGGAGGCTTTCAGTCCACGGCGGAAAGCGTAACAGTTAGGAGCGAACTGGTCGTCGTACTTGTAAAGCAGGAAAGCGATGAGTTTGAGGATGAGCATCTCGTCGGGTGCGAAGCTGTAGACGACACGTTTCTTGCCCGAGCCCATCTTGTTGACCAACTTCTTAGTGGGGATGCCTAGGCCTTCACCGTTTGCGATTTTGGTGGCTAATGGCAGGTAGTCTTCGTGTTCCACGAAGGCGTCGGCCTCGTCAAACTCATGCCAGTTGAAGCGGCCTTTCATCAGGCGGTAGGCGAGAAACTCCTCCCAGGTCTCCTGACGGGTTAGTTGGGATAAGATGGGGACGCGGGACTGCGAGACGCGAGACGCGGGACAAAAGGCCTGTCCCGTGTCCCGAAGTCCCGTGTCTCGTGTCAAAGACATACTGCTTGGAGATGAAACAAGTAATGAAAAGAAAAAGGGGAAAGATTTTGAATCGGTAAAATTACCGATCACGAGAGGGTACCTTGTCGGGTTGCCTGCAAAACCGTGAATACCATCGGCAAGGCTGCCTCCTTCGGCAGGCGCGGCTTGTGCCGCATCCCCTTTTTCTTTGTTTTTTAGTTCAAGAACTTGCGGATGCGTCCGATGACGTAGTCGCGTTCGTTGGGCATCTGCGTGTAGAAGTTGATGTAAGGAAGGCCCGATTTCTTGGCGTACATCCTGGCGATCAGATACTTCACTTTGCTGTTGTGGCTATTGCCTTTGCCGAGCATGACCACGCCCTTGGGACTACCGCCTTGTTCGAGCAGGAAGGTGTAGGGTTGGCCCCATTCGGCCTTGTAGGCTTGGCGCGGACGTGTCTTATAGAGTTGGAACTCGTCGTTGGCGAAGCCGGCCACGTCGGTCACCGGCACGTTCTCGCGCACGCTGTAGGCGGCGAACTCTGTCGCCAGAATCTCACGAAAGTAGGCCAACCATTCAGAGTCGGTCCTATCAATTTCTTGTTCTTCATAGCGTGGCGTGGCGGCGGGTTGTGGCGTAGGTCTGGATTGCGATGTAGTCGAGGTATGTCTTTGTTCGGCCTCGATGCTGTCTTTAACAGTCTTTACCACTTTTGAGAATAGTTTTCCTAAGTCCATCGTTGTTGTTTTTTTTATTACGAGGCAAAGATATACATTTTTTGTAAGTAGATGAGCAAATTTAGTTTACATAAATAATCGACATATTGAAATTGGCTTCGTCGAAATCTTTGATTGACTACGTCGAATGCAAAGCATTTCAGAGCAGCTAATCTTCAATTTATTTATCCCGCTGGTTTCCCTATTCATTTGGTATGGACTCGCTATAAAGGACAAATCTATCATTTAAGTAATAATATACCCAGTATGGGTTAGAATCATCAATTATTATCAATTGGTCATCAGAATCAGGTACATACTTAAAACATGTCATGTTGTCTTTCTGTAAAAAGAATTTTTCTGAATCTAGACCACTTACAATGAACAAACAGTTTCGATAATAAAAATATCCATAAACTGGCATGAAATAGTTAAAACAAAAATCTATATTTTTTTCATACTCAATTTGTAACATATAAATACTGTCTTGAGGCCTTTTTACAATATCAATGAAAAATAACAATGTGTCATTTTTGGATTCAATGCTATCAAATAAACTGATTGCACGGTCAAGTGAAGGATAAATACAATCAGATTCTATCTGGAGCAAATGTATTAGTTTACTTTCTTTTTTTGTTTCTTGACATTGGATTTGACTATAGCATATCAAGAGAACAATAATAGTAATGAATGGTTTCTTTTTCATAGTCTATTTATATGAATTTTATTTTCTAACCGATATCCAATCCTGTTTATTGCTTGCAAAGAAACAAAAAAACCCCGCCACAAAAACCTTGCAGCGGGGAAAAAATGCAATACTTATGAAAAAATACTCTTGTTTTCTTTTTATTCTTCTTCCTTCTGGCTCTCTTCGTACTCCTTGAGGAGGCGGTTCTGGACGTCGGTAGGCACCTGCTGGTATTCAGCATACTTCATGGTGAAAGTGCCACGGCCCGAAGTCAGCGAGCTCAGTGAGGTCGAATAGCGGTCCATCTCGGCCAACGGAACCTTGGCGTGGATAGTCTGGTAGTTATGGTCGCTGTCCATACCCATGACGATGGCGCGACGGCCTTGCAGGTCGGTCATGACGGCACCCATGAGATCGGCGGGCATGCGCACGTCGAGGTCGTAGATGGGCTCCATGATCTTCGGGCCAGCGTTCTTAAAGGCGGCGCTGAAGGCCATACGACCGGCGATCTTAAAGGCCATTTCGTTGGAGTCGACCGGGTGCATCTTACCGTCGTAGATGTAGACGATGATGTCGCGGGCGTAGGAACCCGTCAGCGGGCCTTGCTCCAGACGTTCGTTGACACCCTTCAGGATGGCGGGCATGAAGCGGGCATCGATGGCACCACCGACGACGCAGTTGGCGAAGATGAGCTTACCGCCCCAAGGCAGTTCGTACTCTTGCTTGTCGCGCACCTGTAGTTCGCTCGGGTCGGTGTAACCCTCAAAGTAAGGAGCCAGTTGCATGTGCACCTCACCGAACTGACCACTACCACCAGACTGTTTCTTGTGACGGTAGCTGGCGCTGGCGCTCTTGGTGATGGTCTCACGATACGGGATCTTCGGCGAAGCCGTCTCAATGGCGATCTTATAGACGTTGTCGAAGTACCACTTCAGGGTGTTGAAGTGATATTCGCCCTGGCATTGCAGGATGTTCTGGCGCAGCTCGCGCGACATACCGGCGATGACGGTCGGGTCGGTCTTGTGGATGTCGTTGAGGATGCTGCCGAGTTTTTCGTCTTCCTGAGAGTTGACGGCCTTGACGGCGATCGAGAAGATCGGGGTCGGGAACGGGATCTCGGGGAAGGTGGCTTCAGCGGCCTTGGCGTCGACCAGCGAGTCGCCGATGCGGCCGTCCTTCAGCTTGATAGTGCAGATGATGTCACCAGCGTTGACCTTCTCGACCTCTTCACGGTTCTTGCCGCGGAAGGCGAGCAGCTGTGACAGACGCTCCTTGTTACCCGTACGGGGGTTGATGAGGTCTTGGCTCTTCACGACGGTGCCGCCGTAGACACGCATCCAAGCCACGTCGCCGAGGTTCTGCTCGGTGGTTACCTTGAAGATGAACAGGGCAGTCGGATCGTCGTTGCTATTGTGGAACTCCTGGCCGTTGTTGGCTTTCATGGCGGGCATGTCGGCAGGCGACGGGCAGGCATTGATGAGGAAGTCCATCAGACGGGTGACACCCACGCCACGCTTGGCGGCGCCACACACGACGGGGAACATCTCGCGGTTGACGATACCCAGGTGGATACCGCGCTCCATGTCTTCCTCACTCAGGGTCATCTCTTCGAAGAACTTCTCCATCAGAGCCTCTTCGCCTTCGGCGGCGTGCTCGATGAGGTTGTTGTGCAGCTCTTCGGCCTTGGCCATCTCGGCGGCGGGGATGTCCTGGATCTCGGGGGCACCGTTGCCGTTCTTGAAGACCAACATCTTCATCATGATCAAGTCGATGACGGCGTTGAAATCTTCACCAGCGTTCACAGGATATTGGATGGGCGTGACCTTGTCGCCGAAATACTCCTTCAGTTCGCGGATCGTATTGTCGAAGTTGGCGTTGCTGTGGTCGAGTTGGTTCATGAAGAACACAACGGGCTTGTTGGTGTTGGTGGCATGACGCCAGGCGTTCTCGGTGGTGGCTTCCACACCCGACTGGGCGTTCACCATGCACACGGCGATGTCAGAGGCATAGAGGCAGCTGACGATGTCGCCAGAGAAGTCGCTGAAACCGGGGGTGTCGAGGATGTTGATTTTTTTGTCGTTGTAGATGGTGTACATCATAGAGGCGTTCACCGAAATCTGACGCTCCATCTCGATGGGACGGTAGTCGGAAACGGTGTTCTTCTCGTCGGTGCTACCTTTTCTGTTGATGAGCTTGCCTTCGAAAAGCATGTTTTCGGCAAGCGTGGTCTTACCCGACTTTGCTGCGCCGATAAGGGCAACATTACGGATGTCTTTTGTCTGGAATTCCTTCATTTTTTATCTAACTAGCTAATTATTAAATATTTACTTTTCGCGAAAAATACTTAAGTGGGCGCAAAGGTAGTAAAAAAAGCAATAGCTTCAACGAAATAATGGTAAAACTTATTTAAATATATAGATTCCTTGCGGGAATGGAGTTTATTCGTCCGTATATTTTGCGGCGGCTTCAGGCAACTACCAATTGGTAAATCCTTCAAGCCGCCGCAGAATGATGATGAAATGGTTCTCCATTCCCGCAGGGAATCTCATGCTTATAGTGTCGCTATGGCTTCGTGGATTTTGCTCCATCGATTGGCATCCATCTTGGTTCCCAAGACCTCGATAACGTTGGCGGCCACGATGGCACCCATCTGGCCACATTTTGCCAAACTCTCGCCTTTGACCAGACCGGCCATGAATCCCGCTGCCCACATATCGCCGGCGCCGTTGGTGTCGATGACGTTGGCTTTCATAGGCGGGACGGTCACCATTTCATCGCCGCGCTTGATGTAGGCGCCTTTGGCTCCCACCTTCACCACGGCGATGTCGCAACGCGAGGCGAGGAAGTCCAACGCTTGGAGCGAATCCATACCTGTCAGAGCGAAGGCTTCCTGCTCATTGGCGAACACATAATCCACGTAGTTTTCGATCAGTCGCATGAAATAGTCGCGGCTTTCTTCCACCACGTTGTAACTGGCCATGTCGATGGCGATCTTCAATCCGGCCTTTTTGGCGGTCGTAAGAGCCTTATCCAGCATGCTGGGGTTGGCGACGAGGTAGCCTTCCACGTAGAGGATATCCCAGCCTTCGAAGAGTTCGGGACGGATGTCGTCGGCACACATCTCCGCTGCCGCGCCGAGGCAGGTGGCAAAGGTGCGCTCGCCGTCGGCGGTGACCAGAGCTTGCACACGGCCCGAAGGCGTCTCGCTCTTCAGCATCTGGGGTTTGACTCGTGTTTCGGTCATCTGCTTCTCAAAGAAACATCCCACTTCGTCATTACCGATTTTACTGAGGAAACCCGCTTCGATGCCGAGTTGGCCGAGGCCGCTCATGGTGTTGGCCGCCGAGCCACCCGAGGCCATCTGGTTGCCGAGATAGGCCAGCTTTTTGCCGATTTCAACCGAAGTCTGGGCGTCGACATAAGTCATGCTGCCTTTGGGAAGGTTCAAATCTTTGAGAATCTGTTCGTCGGGAATCTGGGTCATGATGTCGACCAAGGCACTCCCTATTCCGAGTATTTTCTTATTTGTCATCGTGTTTTGCATTTGGAGCTGCAAAGGTAGTAAAAAATTAGATTCCCTTCGGGAATGGAATAAAGTGTGTTATTATTCAGCGGCGGCATTAAACACTTACAGGGCACGGGATTCTATTGCCGCCGCGAAAGAACAAAAACAAGAACTCCATTCCCGAAGGGAACCTCTAAATTTACATATTGATTGTCAAGTAGATACAAAATTATTGATATTTTTTTTCGGAAAAAGATTGTTGGTTTCGGAAAAAGCCGTATTTTTGCAGCCGCAAAACAGAGATAAGTTCTGTGACATTGTGCAGCCTCCTTAGCTCAGTTGGTTAGAGCATCTGACTGTTAATCAGGGGGTCTCAGGTTCAAGTCCTGAAGGGGGCGCAATTTTTATGTTTCATGTTATTAATTTTTTGGCCTCGTAGATTCTCCCCGATTCTACGGGGTTTTTTTATGTATTAAAATATCGTTTTGAAAATCAGCTTGATATCTCCGAAAAAACTCCAGTTTTCCAGATACTCGAGATTAATTTTGACCTTGTCGGGCCAGATGACGGTGTCGTTATAGGCCTTAGGATCGGTCTGTTGGGCGAGGAGTTCCTCCTCGTTACGGTATTTGATGCTGGCCGGACCCGTGATGCCGGGACGGAGTTGCAGGATGCGGCGGTCGTCGCCTTGCAGCTGGTCAGCATAGCCAGGTACGTCGGGGCGCGGACCCACGAAACTCATTTGTCCGATGAGGACGTTGACCAATTCCGTGAGGCAGTCCACCTTGCTGTGGCGCAGCCAGTGACCCATACGCGTGACGCGCGGGTCGTCGGCTGTGGTGACGCTGTCGCCTTCAGCCTGGTCTTTCATGGTCCGGAATTTGCAAATTCTGAATGGTTTGCCACCTTTTCCTATTCGCCATTGCATGAAAAACATGGGGCCTCTCGAGTCGATTTTGATGAGGATGCCGATGATAAGCAGTGGCAGAAAGAGGACAACGAGGCCGATGAGTGCCACGAGCCGGTCGAAGCACCATTTGAAGAAGAACCCGATCCTGTGATTATTTTTCTCCACGTTGCATGGCCTCCATGTTGAGAATTGCCTTCAAACGCGGCAAAGTTATGATTTTTCTGAATGGGTACAATATCTTAACGGCCATTTTCAACCACCAACAGTAATGAACGGCAAGTTGACAGTAGGCTTTGCGGAAGTTGAATTTTTCTTCCATAAAAGGTTGTATGTTTGAGTGTTCGCTGACGCTACGTGTACCATCGGTGACATACAAACAGCCTTTTTCTTGCAGGTAATACTGATTCATAGTATGAAACAGACCATAGTATGGGAATGATTGGTTACGCTTGTATTGGGGAAGCACTCCTATCAAGTCGTATTGACAAGCATGATCCCACAACCAGTTGATTTGGAAACCAATCATTTTTCCATCAGCTTTGTCGAAAATACCCCAGCATTCATGTTTCTTATATTGATAGACTTGAAGATAACTATCGAAAATTTCCCTGCTCATTTCTCGGTCTGAAACGGCATAATCTTCATAAGTGGCTTTTAAAATGGGATAGCCGTATGCTTTGACCATCGAAATATCAATGAGTTTAAACTCCAGATTGTCGAATGCTTTAATAATGCGATTTCTTGTCTTAGAGGTTAATTCCTCCAAGCCTCCGTAATGGTCTTTAATGATGCTCCAAAACCTAGTTTCCTTTTGACAATCAAAATCATAAGTGTTTCGGACCATCAACCCTCCTTGCTTTAAGAGCGATTGCCATTCTTTTTTTTCGAGTTTTGTTTCCTCGTGTGGAGCACCATCAAAACGCCAGGCGTTTCTATATAAATGATAACAATTCGTCATAAGCGTTTCTTGATGGCATTAAAGGCATAGCAGCCGAAGTAATACAAGGCTTTGAAGAAAGGCAGTTTTTCGTTTTCGCGGTACACCTTCCAGAGGTCGGCGGAAGCCTTCAGTTTGTTGGAACTCGCCGATCTTCTTCTGATTCTATAGGACACCAAAGGCTCGTCGATGGCATAGGCCAGATGGCCTTTTTTCAGGATGTCGAGCCAGGTGGCGGTGTCTTCGCTGGTGCGGAAGTTGGGCACGACGACCTGACCGACGATGTCGGTGTCGACCATGACGGTGGAACAGCCAATGATGGTGTTGCGAAGGTAGGTCTTGTAGTCGAGGTTGCCGATGGTGTTGATGAATTTATTGAGCGTGTGGCCCTCTTCGTCGATCCAGTCGTAAGTCGTGTAGGTGAAGCCTGCCCTGTGATCCGTCATGAACCGCAGCTGTGTCTCTATCTTCTCGGGATGCCAGATGTCGTCGGCGTCAAGGAAAGCCAGATAATGGCCTTGCGCCATCGAGATGCATTGGTTGCGGGTGTCGGCGATGCCGGAGTGTTCGTTCTTAACGACAAAATGGATCTTTTCGTCTTGTTCGGCCAGTTTTTTCACGGTCTTTACCGTCCCATCGGTCGAGGCGTCGTCGACGATGAGCAGCTCCCAATGGGGATAGGACTGCCGTTGTACGGACGCGATGCTGTCGGCAACAAAGTCTTCCATGTTGTAGCAAGGCATGATGACCGATACCAACGGCTGACTCTCCATGGCGAAAGGTTTTATTTCAGTCCTTCAATCCAGACCTTGATCTGCTGCTCGTCATGGAGCCTGCACACCAAGAGCGAATGGTCGCGGTAGGCCACTAAGTAGTCTTCCAGGCCTTCCACCACGGCTTCGGTGCCTTCCTCGATGTTGATGATGGTGTTTTTGTTGTCCACCGACACCACCTTGCCGCGCAGGGCGTTACCTGCTTCATCCTTATTGGCATGGGTGAAAAGCGATCCCCATGTACCGATGTCGCTCCAGCCGAAGTCGGCGGGGATGGTGTAGGTGTCGGGCGACTTCTCCATCACGCCATAGTCGATGCTGATGTTGGGGCAGTCGACGAAGTGGTCGTTGATGAAGTCCTGCTCCTCGGGCGTGCCGAAATTGTAGATGCCTTTCTCGAAGACCTCGACCATCTCGGGGATGTATTGTTTGAACGCTTTCATGATGCCGTCCAAGGTCCAGAGGAAGATGCCGCTGTTCCAGAAGTAGTTGCCTTCGGCGACAAACTTCACGGCGGTGTCGTAGTCGGGCTTTTCTTTGAACATCTCCACCTTTACCACCTCGGGTAGACGTTCTTGTTTGGGCACTTGGATGTAGCCATAGCCTGTCTCGGGACGGCTGGGCTTGATGCCGATGGTCATCAGCGCTTGTGGGTTTTGGGCCAAGAAGTCGAAGCCCAAGCGGATGATACGCTGGAATTCGGTCTCGTTGGTCACCAAATGATCAGCTGGGGTGACGACGATGTTGGCGTCAGCGCAGCGGCTTTGGATGTGATAGGCGGCATAGGCGATGCAAGGCGCCGTGTTGCGCCGCGCGGGCTCGCAGAGCACTTGGTCGGGACGGAGCATAGGCAGATGTTCCAACACAAGGTGTTTATAGGCCTTGTTGGTTACCACGAGGAAGTTCTCGTCGGGGATGACGGGGCTGAAGCGCTCGTAGGTGCTACGGATAAAGCTCTTGCCAGTGCCTAATATGTCTAAAAATTGTTTGGGGTAGTTGTCTTTGCTGAGGGGCCAAAAGCGGCTACCGATGCCGCCCGCCATAATGATACAGTAGTTGTTCATTTTTAGTCGTTTAATAAGCTTTTGCCCTTTTCGCTGAGGAACGGCTTCAAGTCGGTCAACGCGATTTTGCACAATGGCATTCCAGCGGCGAAAGAGGCAATCTCATAAGCTTGGAAGCAGAATACCACACTATCGGTCTCAATCCAAGGCTCGTTGTCGGGAAGTGTGGTAATCTCTTGGTATTCAAGTTCGTCTTTTGCAAAATACTGGTTTTCGATGTTCTCTGCGATGATGGGTATGAGTAATTCGGGGTCTTCAAACAAGTCATATCCCACGATGCTGCCATCGATCTTGCTAAAGGTGGTGCCGTTATACCAAGGCATTTCATGGGCGCCGCCCGTATATTCATAGCCTTCGTTGGTATAGGTCACGTATTTGTCGGTCTGTTCCGACAGGGAATAGTTTTCGACATATTCCGAGCGGGGCTCGCTGCCGTCGTTTTCGAAGAAATTGTCTTTGATCGAGTCAAAGTAGGCGGCGTGGTCATTAACGCCCTCCTCCATCATCCAGTCGAGGATGCTTTTGCGTAAGGTCTTGTTTTTGGTGACGGGCATGTCAACGCTGACGTTGAAATAGGAATAGCCGTCGCCAAACTCGGATTCTATGAAGACACTGTCGTTCAAGTTATAAGGTTTTACTTCGACTTCGTTCGGGTTTTTGGGTTGGCAGCCAACCACGACGAGCAGAAGCAGGACGATGGGGAAGAATAGCTTTTTCATGAGAAAGTGATTTAGGTTCAATGGGCAAAGATAGTGCTTTTTAATTGAACGGCAATATTTGTCGTTTATTTCACCCAGCGGTATAGGATTTCGATGGGATGAACGGCGTGGACGCCGGTGCCGTCGAGGATTTGTTGTCGGCACGAGGTGCCGGGAGCCGCGACGATGCAGGGCGTGATGCCGTCGGCCTTCTCCACGGCCTTGCGGATGGTGGGGAACAGCACCATCTCGCCGATGGCCAACGAGGTCTGGTAGTGCTCTTTCTCGTAGCCGAACGACCCTGCCATGCCGCAGCAGCCGCTGGGGATGACATGGACTTGGGCATTTGGCAGTAGCCGCAAAGCGGCGACGGTCTTCTCCGTTCCCACCAAGGCTTTCTGGTGGCAATGGCCATGGAGCCATATCTCCACCGCATCGGTTTTGAAATCCTCCGAGGTGGTGCGGCCAGCTGACACCTCACGCGCGATGAATTCGTCGAAGAGCAGAGCGTTTCGACCCAGTTGTTGGGCTTCGGAACGCAGTTCGGAGGGCACCAGGTCGGGGTATTCGTCGCGGAAGCTGAGGATGCACGATGGCTCGATGCCGACAAGAGGAGTCTGTTCGGTAATCTTGTCTTTCAGCAGGTTGACGTTCTTCAGGGCGAATCTCTTGGCGAGTTTCAAGTTGCCTTTCGAGATGGCGGCGCGACCGCTCTCCACGTGTTTCGGGATCTCGACTTCGTAACCAAGGTGCAGGAGTAGTTTGGCGAAGGTCAGACCCAACTCCGCTTCTTGGAAGTTGGTGAACTCGTCGGCGAATAAGTAGACCTTGCCTTTTGTGGTCTTGCCCCGTTTTTTACGGCACTCTCGTTTGACGGCTGTGCGCATGGTCACACGGCTGAGGGTTGGAATGTCGCGCTCGGTCGAGAATTTGATGACGTGCTTGATAATGTTGGACGAGAGTTTCCAAGAGGCAAAGAGGTTATAGAAGGGCCAAACGAGATGTCCGAACTTCTCCACCGTCGCCATCCACGACACGGCGAAAGAACGTAACGGCATGCCGCCGATGTCGTATTTGTGTTGCAGGATCTCGGAGCGCAAGCGTGTCATGTCGACGTTGGACGGACACTCGCTGCGGCATCCTTTGCAAGCAAGGCAGCTGTCTAATATCTCCGCTAGTTCCTTTGATTTCAGGATGCTTTTGTCCTTCTCGATGGCTTGTGCAAAGGCCTCGCTCCCCCACCCTCTCGTCAGGATCTCACGGAGTACGTTAGCGCGGGCGCGTGTGGCTTTGGTCTCGTCGCCGCTGACTTTGAAGGCGGGACAGAGCGTGCCGCCCATCAGGTTCGACTTTCGGCAGTCGCCGGCACCGTTGCATTGCTCGATGCTGCACATCAAGGCGTGGAGTTGGCTGCAAGCCCCTGTGGCGCCTTCGATCTCGCATTCGTCGAAGGCCGCCTTCCAGTTGTAGTAGGTATTGTTGGTGCCCAACACCTGCTCAAGGGCATATTGTTGATCGACATCGAAGCGCAACATGGAGTCCATGGGCAGGGTGTCGACAATCTTGTGCAGGTTGAAGACTTGCTTGGGGTCCCAGCAGCGTTTCAGCTCTTGCATCAGGGCGTAGACTTCGTCGCCATAGAGTAGCTGGATGAACTCACCGCGCAGGCGTCCGTCGCCGTGCTCGCCGCTGAGCGAGCCTTTGTATTTCTTGACCAACAAGGCTGTCTGATAGGCCACCTCGCGGAACTTACGTTTTCCTTCAGTGTCCTTGATGTTGATGATGGGCCGCAGATGCAGCTCGCCCGTGCTGATGTGGGCGTGATAGACGCAACTTAAGCCGAGGTCTTCGAGCATCTTGGCGAAGTCGGACATATAATCCGGTAGTTTTTCGGGGGCCACCGCTGTGTCCTCGATGACGCCGATGGGTTTGGCGTCGCCTTTCATGCCGGTGAGCAGGCCTAAGCCCGCCTTGCGCAGACTCCACACCTTGCTGATCTCGTTGCCGTAGACACGGGAACAGGCATAGACCAACTTTTCGTCGTTCTCCATCAAGGCCCGCTCCAGTTGGTCGGCGATGGCGTCAATGTCGGCTTTCGTCTCGCCCCGTAGCTCGATGATGAGGATAGCGGCGGGGTCGCCTTGCACGAAGAAGCGGTTTTTCTGTTGCTCTACATTCTGTTTGCTGAGTTCCAGGATGTTGCGGTCCATCAGCTCGACGGCAGACGGATGGTATTTCAAGGCGACCAGATTGCCGAGGAAGCTCTTTTGCAGCGTGTCGCAATGGGCGCAGACCACCATCTTCTCCTTGGGTGGCAGTGGGTCGAGGTCGACTTTGATCTCGGTGATGAAGGCCAGGGTGCCTTCGCTGCCCGCCAATACCTTACAAAGGTTGATGGTGCGTTCCTCAAGCGGTTTTGAGGCGTTATGCAGGTCTTCGATGACCTCGTCGATGGCGTAGCCGCACGAACGACGGCGCAGGCTCTTGTCGGGGTAGTTGTCCTCAACGAGACGCGTGGTTTTATCATCAAGCGCCCAGCGGATGAGTTGGGTATAGACGCGTTGTATTAATGCGTCGCTTTCGGTTTCCCAGAAACGTTGTCCGAAGCGTTGTTCCAGTTCGTGGATGGTGTAACTCTTGAACACCTCTATGCTGCCGTCGCAGAGTACGCCACGGGCTTCCAGCACATGGTGTCGGGTGCTCCCGTACACGAGTGAATGCGACCCGCAGGAGTTGTTGCCGAACATACCGCCGATGCAGCAGCGGTTGCTGGTGGAGGTCTCGGGGCTGAAGAAGAGGCCGTAAGGGGCCAAGGCGAGGTTGAGTTCGTCGAGGACGACACCGGGTTGTACCCTCGCCCAGCGTTCTTCTTGGTTGATCTCCAGTATCTTCTTAAAATGTTTGCTGATGTCGACCACGATGCCGTTGCCC
This sequence comes from Candidatus Limimorpha sp., assembly GCA_045132275.1. Taxonomy (GTDB): domain Bacteria; phylum Bacteroidota; class Bacteroidia; order Bacteroidales; family F082; genus Limimorpha. Next base: position 461,722 of record JBGURY010000013.1, read on the forward strand.
ACCACCTGTCCGGCTATGGAGGTGCCGCCCGCGCGGGGGATGAGGTGAGTGTTTCGTTGTTGTGCCTCTTGAATGAGATAGACGATGTCTTGTTCGTTCTCGGGGAAGGCCACGGCTTCGGGCACCTCTCGGTAAGCCGATGCATCGGTGGCATAGGCGATACGGTGGAGCGGGTCGGTCAGGAGGGTGTACATCGTGGTTTATTTATCCAACTGGCTGAAAACACTGTTGTTGCTCTTGAACTCAGGCACGATGACCTTCATCTGGGCCACGATCTTCATCGGGTCGCAGGTCTCGAGCTTGGCATAGAGCTTCTCGAGCATGCTGTCCACCTCGGCGGCTTCGTATTTGCGCACGATGGCGTGCATGATCTTCTCGTTTTCGGTCTTGATGGTGTTCTCTTCATTGGCCAGCACCTCTTCGTAGAGTTTCTCGCCGGGACGCAATCCCGTCTCGATGATTTCAATCTCAGGTCGGTGAGCCAGTTTGCGCATCTTCTCCGCGAGGTCCCAGATACGCACCTTCTCGCCCATGTCGAAGACGAAGATATCGCCGCCCTCGCCGATGGAGCCCGCCTCAAGCACAAGGCTGCAGGCTTCGGGGATGGTCATGAAGTAACGGGTGATGCGGCGGTCGGTGACGGTGATGGGTCCTCCTTGTTCGATTTGCTTCCGGAACAGCGGCACCACCGATCCATTGGAACCCAACACGTTGCCAAAACGCGTGGTGATGAATTTCGTATTGCCTTGACGACTCTGCGTGTAAATCTCGGCGATGCGCTTTGTGGCTCCCATCACATTCGTCGGGTTGACGGCTTTGTCGGTCGAGATCATCACGAACTTCTCTACGCCGTATTCAACAGACAAATCAGCCACGAGTTTGGTGCCGAACACGTTGACATACACCGCTTCGTAGGCGTTCTCCTCCATGAAGGGCACATGCTTGTATGCGGCTGCATGGAACACCACTTGTGGATGATACGTCTCGAAGACTTCCCGCATGCGTACGGGGTCTTTCACGTTGGTGATGACGAAGGCCATGCGGTGTTTCTTCTCCTTGAAATCCTCCGTGTTGTTCATCTCGAACTGGAAGTCGTACATCGGCGACTCGGCCTGGTCGAGCATGATGAGTTTTGAGGGGTTATATTGCATCACCTGACGGCAGATCTCGCTACCGATGGAGCCGGCGGCGCCTGTGACGAGCACCACCTTGTCGTTGATCTCGCGGATGACGTTGCTTTTGCCTAAAATGATGGGTTTGCGTCCCAATAAGTCTTCAATCTTGATGTCTTGGATTTGGTTGGTCGAGAGCTTGCCGTCGACCCATTTATCGAAAGCCGGGATGGATTTCACGATGAGGTTGAGCGCAAGACCCTGCTCGATGATTTCCTTGTTTCGTTCTTGTGTCAGGCTGGGTATAGCCACGATCATCACATCGATGCTGTACTTTTCGATGAATTCGGGAGTCATGGCCACCTTGGGAGAATAGATTTTGATGGTATTAATTTGCGAACCCACGCGTTTAGGATCGTCGTCGACAAAGGCCTTGATCTTGAATTTTGAATTGGTGTCTTGACTCAGCGTGCGCATCAGCATGGTGCCGCCATCGCCCGCGCCATAGATGAGGGTGTTCATCTTGTCGGTCGTGTTTTTGTACACTTCGTTGTACATACGACGGATGGCAAAACGCATCAAGCTCATCGCCACCATGGTAATCAGATAGTGATAGATGACGGTCACATAACGAGGATAGAGGTTGGTCGCCAAAGTCGGAGATATCTGATGGACGACCAACTTGCTGATGATGAGAAACGACAGCGCCCCGGTACAAGCATAGAAAATCTTACGAATGTCATTAAATCCGGAGTAACGAAGCATGCCATCGTACACCCTGCTGATAAGAAATGCCAAGAGGTAGACCACCGGCACGAGCCAGATACGACTCCAGTCGAAGGTGGAGGCGCTAATGTCCTTGAAATACAGCATCAGGATGGCCAACACATAGGCAAAGATGACAATCAGCATGTCAACCGCCAAAATCCAATATCGAGGCAGGGTATTGCTTTTATGTTTACCGAAGATGAAATTACAAAAGCGTGTAATAATTGTACGCATAGCAGAGTCCTTTATGGGAGCGCAATATTACGACTTTCTTTTGATAATACCAAAAGGTTTTTGCGTCAAATGCCAAATTCCTGTTTAAGGCCGTTTTTAGTCGACAGTCTGGCATTCTGCCAAGGCCGAAACGAAATACCACCGGCCGTTGCTTTCGCAGTAGCATTTGTAGCGGGTGCGTTGTTTCTCGCCTTTTCGAAAGACGAGACCGTTTTTGGTGGCGAAACGGGCACCGTCAGGAAGGCTTTCTACCGTAGTCACCGAGGCGGCGTTTTTATCATATTGTTGCAGTACGCGTTGCAGGTTATGGTCGGCGGTGCTGCTCGCTTTGATGTGTCGCAGGTGGTTGTGTAAGGCGGCAAGGACGTCTTCAGGGAAGATGGTCTCCGTCATGAAAGGCTGTAACAAGGTTGCAAATTGTTGTTGCCATTCCAATCCATGCGGCTTTACCTTTCGTGAACCATATTGTTGGTACATATCGTAATGCGCCACTTCGTGAACGTAAGTGATGAGCATCTGGTAGGGATTCAAGTCCAGATTGAGTGTGATGGCGCAGATGCTGTTTTTCGTTCTTGGTGGACGGAAGTCACCCAGCTTGGAGCTGCGAGGGCGTTTGAAATGCAGTTTGAACCGACGTTGTGAATACATCTCCCCCACCATCGCGACGGACGCCTCGGGAAAATAGCGTTTCAACAGTTCCAGTTCCTCAGCCTTCATCGTTGTGCAACACTTCAAATTCTAAGTTTTCTTGCGGCGTATAACTCCACTTGGTGCAAGTGTTGCAGTGGCGCGGCGCGCGACGACGGCCGGGCACCTCCTTGGTCTTGCAGGAAGAGGCGATGAGGGTTAAGCCCAATAATAACAATATCAATAGTTTGTTTCTCATTTTGATAGCCATCCGGCAGGATCCTGTCGGTTTTGTTCTTTCAATAGTTCGAAGTGCAGTTCGGTCTTGCCCTCGGTCTTGTTGGTATGCACGGTACCGATGTTTTGCTTGGTCTTCACCTTGTCGCCGCGTTTCACCGTGACGTTCTCGAGGTTGGAATAGACCGTGAAGTACTCACCATGGCGGATGATGACCACGGTGTTGGACCCGGTCAGCTTGGTGACGCTGGCCACCTCGCCGTCGAAGACGGCGCGGGCTTTGGCGCCGTCGGTGGTGGCGATGTCGATACCGTTGTTGGTGACGGTCACTTTGCTGGAGACCACCGAGGCGTGTTTGCCATAGGATGACGAGATGACACCGCGTTCCACAGGCCAGGGCAGCTTGCCTTTGTTGTTGACGAAGTTGGTCGACAGGGTCTTCTCGGCGGGTGTCAGCGCCATGCCTTTTTCCTTGGGGGCCGGCGCGGTTGTCGTGGTTTTGCCTTTCTCTGCGTTTTTCTTCGCCTCTTCCCTGCGCTTACGCTCCGCTTCCTCATTGGCTTTTCGGATCTCCTCGGCGATGATGTCGTCGATGGCTTTCTGCAGTTTTTGCGCCTGCTGTTGCTTGTTCTTGATATCCTGCTGAATGCTGCCTTCCTTTTTCTTGAGGTTGGCCACTTGTTTGTTGAGGTCTTCCTTCTCAGTCTTCAGTGCCGCCTGTTGGTTTTTCTCGTCTTTCAACATGGCCGTTTGTAGTTCGCGCGCCTGTTGACTGGCTTCCAGCTCGCTGCTGATTTTCTTTTGTGTCGAGCTGATTTGGTCCATCTTCACCTTACGGGCGTCGCTGAACTCGCGTATGTAACGCAGGCGGCGGAAGGCTTGGTTGAAGTCCTTGGAGGCGAAGACGAAGCCCAGCCGGTCGTAGTTGCTTCGGTTTTTGTTGGCGAAGACAATCATCTGGGCGTACTCTTTTTGCAGCTTTTTGAGGTCTGAGTTGAGGCTCTTGATGTTGCTTTGACCTTTGTTGATCTCCTCGTCGAGAACGGCAATCTGTTCGTTGTAGGCGGTAATGAGCTTCTCTCGCTGTTTGATTTTTTTCTCGAGGACGGTGACTTCGTTAAGTGTCATCTCCTTGTCCTTGGTGGTCTTTTTGAGCAGTTTGTTGGCGGTCGAAATCTCCTTCTGCAACGAGTTGATCTCTGTCTGCAACTGCTGCTTCGACTTGCCTTTGGTCTTTTGCGCGAAAGCAGGAGTCACTATTAATAGCAACAAAGCCAATATGATAGGTAGTTTCTTCATGCTTTACTTTTTAATGCGCACACGTTCCATTTTGTTGGTGATCTTCAGCGGGAAGGTCGTCTCCTCGTTCAGCCTGACGTTGTTATATCTGATTTTGGCGCTCATGTCACCCATGACGAAGGTTTTCAGCAGCACCTCTTGATTGTCAACGGGCGGCAGGCCTTCGTTATTGTCCAGAAACAGAGTTTGTATCAGCGGCAGGCTGAGAGGCATGCCGAGTTGTTTGGCGAGGCTGTCCAAGGGTTCGGCCAGGTAGGTCTTTTCCAAGCGGTTGAGTACCCATATCGAGTCGTTGCTGACCTTGGCGCGCGCCACCTCGATGCCCATTTTGGCGGTCACGCTGATCCAGATGATGCTGTCGTTGCGCATGCGGATTTGTCCTGACAGGTCATCGAACGACATGCCGTTGCCTTGTGCTTCTATGTTGAGATTGGCGGTCATCCATTCAAAAGCTTGGGGTTGTGCAGGCACGACGGTTTTCTTGCGTGAGGCGCAAGAGGTGGCAGCCAACAGCAGAGCCAATAACGATATGGATAACCAGTTCTTCACGCTTAAATTTCCTTCAATTTTTGTTCCAATTCTTTTGAGCCGCCCCCTGCCTGTTGGGCTTTCTTCCAATATTCCTTGGCATCATTTTCCTTGCCGAGTTTTAGGAGGATGTCTCCATAGTGTTCCAAGTTAGCTCCTGATGGGTTCTTCTCGAGACCCAAGCATTTCTTCATCATCTTCTCTGCTTCTTTGTAGCGCCCGAGTTTGTAGAGCACCCAGGCGTAGGTGTCAACGTAATAGACGTTGTCGGGTACCAGCTCGTTGGCTTTGATGGCCATTTGTAAGGCCTCCTCGAGACGCTCTCCCTTGAGTGAAAGATAATAGGCGTAGTTATTCAGCACCAAGGCGTTGTCGGGGTTGTTGCGCAGGGTGCGATCGTAGGCATCGAAAGCTTTGTCGTCTTCGCCTTGTTGATGGTAGATGTCGCCCAAAAAGGCATCGAACTCTGACATCTGCATCTTATCGGTGGTGTATCTCCTACCCTTCTCCAGATAGGTGACGGCGTCATCGTTGTTTTCCAACACAGCATTTGCCACGCCGGCATACCAATAGAAGACGGGTTGCATGGGGTAGTATTTCAAGGCGGCCACGGCATGGTCGCGCACGGCCTCGTTCTCGTTAAGCCGCGACTCACTGACGATAAGGTTCTGCCAGCCGTAGAAGTCGGTGCTGTCGATGGCCAAAGCCTTCTGGTAAAGCTCTTTCGACTTCACTGCATTTTCGTTTGTGATATAGTAGGAACCTAAAATCAGATAGCCGATTTTGTTGTCGGGGTGGGTCTCAATGAACGCCTCGCCGCATTGTCGTACTTGTTCAGAAAGTTGGCTTAACCAATTCAACGCTTCCATTGAACCTAGGTTATTACCTTTTTGCATCCAGTAATCGTAGATGTTGGCTTTGGTCGAAAGGTCGAGGTTCTTGTTTCGGATGACAGAAAGTAGTTCGTTGAAGGCCTTGTCCATTTCGCCGTTTTTCTCATAGAACTCCAAGAGCGAGATGTTGATATACGGGTCGTCCGGGTTCACTTCTTTTATTCTTTCGTATAGTTTCAGAGCTTCCTTATCCTTGCCTTTCTCGGAATAAAGTTGTGCCAACAAACTATAGTAACGAGGATTTTCAGGGTTTTCCTTGATTAATTTCTCCAGTTCAGAGATGACTTTCTTTTCATTGCCTTGGCGACGAAGCACCTGCAGACGTTGTTCGGTGATGAACTCGTTCTCGCCCACCTGTTGCTCGAGCAGGTCCATCTTTTTCAGGGCTTGGTCGTAGTTCTCGGTGATGAGGTAGGCGTCGATGAGCTCGCTGAGCATGTCGGGGTCGTCGGGGTATTTTGCGGTCAGCTTCTCATAGAGTTGGATGAAGTCGTCGTATTGCTCCAGGTTACGATAGAACTGTCCGAGGCGCATCTGATACCACTTGTTCTCGGGGTCGATTTTGGCCGCTTTCTTGATCATGTTGAAGGCCTCTTCGATGCGTCCCGCGTCGGCATATTGCTGGGAGAGTTCGTACATCGAGGTGGCATCGTCGGGCATAAAGCGCAGCGCCTGCTCGAAGTTACGGATGGCGCCTTCGGTGTCGTCGCGGTATTTGCTCTGCAAGCCGTTCGAGAAGTAGATGGCGTTCTTCTTCTTGTCGGGCTTACCGTCGTATTCCGATACCGACTGGGCCATGGCACCTGAAATAATACAAAACGAGAGCAGAAAGAAGACAATAGACCTTTTACCGTCATGGCGGAGGCACATCCGCCATCTCCTGCGCTCGGAGATGCCACTTTTTAGCGCATGAGATTGCGGGTCATGCCCGCAATGACGGTTAGGGGTATAATGTGGGTTTTTCATAGTTAGAGTAGGGTTTTATTTTTTTCCAGTATGACCGAAGCCACCCGCTCCGCGTTCGGTCTCCGAGAGCGTCTCCACTTGCACGGGTTCCACCTGTTCGCATTGGGCGATGATCAGTTGCGCGATGCGGTCGCCGCTGTTGATGACAAAGGCTTTGTCGGAGAGGTTGATCAAGATGACGCACACCTGTCCGCGGTAGTCGGCGTCGATGGTGCCGGGCGAGTTCAAGACGGTGATACCGCTCTTGATGGCCAGTCCGCTGCGGGGACGCACCTGTCCCTCGTAGCCTTCCGGGATCTCCATATAGAGACCTGTCGGCACGAGACCGCGTTGCATGGGTTCGAGGGTGATGGGGCCATCGGGAAGATAGGCGCGGAGGTCCATACCAGCCGAGTTTTTGGTCTCGTAGGCGGGCAAGGGGTTATTCGATAGGTTGACGATCTTTAATTCCATAATTATTTCTTTTTCAGTATTTTACTTTTTGCGAGATTCGTTACTCCTTTCACCAGATCCTTCTCCATCCAGCAGATGAAGGCGACGAAGACCAACAACAAACCGGTGTTGATTACTAAGGTCCACGCCTTACTGTCGATTTGGATATATTTTTGTGCATAATACAGCGCTATCGCTATGGCGAAATAGATGAACGCCGACTTCAGGTCGTAGGGTATCGGCGCTTTCTTCTGCCCGACGAAGTAAGACAACACCATGCAGGTGGCATAGCCAGCGAAACCGCCCCAGGCACAAGCCATGTAGCCGTATTTGGGAACGAAGATGAAGTTGATGGCGAGCAGCACAGCGCAGCCAATGCCGGAGAAGATAGCGCCCCACCAAGTCTCGTCGATGAGTTTGTACCAGAACGAAAGGTTGAAATAGATGCCCATGAAGATTTCGGCCATCATTACTATGGGCACCACACGCAGACCCTCGTGGTAGTCTGTACCAACTAGATATTTCAACAGAGGCATATACATCACCACGGCGAGGAAAGCCAATAGCGTGAAGATGATGAAGTATTTCATTACTTTGGCTTGGGTCGCCTTGTCAGCCGTGTCGCGCTTGCCACCGAAGACGAAGGGCTCGTAGGCATAGCGGAAGGCTTGCGTGATCATCGCCATAATCATGGCTATCTTGACACAAGCACCATAGATACCGAGCTGTTCTTCGCCTTCCAGACCGGGGACAATTTTCTTGAATACAATCTTGTCGGCCACCTGGTTGAGAATGCCAGCCAAACCAAGAAGTAGAATGGGCCAAGTGTATTTCAGCATTTGTTTCAACAAGTTACGATCGATGCCGAGTCGTAGTTTCTTGATTTCCTTGATAAAGCCGAAATTGACCAATGTGGTACAAATCAAGTTGGCGATGAAGATATACCCCACTTGGTAGCTGGGTTGATACCACGCCATCATGGAGGGGAATTGCTCTTTGAGGTAAGGTGCCAGGTAGAAAATGAACAGGTTCAGCAACAAGCTCAAGACAATGAAAGAGAGTTTCAAGGTCATGAACTTGAGGGGTCGGTTCTCATAACGAAGTCTTGCAAACAGAATAGATTGGAAGGCATCGAAAGTTACGATAATAGCCATGATTTCCACAAACTCCGGATGCATGGCATAATCCAAAGCGCCAGCGATAGGCTTTAAGAACACAGATACCAATATAAGGAAACACATGGCGACGAAACCGACGGATAATCCAGCTGTGGAGAAAGCCTTGTCAGGGTTGACGCTTTCCTTATTGGAGAAACGGAAAAAAGTGGTTTCCATACCGAAGGTGAGGATGACGAGGAGCAATGCCGTATAGGCGTATAGGTTGGTCACGATGCCGTATCCTCCCGATTCGGCAGCCATCCTATGCGTGTGGATGGGCACCAGCAGATAGTTCAAGAACCTGCCGACAATGCTGCTCAAGCCGTAGATGGCGGTCTGCTTCGCTAATGATCCTAATCTGTTTTCTGCCATAGATTAATTAGGTTTGTATTACAGTTCTTCAAAGATGTCTTCTAAGATTCTTATTGGAACGGCGCTATTGATGTTTTTAGTCTGTTCTTCATCAAGTTTGTCGTATGATTTTTGAAATGTCTTTATTGACAACTCTTCTTTTAATTCATTAAAAGATTGTAGTACCTCTTTTTGGACATCAAGGTATATTGCATATTTTGCATTTCTATTGGTATCGAAAAACACTATCCCTTTTGAAACCTGGATGGAACCTATAAGGTCAAATGTTTTCCATTCAACTTCAGGAGCCGTGTCATCGTCTGGATGCGGTGTTATGAAGTTCTTTACTATACCCTTTAATTCTTCCAATTGGGTTTCCTTGCCATTAACAAGTATTTTGTTATTCCCGTCTAAATAAATCCGCATGACATTTCTTTCACTAATCTCGGTGTCATTAAGTTCAGGAGCAACGAAAACTATTTTTCCAAACTTGTTCTTTTCCGCAAATGATTTTACATATCGTTCCAGATGCTTGAAATACTCAGTGTTAGGATTCATATCATCATCTTTGCAGAGGACAGAAAGACCTTCGTTTTGGGTGTATTGAAGAAAATGAAAATTATTGTAATAATTAGTATCCACTTCTAAAGGATACAGTATTCTAAAGTATCCATGTGTTTTATTTCTAAACTCGCTTATTAAGAAATCATCGAGATAAGTAACATGTCCTTCCAAATCGTAAAACTTTGGATTATACAAAACCCTTTCCCCAGGATAGTTATCATATGTATGACAGGGGAAATCCGAATCTATGAAATTATAAAAGACGGTATCTGCATCTACTATGATTAATAATGAAGTATCTTCGCTATGCCAAACTACATCTTCTTGATGGTTCAAAAAATAGCGGAACACAGCAGCACTACATCGATTTCCGACAAAACCGAAAAGCCCCATCCCTTCATTGCTTCTGTCAATGGGCAGAGTATCTGTATCTATTAAGTCTTGTAACCCAGAATACTCAACAAAGTCAATAATTGAATTTGGGAACTTGAAATAATCTTTTACATAAAATTCCATTAAGTAATCCCATTCTTGCGCAGAAAAAATTCTACCAGATTTGATAACTAAACCATTTTCATTCACAACATCATCCAGTGGATATGATTCCTCCAAGATCGTGTCATTATTAGATATTATAGCCAAATCCGTTTCTTCCCAAGGATAGGTTGCGTTGCATTTCCAAAATAACTTTTCTTTTTCTTTTTGAAGATGGTTCAGCGTGGTCTCTATACTGTCTTTTACCGATTCTTTGCTCCAATATTCTCTGTATACATTTGTAAAAGTTATTAGTTCATCAGCGGAACTGGGATATTCATAATAACGATAATAATACGCATTTATCATTCCCGATAAAGCAGGGTATTTTTCAGCGTTTGTAAGGCGATGACTCGCACATGATGCGAGGACGCAGGCCAAAAGCAGAAGGAATAATAGTTTTTTCATAATAGTTTATTGTTTTGGTAATTCAATAACGAACTCCGCCCCCTCCCCTTCCTCGCTCTCGAAGGAGATGGTTCCGCCAGCGGCCTGTACGATGTTGTAGGTCAACGAGAGACCCACGCCCGAGCCGCCTGTCTTGGTGGTGAAGTTGGGCAGGAAGATTTGGCTCTTGTCCTCTTCCTTGATGCCTTTGCCATTGTCTTTCACGCTGATGACGAAGGTGTTGTCGGTCGATGTCAGCGTCACGTCGACGCATCCGTCTGGTTTCGATCCGATGGCCTGCACCGCGTTCTTGACGAGGTTGGTGACGGCGCTGTTCAGGTTGGTCTTGTCGCCATTATAAGTGTGGTCGGCTGTTGTGTCGTAGTTGTAGTGGAACTCGATGTTTTCCTCGTTGTCGTAAAGGTTGACCACATTGCCTACCAGTTCGGCCAAGTCAAAAGGAGCGGGATGATTCTCCGGTAGCTTGGCATAGCGGGAGAACGACGAGGCGATGTCGGACAGGGCGTCGATCTGTTCGATGAGTGTGTTTGTGGTGCGTTGTATCTCGTCAGGCGAGGCAGTGCCGCTGTCCATTTTGTGTTGGAGCAGTTGCACGCTGAGGCGCATCGGCGTGAGCGAGTTTTTGATTTCGTGTGCCACTTGCCGCGCCACGCCTCTCCATGCCGACTCCGTCGTGGTGCGTCTCAGTTCCTCGACGCTCTTGTCCAGTTTCACGATGAGTTTGTTGTACTCCTCTACCAGTTTGCCAATCTCGTCCTCGCCTTTCCATTCGATGGGCTCGTTCTTCTCGTTGAGGTCCAAATCGCCGAGCTTGCTTTGTATCAGTGCCAATGGCTGTGTGATCTGTTTTGCTCTATGCAGGATGACAATCAAGGCTACACCCAACAACACCAAGATGATATTGATGTAAGTGAGCATGAAGTTCATGATCTCATTGTGGAGGTCGGTGTTGCTTGAAAAGTATGGGGTGTTGAGATAGGCCAAGGTGTTGCCGTTGGCGTCGCTCAAGGGGATGTAGGCCGACTCGTATTTTCCTTTTCCGAGATGTTCGGCATGGGTAAAGTACAGCTCTTTGTTTCTGTGTATGTTCTGATAAGCGTCCGCGTTCATGATGGGTGCTTGAAGGTGGAGTTCGTAGATCTCCGGTCGCGTGGTAGCCAACAGCCTTCCGTTGAGTTGGTAGAGGTTCAAATCGGTGAAAAAGGTGGTGGCGTAGTGTTGCAGAATGCCGTTCCAGCTGTCTCTCGACGCGGTCCTCAGCAGCTCTCCGATATCCAAGTCATTGTTCATTTCCATCAAGAGAGTGCGCGTGGTCTCGAATTGCGCCGCCTCGGTCTTTTGGTTGTAAAGGGCTCGCATATAGAACACGGAAACGGGTCCGATGGCTATTAATGCCACACCTAAGGTCAGGAAGACGAAGGTTTGGAGTCTTCTGCGGAAGGTCCTGTTTTTTCTCTTGTCGTCCCTCGGTCGGGTGAGCCATACGATGAGTAGGAAGGGCACTGTCAGTCCCAGGAAAAACACAGCGAAGGGACTCACTTTCTCCGAGAATTTCTTTGCCGGCGTGCTGATGACAAGGGCGTTGGCCTCACCTTCGCAAACGGCGTAATGCTTGTAGTTCCGGCTATAGGTCAGCTCTTTGTCTTGGACCGGCATCCTACTCAACAGGCTCGGGTAGACATAGCGTCCGTATTTGTACACCAGTTGGTTGTCGCGGTAGCTAGCCACCGAGTATTCATAAGGTTTTTCGCTATTTGCCTCCTGCAGCAACTGTGGGAATCCGAATCCTTCGGGGGCGATGGGTTTGTAAAACTCAAAGTAAAGCGTCTTTTGTTGCAGACTGTCCTTTGAAGTGATTTGGATCTTGCCTAGATAATTGGGGTCTAGTGTGTAGTAGTCCATTAAATACAGGCCGTCTCCTACCCTATCTTGTTTATTGTTGGCCAGTTTCTCGAGGAAATAGTTGTCGCAGTCTGTCTCGTAGCCTTCGGGTTCGATGTTGATTGAGTCGTTGGGTGCGCATAGGGTTAAGGTGGCGGTGTAGGCCTGCATGGTTTCGTCGAACAAGAGCTCTTTCGAATAGCCCAGGATGACATCTGCCAACACGTTACTCTCGGCGAACAGCATTTCATGCATGACCGTGTCGGCCTTTACCTGTTCCGCAAAGGCGGCGTAGCTTTGTTCGAACCCTTGGTCGCGCTTTTCCAACAGGTTTTGCGCTAGACGTTCCATCTGTTCGTTTTCTCGTCTTGCGCTGTGTTTGTAGTAGATATAGGTGCCTATGATGGAAACCGCGAGAATGGTGGCGATTCCGATTTCTATGACGCGTGACTTTCTTTCTTCCTTTTGTGGCTCCGATTCTTTCTTTTTGTATGCCATCACCAGTCCAATCACCATTAATATGATAAGAGGAATGGGCCATAGCATCCTAAAAGGTTGTTTCAGACGTGGCTTTTTGACGATATTGTAATAGGCCAATACTTTGCCGTCGCTGTTGGTCAGCTGGGTGCTTTCGCCGTTATCGGCTAAGGCGATATCGATGTTGATAAAGGGTGGCAGGTTTTGGAGGCGGTTTTCGAAATATTGGTTCTCTATTTGGTACGTCGTGTTGATTAGGCGATAGACGTAATAGGTCATCGTCCCGTTTTGGTACGACTTGACGTAATAATTGCCGGTCAACAAAGGGCAGATGGTGTCGTGTCCGACTTCCACCTTTCGTTTCAACAGTCTTGGGCTGACGTCGTTGCGGTTCCAGAACACCAGCGTGTCGTTCATGAAGACGGTCAATCCCGTTTTGCTTCTCTCGAGTTCCTCGTGGTTCAGCCCCTTGTCGATGAGTGTCCGCATGGATCGGTCCATCTTTAGCACTGTCCTTTGGAACTCTCTTTGAACGAATTTCTCGTTCGTCGATAACCGGAAGAGCACGCCGAAGAGAACCAACAGGCCGAGGCTTGTTATCCACAAAATGTTACCGATTCGTTTCCTTGTCGCGTCTTTCATTTCGCCGTTTTTTACAAAACTATGTTTTCTTGTTGATATTGTGTAAGTTACAAAATCCTTTGTATTTTCGACTTTTTCTTTCTCGATCGACAGATATTCCCTTTTATGTCAAAATCGTCTTAAATGGCTTAAAAACGGGCAAATCTCCAATTTCGTCATTTTTTCTCAAAAATATAGACCACACTTGACCATTCTCCTGATCGTTTCGCTTTGATATTGGAGAGCCATCCTCTGTAGACGCCTTTTACCAAGGGTAGCTTGTGAATCTTGTATTGCTCGCTCATATATGATATGTAATAGGCGTCCCATTTCAGTTTGTCCGTCTTGACAAGTTTTAAATCATTGGTTTTTAATATTTTAGCTAGTGTTGTTCGATTGAAATGGCTGAGATGTCGTGGGACGTCGTAGGCGGCCCAGTGCTCTTTGTAAAACTGTCCGTCATATGATTTATAGTTGGGCAATGCGATGACGATACGTCCATTTTGCTTTATAAGTCGTTGTAACTGTGCAATTTGCCATCTTAAATCATCTACATGTTCGAGTACATGCCACATAGTGATGACATCGAAGCTTTCGTCTGGGAGTTGTTCCTGGTCCTCGCTTGACATCAGCTTTGCTTGGGTTCTCTGTCGAGCGATGGCTTTCGCTTCTTCCGAGGGCTCCACTCCTGTACATTGCCATCCATGAGCTTCGGCTGTGTGTAAGAAGTCTCCTACACCGCAACCGATATCAAGCAGTTTTCCTGTCGTTAATCCATTGGTTGCCAATTTATATTTGTGCTTTAGGTTTACTTTCTTGACATTTTCGTAAAGTCTTGGAATGAAACCTTTCTTGTTTTCTTGATGGCTGTAGTATTCTTCCGATTTATAGTATTCCCCGATTTTGTCTTTGCTCGGTCGTGGCATGGTGTAGAGTAAACCGCAATTGAGGCACTCGCAAATGTGGAAGTCCTCTTTGCTCAAAAAATCGTCCTTGAGCCATAGATTGATTTGCGCTTTATCGGATCCGCACCAGGGGCATTTGTTGTTCATGGTCTTTTGTGTTTCATGTGGAACAATGGAGCTATCTTCCTAAGAATATGGCTAATACGTTGATATCGGCCGGTGAAATCCCGCTAATTCTTGAGGCTTCTCCTAGAGTCGCGGGTTGGTATCGGTTCAGTTTTTCTCTTGATTCGTATGATAATGACTGTAATTGATGGAAATCAAAATCCTTTGGTAGTTTTACGCTTTCCAGACGTCTCAGTTTGTCGGCGAGTTCGTCCTCTTTTTCGATGTAGCTGGCATATTTGATTTGTATTTCGGCCTCTTCCAAACATTCATTGAAGAATCTATCTTGATTCTTGTAATGTGCCAAAGTAGGCAGCGTTTCGATCATCTCCGACAAATTGAGTTGAGGACGAAGTAGTAAATAGGCCATCTTCATCTTTTGGTCGATCTTGGTACTCTCCTTTTGCTCTAATAGGCCGTTGATTTCATCTGGATATACGTAGTTCTCGTTGAGGAAACTCTTGATTTCCTCCACTTTTTGTCGTTTTTCGATGTATTTTTGATATCTGTCTTCCTTGGCTAACCCTAGTTTATAGGAGAGTTCCGTTAGACGGGCGTCGGCGTTGTCTTGTCGTAACAGGATGCGGTACTCAGCCCTGCTGGTGAACATTCTATAGGGTTCGTCTACGCCTTTTGTGATCAGATCGTCGATAAGTACGCCAATATAGGCTTCGTAGCGTGATAATACCAGAGGTTCTTTGTCGTGGAGGGCCAGGCTTGCGTTGATGCCCGCCATCATACCCTGACACGCCGCTTCCTCGTATCCTGTGGTGCCGTTGATCTGTCCGGCGAAATACAAGCCATGGAGTTTCCTTGTCTCCAATGAATGATGCAATTGGTCAGGCGGGAAATAATCGTACTCAATGGCATAGCCGGGGCGGAAGATCTTGGCGTTCTCGAAGCCTTCTATCTGTCTGAGAGCCTCATATTGGATGAAATCCGGTAACGAGGAGCTGA
This sequence comes from Candidatus Limimorpha sp., assembly GCA_045132275.1. Taxonomy (GTDB): domain Bacteria; phylum Bacteroidota; class Bacteroidia; order Bacteroidales; family F082; genus Limimorpha. The sequence goes on from JBGURY010000013.1 coordinate 476,838, forward strand.
ATCCATTGAGGTAATATTCCTCCGTTGTCCATCCCTCGGGTTCCACGAAGAGTTGGTGGCTGTCCTTTCCCGCGAAACGCTCTATCTTATCCTCGATGCTGGGGCAGTATCGGGGACCTACGCCTTGGATTCTGCCGTTGAACATGGGTGAGTATTTGAAGCCCTTGCGAAGCGTTTCGTGCACTTTCAGCGAGGTATGCGCAATCCAGCAGCTTCTTTGCTTGCTGATTTTGAAAGGTTCGGTGTAGGAGAAGCCCACCACTTCGTCGTCGCCCTTTTGCTCGATGAGTTTGCTGAAGTCTATGGTTCTGCCGTCGATGCGAACAGGCGTACCCGTCTTCAGCCGCTTGACCTCAAAGCCGGCTTCTCTCAATTGTTCGCTGATGCCATGGCTGGCCACTTCGCCCATTCTTCCGCCGGGAAAATGCTGCTCCCCGATGTGGATTAAACCATTGAGGAAGGTTCCATTGGTAAGGATGACCGCCTTGCTTTCGATCTCACCGCCCATCATCGTCTTGACGCCTTTGACTTGGTCGCCGTCGATGAGTAAGCCCACCACCGTGTCCTGCCAGAAGTCGAGGTTGGGTGTCTTTTCCAGGAGGCTGCGCCATTCGGCGGAGAACATCATTTTGTCGCTTTGGCATCTAGGACTCCACATGGCGGGACCCTTCGATTTGTTCAGCATCCTGAATTGGATCATGGTGCGGTCGCTGACGATGCCGGAATAGCCGCCCATAGCGTCGATTTCGCGGACGATCTGTCCCTTGGCGATGCCGCCCATGGCGGGGTTGCACGACATGGAGGCCATTAGCCGCAAGTCCATGGTGACAAGCAAGACCTTGCTGCCCATGTTGGCCGCTGCCGCTGCCGCCTCGCATCCGGCGTGACCGGCGCCTACAACGATGATATCATAGGGTTCAAAATACATCTTTCTTTCAGTGTTTCACGGGAAACAATCTATATAATAACCTGACAATCAGTTAACTAAACAATAATTTCAAAGCTTCTTCCTCTTTTTCACGCATTTCTTTCTCGTCTTCCTCGGTGTGGTCGTCGAAGCCGATGAGGTGCAGCACGCCGTGGATGATAACGCGGTGTAACTCACTCTCATAGGTCCTGCCAAAGGTCTCGGCGTTTTCCTTGATACGGTCCACGCTGATGCAGAACTCGCTCGAGAGCACCGTCTCGCAGTCGGTCAGCGGGAAGGTGACGATGTCGGTGTAGAAGTCGTGGCCAAGACGTTCCTTGTTGATCTCCAAGAGTTTGTCGTCGCTACAGAAATAGTAGTACAACTCCCCTATCGTCTTGCCGTAGCCTTGAGCCACCTCGACGATCCACGCCTTGTCGCGTTGCGGTTCGACGGGCGGCATTTCCACATCCAATGTGCTGAATCTGATCATCTTAATGCGTGTTTTTCTTCAAGTAATACTCGTTGATTTTCTCCTGATAATAGGGTGCGTATTCAATCGGGTTGGTCTTCAGGAACTCCTGGTTTTTCTTCAGCGTCTCCTTGTAGAGCAACTCGTCGATCTTCCTGTCGAAATGCGATCCTTTGTATTCGTTTGACTTGCGTTTCTCCTCTTGCTCACGCTTCTCTTGGGCCTTCTGCGATTCCAACATCCTCGACTCGATGCGGCGGCTGCGCTCGATCATCTGGCGGTTGATTTTCTTGTTCACCAATTCCTCTTCCAGCTTCTCCATTTCTTTGATGATTTCGTTCAATCCGTCGTCGCCGATCTGTCCGTTCTCCTTCATTTCGTTAAGCATCTGCTGCATGCCTTGGCGCAGCATCTCCTGCTCGGCGGCCATGCGGGCGAACTCCTCGCTCATGGAGTTGGGCGTCTGTTGCCCTTGCTCCATCTTTTGCTGCATCTGCTTGAGTTGTTCGCTCAGTTGTTGCTGCAACTGCTGCATATTTTTCATGCTCTTCTGGCCTTGACCCGGCTTCGACTGGCAGCTCTGCATGGGCATGCCCATCGACTGCATGCTGTTCTCCATGTTCTCCAACGACTCGGCCAGCATCAAAGCGAGGTTGTTCATCGACATCATGGCGGTCTGCTGGTGACGAGAGGCCTGCGAGAGCTTCAGCTCGTTGAGCTGTTTCATCGCATTTTCGGTCTGATTCTCAATGGTATGCAGTTCGTCGAACACATAGTTCTGAATCATGGGTTGACGCAGGGCCATGCTGCGCAGCGAGTCGCGGACCATGTTGAAGTTGTCGGCCACTTCCTTTTGATGGATGATCTTCTCGACCAACGAGGGGTCGTCGGTGCGCATTTTGCCGATTTCTTTCATCAACGCCTCTTGTTCGTGCGAGGCGTGGACCACGTTCTCGAGCAGGATACGCATCAGGTGGGCGTCTTCGGCCAGTTGCTCCATGCCTTGCATCTGCATCATCGACATCATGTTTTGCGCCATCTTCTGCATCTTCTGTCCTGCGCTCTGTTTCTTCTGCTGCGACTGTTGCTGCTGGCTGTTCTGCTCGTTCTGCATGGCGTCTTGCAGGTCTTGGTCGATGCTCTCCTCCATCTCTTGGTCCTTCTCCATGTCGAAAGGTTGCTGCAAGTCTTCGTTTTTCTCCAGAAGCTGGTCGAGCTCATCCATCATTTTGTCGAACTCCTCTTTGGCTTCCTCGGCTGATTTTTGCTCGTCCTTCTCCCCTGTTTTATCCTGATTACCAGCCTCTTGTTTCTGCAACTCCTCGCCTAGTTGGTCCAATTTGTTGGCCAAGTCATTGAGGTCCTTCTCCATCTTCAGTTGTTCGAGAAGCGCCAAGTTGCGGTCGAGCAGTTCCTGCATCGACTGGTTGTTTTTCTTGATGTCCTGCATCATCTGCTGCATCTGTTCGCGCGGCATCTCCTCAAGGAGCTTGTCGATCTGCTCCATGAGTTTCTGCAACTCCTCGGGTATCACCTCCTCGAAGAGCTTGTTGATTTGCTCTTGTTTCTTGAGGAGGTCTTCGTTGCCCAGGTCGTGCTCTTTCATGAAGTCAGACAGTTTCTCTTGTTCTTCCTGCAGTTTGTTCCATTCTTCTTGGACTTGCTGCTGCCGCTCCAGAAGGTCTTTCATCTTCTCCTTGTCCGACCAGTCGAGGTCTTTCTTCTGAATGAGGTCTTGCAACATCTTCTCGATTTCCTCTTGCAGTTTGTCTGCCTCTTGCGACTTCTCCTGCAGGCGTTCCATGATATCTTCCGACTGTTGGTCGGCGATGCTGTCCAAGGCCGTCTCTGAAGGCTTGTAATAGGTGAAGGTCTCCGAACGCTTCGACTTGGGTCCATGGTAGCCGTCGTTGTCCCACACCACGAAATACACCTCCATGTTCTGTCCGGGCATGATGCCGAGACTGTCCATGTTGAATTGATAGAAGAAGGAGGAACGGGTCTGTTTGAGATCCAAGGGCACGGTCTTGACGATGTTTTTCTCAATGGGTTCCTTGACCTTGCAGTTGAAAGTCAGTTTGCTGAAGCCGTAGTCATCGGTGACAAGGCCCGAGAAATACACGTCGGTGGAGAGTTGCTCGTCGAACGACTCGACACGGATGTCGGGATAGGCGTCGGGCAGCACGTCGACGGAGAAGGGGAGGGGTTCTATGGTCTGATTCCAGCTGTTCTGCACCTGCACCTCGAACTTGGTGGACTGTCCCGCCACAAATTGGTATTCAAAGACGTCGTCTTTGGCGGTCAGGTCGGTGGTCAGCGAGTCGCGGCTAACGGTCATCCGCTCGGTGTCACGGGTGGTGAAGCTGAAGGTGAGGTTGGTGCCTTGGGGCACGATGAGTCTTGTCTTGCCGTCGAGGGTCTCGTTACTGCGGTGGATGTAGGCCGGATAGCGCACCTCGCAGCGGTAGGAGAGTAGGGTGGGGTTGGGGCGCACGGTGATGTGCAGGGGACGGCTGGTGTATTCTCCGCCGATAACGTTAAAGGTCAAGTCGTTGAAGAGGTTCTTGAAGGTGTAGCTGAAATCATTGGCCGAGCCTTTTGTCATGAGTTGCTGCCCCAGCTCGCTCTTCACATAGAAGGCGTCGGGGATGCGGTCGCCGGTGACATGGATGCTGCACTTCACCTCTTGTCCCTGGGTGGTCTCAAATTCGTCTTGTTCGATAACGACCTGATAGGGGAGGGGCTTCTCGAAATGTTGCTCGTAGTTGACGATACGCTGTGTGGGTTGCACGGCGAAAGAAGGCAGGAAGACCATCAAGGCTATTAATACAAGGAGCGAGCCGAAGAAGACGCCCAGATATTTCAGATTGCCTCGCAAGTCGACGGCATCGGAGAAGCGGATAGGGGAGAGGCGGGCGCTGCGCTGCTCTATGGTGGCTGCCAATAGGGCATTGTCGGCATCGGAGGCCGCTTGGTTACTCAGCTGTATGGTGTTCAGCAGCTTGTCCTTGATCTCGGGGAAGAACTTGCCGATGAGCACCGAGGCCTGTTCCACCGACATTTTCCTTCGGTAGCGGATGAGGTTGACAAGCGGAATGAGGAAATAGTACACCAAGACAAAGGCGCTGCCGGCCAGCAAAAACAGGAACAGCACAAATCGGCCTTTGGGCGGAAACCAGGAGAAGTATTCCAGTCCATTGATGAGCAGGTAGAAGACAATCCATAGCACGGCACCCACCAACACGCCTTGTATCAGGCGGTTGAGATAGTACTTCCGCGTGAAGCCCTCGATTTTCTCGATCAATTTGTTTGGCGCAGACATATCCAATATAGAATAACCTGCAAAGATAGGGAATTTCCGCGAAAGAGAAGGAAAGATGTCGGTTTTGGGCAACAAAAAAAGAGTTCCGTTTCCGAAACTCTTTTGCATGAGCCACATGTCGGACTCGAACCAACGACCTACGCATTACGAATGCGTTGCTCTACCAACTGAGCTAAAGTGGCCTCACTTTGCGGCTGCAAAAATAGGAATAATTCACGAAACGGAACGCATTTTTTTGAAAAAATGTGGTTTTATAGGACTGCTTCGCAGGGAATCCAAAAAATATTCTTTTAAAATCTATTGAAAATCAATGATATAGAAAATTTTTACCGAAAAATACAATAAATAAACTAATTTTTTAGTTGTATATTCAAAAAGTTCTCTATATTTGCAGCGTCAAGACAAACCAAAATGGCTATCAAACGAAACATAGTATTATTAATGGTGATGGGATTATTCACCTCATGCGTGACCCAACCAGCCAAGTATAAGTATGTGACTTATGTTCCTGATTCGGTGACTAGGTTTGAAGTAGTCAAGGCCGAAATACACGATCTTGACATTCCCAAAGACAATAAAATCGAGGTGCTCTCGCTGACCAGCGCTGGTCTTGACCGGATCCCTTCAAGCGTCAAGCGTTGCAAGCGTCTGCAAAGACTGAATCTGGAAGGCAACCAGATCAAACATATTCCCAGATGGATCAGTTCATTGGATAGTCTTGAGGAAATCAATTTGAATTTCAATCAATTGAAATTAAATAAACGGGATATCCGCCGTTTGTCGAAGGTCGAAGATGTCCTGTTGGCGGGCAATGGCATCAAGAAGCTTCCCGACAATGTCGGAATTTTGCGTTGCGAGAGCCTGAACCTGTCGAAGAACCAACTCAGCAGCTTGCCCAAGTCGTTTGCCGAGCTGAAACAAGCCAGATACTTGATTTTCTATGACAACGCGTTTGAATCCATCCCGGAGGAATTGGTCGGTTTCAAGAATTTGAAGCACTTGGATTTCTATAAGAACAAGATCACGGAAATTCCTGATTTCATTGGCGACATGGACAACTTGCAACAACTTTTCCTTTCGTTCAACAAGATCGAGGAGATCCCCGACACCTTGCGCAACCTGAAACGCCTGAAATACTTCTATATCCATCACAACGAACTGCATTTCATTCCGGAATGGATTACGGAAATGGATTCCATCGAACGCTTCGGCGTGGGTTTCAACCACCTGCTGGAACTGCCTGATTTGTCGAAGATGAAGGCACTCTACGATTTCGACGCCGAGCACAACCTGCTGGAGCGTTTCCCTTGGGAACTGGTGGAAAAGCCGGAGATGGAGATCCTTATCTTACGTGACAATGATTTCGTGTTGTCGGATGAAGAAAGAATACGCCTGATCCAAATCAGCAAAACCATGAACATCAGCTATTGATTAATTATAAAAACAAGGCATATGAAAGAGTTAACCAAAGGAGAGGAACAAGTGATGCAAGTCATCTGGAGCATCGGCCAGGGCTTCGCCAACGAAATCATGGCGGCCTTCCCCGAGCCCAAGCCGGCCTACAACACCGTGCTAACCGTCATCAAGATCTTGGAAAACAAAGGCTTCGTGAAGCACGAGACCTTCTGTCGCGCCAACCGCTACTCGGCCGTCATCAGCAAGGAGGAGTACTCGCAGCGCTATCTCGGCAGCGTGGTGGAACGCTACTTCAACAATTCCTATTTAGACCTCGTCTCGGCCTTCGCCAAAAAGGAGAACTTCAGCCTCGAGGAACTGGAGGCCCTGAAAAAGGTGATCGACGAAGCCATAACCGAAGAAAGGAAATAAGCCATGAACGCACAAGAATTATTCATGGGCCACCTGCTGCCTGTCGCCGCGACAATCGCCGTTCTTTGGCTGGTCTACCGCCTGTTGTTCCGCAACAGCAACCGCCTGCACTTTAACCGCTTTTTCCTGCTGACGAGCATGCTGTTGGCCTTGGCCATGCCGCTGCTCGGCCTGCTGTCGGGTATGGAAGTTCCTCAAATGGCGACCTTGAAACAAAACATTTTCAATGGAACGATGCTGAACGAAGTCATCGTCACGCCCGACGGTCAGCCCGTCCTGCCCGAGGTGTCGGTGACCACCACCACGCCGTCGCGTTTCAGCGTGTGGCAGGTCATAGGCGGCATCTATTTGTTAGGTGTCGGCGTGATGACGCTGCTGTTTCTCATCAAGTTGGGGCGGCTTGTGGCGCTCATCATCCGCTCGCCGAAACGCAAGATGGAGGGCTGCACGGCGGTGTTCACGGGTCGCGAACAAGGTTCGTTCTCTTTCTTCCGCTATGCCTTCTTCCCCAATGAAAATGTGGACCCCGACATCTTGCGACATGAGATTAGCCACATTGAGCATCATCATTCTTGGGATATCCTCTTTGCCGAGTTGATGATGATCCTGCAATGGTTCAACCCCTTCATCTATCTGTATAAGAAGGAGTTGCAGAGTCTCCACGAATACCAAGCCGACCGCGATGTGGTGGCCACCGGCGTTGACAAAAAGAACTACATGATGCTGATCCTGCAGCAGTGCACGGCTGTCGACTTCAGCGGAATGAGCAATAACTTCAGTTTAATCCTTACCAAAAAAAGAATCAAGATGATTACAAAGAATGAAAAGGCCAAGGGCCTCTGGTGGAGGCTCTTGGCGACATTGCCTGTGCTAGCCGTTCTGCTGATTGCCAACACGAAAGTCGCGGCACAGGAGCAACAGTCCGACAAGAATGACATTAGTATCCAGATCGGCTGGTTCGAGATCTATGACGACAACGGCCTTCCGATGAATCTGACGGACACCATTATTTACAACGAAGACGGCTCTTACGTCAAGTTTGAGAGCACCGAGGCGCCCGATCCTATTACAGGCGAGACGCGCAACAAAATCACAACCACCTGCTACAATGCGGACGGATCGCCCAACGAGAACATCTCATTCCATCTCAGTGCGATGGAAAAGCACGGCGACACGACGCTGTACAGTGTTGACCCCTTCACCCTCTCTACCAGTAAATTCAACCTCAAGATCTTGACCACGGAAGACAACCCAGTTCAAATAATGGAAAAGGACCCCGACACCGTCTATCAAATTGTGGAAAAAATGCCTCAATACCGTGGTGGTGAAGAAGCAATGATGAAATATGTGGCTGATAATATCAAATATCCCCAAGAAGCAAAAGATAAGAATATATCAGGCCGAGTGTTTGTGAGTTTCGTTATCGAGAAAGACGGCAGCGTCAACGAAGTGAAAGTGGTGCGTGGCATCGGTGGTGGTTGCGACGAGGAAGCCGCTCGGGTTATCAAAGGGATGCCAAAATGGGAGCCTGGCATGCAAAAAGGCAAGCCCGTCCGTGTCAATTATATGATGCCCATCAACTTCAAACTATCTGATACTCAACCGAAACAACCCGTGAAGAAATCGAGTGTAAGCAAAGTCGATATGAAACCCGACAAAAACGGTGTCTATCAGATCGTTGAAGAAATGCCTCAATACACAGGAGGCGAAGCAGCAATGATGGAATATGTGGCCAAGAATATTGTTTATCCACAAGAGGCCCGGGACAAGGAAATCTCTGGCCGAGTGTTTGTGAGTTTCATTGTTGAGAAAGACGGTAGTGTCAATGAAGTCAATGTCAAGAAAGGCATTGGTGGAGGCTGCGATGAGGAGGCCGTCCGCGTGATAAAGGGCATGCCGAAATGGAAACCTGGCAAAATGAAAGGTGAAGCCGTTCGGGTAAGATATCAAATGCCTATCAACTTCAAATTGCAATAAACAATTTTCGGTTTTGTGTAGGGCTGTCGTATCACGGCAGCCGCATGATGGGGAATCCCTATGCGGCTGCCACGATGTGACAGCCCTACAAACCTAAATAATCAACTGTTCCCACCGGATTTTCGGTACATACTGCACGCCTTCCGCGTCGCGATAATAGGCAAGTTGCATGCCCGCATCGACGGGCTGCAACTTGATTTTTTCAGCCCCTTTGCCGATGGCCAAGATGAGCAGCGGCTCGTATGGCAATTCGAACGCTTCGGCAATCTTCGCCTTGTTGAAAGCGCCTATCATAATGCCATTCAAGCCCATCTCGGTGGCTTTCAACAGCATACTCTGCGCCGCGATGCCGAGGTCGATGTCGACGAGTTTTGTCTCGGGCACCGTGCTGCAGATGATGATAAAGGCATTGGGTTCGGTGCCGGGGAAGGGGAGGTGCAGTTCGGGCAGGAGACCGCCGAGTTTCATGTTTTGCACGATGATATCCGCTCCCGTGTCTTTGGTTACTAATTTGAAACGCAGCACCTGTTGATTTTTAGCAGAGGCGATGCGGGTGTTCACCGCCACGATGCGTTCCAGCATCTCTCGTTTCACCACAAAGTTCGGGTCGTAGCCGCGATAACTACGGTTTTTCTCCATTAAAGTGTCGATAGAGGTGTGCTTCACTACGGTCTTCTTGGCGCCTTTGCCAAAGACCTCTTCATAACGTTTTTCAAGATAACCGTCTGCCATTAGATTCAAGATTTAGTTTTATTGACTATGGCTCATGGCCATAGTCACAAAAACGGGGCGAATTTACAAAAAAAATCCCTATTTTTGCAACGTGAAAAAACGATTATTGCAAATCGGTTCCCTTTTGACGGCCCTTGTGGTGTTCTTTGTCTCGATGGGATGGGACGTGAAGTTCCATTACTGCACCGAGGATCACCACATGACAGGCAGTTTCGGCGATGCCGCCGCGGAATGCGTGCATTGCCTAGGTCACCATCATGAGCACGAAACGGAGACGGTCTCGCTTCACGAAGTCCTCCATTTCGACGCCAAATGCTGCTGCAATGACTTCGACAGCAAGATCCAGTTCACCGACAATTATGTTTTTTCGCCTGATAAACACCTCGAATTCCATTTACAGCCTTTTGTCTTCGTCCATCTTGACCAACAAGACCTCGTGCTGAAATCACAGCAGGTGTGGCGTCAATTCACGGCAAGGAAAATACTTCATTTCTTGTCCGCGAGGGACAGGCTGGTGTTTTTCTCCGCCTTGCGGCTGAATCCTTTGGTTTTCTGATCTTCCTCCGTGACACGAGGCCGGGAATGTGTGCCCCGAGCCTTGCCGTCATTGCGGAGGAACATCCGCAATCCCCTGTGCGGGAAAGTGTTCCTAACGCATAGGAGATTGCGGGTCAAGCCCGCAATGACGTTCGAAGAACGCACAAACAACATAAACAGATATCATTATGAAAACCAAACAAATAACCCTTATTACCCTATTGTTACTGGCCTTCGCCTCCACTGCCTTTGCCCAAGGTTTTATCGAAGGCACTGTTTACGAAGAAGCTGAAAACGGCCAACGCACCCCGCTGCCAGGTGTGAACGTCTATTGGAAGATTGTCAACGAGGGCGTGGTGACCGATGCCAACGGACATTACAAGATTCCGCTCCACGAACGCATCGGATGCCTTGTGTTTAGCTGTATCAGCTATGAGAACGACACCATTCACCATATGGTGGAACCTGCCCATTACGACCATGTCTTTCACGCTATCCACATGCTGAATGAGGTGGAGATTCATGCGCGTGAGAAAGCCTCTTTCATCAACCCCATCAAGGCCATAGCCATTCAAGAACTCACTTCCGAGAGCCTGAAACGCGCCGCCTGCTGCACCCTTGCGGGTAGTTTCGAAAACAACGCCTCGGTGGACGTGGCCTATAGCGACGCTGTCACGGGCGCCAAACAAATCCAACTGCTCGGATTGAGCGGCATCTATACCCAGATGATGACCGAGATTATTCCTAATTTCCGTGGCTTGGCATCGACTTTCGGCCTGAACTATGTGCCTGGCACCTGGATGAACGGCATCCAAATCTCCAAGGGCACTTCCTCGGTCAGAAACGGCTTCGAGTCCATCACGGGACAGATCAACGTGGACTACAAAGAACCTCTGCCCGACAAGAGTGAGAAAGTGTTTTGCAACCTCTATGGCAACTCCATGTTGATGACCGATTTCAACTTCAACGGTCGTGTCAAAGTGGGAAAAACCGACGGCATCATGCTCTTCGGCCATGTGAGCCACAACCACATGAAGATGGACGGCAACAAAGATGGGTTCATGGACGACCCGATGACCACGCAATACAATGTCTTCTTGCGTTACAGCCATCCTCACACAGGACGTTTCGGTTGCAAGGTCGGCCTGAAAGCATTGAAAGAGAACCGTCTCGGCGGTCAGATGGATTTCGACCCGTCACACCGTCTTGATGATGGTTACAACCTGTACGGCATCGGCATCAACACCGAGCGTTATGAGGCCTTCGCCAAGGGCGGCTATCACTTCAACCGCAAGGACACCAGTCTCGGCACGCAACATCAGATGACTTATCACAAGGTGGACTCCTATTACGGCCTCACTGACTACAACGCCAACCAAATCTCCTATTATGGCAACCTGCTGTTTGACTCTTATCTCTTCAACGACCATCACTCCTATTCGGTGGGCGCCAGTTATACCTACGACAAGTATGACGAGCATCTGAACGACAGTACTTTCCAACGTGAAGAGCAAGTTCCGGGAGCCTTTGTCGAATACAATTTCGCCGACGATCACCATTGGAACGTCATCGCAGGCTTCCGCGCCGACTATAACACTTACTACCAAAAGATGCTCTATACACCCCGCCTGCACGTGCGCTTCAAGACGCATGACGAGTTCGCCATTCGCCTCTCTGCCGGCAAGGGCTACCGCTCGCCCAATATCTTGGCCGAAAACTCCACCATGTTGGCATCATCACGAGCCATCCGTTTCCTCGACACACCCAAGATGGAAGAGGCATGGAATTATGGCATCAACATGAGCAAAGGCATCGACATCGGCTGGCGTGAGATTGTCATCCAAGCCGACTTCTATCGCACCGATTTCGTCAACCAGATCGTCCTCGACCGTGACGCCGACGCCCACGAGGTCCGCATCTACAACCTCAACGGCAAGTCGTATTCCAACAGCGCCCAAATCGAGGCCAACTGCGAGATCTTCAAGGACTTCGACCTGACCCTGGCCTTCCGTTACAACGACGTGAAGATGACCATCGACGACAGTTTGCGTGAGAAGCCGTTTGTGAACCGCTACAAGGGTTTGGTCACGATGTCGTATGCCCCAGGCACCTGGCAGTTCGACTTCACCACACAGTTCAATGGCGACAGCCGCGTGCCCGACTTGAGCGGCAACGCCACCGCCGTGGCCAACGATCAGAATATCGAACGCTCGCCTTTTTATGTCATCATGAACGCACAGGTCACCAAGAAACTGGGCAAGTGCTGGGAACTCTATGCCGGTGGCGAGAACCTGACCAACTACAAGCAGGAGCATCCCATCATCTCTGCGGACAACCCGACCAGCGAGGATTTCGATGCCTCTATGGTGTGGGGGCCGCTGAGCGGCATCCGCGCCTATCTCGGCGTGAGGTTCCAAATAAAGTGAGTCTTCCCCGTCATTGCGAGGAGGAACGACGAAGCAATCCAGGGATGTAGCTTCATGTCTGGATTGCTTCGTTCCTCGCAAATCGTCAGATTCGACGTTAGTCAATGACGTAAAGCGACGCAAAACAAATATAGCAGTATGTTGTTTTCATGAGAAAATATGTAATTTTGCGGTCCTAAATCAGATGAAAATGAAGAAATCCCTTTTGATATTTGCCGCCGCGCTGATGCTGACAGCCTGCGGACAAAAAGACAACCAGGAACAACAAGAGCAAACCCAAAACAAAGAAGAATTTGTCTTTCGGGGTGTGCCAGTAGCCCCCATTCAGCAGATAGAAGTGCCCAATAAGGGCGGCGTGGATCCTACTGCCTTGGGCGACCCCAATGGTCCTGTTTTGAGACTTGAGGAGGGCATGCCACTCGACTTCAGTCAGTTGCAAAACGGCGGTGCTTCGGTGGAGGAGCGTGTGGCCTCGCAGATCGACAGCATCCGCTATAAGGCAGAGCATGGTGATGTCAAGTTCCAGTATGCTTATGGCGTGTGCTATGAGAAAGGCTGGGGTGTGGAAGAGGACGCGAAAAAGGCTGTGGAGTGGTACCTAAAGGCGGCCAACCAAGGTGATGGTCCCGCCTGCACCGCGTTGGGCAATTTCTATCGTTCAGGCATCGGGGTGACAGCCAGCGCCGACAAGGCCTTCGAGTGGTACCAGAAAGGTGCTGCCGTCAACGACGATCAAGCTTTGCTTAACGTGGGTAACTGCTACTATTACGGCATGGGCACCGCGAAAGACGAGCAAAAAGCCATCGAATGGTGGGAGAAATCCGCCCAAGCCGGCAACGCCTTTGCGATGTCGATGATGGGCGACTGCTACTTCTTGGGTCTCGGCGTGGAGAAAGACTTGAAGAAGGCCATTGAATACTACGGTCCCGCCTCCGAGAAGGGGGTCAGCAGTGCACAATTCCGCATGGGTACCCTTTATTACACCGGCGAAGGCGTGGAGCAAGACCAATCCTACGCCAAACTCCTCATGCGCAAGGCCAGCGACGGTGGCTCGGAAGAGGCGAAGGTGTTTTTGGACAAGTACTTTAAAGAATAACCAAAGGGGATTGCAAATCCCCATATTCGAGACCGACGGATTGCAAATCCGCCGGAACGTCGAAATGGGCAAACAAAACGAAAAGCCACCGCGGTGGCTTTTCGCATTTTATTTCAAATTTATTTCAGATTTGTTTCCCTTATTACGCCTTCACTAATGCCGCTGCGCCCAAGATGGCCGCGTCGTTGTCGGGCAACTCCGAGACACGCACCTCAACGCTGCCTCTGAAGATGAAGCAGAGGTGTTCCTCGAACGACTTGCGAACGGGGTCGAGCAACACGTCGCCTGCCTTTACGGGACCTCCGAAGAGGAAGATGGCCTCGGGACCACTGAAGGTGACGGCATTGGCCATAGCGATACCTAACAGATAGCCCGTCTTCTCGAAGACTTTGAGGGCCAAGGGATCGCCATATTTAGCTGCGTCGCCCACCATCTTGCTAGTAAGTTCCTCAGGTGCGACTTTGCGAAGCGCCCCATCGTATTCGGGCGTACTTTCGATAAGTTCCTTTGCTGTTTGGACGATGCCTCGCGCTGAGGTATACGTCTCGAGACAGCCCTTGTTGCCGCACCCGCATTGGCGTCCCTCGGGGATGAGGATGGCATGGCCCAGTTCGCCCGCGCCACCGGTCTTGCCCAGCACCAGCTTGCCGTCGACCACCACACCGCTGCCCACACCCGTGCCGAGGGTGAACATGATGAAATGCTTCATGCCCTTGGCGCCGCCGTAAACCAACTCGCCGTAGGCGGCGGCGTTGGCGTCGTTCGACACCACCACCGGCACGTCGATATGCGCCTTGAAGAGCGCTTTGAGGTCGACGATGCCCTTGAAATTGAGGTTGGAGGCGTTCTCGATGCACCCCGTATAGTAGTTGCCCACGGGCGCCGCGATGCCGATGCCCTCGATGGCCTCGACGCCGTTTTCTTGCATCAACAGTTTGATCTGGTCGTAGATGTCCGAGACGTAGAGGTCGGCGTCAAAATATTTGTTGGTCGGGAGGTTTTTCTTGGCCACGCAGCGGCCGTCGTCGCGCACCAGTCCGATGTCGGTGTTGGTGCCGCCAATGTCGATACCTATGGAATAAGTGTTCATTTTTGTCGTTTTTTGGAAGTGCTAAAGTACGGATTTTTGTTGAAATGGGAAGAAAAAAGGCACGGCGCGGCGAAAAAAACTAATTTTGCAGCCAAAATCAAGCCACCATGTACACCAAACGAACTTTCCTCGCTATCCATATCCCCAGCGGGACCGAATACCCCGCCCTGGTCGAGAAACTGAAGAGAAACCTGACCCACGAGAGATTCATCAACTACTGCCGGCCCGAGAACATCCACCTGACCCTTAAGTTCCTTGGCAGCACGCCCGTCGACGACATCTCCGACATCATCGCATCGTGCCAGAAGGTGGCCAAACGACACCAGCCTTTCACGATGGACTTCGACAAGACGGGTTTCTTCGGCAGCAACCACGTGCCTCGTGTGCTCTGGCTTGGCATGAACGACCAGCCCAAGGCCCTCTTCGACCTCGAGGCCGACCTCTTGGACGCCTTCGACGATTTGGGCTATCTCCGCGACCGCCAGAACTTTGTGCCGCATCTCACCGTATGCCGCATCAAGTCATTGGTTGACAAGCAGTTCTTCTTGAAGGTCTGTAACAGCATCGAGCAGAAGACCTACCTCCATGCCGACGTGAAAGAACTGGTGTATTACGAGAGCATCCTGCAGCCCACGGGACCCATCTACAAAGTGATCAAGAAGATACCTCTGGGTTGATTTGGCACTAAATTTGCCGCAAAACGGCTTGTGGCAACAAAAAAAGCACTACTTTTGCAATTTATTACGCCTGTATGAGTTATTAACAGAAACGAATCTTGAAATGCGAAGCATTCAACGTAGTTAAATCTTGAAATTAGAAATCTTGAAATCTTGAAATTAGAAATCTTGAAATCCAACGAAGTTAAATTTTGAAATCATATGAAATCTAGAATCACAACCATCATGATGGTCCTTCTCGCCGCTTTCATCACGATAGGAGGCACCACCAGTTGCAAGAGCAAGAAACGTCTCGCCAGGGAAGCGGCCGAGGCTGAGTACAAATCAAGAGTGGAACAGGCCGTGAAAGACCTCAACGCCATCCTCGACGACGAGACCCTCTGGAGCCTCGAGGAGAAGGAAGCCCGTGTGCAAACCATCAAGGATTGGAACTTGCAGAACGCCGAAGTCGACGACCTGCTCTTCCAGGTGGAAAAGAAACTCGCCCGCGAACGCGCTCAGAAAGAAGAAGAGGAGCGCCGCGAGCGTGAGGAACGCGAGAAAGCCAATGCCGCCGATGCCGTGTTGGGGCGCAACTTCAACAGCATCGCCGGTGCCGGCAGCTCCAGCCAAGCCAACCGCGTCATCAACGAGACTTTGGGCTTGTTCGAGTCGCCCAACACCCCCGTGCTGATCATCATCAAGCAGAACCAGGGCTTCAACGACTACGATCGTCCGACCACCATCGAGAAATACCTCAACTACCTGAAGGACCAGAAGAAAGCCACCGAGAAGGTGCATGATATCAAATACAACGACCAAGGAAAGATTAACGAACTTGAACTGATAAAGAAATGAAAAAGATCATTGCCACTTTAGTGATTGCCTTGTGTTTCGTGGGAAGCGCCATGGCACAAGACGAATTGAGCTACGAACGCAAGCAAGCCATCGACAGCCTCGCCCTTGAGAAGGTGAGAGACCTGAGCAAATACATCAAAATCGTAGGTTCGAAAGAGACGCCTTTCAGCGAGGCCAACCGTGTCATCGACCGCGCCGAGGAGCTCTTCATGAGCGACGCCGAAATCGGTGTGTCGTCGCTGGGCTCCAACAAGATCACTTACTACCGTGTCCGCAAGTATTTTGAGCACCTTATGCGCCTCAATTACGACCGCGTCGAGATTGAATGGTACAACATCGAATACGTCAGCGACCTGCAACGTCAGCCCGACGGCACCTATGTGGGTGTCATCACCATCTTCCAGACCTTCCGCGGCTACGACAAGGAGGGCAACCTGGCCTATAAAGACACCACCAAGAAAGACATCACCGTCTACGTGAAACGCAAAGAGACGCAGATCGGCGGCCGCACCATCGGCTTCTGGGATGTGTTGCTCGGCGACATGCGCGTCAAGGAAACGTCGAATCGATAATTCTATGACCAAGACCAGTGACCCTGACCCTGACCTGCCTAGCCTTTGGTGAAGACGGTCATGGTCAGGGTTCATGGTCTGGGTAAACAACCATGAAAGTTCATTTCCGACATATCGCGCTTTTGGCTTTAGGTCTGCTCCTGGCGGGCAACACTTTCGCCCAAACCATTGGCGATTTTAAGATGGACGAGACCGAGCTTTATGCCATGACCAAGCAGATGGGTCAGTTCATGCGCCGGTTCAACTACGAGGAAGACCAGTTTGGCAACCAACTCAACCCGAAAGACCCCAGATACCGCAACAACGAGATGCGCCGCCAGTCGCTGCCTATCCTCTTCGATCAGGAGAAATACGGCAAGCAGACCGAGTTGCAGCGTTATTTCATCGAAGACGTCACCAAAGGCGACTCCACTTATATGACTTTCCTCGGCGGACGTTGGTACTCCGAGGTGTCGTGCACCTTCCGTTACAACGGCCGCGACGTCAACGTGATCCTCTTCCTGGCCGTCGAGAAAGAAGGCCTGGGCTCGAAATGGGTGCTCACCAACGTGTATTTCTCGGAGTTTAACAAACTCTTCCCCAATGGCGAGATCGCCGAACGGGAGAAGCACTTCCTGCATCCCATGAGCCACGAGCTCGACTTCATGAACATCTACAAGGCCTTCCAGGACCCCGACGTCATCGAATACTATGCCTCCAAGGAATTCCAACCTGACTACCTGACCTTGTTCTTCTACGAGATCAAGAAGGGCAAGCTGGTGTTCCAGCATGTCGACGGAGTGAAGTTCCACGTCCTGCAGATCAAGGACTGGTATTTCGAGGTGTCGTGGTTCAACCGCTCAGGCCTCAACTCGGGCTGGCTCATGTCAAACGTCATCTACATGCCTGAAAAGGAAAAAATCAACCTCATCAAATTCTATCAACCATGAGAAAGGTAGCTTTACTCACCCTAATGCTGCTGGGTTTCGCCTTTGGCGCACAGGCCCAAAAACTCTCGAAAGACGAAGCCACAAAATATGAGAACGAGATCAAGGCGATGGTCACCTATCTCGAGGAGACCATGAACTTCTTGGGCGACAGCACCTCCACCGCTTTGGAGAAGGAGATCGTGTTCACCGAGAGCTGGAGCAAGGTCTTCACCGACGACAAAGTGCAGATCGAAGACGACCTCGACGTGAACCGCAAGACGCCTATCAACAAGGACGTGCAGGCCTATCTCAAGGACATCGACTTCTTCTTCAAGTGGGCCACCTTCAAGTTCGACGTGCAAAGCATCAGCAACAACGTGAGGGACGACGGCAGCGTCTTCTTCAAGGCTACACTGACGCGTCACTTGAATGCCATGACCATCAACGACGAGGCCGTCGACAACGTCAGGAACCGCTTCGTTGAGATCAACCTTGACAGACAGAACAATAGCCTGAAGATCGCCAGCATCTATACCTCCAAGATCAACGAGAAAGAAGCGGCTCGCAACTGGTGGAACAACTTGTCGCAGAACTGGAAGAGCCGTCTCGGCAGCGACGTGATGCTTTACGACAGCATCCCGTTGGCCCATGTCGGCATGATCACCGCGACCGATTTCATGGGCTCGTACCCCATCGTGGATCCCGTCACGGGCGAGACCGGCCTCAAGGACAAGATCTTCAAGAACGACATGGCCGAGCTCGACGCCAAGCTGAAACTCGTCAGACAGAAGCAGCGCCTCGACCTCTCGGGCATCCACGAAATCATCAACTTGGAGCCGCTCAACGAGCTGTCGGACCTCACCTGGCTCGACGTCTCGGAGACCTCGGTGGAAGACCTCTCACCCGTGCGTAACCTCAACAAATTGAAGGTGCTGCGCGCCAACTCCACTTTGGCTAACGACCTCACGGCACTGAAATACAACATTACCCTCGAAGAGCTTGAGATGGCCAACACCACCGTCGACGACCTTTCGGTACTCGCCTCGTTGCGCAACCTCACGAACCTCAACCTGGCCAACACCCAAGTGAGCAGACTCACGCAGGTGAAGAGTTGTCCCGACCTCACCACGCTCAACGTGAGTGGCACCCGTATCGCCAACATCGGCGTGCTGCAAGACATGACGAAGCTGCGCAGCCTCGATATCAGCAACACCTCGGTGCGCGACCTGGGCCCCATCAGCCAGCTGAAAGACCTGCAAAGCCTCAACATCTCGGGCTCTGCCATCAGCAACCTACGCGCCTTGGGTGAGATGGAAAGTCTTAAGGAATTGTATTGCAGCAATACCTCTATCAACGACCTCTCGCCCTTGAAAGGCAACCGTCGTTTGAGCAAGATCTATTGCGACCACTCGGGCATCCACGACGAGGAGGCCAGCGCTTTCACCAAAGACAACCCCTTCGCCCTCGTCATCTATGACACCGAGGCGCTGAAGAACTGGTGGAACGGTCTCCCGGTGTATTGGAGGTCCGTGTTCTCGAAGCAGATACAGGTCGGCAAAGAGCCTACCACAGAGCAGCTGCATCAGATCATCAACCTGCAGGAACTCGACCTCTCGGGTAACGGCTTCTTGCAAAACCTGATGCCTGTCAGTCGCCTGACCAACCTGCGCAGCCTCAATATAGCCAACACGGAAATCAGCTACCTGCAACCCATACAAGGCCTGGCCAACTTGGAGTCGCTCAACATCGAGCACACCTATATCAACGACCTCAAGCCCTTGCAGGATATGCCGAGTCTGCGTTTCCTCAACATCATGAACACCCCTGTCAACGACCTCAGCGCTTTGGCCAACGATGGCAAGATTGAAGTCGTCTTGGCCGACAGCACCATCATCGGCAAGAGCCAAGTTGTCGCCCTGAAAGAGAAGCAACGACAGGTGACGGTGGTGTATCAAACCGAGATTTTGAAGACGTGGTGGAACAACCTCGACGCGATATGGCAGGCCATCTTCCGCAATGCCTTGGGCATCCAACAGGATATGCCTGAAGCCTTACAGTTGCAGCAGATTAGGGATTTGAGAGAACTGGAGATCACCCCCGAGTTTCCGATCGCCAGCCTTGAGCCGCTCACCGACCTCATGTGGCTCGAACGCCTCACCATCAACAATCAAGGCGTGAGCGACTTGAATCCTTTGGCAGGCAAGGAGTTTTTGGTGGAACTTAATGCCCAAAACAACCCCATCAGCAGCCTGAAACCCATCGAGGCAAGCACCCTGCTGGAGTTGCTCAACATTGAGAACACCCAAGTCGGCGATTTGGGACCGCTCTCGAAGATGGACAACCTGGTCACGCTCAACGCTAGCGGCACGCCCGTGAAGTCGCTGAAGCCCCTGTCGGGCCTGCAGAAGTTGGAGAACCTGTTCGTCAACAACACCAACGTGCGCAGCATCTCGCCCGTCGAGAACATCCCTTCGCTGAGGCAGCTCAAGGTCTACAACACCAAGGTGAAGAAACGCGCCGTCGAGTCGTTGCAGCAAAAACGTTTGGATTTGAATATTATTTATTATTAAAGCCATCCCTACGGAATAGAATTACGCCTTTTGGCAACGGCTGCTGAACTTGAAAAAGCGCCTCGCCAAAAGGCTTTTTTATTCTATGTTTTCCTTTGACTTGAACAATAATATTTCGTACTTTTGCAAAATCTTCCAATCTTGAAATAAAAAATTTTGAAATTTTTAAATACAATATTATGGAAATCAGAAAATTAGAGCAAATGTTTGAGGTTTTGCGCAGCAAACCCAAGAAACGTCTTGTGGCCGCCTATGCCAACGACGACCATACCATCTGCGCGGTGAACGCCGCCGTCAAGGAAGGTCTCATCGAAGCCACTTTGCTCGGTGACGAGAAAGTGATCGCCGAAGTGTGCAAGGCCGAAGGCATCGATATGGCCAACTTCCGCGTCATCAACGAGCCCGTCGACGTGAAGGCTGCCGCCATGGCTTGCGACCTCATCAACGCCGGCGAAGCCGACATCTTGATGAAGGGCCTGCTGCCCACCGACAAGTACATGCGCGCCATCCTCAACAAGGAACGTGGCCTCTGCCCGCCCAATGTGACCTTGGCTCATGTCGCCGTCATCGAAAACCCCAACTATCATAAGCTCATGGTCGCCTCCGACTGCGCCATCATCCCGCTGCCCGACATCAAGCAGAAGCAACAGCTGCTCAAATATGTGACCTCCGTAGCCACCAAGCTGGGTGTCAGCTGCCCCAAGGTCGCCATGGTGACCGCCACCGAGCAGATGAGCGCCGGCATCCCCGCCTGCGTTGACGCTGCCATCATCTCGAAGATGAACGAGCGTGGCCAGATCAAGGGTTGCATCGTGGAAGGCCCCATTAGCCTCGACCTCGCCACCGATGCCGAGACCGCTGCCATCAAGGGCATGAAGAGCCCCGTGGCAGGCGACGCTGACTGCCTCGTGTTCCCCAACCTCGAAGCCTCCAATGTGTTCTACAAGTGCTGCACCAAGTTCGACAAGAGCGAGGTGGGCGCTATGCTTATGGGCGCCAAGGTGCCTTGCGTGCTCAGCTCGCGCGGCGACACGTCGAAGACGAAACTGTATTCCATCGCTTTGGCCGCTATGATGGCATAAAAGGACCCGAGACCACGAGACGCGAGATGCGAGGCAAAAAGTCTCGTGTCCCGAGTCCCGAAGTCCCGTGTCAAACAACAATTCAACAGTTAAACAGTCAACAATTCAACAACATGTATAAGTTATTAATCATCAACCCCGGCTCGACATCAACGAAAGTTGCTGTTTTCCAAGATAAAGAACAGGTGTTCAAGAAGAACATCAAGCATTCCGTTGAGGAAATTGCCAAATTCGACAGGATTGCAGACCAGTTCTCATATCGTAAGGAAATGATCCTTAATGAGTTGAAGAACGAAGGCATCGACCTGACCGGTCTTAGCGCCGTGGTAGGTCGCGGCGGTCTGCTGCACCCCCTCACCTCGGGTGTCTATGAGGTAAATGATGTCATGATCAAAGACCTCACAGCCGCTTCCTATGGCGAGCATGCCTGCAACCTCGGCGGTTTGATCGCCAACGACATCGCCAAGGAATACGGCGTGAAGGCCTATATCGCCGACCCCGTCGTCGTCGATGAGATGGAAGACGTGGCCCGCTATTCGGGACACCCGCTGTTCCCCCGCATCTCCATCTTCCATGCTCTCAACCAGAAGATGATCGCCCGTCAGCATGCGGAGGCCGTCGGCAAGAAATACGAAGACCTCAACCTCATCGGTGTGCACCTCGGCGGTGGCATCTCGGTGGGCGCCCACAAGAAAGGCCGTGTCGTTGACGTCAACAACGCTTTGAACGGCGACGGTCCCTTCACCCCCGAGCGCTCCGGCGCCCTGCCGTCAGGTCCTCTGATGAAGGCCTGCTTCAGCGGTCAGTACACCAAGAAGGATATCGACCTCATGCTGAAGGGACAAGGCGGTTTTGTGGCCTACCTCGGCACCAACGACGCCCTTGAGGTGGAGAACGCCGTGAAGGCTGGCAACAAGGAATGGGAAAAGGTATATCGCGCCATGGCCTATCAAGTCGCCAAGGAAATCGGCGGTCTCGCCGCCTCGGCCCTCGACATGGACGTCGACGGCATCTTCATCACCGGCGGCATGGCCTACGACAAGACTTTCTGCGCCATCGTCAAAGAACATGTGGAGAAGATCGCTCCCGTGTACGTCTATCCTGGTGAGGACGAGATGAAGGCCTTGGCGTTGAACGGACTGCGTGTCCTCAACGGCGAAGAAGCCCCGAAGGTCTATCAAGCCTGACACTTGTAGAGACGGTTTACGCGCCTTCTCTACTAAAATAAAAGAGCCATCGCTGAAGCGGTGGCTCTTTTGTTAACAGACAGTGGTTGTCCGGTTATTCTACCAACATAGCGTCAATCACTTCTTGAAGCTTGGCTTCAGCGTTTTGAGCGCGGGTTTGTAATTCGGGAAGAACGTTGTCATACTCGCCGAAAACGGCCAAAGCTTGTTCTGCCTGTTCGAATTGCTCAACCAGTCCTTCAGTTGACTGACCTGCCGAAACGGCGTTGTACAAAGCGTCAACAGCGGCTTCGTAGTCGGCAATCCGAGGTTCAATGAACTCAGCGGCTTTCGCTCCTTCCACTTTGTTGTAAGCGGAGGTTTTGTCAAGGATGTAGGTTGTGATTTCTTCCATATCTTCCTCAGAGAAACCTTTAATGTTGCCTTCCTCGTCAATGTAATCAGCGAAAAGCTCTTGGACGAAAACGTCTTTACTTGCCTCAAACTCCTGGAAATGGAGCATGAAGTCTTCAGCCGAGTTAATGCTTGCAAGTTTCTGCTCGGCGTTAGCGAAGAATGCATCAACCGCCTTGGTAATGACTTCTTTCTTGTTGGTGGTGTTGCATGAGGTGATAGCAAAACCCATGACCAGAGCCGCAATGATAAGCGTAAGTTTTTTCATTTTTCTTAGTTTTAGTGTTGTAAATAGGTTTAAAAAGTGCCGCGAAAATAGGAATAAAAGGAATAAGTCGCGCAAAATACACGAATTATGTCAATTCCCGGCGCAGGCCGCTGTGGCGGCGCTGATGGTAATGCTAGGGATATTTTCCAAGGCGTGTGCGCACGATTCGAGCGTGGCACCCGTGGTGAGAACGTCGTCGACAAGGAGAACATGCTTTCCTTTTAGCTCGTCGGCGAAACGAACCTCAAAGATGTCTTGCACGTTCTTGAAACGCTCCTCGGCCGATTTGTGGGTCTGTGTCTCCGTATAGACGCCCCTGATGAGGTATTTGTCGCCAATCGGAATACCGGTCACCTCATGGATGCCACGGGCGATCATGAGGCTTTGGTTGTAGCCGCGCTGCCGCTCGCGTTTGGGGTGCAGCGGCACGGGTATGAGGTAGTCGATGCCTTGAAACAAGGGAGCGTCTTTAATGCTCTCTCCGATTTGTTGTCCGAGAAAGACGCCTGCCTCCTTGTTGCCTTTGTATTTTAGTTGGTGGATGAGGTGCTGCACCTTGCCAGACTTTGCGAAGAACAGACTTGCGGTTACAGCGTGAAACTGTACCCTCCCGTAGAACGTTTGTGCCAAGGGGTTGTCGGCATGGAGCTCATAACCTGTGTGGGGCAGGGTATATCGGCATTTGAGGCACACCGTCTCCTCGTCTTTGAGCAGCGGTTCGCCACAAGCGGCGCAGACGCGCGGATAGAACAGGTTGAGGATGCTATCGAGCCAGTCGCGGAAAGTCATGAAGACGAGGTTTAATTTCCGAAATGGATGTATTTCTTTCTCGGGACCATCGGTTTGACTTTGCCCACCATGTTGGTTGTGTCGAGTCCGTTCTTAGTCTCGTCGGTTTTGTCGGAATCGGCCCAGCTGTAGTCGATGGAGAAATCCATGGAGTCGGGGAGGAGTTCGTCGGTGCGGCCTTGTTCGCGTAGCACTTCGTTATACATCTTACGGTTGCGGCGCAGGGTGGACTGGCGGCGGGCCGAGGCGTTGTATTTGTCGTAGAGGTATTGTATCGGGTTGGCGGTGATGGTAGGCATGCCGTTGCCTACGGGGGTACGGCTCAACCAAAGCTCGTCGAGGTCGTTGTCGAGCCGTTTGATTTCGTCGGGCGTCTCGATGCTGGGCATGGTGACGAGCATGTGCTTGAAGTCCTCGTAGTTACTGAAGGGTAGCACAGTCACCTCGCGGAGGGTGATGGTCTCGGGGAAGAGGCGGATGACGAGGGTGTCGTTGGAAGTGAGGGACTCGTTGATGGCGATGAGGCGGCGAGAGTAGCCCACGCAACTCACCCATAGCGTGTCGACCTGCCGCGCCTGGATATGGAACCATCCTCGTTGGTCGGTGATGGTGCCGTGGTGCGCCATCTTACTGATTACGTGCGTGTTGCGGATGGGACGGAGGCTGTCGGCGGTGACCACATAGCCGCAGAAATCCACACGCTTGGGCTTACCTTCATCGCCGTTTTGCGCGAGGGCGGCGAGGCAGCACAGCATCAGGGACCATATTAGTAACAGACGTTTCAATCCTTGTAGTTTGGTAGGGCTTAACGTGAATTCAACATTGATAACGGCATTATGCCCAAAATAGTCTATTGTTTCTGTAACATTTTCTCCAGCCTATTATACCAGTCCTCCCCGAACTTGCGGATCATCGGCTCGCGGAGGAACTTCCACAGCGGGATGCCGTCGCGCTCGCCTTTGCGCTTGGCGGGCACGCAGACGCTCCATTCGTGGTAAAGGATATGGGTGAAGCCGTCTTTTTCCACCAAGCGGATGGGGTAGAGGTGGCATGAAATCGGTTTCCAGAAGTCGCATTTGCCCTCCAGGTAGGCCTTCTCGATGGCGCAGAGGGCGGTGCCGTTCTCGTGGAAGTAAACGAATGCGCATTCCTCGCCGTTCACCAAGGGCGTGACCAGTTCGCCCGTCTCGTCGTAGTCGTAGACGTCGTTTTCTTCAATGACCTTGATGCCTTCGGGGCGCATATAGGGTTTGATGGTTTCGAGATTGTCTTCAATGCGCTCTATTTCAGCGGCTTCGAGCGGCGCACCAGCATCGCCGGCCACACAGCACCAACCTTTGCATTTCGGTAGGCAGCAGCAGAACTGGGCGTTCAAAAATTCGTCAGTGACGACGACATTATCTAGTATTATCATGCTGCAAAATTAATTTTTTTCTAAAAACGCTTGCCATGTAAAACAAAAGTTGTAACTTTGCAGCGCAAAGTACTTTAAAAACCATGGAAAATAAGGAAGCTCTCAATACGCTGAACGACATCAAAGATATGATGGAGCGTTCATCCAAATTCAAGGCTATCAGTGGATTATCAATCGTCATTGTGGGGATTTTGGCCTCACTGGTGTCGGCTTACATCTATTTCTTCTTGGGCGATTATCACATCAATACTCCTTCCAAGTGGCGCACTACTATTGTTGTGGCTCTTGTCCTTTTGGTTGTGGCCTTCTTGACGGTGTTCCTCATGGCCTATTTGAAGGCCAAGCGTCATCAGCTTCGCTTCACCATGGACGTGACGATGCGTCGCCTGCTGGTCAATTTCTTTGTGCCGATGCTTGCTGGTGGGTTGCTTTGCACGGCCTTGTTGCTGCAGCAACACTATGGCCTCGTCTCGTCAATAACGCTGATATTCTATGGCTTGGCACTCATCAGCGCCAGCCTTTTCAGTTATCCCGCTTTGCGTTATTTGGGTTATGCTGAGTTGGCCTTGGGCCTTATCGATTGCTTCCTGGTCGATTACGCCCTGCTGACTTGGTTCCTCGGTTTCGGGGTGCTGCACATCGTTTTCGGAATCGTCTTTATGCTGAAATATGAAAGGAGCAAGTGAGCCATGATTGCCAATTTGGACGGTTTGAACAAGGCCTTTGAGAGCAAGATACGGCTCGGTATCATGTCGGTGCTGATGGCCAACGAGTCGGTCGACTTCACCACGATGAAGTCGCTGCTCGAACTCACCGACGGCAACCTGGCCAGTCATGCCCGTAGCCTCGAGGAACTGGGTTACATCTGCTGCGAGAAGAAGTTCATCGGGCGCAAACCCAACACAAGCTATTCCATCACCGACTTGGGTCGCGCGGCCTTCTCCGCTCATATCCAAGCCCTTGCATCGTTCATCAACACCCAACAATAAATCGACTCTTTTTTTTGACCATTAACTTTGAAATTCAAAGTACTTTAAAATATAAACAATCATTAAAAACTAAACATCATGACAACAGAAAGAAACATTGAAGACAAGGAAAACCTGCCTGTGGAAACCGAAAACCGTCAAACTGCGAAGAAAGCCCGTCCAGGCCTGAAACTCCTGCTCATCGCAGGCATGTGTGTGGCTTTTTTCATCCCGCAACTCCTTTTGAAGAATATGGTCTCGGAGCGCAAAAGCACCGAGTGCGAGGCCGAGAGCGAGGTCTTCGAAAAATGGGCTGGACCTCAAACCGTCACGGGCCCTGTTATTAAGGTCGATTATGTGTTGAATTGGCAAAAAGACGGGAAAAAAGAATACCATACTAAGGTCATCTTGCCCGAGCAGTTAGACGTGAAGGGTCATGTGAAAACCAAGACGCTGAAACGCGGCATCTACGATTTCAGCGTGTATGAGACCTCCTTGAATATCACGGGGCAATTCAAGTTGCCGAAGGAATTCGAAAAACTGCAAGATGAGCGTGAATGGCATTTCGAGAAAGCCAAGATTGTGGTGGGGCTGCCCAACCTGCGTGGCTTGAGCGACAACGTAGCTCTCAATTTAAGCGGAACAAATTATGACCTGGTGGCCGAAACGGGCAACCTGAAAGGACTCTCCTGCGAGGTGGACCTTTCGCGACTTCTCGAGGGCGAAACCCTTGACTTTTCGCTGTTGCTGCCTTTCAAAGGATCAGGTGATCTTATGTTTGCCCCTGTCGGGCAGACCACGACGGTCAATCTGACCTCGGACTGTGTCACGCCGAGTTTCAACGGCTATTACCTGCCCGATGAACGTCAGGTGACTGACACGGGCTTCCAGGCCGAATGGAAAGTGTTGGCCATCAACCGTGACTATCCACAGGTGCTCGATGATTCTTTCATGAGATTCAACGACTATGGCAATACGGATTTTGAAGAGTCGACCTTCGGCGTGGAGCTAAAGGTGCCTGTGGAGCAATATCTGCAAACCGACCGCGCCATCAAGTACGCCTTCCTTATCATCCTGCTTACCTTCGCAGCGGTCTTCTTCATCGAGATGCGCAAGGCCAAACCCATCCATCCCGTACAGTATCTCCTTGTCGGCATCTCGCTCACCATCTTCTATACGCTGTTGCTGTCGTTTTCCGAACACATGAATTTCGGTCTCTCCTACCTCATCGCCAGCGTGATGACCATCGGGATGATCGTGGTCTTCATGGCCTCCGTCACCAAGGACAAAAAGACCGCCATGGGCATCGGCCTCCTGCTGGCTGTGCTCTATGCTTTCGTCTATGTCTTACTGCAATTGGAGAGTTATGCCCTGCTGGTGGGAAGTGTCGGTCTCTTCATAATTCTGGGAATTGCCATGTTTGCGACACAAAAGATTGATTGGTACAAGAAAAAATAGAGAATCATGAAACACTTCTTTTTAAAATACTGGTGGATTTTTCCCATGGCGTTAGGTGTCTTTATGTTTTCGCTGGCAGCGTTATTTACCACCTGGCTTCCTGTTCTTGAAGACATCGTCGCTATTTTGCTTATGGTAACAATCATTGCTCTTGTCGTTTCGTGGGTAATCTTGCTCATTAACAAGAAATGGTGGCAATGTCTTACATCCATAACGGGTTCTATCATGGTGGTATGCCTGCTTTGGTTTCCACTCGTAATTGGAGCCATGCATGGACCATACCATGACGGTTTCGGCAAAAAGCATAAAATACCCGAAGGTTTGGAATATCATCTCCCTTTGGGTTATACCGATGAGAACGGGCGCAAAGACCTGTTCAATTTCCCTGGTGACACGCTTGATGTTGCCGAGATAGATAGCCTAAATCCAGATACATATCTTCAAATCTGGAATGATTTCCAAGGTGGGAGGTACATATATAGCTTCTATTATGGCCCATTGCCTCAAGGCGAGATATTTCTTCGTTGTTATGAGGTGACCAAGAATGTTCCTTTGTCAGAAAATGAGATTGCTGAAAGAAGCAATGTTAAAATTGGTACAACGCATACATTCCGCCAACTTGTGTATAAGAAAGGCTTTACGATTTACGAAGGCGATTGGGAAGATTATTATGCGGCTCGTATCGAAGTATGGCACAAAAATGCGAGTAGTGGAGAAGAAACCAAACTGTTGGAAAAGATTTATCGTGTTGAAGGTTGGATGAGATAAGAAAATGAGTAATTTTGCAGCCGAAAAGGAGTTGAGATTCCCCTACGGGGAATGGAGTAGAACAATTAATCGTATAACGCGGCGGCAGATAGAACCTACGAATCGTAAGCGCCAAAAGCCGCCGCAATATAGCAAAACAAATCTCCATTCCCGAAGGGAAACTCAATTTTGAATATTGAATCTTCAAATCTTCAAATCTTTAAATCATAAATTATGGCTTTTAACCTCAGAAACAGAAACTTCCTGAAGTTGTTGGACTTCACTCCGGAAGAGATTAAGTTCTTACTGAAGCTTGCTGCCGACCTCAAGGCCGCCAAGTATGCAGGCACCGAACAACCCAAACTGACGGGCAAGAACATTGCCCTCATCTTCGAAAAGACCTCAACCCGCACCCGCTGCGCCTTCGAGGTTGGCGCCAAGGACCAAGGTGCCCACGTCACCTATCTCGGCCCTACTGGCTCACAGATCGGCATCAAGGAATCGATGGCTGACACCGCCCGCGTGCTGGGTCGCATGTTCGACGGCATCGAGTACCGTGGTTTCGACCAGGCCACCGTCGAGGAACTGGCCAAATACGCCGGCGTCCCCGTGTGGAACGGTCTTACCGCCGAATCTCACCCCACTCAGATTTTGGCCGACTTCCTCACCATTCAGGAGCATACCGACAAGCCCCTCAACCAGGTGAAGTTCGCTTATATCGGCGATGCCCGCTACAATATGGGCAACAGCCTGATGGTTGGCGGTGTGAAGATGGGTATGGACATCCGCATTATCGCCCCCAAGAAACTGCAACCGGCCAAAGATCTTGTCAAGAAGTGCCAGGAAATCGCCAAGGAAACCGGTGCCAAGCTCACCGTCACCGACGATGTGGAGAAGGGCGTGAAGGGTCTTGACTTCATCTACACCGACATCTGGGTGTCGATGGGCGAGCCCGACAGCGTATGGAAAGAGCGCATCAAGATGCTGATGCCCTACCAGGTCAACGCAGCCTTGATGAAAAAGACAGGCAACCCCAAGTGCAAGTTTATGCACTGCCTGCCTTCGTATCACAATCTGGAGACCAAGGCCGGCCGCGACGTCTATGAGAAGTTCGGCTTGAACGGCATCGAGGTCACCGAGGACGTGTTCGAGAGCGAGAACAGCATTGTCTTCGACGAGGCCGAGAACCGCATGCACACCATCAAGGCCGTCATGGTGGCCACGCTGGGCGATTAATAGACCCCCAACGACAACACTAGTGCTTTTTACTGTCATGCCGGACTTGATCCGGCATCTCCCAAGCGCGGAGACGAATCCCTTGCTTTGGGAGATCGCGGGTCCGTCATTCCGTGAAAACGGAACCGCAATGACGATAAAGGCAAGAAAAAAGGAACCTCATTGGGGTTCCTTTTTATGTTTTTATGGCCTTTTCAACCTAGAAATAGTTTGTAATCCTTTTCTTTAATCGGTTGATTATCAAAGTAAAATTTTTTGAAAAGTTTGTAAGGCCCCTCCCCATTGCATTTTTCAAGCATTTTTTGTAATACTTTTGCGTTGTCAAAACAACACAATATGTCATTGGACAAAATGAATCGGATTGCAAAAACGTTGGGGCTGGTTTTCGGCTTGCTTGTGCTGTTGCCTTCGTGCGGCAGCAAGGGCAAGACGGAACGCATGGCCGCCATTGTGGATGAGGTGCGCGCCAAGTACAAAGCATACGAAGACATCAGCAACGAGGACCCAATCTTTGAAGCTTACGACTATTTCGTGAAGCGAAAAGACTTCGGGAACGCCGCGCCCGCCGCGCTTTACAGCGGCTGTGTGCGCCAAGCCAAGAAGGAATACGAGGGCGCCATGAACTGCTACAAGGAAGCCGACCATTACGGCCGACTGGCAGGCGACTCGGTCAGTGCCGCCTTCGCACAATATTATATAGGCGACCTCCTCAACGCCAGCGGCAACGAGGCCGAGGCCATCGAAAACTACAAGGCTGCCGCCGAACTGTGGGGCGACAGCCTCTCACGCAAGGCCAAGTGCCTCAACGCCGTGGCCATGATGTACATCGTGAACGAAGAATACGACAGCGCCTTCGTCTATCTCGAACAAGCCTTGGACCTGGCTCAAACCTCCAAAGACAAGGTCACCGAAGCCTCGGTTTGGAACAACTATTCCGTTGCCTATCAGTTGCTTGACGAAAACGATGCCGCTTTGGACTGCCTGCGAAAGACCTTGCCTTTGGTGGACGAAAAACGTCGCCCCATCGCTTTGCTTAACATGGCAAAGGTGTATTTGGCCATGGACAATCGCGACTCCTTGGAATACTATAAGACACGGATGCTCAACGCGATAGAAACGGTGGAGTGTAAGCCCGAGACCATGGCCGCCGTGTACGGCTTCCTCATCAAGGACGCTTTGAGCGTGGGCGACTACGAAGGCGCCTATCAGTTTGAGAAACAACACGAACAGGTGGCCTTGGACCTCCTCTCCGACCAAACGCAGAGTTCTGTCCTCGAGATCCAGAAGAAATACGACTTCGAGGCGCAGGCCAACCAACACAACCGCCAGATGCTCTCACGTCAACGGCTCATCATCCTCCTCACGGTGGTCTTGATTGCCGCTTTGGTAGCCGTCACCATATTGATTCTCAATGCCTTGAAAAAGAAACGCATTGAGGCTGAAATCAACGCCAAGTTGCTGGAACTGAAAAAATGCAATGCGCAACAACAACAGGAGCAACATGCCATTCAGGCGCAATACAATGAACTGCAGACAGAATTCGGTGACAAGCTGAAAGACGAATACCTGCAAAAATGCCACATCATCCGCTGCTTCGAGGTGTTGTCGCACGACAAAAACAACCCAATCGCCTTCAAGGACTTGGAGAAATCGCTTTTTGAGGGCGAGGACCATTGGGCTGGTTTCGAGTCGGCCTTCGAGGGTGTGCATCCAGGATTCATCTCGTATGTGCACAGGCAGTATCCCGACTTGAGCGAGTTGGAGTTCCGTTACTGCCTGCTTTCGCACTTCAAGCTCTCGCGCCAGGAATACGCCGACGTGCTCGGTTGCAGCGTCTACAACGTCGACAAGATAAGGGCAAGCCTTAACACTAAAATGAAAACAAAAGAATAACAATATGAAAAACAAGATTTTAGCATTCACTTTTACGATAGCCTTTGCATGCATCACCGCATCTTGCATGAAAGAACCTACGTATTACTCGCTCATCGGCGACAAGGACAAAATCGACATCAAGGGTTCGCTGATGGGTGGCGACATGAGAAGCCCTGACCTTGAGGCGGGCTACTTGGGCAAGACGGTCTATGTGTATTTCCATAAATACATGGACTACTGCACGGTGACCATCAGCAATGAACAGGATTCCGTCCTCTTCCGCGAGGAGATCCCAACCTATCCCAATGCCGAGGTGCGCTACTATATGGGCGACCAACCCTTGGGCCGCTATCATCTCGTCATCGACAACGGCACGGATGAAGCCGAAGGATGGTTCAATAATTTCCGCATTGTGGCAGTTAGACCACATTAAATTCAAGATTCAAGATTTAAAGTTTTAAAATTCAAACCATTATGAAAAGACAAGCCATCATATTAAGTCTAATGGTTTTGCTTTCCACAGCGGCGTTGGCTCAAAATTCAGAAAAGCCCTATTCATTAGTGGCGCATGTTGGCGGTGGAAGTGGTTCTTTCCCTTTCCTGGCTGGCGATATGACTACCAGCCATCGTATTGCTGCATTGGGAATCGATGGTAAATATGATTTTGCCGAACACTGGTCGCTTTTGGTAGGTTTGGACTACCAATTTTGGTATTTCAAAGGCTATTATATTCATAGTGACCCCGATGGCGTTGAGAATTTTCCCTACACAGCGACTGGACATATCGTGCGACTACCCATCCGTTTGGAGTATCACAAGCGCTGGTTTTATTTGGCTTTTGGCCCTTATTTGGAAAAGGCATTCGGAGATGTTTCTGCAGGCAGCATCAAAGAGATTGCTACCCTCGGACCTACAATGGAAATAGGCGGTAGGATTCGACTTTCTGATAATGGCAAACTTCGAATCGGACTACAAACCTCAGTGGGAACCACACTCAGCATCGGCTATCATAAAGAACTGTTTTTCGGACGAGTAGAAGCCAACGCCTTATTGCGGATTGGGTATGAATATCATTTCTAACATTGCTGAAAGATTTAAAATTCAAACCATTATGAAAAAATTAGTTTTGTTTCTCGGAATGCTACTTGTGATAGGTAGCCTCCACGCCCAAGAAAAGGGGCAATTCGTGCTTCAAGCCGAAGCCAATGCCGGCGTGCTTTTCCACGATTTGTTGAAAGACAATCGAAAAGTTCATCCCGAAATTGCCCTTGGAGCGGTCTTTGGTTATCAAGTCGGCGACCACTTGAGTCTGGGCGTTGGGGCCAATGTCCGCCAAACTTCCGATGTGGTCACTTGGTTGCCCGTGTTCGCCTCGGCCAAGTATCGCTTCAATGGCAGCAATGTCAAGCCCTTTGTGGAGGCCCGTTGCGGCTATGCCTTTTGCCTATTGGGTTTGGGCTATAAAGGCAGTAGTTATGTGTCATCGGCTTTATGCGAGGGCTTTTATGCCACCGTGGCTGGCGGTTGTTCGTTCGGACATTCCGACCTCGGCCTTGGTGTGCAGTTCATCAATATCCACACCTACGAAATGGACTATGACATCACGCCTCCGCAAAAACAAAGTCAAGGCATCAAACCCGCCGTGTTCATCAGCTATGCGTACAATTTTCACTTCGAAAAGTAAATAATTCAAATCCAAATAGTTATGAAAACCAAATTTATCATCCTCGGTTTGCTCGTCGCCTTGGCGGCACCTGCCTTCGCGCAGCGCGACACCATCCGAAGCAACAAGAACGAGTTCAGCTTCGGCTACGGCGTGAAACCTTCAAGCAGTTTCCGTTATAACCCAGGCCATCACTATTATCCTTTGGAAGAAAACGTTGGGGCTATTTATGCCACCTACACACGCCGCCTCACCAAAGTCATCGGCATCGGAGCCACCTATTGCTTCGACCCACGCGTCTACACCTATTATGAAACGCCTCGCACACGCGAAGGCTTGATCTGTCGTCTAGGCGAGTCGAGCCACACACTCATGTTTCACCTCAAAATCAACTGGCTCAACACCAAGTATGTGAACCTCTACAGCAAAGTCGGGCAAGGCATCATGGCTTGGGGCTACAACCTCAAGGAATACCGACCCGACTTGTATCAAATCAACATGCCGTCCAACAAATTCATAGACAGGATTGACTACGCCTACCAGTTTGTTCCCATTGGGGTGGAAGTCGGCACAAAGCAATACGCTGGCTTCATCCAATGCGGCATTGGCATGGAAGGCATCATCAGCATCGGTTTTCGTTACGGACTAAAAGATAAGGAGTAAACGCCATGAAAAGACACTTGATATTTTGCATCGCCCTCGTGGCCGTGATGGCTTCCTGCGTGAAAGAGCCTCAAATCTATCGTCGCCTCTCCGAGGAAGAATCGGCTATCGTCCCCTATCAGATGGGGCAAACCATCCGAATGCTCAACCAAGACAGCGACACACTCTGCTTCACCGTTGTACACGACACCAGTTATGTAGCCTATAACTACGACGACTCCCGTTATCACCCTTACGAAAAAATGATTGAGCCTCGTCCCTATTTCTATGCTCGTGAAGTGGTGCTTCAAAGTCCGCCTGAAGACAGCTGCCTGCTGCGTTGCATCGTGGCACCCGAGAAGGTGGTCACCGTCACTTACGAAGAGCTCCGCCTTTACCAGGACCGAGATTTCTATTATTGGCATACCCTTCTAGGCCGCACCCTTCCCTTGAACGACCTGGCCACCACCACCGTCACGATTGGGGAAACCACCTACGAGGACGTGCATGTCGACCAAGGGTCCTATATGGCAGACACCACCGTAGTTTCGTACGCTTGGTACTACAGCGAACAACAAGGACTGATTGCAGCAAAACATGATAACTATTCGCTGACACTGATACCATAATTAATAACGAATAAAAACATTACTTTTGCACCGACAAAAGAATAAAATCAAATACCATCTAAAACATAACAAAATGAAAAAGACCATTTTAACCCTCGTCATAGCCCTCTTCGCCATTGCCGCGTTCGCGCAAAATGAAGAAAACAAAAGTTACATCCCCAACGGATACCAAGGCTTTTTGGAAGAAAACAATTGCTGGCATTTCGACAAAGAAATGCCAACCACCATCCAACTTTCGACCACGCACGGATTCTATTTCAACGACCACATCTATGCGGGTATCGGCGTCGGCTTGGAGTTCAATCCCGATTATGTGTTGATGCCTATATACACCAATGTCCGTTATGTGTTCCTCAACAAAAAGGCCGTCAGTCCCTTTGTAAGCCTGCGCTTGGGCTCGTACGTCTCTGATAATAACGTGGGCGCTTACGGCGACCTGGCCTTGGGCGTTCGTTTTTCCTCAAAGAAAGATTTCGCCGTCAGCATAATGGTGGCCGGAACGTATTACGACAACCTCCATTACAACTATTATTATAATGAATACTACGATGAACACGGCGAATGGCATTATGAGTATACGGAAAAAAACATAAGTCCTTCCGGCATTTCTTTGAGAGTCGGTATCGAGTGGTAAAAAAGAACTGTCTATTGCATCAAAAAAGAAAGGAGCCTCAATCGAGGCTCCTTTCGTGTTTTAAGGTAAAGCCTAATGTCATCAATGGTTGACAACCACGCGTTGGTTGATGATGGTACCATCGCTCTGGCGGATGTTGAAGAAATACGTGCCTTCGCTATATTGGCTCAGGTTCACGTTGACCATCATGCCGTCAGCGGGAATGGTCTCCACCAAAACTCCCATCATATTGTAAACCATCACGCTCTCGATGCCCTTGGCCGACTCGATGCGCACTTGGTTGTTGGCGGGGTTAGGATAAATCTTTGCCGTCGATGAAAGCTCTGTGACTTTCAGCAGCTCGCCGTCAACGGAGACATTAAAGATCGCCTCTCCACCATCGGATTCCACCTTAACGAGAGTTTCAGCCACGCTTCTGCCAACGGCAGCATTGGGGCTAATCATGATGTGGAATTCTTCTCCTTCAGCCAACGTATAAGGCAGCTCGCTCATAGGTTCAAGAACCAAATATTGGTCACCCGTAAGATTGGCCTCGGTTATGGCAAAAACCTCGATAGAGTTATGCGAAGCGAAATTGCCATTGGTCACATAGACGTCAGCTTCGGGTTCAGCGACCGTCAAGTCAACGTAAGGTGAGCCAGGGATATACAATCCCAAATCCTGCAAGTTTTCCGTCACACCAGCAACGACCTTGACAGAAGACTGGTCGTCGGCATATAAAGCGACCACACCAATCACGTTGAACAAATCGGGATCGCCTTCAAACGAATACTCGGTTTCGGTGATACCTTCGGCCACCAAGTCATTATTGACATAAACATCGTAGCCGATAGGATTTCCGTTGGCAGGAGCCTCCCAAGAAGCCGCGAACAAACCTCTGGGACCAGCCACTTCAGTCAATGTCAAGTTCTCGACGGGATAGGGATGCACCTCGGTGTATTCATAGGCAAAATGACTATTGAACACATACTTCGAACCATAGTTCTGCACCCAGATGGACACCTCAAGGTCGCTCATTTCCTCCACATGCGTTCCCGACATGTCTTGGGTGAACTCCAAACGCTGTATCTCGCCAGTTGTGAAATCAATCGTTGAACCTTCGCCGTCGGGCATCATTTTCATGAAGACATGGTGGAACTCGGTTTCGCCATTGGTGCCCACATTGCCGTGAGTCACTTTTTCATTGACGGAGACATACACGCGAGCCTCAACATCAACATACGGCATCACATCAGCGACAATATGGATGTTGTTGCCGTCCACGGTAAACGAGCCTCTGACGTCGAAATAGCCAGGTTCTTCGGCATGTTGGTTGAAAGTGGCTTGGTTGACCGCCGCGTTGTTGGTTCCCACGCCGTCAAGATAAATGTCCGGAACACCGCTGACGCCGTAATAGACGCGGCGAACCCCGCCTTCAGCGGTATAATAGGGGTCGCCGCTGCCAGGCCAGTTCATCTGGTACTTGGTGTAGGTGAAGCGTCCGGCGTTGTTGTTGCAGAACGTGTTCATTTGGTTGTTCACACTCACGCAAGGTCCGCAGGTGGATGAGGAGAAATGCTCAATCATGGGTATTCTTTGAACTTGGTCGATCGGGATGGAGACGGATTTCACCAACACATTGTTGTCGCTCACGTCATCGTCTTGACCATTAACCTTGATGATGGTCAAAGTCACGACATAGCCTCCAGGGATGTTTATGGAAGCTGGAGCATCGAAAGTCAAAGTGGTGGTAGCCAAAGGAGCAATGTTCACATCAAAGGTTTGGCCCAACGGTACCATGCCCGACACCTCGTAGGAGGCTTCGACGGAAGTGATTGTAGTGACACCATAGTTCATGACGTTCATTTCGATGGTATGGTTACCCGTTGGCATGATGGCTGGCAGAGAGGTACCGGTAATGGCGAGGTCAAGGTTTTCGAGGGTGAACGCCATGATGTCGTCGAAATACCAGTTGTCGATGTTGTAGGAATTGCCGCTGTAATAGATGCAGAACTGGAAGTTGGCACTTCCCACGTCGGAGGTGGTAATTTCTTGGTTCACCGAATAGACACCGTCCGATGAGTATACTTGGCTCCACGCTTCGTTCCAAGTGGTGCCGCCGTCAGAAGTAGTGGCTATGCCCAATGTGTGGGAGCCGCTATAGTTGTCGAGAGCGTGTTTGAAGGAAATGATAACGCTGTTGAGACCAGTCATGTCAACGACGGGTGAGACAAAGCGTGAAATGCCATTGAATTGGGGACCATAGTACAGCCAAAGCTCGTTGGCTTCGCCGCCTGCATTGTTAGTGCCTGAAATGTTCCAGTTGTTTTGGCCAAGGCCAGCAACAGTCCAGCCCGCAGGCATCGTAGCACCGTCAAAAGATTCTTGCAGCAAAACCGCGCGGTTTTGTGCCATCATCGCCGTTGCAAACAGCAAGGCGAATACGAATAGTAATGTTTTCTTCATAGTGATAGGTTTTTAATGTTAAGTTGATTAGATTTTTCGTTGCAAAAATAAGAACAAATTCGAATAATAACCTATTAATTTAGGTGAAAAATAACCAATCAAACTAACAGCAAAACTCCAAAAACCACTACAAGCAAGAAACTATGCTTGACCTGCCGTCCCAAGAAGGGATCCAGCAGTTCGGGCGTAGTTTTTTTTATGGCTATCAAGTCCTTTAAGAATAAGGGGAAAAGCAGCCAGAACAGGTAGGAATACCATGCCGCGTGATGCAAAACGAGGTAAACAGTAAGGCAGATGAACGCCCCGCCAATAAGCAGGCAATGGTAGACGAACGCCTTTTTCAACCCTATTTTTACCACGAGGCTGCTCTTGCCCGAGGCGCGGTCGTTCTCCATGTCGCGCATGTTGTTGATGTTGAGCACGGCGTTGGAGAGAAAACCCATCGCCGAGGCGGGCAACAGGACGCTGAAGTCGAGGGTTTTTGTGGCCAGATAAAAGGTGCCTGCCACGGCCGCCCAGCCGAAGAAGAGGAAGCAATACAGGTCGCCGAGGCCACGATAGCCATAAGGATTCTTGCCCAAGGTATAAAACAAGGCTGCCAGTACCGCACCCAAGCCCAAGGCGGCGAAAACGGCCAGTTCCTGCCACGATAATCGGGCAAAAACAAAAATCAAGACTCCAGAAAACAAACAAATGGCACCGATTAAGGCGATACCTTTGCGCATTTCCTTCTCCGTGATCGCGCCGCTTTGTAGCTCGCGCTGCGGTCCCACACGATGGACACCATCGACGCCCTTCTTAAAGTCGCCGTAGTCATTGGCAAGATTGGAAAGAATCTGAAGCAACACGGCGGTGAGGGCGCAGAAAAGTATTGTCAACCAGAAGGACGGCCCTTCGACAGGCTCAGGGGCCTCAAATATAGCCAAGAAAGCACCCAAAAGCACCCCGGAAAAAGAGAGCAGCACCGTCCTCGGACGCGCTGCTCTGATCCATGTCTTAAACGTAGCCATTATCTTCTGCGGCCTCCGCCACGACGGCGCGGTGAATAATAGTCATCCTCGTAACGGGCTGCGCCACGGCGGCCTCTGCTCGACTCTCTCGAAGAATAGCCTCCACTACGTGAGCTGCCGCCACGCGAGGAAGCGCCTCTGGAGCTACCACCTCTCGAGGAGCCACCCTTGGAGGAAGCGCTACCGCTCTTCTTGCTGCCAAAGCCCCGCTCGGCGTTGCGCTGCTTGCGGCTCGGACGGTCGTCATCGTCGATGAAGACCTCGATGTCGTCGAGGTGGTCTTTCCAGTCGGGATCGAGCCACTCATGGCCGTCGCGCGAGCGCTCCGACTTGTAGTACGGACGGCCGTCGTCGAAGTCTTTCTTTTTCTTCTTCGACTTCTTCTCGGGGAAGTCGTCGTCGCGGCGCTCACGGCGCTCACGCTTTTCGCGGAACTCGTCGCGTTCGCGACGCTCTTTGCGTTCCTTGCGTTCGGCCGGTTCTTTCTTCTCGCCACTGCTGGCTTTCTTGCGCTCGGGCTGTTCTTTGGCCACTTCCACGACGATGCCGCGCGGGTTGTTGTGCGGGTCGGCGAAGCAGTCGAGAATCAACGGAACGAAGCTCTCTTCCACGTCGACATACGAGAAGTCGGGATAGAGGTCGATGCGGCCAATCGGGATGTTCTTCGAGCGGGTGACGTCGTTGATCTTGCCGATGATCTTCTGCGGCAGGATGTGGTCGTTCTTGCCCATGCCGAAATAGAGGCGCGTCATGGTCTCGTCGCGGTGCTCGCGCTCCTTCTTGAGTTCTTTGCGGTCTTTCTTCTCGTCTCGCTCGTTGACGTTGAGGTCGACGGCGTCCTTGTAATAGTCCAGGAAGCGGTTGAAGTTGAGCGCCACCATGCGGGTGATGAGTTCCTCGCGGCTCATCCACTCGAGCTTGCGGAACACCACGGGCAGGTAGTCATCGATCTCCTCGCGGTTGATGTCGACATGCTCGATGCGGTCGATGTGGTTGAAGAGCTGCTTCTCACACACTTCCTTGCCCGTCGGGATCATGCCCTTCTCGAAGGGACGGCCCACGATCTTCTCGATCTTCTTGATTTTGCTCTTCTCGCGCAAGTTGATGAGGCTGAGGCAGACGCCGCGCTTGTCGGCACGACCCGTACGGCCGCTGCGATGCACGTAGGTCTCGATGTCGTCGGGCAGGTTGTAGTTGATGATATGGGTCAGCTCCTTCACGTCGATGCCACGGGCGGCCACGTCGGTGGCCACCAGCAGTTGCAGGCTGCGCTTGCGGAAGTGGTCCATGACGTTGTCGCGCATGCCTTGCGAGAGGTCGCCATGCAAAGCGGCGGCGTTATAGCCGTCTTGGATGAGGTTGTCGGCGATCTCTTGCGTCTCCAGCTTGGTGCGACAGAAGATGATGCCGTAGATGGACGGCGTGTAGTCGATGATGCGCTTCAGCACCGAGTAGCGGTCTTTGGCGGCCATCATGTAGTAGATGTGGTCGACATTGGCGGTGCCGGAGTTGCGTTCGCCCACGGCCACCTTCACGGGGTCGGTCATGTACTTGTTGAGGATGGCCTCCACCTCTTTCGGCATGGTGGCCGAGAAGAGCATGGTGTGGCGGCCTTCCTTGGGCATGTATTCGAGGATGTCGTCGACCTCCTCTTGGAAGCCCATGTTAAGCATCTCGTCGGCCTCGTCGAGGATCATGGTCTTCACGTTGGTGAAGTCGACGCGGTTGCGGCGGATCATATCACGCAGACGGCCAGGCGTGGCCACGATGATCTGCGGTTTCTTGGCTAGGTCCTTGAACTGTAGCTCGATGCTGGCGCCGCCGTAGACGGGCACAATCAGGATTTCGGGGATGTACCTGGCGTAGTTGCGCAGGTCGCGGGTGATCTGCATGCAGAGCTCGCGTGTCGGACAGAGGATCAGCGCCTGGATGCATCTTTGCTCGGCGTCGATCTTGTTCAGCAGCGGCAAGCCAAAGGCAGCCGTTTTGCCCGTTCCCGTCTGTGCAAGGCCCACGAAGTCAACATCTTGCTCAAGGAGCACAGGAATCGTCTGTTCCTGTATCGGCATAGGATTCTCGAACCCCAGCTCCTTTATAGCCCTCAACAGAGCGGGATTCAATCCAAAATCGGTAAATTGTGACATGAAAAGTTAATGTGTTTGGTTGTAATAATTGGGCTGCAAAAGTAGTAATAATTAGCGAATTAAGCCGTATTAATCTCCTTTTTGCCTGAAATTAGGCGAGACGGAAGCGTCTTTTACGTATTTTTGTGTCGAAAATGAAGCGAAAAACCCTTCTCATAATACTTCTTCTGTTGGTGGCCGGCTCGGTGTTCCTCTGCAGCCGTCGCTGTGGCCATGAGGTGCCTGTCATCAATGTCGACAGCCTGTTCATCGACATGAACAAGGCCATCGTGGCGAAGCGTGCCAAGCAGGCCGACAAGGTGTTCACCGACATGTCGCGCAACGGCTTTAACGCCGTGGTGCTTTATGCCGAGCAGGGGCAGGTCGTCTACGAGAAGGCCTTCGGCTGGCGCGACCTCACCAAGCGGCAGAAGGACTCACTGCGCATCGACGACGCCTTCCAGCTGTCGTCTGACTCGAAGATGTTCACTGCCGAGGCTGTCATGCTCCTCAAGGCCGACGGCAAACTCGATTATGACGACGACGTCAAGAAATACATTCCCGAGTTGCCATACGAGGGGGTGACGATCAGGATGCTGCTGACGCACCGATCGGGTCTGCCGCGCTACGACTCGATGGCCGACGAGTTCTGGCCTGACCGCAAAAAACCCTTTTCCAACGAGGCGCTAATCAAGATGCTCATCGACAAGAAGCCGGAGGTCTATAATGCTCCCGATGTCGTCTATTTCTACAACAACATCAACTATGCGCTGTTGGCCACGGTGGTGGAGCGGGTGAGCGGACAGCGTTTCGAGGACTTCATGCGCGAGCGCATCTTCGAACCCGTGGGCATGAACAGTTCCTACATCTATTCGATGCGAGAGGAGAGTGAGGTCTCCATGTATGTGCCTACTGATGTCCAGGGCCATGACCTTTATCGCAGCGGTCCCGTGAAGACACAAAACGACTACTTGAACGGCGTGATGGGCGACAAGATCATGTATTCGACAGTGGAGGATATCTGGAAATATAACCAAGCCTTGGACGCGCATCTGCTGTTGCCCGACAGCTTACAACGTGAAGCTTTCCAACCTGGTTCGCCCGACTGGAAAAACGGCGAGAACTACGGCTTCGGATGGCGTCAGAGTTTGTTGTACCCCGATGTCTATTTCCATTTCGGCTGGTGGAAGGGCTATCGCAGCGCCATCATCCGCGACGAGCGGCACCGCCGTTTCCTTGTCATCTTGGGCAACACCACCTACATTATCCCGCCCGACGTGACGTTCGATTTCATGACTGACACGAGCGTGATGCTGCCCGAGTCGGAGCCTTTGAATTGATTAAAAAGCTCCATGTTCCGCCGGATTTGCACATACACAGGGCTCGGTTCAGGTGATATGCCCCCCCCTTAATTATTCCTTCACCATCTTGTCCGAAAACACTTGTCCGTTTTCCATCGTGACGCGCAGGGTGTAGGTGCCAGCGGGCAGCGCACCGAGGTCAAAGTTCTCGAAGACGTTACCTTGCGTGCGCACAAGACGGCCTTGCAGGTCGTAGAGTTCTAGTTGAACAGGTTGCACGTCGGGTGAATATTGCAGATGAAGTTGGTCTTGGGCGGGGTTGGGGTAAAAAAGATAGGGGCGCACCTCAATACCGCCTTCGGATACTGCAGTAATACCGTCGTGGGTGAGGATACTGTAAAACACACCGCCATCGTA
The DNA here is from genome assembly GCA_045132275.1 of Candidatus Limimorpha sp. GTDB lineage: Bacteria > Bacteroidota > Bacteroidia > Bacteroidales > F082 > Limimorpha. The sequence goes on from JBGURY010000013.1 coordinate 519,069, forward strand.
CGTCACGTCGTCAAAACTACCGCCCGCAATCACAAAACCCGTTTCGACACCTTCTCCATCATCCAACATAATGGAGATATCAGTACTGTATGGACAGATGGTTGTCATCCCCGTCGGAGTCTCACAGAAGCGTTGCCAAATCACATTGAGGTTGGAATCCATCTTGACCACGGTCATCCAATATTTGACTGGCATCCCGACCTCCCTATAAAGAAGATACACTGTCCCGTCTTGCATCTTCTTCAATCCGAAGCATTGGGCATCGGCATTTATTCCAGGATAGTCGTTGAACTGCACCAAGGCCTTCCGTTGCATGGTACGCAGTTCGTAACGTGCTACAGCCGTGCCAAATTCAGGCAATGTATCAGGAGCCCACCTTGTGTATCTTGCCGCCACCAGCACGTCGTCTCCGTCAGGAACAACGAAAGTGGAATTGGAGTTGGAAGAGGAGAAAACGAAGCTTTCTTGTATGGAGTTGGGAGCGTCTTCATAAAGTATCTTGTTGACGACATATGTGTTCTTCAACTGGAAGGTCGAGTCGAGCACAAAAAAGTTCAGATGTCCGCCGTCACCCTGCTTCCACTGGCAGTATTCCAAAGGCGACTCTTTAAGCACTTCCATAGTGTTGATAAAGTTCTGGTTTTCAGGTATCGTGTTCTCGAATAACAACGTTCCGTCAAGCGCATATCGGACGATATGTCCTTCATATGTGTCAGGTGAAGTCTCCTTGTAGTATTTTAGGATCAAATTCCCTCGGCAGTCAATCATATCGCTATAAAGGTATTCGAAAGCCTCGCCTTCGCAAAGCGGCACCAACACGTCGTTTTCCCCGATGACATTAAGGTCGTCATCGGTGAAGTGCGAGATGCGGAGGAGGGTGTTGCCGTCACCGTCGGGTTCTATGTTGGTTCTGACGTTGCCTTCTCCACGAGGATCCTTCGCAAAGGAATAAATGGGGTCAGCCGTGTCGGCCAAGAGCAATGAGTCCGTGAATTGAAGGGTGACCGGGGAAAGCTTATAAAGAAGGTGTCCTGAAGGAATAACGCCGCTACCACCAATCTGGGCGAGGCGCAAGTCCGTGATGATGTCGCCATCCCGTTGCTGCATCAGTCCATAAATGTCGCAGATGTCATAATTCACGTATTTGATCGGTATCACTTCCATGTGCGAGTCTTGAGCGTGAGCAGGTAATGAAGAAAACAGCAGAACCGCCCATGTAATAAAACCTTTTGTTTTCATTTTGTTTGCTTTTTTTATTGATACGGGTCAGGATTAACCGTTGCGGGAATTCCGTATTGTACACTAAGTATATGATAGTATTTTCTAAGATTGTCATTGGGAAATACCGAATCATAAGTGTCAACGGTCCAGGTCAATGGAACTTCATTATTCACATAATAATTGTTGTTAAGATATTCATAACCCAAACCAAGATAAGAATCGAGGCTATAGCACATTTCATCTTTAGAAAGAACAGAGTTTTTTGTTAAAACCACACACAATCTAGAATTACCATTAAAAGGGGAGCCAAAACTGTCAGTCCAATACCGAAAGTCGAAACTATAACTTCTCGTTGGAAAATAACAAGAACCATAAATTGAGGAAGTATTCCTTCCCTCTATTGCATTTAGATCTGTTTGTAGCATCGCTCTTGCAGTGTTTTTCCAATGGTAGCTACTGGCTACGAAATAGTGGTCGCATATTGAATCCATATATCCAAAAGTCTCGGGGAAATACCAAAGTGTGTCATCTAAATAACGAGACATACTTGTTGATGTGGTCATCAAAGCAATTCTAGCTTTGCCGTTGTCAGAAAGGAATACGTTGACGAAACGTAAGTTCTGGTTATCAAGGTTGAGGCTTCCCTCAAAACTTTGAATTTCGGGAATCATCTGCTCATATGCTGTACGCAAGTCTTTCATTTCCATTACACCATTATTAACGACGACTTGCATTTCAATCGTATCGAACCTAACATCGTTGAATTCCACACCTGCATTGCACAAGTCTTGATTAACTAGACAGGCGAGATGCCATGCGGCTTCGTCTATATTCATGGATTCTCCGTCCTTGCCCTCCACTAGTTTCAGTCGGAAGTCCTTCAAATAAGCGTTAATGTCGTCAATCTTCCGAAGGTCGAAAACTTCCTTCTCGTTAGAGGATTGCCGGTTCAATGAGATTTTGTTTTCTTTCTTACAAGAAACAAGGGCCGCTGTAATTGTTACAATTACCACAGCGACGATGGCAAGGATAAAAGTAGATTTTTTCATAATTGTATAATATAATGGTTGGTATTCGTTTATTTGTTCTTTAATCTGTTCTCTCGTTTTGGTGGATTTGCCATCCACATACATTATTCCTTCACCACCTTGTCCGAAAACACTTGTCCGTTTTCCATCGTGACGCGTAAGGTATAAGTGCCTGCGGGCAGCGTATCGAGACCAAAGCTTTCGAAGGCGTTGTCCTGTGTGCGCACTAAGCGTCCTTGCAGGTCGTAGAGTTCCAGTTTTGCGGGCTTTACATCAGGCGAGAATTGTAGATGCAGTTGGTCTTGGGTGGGGTTGGGGTAGAACATGTAGGGGCGCACCTCGACACCTTGTTCTCCAATGGTTGATATGTCTTCATCTGTGAGAAAGAAAAAGAAAAGGCCGCCTAAGTGAGTCTGGGAGTCAAGACTTAATCCAGCGATATAAACACCTGTTTCGTCGCCATTGTCATCATTTAGTAATCCAGAATACCAAGCCATGACGGGTTCCGCTTTAAGTGTCTGTGGCTCGTAGCAATAGCGTCTCCATAGCACATTCAACTCACTGTCCATCTTCACCGCAACCATGTGTCGCGTATAGCTGGCGTCGAACTCCTGATACACTAGATACACATTACCGTTAGATGTTTTTTGGAGACACATGACTTGTGATTCAGTTGAAGGTCCTGGCCAATCGTTGAAATATACTAATGCCTTGCGTTGCATGGTTCGTAGTTCATAACGGGCCACGGCTACACCGTTCTCCTGATAGTTATACACCCAACCAGAATCCCTGCTGTATGGAGCGGTAACCAAAGCATCTCCGTTGTCGAAAACGACAAAAGTAGAATTGAGATTGCTGTCTTGAAAACCGAATTGCTCATACACCTGCATGTGGTTCTGTTCATAAAACACGTCACGCAACACATGATCGACAACATAGTAGTTTTTTATTTGAAATAATGAGTCAAGTACATAAATGAAAAGGTTGTCCTCTTCGCTTTTCTTCCATTGGTAATATTGTTTCGGTGTTGACTCAAACTCGCCCATAGTAACCAGAAAATTCTGGCTTTCTGGTAGTTCGGTGATGTGTTTCAAAGTACCGTCTATGCCATAACGTGCAATGTGGCAAACATAGTTTCCATCGGCATGTTCAGTGTAGAACTTCACAATCAAGTCGCCTTGGCTGTCAACCATATAACTGTCGATATAGTCATCTGCGATGGTGTCTAACAAGGGAACCACAACATCTTCGGCATGATTAATCTGCAGGTCTCCGTCGGAAAAGTGGGAAATGCGTAAGTTCGTTCCTCCAAGTCCATCAAGCTCGATGTTGACACGCAAATTGCCCTCGCCTTGCGGGTTCTGGGCAAACAAGTAACATGGTGGAATACTGTCGGCCACAAACAGCGAGTCGGTGAATTGGAGGCGACTAGGCGAAACCTTATAAAAAATATCGCCCATAATAATTGCATTCATTTGTCCTCCGTCGACTAAAATTATGACATCAGCAACAAGATCTCCATCACGTTGTTGCATAATTTTGCTTCGAAACTGGACGTTGTCGTAACCGGGATAGTGAAACGGGATGAAGTCCATGTTGACACCTTGAGCTTGCACCAGTTCCACCGTAATCAACAAACTTATAAGTAGCATTATTTTCTTCATAACTGGATGGTTTTATTGTTGGTGTAAACACATCGCAAAAATACTGTTTTCACATAAAAACCAAAACGGCCTTTTTATGTAAAACAGGTCTATTTGGAGTTGCCCCCACCCGGTTCGGTATTAATAGGATGCTTTTCACCAAAATTCACTGTAAGCTCATGTCGCTGAATTGTTTTGTTGTAATTAGTCATATAATTAGTTTTCAACTCAATATTCCAACTTATTATGTATTCGTTGACAGGACGAGCATTGACACCAAATCCAAGATAGGAATCCAAGTAGTAACAGATTTCTTCCTCAAGAAGATCATAATAGAAAAAATACAATTCACTTGCATACAGACGTGAGTTCCAAAGACTAGGAGAACCATTAGGGTCTATATTCTGATCAAAATAGAAGGTTTGTGATGTAGTTGGGGTAAAGTAGTATCCAAGCATTGGAGCATCATTCCCAATCAGATTAATGACTCTTTTGAGTTCTGTAGTACCCGTTGACTGAACGGGAAGTTCGTCGAATCCGTCAAAGTAGTTGTAACAATCGACCATGGCATACCATGAATCTTCATAGTAATAACAGGTGTCATCCAAAAACTTAGATCCGTCGTTAAAGGTCGTTATTATGGAGACAGACATGTCTCCTTGTTCCGTTATTGCAACATTTATAAAATAAATCCCCTGATTTACAAGTGTGATACTATTCTCGAAATCACTTATTTCTTTGCTGATGCTTTCATAAGCTACAGAAAGGTCGCCCAATAAGACAACGTCTCCTGTCACCTTTACATTACAGCGAAGCGTATCAAAACGAAGATTGTTATAATCCTCATTGATCTTGGCGAATTCAAAGTTGGCCAAGCTTGCGAGGTGCCATGCGGCTTCTTCAAGTGACAAACTTTCATCGTCTTTGGAGGCCGATAGCATCTTAAATTTGAAATCCTGCAAATAAGCGTTCATATCCTCGATTTGCCGAGGATTAAAGGCTCGGGATGTTTCTGTTTTACTGTTCATAACATTTTCGTTGTCTTTCTTGCAAGACACGACTGTCATTGCGACAACCAAAATTTCCAAAGCGATGATAACAAGAATAAAAGTAGATTTTTTCATAATTGTATAATTTAATGGTTGGTATTAGTTTATTTGTTCTTTAATCTGTTCTCTCGTTTTGGTGGATTTGCCATCCCCATACATTATTCCTTCACCACCTTGTCCGAAAACACCTGTCCGTCTTCCATCGTGATGCGCAGGGTGTAGGTACCGGCGGGCAGCATACCGAGGTCGAGGCTATCGAAAGCGTCGCCCTGCGTGCGCACCAGGCGGCCTTGAAGGTCATACAACTCCACTTGGGTGGGTTTCACGTCTGGCGAGAATTGCAGGTGGAGCCGGTCCTGAGCGGGATTGGGGTAGAACAGGTAGGGGCGCACCTCAATATTGTTTTCGTTTACTCCAACGGTTCCATCGTGGTAGAGGTAAAAGCAGAGCAATCCGTAATTGTTGGTTCCTGTCTTCGTGCCATAACCGCCCCAAGCTATACCCACCTCCGCTCCTTGCTCGTTCTCACACAAGACAGAATATGCAAGAGGGCTTGAGATAACGACATCTTGCGTTTTCAAGAAACGCTTCCATTCCACGTTTAGGTTGGTGTCCATCTTTACAACGATAACGCTTTCCGAAGGATATCCACGTTCCTTATAAAGAAAATACAACGTGCCGTCCGACATCATTTTAAGTCCCAAGCAGCGTGCGTCATTGTAACAGCCCGAAAAGTCGTTGAACACGACATAATCTTTCATCTGCATTGTGCGGAGGTCATATTTCACCACTGCAACGCCGTATTCAGCACTATTATATAAGAAATCGGTATCGTTCACATATTGTGCAGCCACCAATATGTCATCCTCTTCTACGGGTATAACTTCTGTATCACCATCAAGGAAGATGTATTCAAACGCAGCGGGGTAATCGTATGGGGGGGTTAGGAACTCCACGCTCAACCCGCTGGAGAGAACTATGGTGTTTTGACGGAAAACCGAATCTATCGTCACAACACAGACGTTATTTATGGCGTGGTTATAGTAACTGACATTCACCGTGTGCCATTGGTAGTATTTTGGTGGCGACTCTTTTAATTCCCTAAACTGGTAATACATTTCCCACTCCGGTATGTTTTCGGCCAACAAGGCTTGGCATTTCAGCGTGCCGTCCAATCCAATGCGAACACCGTAAGCGTCATATCTAGGCAACGGCCTCCCGTCAGACCGCTTCTTGTAGTAGGTTATCAGAAAATCGTTGCAATGGTCGAGAAGACAGACTCCTCCGTAGGCAAGGCTGTCGCACAATGGCACCACATCATCCTCGTCCAGGTCAATGTGGAGGTCTGTATCGGAAAAATGGCTAATGCGCAGGAAAGTGCTATCACTATCCTCATGATACTCTAATCTAGCCTTTATGTTACCTTCTCCATCAGAATCTTTGGAGAAATAATCCCAATAATAGGTTGATGCCATAGTCGTGTCAATAACGAACAACGAGTCAACAATGGATATCGATTCAGACGACATCTTGTAAGTGACATTCCCCAAGGGATGCTCTTGGATTCCGTCATCCTCACTAATCCTAATGTTTAATATGAGATCGCCGTCTCGTTGCTGCATTAAGCATTGAGGGGCAAAATAGTAACCCGTCATCTCATTGTACATAAGAGAATACAGGTCCCTATTCTGGGCTTGCAAGGCTATTGTTGCAACGATAAGAGCCAACAAATAAAGATATTTTTTCATCGTTTAATGTTTTTTGATAGTAATCAATCAACAATAGGCCATTCGTGATTTGTTACAAGTTGTCCGTATTCCACATAAAGTTGATGGTAATAATAATAACTAGTTGGATTAGGGCTATAGTTTACGCGAAACACTTTCCAACAGACGGGATGTTCATTGGGGTATAAAGTATTGTCAACATAGTCGTAACCCAGGCCAAGATAGGAATCGAGACAATAACACATTTGATCGAAGGATAAAAAGAAATTCCAGTTGGCACTATTTTTTCTCATGGCAAAGACCCTTGAATCATTGTAAAAATCGCTATGGTACGGATCAATAGTGTTCGAATAATCAAATGTGTGGTTTCGGGTAGGGGTATAACAAATCGAAATAGCTCCATCTTCTCCAATAGTATTCTCATGGTGCTCAAAAAGGTTAAGTACATTTTGAAGAAGATCAGCGGCCCGGGTATTCCATTGATAGGTTGAATCAAGGTCAAAATAGTTCTCACACTCATATAAAGCGGTAAATTCGTCATAGAAATACCAAGCATGGTCATATATTGATTTGGAAACGGATGTAAAAGAAGTCGTTATTGCAATTTTTGCATAACCGCTAACGTCCATTGCGACATTGACGTAATACATATTTTGGTCACATTGGTAAAACCTATTCTTGAACTGCTGGATGAGGGTACACATTTGCTCATAACCCACCCTAAGGTCACTCAACATAACGACACTGTCTGTTACATTGACTGTCATTTCAATGGTGTCAAATTGTAAATCAGTATAATACACATTGACATTGCAGAAATCCAAATTGGCAAGACAAGCGAGATGCCACCCCGCGTCTTCAAAACTAAATGCTTCATTATCTTTGCATTCCGACAGCTTCTTTTTGAAGTCCGCAAAGTAGGCTCTTTTGTCTTCAATCTGCCGATAATTGAAGACTCTCTGATTGTTGTTTTCTTGGAATCTCAAGTTATCTCCCGTTTCCTTCTTGCAAGACACGACAGCTATCGAAACAGCCACGATTGCCAAAGCGATGATGGCAAAGATTACATTTGTTTTTTTCATTGTTGTATGGGTTTTAATGATTAGTAATAGGTTTAATTAGTTGTTAATCTGTCACCGTAAACTCTCCATAATATTCATCTCCATTGGAGAGGGTGAAGTTGACGATGTAGCCGCCAGTGGCGGCGATGTAGAATACCCTGCCGTTGGGCGTGGTCATCGAAAGCGTTTCCACGGGAACGCCCATGCTGGTGGTGACTTCGATAGAAACCTGGCCGAGGTTCTCGGTGAAGATGACCGTTAGATAGTGGCCGTCGATTTCCGCTATTATGGAATTCCCCTTTTCGGGGGACCCATAAGTCGACTTCTCTATTAATTCAACGGGTATCCCATCTTTTCCTTTCATGTTTTCCGTTCTGGTCGTACTATGGGCGTAGCAAAATGCTCCTGAAAGGACTAAGGAGAGCATCAGAACAAACACTATTACTTTTTTCATCGCTGATTTGGTTTTTTGCGATACAAAAGTAGGGTGTCCATGAGGCCCCAGTCAAGAAAATGATGGTTCGGATTGGTTCGGGTTTTTGATTAGTGTCCTATTAATCAGGTAAATAACAATCCCTGGCAAAGGTCATTAAAGTAGAGGATAGCGGATTGTCGCTACCAAAAATCATTTTCAATTTTCCATTACGCTCAACAACGGTGTTGTAGGCGCGTTGCATTAAAGCGGCAATGTCAGCGTCAGTCAGCCCCAACAGATATAAGCAGCAATAGTCAAGGTCGCTATTGGTCAGTTTAGGATAAGCCTTTTTGAGACGTAGAGTAAACTGTCCAAAATGACGGTCGGCAGCCAAACGCAAGTCCAATAGTTGTTGCTTGTTTATGGCATAATCCTTATAAACCCTATAATCCACCTTGGATTTAAACATTCCTTCGTTTACACGCTCTATGATGAGGCGACAAACGGGTTCTTCGCCAAAAGACGCAGCGCTTGTGATGTTCGTCGCCGCATTGTCCTGTCGCTTGATCTTGTCTTTCAGTTCCCGCACCTCTTGGTTGCTTCGCTTTAGTCTGCCATATAACGCCGCTTGTTCCGTACGATGCTGCTGCTCTGTTTCTTCCAAGACCCGGACTGATGCTTCTTGTTGTTCTCTCATTGTTTTCTTTCTTTTTTGTATTGCAAAAACAATGATGAATAATGTGACACCAGCAGCGATGGGAGTAATTGTTTTTGTCGCTTTCAAGAAGGCTTTGTTTTGCTCTTGTTTGGCCTGCTTGTACAGTTTTTGGCTCAAATACTTCTGATACTGGCTGTCAAGGCGGGAAACCAAAGTCTTGTTTTGCCCCTCCGATTTCTTTTGCTGGGCCAAGAAACGCATGCAATCATCCCTTTTTTCATTTTCGCCTAGACTGTCATAGATGATGTGTAGATAATACGCCGACTGAATCCGAGAAACGATGTCTTCGTTATTTTCAAATACAGGTTCCAGATAGAAACTCGCAGAGTCATAGATGCCTTCCTCGAAATATATGCCACCAATGACAAAGCAACGGTTCAGCTTTTCATTATCGTTTTTTGCCCAATCAACCATCTGCTTCAATCGTTTCAGGGGTGCCTCTGCTTGATGTGTCAATTGGTAGGACAATAAGGATTGTGTGGAGACGATATCCCTATAATAAAGACAAGTCGTGTCGGGCATATTGTCTATAGATTGCAAATAATAATAATATGCACTGTCAATGTTACCATTTTTGTGGAACTGCTTGCCAATCCAATACAAAGCATTCGAGACGCTATAGGATGAAATAGGAGAAACAAGGGAAAAAACATAGGAGTTCTTAAAACATGTAGTGGCAGGTTCCAACATAAACTGCTCCGAAAACAGGTCACCAAGACGGTTGTATGTATAGGTCATGAACTTTGCCTTAGTCCCCACTAATTCGTTTTCGGCAAAATGGCTTTCCATCACCTCCAGCGCCTTCAAGTATTCCTCGCAGGCCTCCACCACACTGTCTTTTTCGTAATACCCTACGCCGTTGATGTAATGGGCGCGGGCATCCAGAAAGATGAGATTGTCGTTAAGTTCAGGAGATTGCGGATCGAGTCCGCAATGACGCCAAGAGGCGTGAGGGTGGTCGTTAATGGTGTGGGTTAGGTTGTCAAAAAAGTCCACCGCCTGCCGCAATTCCGCGCGGTGGGTCTGGGCATAGTCGTTCTTGTATAACAATTCGGCCAACAGCAGGTGGGCGTAATGGTTATCGAACGTTTCACTTGTAGAGACGTGGCGCGCCGCGTCTCTACCATCATCTTCCAGATAATCCATCAACACAGCCAACGCGCTGTCGGGTTGCTGCCACAACAGGCTGTCGACGGCCGACAAGGCAGAGGACGGCGTTGTTTGTAAAGACGTGCCATGACGTGTCTCTACAGCATCGCCTTCGTTCTTGGAGGTGCAGGCCACAACGAAAACGACCAATAGGAACAATATGAAATGCCTTGCTTTCATGTTTGCAAAGTTAGAAAAATCTTCCATTATGGCACAAAAAAACGCAAAAGACCCGAAAAGGGGTCCTTCGCGTTTCGTGTTGCTTATAAGGATGGTGATGGTTTATTTCACCACCAGCTTGAATCCCACGCCGTGGACGTTCTGGATGTCGACCTCGGGGTCGTCCTTGAAGTATTTGCGCAGCTTGGTGATATAGACGTCCATGGAGCGGGCGTTGAGGTACGACTCCTCTCCCCAGATCTGTTTCAGGGCTTTGTTGCGTTCCAGCGTGTTGCCCATGTTCTCGCAGAGCAGCAGCAGGAGGTCCGACTCTTTCGAGGTCAGTTTATGCTGGTCGTCGCCTTTGGTGAGGAGGTGGCGCGGGGCGTCGAAGCTGTAGTCTCCCAGACGGAACACCGAAGGCTGGGCCTGCACCTGCACGTAGGAGCTCCAGCGCTGCCACACCTTGACGCGAGCCAGCAGCTCGTCCATACTGAAGGGTTTGGTGATATAGTCCTCTGCGCCTGCCTCGAAGCCCTCTATGATGTCATCCTGCTCTTTCTTCGCGGTGAGGAAAAGCACAGGCAGAATCGGATTGGCCTTCTTGATTTGTTTGGCGAGGGTGATACCGTCCATGACAGGCATCATAATATCGGTGATGCAAAGGTCAAAATCGTTGGCAAGGAAACAAGTCCAAGCCTCTTCGCCATTCATGCAAAGGGTGGTGTTGAAGCCTTTCGAGTCAAGGAATGCCTTAAGAATCATGCCTAAGCTCCTGTCGTCTTCGGCCAATAGAATTTTCAAATGTGTCATAATAAAATAAAAACGTCTTCTTTTTTAGTTTAACGGAAAAAATGCTCGTTTAGTCTTAAAAATGGACCGCAAAGTTAGGAATTTTTGCAAAATAAAAAATAAAAAGTTGAAAAATATTCCTTACTTTCGCAGCATCTTAAAACTTTAACACCATGAAAATAGACCTCACGCATGTCCAGCCTTTTTTGGACGAAAAAATTAAGAATGATTTAGAATCAAGAATATCAAATATTTACGAGACGGTGTATAAAAAGACCGGTGCCGGCAACGATTTCCTTGGATGGGTGAGCCTGCCTTCCGAGATCGACGAGAGTCTGTTAGCCGATATCGAGAAGACCGCCGCCGACCTACGCAAGAAATCCGACATCTTCGTTGTCATCGGTATCGGAGGCTCTTATCTCGGCGCCCGCGCCGTCATCGAGGCCTTGCAGAACCACTTCGCCCCGCTCACGGGCGAGAAGCTGCTCATCGTCTATGCAGGCCATAACATGAGCGAGGACTACCTGCACGACCTGATGGCCGTCCTCGACAAGAAGGACTATTCGTTGGCCGTCATCTCCAAGTCGGGCACGACGACGGAGCCTGCCATCGCCTTCCGCATCCTCAAGCAACATATTATTAACAAATACGGCGAACAGGAAGCCGCCTCGCGCATCATCGCTATCACCGACAAGGCCCGTGGCGCATTGAAACAGCTGGCCAACGTGAAGGGCTACAAGACTTATATCGTCCCCGACGATGTGGGTGGCCGTTTCTCGGTGCTGACGCCTGTGGGCCTGCTGCCCATCGCCATGGCAGGCATCGATATCCATGCCTTGGTGAAGGGTGCCGTCGAGATGGAGAAATCATGCAAGGCCCATCCGACACTCGACAACCCCGTCACGCAATACGCCGTGGTGCGCCAAGCTCTCTATGCCCAAGGTCTGACCAATGAGATCATGGTTAACTATGAACTGCGGTTGGTCTACTTCAGCGAATGGTGGAAGCAGCTCTATGGCGAGAGCCACGGCAAGCAGCACAAGGGCATCTTCCCCGCTTCGGTCACCTTCAGCACCGACCTGCACTCCATGGGACAATACATCCAAGACGGTCTGCGCAACCTCTTTGAGACGGTGATCTCGGTCGAGAACTCCAACCACGAGCTCCGCATCCCTATGGAGAACGAAGACCTCGACCAGCTGAACTATATCGCCGGCAAGCGCATCAGTGAGGTGAACCACAAGGCTGAACTCGGCACTGTGCTGGCTCACGAGGACGGTGGCGTGCCTAACATCCGCATCGTCATCCCCGAGGTGTCGGAGAAGGTGCTCGGTGAGCTGATTTATTTCTTCGAGATGGCTTGCGCCGTCAGTGGCTACATGCTGGATGTCAATCCGTTTGACCAACCTGGTGTTGAGGCCTATAAGAAGAATATGTTTGCGCTGTTGGGCAAGAAAGGCTTCGAGGAACAGACGGCGGCATTGAATAAACGACTGAATCTTTAAATGCAGAATGAAGAATGTAGAATGCTGAATGAGGAATGTTGAATGAGGAATGTTGAATGAGGAATGATTAAAAGGTTAATGAAATGGAAGATAATGTCATAAAAAGGAAAAGTAGAGATTATGCCATAGATATTATTAGAGCATACCAATGGCTATGTGAAGAGAAGCATGAATATGTTTTATCTAAACAGGTTTTACGTTCTGGAACCAGCATTGGAGCTAATGTAGCTGAAGGAGTTAGGGCACAAACTAAACCTGATTTCTATGCCAAAATGAGCATTGCTTTGAAAGAAGCAAGTGAAACCAGTTATTGGCTTGATATTATCCATGCCACGGATTACATTCCTAACGAAATGTTTAATGATTTGAATGACAAATGTGAAGAGTTACTAAGTATCCTAACAGCCATAACAAAAAACCAACGCAAATAATTAACCTCGCTTCGCGCCATTCAGCATTCATAATTCATAATTCATAATTAATTCTTATCTTTGCAGCCTCAAAATCAATAGTAACATCTGAAATGGACGTACCTAAAGACGACGACGTAAACTCACAGTTTACCTTCACCTACGACGACATCAAAGGCACCGTGCACGTGGTTGACCACCTCACGGGCGAAGAATACGACCTCTTGAAGGAAGACACCGGCTGGTTTGATGCCGAATTCAAATTTGATGTTTAAGGAAACAAATCTAAACGTAAATGGTAGAGACGGTGCATGCACCGTCTCTACTAGCATTATTGTTTACGTTTCCAGGTTTGCGAACGACCCAGCAACCCTGCCTTGTCCAATGAGCCGCGCACGCTGAGCTCGTCGGTTTTGGCTTTGTACGACACCTTGGCGTTATAGGTCTTCTGACTCTCGGGGTCGTAGATCTTGCCTTTCAGCTGGTCGCCGTCGGCCTTCATCTCAGAGAAGAGCTTGGTGCCTACCACACCTTCGAATTCCTTGGCATAGGGAGCTTTCATCACCTTGAACTTGCCGTTGGCGTCTTTCTCGTAGAGCGTGGTGATGACTCCTTGATAGGTGCCATTTTCTTCGTAAATGTTAACGGTGGAGCGCAGATCGCCCGTCTTGTCGTCATAGGTGTTCCATTGGCCGATCATCTTGCTGACTTGGGCCTGGGCGAAGGTCGCCGTGGCAACGAAAAGGAATAGGAAAAGGAGTTTCTTCATTGTAGTACAATTTGGTTAACGGCGGCAAAAATACAAAAATCGTGCTAGACCGATCAGTCTTTTGTCAGTTGTCTATAAGTTACCAGATTAATGCGGTATTCCGCACGGCTATCGGTGAGTTCGTCGCGACTCTGCTTGAGCAGGGTCTGGGCCTCGAGCAGGTCGGAGAGTGCCACCAGTCCGGCATCGTAGTAGTCCTCCGTGATTTTCAGGTTGGCCTCGGCATCGCTCAACGCCGTTTGCGCCATGTCGATGCGTAGCCAGCTTTGTTCGAGGTTGAACCAAGCCTGGTTGGTCTGCATCTGCATTTTCTCGGTAAGGTCACGGCGGGTGTTCTCAGCCATCTCGGCGTCGAGGTGGTGCTTCTTCAACTTGATGGAGGTCTTGTGCCAGTCGGTGATGGGCACCTGCAGCACGGCGAAGACCATGGCGTTAGGCTTGCTGTTTTCGAAGACGGTGTGATAGCTTGCGCTGCCGCCCACCATCAAGGAAGGCAAGGCTTCGCCGAGGGTCATCTTCTTCTTCAGGTCTTCGGCTTTCAGCGAGAGGTCGAGCAGGTGGCTCTCGTGACGTTGTGCCACGGCTTCCTCCGCATGGTGATAATAGGCCGAAGGCTCGGTCTCAAGGCCGAGGGTGTCGGTGAGGGTCATGGTCTGCCAGTCCGCGCCGATGGTTTGTGCCAGGGCCATTTTGAGCAAAGTGATGCCGTCGGTCAGCTTCTTGCGGTTGAGTTGGCTCTCGTTCTGTTTCACCCGTAGTTTGTATTGGTCGGTGGGCATGGCCAGACCCGCCTCGATGGCGCCTGACAGGTCTTTGTCCAAGGTATCCAACAGGCGGTCGAGCTGGTCCAGAGTGGCCACTTTTTCCTGCAGGGCGACGATTTGCCAATAAAGGGTCTCCGTCTGCAGTCGCACTCCATTTTCCTTTACCTTTGTTTGGGTTTCAGCGGCCTCGATGCCCAATTGGGCGAGTTTGTTACCGTTGCGGATGCGGCCTCCGGCATAAACGGGTTCGGTGGCCATGGCGTTGAGCATTACACCGTTCTGCACGAAGGAGTATTCTTTGTCCAAGCCCATATTGGCACCATATTCAGAATACAGCGTATAGAGAATCTGTCGCAGTTGGGCGTTGTCGATGTCTTCAATGCCGAAGGTGATCATCGGGTTGAGGGCGTCGAAAGCCACGGCTTGAGCCGAAATGGTGGGAAAATATTCTGCCCGGGCTTCGCTTTTCGTCGCCTTTGCCTTGTCAATCTCCAACTGGCTGTTTTTCAGTTCGATGTTGTTCTCCAAAGCCATGTCAATGCAGTCTTGCACAGAGAGACGAAGCGAGTCGGGATTTTGCGCGAATACCGACACGGACAACAACAAACATACTATGACGATATACTTCTTCATGACTTACTCCATCTAAAGATTTGCCAATACATGACAGGCATCACGGCGAGGATGATGACCATCGAGAGCACTACGCCGAAGCAAATGACCACGCCCATGGGCATCCATAGCGGGTTGCGCGAGATAATCATGGGTATCACGCCCAAGGCGGTGGTGGCCGAGGTAAGGAAGATGGGGCGCATGCGGCGACTGCCAGCTTTCATGGCGGCCTCCTTGGTGGGCAGACCATCGTCCACACGGAGCGTTTCGGCGTATTCGTACATGACAATGCCATTGCGCATGATGATGCCGATGAGGCTGACCACACCCAGCAGCGAGGTCATGCCGAAGTCGAGACCGAAGAGCCACTCGCCAAAGAAGGCGCCGAACATGCATAGGGTGCTGGAACCCAAGGTGAGAATGGCTAAATTCAGCTTCTTGAAATAGGCCACAAGGAATACCAGGAGCACTAAAATGGCGGCAATCAGGCTCTTCAGCAGCTGCGGGATGACGCTGGTGTTGAGCGACGACAGGCCTCCGTATTCGATGCTGACACCTTCAGGTAGGTTGGGTGTGATTTCTGTGTTGATAAACTGCTGGATCTTCTTCATGCTCACTGTCTGTGGTCTCCAAAACTTCATATCGGCGGCTACGGTGATGACGTTCTTGCCGTTACGGTGCACCACCTGAGCGGGATGCCATTCGGGGTTGATGTCGGCCACCTGACGCAGCGGCACGTTGGTGCCAGGCACCATCGTCGGGATGAGTTGGTTCTGTACGGATTCGTAGTCGTTGGGGTCGTAGTTCTGCTGGGAGTACAGCTTTACGGGGATGCCTCGGTCGCCTTCCCAGACGGTGGTCAAAGGTTGTCCGTTGAGGCTGCTGGCCAGGTCGAGGGAGAGCACGCCTTTGGTGAGACCCAGGCGGGCACATTCCTCGGGTTTCATAGTGACCTTCACGGAGGACAGTTGTTCGTCGTAGTCGGTGTGCACCCAGCGCAGCTCTTTGTCAAGCGTGAGCATATAGTCCTTGATTTGCTGCGCCACGGGAGCGGTCTTGGTGTAGTCGTCGCCATAGACGTAGACTTCGACAGGCGTTGAAACGGCTTGGTAGTCCAGTTGACGGAAACGCACGTATGCTTCCGGGAAGTAATAGGAATATTTGTCGTCCCATTCTTTCAACAGGGTCTCGGTGGTCTGTTTCGAGGTGGTGTTGACGATGAGTTGCGAGAGGTTGGAGGCGGGTATGCTGGGTGAGTAGGTCACATGGAAACGGGGGGCGCTCTCGCCGATGAAAGCCGTCACGGAGGTGACGCGCGCATCGGCGAGCATCATGCGTTGCAACGAGTCGCTGACGCGTGTGGTGGCTTCAAGGCTGCTGCCTTCGGGCAGTCGTATCTCGACGGCAAAACAGTCGCGTTCGGCCATAGGCATCATCTGCACGTTCAAGGCCAAGAACATCAGCACGCCGAGGGCGATGGAGACGACACCCATGCCGATGGTGAAATGGGGGTGCTTGAAGCAGTGGCTCTGCATCTTGTCGTAGAGGCCTTGGAGGAAGCTGAAAAACCGTGTCTGAGCTCTCACGAAGCCGTTGTGCCTCGGCTTGTCTTCCGGCTTGATGAACATGATCTCCAACGAAGGGATGACGAGCATGGCGTAAGCCAACGAAGCCATCAGCGAGAAAGCGACAGTCCAGGGGAAGAGCTGCACAAACTCACCCAACGGTCCCGTGATGATGCGTGTCATGGGGAAGAACATACAGGCGATGGCGGCCGTGGCGATGAGCATGGGCATAAACAACTCACGGGCGCTCTTGGTGGCTGCGTCGAAAGGTTTATAACCCTGGCTTAGCTTGTCGATATAGCCGTCGATGTTGATGATGGAGTCGTCCACAATCATGCCGAGTACTACGATGAGGGCGGCTAAGGTGACGGTGTTCAACTCTATGCCAAAGAGATACATCATGCCGATGCTGAAGGCAGTACAGATGGGGAGTCCAGAGCTGGCGATGAGGGCTGTGCGGAAGGGGAAGAGCAGCAGCATGACCACGATGACCACGATCATGGAGATAAGCAGGTCGCGGAGGAAGCTGTTGACGGACTTCTGCACCACCTTGGGTTGGTCGGTGATACGGTAGAGCTGCACGCTGTCGGGCAGGGTGGCCTTGAACTCGGTGAGCACTTTCTCCACTTCCCTGCCGAAAGCGACGATGTTGTAGCCTTTTCGCATCTCCACGCTGATAATCAAAGCGTTGTCTCCATTATAGTTAACCACCTTGGATGGCTCGGCCATACGGCGTTCGACAGTGGCCACGTCGCGCAGGCGGAGGGTGTTGCCCGCCGCGTCGGAGTAGATGATCTGCTCTTCGAGTTCTTGTTCGGAGACCATGGGGTTCTCGATGTGCAGCGGCTGGTCGAAGGCGTCGGTCTGCATGGCGCCGCTAGTGGTGAGCAGGCCTTGCGTGGCGTATTGCAGCATCAGCGTGTTGGGACTGATGCCGTAGAACGACAGTTTCTCCTTGTCGACAGTGATAGCGATCTCCTCGTTTTGTTCGCCCATCACGCGCACGTTACCCATCTCTGGGATGGCGCGCAGACGACGGGTGAGGTCGTCGGTGTAGCCGTGCATCTCTCGGTAGGTCTTGTCCGCCGACTCCATGGCGATGAGCAGCGACGAGGTGTTGCCGAAGTCGTCGATGACAGCGATGGCCAGCACCCCTGCCGGGAAACTCAACGCCTTGGTCTCGTCGATTTTGTGACGTATTTTCGACCAGGCGATGTCTTTGTCTTTTACCGATTCGTCGAGGCTGATGTATAGGTAGCACATCCCTTCTTTGGTGACGGAGTAGGAGTTTTTGCGGTCTACCTCGGGCATGGCGTACAGCAACTCTTCCAAGGGTTTGGTGAGCTGGGCCTCCACCTCTTCGGAGTTGGCGCCGGGATAGACGCCCGCCACGATGCCTAGACGGATGGTATAAGCGGGGAACTCGTCTTTCTTCATGTCGACGAGGGCATAGATGCCAAAGGCCACAATGACAGCCACGACCGCCCAGACGATCTTCTGGTGTCGTATGCTACCGCTGATGATGCCTCTTTCCTTTAACTTACTCATAGCTCACTTTCATTCCTTCGCTAATCTTCTGATATCCCTCCACGATGACGATGTCGCCGCCGTGCAGGCCTTCACTGACCACTACGCCCGAGCCCGAATAGCCCGAGATGGTGATGCTTTGTCGGGTCGCGCGACCATCTTTTGCCACCCACACAAACTTGCCGTCGTTGTTGATCAGAACGGCGTTGGCTGGGACGACGATGCCATTGTCCACGTCCGCATTCAGCACCACTTTGGCAATCATGCCGGGAGCAAAGTCTTTGTCAGTCTCATCGATGAGCACTTTGACGGGATAGCTGTGCGTGAGCAGTGAGGCGGTCATATTCTTCTCGAGGATGTGTCCTTGGCAGCGGCGGTCGTCGAGGGCGGGGATGAGAATTTGCGCCGTGTCGCCGATTTGGACCTTGGAGATTTCGTTTTCCGGCACGCTGATCTTCACCACCAGTCCCTCGGTGCTGATAATCTTCATGATGGGTTTCAACGGGGTGACGCTCTCGCCTTGCACGGCGTTCAGGTTGGTGACGGTGCCGTTGAATGGCGCCGTGACAGTGTTGTCGGCCAGCATGGCGTTGGCCAAGTCGAGGGCGGCCTGGGCCTTTTCGAGGTTGGCGACCATCTCACGCCATTTGATCTCGGGGAGGCTGCCGTTGTCGTGCACTTTCTTCAGGCGGTCGTAGGCGTCCTGTGCTTGTTCGAGGGTGGCCTGCGCCGAGCGGCGGGTACTCTCCATCTGCGGTGACGAAACACGAGCCAACACCTGACCCTTACGCACCACACTGCCTTCTTTCACATTGAGTGCCTGTAAGGTGCCGCCGTATTTGAAGCTGATATCGACAGCATTGCCTTCTTCCAGATAACCAGGATAGCTGTTGCGCACCAGACCTCCCACTGTGTCGATGCGCTGCACGCCCACCGCGACGACACGTTCCTCGGCGGGTCCGCCTATGAGTTTCTCTTTGAGTTGGGTGGGGTCTGTATTACTGCAACTCGTAACCAACAGTAGAAAAGCCCAGAGAATAACGCCGAAACGTACTTCAATAAAGCCTTTTACCATCATGGCGGAGGAACATCCGCCATCTCCCACGCTTGAGGGTATCTCCCTTCCACTTGGGAGATTGCGGGTCAAGCCCGCAATGACGTTCTTGGGTTGGGTTTTGCTTTTCATGGTTTTAGGTTTCATTAGTTGTTGCGAATCGCCGCCATACGGATGTCGTCGCCATAGACCTTGAAGCTGCGCTCGTTGGTCTCGGCTTCGCCTTCGTAAATCATATTGATAATGAGCGTGTTGTCCTCGTATATCTGTCCAGAGGCGTGCACACGTAGGTCGTTCTTCAAGGTGAGCGAGTCGCCAGTGAAGAGCAGGGTGTTCTTTGTGAAGTCCTTCAGGAAGATTTCGTTGTCCTTGCAGTAGGCGTGGGTGACCACAACCTCGCCGCCCATAGTGTTCATCACGACGAGGACGCTGTCCTTGCCGTAGCCCAGGTCGCTGATCTCCAGTTGTCCGATTTCGTTGGGCAGACTTACGGTGTAGGAGACAGGGGCGTCTTCGGGGTCGATCTCATCCAAGGTGACGCTGCCCGAGGTCTTGAAGCTGTAGTCGCCGCGAAACAGCGGGGCGTTTTTCTTCTGGCAGGCGGCCAGGGCCAAGAGGGCGCAAAGGAGGATGGGGATGATTCTTTTCATAGGTTTTATTTTTGATTTATGCGCAAAAATAACAAGAATCCCCGAAACGCGTCCGGGGATTCTTTGGTTTTTCAACGAGACGAGATTTAAAGCGTCTCTACAAGGTTCATTTCACCACCAATTTCTTGGTCGCGACGGTGCCATTCTGTTCCTTGATATTGACCAGATAGATGCCCTTGTCCCAGCTAGTGGCGTCGATGTTAATCACCTTGCCTTCGGCCTCGTGCACCTTCTGTCCAACAAGGTTATACACCTCCACCTTCTCCACATTGGCGCCTTCCACAGTGAATTGGCCCGTAGTCGGGTTGGGATAGAGTTTGGTCTCGGCAGAGAGTTCGGTGACGCTCAAAAGGTCTTCGTTAATAGCGACACTATAAGTGCAGACATTTTGATCGGTCTGAACCGTAAAGGTAGTGACTTCATAGCCTTTTACCATGGCATTGACATACACGTCAAGGTAGAAATAATCTGCTGGTTCCACAGTGTAAGGCAAGGTACCATGAGGCTCAAAGCTCAAATAGTCCGTGCCGTTTTCGGTAACAGACAGCACTTTGACGGGAATTTGGCTACCAAAGAAACGATTTTGCATGCACGCTTGTTGAGGACTGTCGCCTGGGTCGTTGAATTCCAAAACGGGCGCACCCACAATCACAAAACCACTGTCAAGGGATGTGTTCAGCACCATGCCCATCACAATTCTGTCGCCTAACGTGGTCCGAACCAAAATCTCGTATGGGATGTAGGTGTCTTTACCAGGAGCGGATTGGAAATTTATGGTAACCGTAAGCGTTTCCCCGGGTTGCAAGGTGTACGGGAAGGTGTTGTCCCAAAGATTGAAACTAGGTGCTTCAGGCACCACATCGATGATAGTGACTGCTTCGTTTGTTTCGTTGATGATATTAAACTGTCTTTCCTGTCCCATTTGGGTGAACCACAGCGTGTCCGGCGTAATCACCAACTCGCCCTGCGGGGTAGGAGGTTCATGTTCTTCCATGGTGAAATGGTGCGGGTCGAGGTCGGCGAAGACAGGCTGCGTGTAGCGGTGTCCCGATTCGTCGGCGCCGAACACGTAGTAATTGATTTCCGACTCGCCTTGGTAGCCTTTGATGTAGCCTACATATTCATCCGGGTTGCCGGTGGCGGTCATGTGGGCCACTTGGTAAGCACCATTGTCGATGCTATAATACACCAGGAGCGAGTCTTGCTTCAGGTTGGCACCGCTGTAGGCGACGAACTTGGAGACGACGGGGATGGAGTCTTGCCATGTCTGCTCGCCAAAGAGCACCTCACGATGGTCGACGAAGAGCATGTTGAAGTCCATCACGCCACGGGTGCGGCAGTGCAGGGCGTCGGTGTTCTCCCAACCTGAATAGCCGTTGTTGGTCACGCCAACGATGGTGTACCCAGGCATGGCTTCTTGGTAGACAGCCAAAGCATCATTGTTATAGGTGTTGTTGCTGCCGAGCGGCACATACACGGTCTTGTTAAGGATAAGGCTGTTGGTGTAGGGCGCCAAAGTGTTGCCGCCTGGTTCATAGACGCGGTACACGCGGTAGGGATAGCCCCAGCAGCAGTTGGTGGTGGCAAAGTAGTTGGCCACGCTCTCATAGTCGGCGTAGTGCGAATTGCTCTGCGGCACTTGGGCAATCAAGATCTTGTCGGGCGCGAGGTACTTGCCCCAGCAGTCGACGTGAGCGATGTAGTCGCCTTGCGGGTCGATGGTGATGTGGTAGGGATCGATGCCCAAGTAGTCACGCATCTTGTTGCGGACGTTGGTCTCGTTGTTGCTGTTTTCTTGCAGCACGAGGTTGTCGCTCACGCCGTGGCCACGACCGTCTTCCATCATGTTGCCGCCCGTGTGCTGGAGGTTCATGCCGTACATGGGGATGCCCCAGAAGTTGGCGAACACGCCCGAGATATTGTCGTCGTTGGGGCGCGGACGGTTGTATACATTGTCCACGATGGCCGGTTCGCGGTCCTCGAAGATGTACCACGGGCCGTAGTCGCGCACCCAGTAGGAGTCGGTCTGTGCGTTGACAAAGGTCACGTTGCTCATGTTGACGCCAGCGTTTTGGAAGCTATTTTGGGCTTGGCTTTGCTGCGAGGTGCTGACGATGCAATACACACGGCAGTTGTTGGCCAGCTGTGCGACGAGACTGGTGGGGATGCCCAGAGGATAGCGGATCATCACGCCCTGCATGGGCTCAAACTCGGCCACAAAACGCGGCTCGCCCGCCGGCGGGTCGGTCTCGACGAAGTTCATGCCACGCGAGGTGTCGTACATCTCTTCCTCGGAGAGATAGTGCCATCTCATCCAGTCGGGTTTCTGGTTGCTGAGCGTTGTCGAAGCATCCTGGGCCTGCAAACTCACAGTAACCATCAGGAGCAAAAGGGTAAAAATGGATAATGTTTTTTTCATTGTGTTCAGAATTAGGCGGCAAAGATAATAATAATCTGGTTTACATCAGTTTCTGATAGAACTGCCACCATTTGTCGGGCAGTTCGTTGCGCATGGCCTGGTCGTAGTCTTCCTTCGAGCAGGGGATGAAATGGTGTCGTTCGATGCGTTGTTCGTCGCTTTGGAGGAACGACATGTCCATCCACCATTTGCCCGTGATCTTGTGGCAAAGGAAGATCACGTCGTTCTGGCCTTCGCCGATTTGAACGTTGTAGCGGCGGAAGTCATTGCTGTCAATAGTGGGGATGTCGTCCTGCCTGTTGGCGAAGCCTTCGATGAAGTACCAAATCATCTCGGCGACGAGGTTGGCCGTGCGAGCGTTGATGTCATAGTGCGGGTTGTACTCGAAAAAGCCAATGGACGAGAGCTTGTAGCTCAGTCCGGCATAGCGTGTCATTCGGCAGGCCTCTTCGCCGTTGAAGCCGTTAGGCGAGGCATTGTGCACACCAGGTGCGTCGGCGGCGCGGACGGCCGAGATGTCGAAACTCAAGAGGTTGGCATTGCGGATGAGCGGCTCGGTGAGCTCGATGTTCTGTCGGATGGTGCCCAGACGATAGGCGTCGAAGAGCAGCTGTTTCATCAGCTCGATATTCTCTGTGTCAACGTAATACGACTGGTAGCCGATGTTGGTGAAGTTGAACAGGAAGTTGGGCTGGTGAAGGATGATGTGGCTAAGGTAGGAGTGAGAGTTGAGCGACTCCTTGTCGTTGCCGATGTCGAACATGGGGTCGACGGCGGCGATGTTGATGAGTTTGCCCGTGGGCTCATACACCTGATACATGGTATAGGTGAGGTCCTGTCCCGCTCCGATGACAATAGGCACGATTTTGTTTTTCATCAACTCTGTAAGCACTTGGTTGAAAGCAAAATACGTGTCCGAAATCTCCTTGCCTAGTCTTACGTTGCCCAGGTCGACGATATGGAGCTGCGGCCAATGGTCGAAGAGAGGGTAGAGGGCCTTGCGGATGTGGTCGATGCCGTCGGCGCAGCCTTTGTTGTCGACAGCCCCACGTTCTTCCTTGACACCGATGAGAGCCAAATCCACGCCTTCGAGGCTGGGGAACTCGTCTTCGTTACGGAAGATGGCAATGGTTTCGCCCAAAGTCTTCTTACCAGGACGGTGATTCTTTCCGAAACATTTCTCGGATACCGGTTCAAGGAATATGCTGATGTCCATTGTTATGTGGAATGAGGAATGCTGAATGAGGAATGCTGAATGGTGCAATGCTCTGGGCTTTGCTCCCATTCAGCATTCATAATTCCTAATTCAGCATTATTTATAAAGTTTCTGCCAGTTCTTATACTCACGCTCGCGCCACGGTGCGTTGTGGTAGGCGTAGCTGACGATGGCGGGGATGACGGTGGTGCCTTCGGCGTAGACCATCTGTTGCAGCTCCTCACTCACCTTGCCCCATGAGCCGGCCTCAAGCAGCGTCGATGACGAGCAGGCGCCGTCGCGCACGTCGGCCACGGTGATTTGGATGGCATATTTGTGCATGGGCACCTCGACGCCAAGGATCTCGGCGCAGACGACGGTGTCTTGCGCGAAGTTCTTGGGCGTGCCGCCACCGACCATGAAGAGGCCCGATTGAGGGCTGTTCATCTTGATTTCGGTGAGTTCGAGGAAGTCGGCCACGCTGTCGATGCTGACGTAAGGCTTGCCGGCTTTCTTGCGGAGCCACTGGTGCTTACCGATGCCGAAGCCTGCCGAGCTGTCGCTGAAGGCGGGGCAGAAGATCGGCACGCCGCACTCGTAGCAGGTCTGGATGAGGCTTTCCTTCTTCACGCCATGGCCGTTGGCCAGCCATTTGCCGACCTCATAGAGGAACTCGCGGCTGCTGTAGGGACGGCACTCCAAAGTGTCGGCCACGTCGCAGGTGGCTTGGTCGCAGGCCTGCAGCTCTTCCTCGTCGATGAAGGTATCGTAGATGCGGTCGATATAGAGTTCGCGCAGCTTGGTGTCGGGGATGACGTTCTCCTTCGTGCCGATATAGTGCTTGTAACCGAGGGCTTCGAAGAGGTCCATGTCGATGATGCTGGCACCCGTGCTGACGACGGCGTCAACCATCTTGTTGCGAACCATCTCCACATACACCTGCATGCAGCCGGCGGCCGAGGTGGAACCTGCGATGGTGAGGATGTTGGTGCAGTCCTTCTCCGCGATCATCTGGCAGAGGATGTCGGCGGCGCGGGCGGTGTCGCGCGAGGTGAACGACATCTTGCGCATGGCGTTGATGAGTTCAGTCGAGTCGTACTTCTTGATGTCGATATGTTCGACAACGTCTTTCAGTAAGTCTTTTTTCTCCATTTTCGTTGTATTTTTAGATTTCAGAATTTCAAGATTTCTAATTTCAAAATTTAACTTCGTTGAATGTTTTGCATTTCAAGATTGCAAAAATAGAAATATTTTTGGTTTGCCGCTCAATAAAAAAAGCGGCGGATTTGTTTCCGCCGCTTCTCAATGCTTATTTTTTCTTTGCCGTTTTCTTTTTCGGCGCGTTCTTGGGGTCTTCCACGATGGCCTTGCATTGTTCGTAGGTCAGGGTGGCGGGGTCGGTGCCCTTCGGGATCTTGTAGTTGTCTTTCTTGTAGACGATGTATGGTCCGAAGCGGCCATTCAACACCTGCATGTCGGGGTCTTGGTCGAAGGTGCGGATGATGTTGTCCAGGTCCTTCTGCCGTTTCTCGTTGATGATCTCGATGGCGCGGTCGCAGTCGATCAAGGAGGGGTTGTCGGTCTTGGCGAGGCTGTAGAATTTGTTGTCGTGCTTCACGTACGGACCGAAACGACCCACGGCGACGGAAATCTCTTTGCCTTCGTATTCGCCGAGGATACGCGGGAAGTCGAACAGCTTGAGCACCTCTTCCAAGGTGACGCTCTCGATGCTCATGTCTTTCTTCAAGCCGGCGAAGCGGGGTTTCTCCTCCGATTCGGTGTCGCCAATCTGGGCCACAGGACCGAAACGGCCCACCTTCACATACACCTTCTTGCCCGTGGCGGGATCGGTGCCGAGGAGCTTCTCGCCGCTGAATTTGCCCGATGTCTCGGTGGTACTGACAATCTGTTGATGGAACTTCTTGTAGAAGTCGCGGATCATGGCGTTCCACTCGCGCTGGCCTTCTTCAATCTGGTCGAACTCTTTCTCAACGTTGGCGGTGAAGTTGTAGTCGATGATGCTCTCGAAGTACTGCAGCAGGAACTTGTTGACCAGCACACCGATGTCGGTAGGCATCAGCTTGCCCTTCTCTGTGCCGATGGTCTCTTTGCCTTTCTTCTCGCTTATCTTGTTGTTTTTCAGCGTGATGATTTGGAACTCCTGTGAGGTGCCTTTCACGTCGCCTTTGGTCACATACTCGCGCTTCTGGATGGTGGAGATGGTGGGGGCGTAGGTCGAGGGACGACCGATGCCCAGCTCTTCCATCTTCTTAACAAGGCTGGCCTCGTTATAGCGGAACGGCGGGCGTGTATAGCGTTGTTGGGCTTCCATTTTCTCCATGTCGAGCGGGGTGTCCACTTCGATAGGCGGCAGGATGGTGGTGTCTTCTTCCATCGGGGCGTCGTCGTAGCTCTCGCGATACACCTTGAGGAAGCCGTCGAAGAGGATGGCTTCGCCGGTGGCCACAAATTGCTTCTTGTTGGTCGAGATGCCGATGTTCACGTTGGTGCGTTCCATCTGTGCGTCAGCCATCTGCGAGGCGATGGTGCGCTTCCAGATGAGTTCGTAGAGACGGCGCTCGTCGGCGGTGCCTTTGACAGTATGTTGGTCAAGATAAGTGGGGCGAATGGCCTCGTGGGCCTCTTGCGCGCCCTTGCTCTTGGTATGGTATTGGCGCGTCTTCACGTACTCGGCGCCATAGTTCTTCTCGATTTCTTTCTTGGCCATGCCCAGAGCGAGGCTCGACAGGTTGACGGAGTCGGTACGCATATAGGTGATCTTACCTGACTCATAGAGCTGCTGTGCGATACGCATTGTGTTGGCGACGGAGAAGCCCAGCTTGCGGGCGGCCTCCTGTTGCAGCGTTGAAGTGGTGAAGGGCGGCGCGGGATAACGTGTGGCGGGTTTCTTCTCGATGCTGTCGACCTTATAAGTGGCGTTGATGCACGACTCCAAGAACTTTCTCGTTTCCTGCTCGTTCTCGAAACGATGCGGGAGCTCGGCGGAGAGGGTATATTCCTGTCCGTCTTTGTTAAAGGTGAACTGTGCGGTGACGCGGTAGGCGCTGCCTTGCACGAAGTTCTTGATCTCTTCCTCGCGTTCGACGATGAGGCGCACGGCCACGCTCTGCACACGACCTGCCGAGAGGGCGGGCTTCACCTTCTTCCACAGCAGGGGCGAGAGCTCGTAACCCACCAGACGGTCGAGCACACGGCGGGCCTGCTGTGCGTTGACGAGACCCATGTTGATGTCGCGCGGGTTCTCGATGGCGTTGGTGATGGCCGATTTGGTGATTTCGTGGAAGACGATACGCTTGGTGTCTTTCTTCTTCAGGTCGAGCACCTCATAAAGATGCCACGAGATGGACTCTCCCTCGCGGTCCTCATCGGATGCCAGCCACACCGTGTCGGCGGCCTTCGACAGTTTCTTCAGTTCCGCCACGAGGGCTTTCTTGTCATCCGGGATCTCGTATTCGGGTTCAAAGTTCTTGTCAATATCGACACTCAAGGTGTTTTTATTCAGGTCGCGCACATGGCCCTGACTTGCCTTCACCGTAAAATCCTTCCCCAAAAAACCTTCGATGGTCTTGGCTTTGGTCGGTGACTCCACAATCACTAAATTCTTTGCCATTGTCTCTGTTTTACTGTTTTGGAAGGGACGGAAATCCCCGATTAAACTACGTTGAACGCTCTGCGTTTGCGGGTGCAAAATTAGTGGAATAATAGTTGACAAAGCCAAATTTTTTAGAGATTTTTTCTTATATTACTGGTTTTCAGTGTTATATAAACGACTATGGCTGATGGCTAATGGTCTATGGCAGCTTCATCAGAGGGCAAAAGTCCCCTTTTTTCGAATAGCTGCCATAAGCCATAGGCTATAGGCCATAGTCTGACATAGCCAAAAAACAGTATCTTTGCCTCATGAAAGAATTGTTACAATATGCCATCAATGCCGCCCGTGAGGCAGGCAAGGCCATCATGGAGGTCTATGCCCAGCCCTTCGAGGTCTACACCAAGGACGACGACTCGCCTGTCACCCAGGCTGACCTTCGCGCCAGCAATATTATCAAGGAAATCTTGAAGCCGACGGGCCTGCCTTTCGTCAGCGAGGAGGACCTGCCGCCCGACCGTTCGCAGTACAAGCGTTATTGGCTCGTCGACCCCTTGGACGGCACTGTCGAATTCGTGAACCGCAACGGCGAGTTCACCGTTAACATCGCGCTGATTGACGACAAGCAACCCGTCTTGGGTGTGATTTATGCGCCAGTGATGGATAAAATGTGGAATGCTGAATGTGGAATGCTGAATGTGGAATTATTGCCCCCGATAGGCCATTCAGCATTCAGCATTCATAATTCAGCATTCAGCACCAAACAAGAACGTCCGTTTACGGTATTAGTAAGTCGTTCCCATCGTACGCCCGAGGTGGACGCATATATTAATAAGGTATTGCGTCCCGCCCATCCCGACCTCGTCATCGACACGCAAGGCAGCAGCCTAAAATTCGCCCGTCTAGCCGAAGGCAGCGCCGATGTCTACGTCTGTTACAGCAAGACCAAGGAATGGGACACCGCCGCCGCCGATGCCATCCTCCGCGCTGCCGGGGGCAAGGTGCTCCGCATTAGCGACGGACAACCTTTGGAGTATAGTAAAGCAGAGTATCCCAACCCGCCGTTTGTGGCGTGGGCGGCAGGACGAAAGGCGTTGTAATTCGTTGATTTTTAATTATTAGTGTAAAATCCGCACCAATCCGCACCATCGTTTTCTTGACAGGTGTTGCCATTATGGGGAATAATTTCTTACTTTTGTTCCTATGAAAAAGATGCGCATCTTAACAGGCTTGTTTTTGATAGTTTTGGGAGCCTCGTGTTCGAGATCCTTGGAATCGGATATTAGTTGGCAGGAGAACAGCGCTCCCCGTGTGGTAGCGATTGACACTCTTTTGCAACACGACCCAGATAGTGCCTTGCTGTATCTTGAATGGATTTTTGAAAACAACCATCCCGCTTCGTCGCCTAGTGTCGAATACTCGGGTTTGATGTTTTCGGAGGCTTGTTTCAAAGTGCGTCGGGAGGTGGCCTATTGTGATGAAGTGGGGGAGGCTCTGACTTATTTCGACAGCATATCCTCTGTTTATCCCAACGACAAGGATATGGCTTTCCTTTCCGCCCGCGCCCATTACATGAATGCCATCTGCCTCAACAACGGCATCATCTTTACCGACGATTCCCTTACCACGATGGCTTGCCAAGAATACTATAAAGCCTTGGAAATCATGGAACAGCATTTCGACGAGGAGCAGATGGCAGGGCACAAGGCCAGTTTCATGGCCTTGATCTTTGCCCGCTTGGCCAACGTCTATTCTGACAAGTTCCTTATCGAGCCGACCATTTATTTCTACAAGAACGTGCTGAATTACAAGCGTAAAGCCTTTAATCCACCGTCGAGTTTGGCCAACACTCTCTTTTTCTTGGGCTACGAATACGAGAAGTCGGAGCAGTTCGACAGCGCTTTGTATTATTACGACCAGTCGCTGGCCTGCATGAACGACACCACTGGGGTGCTTTACAGGAATGTCATCAACCGCAAGGCGTTGTCGTCCTATCATGTGGCGCACGACGGACAGGCTTCCGTTGACGCGCTCAAGCGTATCGCTTGGGCGGGCAATGAGTTTGAGATGTTCGACCGCTTTTTGGGTATTGGTTATATCTATAAACTTGACAATCAGTACGATTCAGCCATTGTCTATCTAAACAGGGTTTTCGATGAGGCGCCGAGTCTCTTCCTCCAAACGCAGAGTGCCGATTACCTGCGTGAGATTTACGAGGACCGTGGCGAGCCGGAAAAGGCTGGCGAGTATGCCCGTTTTGTGACCCAAAACACGCCTCCCGAGTTTGGCACCAAGGCCGACGAGTGGCGTTTCACGAGCCTGTTTCAAGAGTATCTGCAGAAGAAGCAGGAAAACACCCGACTGCAGGAGGCGAGGCAAAACCAAGGACGGGTAATGAGAATCATTTTGCCGCTGTTGGTCTTACTTGCGGTGCTCGCGATATGGCTGCTGCTTTATCGGAGGCGACACCAGCGCACCGAGGCCGAGAAGCAAGTCCTTTCGGGGCAGTTGCAGGAGCAGGGCGAGGCCCTCTCGGCGATGAAGAAACGGGTGGAAGCCGCCTCGTTTGCCGAGGAGCCCATCTGTCGCCTGATCATGGAGCGGGTGAACGAGGGACAGTTCAAGTCGAAGATGGACTATAGGGTCTATAAGGACTATGCCCTCAATAAGGAACAGTTGCTGGCCTTGCGCGAGGCTGCCGATGTCCACTTTGGGCTGTTCACCACGCGCCTCAAACAAGACTTCCCTTCGCTCACCAAAGGCGACATCGACTATTGCTGTCTCTATCTCTTGGGCGTGGAGGAGGCCGATATGGCCGCCCTGATGCAGCGCGCTTTCAACACCGTTTGCGAGCGCAGCCGCAAGTTGAAAGGCATTTTCGGCAGCGACGAACCACTGCCGAACACACTGCGTGACTTTGCAAAATCGGACGCAAAGAACTGATTTTCATTTCAATATCAAAATCCGCACCCATCCGCACCATCATTTTCTTGACAGCGGTAGGCTCTGTTTGTAGTTTTGCCCATGAAAAACGACAAACAGTATTCATTTAAACGCTACTGCTATGAAAAAGAAAATGCTTCTGTTATTTGTATTGTGCGCGACCTATCTGGCCTCTTTGGCACAATATCCTCCCATCTCGCATATCGAGACCAATAATGTGAGGGCCACCATCCTTGGGAATGGTACGTGTTTCGTTCCACAACGAGGCACTTATTACGAGGAATGGCAAGATGATCATGGCGATTGTCCTACTTGGGAAGTGCCACAAGGCAGTGGCAAAGAGACGGTTTTCCAACTGGCGTTGTGGTTTGGAGGCTTGGATACGGACGACAGCCTTCATGTTGCCGCTTTCCAATACGGCCAGGTTGGAATGGATTATTGGTCAGGGCCGCTCAAACCCATGGAGGGCACGACGGATCTGATGACTTCCTTGAAGTTTCATCGAGTTTGGAATTTGACTCGCGCTGAAATAGAACAATTCATCGCCAATCATGACAACGGTGGTTACGTCATTCCTGAAGACATCCTGACATGGCCGGCGCATGGCGAGGAAGGCTATGCCGAGAACTTGGCGCCATTTGTCGACGTCAACGGCGACGGACATTACAATCCTGCCGACGGCGACTATCCCGATATCAAAGGCGACCAATGCTTGTTTTTCATCTTCAATGACAACTATACCAGGCATACCGAGTCGGGTGGCCCGTCACTGGGCCTCGAAGTCCAAACCATGGTCTATGCCTTTGATGCGCCTGATGACGAGGCTGTCAACAACACAGTTTTTTTCAATTACAAAATCTACAACCGTTCTTCTTCGGATTATCATGAAGTGTATCTTGGGATTTGGAATGACTGGGACATCGGTTACGGTTGGGACGACTATGTCGGTTGTGACGTACAGCGTGGTTCGTGTTTTGGGTACAATGGTACGCCTGTCGATGGTCAAGGACAGCCGTGGGCCTACGGCGATAACCCGCCCGTTCAGGTCTGCACGGTGTTGGCGGGTCCTTATATGGAGGCGGACGGGCGTGATAATCCTGCTTTCGAAGGCGATTGCGAAGCCTTGTTCGATGAAGCACATCCTTTGGATAAATATGCTTACAATGGATACAATTTCGGCAACGGTATTGTCGATGACGAACGGTTGGGTCTGTGTGGGTTCATCTATAAAAACAATTATAATGCGTCTGGAGAACCCGATAGTGCTCTAGACCAATACAATTATTTGCGTTGTATATGGAAAAATGGCAACCACATGCAGTATGGTGGCAACGGCTTCGGTGGAGCGCAGATGGTGGGTCCCGAGTGCAATTTTGCCTATCCTGGCGACAGCGACCCATGCAACTTCGGCACCAACGGCATCGCTCCCAATGATGGATTTAACACGGAAGATAAATACTGGACCGAAGAGCAAAACGAAAACCAACCCTCCGACAGAAGAGGCCTTGCTACGATAGGACCTTTCAATTTCGCTGGTGGGAGTATGCAGGAACTGGACTGTGCGATGATCACCGTATGGAAAAACGACAATCAGTCGGCAATGGAGCGCAAAGGCGCCATCATCGACCATATCAGGGACTTGTTCAACAACAACTTTGGAAAATAATAGAATGTCTAACTATTTAACAATGAATAAGATGAAAAGATTCTATATCCTAATGATGCTTCTTTTGGCGGGCATCGTGGTCGAAGCCCAGCCCAGCGTTTGGGACGGTAGCAGAGAACTATGGACAAGAGGAAGCGGTACGGAAGGCGACCCTTATTTGATTGAGACGGCAGCCCAACTGGCGTTCCTCTCCTATATGGTCAATAAGGATTTCGACACGCAAGGCTTGTATTTCCGTCTTACCACCGATATTGACCTAAATGGCAGTGAAGACCAGCCATGGATACCCATTGGTTTGTGTGATCGAGGATTTGATGAGGATGGTTGCGATAGAGGAAATCTGAATAGTACGGGCTTTGCTCCTCGCTCAATGTTCAGGGGTCATTTTGACGGTGGTGACCATAATATTTCCAATATTTATGTTGGAAAAGAAGGCAGTTATGCAGGTTTGTTTGGATATGCCGACTCTTGGGTTGAGGGAGACACTGCAGTAATTGAGAATGTTTATGTCACCAACGGATATGTCAACGGAAATGAAAGCGGTGGCATCGTCGGCCATGGCGGAATAGTCATTATCTCTCGTTGCAGAAATGGGGCAGACATTGAAGGCAATAATGTTGGTGGAATTGTGGGGATGGGCGCTAAAGTGGTCAGTAATTGCTCTAATATTGGCCGTCTGAAAGGTTCCAATGTGGGTGGAATCGCCGGCACGATGTCGGCGACAGAAATCTCCGAGTGTTTCAACGAAGGCGATATTGAGGCGAGTAGACTTGGCGGTGGTATACTTTCTATTTCTTATCAGGCGAAGATCGACAATTGTTACAACACAGGCAATGTGTCCGCAATTGGCGACACATCAGCCTATTATCCAGCCGCTGGCGGTTTGTTTGGCATGGCTTCTCCTCGTGGAGAGGCCAAAAACAGTTATAGTGTTGGAGAAATCACTGGGAACCATCATGTTGGATGTTTGCTTGGATTCACTGTTCGACCCGAGAACATGATCTTCGAGAATTGTTACTATCTCAACGTTTGTTCAGGCGATGAGTATGGCATCCCGAAAAGCGCTGAAGAAATGCGTGAAGAGGCCTTTGTGGATACGCTCAACCAAGGCCATGCCGTTTGGGGATTTGATGTGAACAACGTCAACGACGGATTCCCGATTTTGGTCAGGACCGACCTCTCCGTCGATAGCAACGAAGAGCAGCAACTGCTAGTCTTCCCCAACCCCGTCAAAGACGTAGTGAGCATCGAAGGAAGGGATGTCGCCGAAATCCAGGTTTACAATGTCCTCGGCATCAAGGTTAAAACCTTCACTAATACCAATAGGATTAACGTAGAAAGTCTGCCCGAAGACATGTACCTGCTGTGCATTATCGATAAAGAAGGTGTTTCTTTCGTGAGGCGAATAACCATAAACAAGTAAACATAAAAAACTTCATGCAATGAAAAAAACAGTCCTTACCTTTTTGATATTAGTGGGCTTCGCCATGCAAGCCTTTGCCTACGATTTCCAATCGGGAAATCTGTTATACACAATCATAAGTGACGATCCGCCTCGTGTGAGCCTCGACGGTCATATTGACGGCGAAAACGCCCAAGGTGAACTTGTCATCCCTGAAACGGTGGAATACGAGGGTGTGTCTTTCATGGTTACCAGAATTGGAAGAGAAGCCTTCAAAAATTGTGCTGGGTTCACTGGACAATTGGTGATTCCGAGCACAGTGGATACTATTCAATCATATGCATTTGAAAGATGTCGTGGTTTTACGGGTGACCTTATCATTCCCAATTCGGTGCGTTATTTGGGAGCAGGTGCCTTTTGGTGGTGTACTGGCTTTGACGGGGCGCTTGTCTTGCCCGAAACTATCACCGTGATAGAGCCTTGGACGTTTGAGGGGTGTGTAGGTTTGTCAGGCACACTGAATATCCCCGCTTCTGTGACTAGAATTAAACCAGCAGCCTTTGGTTATTGCACTGGATTTACAGGAACGTTGGTTATCCCAGAGTCTGTGGTTGAGCTGAGCACGCCCGTTCCGCCCGTCAATGGAATTAGAGGTGCCTTTGATGGATGCACAGGATTTACGGGTCTGGTCTTGCCTGAATCGTTGAGAATCATTGGTGGAGGAAATGGTGGAGGCTGTTTCGCCTTTTGTACAGGCCTCACTGGCGAGCTTGTGATTCCTGACAAAGTGAAAGAGATTGGCTACATGGCCTTTTATGCTTGCCATGGTCTGACGGGTGAGTTGCATTTGCCTGATTCCTTGCAAAGCATTGGATATGAGGCTTTTTCATTATGTGATGGTATTACGGGTAGGCTTGTTTTCCCCAATACCATAGAATCGATAGGTAGCGAGGCTTTTGCTGGGTGCTCCGGTTTTTCTGATGTAGAATTGCATCATGAGGTGTTTTACCAAAACAATTTTGGCAGCGCCGTCTTTTCTGGTTGGAGCATAGATAGTCTTGAGTTGCCCGAAAGGTGGACCACTACAGGAAGATACACTTTCGAGAGATGTGGGAATTTGAGAACCGTTCACCTGCCGGAAAGTCTGACAATGATAGATATTTCCTGCTTTCAGGAATGCTCGGCATTGACAGATATTAATCTCCCTACGAACTTAACCGTCATTGAACAAAGTGCTTTTGATGGCTGTAGTAGCTTGACCAATTTGGAGTTGCCAGCCAATTTGAATCAATTGAGGGCCTGTGCTTTACGGAATTGTACAAGCCTTACTGGTGAATTAGTGGTTCCCGATTTGGTGGAGCGCATTGAGCTGTTGACTTTTGCGGGATGCACCAATCTCAACCGGATTGTATTAGGCAGTTCTGTCAATTTTATAGCGGAGCCTGCTTTTGAGCACACAGAGTTGTCGACCCTTGTCTTGAAATCGGTGACACCTCCCGAGTTGAAGCGCATGACCGCTGAAAACGCTTGGCATTTTGCGACAGACATATACATCACTGTTCCTTGCGGCACTTTGGAAGCCTATCAAAATGCCGAAGGATGGAGCGAATTCACCAATATCCACGAAGGCGTAACCGATGCACTTACAGTACATTCCTCCGACGAAACCGCCGGAACGGTCGGCATCCTGAAAGAGGCCACCTGCGAGGACAGAACGGTTGAAGTAGAAGCCTTACCCAATGAAGGTTGTGCTTTCATGTATTGGGAAGCCGATGGGGAACGTGTCTCAAGCGAGAATCCTTACAGTTTCGTGCTGGAGGAAGATACGGAACTTGTCGCTTATTTCTCGGGAACAGGCGTGGATGAAATAGGGCAAAAGTCCTTTATCTATCCCAACCCTTCACGGGAGACAATTATTATCGAAGGCATTGAACCCGCCGAAGTGCAGGTTTATAACGCCCTTGGGCAGTTGGTGAAGACGGTGCAGGGGACGAATGCAATCAATGTAGGCACCTTGCCCGAAGGCATGTATCTGCTGCGCATCACCGACAAAGAGGGCGTTTCTTTCGTGAAGCGAATAACCGTAAATAAGTAACCATAAAAGTCTTCGTACGATGAAAAAAACAGTCCTTACTTTTTTGATATTGGTGGACTTTGCCTTGCAAGCCTTTGCCTATGATTTTGAAGTGGATGGCATCTATTACTACATCTGCAGTCATTCCGAAAGCCCCGAGGCCTGTGTGGCCAGCTGTTCACAACCAGAACATAATTGTTATTCTGGAGATGTAGTTATTCCAGAAACGGTGACATACGAGGGCGTTACTTATACTGTAACACAAATTTTAAATAATGCTTTTCAAGATTGCACGGAACTGACATCCGTTTCCATCCCCAATACGATGACTACAATTATGCAGTTTGCATTTCTGGGATGTACGTCGTTGGATTCCATCCATATTCCCAACTCGGTGACCAGTCTTAATGCGACTGCTTTCAACAATACGGGATGGTTCAACAACCAACCAGAAGAATGCATATTGTATTTGGACGGCTGGTGCTTGGGTCATAAAGGAGAGGCGCCCTTGGTGGAGTTGAACATCGACGAAGGGACATTAAGGGTGGCTGAAAATGCATTCATGGAATGTGAGACGCTCGTTTCGGTCACATTGCCCAATTCCTTGATTTCTATAAGTCCTTATGCTTTCGAACGTTGTTATGAGTTAAAGGACGTCGAGTTCGGCGAATCCATTGAAAAGATAATGTTTGGTGCGTTTGTGGGCTGCCATAAACTTGAAGAGGCCATTCTTCCCGCATCCGTTACCACGATAGAGTCTTTTGTTTTCAGTGGTTGTTACAATTTGTCTAATCTTGTCCTTCCCAATTCCATCACAACGATAGGGGATTATGCCTTTGAGTATTGTACTAGTCTTCCCCATGTCACTCTTCCCAATGCTATTACGGAGATTAATGTCGGGGTGTTTGAATCGTCAGGTTTAAAAACAATAACAATTCCCGAAGGAGTAACCACCATTGGTGCTTCGGCTTTTTTCGAATGTGACAGTCTGACTGCTGTTACTATTTCCCAATCTGTGACTGAAATAAAGTATGCGGCATTTGCTCACAATCAGAGTTTGGCAACGGTGACCTGTCTGGGCAACGTTCCAGCCACTTTGCACAAGACTTCCCACATTACTTGTTTTGATGAGTCATGCAACGCGGCTTTGATAGTTCCATGCGGATGTGTTGACATCTATGATAGTTCGGATTGGGGAGAAGTGTTTTGGCGTATTATGGAGGACTGCTCTTTTACGCACGAACATCATCAGATGATAAATGTCTATCCCAATCCGACTTCCGAAATAATTACCATAGAAGGCATTGAACCCGCCGAAGTGCAGGTTTACAACGCCCTTGGGCAGTTGGTGAAGACGGTGCGGGGGACGAATGAAATCAATGTAGGCACCTTGCCCGAAGGCATGTATCTGCTGCGCATCACCGACAAAGAGGGCGTTTCTTTCGTGAAGCGAATAACCATAAACAAGTAAACATAAAAATCTTCATGCAATGAAAAAAACAGTCCTTACCTTTTTGATATTAGTGGGCTTCGCCATGCAAGCCTTTGCCTATGATTTCCAATCGGGAGATCTGCTGTACACAATCATCAGCACAGACCCGCCTTGCGTAAGGCTTGACGGGCACGTGGACGGCACGGAAGCACAAGGGGAGCTTGTCATTCCAGAGTCAGTTGTATATGAGGGTGAAATCTATACGGTTTCGTCCATTAAAAGAAAAGCGTTTTATCATTGTCGTAATTTGACTGGGAATCTCGTAATACCTAATACAATTACGTCAATTTCCATAGAGGCTTTCAGCTACTGTTCAGGTTTTACAGGCGATTTGGTAATATCCAACTCCCTAATAGAATTAGGAACTGACAATTTACCAGGAGGAGCTACATTTGAGGGCGCTTTCGAAGGATGCGATGGTTTTTCTCGACTGGTTTTGGGCGAGTCCTTGGAAAAAATAGGCTGTTTGTGTTTTTCAGATTGTTCTGGTTTTACGGGACAATTACAATTGCCCGACAGAATTAATGAGATTTGGGATTGTGCATTTGCAGGATGTTGTGGGTTGAATGGAGAATTGGTTTTCCCCGATTCTTTGAAAGTAATAGGATCAAGCGCATTTATTTCTTGTAGTGGTTTTACGGGCAAACTTGAGTTTCCAGACGCATTGGAAAGAATTGGCAATAACGCTTTTGCGTGGTGTTCGGGTTTCTCGGATGTTGAGCTGCTTCATCAAGTGTTTTTTCAACATGGTTTTGGTGAAGGCATTTTCAAGGGATGGAATTTCACAAGTGTGGATATTCCCGAAGGGTGGACGATAATAGAGAACCGAACCTTTGCATCATGCACGAATTTGAAAAAAATCTATCTTCCTGAAAGTCTGACCGTAATTGGCCAATATGTTTTTGACGAATGTTGTAATCTTGAAGAAATCGTGTTTTCCGAAGGATTGAAAAGCATTGAAGCGGGTGCATTTGACGGTTGCAAACGTCTTAAAAGCATAAAACTTCCCCAAAGTTTGATTACAATACACGGTTGGGCGTTTCGTCGTTCTGGTCTTTCGGGAGATGTATTCATCCCAGATTCGGTGGAAAGAGTTGAAGTACACGCTTTTGACTCATGTACTTATATAACAAGGATTGTGTTAGGTGAATCCGTCAACTATTTGGCTGAACCTGCCTTTAGAAACACCCATCTTGAATCGATGGTCATCAAGGCTGCCGTTCCGCCAGAGCTGGACTACTTTTCAACGCCAACCAATATTTCTGTCGACTTGCCCATTTACGTTCCATGTGGAACTCTGGAAGCTTACCAAAATGCCGACGGATGGTGTGAGTTCACAAATATTCGTGAAGGTGTAACCGATATTCTATCATTATTATCCTCCGATGAATCAGTCGGAATTGCAAGT
>JBGURY010000014.1:0-52015 GCA_045132275.1 Candidatus Limimorpha sp.
CTGCTGGTGTTGAGGGTCGGGGTGTTGATGCCCGTGTTGATGCTGACGTTCTTGTCCATCACCTTCTGGCCCATGAGGTTGTAGACGCTGATGCTCATCTCGGAAGCCTGGGCGGCGTTCACTTCGATAGTCATTTGGTCAACGACGGGGTTGGGATAGATGCGGGTGGTGGTCATGGGGTTGACAGCGGGGTTCTCACCGACGCTCAGGCCTTCGTAGTCCGGAACAACTTTCTGGGCCCAGATGATGTTGTCGGAAGGTTGGGACTGCGTCTGCGACTCGCCGGTTCTTGCGTTGATGCCCGGGGTGTCGTCAGCCTGGTAGGCAAACCAGAACTCGCTGTTCATGGTGTTGGCGGCCGTGGTGACATAGATGGCTTCGTCCATGGAGTGGAGGAAGTCGTCGGCATCTTGCAGCTTCACGTATTGGTAGTAGACGTTGCCCGGATAATCGGTCCAGTCGCCAGTGGCGTCGCCAATCACGTAGCCGGGTTCGATGAAGGCCACATAGACGCTCCTGTAGTAGTAGCTTGAGCCAGAGCCGGTGTACATGTCACGGTCGGGGTCGAAGGTGGAGTAGGCCACGGCAATGGTGCCCTTGTCGTCAACGGAGATGGAGGGATGGATGGAACTGTTCTGGAAATAGTTCGCGAACAGGAGGTTGTCGGTTGCCATATCTCCAAAAGCATCGGTGGGCGGGATGAAGCCGATGAGGAGGTTGTCGGGTTCCCAGTTGCGGGTAATGTATTCGCCGGATTCAGAGGAAGGCCACCACATGCGGAAGCAGTTCATGGGGTCGGATTCAATAACATAGCCGTCATCGGGGCAGGTCCAGGTGGGAGCCACAACGGTGCCTATGCTTTCGTCCCAGTAGAAGATGCCGTCGCAGTTTCTGCTGTAGGAATAGTAGTAGGACCAGCCGAGTTCGCGGTGGTCAATCCTAATTGCGGAGATGGCAGCGTGAACCATGCCGTTGTTGTCGATGCAGATGGAGCCGCTTTCAGGAACGTACATTCTGGTGTCGTCATCCTCGCCGCCAAAGAGGGTGCTCTCGTCAGTTGTCCAGTCCAAATCACCGTAAGGGTTGGTCCAGATTCTGGTCTTTGTCCAGGTCTCGCCGTTGTCGGTCGATTTGAGCAGCGTGCCGTGGGTGAAGGGGCTAAGGAGCATGATGGCCACGGTGTTGCCGTTGGCAGCCAGGGCATAGTCTTCAGCGCTGTAGCGCAACTCTTCAGTCTCGGTCAGTTCGGGCATGCGAATGGTCGTCCAGGTCTGGCCGCCATCGGTCGAACGGTTGTAGTACAAGTAGCAGTCGGAGGTGTTGCTGTCGTCTTGGTCGGCGGCAACCACGTGAAGGATGCTGTGGTTAGGACCAGAGGCAACGGCTCTCGGCCAGGTCATCTGGTAAGCGGGCGTGCCCAAGTTCTCGGGGTTCGGAATGTAGTTGGGGCCTTGCCAGTCGCCTTCGCCTTTCTTCTCACGGAAGTAGTAGCAAATCTTGGTCTCGCTGCTGCCGAAGCCTTGGTGCGAGAAGACGACTTCGCCGTCGGTACCATATTGGCAGTAGGAGGGCCAACCAGTCTTGTCGGCTTCGAGACGGCCAGGCATGGGCTCGCCATCAAATTCGTCCCAAATGAACGAGGTGCCATCGTAGTAATTGTAACCCGAACCACGATCGGCATAACCGGGAGAAGCCTGTCCCCAAGTGGCAGTGATGCCAAGGGTGCCATCTTCAAAGCGGACCATACGGTTACCCATCATGTTGTTGGACTGGATGTCGTAGTGGGTCATCATAGTGGCCCAGCCGCCGAAATCGTCGCCTCTGAAGTTGGTGGGGACGGCAGTGGTGGGTGCGAAGCCAGAGAAGAGGGCTTCTTCGGTGCCAGTAACGGCGTGGCTGCGGTCAACCTTGACGCACACGGGCTTGTCAGCCTTGACGCGCTGCTGTTGGGCTCTCTGTGCAAAGCCGGTCATTCCGACGGCTAATGCAAGGGCAATGAATAAAACTTTCTTCATAGTACTTGTTTTTGAATAAGTTAATAATGAGTGATTGATAAATGATTTCAATATTTGAGGCTACAAATATAGACATATTTTTGATTGTGGCGTGTGGAATGGCAATTTTTTATACAACTCTGATGCTGTTGCAAAAGTTGTGCCAGAGAGATTCCCTTCGGGAATGGAGAATGGGTCCTGCGTGTCATGCGGCGGCAGAGGACACTTGCCTGTCGGGAACACCTCAAGCCGCCGCGGATAAAACAAAGATGGAGAAACTCCATTCCCGAAGGGAATCTAAATAATTAAGGTTTTTGTTCATTTTGCACAAATAATTGTTTTATCTTTACCGCCTCAAACAATTCCTTCCTATGAAAAAACTATTCCTACCCTTATTGCTTTTGGCCCTTGCGGCCTGCACGCAGGCGCCCAAGGCCGACTACGTCGCCGATCCCGCCAAGTATGTCGATCCTTTCATCGGTACGGGCGGCCATGGCCATACCTTCCCGGGTGCCACGGTGCCCTTCGGCATGGTGCAGTTCAGCCCCGATACCCGCATGAACGACTGGGACGGCTGCTCGGGTTACCACACCACCGACAACACCATCCTCGGCTTCAGCACCACCCACCTCAGCGGCACGGGCTGCTCCGATTATGGCGACTTCCGCTTTATGCCCTTTGCTGGCGAGTTCAATATTGGCGATGATACGCCTGCCGAACAGCAAATCTATCATGATTCGGTGTACTCTCACGCCGATTTCAAACACGAGGATGAAGATGCCCGAGCAGGCTATTATTCCGTGGTTTTGGATGATGGCATTCAAGTGGAACTGACTACGGGTGATCGTATTGGCATGATGCGTTGTACTTATCCGAAAGACAAAGTCGGACATTTGATGCTTGATATGTGGCATGGCGTCAATGATGAATTTGTTTATGAATCACAGTTAAACGTGGAAAATGACCATACCATCAGC
The DNA here is from genome assembly GCA_045132275.1 of Candidatus Limimorpha sp. Lineage (GTDB taxonomy): Bacteria > Bacteroidota > Bacteroidia > Bacteroidales > F082 > Limimorpha. The sequence continues at coordinate 2,972 of JBGURY010000014.1, forward strand.
GGTTTCCGCCGCACTCGCGATTGGGCTAACGATCAGTACCTTTATTTTTATGCAGAGTTTTCAAAACCTTTTGCTGTAGATAATTTTAATGAACCCCGTTTCAGTTATGATGTTGGTGATTATTCAGGTGAAACAATGGTTGATGGGAAGCCAGTGCACAAAATACCTAATCTAAATAAGGTTAAGAAAGTCTATTTTCTATTCCCCGATTCTGATGGCGAACAAATTACCATGCGTATCGCCATCTCTGCGGTTGATGTGGACGGGGCGAAGGGCAACCTGATAGCCGAACTCGCCGAGAATGATTTCGACTTTGACGCCTTGTGTCAAAAGGCCTACGACAAATGGAACACCGAGATGAAACGTTACGAGGTGAGCGACTCCAACGAGTCGCACAAGACGGTGTTCTACACGGCGCTCTACCACTGCATGGTGGCCCCCAACCTCTATAGCGACGCCGACGGCCGCTATCGTGCCCACGACCTGCAAGTCTACACATCGGAACGCCCTGTCTACACAGTCTTCTCGCTGTGGGACACCTTCCGTAGCCTGCATCCGCTCTTCAGCCTGACACAGCGCGAGCGTACCCTCGACTTCATCAACACCTTTATTAATAAGTACGAGACCAACCCGCACCACATGTTGCCCATCTGGGAGCTGGCCGCCAACGAGACCTACTGCATGATTGGCAACCATGCCATCCCCGTCATCGCCGACGCTTATTTCGCTGGCATCCGTGACTTCGACACGGAGAAGGCTCTGGAAGCTATGGTCAACTCGTCGAAGATGGACTTCCGTGGCATGGGAGCTTACATGAAATACGGCTACATCCCGATTGAGGCGGAAGGCGAGGCCACTTCCAAGACCCTCGAATATGCCTACGACGACTGGTGCGTGGCCCGCATGGCCGAGGACATGGGCAAGCAGGACATCGCCGACGAGTTCTATGCCCGCGCGCAGGCTTACAAGAACATCTACAACCCCGAGAACCAGTTCTTCCAAGGCCGTCGCAACGGCGGCTGGATGCGCCCTTTCGACCCTGCGCAGGTCAACTTCACGCTGACCGAGGCCAACTCTTACCAATACGGCTTCTTCGTGCCGCAGGACATCAATGGCCACATCGACCTGATGGGTGGCTGGAACGCCTATGAGGCCAAACTCGACGCCCTCTTCAACGCCCCATCCAACCTGACGGGCCGTGAGCAACCCGACATCACGGGCCTCATCGGACAATATGCCCACGGCAACGAGCCGAGCCACAACACCGTGTATATGTATAACTTCGTCGGTCAGCCGGTCAAGACGCAATACTATGTGAAGAAGGTGATGGACGACTTATATACCGACCGCCGCGACGGTTATGCCGGCAACGAGGACTGCGGCCAGATGTCGGCCTGGGGTGTGCTCTCCTCCATGGGCTTCTATCCCGCCACGCCCGCCTCGGGTTATTATGTGTTGGGTTTGCCCCGCTTCGAGCGCACTCGCCTGACCTTCGAGAACGGCAAGCAGTTTGAAGTCATCGCCAAGAACCTGAGCGATAAGAATTGCTATGTGAAATCGGTGAAGCTGAACGGCAAACCCCTGGAGCGCAGCTACGTCACCTTCGATGAGGTGTTTAATGGCGGCACCTTGGAGTTCACCATGACCGACAAACGTGATTCGGGTTGGGCCACGCAGCCTGAGAACTGCCCTGTGGTGAAGATCGATAAGAACCCCATCGTCATCGTTCCGACCATCAACGCCAACTCCGACACCTTCTTCGACAGCCTCATGGTGAGCATGAGTCATCCTGTCGAAGGCGTGAAGATCTACTATACTATGGACGGCACCGAGCCCAACGATAGCAGCCTGCTTTACGAGCAGCCGCTCTGCTTGAAGGAGAACGCTATGGTGCGCGCCGCCGCCAAGCAAGGCGACAACTGGAGCCGTGTGATTGACGCCCAGTATTATCTCGTTGACGCCAAGCGCAGCGTGAAACTCGTGAACATGTACAACGAGCAATACGAGGCGGGCGGCCTCAAGGCCCTCATCGACCATCAGCGTGGCGGCGAGAACTTCCGCACGGGTTCGTGGCAGGGCTACTATGGCGTCGACCTCATCGCCACTGTCGATTTGGGCCAGCCCAAGAAGATCAACCGTTTGGCGGGTAGCTTCCTGCAGGAGATCTACTCCTGGATCTGGATGCCCACCGAGGTGGAGTATTTCGTCAGCGACGACGGCAAGAACTTCCGCAGCGTGGGTAAGGTGAAGAACCATATTCCTATTGATGAAGACGGTGCTTTCATTCAGGAAATGGAAGTACGTCCTCGCACCAACGCCCGCTATGTGAAGATGGCGGCCAAGACCATCGGCATCTGTCCCGAAGGCCATGTCGGCGCCGGACAGAAGGCATGGATCTTCTGTGATGAGTTGGTGATAGAGTAATAGACTGGGAACGACAACAATGTCCCTTGAACGTCATGGCGGAGGAACATCCGCCATCTCCTGAGCGCGAAGGATAATCCCATTGTTCAGGAGATCGCGGATCAAGTCCGCGATGACGATGAAAAAAAGAAACAACAGACTAACTAAATAACAAACCTATGAAAGAATCAATAGTGATTTTGGCCGGCGGCGGTCCGGCACCCGGAATCAACACGGTGATCAGCACCGTGGCCAAGACTTTCCTCAAGGACGGTTATCGCGTCCTCGGTCTTAACGAAGGCTACAAGAACCTCTTCAAGCCCAACCCCGATGTTATCGAGATGGACTTCCTCTATGCCGACGCCATCCTGAAGCAAGGCGGTTCGGCATTGAAGATGAGCCGCTACAAACCGAAGAACGAGGAGTTCAATACCGAGTTCTTCGTCAAGAACAACATCAAACTGTTGGTGACCATCGGCGGCGACGACACCGCTTCGACGGCCAACCGCATCTCCAAGTTCTTGGCTGGCAGTGGTTTCCCCATCCAGAACATCCACGTGCCCAAGACCATCGACAACGACCTGCCGTTGCCCGAGGGCAGCCCGACCTTCGGCTATTATTCCGCCAAGGACGCCGCTGTGCATCTGGTGCAGACCATTTACGAAGACGCCCGTACCAGCGGCAACTGGTTTGTGGTGTCGGCCATGGGCCGTGAGGCGGGTCACCTGGCCTTCGGCATGACTTCGGCCTGCCACTGCCCGATGGTGGTCATCCCCGAGATGTTCAACGAGACCAATGTCACCTTCGATGCCATTATCAAGTTGGTGGTGAGCTCCATCGTGAAGCGCAAGCTGTTGGGCGTCAACTATGGCGTGGCCATCATTAGCGAGGGCGTGTTCCACTTCATGAGCGACGAGGAAATCGAGAAGTCGGGCGTGGCCTTCACTTACGACGAGCACGGCCATCCCGAGCTGGGTAACGTCAGCAAGGCTCACATCTTCAACTTGCTGTTGCAACAGCGTCTGAAGGCTTTGGGCCTCAACGTGAAGAGCCGTCCCGTCGAGATTGGTTACGGCATTCGTTGCGTCGAGCCTAACGGCTACGACCTGACCTACTGCTCCTTACTGGGTTATGGAGTGAAGAAACTCTTCGACAAGGGTGTGAGTGGCGCTATGGTCACCACCAACCCGAAGGGCGAGATCATGCCTTTGTATCTGAAGGACGTCGAGGACGAGAACGGCAAGATCAAGCCGCGCTTGGTTAACCTCAGCGGTCCGAAGGCCGAGTTGATCTTCAACGAGGGTCTGCAGTATATCGGCCCTGCCGACTACGAAGCGGCCAAAGCCTACGTGCCTGATCCCGAGGCTTACGATTTCAAGAAGATATTGAAATGGTAATGGGTTGTAGGGCTGTCACACCGTGGCAGCCGCTGTATGGTAAACAATCAGCGGCTGCCGTAATACGACAGCCCTACAACATAAAAAACGAAAAGCCGCCTCGACACCGGGGCGGCTTTCCATATTAATGAAATGAACAGGTCATTTCTCGATATAAATCTTGCGCATGGAGGTGCTGTTGTCAGTCTCAATGCGTAAGAGGTACATTCCTGATTCATAGCGGCTGAGGTCGAGGGCAACGTTGCCTTCGGCAGTGGTCTCGCAGAGTGTCTGTCCCAACAGGTTGCTGACGCTGATGCGCATCGTGCCGTTGCCGCTCACATTGAGCAGACCGTCGGTCGGGTTGGGGTAGAGACTGATGCTTTCGGTGGCGTTCTCGTTGACATCGGTGACGATCAAGTTGCCAATGCCCACGGATTCCGACTCGCATTGTTCGCTGCCTCTGATGTAGACACAGGTGACGTTGTATTCGTATTCGCCTTGACCTCCGGTAACGTCGAGGTATTCATAGCTGGCGGCACCGGTGAAAGGCACCTCGGCAATCAGATCGTTGTCTTTGTTGACATTTACCTGACGGTAGATGTTGAAATGGTCGAGGTTGGCGGTGATAGCAGGCGTGTCCCAAGAGAGGAAGATGCCATAATCTTCGTTGGAGTTCCATACATATTCGCCATCAAGATTCGACACGGGATAGCAGGTCAGCGGTGCCTCCTCGCAGTTGTTCTCGTAAGTCATGAAGATGCCGTCTTCGAGTTCTCCACTGGTGAAGAGGGTGTTGCCTTGATAGTCGAGAATGGTGAACGAGCACTCGTCATCGGTGTCGTATTCTTCGTAGGCATGATACCAGCCGTGGTTCCAAATGAAGTGGAGGTTGCCTTTCAGCATGGGCAGGTCAACGAGCAGGGTTGAGCCTTGCGTCATGGTGATGACAGCGAGGCGGTTGTAGTTCTCGTCGGCAATGCTGATGGCAGCGCCCTTCCAGCCGTCGCCACCGTCGTCGTGGAGTTGGAAGACAAGGTTGCACTTCTCGCCCACAAGAATGCTGCGATAGGTGGTCTGGCTTATGCCAGCAGCGTTGGTGACGTAGATGGCGTATTCATAGAGGCCGGGTTCAAGGTTGGTGTCGTCGTATTCCATATTGTGGCCCACCTCGGCATTGGTCAAAACGGCGATTTCCTCAAAATTGCGACGGATGGTGACAGAGGTGATCTCGGTCAAGATGTTGCCGTTGATGTCGAGGCAAGGATTTGTCCAACTGATGTGGACAGCATCGAAAGAAGGCATTTCTTCCACCTGCATATTGAAGACATGAGTGGGACGGGCATAGTATTCGCTACCTTGCGGGATGATATGGCCGGTGAAGCCGTTCATTTGGTTGAAAGCGTAGCGCGTGGTGTTGAGAGCACCGATGGGGCACCAGGCGTCGTCGCGGCCACTCCAGCCCCAGTTGAAGTGGAAGTAGTCGTTCTCGTCGTAGCCGTCGCACACATAAGCGTGGCCGCCAGCGCCACTGTCGTCTTGGCCACTATAATAAAGGGGCAGGTTCTCGTCCAAGCCACCGTCCTTCAGCATCTGCGCCCATTGTTCGTTAGTATAGCCCCAACCTGGGAACCAGCTGCCATAGTTGGTCTCATGGTCGTCGCATGTATATCGGAAATAGTTGCGCAAGGCACTGGGCACGGATTCTGAATAGGCGCCGCTGCCATTGCCGCTGTACTGCATATCGACGGAGATGCCGAGATGGTGCAGGAATTGGGCAATCTCAAAGTATTCCTCTTCGGTGCTGGTGGAGTCCAAAGCGTTGGGCATTAACTCAAAGTGGTATTCAGTCTGGCCGAAGTTGGCGCTTTGTTGCGCATAGCCTTGCGGGTTATAAGTGTGGGAGCCAGTGCCTTGTGCGGGCCATTCCCAGTATTTCATCACCTGACCCATGGCCGTGGCGACGCAGCCGGCATACACATGGCCGCCGCTGCCTTCCGGGTCCTCGGGGCATTGGCTGTTCCACGGGAAGTTCTGGTTCCAGATGGTTTGGCAGAGCGGTCCTACCACGATGCGGGTTTGTCCGCTGCGGTTGAGGCCGCCCGTCTTGGTCACAGCATTCCATTCGGCGACGATGTCGGGCGTGGCTTTGAGGTTGTGTTCACGGACGTATTGGATTTCCTCGCGGAAGCCGTCCAAAGTGAAAGCGAAGCCCTCCGACACATTTTGCGGGTCGAATTGTCCCGTGGTAGAGTAAGCGAGGATGGGCTTCACGCAGTCGTCGCCCGCGACGATGACGAAGCCTTCGCCGTTGCTGACGTTGAAGACGTAGTAGTCGGTGGCGTTACGGTCGGCGGCGACGCTGACCAGACCGAGTTGGATGTCAGCGTTTTTCTGGCTGACGGCGGTGGTGCTCAAGAATTTGGCACCCACTTTTTGGGCCTTCTGCTGGTCGACGGGACCGGCCACGAGGCTGCCGAAACAGGCGGCGAGAAGGCATGTAATAAACAATAGTTTCTTCATATTAAATGTATTTTGTGACAATGCAGTTTGTATCTATTTAGGTGTAATATGAGCGAAAAAAATAACAACAGAAACTTTCCGTCCTTTTAACAAGAAAGGAGGTAAGCGTAGAACACAATGTATAATATCCAAATAGGAATCCAGACGAGACTGAGTATCAGACCTACCTTTGAGGTAATGCGACCTGCTTTGAGTATACCTGCACCACCGTAGGCATCGGGGTTGTTGGCTATGGCCTCATAACCTTCATTGGCCTTGTTTTTACCAATGATGGACAATATGATGCCAGGGATAATCAGCGAGCTGAAGTTAATTGACAAGATGCCAAGCACCAACGATGCGATGGCGGTGGGAGCCAGAGGTTTGTTTTCCATAGTGTTTTTTGTTTTTATGTTTGTTATTCCATTAATTTTTTGTATCTGAATCGTTTAGGCTCCACATTGCCCAAGCGCTTCAGTTTGTTTTCTTCATATTCCGAGTAGCTGCCCTCGAAGAAATAGACCTGCGAGTTGCCCTCGAAGGCGAGGATATGGGTGGCCACGCGGTCGAGGAACCAGCGGTCGTGGCTGATGATGACAGCGCAGCCGGCGAAGTTCTCCAGACCTTCCTCCAAGGCTCGGAGGGTGTTCACGTCGATGTCGTTGGTGGGCTCGTCCAAGAGGAGGACATTGGCTTCCTGCTTCAAGGTCAAAGCCAAGTGCATGCGGTTGCGCTCACCGCCCGACAGCACGCCCGCCTTCTTCTGCTGGTCATTGCCGCCGAAGTTGAAACGCGACACGTAGGCCCTTGAGTTGATGCTGCGCTTGCCCAGCTGGATCAAGTCGTTGCCGCCGCTGATGACTTCCCAGACGGTCTTCTCGGGGTCGATCTCGGCGTGCTGTTGGTCGACGTAGCCGATCTTCACGGTCTCGCCGACCTCGAAGGTACCTGAGTCGGGCTTTTCCAAGCCCATGATGAGGCGGAACAAGGTGGTCTTGCCCGCGCCATTGGGACCGATGACACCGACGATGCCGCCTTGCGGCAGGCTGAAGTTCAGGTTCTCGAAGAGCAGTTTGTCACCGTAGGCCTTGGTGACGTCGTGGGCCTCGATGACCTTGGTGCCGAGACGGTCGCCGTTGGGGATATAGATTTCGAGTTTCTCTTCCTTCTCTTTCACGTCCTCGTTGAGCATCTTCTCGTACGATTCCAAACGGGCCTTGCCCTTGGCGTGACGCGCCTTGGGAGCCATGCGCACCCATTCCAGCTCTCTTTCGAGGGTCTTGCGACGCTTGCTCTCGGTCTTCTCTTCCATAGCGAGGCGGGCGGTCTTCTGGTCGAGCCACGAAGAATAGTTGCCCTTCCACGGGATGCCTTCGCCGCGGTCGAGTTCGAGGATCCATCCGGCCACGTGATCGAGGAAGTAACGGTCGTGGGTGACGGCGATGACGGTGCCTTTGTATTGCTGCAGGTGGCTTTCCAGCCATTGGATGCTCTCGGCGTCGAGGTGGTTGGTGGGCTCGTCAAGGAGGAGGATGTCGGGCTCTTGCAACAGCAGACGGCACAAGGCCACACGGCGGCGTTCGCCTCCCGAGAGGTTGCGCACGGGCGTGCCGCCATCAGGGCAGTTGAGGGCGTCCATGGCGCGCTCCAGCTTGCTGTCGAGTTCCCAGGCGTCGTGTTGCTCGATGAGTTCGGTCAGCTCGCCCTGACGGGCAATGAGTTTGTCGAAGTCGGCGTCGGGCTCGGCGAATTTGTTGTTGATCTCCTCGTATTCCTTCAGTATGTCGACGATCTCCTGCACGCCTTCTTCCACCACTTGGCGGACGGTCTTGTTGTCGTCCAGCTGTGGCTCTTGGTCGAGCATGCCCACCGAGTAGCCGGGCGAGAAGACCACCTCCCCGTTGTAGGATTTCTCCTTGCCTGCGATGATGCGCAGCAGGGTGGATTTGCCCGCTCCGTTCAAACCGATGATGCCGATTTTGGCGCCATAGAAGAACGAGAGGTAGATGTCTTTCAGGATTTGTCGCGACGGCGGGATGATCTTGCTCACGCCTACCATCGAGAAGATGATTTTTTTATCGTCGGGTTGAGCCATGTTCAGTTTAGAGTTGAGAGTTTAGAGTTTAGAGTTGAGAGTTGAGAGTTTAGAGTTGAGGCCATTGCGTGTTCCATGATGGCGGTCGCTTTGCCCCAGTCGTACACGCGGTTGGTGAAATTATATCCCGCCAGGGCGAGGCGTTCCGCCTTTTCCTTGTCGGTCAGTAGGGTGATGATGTGTCGCGCCATCTCTTCGGCGTTGTTGCCGATGAGGATCTCCTCGTCGGGTTTGGCCCCAAGCGAGGCGTTGGCCAGGGGAGAGGTGATGGAGGGCAGCCGCATCGACATGGCCTCCAGCAGCTTGTTTTGCAATCCCGTGCCGATGCGCATGGGCGCGATGAACACACGGCTCTGGGCATAGGCCGTGCGGATGTCGTCGAGCCAGCCGCTGACGATGACGCGATCCGAGGCGACTTTCTTCACCTTGGGGTCGGGGGTGGCGCCGGCGATGTACATCTTCACCTCGGGGAGGGTCTCCCACACGATGGGCAGAATCTCGTTGGCGAGGTATTCCACGGCGTTCACGTTGGGCGGGTAGCTCATGTTGCCTGTGAAGACAAGGTCGTATTGTTTCTCGCAGTCCATCGGATAGTATCTCTCGTGGTCGACGCCATTGGGGATGATGAGTATCTCGTCGCGTCTCTCATGCGGGAACAAGGCCCTGTCGGGTTCGCTGATGATGGTCTTCACGTCGAAGTCGTCGAAGATAGCGGCCTCATAACGAGCTAGTCGGCGGTACTCCATGTTAAAGATGGGTCGTGTGACAAACGAGGCGATGTCGGCGCGACGTTTCATGCCATAGGAGAAGATGTCTTGATAGTCGATGGTCTTCGGCAGGTCTTGGTGACGGAGGTATTCCGCTACGCGGAGCAGCTGACCGAAGAGCATGTCGGGCTTGTGTTTGGCGATCAAGGCGTTGACTTTCTTGGCGGCCTTGCGGTTGTAGAAATAGCCGCACTGCAGGGGAAGGCCTTTGAAGAAGGACCGGACGAGACCCAGCAGGATCTGGGGCTTCGTTATTTTGATGAAATTGATGGACTGGCAAAAGGGCTGCAAGGCGCGAAAGGCGTCCTGCTCGTTCAACTTGGCGTTGTCGTTCAGGGCGCAGAGAACAATCTCGTTGTGCTTGGCGAGTTGTTTTATCTGGTTGAATGCCCGCAACTTGTCTCCTTTTTCAAGCGGGTAGGGGATGCGGGGCAGGAGGACGAATATCTTCATCGCGTGATGATTTGGGGGACAAAGATAATGTTTTTTTCTTTATTTGAAGCATTTTTGACTATGGCTGATGGCTTATGGCCCATGGCTTGCTTCACCCAAGGCGCGAAGTTTATGCCTTTTGCTGAAGCGAGCCATAAGCCATTGGCTATAGGCCATAGTTACAAAAACGAAATCTTGCTTCCCGGCCGAATCTGCTCATAAAACATCAGCAGGCGGGCGATGATCTTGCGGTTGTCGTAAGTGGCCTCGACCAGTTTTCTGGCTTCTTTGCCAATCTTGACGGCGATTTCGGGGTTCTCGTTGATGCTGCGGATGGCCTCCACCATCTTGGCTTTGTTCTCGGCGATGATGATATTGACTTCCTCGTCGTAGAGGATGCCTTCGGCGCCCACGCGTGTGGTGATGACGGTCTTGCCCATCGCCATCGACTCGATGATCTTGATACGGATACCGCTGCCCGAGAGCAGGGGCACGATAGCCACGTCATGGTCAGCGACGAAGGCCTTGGCGTCGGGCACCTCACCGACGACGTCGACATGCGGGTTGTTCAGCGTGGTGAGCCATTCGGGCATATTGCGTCCGGCCAGGTGATAGACGAAGTCGTACACCTTGTCCACGGTCTTGGGCAGCACCTCGTCGATGAACCAGCGGATGCCTTCCTCGTTGGGCATCCAGTTCATGGAACCGATGTGGTAGAACTTGGGTTTGCCTTCTATCTCGTATTTCGGTGTGAACTCCTCGGGATAGACGCCGTAGGGGATGTCGATGACGGGCTTGGAGCTGTATTTGCGGAAGAAGGCGGCGTCTTTGCGCGTGATGGCGGCGATGCCGTCGACGGTCTCCAAGGCATTGAGCTCGTATTCTTTCAAGGTCTTCGCCAGATGGTTGATATACCAGCGTTTGAAAGGCGAACGGGTCTCCTTGGCGATACGCTCCCAAATCTTGTGTTCCACATTGTGGGCGCGCAAGACGACCATGGCTTTCGAGTGGGCGCGGATGTCGTCGACATAGGGCGCCATGTAGAGCATCTCCAGCTGAACGACATCAAACTGTTCTTTGTCGAGTATGGTGATGAGTCGCTCCTTGAACTCCTTGGAGATGAATCGCTCCACATGGTACGACTTTTTGGTGAACAGGTTGAGGAAGGCGCTCATCGGCTTGACGTCCAGGTCGACGTCGATAAGCTCGATGCCGGTCTTCTGCTTGTAGTCCTCGGGGATGTCGCTCTCCTTGACGTTGAACTTCTCGCTGTTGATGGCTAATATCTTGACCTGATGTCCCGCTTCAAGCAGTCCGGTGATGATGCTGTTCATCGCCATGGGGCCGCCTTCGGAGGCAGGATAGGGAGGCTTGTTGCAGAGTAGGAGTATCTTCATAGGGTTGGTTTTATTCTGTGATTGTCGGCCCTTCGGCAAGCTCAGGAGCCTTGTGGCGTTTAAATAGTTTTTGGAAGAACTTCTTCCAGCTGTCGCCGTCGAAGAGGGCCGCGTCGGTGGTGGCCTTGAAGGTGAGGAACAGCCCGATGGGCGCCAGCACAATGGACGAGAGCCAGACGCCGATGAACATGTTGAAGTCGCCAAACACGGCCATGCGCTCGCCGATGGTGGAGATGATATAGTAGACGACGAAGAACAGCACCGAGACCACCACGGGCAGCCCCAATCCACCTTTGCGGATGATGCTGCCGAGCGGCGCGCCGATAAAGAAGAAGATGAGGCAGGCGATGCTCAGGGTGAACTTCTTGTGCCACTCTTTCCGGTGTTTGTTGATGTTCTCGTTATGTGTTCCGAGGTCCAGTTTGTTGAACGCGGCGTTGTCTTTGGCGTTTTGCGCGCTGCCGATAGCCATGGTGACCAAGGTGGCGCGCGTCTCTCCATCGTAGTTGTCCAGCAACGGCCAGCGCAGTTTGGCGCAGGTGTCGGGGGCGCTGGCCGCGGGTGTCGCCGCCATGCGTTGGCTGTTGTAGTTGGCCCAACGCCTTGTGAAGCCTTCGGTGAAAGCTTGCTGCTTGTCGCTATAACGTACCTCCAACGAGTCGAGCGCGGTGCTGAGCTGCCGTATGTTCATCATCTGCTGGTACGACTTGTACATCTCCTCGCTCGACCGTGTCATGTCGAACGAAGCCAGACTGAACTTGAGTTGCTCCTGTTGGAACGACATCCGCTCGAAGGGTCGTTTCTCCTTGTAGTTGTCGGTGGTGAGGTCGGTATAGTTGTGGCCGTTGTAAAGCGTGAAGATGATATTGCGCTGGTTGGGGCTCATCGACATCATGCCCGAGTCGGCGGTGATGATTTTTGTGCAGCCGTCGTGCTCGGTGTGGTCGTAGATCTTCACGCCATAGATATGGCTGCCGTCTTTGCCTTTCTTGTCGACGAAGATGACATAGTTCTCGATGTCCTTGTAAAACACTCCTTCCTTGATGTTGAAAGCCAGCTTCTGCCGTTGGATGTCGGTCAGCAGGGTGCGCCATTTGAGGGTGGCGATAGGGATGAGGCTGTTCGAGATGAAGAAAGCTAATACACTGAGTATCAAAGAAAAATGTAATAACGGACGCATAGCGCGCCACATGGAGATGCCCGAGGCTTTCATGGCCACCAGCTCGTAGTGCTCGCCGAGGTTGCCGAAACACATCAGCAGGGCCAACAGCAGGGCCAAAGGCAGCGACATAGGGATGGCGGTGATGGAGGTGTAAAACAGAAGCTCGGCTATAATCTTGAACTCCAATCCTTTACCGACCAGGTCATCGACGTAAAGCCACACGAACTGCATCACCCAGATGAACACCACGATGAAGAAGGTGAGGACGAAGGTACCCAAAAAAGACTTGGTGATATAGCGGTAGAGTTTCTTCATTTTTAATAAAAGAACGCTGCAAAGTTAGAAAAATTCTATCTTTGCCGAAAAATAACACGCGTTATGGAACAACTTGATTACTTCAAAGGCTTGAATATCGCCATTACGATTAGCGCCAAAGACGGCGAGATCTTATATCAAAACGACAGCTCCATCGAGGTGAACGGTGACGCGCGCGGTCGCGACCTGATGAAGTGCCACAACGAGCGTTCGCAGCAAATCATTCGTCATCTTTTGGACGACGCGGCCACCAACGTCTACACCATCTCGAAGAAAGGCAAGAAGAAACTCATCTATCAGACGCCATGGTATGAAGACGATGAGAAAAAGGTTGTCGGTGGTTTGATTGAGTTTTCCATCATCCTGCCTGAAGAGATGCCGCATTACGACCGTGGTTAACCTTGTCAATTATTAAATTGTTAAACAATCAATTATACTACAATGAAAAAAACACTCATTCTTTTAGTGATGGTTCTTTCGTTCATTGGAGCGAAAGCCAATGATGGCGTGTACTACACGTCCGGCAACCACCTGATTCCGATCACCGAGACCGAGATTTCGGTGAAGAAGGAAGTGCTTGACATTAGAAGACGTGATCATAAGATCCATGTCCATGTCTATTACGAGTTCTTTAATCCTGGCAATGAAAAAACACTTTTGGTAGGTTTCGAAGCCATGCCTCCCGGAGGCGCTTGGGATATTACTGAAGAGGAATACAAAAAACTGACGGATCACCCCTACATGCATGACTTCACCGTGTACATTAATGGCGAGCGCTTGGACTATCAGGTGTCGCATGTCGAAAGCGCTGAGAATGGGTATTACCACAACGGCAAGTTCGACGAGCTCTCGAAACAACGCGAACTTGAGTTAGGACGCGAGGCTGATTTCAGCGAGTATATTCCTTATTTGTTCGTCTACCATTTCAATGCAACCTTCAAGAAAGGTTTGAACATCGTGGAGCATACCTATGTCTTCGATGAGTCGACTTATGTGGGCGCCGAATACGATTTCGACTACGTGCTGACCGCTGCCAACCGATGGGCCAACAACCAGATCGATGACTTTACGCTCAATGTCGATATGGGTGAGCTGGAGTCTTTCGCCATTCGTCCTACGTTCTTCAAGAACGCCAATGAATGGACTATTAAAGGCGTCGGAAGGAAGTCGGACGGAGGTGAGTTTTATAATAATAATCCTATGTTCCACATGCAGCGGGGCGGCGTCTCTTTCCAAAAGAAGAACTTCCATCCCGAAGGGGAATTGGAGATCTACAAGCTTGTTCCCGGTTTGGCGATGTTGTGGGGTGACGGTGCGAATTCTTCGGATGTGATGGACGCTGTCAAACGTCAATATGCCCAATGGAACGTATGGGTGTTTGAGGAAGGGAGTGATGTCGCCTTGACCAAGGAAGAAAAACGCATCATGAAGAACCTTCCGTTCGCTTATCGCGGCCATGTGTTCAAGGACAAAGGGTTGAAAGCTTTCTTTGAGTCGACGGATTGGTACATTCCCAATCCTGACTACATTGACGACATGGGTCAGATGAGTAAAGAAGAGAGGGAGTGGATAGAGTACTGGTCGAAATAAACAAGTCGAAGTAAATAAAAATGGGAGCGAATTCGCTCCCATTTTTTGTTTGTGTAAGTACGAAACTTACTTGGTAACCAGATTGTAGGTGTCCTGCGCGATGACGAACTCTTCGTCGGTAGGATACACCACCACGGTGACCTTGGAGTTGGGCGTGGAGATGACGCCGGCGTCGCCGATGGTCTCTTTGTTCATCTGACGGTCGTATTCGATGCCGAGCCCTTCCATGTTCTCGAGGATGGCTTCACGCATGAACCAGGCGTTCTCGCCAATGCCGCCCGTCATCACGATGATATCGGCGCCGTTCATCACGGCCATGTAGCCGCCGATGTATTTCTTCACGCGGTGGGCGAACATATTGAAGGCATAGGTGCAGCGCTCGTCGCCTTCTTCCTTGCCGGCGCGCACGTCACGCATGTCCTGCTTGCCGCCCGTGATGCCCACGAGGCCTGATTTCTTGTTGACCAGCGTGTTCATCTCCTTGGTCGTGTAGCCTTCCTTGTCCATGATGTACATGAAAGCGCCCAGGTCGAGGTCGCCGGTGCGGCTGCCCATGACGAGGCCTTCGACGGGGGTGAAGCCCATCGAGGTCTCCACCGACTTGCCGTATTCGACGGCGGCGATGGAGGCGCCACTGCCGAGGTGGCAGGTCACGATCTTCGACTGTTTCCAGTCCTTGCCGACGAAAGCGGCGGCCTTCTCGGCCACGTACTTGTGGCTGGTGCCGTGGAAGCCGTAGCGGCGCACACGATACTTGTCGTAGTACTCGTAAGGCACGGCATAGAGGTAGGCCTCAGGCGGCATGGTGCTGTGGAACGAGGTGTCGAACACGGCGGCCATGGGGATGCCGGGGAGCACCGTCTCCATGGCGTGGATGCCTTGCAAGCTGCCCGGGTTGTGGAGCGGGGCGAGGTCGCAGAGGTCCTCGATGCCTTTGATGACTTGGCCGTCGATGAGGACGCTCTTGGTGAACTTCTCACCGCCATGGGCCACACGGTGGCCGACGGCGTCGATTTCCTTCAGGTCCTTGATGACGCCCATCTCGGGGTCGACCAGAGCCTTGAGCACCAGCTTGATACCTTCGGTGTGGTTCGGGATGGGGAGTTGCTCGTAGTGCTTCTCGCCATTGTATTTGTGGGTGAATTCGCCCATTTCGAGGCCAATACGCTCCAAGAGACCTTTGGCCATCAGGCGCGATGAATTGGCGTTTTCCATCTCAAGCAGCTGATACTTGATAGATGAGCTGCCGCAGTTTAGGACTAATATTTTCATCGTATTTCAGGTTTTGTTATTATTCCGGTTTTTACTTTCGTATTCGGGTTATACGACTATGGCCGATAGCCTATGGCTTATGGCTGCCCCGTGCAATCCTTTGTGGGGCAAGCCATAGGCCATGGGCCATAAGCCATAGTTATTTCTGTGCGATTGCTTGGTTACAGGTGATGGCCACCAGTTTGTAGACGTCGTCGATGGAGCAGCCGCGGCTGAGGTCGTTGCAGGGCTTGGCGAGGCCTTGCAGCACGGGACCGACGGCTTCGGCACCGGCCAGACGTTGGACGAGTTTATAGGCGATGTTACCGACTTCGAGGCAGGGGAACACGAGGGTGTTGGCTTTGCCGGCGACGGGACTGCCTGGGGCCTTGCTCGAACCGACGGACGGCACGATGGCGGCGTCGGCCTGCAGTTCGCCGTCGAGGACGAGGTCGGGACGACGCTCCTTGGCGATGCGGGTGGCTTCGATGACCTTGTCGACCACCTCATGCTTGGCGCTGCCCTTGGTGGAGAAGCTCAAGATGGCGGTGATGGGGTCGATCTTGGCGATGGCCTTGGCGGTGTCGGCGGTGCAGATGGCGATCTCGGCCAGCTGCTCGGCTGTCGGCATGGGCGTGACGGCGCAGTCGGCGAAGACCATGCGGCCATCGGTGCCGTAAGGACAACCTTCGGGCAGGAACATCGTGAAGGCGCCGCTGACGCAGCTTACGCCGGGCACGGTCTTGATGATCTGCAGGGCGGGACGGAGCATATCGCCCGTGGTGCTGCGGGCGCCGCTGACGAGGCCGTCGGCCTCACCGGCTTTCACCAGCAGGATGCCGAGATACATGAAGTTGCCGGCCAGGTCGTAGGCCTGCTCGGGGGTCATGCCTTTGGCTTTGCGGATCTCGAAGAGGAGGTCGGCATATTTCTGACGCTCGGGGTTGGTCATCGGGTCGATGATGCGGGCCTTGCCGATATTTTGGAGACCGAACTCGGCGGTCATCTCTTTGATCTTCTCGGCGGGACCGATGAGGATGATGTCGGCGACGCCGTCAGCGAGAAGACGGTCGGCGGCTTTTAAAGTACGGGGCTCGTCGCCCTCGGGGAGCACAATGCGCTGCTTGTTGGCCTGCGCGTTGGCAATAATTTCTTGCATTAAATCCATGATATGATGTTTAGTTTGTGTTTGTTTGAGTTTTTAGACCCGCAAAGTTAGAAAGTTTTTGCCTTGGTTTGCAAATAATCCTTTATTTTTGCAGCGGAAAAATCCCCTTTATGCCGCAGTATACCGACATCTTCTACACACCCTCTTATGTCGACAAGGTTCAACCTGTTGATACGGTGCAAGTTGTCGACACGTTGCGTGCCGTCGACAGCGTGGCATGCGACAGTTTGGCGCCGAGTTTCATCACTTCGGGCTTCGATGGATCGTTCATTCCCCTGCCGAGGATGTCGTACGAGGTGTTTCAGGGGTGGAACCTGGCGTTGTTGGGCTTGATGCTGTTGCTCATCGTGCTCAACAAGCAGTTGTATCCTCGCCAGTTCCGTCAGCTCTTGAGCGTGCCGGGTGGCGTGTCGCACACCAACCAGCTGCTTAGGGAGTGGAACCCGCAGCGTAGCTTCATCTGCGTGTCGTTCATGATGGGCTATATCCTGTTGATCTCGCTCTTCCTTCAGAAGAGTTGTGTGGTGCTCTCGCATGATGTGCCTACCTATAACGTCACCCGTGTCTTCGGCATTATCTGTGCGGCCATGACGGGGTGGGTGCTGCTTCGCTTCGCCCTCTTGCATCTCGTCAATTGGCTCTTCGACGCTCATGAGGCCGTCGAACGACAGATGACGGTTCAGTTCTCAGTGTCCGTTTTTACCCTTATCCTCATGGTGCCGCTGACGCTTCTGCTGCTTTACAATCCCTCGCGATACTTTGTGTGGATTGGTGTTGCCGTGTTGGGCCTGGCGGCGGTGGTGCGGCTCGTTATCGGGATCATCGAAACGAGAGTTGCAACAAAAATGCCCTCGTTTTATATTTTTTTGTATTTTTGCGCCCTCGAAATCGCACCCGTTGCAACACTCGTGACCGCAGGCTGGCGTTACTTTAGTCAGGGAGCTGTGTTTTAATGAGTTACATTACTCGGATGTGGGTAAAATCGAGTATTTAGACGTTCTTAAAAGAGAAGAAAAAGATGAAGATCAAGTCAATTTTGGTGTCGCAACCCAAGCCTGCAGACATTTCGAAGACTCCCTTTGCTGACATGATGAAGAAATATGGAGTGAATTTCACCTTCGAGAAGTTCATTAAGCTTGACGACGTCACCGCCAGCGAGCTTCGCCAGGAGCACATCAAACTCCCGGAATACACCGCCATCATCCTCACCAGCCGCAACGCCATCGACCATTTCTTCCGTGTGGCCAAGGAGATGCGCTATACGGTGCCCGAAACGCTGAAGTATTTCTGCATCAACGAGTCGACCGCCTACTATCTGCAGCGCTATGTGCAATACCGCAAGCGCAAAGTCTTTTACGGCAACCAGACCTTGAACGACTTGATCGACATCATGAAGAAGCACAAGGACGAGAAATACCTCTACTGCTGCTCCGACATCAGCTCTGACGCCACCATCGACCTGCTGACGGCCGCCAAGCTCAACTTCACCAAGGCCGTGATGTTCCGCACGGTGCCTTCCGACCTGAAGGATGTAATCAAGATTAATGACTACGACATGCTGGTCTTCTTCAGCCCCATGGGTATCCAGTCGCTGAAGGTCAACTTCCCGGATTTCGTGCAGGGCGACGTCGCCATCGGCGGCTTCGGCGAGGCCACATGTCAGGCCATTGTCGACGCTGGCTTCACCCTCAACTTCCATGCCCCCACGCAAACAGCTCCTTCCATGACCATGGCTATCGAGGAGTATGTGGCTGCCGAAAACAAAAAGACCAAGAAGAGATAAAACGCCGTTAACCAAACCGTTTCATCCCATGGTCGCCCTCGAAGGTTTACCGAAATACGAGCGTATCTGCAAGGAAAACGACATCCAGGCGCTCTTCGACCAAGGCGTGGGCGTGTCAGTTTACCCCTATCGTGTCATCTACCTCTTCCGTCGCGACGAGAGCCGTCCGCCGACGGTACGGTTGTTGGTGTCGGTCTCCAAGAAACGCTTCCACCACGCCTTTAAGCGTAACCGAGTGAAACGTCTCATCCGAGAGTCTTGGCGCAAAAACAAGGCAACGCTTAGCGAAATCTGCCAAAAGGATAATATTTCCGTCGATGTAGCGTTAGTCTATACGGCTACGGTCATCCACAGCTATGAGGAGATGTTTGCCAGGACGAGGAAAGCCGTGCTCGAGATTGCTAAGAACTATGAGAAGCATCGCAAAACTGCCCGCTAAGTTCCTGATTCTCTTGATTCGGATCTATCAGGTAACGCTGTCGCCCTTCATCGGCAACAGCTGTCGCTATACGCCCACCTGTTCCAACTACGGCATCGAGGCCATCGAGAAATACGGCTTCTTCAAGGGCGGCTGGCTCACCTTCAAGCGCATCCTTTCGTGCAACCCCTGGGGCGGCAGTGGTTATGATCCGGTGCCGTGATTAGTTTAGAGTTTAGAGTTGATAGTTTAGAGTTTAATAATTGAAAATGAAAAAGATACAACTTTTTATCATTGTGGTCGCATGGCTTCTTCCTGTCGGCCTCATCGCCCAAGAGAAGCAGAACAACTTCGAGATCGCCAAGAGCATCGATATCTACAACAGCCTCCTGCGTGAGCTCAACCTCAACTATGTCGACGAGATCAACCCTGGCGAACTCAACGAGGCGGCCATCAAGGCCATGCTCGACGGCCTCGATCCCTACACGGTCTTCATCCCCGAGTCGGACATTGAGAACGCCAAGTTCATGACCACGGGCGAATACGGCGGCATCGGCGCCCTCATCCAGTATGACGGCGAGCTGACCCGCATCTCCGATCCCTACGAAGGCTGGCCGGCGCAGAAAGCGGGAATCATCGCCGGCGATGCCATCCTCGAGGTGAACGGCGTCGACTGCAAGAAGAAAAACACCCAAGAGGTCAGCAACCTGCTCAAGGGACAGCCTGGCACCGAGGTAAAACTCAAGATACAACGCTACGGGCAGGACAAGCCGTTGGACATGACCCTGAAGCGCGAGAAGGTGAAGATTGACAATATCCCTTATTATACGGTGCTCGACAACGGTGTCGCCTACATCTCGCTGAGCGGCTTCACCCGAGACGCCGGCAAGGAGGTGAAGGAGAAATTCTTGGAGATGAAGAAAGACCATGCTTTGAAAGGCTTCGTCCTCGACCTGCGCGGTAACGGCGGCGGACTGATGAACGAGGCAGTCGACATCGTCAACCTGTTCATCCCCAAGAGCAAGCCTGTCGTCTCGATGAAAGGCAAGGCCGCCAACGCCAATAGCATCCATCCCACAACCAACGATCCCGTTGACCTGGAGATTCCTGTGGCTGTCCTCGTCGACGGCAGCAGCGCCTCGGCCAGTGAGATTGTGGCAGGCGCCCTTCAGGACTACGACCGCGGCGTCATCATCGGAGAGCGGACCTTCGGCAAAGGCTTGGTGCAGAACATCCTGCCGCTGAGCTACAACACACAGATGAAGGTCACCGTCGCGCATTACTATATCCCCAGCGGTCGCTGCATCCAGGAGATTGACTATTCGCACAAGAAAGACACTACCCAGACAAAGACTGACACCCTTGGCAAGCCCTTTAAGACCATCGGCGGACGCACCGTCTACGAAGGCCACGGCATCATGCCCGACGTGAAGGTCAACCGCGACGCTTACGCCACGGTGACGGCCTATCTTTATGCCAAGAACTACATCTTCGACTACGCCACCAAGTTCCATCACGAACACAAGAGCATCGCCTCTCCCGAAACCTTCCAAATCGACGAGGCCACCTACCAGGACTTCATGAAGTTCGTGAAAGACAAGAAATTCACTTATACCACCGAGAGCGAGAAGGCCATCGAGAAGCTGAAGAAGACCGCCAAGGAAGAAGGCTATCTTGACAAGATCAAGCCCCAGATTGAGACCTTGGAGAAAAACCTCGCTGCCGAGAAGGACAACGACCTCCTCAACAACCGCAAGGACATCGAGGAGCTTCTGCGCTCCGAGATTGTGGGTCGCTACTACTACCAAAAAGGCCGCATCATCGCCTCCCTCAAAGATGATCCTGACCTGAAACGCGCCTGTGAGATCTTACTGAACACCAACGGCAAAGACGAATACCACAGCATCTTGAGCGGCAAGTGATGACGGCGCGGGCTTCCATACGACCCTATCTCAACCAGGCCTATCTTTTGGGCCTGATGATGGTGGCGGTCGGTCTCACGCTGTCGCCCTTTGTGATGGGCATGTCGCAGTTCTGGCTGGCCCTCGTATGGATCGTAGACGGCATTGTCGCCAAAGACTTCAAAGCCAAACTCTCCCGTTTCTGGCGCAACAAAGCCGCTGTGCTCCTGGTTGCCTTTTACCTCATGCATGTCGTAGGCCTGCTCTGGACCTCCGACTTCCCATACGCCTTGAAAGACCTTCGCGTCAAGTTGCCCATCTTGGTCATGCCTTTTGTGCTGTCGAGCATGGAGCCTTTGGACCGCAAGCGCTTCAACCTGGTCATGCTGGTCTATGTGTTTTCAGTCTTCGTGGCCACACAGGTCAGCTTTGTCTCCTACATGCGGCACGACTATGGCGACATCCGAGAGATTTCCCATTTCATCAGCCATATCCGCTTCTGCCTCAACATTGTGTTCAGCATGGCCGTCATTGGCTATTATTTGGTCAAGATGCGTGTCTCGAGGGACAAGGGCGTCCCGACATTCGGAGTTAAAGTTGTTGTGAACCAGTTTTTGATGTGGTTCTTGCTGTTTTGGTTCGTGTATCAGATTTATATTTTTGAATCGTTGTCGGGCTATGTGACTCTGGCCGCTGTTGCTATCGTCTCGGTCATGTATGCTTTCTTGCGTTGGCAGAAGGGCAGAGGCTGGCGCATTGCCATCGCCGTCGTAGCTCTGGCTGTCGTCGTCGCGGGAAGCCTCGTGGTATGGCATGAGGTGAAGCCTCTGCTGAGAGTAGAGCCCGTCGACTTCGCCACTTTAGAGAAGAAGACCGCCAAAGGCAACGACTATTGGCACGACACGATTCACAACCCTATCGAGGATGGGAAATACGTGGGACTTTATTATTGCCGCAAGGAGCTTCAGGAAGCATGGCTGCAGCGCGGCGCCCTGCCTTTGAATGACACGGTAGAGTCCACTTTGGCGCGTTATCTCACCTCGAAAGGTCTCCGCAAAGACGCCCAAGGCGTGATGGCCCTCACCGACGAGGACATTCACAACGTAGAGCAGGGCGTGGCCAACTACAACAACTGGCAGCATCCCGGCTTGCGGGCCCGCCTCTCGTCCACCTTGTTCGAGTATGGCCTCTATCGCAAATACAACAACCCCAATGGCGGCTCGCTCTCGCAACGCATTGAGTTCACACGGGCCTCGTTCCACCTCATCGCGCGGCATCCTTGGTTCGGTGTAGGCACGGGCGATGTGCCGCAGGCGTTCAGCCAAGCCTATGACGAGATCCACTCGCCCTTGGCCGAGGAATATCGTTTTCGCGCCCACAACCAGTATCTGGCTATCGCCGTGGCCTTCGGCCTTGTTGGGTTGGCGTTTTTCCTCTTTGCTTTGCTCTATCCATGGTGCGCCTCACGGAGAAACCACACCTATCTATATTTGGCGTTCCTCACCATCATGCTGCTTTCCATGTTCCCCGAGGACACTTTGGAGACCCAGGCTGGCGCCACCCTCTTCGCTTTCTTCACGTCGTTGTTGCTGTTCGCCGCGCCACAAAAAAGCGTGGGTGACAGCGAGTAACGTTTTTTTCCTTATCTTTGCGGCACCATGTATGAAAAATGAGCCGTCATGAAAAAAGAACAATTTGTTTGCCCTTACACTGTTTACGATCATCTTGAGGAACTCGACCCGCAGGACGCCGAGTTGTTGCGTCGCGCCCACGAGGCTACTCAGAATGCCTATGCGCCCTATTCTAAGTTCCATGTCGGTGCGGCAGTGCGTCTGGCCAATGGCGCCATCGTCACGGGCAACAACATTGAGAACGCGGCCTATCCCAGCGGTCTCTGCGCCGAGCGTGTAACTATGTTCGCGGCGATGGCGCGGTATCCAGGCGTGCCTTTCGAGGCCCTCGCGGTGACGGCCCACTCCGGGTCGAAGCTCATCGACGAGCCCGTCGCCCCCTGCGGGGCTTGCCGTCAGGTGATGGTGGAGGTGGAACAACAGTCGAAGCGCCCCTTGCGCGTGCTTTGCCAAGGTGAGACGGGTCCCGTCTTCGCTTTCGACGGCATCGAGTCACTCGTGCCGTTCATCTTCCTCGATAAATTCCTTGATTAAGCAAAGGTAAACAGCAGGTTGCCGAAGAAATTCCACAAGGTGGAGGCGCCCACGGCAAACACCTTGCTGAGATAGAAGTTCCATTTCAGTTTGCCGTTGAGCAGATAGACCGTCAGCGTGTCGATGCCCAAACCGATGAGCGCGATGACGAAATACTTGATGTATTCCACGCCGATTTGCGGGTTGGTGCTTTGGAAGGTCCAAATACGGTTGAGGATGTAGTTGGTGGTGGCGGCAAAGACGAAGCCGAGGATGTTGCTCAGGTATTTGTTCCATTTGAACCACTCCTTGCAGACGTAGGTGACGCCGAAGTTGACGAACACGCCCGAAAAGCCCACCACGCCGAACTTCAGGAACTTCAGCAGTAACTCTTGTGTCAGTTCTATCTTGAGCAACAGGGCTTTCATCGGTTTCAAATTGAACTGCAAAAGTAGGCAATAATTTCGTACCTTTGCGCAAAATTTCGATAATGACCGACGTAAAGCATATTTCCATCGAGGATTACGACTATCCCTTGCCAGACGACCGCATCGCCAAATACCCTTTGGCGGAGCGTGACGCGTCGAAGCTTTTGGTGCTGAAAGACGATGAGATACGGGAGTCGCAGTTCAAACATGTCGGAGAATACCTGCCCAAGGACGCCCTGCTGGTCTTCAACGAGACCAAAGTCATCCGCGCCCGTCTGCAGTTTCGCAAAGCCACGGGCTCGCGTATCGAGGTGTTTTGCCTTGAGCCTGAGAACGACTATCAAGTGGCATTTGCCGCCGTCTCGCCCGTCCGATGGAAGTGCTTGATAGGCAACGCAAAACGGTGGAAAGAAGGCAAGCTGTCCATGGATCTGACGGTGAATGGCGAGTCGGTGACGCTGTGCGCCGAACGCCTCAACCAGAACGACCAGTATGCCGAGATAGAGTTCTCGTGGATGCCTGACATGTTGCCGTTTGCCTCGGTGTTGGAGGCGGCGGGCGAGATTCCGTTGCCGCCTTATCTGCATCGCGACGCCGAGCCTTCCGACCGTGACCGATACCAGACCGTCTTCGCCCGTTACGACGGCTCGGTGGCCGCTCCCACAGCGGGTCTGCATTTCACTCAGCCGCTCATCGCCGCCTTGCACGAACAGGGTTTTGCCTTCGATGAGGTGACGCTGCACGTGGGCGCCGGCACCTTCAAGCCGGTCTCCACCGAGACCATTGGCGAGCATGCCATGCATTCGGAGGCGATTGTGGTGCGGAAATCGTTGATACAGAATTTGATAAATCATATCGGGAAGCCTGTTATCCCTGTGGGTACCACCAGTACCCGCACCTTGGAGAGCCTCTATTGGATCGGCGTGATGCTGAAGGAACAAGGGATGGAGCTGCGTCCGCTTCATGTCGAGCAGTGGTTCCCTTACGAGAGTCATGAGGCTTTATCGGCCGCCGAAGCCTTGCAAGCCATTGTGGATTACCTTGAAAAACACGATCTCACCCGTCTCGAAGCCAGCACCGCCTTGATGATCGCACCGAGTTACAGGATGCGTGTCATCACGGGATTGATCACCAATTTCCACCAGCCCAAGAGCACCTTGCTGTTGTTGGTCTCGGCCCTCATCGGCGAGCGTTGGAAGGACTGCTATCGTTTTGCCCTCGACCACGGATTCCGTTTTCTGAGCTATGGCGACAGCTGCCTCTTCCTGCCTTGATTTTTGGAACACTTTTTGATTGCATAACAAATCGTAACACACTAAAACCTTATCAATATGAAGAAATCAATCTTATTCGGCGCTTTGGCATTCTTCGCCATTAGCGCCATGGGCATCCAAAATGCGACTGCCCAAGACGTTGACACACAAGCCAAGAAGGCTGGATCGAAAGCCATTACGGTGGAGAAGAAAGACGCTTCTACTACCACTGCTGTCAAGCAAGAGCCTGTGAAGGAAAAGAAAGCCGACTGCTGTGCCGAGAAGAAGACGGAAGTCAAGAAAGCCGACTGCTGCGCTGATAAGAAGACCGAGTGCAAGAAAGCGGAAAGCAAGAAGGCTGACTGCTGCGCCGAGAAAAAGGTAGCCAAGGACGACGCGAAGACCGTCAAGCCAGACGCTAAGCCCAGAATTGAAAAAGAGGCTGCAAAACCTGCTGGTAAGAAAGCGGTTAAGAAAGCCGAAAAGGATCAAAAGGTTGAGAAATAACCACTTGATTAGAGCATAAATGAGAATGCGGAACAGTGCTCTGTTCCGCATTCTTTTTTATTGTTCGTCCGTATTATTTTTTCCTTCCCGATAGCAGCTCGGCATAGGCGCGCAGGTGGGTCTTCCTCTCATCGGGGAGGTCGACGGCGTCCAAAGCCTCGAAGGCCTTGCGGTCGTAGTCGAGCATCACCTGCTCGACGGCCTCGCGCACATGCAGGCGGTCGTAGATGGACTGCACCTCTTCGATCTTCTCCTCTTCGTCGTGGTCCATACGCAGGGTGAAGAGCTGCTCGAGGCGCTTGCGGTCTTTCTCTGAAGCCAGCTCCAATGCTTTCAGGTAGAGGTAGGTCTTCTTGTTGTCGGCGATGTCGCCGCCATGGCGCTTGCCGAACACGGCCACGTCGCTGTAGAGGTCGAGGATGTCGTCTTGCAACTGGAAACTCATGCCGAGGTTGATGCCGAAATTGTAAAGGTGCTGTATGTCGGTCTCTTTCGCTTCGCCCACCGTGGCACCCATCTGCAAGGCCGTGGCCAACAGCACGGCGGTCTTCAGGCGGATCATCTCCAGGTAGTCGTCGAGGGTCACGTTGCCTTGGGTCTCGAAGTTGAGGTCCATCTGCTGGCCTTCGCAGATCTCGATGGCCACCTTGCCCAGCAGTCTTGCGAGTTCCGCGCCCTTCTTGGGCTCAAGGGCATATTGAAAGGCTTTGGCCAGCATGGCGTCGCCGGAGAGGATGGCGATGTCGGCGTTCCATTTTTTGTAGACTGTCTCCTTGCCACGGCGCAGCGGAGCCTTGTCCATGATGTCGTCGTGGATGAGCGTGAAGTTATGGAAGGTCTCCAAGGCCAAGGCGGGCCAGAGAGCCTCTTGCTCGTCGCCGCCAAACATCTCGTTGGCCAAGAGGCAGAGCACGGGGCGGAGACGTTTGCCGCTTTGCAGAAGCGTATAAGAAATGGGTTCGTATAGTTCCTTCGGTTGCCCGGTGAGGTCGGTGTTCGCCAAGAAGTCGGCGAAATCCTGTTGCAGTTGCTTGATTTTTTCCATGGAAAATGAGGTTTCGATGCCACAAAAGTAAAGAATTATCTCCGATGTGACAATTTTGGAGCGAAATTTGTGGTTTTTACCTTGTTTAGGGTCCCTGAGCCCGTCGAAGGGCCCGTTTAATATAGTGTAATAAATGCAAAACAACCATGAAATATCTGAGACTGATTCCCGCCTTGTTGCTCGGCGCGATGCTGACCGCCTGCAACACGACCAAGAAGCTCTATGAAGCCCAAGAGTACGACCAAGTGATTCAACGTGTCGCCCCCGACATCTGCGACGGCGACATGAACGCCAAGCGCATCAATATGGTGGCGGCTTCCTACCACAAGGCTAACCAAGCCGACCACGAGCGCATCCAAGCCCTGAAAGCCTCGGGTCAACCCGACGTGTGGCCCGAGATTTACCAACGCTATTGTAGCATGAAAGGCCGTAACGAGGCCTTGGCCTGCTTCCCCAAAAACGTCAAGCAGGGCATGAACTATGTGCCGCTCGACCTCGACGACGACATGACGGTGGCCCGCAACCATGCCGAGGCGTTCCTGGTGGCGAAGGCAAACCAACTGCTGAACTCGGGCTCGAAAGCCGATGCCGAGGAGGCGGACAAATATATCATGCAGCTGCAACGCACCAATGCGGAAAACAGCAACCTGCCTCTGCTGAAGAAGAAAAGCCTGTTGTGCGCGGCCGACCGCGTGTTTGTCGCCATCGACAATGACGACGAGCGCCCCTTGGGGGGTGGCTTTGCCAATGCCGTTTTGAGTTTTGATGAGGGCGAGGTGCCGGCCAATGTGATGCCGGCCATACGCAACACGCGCATGAGAGACAAAGACGCTGAGGTGATGGTCGCCATTAGCGATGTTCAGGTCACGCCCAACCGTCTCGACGAGGTGACTTTCAAAGAGACCAATGGTGGCAAGACCGTGGAGGTGACTGACCACTCGCAAAACAAAACCGTTACTGTTTCGGGAGCGCTGAAATACTACGACGCCCATGGTTATCGTGCTTTGGCCGTCGTTCCCTTCGAGGTGACCTCAACCTTCAAGAACGACTACACCACCATCAATGGCGACCGCGATGCCTGCTCGGCAGAGACACTCGAACGCCTGGATAGCAAACCTGTTCCTGTTCCAACCGATGAAAGTATGCTATTAGATGCTGCGAAAAAGCTGAATGATTTGATTGCTACTGAGCTGAAGAAGTAGCCTGCTCCTTTATCAACCGCTGCATCACCGAATCCATAATCTTTTCCAGCGTCTCGGGACGCTCGGTGTAATACCTCATGTTTTGCGAGAAGATGGTGTCCGTGATACCATAATGCTCGAAGAGCTGGGCGTAATAATCGCGTGAAATCGCCACATAGTCTTTTGGCACGACCTTCGTCGTGTCGTTGGGGTCGCGCTCGCGTTCCTGCGTCTTCTGTCGGTTGATGTCGGCCTCTATGATTTGCACGTCGGTCATGATGGTGATCATCTCCTGCTCCGTGAGCAGACGGTCGGGCACAAAACCTTTGTCCTTGCAACCGCTTAGGGTAGCAAGGACAAAGAATATAACAATGAATGCCAGTCTTTTCATTTCCAATTAGTTGCCAACATCGGAGAGGAACTTGATGCGCATGAGGCGCACCTCTTCTTCCTCGTATTCGTCTTCGCCAAGCTCACGCAGGGCGGCCTGCACGTCGTCCGACTCGGCCTCGTGGAAATACTCGAGGATGTCCTCCTGGTGGTAGATGTCCACGTATTCCTCGATGAAGTAATTGATGTCGAGGTGCGTGCCCGAGGAGACGATGCTCTCGATCTCGGAAAGCAACTCGTCGAAGCTCAAGCCCTTGCCGTAGGCAATGTCGTCCAACGGAATCTTCTTGTCGATGTTCTGAATGATGCCGATTTTGAGCGCCGAATTGTTGACCACCGACTTCACCACCATATCGTTCGGGCGTGTGATCTCGTTCTCCTCCACGTACTCTTTGATGAGCTTGATGAAGGGTTCACCGAATTTTTCGGCTTTGCCTGCACCTACGCCAGCGATTTGCGTCATCTCCTCCTTGGTGATGGGGTATTGGATGGCCATGTCTTCGAGCGACGGGTCTTGGAAGATGACGAAAGGTGGGAGACCGTTCTGCTTGGCAATGGTCTTGCGAAGGTCTTTCAGTAGGGCGAAGAGGGTCTTGTCGGCGCCGCCGTCCTTGCCTGCGCCCATGGCAGCCATTGCCTCGGGATCGTCGTCGTCGGAGTTCTCGTAATCGTGGTCCTTGACGAGCATGATAGTGTAGGGCTTTTTGATGAAAGCCTTACCGTCCTTGGTGATCTTCAGGATGCCATAGTTCTCGATGTCTTTCGACAGCAGCTTGTTGACCAAGGCCTGACGGATGACGGCGGTCCAATATTTCTCGTCGTGTTCGTCGCCGGCACCGAAGAACTCGTTGTTCTCTTGTTTGGCCGCCTTGATGTCGCCGGTGAGTTTGCCAGCCAAGAGTTCGGCGATATGTTTTGTCTTGAAGAGTTGCTTGGTGTCTTCCACGGCTTCGAGGACGAGCTTGAGGTCTTCCTTGCCGTCGAATTTCTCCTTGGGTGAGCGGCAGTTGTCGCACGAGCCGCAGTTTTCTTTCTCGTATTCTTCGCCGAAGTAGTGGAGCAGTAGCCTGTGACGGCACACGGCCGACTCGGCGTAGGTCACCGTCTCGTTAAGGAGCTCGCGGGCAATCTCCTGTTCGGCCACGTTCTTGCCTTTGTTGAATTTCTCCAGCTTGTGGATGTCTTCGTAGTCGTAGAAGGCGATGCAGTTGCCTTCGCCGCCGTCGCGGCCGGCACGACCTGTCTCTTGGTAGTAGCCTTCGAGGCTCTTCGGTATGTCGTGGTGGATGACGAATCGCACGTCGGGCTTGTCGATACCCATGCCGAAGGCGATGGTGGCCACGATGACGTCGACTTCCTCCATGAGGAACTTGTCTTGGTTTTCCTTACGCGTCTGGCTGTCGAGACCGGCGTGGTAGGGCAGGGCCCGGATACCATTGACGGCCAGCGTCTCGGCCAATTCTTCCACTTTCTTGCGGCTCAGGCAGTACACGATGCCCGACTTGCCCGGGTTCTGCTTGATGTATTTGATGATGTCCTTGATGACATCTTTGGTCTTCGGGCGTACCTCGTAGTACAGGTTCGGACGGTCGAACGATGACTTGAAGACCTTGGCGTCCATGATCTCGAGGTTCTTCATGATATCGTTCTGCACCTTGACGGTGGCGGTGGCCGTCAGAGCGATGATGGGCAGGTTGTCGCCGATGGCGTTGATGATGGGACGCAGACGGCGGTATTCAGGACGGAAGTCGTGGCCCCACTCAGAGATGCAGTGCGCCTCGTCGATGGCGACGAACGAAATCTTCAGCCCGCGCAGGAAATCAACGGTCTCGTCTTTGGTGAGCGACTCGGGCGCCACATAGAGCAGCTTGGTCTTGCCGCTCTTCAGGTCTTCCTTCACCTCCAAGAGTTCGGCTTTCGAGAGCGACGAGTTCATCACATGAGCGATGCCCAGCTCGGTGCCAAAGTTGCGGATCATGTCGACCTGGTTTTTCATCAGGGCGATGAGCGGCGAGACTACGATGGCCGTGCCTTTCGACATCAGCGCGGGCAGCTGGTAGCAAAGTGACTTGCCACCACCCGTCGGCATGAGGACGAAGGTGTTGTTGCCGCCAAGGATGCTTTTGATGATCTCTTCTTGGTTGCCCTTGAATTGGTCGAAGCCGAAAACATTCTTCAGTAGCTTGTGAATCTCGAGGTCTGCTTTTTTTGCCATGATTTCCTTCTTTTGGTATTGTCCGATTTTTTGCGTTATTTTGCAATCTCTTACAAGAAACTGCGTTCTAAAAATGAGCCGGTTTGAGCTCTTTCATTAAAGACAAAGACAAAGTTATAGTTTTTAGGCCATACGGAGCAAGAAAAAAGCGAAAAAAAATGAAAAATAATGACACAATTGTCGAATTAGCTGCTCAAATTATTGAAAATGAAGCTAATGCAATAATGGGCTTGAGGAAAAGAATCGATGACGATTTCCGAAAGACGGTGGAGCTGTTGTTGGAGAACAAGGGGAACCTTGTCTTCACGGGTATCGGTAAAAGCGCCATCATCGCCCAAAAGATTGTGGCTACCATGAACTCGACGGGCACCACGGCCGTGTTCATGCACGCGGCCGATGCCATCCACGGTGACTTAGGTATCGTTCGCGAAGGCGACGTGGTGGTCGTGCTCTCGAAAAGCGGCGAGACGTCGGAGGTCAAGGTGCTGGTGCCGCTCATCAAGCTGCGCGGCAACAAGATCGTGGCCATTGTCGGTAATCGCAACTCCTATCTTGCTTCGCAGGCCGATTATGTCCTCGACGTGTCGGTCGACGAGGAGGCCATCCCCGGCAGCCTCGCCCCCACGAGCAGTACCTCGGCCCAACTCGTTATGGGCGACGCCTTGGCCCTTATCTTGATGAGATGTCGTGGCTTCTCGACCGCCGACTTCGCCAAGTTCCACCCCGGCGGAGCCCTCGGCAAGCAGCTTTATCTTCGCGTGAAGGACCTTTACACCCGAAACGAACGCCCTGAGGTGGGTCCTGATGACAACCTCACCCGTGTCATCATTGAGATGACGCACAAGCGTCTGGGTGCCACCGTGGTGTGCGACGGCGATACGATTTTGGGCATCATCACCGATGGCGACTTGCGCCGCATGCTGATGAACACTACCGACATCGAGCATGTCAAGGCCTCACAGATTATGACCACCGATCCCAAGACCATCGACGAGGAGGCCTTGGTGGTCGACGCCTTGCATAAGATGCGCGAGAACAGCATCACCCAACTGCCCGTTTTGGGAGGTGAAAAATATCTGGGTATCATCCATTTACATGATATATTAAAGGAAGGGATTTTCTGATGAAGTTGAGGACTGAAGATCTGATCAAGAAATACGGTCAGCGCACCGTGGTGAACAACGTCAACATCGAAGTTGAACAAGGCGAGATTGTGGGTCTGCTCGGCCCCAACGGCGCGGGCAAGACCACGACGTTCTATATGGTGGTAGGCCTCATCAAGCCTTATGCGGGCAAGGTCTTCCTTGACGAGAAAGACATCTCCGAGCTGCCTATGTACAAAAGGGCTCAGATTGGCATCGGTTATCTGGCGCAGGAGGCCTCGGTGTTCAGGCAGATGAGCGTCGAGGACAACATCATCTCCGTGATGCAGTTCAAGCGCGGCCTGACCAAGCAGCAACAGCAGGAAAAACTGGAGTCGCTACTCGACGAGTTCGGCCTGCAGAAGGTGCGCAAGAGCAAGGGCATACAACTGTCGGGTGGCGAGCGCCGCCGCACCGAGATCGCCCGCGCCTTGGCCATCGATCCCAACTTCATCCTCTTGGACGAGCCTTTCGCCGGCGTCGACCCCATCGCCGTGGAGGACATTCAGCGTATCATCTTCAAACTGAAAAGGAAAAACATCGGTGTGCTCATCACCGACCACAACGTGCATGAGACGCTTAGCATCACCGACCGCGCCTATCTGCTTTTCGACGGACAGGTGCTTATGTCTGGGTCGCCCGAGGTTCTTGCCGCCGACGAGCATGTCCGCGAGGTATACTTAGGGCATAACTTCATTTTACATAAGAAGGAGATGTAATCTTATTCTTCCATTTTTCCCGCGAAGAAAACCGACATCAGGATGTAAACCACCATGATGAAGGGCAATGCTGCCAGTCTGAAGATGGCGATGCCCGCCACGGCGACAATGAGGAAGATCCAACGCACCTCGTTGCCTTTCCATTTCGCAGACTTCATCTTGAACGAGAAAAACCGCAGGTTACTTACCATCATAAACGAGAAGACCAGCGTGATGCCGAGGCAGGCCCAATAACCCAGGGCACCGTCGGTGAGATGGCCCAGCTGGGCAAGAGCCAAAGGCAGCGAGGCGACGAAAATGGCCATGGCAGGCGTAGGAAGGCCACGAAACAGGGTCTTCTGCGTGTCGTCGATGTTGAACTTGGCCAATCGGATGGCGGAAAACACGGGAAGAAGAAAGGCCAAGCAAGGCAATACATTGAAATCTCCAATAGGCCGCCACCATTCATAAAGCCATAGTTGGGAATCGAAATAACGGCTCATTAACCAATGCATGATAAACCCTGGTGCCACGCCAAAGGATACCACATCGGAAAGCGAGTCCAAGTCGGCGCCAATAGGGGAATGCGCCTTGAGCAGGCGAGCGGAAAAACCGTCCAAAAAGTCAAATAAACCAGCCACGAAGATCATGATGGCCGCCTTGACGGGCATGTTGCAAGAAAGAAACAATATCGACAGGCAACCCGAGACAAGGTTGCCACAGGTGATGGTGTTGGGGATGTGTTGCTTGAGGTTCATTTTCGTTGCTTTTGATGAGGCAAAGGTAGCGTTTTTGTTAGAAAAACTGTATTTTTGCGAAAAAATTCAAAGCGATCCATGCAGCATCAGTTTTATTCCATAAACGAAGTAGCCGAAATCGTCAACGGACAGTTGGTCGGCATGGTGACTGATATGAAAATCAGCGACCTGCTCATCGACAGTCGTCACCTGATGGATCCGAGGCTCGCCCTGTTTTTTGCTTTGACGAGCGCGCGCAACGACGGCCATAAATATATCAAAGACCTCTACGACCGTGGCGTACGCGCCTTCGTGGTGAAAAGGCCCTTGCAAGAGCCGTGCCCCGACGCCGTCTTCGTCGTCGTGGCCGACACCCTGAAGGCCTTACAGACCTTGGCGGCGCATCATCGCCAGCAGTTCGATATCCCCGTCGTCGGTATCACTGGCAGCAACGGCAAGACCATCGTCAAGGAATGGCTCTATCAGATGCTCAGCCCCGACCATAATATCGTCCGCAGCCCGAAGAGCTACAACTCGCAGGTGGGCGTGCCCCTCTCGGTGTGGCAGATGAACGACAGCTACGACATGGCCATCTTTGAGGCCGGCATCTCTGAACCCGATGAGATGATGGCGTTGCAAGACATGATACGGCCCAACATCGGCGTGTTCACCAACATCGGTCAGGCTCACGAGGAGAATTTCATCAATCCCGCGCAAAAGGCAGGGGAGAAGCTCAATCTCTTCACCAAGGCCGATTCGTTGGTCTATTGCATGGACTACTCCGAGATACAACAGGTCATCATCCGATCGGGTATGGCCTCCAAGTTGAAACTATTCACTTGGAGCCGTAAATTCGAGGAGGCAGACCTTATTATCACCTCGGTGGCGAAAAACGAGAAGACGTCGACCCTGCAGGCCGCCTACCAAGGCGAGAGCATGACCTTCGTCATCCCGTTTACCGATGACGCCTCCATCGAGAACGCCATCCACTGCATCGCCGTGGGACTGTTGTTGCAGATGCGTCCCGATGTCATCGCCGAGCGGTTGCTGTCGCTCACTTCCATCGCCATGCGCCTCGAGATCAAGGCGGGCATGAACAACTGCACCATCATCAACGACTACTACAACTCCGACATCAACTCGCTCTCCATCGCCTTGGATGTGATGCAGCAGCAACACCAGCACCAACGTCGTGTGGTCATCCTGTCAGACATTCTCCAAAGCGGCCGTAACGAGATTGACCTCTACACCGAGATTGCCCAATTGCTGAAAGCCAAGGATGTCGACATGCTGATTGGCATCGGAGAGAGCATCTCGCGCCAAGCCAACAAGTTCGACATGGAACGCTATTTCTATCCCAACGTGGCCGACTTCTTGGCGCATTTCCCCTTCTCGAAGTTCAGCAACCAGACCATCCTGCTGAAAGGCGCCCGTGCCTTCGAGTTCGAGCAAATCGGCATGGAGTTGCAGGAAAAGGCGCATGAGACCGTGCTGGAGATCAACTTCAACCATTTGGTCAACAACCTCAACCATTTCCGCTCGAAGATCAGTCCCGAGACCAAGCTCATGGTGATGGTAAAGGCCTTCGGCTATGGCAGCGGCAACCTCGAGGTGTCCAATGTGCTTCAGTTCCATAACGTCGACTACCTTACCGTGGCCTTCGCCGACGAGGGCGTAGAACTACGCCGAGCGGGCATTAATCTGCCTATCATGGTGATGAGTCCCGAGGTGAACAGTTACGATAACATCATCAAATACCATCTGGAGCCGGAGGTGTTCAGCTTCCGCAATCTGGAGTTCATCGAGCAGGCCATGGAGAATCTGGCGTTGCCCGAGGCGCATCCCTTGAATGTCCACATCAAGCTCGACACAGGTATGCACCGCCTGGGCTTCTCGATTGACGAGCTGCCCGAGCTCATCCGTCGCATCAAGGCCAACCCGATGCTGAATGTGCGTAGCGTGTTCTCGCATCTGGCCACCGCCGACAACCCCGCCGAAGACGCGTTCACCTTGAGTCAGATCCACAACTTCGAGCAAGGCAGCCAGATGATCGTGGATGCCTTCCCGCACAAGGTCTTGCGCCATATTCTCAACACGGCGGGCATCACACGTTTCCCGCAATACCAGTTCGATATGGTGCGTCTGGGCATTGGTCTTTATGGCGTGCCCACCTGCGATGCCGACCGTGGAGCCTTGGAGCCTGTGGTGTCGCTT
The DNA here is from genome assembly GCA_045132275.1 of Candidatus Limimorpha sp. GTDB lineage: Bacteria > Bacteroidota > Bacteroidia > Bacteroidales > F082 > Limimorpha. The sequence continues at coordinate 37,486 of JBGURY010000014.1, forward strand.
AAGACCACTATTAACCAGATCAAGGAGGTGCCTGCAGGTGACAGTATCGGCTACAACCGTCATGGTCATGCCGATCACAAGATGCGCATCGGCATCATCCCTATCGGTTATGCCGACGGTCTCTCGCGCTTGCTGGGCAACGGCAATGGCAAGTTCTATGTGAACGGCAAGCAAGTGTCTGTTGTCGGCGACATCTGCATGGACATGTGTATGATCGACCTGACGGGTATCGACGCCGTCGAGGGCGACACGGTGGTCATCTTTGATGCAGAGCACGACATCGCCGACATTGCCCGAGCCTGCCAGACGATACCCTACGAAATCATGACGCGAGTGTCGCAGCGCGTGAAACGGGTCTACTACCAAGAATGACACAAAAAAAGCCAGCGTCTCGACGCTGGCTTTTCTTTTTTCTCAGGTGTGGCTGCCTATTACTGCAGCTTGAAGAACACCGGGATCTGGTAGGACACGCGGACGGCCTTACCACGTTGCTTGCCGGGCTTCCACTTGGGCAGCGACTTGATGACGCGCATGGCCTCTTCGTCGCAGCCACCGCCGATGCCACGGAGCAGCTTCACGTTGGAGATGGAACCGTCGGGCTCGACGACGAAGCCGACGAACACACGGCCTTGGATACCAGTCTCACGGGCAATCTGAGGATACTTGATGTTTTTGGCGACATACTCCATCAGTTTGGCTTCACCGCCGGGGAACGAAGGCATCTCTTCCACGATTTGGAAGATCTCCTGCTCCACGACTTCTTCTTCCTCGGCTTCAACGGGGACGTAGTCCTCGATGACTTCTTGCTGGTCGACTTCAGCGTTGATTTCGATGTCGTCTACCTCAACGTCGTCTTGCACAATCTCGAGTTGGGTGGTCTGCTTGGGCAGTTCAACAGGCTGGGGCTTCTGCTCATCCTGCTTGGTGATTTCCGTCATTTCGAGGTCCTCCACAATCTCACGATTGAGCAGGCTCTCGTCGATTTCGCGCTTGTCGTAGTTCTTGTGCTCGAAAGCGAGCCATGCGATGAGGAGGCTGATAATCATGCCTATCTGCATGAACATCAGTTTCTTGTTCTCAAGGTTGGCTTTTGGTGATTTTTTCTCTTCCATGGTGTATGTGTTTTTGATATTTTGCTTCCTAAATTTGGGTGCGAAAATAGCAATTATTTTATTATGAAACGCAAATATTTCGAATTTTATTTTTTCTGACGGAAAAAAAGATAAAAAACGACGACTCCGACCATGGCTCCAATGCTGTCGGCGAGGAAGTCGAACCAGTCGCCCGTACGCAGGGGTACGAAGTGCTCCTGCAGCAGTTCTGTGACGCCGCCGTAGGCGATGCTGACGGCGAGGGCGAGCAGCAAGGCCCTCTTCTTATAGGCCGTGTCACGGGCGACGTACTGCTTTCGGTAACCCCAGACGCAGGCGAAGGCGAAAACGGCATACATGAGGAAATGCACCACCTTGTCAAGGCCGAAGATGGGCTTGGCGTGGGGCAATAAGGAACCCGGAAGCCCTGTCAGAATCAGGATGACGATTCCGCACAGGATTCCCGGGTAGCTGTTTCTGGTCAGTCGTTCCAATGGATTAGCTGATCTTGGCTTCGTAGGCCGCGGCGTCCATGAGGCCGTCGAGCTCGGCGACGTCGTTCACTTTGATCTTGATGATCCAGGCCTCGCCGTAGGGGTCGCTGTTGACGAGCTTGGCGTTCTCTTCGTCGGCCAAGGCTTCGTTGACTTCGATGATCTCACCAGCCACGGGCATGAGCAGCTCGGCGGTGGTCTTCACGGCTTCGATGGCGCCGAATTCCTCTTGGGCGTCCAGGGTCTCGCCGACGATGTCGGGATCGACGTCGACGAAGGTGATGTCGCCAAGTTCATGTTGTGCGTAATCGGTGATGCCGACGTAGGCTTCGTCGCCTTCAAGGCGGATCCATTCGTCGTCGTTGGTGTACTTCAGATTTGCAGGAATATTCATTTTTGTTTGTATTAGTGTTGTTTATATTAGGCTGCGAAATTACATATTTTAGTCACTCGTTCGGCATTTTCCTGAAAATTTTATTGTGCCAGGTTGAATCTCAAGGTGACGCCGCCGTAGGTAGTGGAGTTGCGGAAGGTGTTGGCCACCTCGGGGATCGACAGGTCGTATTTGAAGAAGGCCTGCGCGCTCAGCCTCTGGCTGAAGTTGTAGTCGGCGGTGAAGTAGAAGTTGATCTTGTTTTGACCGGCCGACACCTGGTTGTTGTTCTCGTCGATGCGGCGCAAGATGGTGATGTCGCGCTTGTAGCCGATGTCGAGTTTAAGGACGAGGTCGTTCTTGATGGTCTGCGCCTTGCCGTTGCCGCCGATAGGCGTGAAGTTGAAGCTGACGTTCTTGATGCGGTAGCCGGCACCGATGACGAACTCACGTCCATTGACCTCGGTGAGCTGGTTGTTGGCGAAGCTCAGCGTCAGCGTGCGTGATTTCTTGAACTGGAAGTTGGTGGTCATCGAGTTCTGCAGGCCGAGGTCGATACCAATCAAGGGGGCGTACTGCTCGGAGAGGACGATCTGACCCATGTCGATCTGCGGGATGATTTGGTCGGAGTTCTCGAAGGTCTGGATGGTGTTGTTCTCGTCGTAATACACGTTGCTGGCCCATGTGCTGATGGCATAGTTCGACTTGTAGCTGTGGGTGATGCTCACCGTCTTGAAGAGCTCGCCGATGGCGGGGATGTTGGTCAGTCCGCTGTAGGTCAAGTTCCAGTTGGGCAACGGGAAGCGCGGGAAGGGGTTGAGGCTCATGGTGTTCGGGTCCTTGCCGGTGTAGGCGGCGATGAACGAGTAGAGCAGCACATCCATCGAGGAAGAATTGTAGCCCCTCGGGAAGTAGTCGCCAGCGATGCTGTCGAAGGTGTATTCGTTGATTTGTTCGATCCACTGCGGGTTGTCACGCGCGATGCGCTCGGCGATGATCTTGCGGTTCTCGAGCAGGTTGTTGAACAGGCGCGAGTGGATGGAGTCGGTGCGCACAAACGAGGTGCCGCCCATGAAGTAGCTCATGCTGAAGCTGCCGTTGTTGGTGGGGGTGAACACGTCGAAATGATTGGTGGCCTCGTTGTAGCGGAAGTAATGCTGCTGGTTCTCGGCGTAGTTACGGTTACCCGTGAAGTCGATCTTGAAGCCAGGCAGCGGCTCGGTATTGACACGGAAGTTCATCGTCTCGGTGCTACGGCGAGTGTAGGGCTGGCTCAAGATGGAGTCGGTGGTCAGCCAACGTTGGGCGTCTTCCACGTCGATGCTGTGAGCCACGGCTTTTGCGAAGATGTCGGCGTCGGTGCCGTAGGTGCTGCCGAACACAAAGCCGAGGCCAGGCGCCCATGTGTCGCTGTTGAGGCCCACATATTGCGCCTTGGGCATGAAGCCGGGCAGCGACTGTCCGTTGTTGAGCGAGTAGGTGCCCGACACTTTCTTAACTAAAGTGAGCACACGCAACGAGTTGTCGAGGACAATCTTACCATAGTCGACCTTGGGAGCGAGCTTGGTGGAGTCGGAGGGCTGGCCGCCGTCTTTCTCTTTGCCGCCCTTTGCTCCTTCTTTGCCGCTATTCTTTTCGTTGTTTTTGCCCTTGCCGTTGTTGTTGCGCCGCTGCGGCGTGTTGATCTGCTTGAGGTAAGGCACCTTGCTGTAGAGCTTGCTGAAGTCAAGAGTACCGGTGCCTTGGATGTTGTTGGAGTTCTCGATGACGTTACCCAAGCGGGGTTGGATGGACTGAGCCGAGGCGGTCCAGTTGTAGGTGCCTTGGTAGTTGGCGCTGGCGGTGATCCAGTTGAGGATTGGGATCTTGTTGATGGGCAAGGTGTAGCTGGCGTTGAGGCTCTGTTGATAACGCGACATTGAGCCCAAGTGCTTCAGCTCGTTCTTGATGGTGTCTTGGTTCTTCTGCCAACGCTCGGGGTCGGCGTTGCGGTCGACGAAGCCCGCAGGCTCATAGATATAGGCTTGAGCCTGTGCCGAGTAGTCGAAGGTGAGGCCTTTGGTGAGGTCGTAACGCAGCTGGTAGTTGCGGTTCCAGTCCCATTGCTTCGAGAAGGTGGGCTTGATGTCGACGATGCCGCCGCTCTTGTTGCGCATCTCACGCTCCGAGTAGTAACGGTACATCTCGGTGTTGAACATGATGCTCTTGGGAGCGTAGTAGAAGTTGATGTCCTTGAAGAACTGCATGGAGGGTTTCGAGGCCCATTTGGCTTTGGCGAAAGGCGTCACGTTCTTCGGGTTGCCCGCATAGTTGTAGCCCAAGCCGCCACGGTAGCTCTTCACCATGTAGTATTTGATGTCGGTATTCTCCTGGAAGGTCTCGTTGTAGCTGAACGAGGCGTTGAAGTTCTCGATGTCCCAGATGTGCACCTTGGGCATGTTGCCTCGGCCGGCGCCGAGTCCTCTATTGGGGTCTCTAGGATTATCTTTGGGCTTGCTCTCTCCTTCGTCCTGGTTGCGTTTCTTCATGACGCGCTCTTTTCTGACATTCATGAAGTTGATGTTCTTCTGTCTCGTGAAGTCGTGGATGTTCGAATTGAGCGAGTCGCGTTCGTGGTCGGTGTTGAGGGCCGCCAGAGCGTCTTTCATCTTGATGTCGGGGTCGTAGGGGTTGTAGAGCGGCGTGATGTTGTTTTCCCCGTAGTCGAAATGCATCGGGATCTTCAGCCCTGTGTTCTCGAAGAACTTGCCAAGTTCAAGGTCGGTAGACACGTTGAAGGCGGAGATGGCCTCGAAGGTGTTGCTGGTGATATCGCTGTCCAAGGCGCCGAAGCCGGCCGATTTGTACGACCCGCTCACGCTGACACGACCCAGGTCGGCCAGGGTGGCCTCGATGCGTCCCGTGGCGGCGACGCCGCCGTTGCTGCTGAGGTCGGTGAGACGCAGCTCGTTGACCCACACCACGGCGCTCTTGGGTTGTCCGTCGTCGATGTCGGTAAGGTTCTGGCGTTTCGGGTTGCGGACACCGATCATCATGGCTTCCACGTCGCTGATACTTGGGTTACCGATCACCTTGATGGTATGGTAGTAGTCACGTCCGTCGATGTTGTCTTTCCTGACTTTCTCGGAATAGATGTAGTTGAGCCTGACGTTGCTGTTGGGCTGGTTCATGGCCTCGTTGCGGCGCTGCTTCACCTCCACGAGGTCCTCGAGCCGTATGTCGATGTTGTTGATCTCGGGCCAAATGGCGTCTTTATTGGTGTATGACGTTCCCCAGGGCGTGACTTTCACCGGCACCTCGTATTCGTAGTAGTTCTCGGTGAAGTCGGTACCGATGCGCATGAACACAGTGAGGTCTTGGTCGTCCAAGGGGCTGTCTTCGTGGGCGGCTTCGGCGTGGACGAACATCTTGAGGTATTTGTATTGTCGGAAGTCAAAGTCGGCGGTCTTGTAGATGGCGCGTCCGTCGCCGTCAACGAGGTTCTGCACAGTCATCTGCAGCGACTGCTCGTTGATGCGGGTGGTCTGCGTCATGCCGATGACGGTCTCCTGTTGGATGCCGGGCGGGATGACATAGGGGATGGGCTGACGGCGTCTGTTCTCTTCGATGCTGACGGCCGAGATGTCGAAGGTGGTCTCGTTGTTGATGTCGTTAGGCTCGTATTCGCCAGGCGCCTGGATGCTCTGCGAATAGGTGCGCCATTCGCCTTTGACGAGGTCCAAGGTGGCGAAACGCAGCACCACGGGACGTTGGAAGTCGGTCATGAACATTCTCATGAAACGGATCGACGAGAAGTCGTCGATGTGGCCGACCACCTTGTCGGGCTGTCTGACCGGGATGCGGAACTGATACCAGGTGACGCTGCCGAAGGTGCTGTTGGGCAAGGCGATGTTGGAGGCCTCGAAGATGTCGGCGATATGGTTTTGTCCGACCACCATCTTGGCAGGGTCGAGGTCGATTTCATATTGGTAGTAACGCTCCGTCTCGCTCAAGGTGTTGTCACCGTTGATGTCTTCGGCATTGGGCAAGGTCGAGTTGCTGTTGGTGTAGCCTTCGGTCTGCTGGATATCAGAGGGCGAGTTGCCGTCGGGGCCGTTAAACTGCTTGTAACGCGCCAGAATGCTGCGGTGCACTTCGTCGTCGGGCGAGTCCCAGTCGCCGGAGCGGAAATAGTGGTAGTTGTCGCCCGACGGGTCGTTGTAGGCTTGTTGGTAGGCCTCCGAGTCTTCGCCGAAGCGGTTTTTAACGAGATTGAGGTAGGTGTCTTCGAAGAAGGAACGCTCGTCGACGTCGCGCAAGCCGTCGTAGCCCACATCTTGGTATTGGCGGGCTTCCGAAGAGTTGTTGAAGGTGCTGACGAGGTCCTGCATGGTGGGCACACGACCCCAGATGGTGGTGTCGACATTTTCGACGGTAGCGGTGGCGGGCAGACCGTTTTCGTAGAACTTGCGTCCGTCGCGCAGAATGTCTTCCGAGACATCACCCAAGTTGATGTAGAGCTTACCGGGGTTGTTCTGGTATTCTTCGTCGGCGAAGGGGTCCATCAGCCAGAACTCGATGTATTCGATGTTGGTGGCTTCAAAGTCGGTCGACTCCATCTTACGCATGATACCGGCCCAACGGCTCTTCGGGTCGTTGAGCTTGCCGTTGGCATCGATACCGGCCGAGTAGGGCGATGGGTCTACATCGTAGTTATAAGGTCCGCGTTCGTCGGGATAATAGGCCAAGTTGAGCACTGAGACGTTGGTCTGTGTACCAGCCGCGATGTCCTTGGCAAAGAGCTCGGTCTCAAGCACCTGTCGCACGGTGTTCTTCGAGAGTTCCTCGTTGTCGACGTTGCTGGGACGATAGTTGGAGTTGCGGTCGTAGAAGATGGAGTTGTCGATGACATACCACGCCAGTTTGGCGCGGTTCTTACCATAGTCAAGACCAGTGCCCGCCGCCGCCTCGGGGAAGAGGTTGTTCTGGTTTTGCGGCGTGCTGGCCATGTACCACAACGTTGGCAGACGCAAGTCGATGGTCGACTTGGCGCCTTCGAAGTCGTCGATGTAAGAGGTGCCGCGCTCGCTCGCCGACTTGGAGAGACCGGGGATGAAACGGGCGAACTCGCCGTCGACGTTGATGCGTGACTGCGCCTTGGTGCTGATGCCAGGCAGCGCGTTGACGAAGCTCGTCAGCCAGCGCGCATCGGTGTGGTAGCTGATGTCGGCGCCATAGATGGTATTGGCGATGGCTTCCTCGCCGTAGTTGATCTTCTGGGTGTACGACTTCTCACCGAGGTAGAGGATGGTACCGCCCATGCGGAAGTCACGATTGAACTCATGTTCGACACGGGTGCCCAAGAAAGTCTTCTTGATGGCGCTGAAGCCGCTGTTCGACTCCAAGGAGATGTTGATAGGCGTGCCCGAGTTGAGGATGCCTTCGTTGAGGATGGTGACACGGCCCAGGGTATAGTCGACGGTGTAGTCGACGTTCTCGACGAGTTGCACGCCGCCCGCCGTGACGGTCACAGAGCCTTGCGCCACGTTCATGGCGTTGAGGCTGATCTCGGCTCCCGACTGCGAGGAGTAGTAGCCTTTCAGGCTGAATTTGTTCTTCTCGGAGTATTGTTCGGCCGAGGTCTTTGTCAGCGTGTAGAGTGAGTCGTAGGCGTATTTGTTGGCCAGGTCGGGCTCGTCGGGGAAGACCTTGTTGTGGATATGCTTGCCGAAGGGCTCCAGTACGGGGAAGAAGATGCGTCCGTTCGACGAGTTGATGGTACCGCCTTGGGTGGCCGCGTTGTCGAGGAAGTCAAACACGCCGTCGCCGCCAGCGATGGGGTTATTCTGCGTGGTCAGGTTATCCAAGCCCATCAGGTGCAGCATCGAGACGCCTTTCACCGAGCCCTCGGTGAAGTAGCCGTAAGGCGTGCTGTTCGAGTTGCCGTTGTAGAAGATGTTGAGCATGAAGTCCTGCGACCCGATTTGATAGGCCCTGATGTTGTAGACGTTCTTCATCATCAGGTTCCAGATGGGCATCTTGGTGTTCACCGTGGTGCCGCGCAGCAGCTTGGCCACCAGCACCTTCGGGGTGTTGATGCCTTGGTCGGAGAATTCACCCACCTGGTAGACCTCGTCGGAGCCCACGATGGTGTATTGGTAGGCCACGGCCAGGGTCTGGTTGGAGTTGAGGCTGACGTTCAGCGAGATGAAGCCCAGCTTCGAGTTCACCGAGAACTCAGTGTTGCTCAAGCGTCGGGCGTTCTCCACTTTTTCAAAGTCGCGGCCTGCCACCATATAGCCCGACCTGCCGATGCGCATGGGGTCGTTGCTCATGTAGTTGGTCACCGTGCTGATGCTGCGGATCTGCGTGGTGTCCATGCGGGTGAGCAGGTTGTTGGCCGAGTTGCGGGGATAGGGCTGGCTGTTGGTGGGGCTGATCTCGTTGTTGTAGATCCATGCGTCCTTGCCTTCGCCCAAGTCGTTCAATGCAAGAATGTTACGGGTATTTTGGGTGGATGTATTGGTATTGGTGATCCACACCTCGATCTTGGTGATGTTGACGCTGGAGGTAACGGTGGGCAGGGTCGCCAGGGCCTCTTCGTAGTGGTCTCTGAAGTATTGGCTGAGGAAGAAGTGGCGGTTGTCTTCGTAGTCGAGGCAGCTCAGTTCGAACTGGTTGGTCTGTGCGCCGCCTTGCACGGTGATGTTTTGCGACTCGCTCTCTTGGTAAGAGACGATGGACGAGATGGTGGTCTTGCCGAACTTCAGTTTGCTCTTGATACCGAACAGCTGTTGCGTGCCCGTGATGAGGGTGCTGTTGAGCGGGAAGCTGACGTTACCGGCTTCCAGAAGTTGGATGATCTCGTCTTCCTTGCCTTCGTATTTCAGGTCGAGTTTGTCTTGGTAGTTGAAGGTCGCCTTCGTGTTCTTGTTGATGTTGAAGTTGATCTTGTCGCCGATCTTCGCCATCACGTTGAGCTGCATGTTGGGGTCGAAGTCGAAGTCGGTGTGGCGCTTGCGGCGGTCGCTGAGCGAGGGGTCGTCGCGGAAACTGTGTTTGATGCCGAAGGTGAGGTCGACCGAGCCTTGGGGTCTCACTTCCACGGTGTTGCTGCCGAAGATGGTCTCGAAGGCCTTGCCGCCGATGAACATGGGCGGGATGATGGAGCTGCCGCTGGTGGTGGAGCGGGCGTTTTGGCTGCGGCGTTCCTTCCAGTATTCCTGAATGCCTTTGCGGTTTTGGTATTCAAAGAACTCGCTTTGTGTGAGGGTGGTAGGGGTGTCGTAGTAGAACTGCCCGATGCGGCGCTTGAATGTATATTGCCCGGTAAGCGGGTCGTAGATGATCTCGGTGGAGTAGTTGTCGGGGTCGTTGAGGTAGAGGGGAGACTGGTTGTTAAGGTCCTCCAAGGGGTTGCCCGTGTTGACGGGGATGGGATAGATGACCTTGGTGGAGTCGGGTTCCACCTCGTAGGGATGGAAGAAGATGTCGTCATAAATGTCTGCCGAAGCCGTTCGGGCAAAGAACAGCGCGAACAGCATCGGGAGCAAGAGGAATATATGTCGTTTCATCGAGTCTTTCAAAATACAGGTTTACAAAATCTTAAGTGCTTCTTTGATCAGTGTCTCCACGTTGGCGTCGGGCATCTGTTTGAGCAGGCGGTCGAGGGCTTTGTCGACGGCGGCCTTGCTGAAGCCCAATATCGTCAATGCTGATAACGCTTCATTCTTTATTGTATTGTTCGGCGCGGCGAAAATTTCGGTCTGGAAGTCGTTTTTCTTCAGTTTGTCTTTCAGGTCGATGACAATGCGTTGGGCTGTCTTGGCGCCGATGCCTTTCACAGCTTGGATGGTTTTTACGTCGTCGTTGGCGATGGCGGTGCTCAACTCGTTGACGGTCAGCGAGCTGAGGATAAGCCTCGCCGTGTTGCAGCCCACGCCCGACACCGAGATCAGCAGTTCGAAGAGGTCGCGTTCCTTGGCGGTGAAGAAGCCGAAGAGGTGATGGGCGTCTTCGAGGATCTGCTCGTGGACGAAGAGCTTCACCTCTTCCTTCTCGCCGATGGCGGTGAAGGTGTTAAGGGTGATGTTGACGAGATAGCCGATGCCCTGGTTGTCGATGACGACCTGTGTGGGCGATTTTTCGGTTACTTTTCCTGTGACGTAGGCGTACATTGGGCGCAGTTTAGTTTAAACTGCAAAAATACAAAAAAAACAAGTAGGGAAACAAATCTTTTGGAAATCTGTGGCAAATACAAAAAAAGTCGCCTTTTGGCGACTTTTTGCATTGGTTTTATGACTCGTTTTGGGGCTTAAAACCGCCTGTTATTCGGTGATCGGCACCAACTCGCCGTCGACCCAGCGGTAGACGTCCTCAATGACGTTGTCGGAGAGGTCCATATAATTGCTGATAATGACCTTCTTTTCCGCGTCGATGACGGGGTTGGGGATGCCCTCGTATTTCTCGACCAGCTTGAAGCTCTGTGAGGCCTCGTCCCAAACGCAGGCCGCATAGAACTCGATGGTGGAGAGGACGCTGTAGTCACCCAGGTAGACCACGACGTCGGGGGTGCCGTCGAAGTTGATGTCTTCCTCGATGACATCGCCCGCGGTCTCAGAGCGAAGGATGTCCTCGTCCTTTGGCCACACGAGCTCGCTGACGAACTCCTGGCTCTTCTCGCCCTTTTGGCAGGTCAGGATGATGGCGTCGCATTGGTCATCCTCGTTTTTACGGAATGTCGTGCTGAAGGTGTAGCCGTCACGCTCGGAGGCAGCCTGGACAGTGGTCTCGACCGTCTCGGCGGTTATGTCGGAGACGAGGTTTTCAGGCTTCTCTTGGCTGTTTTGTCCGCCGCACGATGCCATGAGGATCGCCAAGGCGAATAGGAGGTTTTTCTTCATTTTTTTTCTTGTTTTGTGATGGTTGGTAATTATGAAAAAAGAGGACTTTTCAGCCCTCTTCTTTCGTTGTTTTCCTTGTGATTTAGGATTACTCGGCGGGAGTCTCAGCGGGAGCTTCCTCGTGCTTGCAGCACTTCTTGTCGCCGTTGCAGCCTTCGAGGCGCTTCAGGATGAGGTCCTTCTGCTCATCGAGGCTCTTGTCGGCAAAGCCTTCCCAAGCGGCCTTCATCTCTGCGCATTTGGCTTCGCATTCCTTCTTGGCCTCTTCGGTCATCTCGGCCATGTCCTTGCAGACATCCTCGCCGGCGGCCTTCACTTCTTCCATCTTGGCGTCCATCTCGTCGAACAGAGCGACAGCCTTCTGGTTCAACTCGGCCTTGGCTTCGTCGGTCATCTCGTCCCACTTGGCATACTCGTTCTTCAGAGCTTCCATGGGGCATTCGTGCTTCTCTTCAACGACTTCCGTGGTCTCGGGAGCGGGCTCAGTGGTCTGCTCGGGTTCTTTGGGAGTGTTGTTGCAGGCCACCATCATGAGGCTGGCCAAGCCTAAAGTTAAGAATAACTTCTTCATTTTGAGTTGGTTTAATGTTGTTGATTGATGTTGTTTTCTGTTTTTGAGCGTGCAAAAGTACAAATAATTTTGATAAGTGATGAAAAAATGTGATTTTTTGCTGAAAAAATTCTTTTTTAAATATGGTTGTTTATTTGTGGGGGAATACCTAATTTTGCGGCCAAATTCTTGTGATTAATTAAGGAATACAAGTTAATTCATAATTCATTCAATACTAAAACTTTAAGAAATGGCAGAAAAAAAGTTTTTGACATGCGATGGTAACCAGGCCGCGGCCCATGTTGCCTACATGTTCAGTGAAGTGGCCGCCATTTATCCTATCACTCCGTCGTCGCCGATGGCCGAGTATATCGATGAATGGGCCGCTAAAGGTCAGAAGAACATCTTTGGCGAGACCGTCAGAGTGGTCGAGATGCAATCCGAAGCCGGTGCCTCCGGCGCTGTCCACGGCTCGCTGCAGGCTGGCGCCCTCACCACCACCTACACCGCCTCGCAAGGTCTCTTGCTGATGATCCCCAATATGTACAAAATCGCCGGTGAGCTCCTCCCGGGCGTGTTCCACGTCTCGGCCCGCGCCCTCGCCGCCCAGGCCTTGTCAATCTTCGGCGACCACGCCGACGTGATGGCCTGCCGTCAGACGGGCTTCGCCATGCTGGCCACCAGCAGCGTCCAGGAAATTATGGACCTCGCCCCTGTGGCACACCTCGCCGCCATCGAAGGCCGCGTGCCGTTTGTGCACTTCTTCGACGGCTTCCGGACCTCCCACGAGATCCAGAAGGTTGAGGCTGCCGATATGGAGAAACTCCGTAAGCTCGTCAACCAGAAGGCCCTCAAGGAATATCGTGAACGCGCCCTCAATCCTGAGCACCCGGTCACCCGCGGCACCGCCCAGAACCCTGACATCTACTTCCAGACCCGCGAACTGCAGAACAAGTACTACGACGCTCTGCCCGACATCGTGGCCAAGTACATGAAGCAGATGACCAAGATTACGGGCCGTGAATATGCCCCGTTCGTCTACTACGGCGCCAAAGACGCCACCGACATCATCATCGCCATGGGCTCCATCAACGACGTCATCAAGACCGTCATCGACAAGGAGAACAAGGCTGGCAAGAAGCTCGGCCTCGTCACTGTGCACCTCTACCGTCCCTTCAGCGTGAAGTACCTCATGGACGTCATGCCGAAGACCGTGAAGCGTATCTGCGTGCTCGACCGCACCAAGGAGCCCGGCGCCAATGGCGATCCGCTCTACCTCGACGTTGTCGAAGCCTTCAAGGATGCCAAGAAACAGCCTATGATCATTGGCGGCCGTTATGGTCTGTCTTCCAAGGACACCACGCCGGCCCAGGTCCTCGCCGTCTACAAGAACCTCGCTGCCGACAAACCGATGAACCAGTTCACCGTGGGTATCAAGGACGACGTCACCCGTCGTTCGCTCAAGGTCGGCAAGGAAATCTCCATCCTGCCGAAGGGCACGTTTGAAGCCAAGTTCTACGGCCTCGGCGCCGACGGTACTGTGGGTGCCAACAAGAACTCCATCAAGATCATCGGCGACAACACCAACAAGTACAGCCAAGCCTACTTCGACTACGACTCGAAGAAGTCCGGCGGTTACACCTGCTCGCACCTGCGTTTCGGTGACCAGCCCATCTTGGCTCCTTATCTCGTTGGCACGCCCGACTTCGTGGCCGTCCACGTCCCGAGCTACCTGAAGAAATACGACTGCCTCCGTGGCCTGAAGAAGAACGGCACGTTTCTCTACAACTCGCCTTGGAGTGTTGCTGAGACCAAGAAGCATCTTCCCGACTTCGTGAAGAAGTACTTGGCCCTCAACAATATTAATATGTACATCATCGACGCCACGAAGATCGCCGCCGAGATTGGTCTGGGCAACCGCACCAACACCATCCTCCAGAGCGCCTTCTTCAAGATTTCGGGCGTCATTCCTTACGACCTCGCCGTCGAGCAGATGAAGAAGTTCATCGTGAAGAGCTACGGCAAGAAGGGTGAGGACATCGTCAACATGAACTATGCTGCCGTTGACCGCGGTGGAGAGATCACCAAGGTTGACATCCCCGCCGAGTGGGCCAAGCTCGACTGCACCACCGACTTCGTCTTCGAGCACAACGATGCCGATCCCGAGTTTATTAATAAGGTGATGCGTCCGATGGTCGCCCAGTGCGGTAACGACCTGCCCGTGAGCGCCTTCAAGGACATCGTCGACGGTACCTTCCCGGCTGGCACCACCGCCTACGAGAAGCGTGGCGTCGCCACCGTCGTTCCCGAGTGGAACCCCGCCAACTGTATCCAATGCAACCAGTGCTCGCTGGTGTGCCCGCACGCCGCCATCCGTCCCGTCGTCATGACCGACGCCGAGCTGAAGAAGGCTCCCAAGTCGATGAAGGCCATCGACATCAAGATGCCGAAGGAGATGGCTGGCATGCACTTCCGCATGCAGGTCTCCGTCATGGACTGCACCGGTTGCGGCAACTGCGCCGATGTGTGCCCCGCCAAGGAGAAGGCTCTGGTGATGAAACCGTTCGAAAGCCAACTCGACGAGGCCAAGAACTGGGAGTACGGTCAGAAGAAGGTCACCTACAAGGACGAACTTATCGACAAGTACGCCAACGTGAAGAACAGCCAGTTCGCACAGCCGCTGTTCGAGTTCTCGGGTGCCTGCGCCGGTTGCGGCGAGACGCCTTATATCAAGACCATCACCCAGCTGTTCGGTGAGCGCATGCTCGTCGCCAACGCCACGGGTTGCTCGTCCATCTACGGTGGCTCCGCTCCCGCGACGCCTTACTGCAAGAACAACCGCAGCGGCAAGGGTGTGGCATGGGCCAACTCCCTGTTTGAGGACAACGCCGAGTACGGTCTCGGTATGGCCACGGGTGCCCGCAAGATCCGCGAAGGCCTCCGCAAGAAGGCTGAAGAGCTGGTCAACACCACCGTGTTCGACTGGATGAAGGAAGCCACACAGAAGTGGTTAGACACCTACAACGACACGGTCGCCAACCGCAAGGCTACTGACGAATTTGTCGCCGCCCTCGAAAAGGCCATTTTGCCTATCGATGCTTGTGTTGACTTCTGGAACGGAGAAGGCAAGAAACTCTATG
>JBGURY010000015.1:0-46668 GCA_045132275.1 Candidatus Limimorpha sp.
GTTGGTGATGCGGTAGGTTTGCCTTGGTAGAGACGGTGCATGCACCGTCTGTACAAACAAGATACCGTTGGTCGGGTTAGGATAGACCGTTATGGTCCCTGAGCCAGTCGAAGGGCCGCCTTCCTCAATGCCATGCACCTCCGAATAAATCGCGTCGCATTCCTCCTCGCCATCGAGATTAAACACCAGCTCGTCCTCCACCCAGTAGCAGCGCAGACCCTCCACACGGAATCCATCCGAGTTACGCATCAACCGCTCCGGGAAGAAACTCGTCAGGTGGCCAATGCCACAAACAATGTCGCCGCTGAAAAGGTCGTCAGGGTCGCTGACGTGCATCACACGATAGGTTCTACCTTCGTATTCGACGTAATCCACAGCATCCACAGTCATGGTGAGTGGAGGCTCTATGCCGACCATGATATCCCAGCTGTTGCCAACCTCGGCTTCGTAGTCATAAAGCACGGTGAAACTATGAGTGCGCTTGTTCCACCAATACAACTTGCCGTTGAGCTCAAAGACATACTCATGCGTAACCTCATCACGTAAACCTTTGTCGTAAAGGGTGTTAATCTTCACCAAGATCTGCGTTGGCTCGTCATTGATGATGGTGTCGCCCGCCTGGTACATGTATTGGTAGGTAATAGTGCCATCGTCGTTAAGGATTTCGTAATACCATTCAGGATGGCTCGGCGGTGTGACAGTAGTTTGTTCGCAATCATATCCCCCTTCGTGATAAAGCATCTCGCCATCGTTAACATAACAACGAAGGTATTCTATCTCACTTGCATCAAAGATTTCCCATCCATTACAAACATAAACGCTGGGGAACAAGCCTCTCTCATAGCCGATTCCCTCCATGATTTTCCCACTATAATAAATCGGAAGATTCTCCTCATAATACCTGACCCATTGCGTGCGGTAAGTGTGCCCATTCCAAGTCGCACTGCCAACGCTGTCGACAATCACCTGATGCGTACAATCACCCACTTCGTAATCCCACGATTCGCCCGCTTCGGCATCAAAGTCATACAAGGTCGTGAAAGCGTTTGTGGTCGGGTTGAACCAATACACCTTGTTGTCTTCTTCATACACATATTCGCCGCCGTCATGTCCCGTATCAACAAAACGCTGATCGATGATGCTGCACTGATGGCCTTGGATAATCGTGTCGCCTTCCACGAAAAACCTCTGATATTCAGGATGCGTGCCCCAAGGGTTGAACACATCGAAATACCACTCCGCGCCTTGGGGAGCAAACGTCGCAGGTGCTCCATCACTGTTCATCACACAGTCGTCAAACTCCTCGTTGTCCCAAATCAGGTTGCCGTTCTCGTGGTAGCACAACAGATGGACAAACGAACCGTCAAAACCTTCATAGCCGCTGTTCAGGAAGCCGTAGGTGCTGCCCACGCCTTCAATCCAGTATTCATCAACTTCGGTTGGCGGATAATCGATAGAATATGCCCCAAGGCCTAATTGCCGCCTCATGGTGCCATTCACTTCCACCTCTGATTCTTCCATCACCATCAGTTGTTGGCCCATCCAGTTCACAGTGACAGTATCGCCCACGTTCAAGTTGAAATCATAGAGCAGAACCTCATCTTGGTAGTTTTGGGATATTTTTCTACGATAATACACTCTTCTATCCTCTTCGCGAACCGCACCTGCTTTTGCGATTCCATATTTACTTTTCGTCCAAACAAGTTTATAGTCCACTCCATCCAAGGTAATATCATCTCTAATACTCTGTATTTCAGTAAAGTAATCATTCGGATAGTTCATAGAGCCTATAACAACCACATTCCATTTCTGGCGTTGGTTGCCTTCTTTAATCATCGGAACATAGTCATCGAAATGCGGGTTCCTATAAATCATCTCCTCGTCCTGCCAGACCTCCACCAAACGGTATTCCGGCCCGTTGTCAGGCTCCCACTGGATAGGATACAACAGGCTATGTGTGCTTCCAATGCCTTCGATCCATTGGTAATCATAATAATTCCCATTGTCGCAGTTGTTGTCAAACCAAAGCACCTTCCTCGTGCTGCCATTGAGTTCCATCTCATCGGTATCGAAAACGACATTGGGCGTGCCGCCATCCGTCTGGAAGACATCGCACACCGAAAGCGAGAAATCGTACAAGGGATATTCGGTGTTCACCTCACAGAAGTAATGCAAAGGCCAAGGCGCATATATGCCAGCAGGCACGAACGACATGAAATAACATTTGCCGTCCGCATCCTCACGGATACCACCGAAGCACTCGCCCTCAATAGGATAACCCAAATGAGTGCAATTGATGACCTTCTTATAAGTCGTCTCGTTCACCAGCGTATCGCCTTTAATGCCCAACTGGTAATAGGTGGAATCCTCATACATCGAGCGATAGAACTGCACCCATGCGGTGTTTTCCGGCGGGAAGTTTTCGAGAATAGCGTTGGCATTACGGACGCTCTTGTAATTGTGGTCGACACCAATATAATACAGGTGGTTGTCGAATCCTTTTATGAGCCATTTCATTGGCACACAACACCCTGGAAGCGGCCGCACCCCATACATCCTTTCCCCTATCTCAGTAAAATGCTCACCATGATCAAGAGAATAAGACAAACCTTCGGTATAATCATCATCGTTATAGTTTATTGTATAGATGATTCCGTTATCAGAAATGCTAATGTAATTTGCCGCCAGCGCATAAAAACCAGGAATATACTCAAATCCAGAAAAATCATTGCCATAGCCTGCACAGACCACATTACCATCTGGGTCGAACTCCATATCCCGAATTCCCAGCCCTTCAAATGCGACAAGTTCCCAGTTTTGCATATCTGAAAGGGTTGAGTGGTATAGGCCATTGCCATAATAATACAAGCCGACATAAACATCGCCGTTTTCGTTGGCCAAAATATCGCTGATGCTATAATCCTCAAAGGAAGTGAAAGTGTCGTTCACGCCCCATGTAGTACCGCCATCGGTGGTCCAAAAAACGCTTCCATATTCTGTTGAGCCTACTATGATGTGGTTGTTTAAGGCGTATAAATTCCAAGCCTTATCTCCAGCACTCAAAGGGATGTCTGAGGTATACTGCCAAGTGTCGCCGTAGTTGTCAGAATACCATACCTTAAACGGATTGTCTTCGAAAACGAACAGTCTCCCCTCCGGGCTTACGCTGAAACAATATTCATTGAAATAAAAGTCGTTGCCTGTTTCGTATCCCAAGACGATTTGGTAGGTTTCGCCTTCGTCTTGAGAGCGGCCTATCCCGCTGTAACCGCAATTGAAATAAAGGCTTCCGTCAGGAGCGGCGCCTAGAAAAACGGCTGATACATCGATGGGTTTCCAAACATTTTGCGCCATGCCACCAAGAGCGAAGCCAGCCAAAATCGCTATAGTTAATACTAATCTTTTCATGGTTGTATGTTTTTGATTGTTATCTTTTACCACGATTAACGCACCACAAATTTCCGCGTCGCACCTGCAAAGGTAATGAAATACATCCCTTGCGGCAAGGATGACACATCAATCCGCTGGGTTTCACCTGTGATTTGGCCTGTTAACAAGGTTTGACCCATCAGGTTGATGATGCGGTAGGTTTGCCTTGGTAGAGACGGTGCATGCACCGTCTGTACAAACAGCACACCGTCTGTCGGATTTGGGTATATCGTTAAGGTCCCTGAGCCCGTCGAAGGGCCGTCCTCTTCGATGCCGTGTATGTCGCTGTAAATTGCGTCGCAATCCTCGTTACCGAGTTTGAAGACCAGTTCGTCATCAACCCAATAGCAGCGCAGGCCTTCCACGCGGAGGCCATCGCCATTGTTCATCAGCCGCTCGGGGAAGAAACTGGTGAGGTGACCTATGCCGCACACGATGTCGCCGCTGAAGTAGTCGTCCGCGTCGCTCACATGAAGCATCCTATAGGTTTTGCCTTCGTATTCGATTTCTTCTACCGCGTCAACGTGCATGATGAGGGTTTCCGTGCCGACCTTGATTTCCCATGAGTCGCCCACTTGGGCATTGAAGTCATACAGCACGGTAAACTCTTCCAAGGTCTTGTTCCACCAATACAATTTGCCGTCACGCTCATAGACATATTCATGCGTCATATCAGTATGTACATCCTTGTCATAAAGTGTATTGATTCTCACGAGGATATGCGTCGGCTCGTCTTGGACGATGGTGTCACCGGCCTGATAGAGGTATTGATAGGTGATGGTGCCGTTCTCGTTCTCGATTTCATAGTACCATTCCGAACCTGAAGGAATCATATCGCCTGGTATAGTGACAAGGACATAATCATTTTCAGGATGCTCACTGTCCAAGGCGAAGGCCGACTCACAGCCGTTCTCGTAGGATGCCGTGAGGCGGTAGTAGTAATCACCCGGTTCATTTGTAAGGTCGTCCATATAGTAGCAAGCGAATTTGCTTGTTTCTGCAATTCGTTCCATAGCGTCCAAACTTTCACCTCGATAGATGTTGAAATGGTCCACTTCATTGTCTTCTTTTGCCAAAGGCTCAAGGAAAGCCTGGATCAGCCAATCGCCGCCTTGTCCCGTCTGGGCATAATAGTCATAGTATCCAGAATAATAATCTCCAACCCAGCGCCCGTTAGGATCGCCTGCTGTGGGACAATAAGCGGCTGGAAGGGAATCGGTTTCCGCCATAATCCAAATAGGTTGCTGGCCGTCAAATGTTACTCCGACGCTGATTTCAACCCATTCATCTGGTCCGGGCTCAAACTCTCTGTAAGAAGACCAAACCATCGTGTGTGGAGCGGTTTCGTCTCCTTCGTATGTGCCTATATGGATGTAGCCTCCATGCTCCGTACAACCCGTCTTATAGAACCTGATTTTGGAGATATAACCACCAAGATAATGATTCAAGGTATCGGCTGGAATCTTAATGCCCCATTTCCCCGTTATATCAGTTATATTAACAGACCCTGTCATCGGCTCTTGGTCGTAATGATACCAAAAGCCCTCTACGGGATTCCATAGCAAACTGGCATATTGAGTTCCATTAGGTGTTTCATAGTATTGCCCACTGAAGTTTTCAGGCGCGTCGCAGCTTTCTATGATGAAATCGACCTCTTGTATACTCTTGTAATATTGACTCACAAACGTAGGCTCCCAAACATCTCCATGACAATACAGATGGTTGTCGCGGCCTTTATAAAGTCCCAAATCGGGGTCAGGGGCGGTTGTTGTTGAAGGAATATTCTCGCTGCATTGTATGTATGTTTGGCCGTGGTCGGTGGAGTAGAACAAAGCCTCATTATCCCAATCCACACGTTTCATGGCGAAAATCACATCATCGTTGGTCCGCGCAAACCGGTCGGCATTAACCCAGTAAATGCCATTTTCAAAATAGGCTGATCCGAGACCGGTGGCTAAAATGTAGCCCTCGCTATCGAAAGCCATCTGACTTGCGCCGCCTGATGACTTCACCGTCCAATGGGTCATATCGTCCAAAGTCGCAGTGTAAATTCCTACCTGTTCCACGGGATAGGTCCAACTATAGGTACTTGCATAGACATTTCCAGCATGGTCAGCAAGGATGCTTCCGAAATTGGCTTCGCCTATGAAATCGAAGGGAGTTTCGTCCCACGATTCGCCACCGTCCAAAGTCCAATGAAATTTCTCTCTGCTACAGATGAAGATAGTGTCGTTCGATAGCGAGAACATTCCCAAGGGCCAATTGGTCGAGATGCCTGAAGTCTGCTCCTGCCAGGAGTCGCCGTTGTCATCGGAATACAACAGTTTGTAGGTGTTTTCATCGAAAATGAAAATCCTGTCTTGCTCGTTAATCATGAAGGTTTCTTTTCTGACATAGCTTGCAACATCAATGTGTTCCCAAGTCTCACCTTCATCCTGTGAACGAAACATGCCGCTGTAGCCCATATTGGTAAACATATTGCCGTTGGCTGAAACACCAAGGAACTCACCGTCCATTCCAATGGGTCTCCAAACATGTTGTGTCTGCACAATTTCGCCATCAATATGAATATCATCAATGCAAATGGCGGACATATCGGTGCAATTGAAATGGCGAATGGCAACATAGACCTCCTGACCTGTATAAGCAGAAAGGTCAACGGTATAGTTGTACCAGTTGCCCTGACGGTTTCCCGCATCTTTGGCGGTTAAAGTCCAATCATGCAAGAGCGTGAAAGCCAGCGGGTCATCGTTGACTGTCGTTGAGATGGAAACTCCAAAATGCTCTGCACAATAGATTTCATCCAAAGCACAAACAAAGAAATTGATAACGGGCCATTCATTCAAAACCAATCGTGGTGAAACGAGATACTCATTTGGTGTAAGAGGTTCGCCCGTGGCATAGTCCCTAGAATAAGCCATCACCATCCCGTTGGAATTGTGGCCCATGCCGCCAATGGAAGATTCCCAACAATGGCCGTCGCCATCAGCATCGAGGGTGGTCCAACCTTGAAGGGTGCCGTCTTCAAAATCGAAAGAGACGCTTTGCGCCACGCCACCAAGGGTGAAGGCGAGCGAAATTGCTAATGTTAATACTAATCTTTTCATAGGTCTAATTATTTGATTGTTATTGTTTTCAGTTATACAGCATTCACGATTTCCTCAAAAGAACGGTTATCATCCCCGAGGTCCATCTTCATCTGCTTGATGCGGGTCTTGCGTTTGTAGTAGGAATCGGTTTGCGTATCCAACAGGATGGAAATCACATGGTTGGAGAAGCCGTTTTTCGACAGGCAGCAGATGCGCACGTCCCACTGGCTCAGTTTGGGATATAGCTGTAGAAGACGCTGTGAGAAGCCGTCATACACCAAGTCGGTAAGGCCGATGAAGTCATTCCAGTCGTTGTCCGTCAGCTCGAAATTGAGCGAGTCGTTGTTCACCTCCTCGCTGAGCGCCTGGGCGGTGGCCATGATCTTGTTCCGCATCATGATTTTCTGGATGGACATCAAGTCCTTTGGCGGAAGGGTCTGCTGCTGGCGACGCAGCTCGTCGTTAGTGCGGATGAGTGTCTCCATGTCGCTCACCAGCTCGTGGATGCGGTTCTGGTCGCGCTCCACCTGCCGCCCGAAATGCTCCATCTCCAACTTGTGGTCGCTTATCTTCTTCCTCACAATCAAGACAATGACAAGCAAAGCAATCACCGCCAAGGCGATAATCAGGTACAACTTCAGGTCACGGTTACGGTGGATGCTCTCCAACTCGCTCTGCTGCGCCTTCAGTTCGTATTCCGCCTTGATCCGCTGCATATTCTCGCTAGAATGTTCCGCGTCGGCTTCCATCATGTTCGTGGTAAACAACTTATGGTATTGCACCGCCTCCTGGTAGTTGCCAAGACTGTAGGCGATGGCATAAAGCGTCTGATATACAGACATCTTCAACCCAGCCCGCTCGCTGCGCAGTGCCTCGTTCAGATACGTTCTGGCCTTGTCGTACTCGCGCGTGTAATAATAGAGGATGCCCAACGTCATGTGGGCTATGTCCGTGTCATTGTCGTCGAGGCCGTTTTCAAGAGCCATGTTCACGCTCTCGATGCCCTTGGCGAAGTTGCCCGTCTCCATGTAGTAATCGCGACCCATCTCCAGATAGAGGTCGCTCTGCATAGCCTTATCATTAATAAAGGTGGCGACACGGAAAGCCGAGTCATAGTATTGCTTGGCTTGGGTGTATTGCTCCTGCGCGCGCATGGCACGGCCGCTGTTGCGGTAGGCGTTCATCATGCCCGTGGAGTCAGCCGTCTGTCGGAAGCAACGCAACGCCTGCTGGTGTTGCTTGAAGGCATCCTCGTACAGTTCATGCTTGAGGTACATGGCACCAAGGTTGTCGCAGAGTTGACCTTCCAATTGGATAGATTCGGCAGTCTTTTCAGATCTCCGCACAATGGCCAGCCCTTGCAGGAACTTCTCGGCGGCCTCTTCGGAACGGCGTTGCTCGCGTAGTTGGACACCTTCTTCATAGAGTGTTCGCACTTGTTCCATCCGCTTTGTCTGGTTGTCGCAGGACGACAATGCGAGGCAAAAGGCAATAGCGGTCAGGATGAGTGATTTCAAATACATCTTCATAGTCTTTCTTTTTGACACGGGACTTCGGAACCGTTACCCCTTGCCGTCATTGCGGGCTTGACCCGCAATCTCCCAAACGCAAGGGATACGTCTTCGCGCTCGGGAGATGGCGTTCCGCTTCCGCGGAATGACGGTTCCTCCGCCATGACTGCAATAGGAACATGGATTGTTCTTCCCGGTCCCATGTCCGTCTATGCAAAAATATACAGAAAAAACGTTTGTCAAGAGGTAGAGGGGGCCTTACAGGGCCATGTCCTTACTTTTTTGGATTGTCCTTATCGGTTTTAGTTGAAAACCAACAACATAGCAAACGACACCAAAAGACTATGTCCTTACTTTTTTGCCAAACAAAAAGCCGCCCCGACATCTTTTGGGGCGGCTTTTCGAGGTTTTTTGTGGCAGTTACTTCCTTCGACAAGCTCAGAAAACTCCTTTAGAGTTTGATATCGTCGCCGTTGGCGTTTTGGAAGTTGTACTGCAGCATGTGGAACTCGGGCATCGACTGCACTTTGAATTTCTTGCCGTATTTCTTCATCCATTTGCGGCGAATCGAAAACAGCCCGTCTATGCAGAGGTAGGAATAGATGAAGGGATGCACCTGCAAGGTGAGGTGGTTCTCGTTCTGGTCGACGAGGAGGTACTTGAGGTGGTTTTCGATTTCGTCGATGTAGAGGATGGCGGGGCGGATCTTGCCTTCGCCGTCGCAGACGGGGCATTTCTCCTGCACCTGCACCTCTGTCTCGGGGCGCACGCGCTGGCGTGTGATTTGGATGAGGCCGAACTTGGTGGCAGGCAGCACAGTGTGCTTGGCGCGGTCGGGCCTCATGGCCTCGACGAGGGCGTCGTAGAGCTGTTTGCGGTGTTTGGCTTCGTGCAGGTCGATGAAGTCCACGATGATGATGCCGCCCATGTCGCGCAGACGCAGCTGGCGCGCGATCTCCTTGGCGGCTTCGAGGTTGACCTGGAATGCGTTTTCCTCTGGAGAGTTGTCCTTGTTAAGCTTGTGGCCGCTGTTGACGTCGATGACGTGCATGGCCTCGGTGTGCTCGATGACGAGGTAGACACCGTTTCTGATGGTGACCACACGGCCGAAAAAGCCTTTGATTTGCTTGGCCACGTTGAAATGGTCGAAAATCGGCTCCTTGCCCTCGTAGAGCTGTACGATTTCGGCCTTTTGCGGCGCGATGGTCTGGATGTATTTCCGTATCTCTTCACAGAGTGAAGGGTCGTTCACACGGATGTTGGTGAACGATTCGTTGAGCAAGTCGCGCAGCATGACGCTGGTCTGGTCCATCTCGCTGACCATCCTGCCGAAGGTGGTCATCTTCTTCATCTCGATGGTGCATTGCTCCCATTTGGTGATGAGCGAGCGAAGGTCGGCATCGAGCTCGGCCACTTTCTTGCCTTCGGCGACGGTGCGGATGATGACGCCGTAGTTGTTGGGCTTGATGCTCTGGATCAGGCGGCGCAGGCGGTTGCGTTCCTCGCCGCTGCGGATCTTCTGCGACACCGAGATGCGGTTGGAGAAGGGGACCAAAACGAGGTAACGGCCGGCAAACGAGATCTCCGCCGTGATTCTCGGTCCCTTGGTGTGGATGGGCTCTTTGGCGATCTGCACGGGGAGCAGGTCTCCCACGTTGAGGATGTCGCCGATCTTGCCGTTTTTCGGGAGGTCGGGCTCAAGTTTGAACTTGTCCATGGCGACATCTTCGCCGGCCACGACTCTCTTCTTGAACTTGATCAAGGTGTGGGCCTGCAAGCCCAGATCGAGATAGTGCAGGAAAGCCTCTTTGGGATAGCCCACGTCGACGAAAGCCGCGTTGAGGCCAGGCAGTATCTTCTTCACCCGACCGAGATAGACGTCTCCGACCGCAAATTGGTTGTTGGTCTTCTCTCTGTGGAGTTCTACAAGGACGTTGTCCTCCAGTAGTGCGATGTCAACCTCCGAAGCGTGCGAGTTGATGACCAAGTCGCGCGTCACAGTCTTCACTTCCACAACCTCTTGTTGCTTTTCTTCAGACATAGTGTTTTTTCTTTGGGGTTAACAATTGATTGATAAAACAATAACACAACAATGGGATTAGCCAATGCTGTGTTATTGTCGTGTTTAGGCTCAAGAAGAGCTTATTTCTTCTTGTGTCTGTCCTTTCTCAAGCGTTTTTTGCGCTTGTGAGTCGACATCTTGTGTCTCTTGTGTTTCTTTCCGTTAGGCATAATATTATGATTTTTTCGTTGTGTGCTTATTTGACGGCATTCATAAAGGTCTTAGCAGGCTTGAAGGCCGGAATCTTGTGGGCGGGGATAGTGATGGCGATATTCTTGCCAATATTGCGACCGGTCTTCTCAGCTCTCGTCTTGATGATGAAGCTGCCGAAGCCTCTCAGATACACATTCTCTCCCTTAGCCATAGCGTTCTTCACAACTTCCATGAAGTTCTCAACAACATTCTGGACAGCACCTTTTTCAATGCCGGTCTTGCTGGCGATCTCAGCAACGATTTCTGCTTTTGTCATTTTTTCTCTTATTTAATGGTTAGTGTTGATGTTTGTTGTAAATTTGCGGCAAAGGTACGAACATTTTCAATACGAAGACGCTATTAATGCAAAATTTTTCTTCTAATGAGTTATAAATAAAGTATTTCGGCTCAAAAAAGAGATGGATTTTCTGCACGATACATTAATTAATTGG
Organism: Candidatus Limimorpha sp.; assembly: GCA_045132275.1. GTDB lineage: Bacteria > Bacteroidota > Bacteroidia > Bacteroidales > F082 > Limimorpha. Next base: position 10,736 of record JBGURY010000015.1, read on the forward strand.
TACGCCGAAAACCGGCGCGACTTACCCTGGCGACACACCCCCACCCCCTATCAGGTGTGGCTTTCGGAGATCATTTTGCAACAGACCCGTGTCAGCCAAGGTCGCGACTATTACCTGCGTTTTGTCGACCGCTGGCCCACCGTGGCCGACCTCGCCCAAGCCTCGGAGGAAGAGGTGCTGAAACTGTGGCAAGGCCTCGGCTACTACTCGCGCGCCCGCAACCTGCACCACTGCGCCCGACAGGTCATGGAGCAATATGGGGGGCAGTTCCCCGCTGACTTCGAACAACTTAGGAGTCTAAAAGGCATCGGCGACTACACCGCCGCCGCCATCGCCTCCATCGCCTTCGGACTGCCCCATGCCGTGGTCGACGGCAATGTGTACCGCGTGCTGTCGCGCCTCTTCGACATCGACACTCCTATTAATAATAACGATGGCCAGAAGCTCTTCGCCCAACTGGCCGACGAACTCCTCGACCGCGAGCGACCCGGGCTCCACAACCAAGCCCTGATGGAATTCGGCGCCTTGCATTGCACACCTCAAAACCCTAACTGCCTGTTGTGCCCATTCCAGTCGCAATGCCTCGCCTTCGCCCGGCAGACCGTGACGCGACGACCCGTGAAGCTACAGAAGACAAAAGTCACCACAAGACACTTCAACTACCTGGTTATCAAGGTCGACGACAGCGTCTATCTCCGCAAAAGGAGCGCCGACGACATCTGGAAGAACCTCTATGACTTCCCCTGCGTCGAAAGCGAAGAGGCCCTTACAGCAGATGAGGTCATCCTCTCAGAACAGTTCAAACAACTTATTGGAAACAAAACGTTTACTATCACCAAGGTCTCGCCTGTCTTCACCCACAAGTTGACCCATCGAACCATTTTGGCCCAGTTCATCGAGATAAAACTTGACGGAATTTTGTTGCACATTCAAACAAAAGGCTTAACTTTGACCCGTGAAAGTGACTTGGGAAACTACCCCATTCCACGCTTAATAGACCTATACTTAAACACTTAAAACGAAAAATCATGGCAAGTTTGAACAAAGTCATCCTCATCGGCCGCCTTGGGAAGGACCCCGAAGTGACCTCATTTGAAAACGGAAACAAAAAGATCTCGGTCACCATGGCCACCTCCGAGCGCTATCGCGACCGCGACCAAAACTGGGTGGAGCAGACCGACTGGCATAACATCGTCGTCTGGGGCAATCTGGCCAACGACATCGCCGACGGTCGCCGCAACTACTCGAAGGGCGACATGATGTACGTCGAAGGCAAGCTGCGCACCCGTCAATATACCGACCAACAAGGGGCAGTGCGCTACGTCACCGAGGTCATCGCCGACAAGATGATGCAGCTGGCACCCGCCCGTCCAGCCACCCAATCGTCGTACGGACAGCCCTACACACCGGCCACCGAACCCGCCCCGACAGGCTATGTGCCACAAGGCAACTTCGACGCTCCCGACGAGGGCAACGACCTGCCTTTTTGACCAAATTGCGCGCCATGTCAGAATAATTTTATAATTTTGCGGCGCAAAACGTAAAACACACTGCTTTGGAAACACCCGACCCTGACCCTCTCATAGGACTGCTCACCGTTGTTTCAAACAACTTTTTCACTGGATTTAACGTCAACGCCATCGTAGGATTGGTCATATTATGCCTGCTCCTCATCGCATCCGCTTTGATATCGAGCAGCGAGACGGCGTTTTTCTCTTTACAACCCGCCGACATCGACGACCTTGAGTCGCGCGACGACGTCAAGAGCCAACTCGTGCTGAAACTGCGCGAGCAGCCCAAGACCCTGCTGGCCACCATCCTGATAGGCAACAACTTCGTCAACGTCACCATCACCTTGTTGGCCACCTATGTCATGGCACAGCTGTTCGACATGGCCAACTATCCCGTGGCGGCCTTCCTCTTGGAAGTCGTCATCGTCACCTCGCTCATCCTCATCGCCGGTGAGATCACACCGAAGATATATGCCAGCAAACGCCCCGTCAAAGTGGCCCGTTTCATGGCACGACCGCTGCGTTTCCTCAACGGACTCTTCAAGCCCTTGAACAAACTGCTGGTCGGCTCCACCTCGTTTATGGACAAGCACCTGGAGAAGAAGAAAGGCGAAATCTCGATGGAAGACCTCTCGACCGCCGTCGACATCGCCACGGAAGCGTCGACACAAAGCGACGAGAAGCAGATGCTGAAAGGCATCGCCTCGTTCAGCGAGAAAGAGGTGAGCGGCGTGATGATCCCCCGCGTCGACATCATCGGCGTGGAGAAAGGCATGGAGTTCACCGAGATGCTCGCCGTGGTCATCAAAAGCGGCTTCTCTCGCATCCCCGTCTACGACGAGACCCTGGACAAGGTGGAAGGCATCCTTTATGTGAAAGACCTCCTGCCCTACCTCGACGCCGAGTCATACGAATGGCAGAAACTCATCCGCCCCGCTTTCTTCGTGCCCGAAAACCGCAAGATCAACGACCTGTTCCAAGACTTCCGCGAGAAGAAGATCCATATCGCCATCGTCGTCGACGAATACGGCGGCACCTCGGGCCTGATCACCATGGAAGACATCATCGAGGAGATCGTGGGCGAGATCAACGACGAGTTCGACACCGCCAACGTAGAGGAACACTACCAGAAACTCGACGACGGCTCCTATCTCTTCAAGGCCCAGACCAGCATCGTCGACTTCTGCAAAGTGTTCGGGGTCGACGAAGACTACTTCGAGCCCATGCAGGGCGAAGCCGACACCTTGGCCGGACTCATCCTCGAGATCGAAGGACGCATCCCCGAGATCGGGTTCAAGTTCGACTTTGAGAAGTTCCACATGGAGATCACCGATGCCGACACCAAGCGCATCAAAGAAGTAAAAGTTGTTTTCGATGAAGAATAAGACCATCCTATTACTTGCGGCACTCGTCATCGCGCTTATCGCCGTATCATGCGACAGCGACCCGGGCTACCTGCCCAAGCCGCGCGGCTATTTCCGCATCGACCTGCCTGAGAAGAGCTATGTCCCTGTCGACACCATAGAGCGTTACAGCTTCGAGTGCCCCAGCTATGCCCTCGTCACCCCCGACCCCTATTCCCCGGACGAGAAAAACTGGGTCAACGTGGAGATGCCCGTCTTCAAGGGCTCCATCCACCTGACCCACAAGCCCGTCAACGGCAACCTGGGCGAGTATCTGGAAGACGTCCACACCATGGTGACCAAGCATCTGCAAAAGGCCAACGGTGTGCGCGACAGCCTGATTGTCAACGACAAACACCATGTCTACGGCCTCTTCATCGAGATGGACGGCAAAGGCGTGGCCACCCCGATGCAGTTCTACCTCACCGACAGCACCCGTAACTTCGTGCGCGGCGCCCTCTACTTCAACTTCAAGCCCGACAACGACTCGATGCAGCCCGTCATCAACTACATTCGCGAGGACATCGACCACATGATTAATACCTTCGAGTGGAAGTAAACCCACAAAAATTGCATTTTTTGCATCTTTCGTTTCCCCGTTTCAAACAAAAAACACTATTTTTGCGGCGCGAAAAACCTTTTGCGCCGATGTAAACATAGTATTCACTTTAAAAGAAAGGGGGAAGGCCTATGATTAACAGCCTGAAAATCGGGAACTTGACCTGGCGTCATCTCAACAACCCAACAGAAGAGGATTTTGAATTCCTGAAAGACCGATTTCACTTCCACCCTTTGGACATCGAAGACTGCAAATCCGTCAACCAGCGCCCTAAGATCGATATTTACGACGATTATTACTTCCTTATCCTGCATTTCCCCAACTTCGACCGTCAGAACAAGTTTGTGAAAATCAAGGAGGTGAAAATCTTCTGGGGCAAGGACTATATCATCTCCATCGAGAAGAACCCTTGGGGGGTGGACGAACTTTTCGAAGAATACGAGGAACGTGTCAAGAACGACGAGGACATGAACATCAAGAGTTCCGACATCCTGCTCTATCGTATCCTCGAGAAGCTGATGACCGAATCAGTGTATCTCCTTCGTAAAGTCGGTTTGGACGTGGAGTTGATCAACCGCGAGTTGCTGCAGGAGAAGCAAGTGAAGATCATCGAGCGCATCAGCGTTACGCGCAAGAACCTCATCCTTATCAACACCATCTTCAAGCCGCAGCTGCGACTCTTCCACCTCTTCGAGACTGGTAAAGTAAGGGGCTTCACCGACGACGTGGAGTATATGGAAGACTACTGGGGCAACATCCTCGACTACCTGCAGAAGGTATGGGATATGACCGAGGACTATGAGGAATTGATCGAAGGCCTCTCGATGACCTTTGACTCGATGCAGACCAACAAGACCAACGAGACGATGAAGATCCTGACCCTCGTGTCGACCATCATCCTGCCTCTGACCTTCATCACCGGCCTCTACGGCATGAATGTCACGCTGCCCTTAGCTGAATACAAATGGGCCTTCTGGGCGCTCATCGGATTCATGGCGCTCGTAGCGGGAGGGTTCTATATCTATTTCAGACACAAGAAAATGATGTAAGGTCACATCATTTCACCAATAATTTCTCGTATTTCACGACCGAGCCATTGCGCGTCAGTTTCACAATGTAGCATCCTTTGCCGAGGTCTTCGGGAAGGCTGACATTGAAGTCGCCGACAGCGTTGCCCGTGGCCTTCATCACAGTGCGGCCACTCAGGTCACAGACGACGATGGCATCAAAGTCATTGTTGTTGCCGCTCACGTGAAGGGTCTGACCCTGGGCGACGGGATTGGGGAAAAGATAGACACGAGAAAGAACGTCCTCAACGGCGTTCCATGTCGGATCCCAAATCATACGGGCATATTCGGGGTGGTCGACGAAAGGATTGCGGTTACGCTGGTAGTCATTGTAAATGGCGTTGTTACGGTCGATTTCCTTCTGGCTCACGGGGTCTTGGTCGTTCCAGCGCATCAGCATCTGGATAGCCCATGGCTTGATTTCCGACTTGTTGGTCATGTCGCTCGAGCCCCAGCTACCGTCTTCACCGTAATAACGCACGCTCATATACATGATGGCGCGGGCGAAGTCACCCTTGTATTCGTCGATAGGCTCAAACGCGGTTCCCGAGAAGCCGGGGGTCTTGCAAGTGCCCAGTTTCGATCCGTTGCGTGAAGTCCACGAAGCCGAGCCCACCTCGCCATAGGCATAATTGCTGCGGCGACCATTTACATATCCGTCCGTTGGAAAGATGTGATGCAGGTCAGTGCGAGGCGTGGTCTGGTCATTGAACCAGCTTTGCGGAAACGAGTGCTCGCGATTGTAGCAGTCGCCCTCGCCGCTGTAGTTGCCGCATTGGTCCGTCCCGAGATAATATGTGTAAGGCGGCGTACCGTTGGGTTTGTCGGAATACATGTCCCAAACCACGCCGTTTCCTTTGTTGTCGGTGCTCCAAAAGGCGTTCCACAGTTGGGCATACGAAATGGAGGTGTGGCCTTTGATGATGTTGTGTAAGGCCACTTTCAACTGATTGCCGCTCAAGCCGTTGGCGGAGTCATAATAATCCGAGGGCGCTTGCGCCATCACCGACAGCGCAAGGCATAAACTGACGAGGATAAGCAGTGTTTTTCTCATTTCAACAGATCAGTAAAAAGATACAATATCGCAATGACCAACATAAACACCGAAGCGGAGAACTCGATGAAACTCATCTTCTTGGTCTCCTCGGGTTTGTAGTCGATGCGGACAGTGAACCAAGCCCACAAAAACCCTGCCACGACGACGGCCAACACAAACCAATACCATGCGCCAAAGGGCATGAAGCAGAAGCCCATGAGCGACATCAGCAAAGTGTTGAATGCCGCAAGGACGGAAAGCAGGATGAAATCCCATTCCGTGCTGACGGTGTAAAGCATCTTACCCTTGAGCATTCGTATGGAATCGACAAATAATTTGACAGTCACCACAAGCATCATAGCAAACACCATATACTCAGCGATATAGGTAAAGAGATGCTCGATAAGCCTACCGATATTGTAGCCCAAGACCGCCATAACGCCTTGGCTGACGCCAAACGTCAGGGGAATCAAAAAACGTCTGGCGGGCTTGTCGTCGGCCGTGACCAGTCCCACCGAACGTGTGACCACGCTGGAGGTCAGGCAGAGGACAAAGAGGATGTATAATATGATCGCAGGGGTAGTCATCGTAAAAAGGTAGAGACGGTGCACGCACCGTCTCTACATGATTGTAATCGGATTAACCGAGACGCTTGAACTGGCAAGTGAAGTGGCGCATCAGCTCGGCTTCCCAAGTGATTTCCAGACCGCGCTTGATGGTGTCGCGACGGTCGTAGACGTTCTTCAGGGCAGCGGCGATCACGTCCATGTGGTTGTTGGTGTACACACGACGCGGGATGCAGAGGCGCACGAAGTCGTTGCCGCCAAAGCGGTTCTCACGGGTGACCGGGTCACGGTCGGCCAAGACGTAGCCGATCTCGCATGCGCGGATGCCGGCTTCGAGATAGAGCTCGCAGGTCAGCGTCTGGGCGGGGAACTCCTCCTTCGGGATATTGGTCAACACTTTGTCGGCGTCGACGAAGATGGCGTGGCCACCGGCGGGACGCTGGTAAGGGATACCGTACTCATCGAGTTTGGCAGCGAGGTAATGCACCTGCTTGATGCGGGTCTCGACCATCTCAAACTCGATGTTTTCCTTCAGACCGACGGCAAGGGCGTCCATGTCGCGGCCGTTCATGCCACCGTAGGTGAGGAAGCCCTCGAAGGGGATGCAGAACAACTTGGCGCCTTCGTACCAGTCCTTCTTGTTGGTGGCGATGAAACCGCCCATGTTGACGAGGGCGTCTTTCTTGGCGCTCATCGTCATGGCATCGGCATAGGAGTACATCTCCTTGGCGATCTCGCGAAGGGTCTTGTTCTCATAGCCCTTCTCGCGGGTCTTGATGAAGTAGCAGTTCTCGATGAAACGGGCGCTGTCGACGACGACAGGCACGCCATATTTATGGCAGAGGGCGCAGGTCTCGCGGACGTTCTGCATGCTGACGGGCTGGCCGCCGACGGTGTTGTTCGTCACGGTGAGGACCATAAACGGCACGTTGCCCTTGTTCTCGACGAGCACCTTCTCGAGTTTCTCAAGGCTGACGTTGCCCTTGAAAGGCACCTCCAACTGGGTGTCGTAAGCCTCGGGCACGGTGACGTCGATAGCGAAGGCCTTGCGGCTCTCGATGTGACCCTTCGTGGTGTCGAAGTGGGCGTTGCCGGGGATGACCATGCCAGACTTCACGAGGTAGGAGAACAACACGTTCTCGGCGGCGCGGCCTTGGTGGGTGGGGATGACGTATTCAAAACCCGTGAGCTCGGTGATGGTGTCCTTCATGTGGTAGAAAGAACGGGCGCCACCGTAGCTCTCGTCGCCCATCATCATAGCGCTCCATTGGCGGTCGCTCATAGCGCCGGTGCCGCTATCGGTGAGCAGGTCGATATAGACATAGTCGGATTTCAGCATGAAGATGTTGTTGTGGGCCTCTTCGAGCCACTTCTCGCGTTGTTCGCGGGTGGATTTTCTAATGGGTTCGACCATCTTGATTTTCCACGCTTCAGCAAAGGGTAATTCCATAATTATGATGTTTTGTTTGTTTAAGACAAAGGTGTTTTCAAAAAGTTGTCAAAGATAGTGAATTTTTGGCTAATACAAGCGGGTTGGATGGAATTTTCATATTTTTGCTCCAAATTTGAAACAGATGAAAAAACTGGTCTTCACGTTACTCATTTGTCTTACGACAATATGTACCTATGCGGATATCGTCCTCACCGAGGGCTTCGAATACGCCAACCACGACCTTGAGACGCCCGTTGGCTGGACCAGCGACGACGGATCATGGCTCTGCGGTTACCTTGAGAAGGACCACAACCGCATCCCGCACGAAGGCAACTGGTACGCCTTCAGCGATGCCGATGACGCATGGATGTTCATGCCCTTTTCGTTGTTCAGCCGCATGCAATACCGCTTCAGCTGCTGGGCCATCTCCGACGGCGACTGCCAGCTGGAATTCTGGGCCGGCACGGCTCCCGACCCCGAGAGCATGCACACCCAACTGCTCTCCTCATTGGTCAGTGGAGGCAGCTACGAGAAATGCTCCTCCTATGTCGACACTATCCCCGCAGGATGCCAATATCTCGCCATTCGCGCGTTGACAGGCAATGGCGCCAGCCATCTCACCATTGACGACATCACTATCGAAATGTTGGAACAATACACCTTTGAAGCCCATGAGATCTCGGGCGACACCGCCATGTATCCCGGCACAGAGGCCACCTTCCGTTTCTTCATTCACAACACAGGCTATGACCCCGTCGACGTCACGGTGCATCCTTCCAACGAGTTTTTCACCGACTTCAGTTTCTACCACGAGGGCATCATGGCGACCACCTTCCCCACCCAACCTGATGAGATTATCGAAGTGACCGTCCACACCACGCTACGCCCCGAGGTGGAGCCCGGCACGGTGGCTTGGCTCGACATCCGGATGACCATCCCCTGCAACTGCAACACGGCCTTGGTCACCTTCTGGGTGACGCCCTTAGACCCGACAGACGTCTCGGAAAACAACGAACCGAATATCAACATCTTCCCCAATCCTACCACCGACTTCATCACCATCGAAACGGAAGGACTGCGGCATGTCGACGTTTTTGACGCGACAGGAAGAACGATAAAGAGCGTCCCCGTTGTCGGAAACGCTCTTCAACTTAACTTGTCTGACCTTAAGACAGGTGTTTATTTCATCTCTGCCAAGACCCGCTCCACTTCTTCCTTCGTGAAGTCGATCCTGAAGATGTGATCGGGTTGCAGGTAATGAATCTCATGTTCTGACTGGAAGCGCTTCTCGCCGCCACCCGTGACGTTGAGCATCACCACGTCGTCGGCTTTCACCACACCTTTCTCTATCGCTTGTCGCAACGAGGCTGTAGCCACGGCCGCGGCATGATAGATGTCGATGCCTTCCGTCTCCTCAAACAACGCCTTGGCGGCGTTGGCTTCGTCGTTGCTGACGGCGAGGATGTCGCCGTTAGTGTCTTTCAGCGCGTCGTAGAGGCCGCCTGCGAGGCCGTAGGGCGGCTTGCGGTTGGAGAGCACAGGAGCGCAGATCTCGGCGGCGTCTTTGCGGGCTTGGTCGGCGTCGTATGGCAGCATAGCGCGTGAGTCGGCGCGCCAAGCGTCGTACATCGGCACGAAGGGCTTGTTTTGCGACACCATCAGGCGGGCTTTGCTGGCACCGAAACGGCCGTCTTCTATGAAGCGTAGGTTGGCTTCCCAAGCGGCGATGGCACCCGTGCCACTGCCCACGGCCTGGAAGTAGAAGTCGGGCGTGCGACCGATGAAGGTCGTGGCCGACATCATCGTGGTGCCCATGCCGTCGCGGCGAGCGATGTTCTTGGCACCGCCTTCGGCGAGGTAGCCATCCAAAGCGCAGACCACATTGGATAGGTTGATGGCGTCAAAATAGTCACTGCCACTCTCGGTAGTAATGAGCTTCACACAGGGGTTCAAGGGCTTGTCGAACCACAATGCGTTGATATTGTCCTGAGGCACGCAGAGCAGCAACTTGATGCCGTTGTCGGAGCACACCTTGGCGAAGGCGCGGGCTGTGTTGCCGGCAGAGGCCACCACCAGCACCTTATCCTTCAGGTCGTCGCCCAAACGGGCGCATACCGAATAGGCCTCCATCTCCTTGAACGAGCAGGTCGTCATGCGGGCGTCGCGCTCGGGCCACCAGCCGTTGAAAGTGATGTAGAGGTTGTTCAGCCCCAAGCGTTGGGCCAAAGCTTCGCTCTTGTAGGTAATGGGTTCAGTAGGCTTGTTCAGCATCTTCTTGATGGGCAGCCAGTCGGCATAACGGTAAAGGCCCAAGCAAGCGCCCTCCTTCACCTCAAGTTGTTTCTTCTCATAGACAGGACGCACCATGCTGGGTTTGTCACATTGTTTGTCGTCCAGCGTCCAACCTTCGTCGTCAAAGACGCGACCCGTCGCAACGGTCTGCAACTGGTATTTCGTAGGAACAAATATCATCTTTGTGTCTTTTTGCGGTTATTATCGCGCAAAGATACAAAAAGTAAACACACGGATAGTAAAGGTACTTACTATTTTTATCAGAAACTCAGTGTACGGTTTCCTTGCGAGTTTGAAATGTAGACATAACCATGGCCGGGACGCAAAACGGTGAGCGTACCATCCCAACTCGCGCCATTGAAGATGGCGAAGCCCTCGTCCTGCGAGATAATCTTGTCGCCTAAGACAGGGACAAAACCCGAGTTGAACAACAAGTTAATCAAGGCCTCTTCGCCATAGTAGCCGATCCAATTACAACCCGGCTCGATAGTGATTTCCGGCGAGGCAACATAAACACCTAAAACGGGGGCGCTGAGCGATGACGTTGACTCTATTTTGTACATTTGTCCCGGGACAAGCAAAACTGGAAGCGTGTTTAAATTGAAGCCTATAGCCGCCTCGAGGTTATTCCGCGCTATTTCAATGGTAGGAGCCCACCAGTTCCAGCCTTGTTCCAAGCTGACCATCTGCTCGGCAGGGTAATCCTCGATCTCGGTACGGCGGAAGAGACATACATCAAGCTGACCTGAGGCATAACACGAAAAAATATTATTTGAATTATTGTACTTCAACAAGTTGCGTGTATTACCACCTTGTGCCTTAAGGGTGACGATTCCATTTGAGCCGAAAGTAATGTTCCACTGCCCGTTGGTGTTGTTGGTGGCCTGTGTCTTTAACAGATTATCATTACTGCTGGCTGCATAGAGATAGCCTCCATTATTGCCCCATCCTGCATCGAAAAAAGTCCATTTGTTACCTGCGGCGCCTAAAACCAGCTCACAAACGGTGTTGTCGATGCTGGGAATAATGCCATCCTCAATCGTAACTGCCGATGCACTACGATTGTTGTTGTTTTGAGTCGTTCCCAAAGCTTTGCTATTGACCACATTGACAATCAAATAAGTATGTCCTGCGACAAGCTGATCCGTCGAAGTAACAAGTTGGTACTCCTGCACAAAACTCTGGGGCGAGTAGCGGAAGACAGCGCTCACCGTGACGTTGCTGGCAGGCATCTCAAACATGTTTTCGGTGACTGTGACGGGGTCGCCTAAGATATCGGTGACTATCCAATGGTCCAAGGCATAGCAAGGATCAGGCACGGCTGTCAGAATAATGTCGTTTTCCTCAAAAGCCTGTTCCAGGCTGGCACTGATACTTCCATGGCTGACTTCGGCCAAAGTAATAGTGAACAACTGGTTCCATTGGGCATAAAGTGTCAGGTCGTCGAGCAAGGTAACAGTGGCGCCGTCAGCGTAATAGTCGCCTGTGCCGTCTTCAGCGGTGTTCCAACCCTCAAAGACAAAACCTTCCCTTGTAAAGGTATTTGTCTGCAGGGCCGTAGGTTCAAACTCGTTGACAGTCTGGTCGTTCATCGATCCTGTGCCTCCATTGGGGTTGAAGTGAATGCTATGAGTGGGAACAACCGCTGGAGCACTCTTCTTATATAACTGTATAGAGTTCTGTGTGGAGGCATAATAACGAAATCGATTTGCACTATTATTATATTGTAAACTAGTATTTTGCGTTCCTCTGACGCTAACGTTTCCATTACTAAAACTAATCGTGTTGACAAGGGCTGTTGAAGAAACTGTTAGTCCGTTTGAAGTGCTGTTATTGCCAATGTATTTCCCACTAGCGCTTTTGACCGAATAACCTCCTGAGACAGGAGCTATGGTAAACATTGCTGCATCTGTTTCATTATTTGAACTAATGGTACTATTGTTAATAGTAACCGAAATAGTATTGTTATTTGCATCCAATACAGTCAAACTACCATCAAAAGCCTTACGACCATTTTCATAAACAATCAAATAATCTCCGCTCCAATCCGTCAATGCTGATGTCACTTTCACATAGTCACCACTACTCACCGTACCTTGCACAAAGGTAGCCATCACCGTGACATCGTAGGCGGGCATGACGAAACTGTTGCCGCTGACGTTGACGGTGGCGTTCATGTCGCCCGTCTTGAAGACATACCAGGAATAAAGGCTGTAACCTGTGGCAGGCATGGCCGTCAAATTGATGGTTGTGCCCGACTTGGCACTTGTCGCAGAGGCACTAATACTGCCATGGCTGACGGCACCCAAAGCGATAGCATAATAAGTGTTGTTTTCCACGAAGGTAGCACTTACTGTGACGGCGTAGCCTGGCATGGTAAAGGTGCCGTTGCTGCTCACCTCCACCGTGGTGTTGGTGTCGCCCGTCTTATACACCGAATAGGTGCTCACCATATAACCAGGCGAGGGCGTAGCGACGATGGCCACCGTAGTCCCTTCCATAGCGCTTTCCAAAGCCGATATGCTACCATGCGACAAACCCGTTGCGCATGTGATAGCATAGTACGTACCTCCTTGCCAATTCTCGTCCCAAATCATACGGGCATATTCCGGATGGTCGATGAAGGGATTGCGGTTATGCTGATATTGGTTATAAATGACATTGTTGCGATCGATTTCCTTTTGACTAACAGGGTCGAGGTCACACCAATCAAGCAACATATCTATGGCCCAGTCCTTAATAACGGACTTATTCGTCATACCGCTACTACCCCAACTACCATCCTCGCCGTAGTAACGTACGCTCATATACATGAGGGCTCGGGCAAAGTCACCTTTGTATGCGTCGATAGGCTCAAAGACGGTGCCATTATAACCCAAGGATGACTTACAGGGACCCCTTTTCGAACCATTCTGATAGGTTTTGCCACCAGAACCCACCTCTCCAAAAGGATAGTTGCCACGCTCGGCGTTCACATAGCCGTCCGTCGGGAAAATATGATGCAAATCGGTAGTGGGTGTGGCCTGATTACCAAACCAGCTCTGCGGCCATGAGTGCTCACGGTTGTAGCAGTCTCCCTCCTGCTCATAGCTGCCGCATTGGTGTTGTCCGAGTTGATAAGTGTACGGAGGCGTCCCGTTAGGAATGTCGGAATACATGTCCCACACCACGCCATTGCCCTTATTGTCGGTACTCCAAAAGGCATTCCAGATCTGTGCATAGGAGATGGTCGTATGGTCGTCTATGATATCGTGCAAGGCGACTTTCAGATCATCGCCTGTCTTTCCATTGGCATTGTCATAATAACCGTTGGGAATTTGCGCCATTACGCCCATGCCCGTCCATGCGAGCAGGAGTAGTACAGCTAAAACTTTCTTCATGATGAAAAGGTCATAAACAGACGGCAAAGATAGGCATTTCTTCGCCAGCATAGGCAATAGAAGAACAAAAAAGGGCGGCAAAATTGCCGCCCTTTGGGGTTGTCGCTAAGCGGAGATTAGTTCTCCAATGCGCTGCCTTTCAGTGTCGTGTATGTGATACGGAAGGCACCCACCTTACGGAGTTCCTGTTTCACGTCGGTGACGACACCCATACGGGTATCCTTGTGCACCTTCAAGGCGGTGGTCATCAACGGGCGGTCAGCCTCGTTGCGTGAGTCACGCTCCTTTTGGATCCAGTCGGCGATGTCGGCCGGACGGGCGAAGGCGTCATCGAGTTGGATACGGGATTCGGTACCCAGTTTGGCGTCCCTCGGCGGGCCGATGTAGATGGAGCTCACCAATGACTTGTGCTCGAGCTTTTGAATCTCGGTGGCCTTAGGCATGGCGTTCTTCACCTTCAGTTCCACGTCGCGCATGGTGGTGGTGATCATGAAGAAGAATATCAACATGTAGACGATGTCGGGCAATGAGGAGGTGCTCACTTGCGGCACTTCTTTTTTACCTTCTTTTCTGAATTTTCCCATATTTTATCCTCCTTGATGTTTAGTACACAACGGGTTCGGCCTCGCTGATACGCACCGGCACGGCCTCGTTGATAGCCTTAGTTTGATCTTCAGTGAGTTGGTCGAGGTGCTTGTGGAACTTTCTCCAAGCCAGGTCTTCCTTCATTTCGTTGAAGGCGCGTGCCAACTCATTCTGCACACTGATATACATAGCATACGACGTACCGCGGTCGTTCTGCAGCGAGATAACACCCTTCGACATGAGCACATCGCCCACGAGGTCGAAGGACTTGGTCTCCACTTCAGGAGCGGATTCGTCGTTGGGTCGCGGCGTCATGAAGTGCTTGGCCTCGTCCTTGAGCAAGCTCAAGTCCATGGGACGGCCATTCACCAACAGACGGTCGCTCTTGTTTACCATCACATTCATCACGTTCCTTTCCTTGACCTTGACGTCCTCGTCGTTTTGCTCGACGGGGGGAGGCAGACGACGGGTGATACCGTAGTCCACGTCCATCGAGGTCGTCATCAGGAAGAAACACAACAGCAAGAATGCTATGTCAGCCTGCGAACTCGAATTGATTTCTGGTGTTTTTCTTGCCATGATGAAATGCTTTACTTTTTAACTGCCTTGTAAATAACAGAGAATAGGATGGAAAGGATGGCTACTCCAAGAGTGACATAGAAGAAGTTGAGGCCGAGTTCGACCCAGCCGTGTGTCTTGCCAGAGTAGGTGATATCGCCAGCCTGATAGGAGGTGGCAAAAGCGCCTCTCGACATGAGGTAGGCTACAACAGCAATGATAGCGAATGCAATGAGGGCAATCAACATGGTCTTTCCGTTGACGCCTTTGACGACAGCGGTGAAGATGACTGAAATCACTGCAAGGATGATACCAAGTATAATCAAGATGTAGCCCCAATTCAGGAACAAGTCTGCGCGAGGCGTAGCTTCACCTGCCTTGAATGCCGGCTCAATCGTACCCACGACGAGGTAGTACAGAACCGCAATGACGACAGTGACTGCAGCCAGGGCGAGAAGTACCCATTTTGAAATCTTACCGTTCATGATTAATACTTATTTATTTGTTGTTGTACTTAGCCAGAATGTCCATGAACGAGATGGAAGCGTCTTCCATATCGTTGACGATGCTTTCGATTTTGGATGCGATGAAGTTAAAGAAAATCTGAAGGATGATAGCTGCGATCAGACCGAACACGGTGGTCAACAGAGCGACCTTCATACCGGAGGCCACAACCGTGGGGCTCATATCACCAGCGGCGGCGATGTCGTCAAAGGCCTGGATCATACCGATAACAGTACCCATGAAACCGAACATAGGAGCCAAGCTGATGCAGAGGCCGATCCAGCTCAAGCCGCTTTCGAGCTTGCCGCCTGCGACGGAGCCGTAGGAGACGAGGGCTTTCTCGACTTCTTCGAGCGACTGGCCGTCCTGATAACGGATAAGGCCTTGCGTGAAGATGCTGGCCACAGGACCGCGGGTGTCCTTGCAAAGTTGTTTGGCGCCTTCAACGTCGCCGTTCTTCATCTTGGCCTCGATGCCAGCCAGGAGCTTCTTCGAGTTGGCGGTGGCGAGGGTCAGATAAATGATTCTCTCGATGGAGATGGCCATACCGATGAGCAGGATGACCAACACGATGCCCATGAAACCAGGGCCGCCGTCGATGAACTGCTTCTTGATGGACTCACGGAAAGTCTTGGGGGCGTCTGTCGTGGCAGGCGTGATCTCTTCGGTGGTCTCCACTGCTGCGGGAGCTTCAGCCACTTCGGTTTGTTCAGGAGCGACGACTTGTTCAGTCTGCTCGGTTTGCGCTTGCTCGTCTTGAGCAACGACGAGATTGCTGACGCCGAAAGTCATAAGGCCAGCAACCATGAGGAAAGCAATTAATTTTTTCATAGTGTAGCTTGAATGTTTTGATTATTACTGTTATGAATTACTTTGTTCTTGCATTGCTTTTCTGCGGAGAGAGCGGGATTCGAACCCGCGGTACCCTTTTGGAGTACACACACTTTCCAGGCGTGCTCCTTAAACCACTCGGACATCTCTCCTCATCCGTGCCTTCCCCTCAAAACCTACTCTGAAATCGTTGCCAAAAGTACAACATTTTTTCATTAGGCAAACAAAAAACTTTGTTTTTTTATTGCAATTATTTTCCAAATGTCTGAACCATAGCGTCAAAGAGTCATCTCACCGCGGATGGAATTCTGCATGATTTCGAGAATTCGCTCCTTGGCGAGGCCTTCGCCGATGAGATACATGAGTTTTGCGACGGCGGCCTCAGTGGTCATGTCGTGTCCACTGATGACACCAATACGCGCCATGTCGAGGCTGGTCTCGTAACGTCCCATCTCCACCGACCCGGCCTTGCACTGGGTAATGTTGAGGATGAGGAGTCCGCCGTCGATAGCCTCCTTCAGCGCGTCGAGGAACCACGAGGCGGTGGTGGCGTTGCCCGAACCGAAGGTCTCAAGCACCAGGGCGCTGAGGTTGGGCGTCTTCAGCACGTGACGCACGAAGTCCTCGGAGATGCCGGGGAAGAGTTTCAAAATGCCCACGTTACGGTCCATCTTGGTGTGCACCTTCAGCTTCTTGAAGTTGGGCTTCAGGATGCGCTCCTTATTATATTTTATGTGGATGCCCACATCGGCGAGATTGGGATAGTTCGACGAGATGAAAGCGTTGAAGTTCTCGGCGTTGAACTTGGTGGCGCGGTTGCCGCGCAGCAACTGGTTTTGGAAGAAAATACACACCTCGGGCACACAGGGCGTGTCGTCGTCCTTGGCGGCGGCGATCTCAACAGCGGCGAGGAAGTTCTCGCGGCCGTCGCTACGCACCATGCCCATGGGCAGCTGCGAGCCAGTAAGCACCACTGGTTTGTTAAGGTTCTCAAGCATGAAGCTGAGAGCCGACGCCGTGTAGGCCATGGTATCGGAGCCGTGGAGCACAACGAAGCCGTCGTAATGCTCATACTCCTCCCCTATCTTCGTGGCCAGGCGGATCCAGAAGTCAGGCGACATGTTCGACGAGTCGATGAGCGGGTCGAAGCTATAGATGTCGATCTGGTAGCCGAAGTTACGCAGCACAGGCAGGTGGGTGTAGATATTGTCGAAGTCGAAAGGCACCAAGGCACCCGTCTTGGGGTCTTGCATCATGCCGATGGTGCCACCGGTGTAAAGCACCAGGATGGAGATTTCTTCGTTGCTTTGCATGACAAGCGTTTTTGTTATTGCGGCGGCAAAAGTAATGCTTTTTTCGGCTTGCTTGGCAAAAAGCGCTATTTTTGCGTCATGAAAACCATCGCCCACATCCACACCGACTTCCCAACCAAGTTCGGCATTCCGCGCCAAAGCGGCATCGTCGGCTCACTGCAAGGACACATCGTCTTCGAGCCCGAATATCGCAACGCCGAGGCCGTGCGCGGGCTGGAGGAGTTCTCGCACATCTGGCTTCTCTGGGAGTTCTCGGAGGCGGTGCGCGACGGCTGGTCACCCACGGTACGCCCGCCCCGCTTGGGCGGCAACGCGCGCAAGGGCGTGTTCGCCACACGCTCGCCCTTCCGCCCCAACCCCATCGGGCTGTCGTCAGTGAAGCTGGAGAGAGTGGAACTCGACCCTCAGTTGGGCCCCATCCTCTACGTCTCCGGCGCCGACCTCATGGACGGCACGCCCATCTACGACATCAAGCCTTACATCGCTTACACTGACAGCCACCCTGACGCTATCAGCGGCTTTGCGAACATACCGGCGGAATACTTGTTGGAAGTCGTTTTCCCAGAAGATTTACTGCAACAAGTACCTGAACATCAAAGGGAAAGTCTCATAGAGGTGCTCGCCCACGACCCACGGCCACAATACCACGACGACCCTGAACGGGTGTATGGCATGGCCTTTGGCGGGATGGAAGTGAAATTCAAGGTGGACGGAAGAGCACTCTCCGTCGTGTCAGTCGACTAATAACCTATTTATAAGATTGCGCCTTTACCCTCGGCTTGAGATAAGCCGGGCGGAAAGAGACGTCAAAATTCCTCACCTCTACCGCACTCTCCGAGAAGTTATAAACGTACAATTTGATTGTTTGCGCCGTTCGGAACACGGAGTCGACGGGCAGGGCGAAAGTGGCGAAATCCCATGCGTCGTTCTTCAAAATCTGAGGCATTGCATCGTACGAATCAATGTACACCTCCCCTTGGGCATCATGCTTCTCCACCGCAAATATCAAGTGACCAAGGTCATCGTGTTTTTTTACCTCAAAAGCCACGTTCACCATGCTCCACTCGGGACGAATGCTGTCAGCTGTAAGCACCAAAGTGCTGCCATAGGGCCTTTGCTTGTTCAAAGCCTTTGTCTCGCCCATGAAATAATGTCCTGCATCCCTTTTCAGTGTCTTGGGATCCCGATAGTCAGTGGGATAGAACAAGCGTAAGGTCTGCGCCAGATGCTCGGCGACGATGCGACGGCCTTCCTCATAATAATGCTCCGTGGTCCAGTTCTGGTCAATGAAGTTGACATCACGGACAAGGTCGAGATTGTCGACCACGGTCACGCCGTCAAGACCGCCATAACGCCGCAACAGAAAATCATGGTTGTTCTTGATCAGCAGCATGAGGTCCTTGCCCACCAACTCGTTGGCTTTGTCGACATTCTCCGCCATCAGGTTGAAGACGAGGTTCCAGCCCCGTTCGCGGCACAGCTCCACGATGGCGTCGAAGTCTTTGACTCGCGGGTTGTCATCGTTGATTTGGAAGGCATAGGTCTTGATGAAATGACACGCCAAAGCGGTCATCTCCCAGTCTTTTTGGCCGTTGGCGTCATACCAACCGTAATTATTCATGGCATAGTCCCAGTCGATTGTATTATGCCAAGCGAAATTGGGGATGTCGAAGGTGTCGGTGCGCCAATGCGCATAGGCCAGCTCGTCCCATTCTTCCTCGGTCTTGATGGGATAGGCTTTGAATGCCAACAAGAAACGATTGACCAAAGGCGGATAGTCTTCAAGCAGCACCAACTGTTTGCGCAAGGGCGTCTCGAGTCTCGAATTGATCCACAGCCATCCAAACGAACGCAAGTTCATAGTCACGACCACCGTCTCGACAGCCGATGTGGCGGGGACATGCTTCAGCATATAGTAGTATGTCTGCGCATGTGAAGCCTCCTTGGTGAGATCACCCATCTTCACAGTGGGGAAATACTCCGCCGCGAAGTCACTGATCTTCTGACGGTTGTCCTCCTCGTCACCATAATGGTTGTTCGACGATTCACCCAAATAGATGATACGACAACTGTCGTTGGTTACCTGCCACGAGAGCTCGACGATGTCGGAGTGTTTGCGCAAATCTTTCTCGAGGAACCACTTGGAATACACCCAGTTGAGCGCGACGAGCAGCGCCAAAACCAATCCTATTTTTATCAACAACCTCTTCATGGCTAAAACTGGAAATAAATGAACGGGAAGTTATTGACACTTGAACAGCAGATAACCATAAAGAGGAGCACCGCATAGATGAGCCATCTAACCACCATCGGCTTGCCTTCGCACCACTTGTCGAAACGGGTGTTACGCAACAGGATGTCGGAGAGAATGAATAGGCCGAGGTAGATCCACATGCCGGGTTTGACCAACATCTGCTCACCACCATGGAAGTTGGTGAACGCCGTCACAAAGATGGCCTTCAGGTGTTCCATGTCGGTGGCTCGGAACATAACCCAAAACAGGGTGACCAACACGAAGGTCTTGACGACACAAAGCGCGTCAACGCCGATCTTCAGCCATTTGGATTGATTCTCCACAGCAGGCATTCGCTTGCGCAAGGCCTTCTCGATGATGTGGAGCAAGCCATGGGCGAAGCCCCACAACAGGAAGGTCCAGGCAGCGCCATGCCAGATGCCGCTGAGCACGAAGACGACCAGGATATTGAACGCCCAACGTCCGAACTTGACACGGCTGCCGCCCAAAGGGATGTAGACATAGTCGCGGAACCAAGTGGACAGCGAGATGTGCCAGCGATGCCAGAACTCGGCGATGTTCTTGGAGAGATAGGGCGAACGGAAGTTGTCCATCAAGTCGAAGCCCATCAGCTTGGCACAACCCAAGGCAATGGTGCTATAGCCGAAGAAGTCACAGTAGATTTGGAAGCTGTAGAAAAACATACAGCCCAAGACGCTCCATGAATTGTACTCGTCAAGATGGCCGTACACCTCGTCTACATATTCGCCCAGGTGGTCGGCCACGACCATCTTGATGAAGAATCCGAAGAGGATAAGGCGCATGCCCTTGGAGATGTTCTCATATTGGAACTCTTTCTTCTCGTGGAGCTGCCGTAGCAGGTTGCCCGGCCGCTCGATAGGGCCTGTGACCAGCTGCGGGAAGAACATCACATAAAGCGCATAGTAACCGAAATGTCGCTCAGCCTGCTGGTTGCCGCGATACACCTCGATGACGTAGCTCATACTTTGGAAGGTATGGAACGACAGTCCGATGGGCAGGATGATGTGCGTCAATAGATGGGTCTCCATGCCCAACGAGGCACAGAGTTGGTCGAGGTTGGCCGTGAGGAAGTTCAGGTACTTGAAAACCAACAGCACCGAGAGCGTGCTCACGATGCTGATGATGAAAAATGTCTTTTTCAGTTGGTGTCGGTCGGCATAGCGTTCCATCAGCATGCCCGCCGCATAGTCGACGACGATGGTGACGAGCAGGATGAGGATGTACTTGGGCACAAACCACATGTAGAACACGCAGCTGGCCGCCAGCAGCATCAGCCAACGCCATTTGTGGGGCAGCAGATAGAACAGCAGCACCACAATGGGCAGAAAGATGAGGAACGCTATGGAGTTGAAGACCATAAGAACCTCAAAATCTGATTACTTTATCTTTCTAACAGCTGTCTGCAGAATCTGGTCGCCCATGGAGATGTAGACCATCAGGTAGCACTCCTCGGCGTTGTAGTCGGCATTAAGGTCGGTGCTGTAGTTAAACTGGAACATCTCGTTAGAGTCGACGTGTACGCTTTCAAACTGGTCGCCATAAGCGCCGTTGAGGGTGCCACGGAACACATTGCGGAAGTCATATTCTCTGTCAACACCGCTCGGGGTGGTCTGCCAACCAATGATATGGTCTTCAACCAAGCAAACCGTAATGTTGAACTGTCCGTCCATGTCGTTCAACGACATCGCTTTGACATCCACGTTCAACTGACGGGAGGTCTCGTCATAACGAGGTGTCACCACGATTTCGAACGACTGTTCTTCGGCGAGAGCGGCGGCCACCGGGGCGTCGATTTGCTCCACGCTGAGGGTGTTACCGTCGGTCAAAGCCACATGGTCGATGGCGAACAATGGGTTGGAGTCGTGGTTGTTATACCATTCAGTGCCTTCGTCGGTGAGGAAGTCGGGGAACTGTCCCATAGGCTGGGCCTGGAAGCCTGCGTGGACGCTCATGATAAAGACATGGTCTTCACCCAGCTGGTGCTGCAGGTTATGGGCATAGGTGGCTGCATCGGGGCAGTTGACGCAACGGGCTCCGGTGAAGTCCTTGATGAGCACGGCCTTGCCTGTGGGCTCAATAGCACCGCCCAACACGAAGACGGTCACCGTATACACTGCCGTCGTGCCGTTCTGTGCGGTAACGGTATATTCCACAGGGTTGGTGAAATCTTGGGCCTCGCCCGAGGCGGGGCTCACCGTGGCGCCTTCCGACACCTCGATGGTCGGGACCAGACCCGTGACGTCGGTGTCTTCCGGCATCGTCAGCGACACCGTTTTGGCGATTTCGTTGATCTCGCCTTCCACGCCGTCGATGACGAACGACAGGATGCTTTTCTCATTGTCGACGTCGTGTACCACTGCTTCCACCATGTATTGTGCCGTGGTGCCGTTCATGGCCGTGACGGTATAATAGACGGGACAGGTGAAGTCCTGGGCCACGCCCGACTCCGGCTCGACGGTAGCATAGTCCGAGATGGTAATGGTGGGCGTCATATGACTCACGTCGGTGCCTGCCGGGAAATCCAGCACCACCGTCTTGGCGTCATCATCGATATTGCCGACGACACCCTCCACTTCGAATTTCAAAATCTGTTTCTCGTCCTCGGCACCTTGGATGTAAGGCTCCTTCTCGATGTCGCAGGCATTCATGCAAAACACGAGAGCCAACGCCATCGCACCTAAACTCAATATTCTTTTCATTATTCTCATTGTTAAGGTTTTAGACATGGGTTAGAAACTCGTCGAGACGGTCAACGACACGCCGCTTGAGGCGGGCACGGTGCGGCACACGCCGCCCACGCACACCACACCCTCGCTCTGGCGACCGGCGCTCAGCATGATACGGGTGGCCTCGTGAATATACGTGACCGTGCCGGTGAAGTAATGGTCGCGGTATTCTTCAACGGGGTTGCCATAGTTCCACTTGTCGGCGATAGAGAACGACCAGTGCGGGTTGACGGAGTACTCGAGCAAAGCAGCGGCCCAGTCGCCACGCTTCTGGTAGTCTTTCTTCTCGCTCTCCTCATATTCGTAGCCTTTGTGGACCTCATTCTCCCACAGGCCTTGCAGCTCGAGGCGCAGGCTCTGTTGCTTGTTGATCTTGTAGGTCACGTCGAGGAAGCCGATGTTGGCCTGCACGACAGGAGCGCCGGCATGGCCCTCGATGGTCTCGATGTCGTAATACAGGTTGATGTATTGCGCAGTGAGGTGCCAGTCCTTATTGATCTTCTTGTCGACCTCGAAGTTGATGTCGCGGAAGAAGCGGTGGTCGCTGACGGCGAAGAACGGTGAGGTGTAACCCAACGTACCGGGTTGGTTCAGACCCACCTGGTTGCCATAGGCCACGCTGTCGCGGACGATGTCGTTCACCTGGCTCATGTTGAAGGCGAGCTTGGTGCCGTATTTGCCGCCGAGGGCCGTTCCTTTCGGGATGGTGTAGTTTACCTGCAACTGGGCTGCCATCTCGCCGTTAGGCTGGGTCGAATAGGTGTACATCGACGGCAGGCTGTGGGTATGCGTGTAATTAATGGGCGGGATGAAGTTGATGTCGAGGTCGTTCTGCTTGCCCGTGTACATCGACTTGAAGCTCATGTTGTCGGTGCGTTTCACCTGGAGGACGGCGCCGAAGCCCTTCTGCGAATAACTCAGCGACGACATCAAGGCGCGGCCTTCCTTATAGATGAAGTTGTTGATGGCCGACGGGTCGTTGACCTTATAGGCGTACTCGGTGCTGAAGGCCCAGTTGCCGTAGCCCAAGTTGACACGCGCAGCAGCAGCGCCCACGTTCTCGGGGATGTTGTAGAACGAGCTTTGGTCGGCTTGTTTCTTGCTGACGAAGCTGCCGCCGAGGCTCATCCTAAACTGCGACTCGTTGAGGGCCGCAATGCTCTGGTTGAGGTCCCACTCGGCATCGACGCCGCGCACGATGCCACGGTAGTCGTCGTTGCTGAAGTCACGTTCGAGATAGGGAGCCCAGAAGTAGCGCTGACGGCCATAGACGGCTTTCAAAGTGACACCTTGGGCGGGACGCAGCACTATGCGCGCGCCGCGCAGAGCGTTGTCCATGCCCAGCGACCATTCCTCATAGCTGCGGAACACGAGGCCACTGCCAAACTGGTCGTAGATGTCGCCCACGGTCATGCCGATGAAGCCATTGTCATAAGTGGCGAAGAAATTGGCCAGGCCCACGCCGTTGAGCTCGCTGCGGAAGCCATTCATCTCAGGCATGAAAGCCTCGAAACGCATGCCTGCCGAGAAGTTGCCGTTGGTATAGTTCACCTTGCCAAAACCATTGATGCCCAGCTTCTTGCCCTTAAGGTCGGTGATATCGATGCCTTTGTCGAGCATGTAGTACTGGGCGTCAGTCTGGAAGCTGCCGCTCACTTGGCTGTTCTCAAGGAACGACTGAGCACTCGCTCTGAATCCGATCAGGGCGAGTGCCATCAAAAACAGTATGTGTTTATGCATAAACTATTGTATTACTTTTTCTTCTTGTTTTTCGAGAGTTTCAAGATCTCCTCGTACAGCTCGTCCTCGGCGCCTTCAAAGTAGCCCGTGTGCTGATACACGATCTTGCCATTACCGTCGATCAGGAACGTATGGGGCGGGTTGCTCACGTTCATGGCGCGTTTCAGGTCGCTGTTCACGTCCAGGAGGACTTCAAAGTCCCAGCCCTTGCCTTCGACGGTGGGCTTCACCTTGGCAGTGGAACGCGAGTCGTCGATGCTGACGGAATATATCTTCACGCCTGTCTCGTCCTTCCAGTCCTCGTAGACGTCGTTCAAGGCATTGTGTTCCTTGATGCAGGGACCGCACCAGGTGGCCCAGAAGGTGATGACGATGGGCTTGCCACCATTGTTAAGCTTGGCGATGTTCACGTCCTTGCCTTTCAAGTCCTTCAGGGTGATGTTAGGCAGGTCCGATTTGGTTTGCGCGTGAAGGCCCGAGAAAACAAAGGCCATCAGCAGGAGTGTCATTAGCTTTTTCATTGATTTAAGATTTATTATTTCAAAATTTCAAGATTTAACTTCGTTGAATACTTCGTATTTCAAGATTTCTAATTTCAAAATTCATCATTCCGCATTAGCTTCGCTGAATCTGCGATTTCCGCATTCATTCTTCGTCAAGTTGGCAATAGATTTCCAGCATTTTGCAGTATTGCTCGGCCCTGATGGCCACCTTCTTGATGACATTGGGGATCAGGACACACTCTCCTGTGCTTACAAATATCGCGCCATTTTCCCAAACCAACGAAAAATTTCCTTCAATTGGCATCAAAATCACAAACGAGTCGAGGTTGGCGTAGTCCTTCTCCATCTCGCCCTGCAGTTGCAGCAGATTGGTCACAAAGTACTGGCAGTCAACGACAGGGACGGTCTTATTCATCACGTTGGGCACCTCGGTCTTGTAGCGTTCGGGCAAGGTCCCGTCGATGGCCTCCACCGACTGTGGGATGTGCAGCTCGCGACTCATCCCGGCCACGTCGATGCGATCCCAGTCGTAGATGCGGTAGGTGGTGTCGCTGGTCTGTTGTATCTCGGCCACCATGATGCCGGGACCCAAAGCGTGGATACGCCCGGCTGGGATGAAGAAGACATCGTCTTTCTTCACCGGCTCATGATTCAGGACCGATTGCAGTTTATTATCTTTCAACACGTTGACATAGTCCATCCGCGTCATCTCACGGTTGAAGCCCATGACGAGCTCGGCGTCTTTGTCGGCCTCCATCACATACCACATCTCGGTCTTGCCGTTGCCCAGACCGCGTTTCTCGGCCAATTCGTCGTCGGGGTGCACCTGCACTGAGAGCCAGTCGTTGGCGTCGATGATCTTCAGCAAAAGCGGGAACTGCTCGCCGTATTTGTCGAAAACGCTCTCGCCGACGAGGTCGCCCATGAAGGTCTCCACCAGGTCGTTGATCTCGTCGCCCTCGAAGTCGCCATTGGCGATCTCGCTCTGCTCGTCCCAGACACCCGACAGCAACCATACCTCGCCACAGTTGGGCAGCGGACCGTAGTCCAACCCAAGTTGCTCCTTGATCTTGCGTCCGCCCCAGATTCTGTCCTTGAAAATGGGCTTGAATTTAAAGGGATATAATACGGTTTGCATCTGACTTTCAAAAAATCGGGGCAAAGATAAGACATTAATTTAGAATAATGAAAAAATCCCTACTTTTGCGGCAAACCATCACACCATGCAAGAACTCATCGAACTGCGCCATATCCTCCATGCCCATCCTGAACTCTCCGGTCAAGAGGCCCTGACCAACGGCATCTTGAACCAATGGGTGAAGCAAACCCGTCCCGACCAACTCATCGAGAGAATCGGCGGATACGGTTTGGCAGCCATATATAAAGGTGCCAAGTCCGGCAAGCGCATCCTCATCCGTGGCGACATCGACGCCCTGCACATCCCCGAGCCCAATGACCTCCCCTATCGTTCACAAAACCAAGGCGTCTCGCACAAATGCGGTCATGACGGGCACGCCACCATCCTCTGCGGGCTGGCGCAATGGCTCGGCGAGCAACGCCCCGACCAGGGTGAGGTGGTGCTGCTCTTCCAGCCTGCCGAGGAGACCGGACAAGGCGCGCAAGCCATTATTGACGACCCGCAGTTCGCTCAAATCAAGCCCGATGTGGCCTATGGTCTGCACAACCTGCCCGGTTTCGAGAAAGGCCAAATCATGGTAAGGGAAGGTTGTTTTGCCGCGGCTTCGTTCGGCCTGAAACTCGTTTTCGACGGCCGCACCGCCCACGCCTCCCAACCAGAGACAGGGCGCAACCCTTCGGAGTTGCTAGCCCAGCTTGTCCACCATCTGGAGAAAAAACGCGAGCAACTGAAAGCCGTGAAGCCATTGACGACCTTCGTCATCACGCATGCCATCTTAGGCGAGGAGACCTTCGGCGTCGCCCCTGGCCATGCCGAGATATGGCTTACCTTGCGCAGCTTCAACGACCGCAACCTTGAATTGATGTCCACGGAAATCATCGAGTTCTGCCGCGCCAAGGCCAAGGATTATCTCTTCGACTTCAATTTCTCGATGCATGAGGCCTTCGCCGCCACCAACAGCGATGCCAACTGCGTGAAGACCATTGAACAAGCCGCCAAGAACCTTGAATTAAATCTCGGTCAATTGGAAGATCCTTTCCGCTGGTCGGAAGACTTCGGAAGGTTTGGCAGTGTCTGTCCGATAGGATTCTTCGGTCTCGGTTCGGGCATAGAGCAACCTGCCCTTCACGACCCGATGTTCGATTTCCCTGACGACATCTTGGAAATCGGGATGGGGATGTTTTGGGAGATTATCAGATTAACCTTAGAATCTCACTAATAATCGCCCTCGAATACGCATTCGCCACCTCGACAACAAACTTCCCGAAATCGACGCGGGCGTTGTGGTCGGCACTATCGCTGATGGTACGGATGACGGTGAAAGGCGTGCCGAACTCCAGACACACCTGTGCCACAGCGGCGCCTTCCATCTCCACGCAAAGCACATCGGGCAACAGACCCAAGATTTCATTGCGCTTCGCATCGCTGTTGACAAACTGGTCGCCACTGGCGATGTCACCGTAATAGAGTTTTGGATTGAGATTAAATTCCTTGACGGCCTCCTCGCCCACCATGTGCTCCACGCCTTTGTTCAATAGGTTCGTCACCGCCTTGCCCGCCAGCTCGGTCAGGGCGGGGTCGCTGTCGACATAGATGCGGTTGAGCAAGGGCAATTCAAAGCGCGAGATGATAGGACGGACGTCCAGATCATGCTGGACAAGGCGTTTGGAAATGACGATATCGCCCACTTTGAGGCCGTCGGCCACGGCGCCCGCCGTGCCGATGAAGAAGAGGTCGGTAATGCCGAACTCCTGCACCAACAAGGTCGCCGTAATCGTGGCAGCCACCTTGCCCCATTTGGAGAAGGCCACCACACAGGCGATGCCGTTGATCTTGCCTACCACAAACTCACGGTTCGCGATTTTGACAATCGTCTTGTTCGTCAATAGGGCTTTCACCTCGTCGATCTCCTCGGCCATCGCGCCGAGAATGCCTATCGTCCTGTCCATCCCGGGTTTTATTTCGTGTTATACAAACGAATCATTTTCACTTTGGCGTCCGGCTTGAAGGCAGGATGCGCTATGAGGGCGCCCTCGTCGCTCGTGACTTCAGGGAGGTTGCCGTCATAATCCTCTGGTGACACCATAAACTGCGTGCCGCCCATATCCATGCAGATATCGCCGTTGACGGTAAGACTTGTCACCAAGTCGGGATAGGCCGCCAGCACATCATTGGCGTTGCTGCCCACATGGAAATTCTTCAAATCCTGATAGCGGTCGGAATAGATATTGACGACCTCGACGGTCTTGGTAAACTCCATCTTCCCAAAATCAAATCCCGGTTCAATCTCCATGACGAGTTCGTCGCCCTTCTTAACGACGTACTTGACCTGTTCCTCGCCCTCGGCCATATAGGTCTGCGGCTCGATAGCGCAACCCTCCATCGTCTCGGGAATCTCCGAACCAAATTCCAGGCCCGGCAAACCGTCCTCATTGATGGTCAACACCATGTCATCCGCTTCTGTCGAGACGGCAGTCTCAATAGTTTCCACAACAGGTGTTTCTTCGTTTGTGCTAGGTTTGCCAAAGTCACAAGAGGCCAAGCACAAGGCCGCCGCCATGGCGATGATAAGTTTCGTGTTTTTCATGATTTTACAATTTGGTTTTGCAAAACTACAGAAAAAAAACCTACATTTGCAAAAATTTACCTGATGAAGAAGATTTGCATTTTTTGTGGCAGCAGCATGGGTTTCGACCCAATTTACAAGGAGAAAGCCATTGAATTGGGTCAGGCACTGGCCGACAATGGCTGCGAGCTGCTCTTCGGCGGCGGCAGCGTGGGCCTGATGAAAGTTGTTGCCGACGTGATGATGGAACGCCACTGCAAGGTGACCGGCACCATCACACAGCACCTCCTGGACATGCATGTGGGTCACCCCGAAATCGACGAACTCATCGTCGTCGAATCGATGGCCGAACGCAAGAAAATCCTTGAGGATATGGCTGACGGCTTCATCGTCCTCCCCGGAGGTATCGGCACCATGGACGAGTTCTTCGAGGCCTATGTGCTCAGCCAGCTGCGTGTCTTCGACAAGCCCGTCGCAATCTTTAACGTGAATGGCTACTACGACGGCATCGTCGAGTTCATCAAACATATCGCCGACGAGGGCTTTATGAGGAGGGAACACGCCGAAAACCTTATCGTAAGCGATGACCCAAAGGACCTTCTGGCCAAGATGGAGCAATTCCAGCCCGCGGATGTCACCAAATGGGTGGTTGAGATTAAAGAACAAGTGAGATAGTTTAGAGTTGAGTGTTTAGAGTTTAGAGTTAAAGATAGTCCTAAAGGGACAAATATTATATTAAGCAGGCGGTGAAGCCCCTGTCTAACACATACAGATAAAAAACACAAAGTATCATGATCATTATAGGAATCACAGGGACGTTGGGCGCCGGCAAAGGCACCATCGTCGACTATCTCGTCAAGGAGAAGGGCTTCGTGCACTACTCGGTGCGGGCCTTCATCACGGAGGAATGCCAACGCCGAGGCCTCGAGGTGAACCGTGACACGCTGACCCTCGTGGGCAACGACCTCCGCGCGCAGCATTGTCCGAGCTACATCACCGACCAACTCTTCGAGCGCGCCAAGGCCGAGGGCAAGAACGCTGTCATCGAGAGCGTGCGTACACCGGGCGAAATCCATTCGCTGCGCGAGAAGGGCGAGTTCTACCTCTTCGCCGTCGACGCCGACAAGAGAATCCGCTACGACCGCATCTACCTGCGCGGCTCGGAGACCGACCACATCGACTTCGAGACCTTCGTGGCCAACGAGGAGCGTGAGATGACCGCCACCGACCCCAACAAGCAAAACCTTGGCGCCTGTATCAAAGAAGCCGACTTCGTGCTCACCAACGACGGCACCATCCCCGAGCTGCACGAGCAGGTCGAGAAGGCCTTGCGCCAGCTGCATGTGCGCCCGTCATGGGACGACTATTTTCTCAACCTCGCCGACACCGTCAGCGAGCGCGCCACCTGCAACCGTGGCCGCAGCGGCTGCGTCATCGTGAAGGACAAGCAAATCCTTGTGACAGGCTATGTGGGCTCACCCAAGGGCCTCCCCCACTGCGACGACGTGGGACACCTCTTCCGCAAGACCATTCATGAGGACGGCAGCGTCACCCAACACTGCGTGCGCACCGTGCATGCCGAGCAGAACGCCATCTGCCAGGCCGCCCGTAGGGGCATCGCATTGGACGGAAGTACCCTCTATTGCCGTATGACCCCTTGCCGTACCTGCGCCATGCTCATCATCAACTGCGGCATCGTCCGCGTGGTTTGCGAACGCCGCTACCACGACGGCGCTGAGACCGAGGAGATGTTCCGCACTGTGGGCATCGAGTTAGTCTACAAATACGATGAGGTGCAGCAGTACGAGGGACAACGCTGCGACAATACCGATCCCGCAAAATAATTATCTGGAAAGCATGCCGATTGTATAGACGTAGTGCGCTACGTCTATACTTTTTTTCCTACCAGCCTCACTATCAGACCCAGCACCACAAAGCCCATCAGGAACGCCACCCACGAGGGCAAACCCAAAGCGGTTGGCAACACACCTAACAGCAACGCCACGCCACCTACGGTGAGGGCATAGGGCATTTGTGTGCCCACGTGCTGCAAGTGGTTGCAACTCGAAGCCAACGAGCTCATAATGGTGGTGTCGGAGATAGGGCTGCAGTGGTCGCCCATGACGGCACCCGCCAGCACCGAGGCCACCACGTTATAGAACAACGGCATAGAGGCTTCGACGCTCATGCCCTGCTCCTGGCAGAGCAGCCACGAAGCGGGCAGAATCAAAGGATAGAGAATGGCCATCGTGCCCCATGAGGTGCCTGTGGAGAATCCGATGAGGGCGGCCAAGACAAAGGTGAGCACTGGCACCAACACCGGCGACAGCGACCATTGCACCAAGAGCTGCGAGACGAACTCGGCCGTGTGCATGTCCTTGGTCACCAAAGCGATGGACCATGCCATGGTCAGAATCAGCACAGCGTTGAACATGCTCTTGAAGCCCTCTACCATCTCCTCCATTACCTTGGCGAAGGTCAGGCTGCCGCGCAACAGGGTCACCATGATGGCGGTGAGCAGCGAGGCCAACGAGGCCCAGAGCAACGCCTGGTAGGAGTTGGCCGCACCGATGGTAGCGGAGAGCTTGGAGAAGAACCCCGTTTCCGCTTGCCATACCGAGGCGTCATAACCCGTGGCCATCAGTCCGATGATGGTGCCGAAAATCAGCACCGCCAACGGAACCAAGGCATCGACGATATGGGCCGGACGAGACACGCTGTCCATCATCTCGCTCTCCATCGTTGAGGCCTGACGTGCCTTACGTTCGGCCTTCAGCATGGGGCCGAAGTCGCGCCCGCTGAGAATGACCATCAGCACAAAACCAAGGGTGAGGAAGGGATAGAAACTGTAGGCCAACGAATGGAAGAACACCGAATAGGCCGAGGCGTCCAACCCGATGGCTTTGATGCCGTCGGAGATATAACTCAACTCGGCGCCGATCCAGGTGGTGACAAACGCCACCGCCACCACAGGCGCAGAGGTGGAGTCGACGATATAGGCCAACTTCTCGCGCGACACCTTCAGCTTGTCGGCGATAGGCCGCATGGTGTTGCCCACCACAAGGGTGTTGGAGTAGTCGTCGAAGAAGATGCATAGATCCATGCAGAACGTCATCAGTTGTCCCGACCGTGGCCCTTTGGCTCGTTTGGAAAGCCAGTTGACCACACCCTGCATACCACCATTGGCGGTGATAATACGCACCATGCCGCCGATAAGCAGGGTAAAGACGATGATGGTGACGTGGTCGGCATCAAAGAGCGAGCCTACGACATAGGTGTCGACCACACGCAGCAGCCCGCCACCCAAGGCCGAGATTGGACTAGTGCCGCCATACAAAGCCATGAGGAAAGTGCCCGTCAGGATGCCGACGAAGAGCGACGAAATCACCTCTTTTATTAATAAAGCCATGACGATGGCCACCAATGGCGGCAGGATCGACATCCACAGCGGCATCGGCCCGCTGACGGGACCGAAGGCATAAAGGAGCGCCAGCCCCGCTATCAAAACCAGGGCTACCACAAGAGCTATCCATCTGTTCTTCTTGACTTTCATTTGAAGGCCAAAAATACAATTTTTTACCCAAAACCAAGTTTTTTACTCAAATTGGTCTTATATTTGCAAGCGTTTTACGATCGTAACAAAAGTTCAATCACAAAAATAACAAACACTATGAAGAGAACACTCATCATCGCACTGTGCTGCCTCACCGCGCTGCTGGCGGCCTGCAACAAGGAGAAACCCTACGAGAAATTCATCGGCGACTACGAAGGTAGCGGCCTCGTCAACGGCAAAATAACAACTGTTTTCCTCACCCAGGATTTCGTTCAAGAATTCAACGACGTAGCACTACCGATGAAGATCAACCTCGCGCCTGGCGATGCCGACAACAAGGTCATCCTGACCTACATCAATGACGAACTGGAAGAGACCTATACCGCCACGGGCACCATCACTAACAACGACGTTGACTTTGACCCTGTTACCGTCAACACCACTGTGCAGAATTATGTCGTGAGCGCCACTTTAGACATGACAGGCTCTTTGGCCGGCACCGCCCTCACGTTGAACGGCGTCGTCACGGGCGATGGCACCGTTTCGGAAGGTGGCTATTCCCTACCTTACACCATTGAAGGCACTATGACCGGCACCCTCAACAAAATTGTTGTGACCGCCGAATAAGCTCAACCCATAAAACCATCAAAATGAAAAAGTTATCATTCATTATAGTTGCCTTGATTGGTCTCGTGCTGGCGACAGGCTGCAAGAAAGACCCCGCCCCAGAGCCCACACCTGATCCCACCCCTGAACCCACCCCCACCTATGCCGACCCCACCCTGACCCTGATGACCGGCGAGAACTATCTGGCTGACGGCGATGAAATCGTCGCTGGTATGCCATTCACTATCGGCCTCATTGGCACCGGCGAGACCGTCGCCAAACTGACGGTCACTTTTACGGTGGGCGAAGAGTTCGTTCAAGAGAAGACCCTAGAATACAACGGCCAGACTACCATCCAATACACCGAAGACCTGATGTTGACTAGCGTTGCCGACATCACGATGAAGGCCGTGCTCACCGACACACAAGACAAGACCGCCACAGTCACGATCAACTTCAAGATCATTCCCGCTCCTGAACCAGAATTCCAGGCGCACTATGCTGGTATCGTGAACCTCGATGCCACGGCCTCGGCCTTCATGTTGTCCTATCCCATCAACATCGACTATGACATGGACGTCTTGATCTCTGAAGCCCCTGAAGAAGGTCATGTGAACGCCACCATCACTTTCGCTGAAAACACTTACAACACTACAGGCACCAAAGACGGCAATGCCATTAACCTGGAACCTTTCGACATCGTCCTCGACTATGAAGGATCCACAGTCAATGCCACCATCGACATGAGCGGCACTATCGTAGAAACTGTCTTTAGCGTGCAAGGCACCCTCGAAGGAAGCGGCACCATCTCGTTCTCGGGCGCGGCAATCCCAGCCACCATCGAAGGAACCGTGGCCGGAGACCTGGACAAGATCGATTAAACAAAGACAACCTTTATCATCATTATGAATCATACAACGTCATATAAGAGCATTGCGGCTGCGGTCGCGATGCTCTTTTTGCTCCTCACCGGATGTAAGACCCCTGTCGTCGACGACCTGTTGAGCATCGACCTCGACCAATACCAGCCCATCGAGGAGTTCGCCGCCGCCTACGACTCCCTCACTGTGGGAGAGCGGGCCCAGACCGACGCGCCTTACGACATCGAGCAGACCATCCGCGTCATCAACGCCATGGAACTGGCACAGGTAAACTCCGAGAGCTTCGACGAGTTCCTCGACTACATGGCGAAGCAAGACTTCACAGGTGTCGCCCCCGACGTCTTAGAAGCCAAGCGCATGCTGTTCCCGCTGCTGGAATACACCTATAAGCTGCAGCAGACCGACGAGAAGCTGAACAACATTTGGATGCTGATGCGCAGCGTGGCCAAGGGTGGCGAGACCCTGACGGAAAACACCTCGCTTGTCGAGCTTATCATGATGATGCACAGCGACATCTTCGCCCTCTTCCACCTCGCCTCGGGCGGCGACACGGAGAAAGCCCTGGAAGAGGCCTTCAGCCAATACGAAGATGACGCCAAACTGAAGGCACAGGTGCGCGAAGACCTGGAACGCCTGCGGCTGTCGTACCGCAACTACTTAGAGTATTACGTGCCCATTTACAAAAAATACATGCAGGAATACGACGTTTTGTGCGTCGAGAAAGACCGCGCCTACCTCGACCTCTACGGAGGCCGCGCCGACGACGCCTTGGTGCACACCAGCAACATCCTGAAGAAATACCCCAACAACAGCGAGGCCATGCTGCTGCATTCGATGGGCCTTATCATCGAGAGCGCCTCGGAGGTCGACCCGCGTCCCACCATCACCATGAACGACATCGAGACGCAGCAGCCCAACCCCGACAACGAGCTTGACGACAGGCCCCGGTTGCCGATGACCGTGAAGCAGAAACAGGCCGACGACCTGCTGCTACGCTACCATGAGCTCTATCCCGACCGCACGGCGCCCGCCCTCGTCTTGGAAGGCTTGCTCTACCAGCAGCTCGGCGACCAACGCTCCGCCATGTTGCGTTTTCACCAGGCCTCGGCCGAATACCCACGTCAGGCCGAGCAACTCACCGACATGCTCGACGCCTACAACATGCGCACCTATCTGTGCAAGACACAAGAGGGACAGTACCTGCGCCGCCTCTACGCCTCCACCATGGAAGGCTACGGCCTCTTCAGCCCCAACCTGCTCAAGGCGCACCACTACGCCTCCATTGGCGACATGGAGGAAAGCCGCAACGAGATCTTCAACCACTTTTTCCGCCGTGGCAACCAAGGCATCTACGACGAGTTGCTCTCCGACATGCAGTTCTGCGAAGAGAACCTCTACGGCCCCTTCAAGAGCCTGTTGCTTGAGCAGTCGTACCTCGACGTGACGGTAGAACCCGAGAAGACATGGGTGTTCTGGCACAAGGACAACGTGTTGCACGTCAAGATCAGCAACCGTTCCGACCTGAAGCTGGAGAATGTGCGCGTCTTCCTCTGCATCCACTACACCGACATGTACAAAGACGAATACGACGTCGTGAAAGTGCCAAAGACGCAGAACATCATCGAGCCTCGCTCCACCGCCGACCTGGAGACCGTGGAACTCAACTACCGTGACAAGAGCTACGACGACATCACACGCATCCGCGCCATCGCCATGACCGACGACCGCATCTGCTGGATCGACGAGGTGAGTTACAAAAACGACAAGGCCCTCGCACCCTATCGCAACGAGGAGAAAGACATCAGCGAAAGGCAGCAAAAGGCCCGCGAGGAATACCTCAGCAACTACTCGCTTGAGCCGCAGAAGTTACAGAAGGCCCTGCGGGAAGGCGTCAGCGTGATGGCACCCGAGGAAGACCCCTGCGCCGAGAAATCGGGCTGGAAGAAATTCACGGACTGGTTCCGCCGTTCCGACAACACGCTCAACATTGAGTTGCCTCGCACCCTGGTGATGGCCGACCCCGTGTTCTCCCTCCGTCCGCTGGACGCTGGCGACGCACTGCAACCCGACGAGAACTACCTCTCAGGCACCACCATCCACCTGCATTTCAACTACACACCCGAATGCGATGAGGCGTTGCCGCTCTATATCTACACCGATGCCGCCGACTTCAAGGTCGACATCGTGTATCGAGGGAAGGACTCGACGGTGGAAAATGTGACTATTATTAGACAATGAGGATTGCGACTGCGTCGCTTTCTATACAGTCATCTGAATGTGAGGATTGCGACTGCGTCGCCATTCTTTAGGGGGGGGCCTAACACCATCAGAAAACAGTTGAGGCGGTGTATTCCGCCTCAACATTTTGTTTTACCACCCGCCTGTTTTCAAGCAAGCTTGCACAGGCGGGTGGTAAAACAAAAACAGGTTGCGTTGCAACCTGTTTTCTGATTGTGTAGCGGGGGGAGGATTCGAACCTCCGACCTCCGGGTTATGAGCCCGACGAGCTGCCAACTGCTCTACCCCGCAGTGTTGGACTGC
Source organism: Candidatus Limimorpha sp. (assembly GCA_045132275.1). Classification (GTDB taxonomy): domain Bacteria; phylum Bacteroidota; class Bacteroidia; order Bacteroidales; family F082; genus Limimorpha. The sequence continues at coordinate 46,302 of JBGURY010000015.1, forward strand.
AAAGGTAAGCAGATTTCTTTAAAAAACAAATTTTATCATTCCGGCCGTGTCGTCCTTGGAGAAACTGCGCTGCTCGCCGGTAGAGAGGTTCTTTATCTGGATCTCTCCGCGGGCGGCCTCGTCGCTGCCGTTAATGGAGATGAACGGGATGGCCTTGCGGTCCGCATAGTCGAACTGCTTCATCAGCTTGGTGTTGTCCGGATATACCTCGACGGCTACACCGGCTTCACGGAGGGCTTTTGCAACAGGAAGCACATAATTCAGTTCTCCCATATTTGCGAACAGCAGGTTGGTAGAGCATGCTATGCTCTCAGGGAACTTGTTGAGACCCTTGAGGACGTCATAGATGCGGTCCGCGCCAAAGGAG